>DATCJK010000052.1:0-143706 GCA_036562855.1 Microvirga sp.
AGCCTTGCGTCGCATCGGCCGCCCGGGAGAGAAGCCACCGGGCTCCTCCCACAGGACCGCCTCCCCTCCGCCCCACAGATCCGGTGATCACGGCGGCTCCCTCAGATGGAGAGGAGTACACCCACAACAGCACAGGTTAGGCATAAAGTCAAGAACAAAGAAGGAACGTTCGTCGGGAGACCCGCCGACGAGGGGCGCTTCTCGTCGATCGCGGATGCCCCCGTTCTGGCGAGGGCCCGGCATCGAGCGGGAAGAGCGTGCGCTAACCCTTCATCAACCATGCGGATAGACAGCCCGTTTCCTGTCTTTACTCAGAACAGAACACGAACAACTATGAACATCATAGGAACAAGGAGCCCACCATGTTGCGCACAGCCCTGACCACCGTCGCGGAGATCACGTCGCTCATGACGTTCTGTGGCGCCGTTGCACTATGGGCGCTGATTCTTTCTCCAAGCCTGTGATCCCCGCGTAATCCACAGGAGTCTGGTCTCGCGAGTCAGCCGAACTCCTGCGATGGTCGTTGTTCTCCCGACAGCTTTCATCCGGGCCGGACACCGATGTCGCGTATTCTTTCTGAAATCGGTTTCGTGCACCTCCATGTGCACTCGTCCTACTCGCTCCTCGAAGGCGCGCTGAAGATCGGCGACCTCGCGAAGCTGGCGGCGGCGGACAAGCAGCCGGCGCTGGCGCTGACCGACACGAACAACCTGTTCGGCGCGCTCGAATTCTCCGAAAAGCTCGCCGGCATGGGCATCCAGCCCATCGCCGGCATCCAGCTCCTCGTCTGTTTCGAGGAGGCGGACCCGACCGTGCGCGGGAGCGTGCCGCAATGCGCCAACATCGTCCTGCTCGCCCAGAGCGAGGAGGGCTACCGCAACCTCACGCGCCTCGCGAGCCGCGCCTATTTCGATGTGCCGCTCGGCGATCCGCCACGCGTCGCGGCGGCGATCCTCGGCGACTATGCGGAGGGCGTGATCGCGCTCACGGGCGGCCTCACGGGACCGCTCGATCAGGCCCTGCGGCAAGGCAAGGGCGAGCTCGCCCAGGCGCGTCTCGATCACCTCAAGACGATCTACGGCGACCAGCTCTATGTGGAGATCCAGCGCCATAATCTCGACGACGAGCGGCGGGTGGAGGCGGATCTCATCGCGCTTGCGGACCGCAACGGGCTGCCCCTCGTTGCCGCCAACGAGCCCTTCTTCGGCAAGGTCTCCGACTACGAGGCCCACGACGCGCTGCTCGCCATCGCGGAGGGCCGCATCGTCTCGGACGAAACGCGCCGGCGTCTCTCCCGCGAGCACAACTTCAAGACCCGCGCCGAGATGATGAAGCTCTTCGCGGATCTGCCGGATGCCCTGCAGGCCTCCGTCGAGATCGCCATGCGCTGCGCCTACCGGGTCTCGACCCGCAAGCCCATCCTGCCGTCCTTCGGCACCGAGGCGGACGGCGTCCTGCTCGACGAGGGCGAGGAGCTGCGGCGGCAGGCGGAGGAGGGGCTTCGCAAGCGCCTCGATGCGCACGGGACCGCGCCCGGGCTGACCGAGCAGAACTACCGGGACCGCCTCGCCTACGAGATCGACGTCATCACGAAGATGAAGTTCCCGGGCTACTTTCTCATCGTGGCGGACTTCATCAAATGGGCGAAGGAGCACGATATTCCGGTGGGGCCGGGCCGCGGCTCGGGCGCCGGATCGCTCGTCGCCTACGCGCTCACCATCACGGACCTCGATCCGCTTCGCTTCGGCCTGCTCTTCGAGCGCTTCCTCAACCCCGAGCGCGTCTCGATGCCCGACTTCGACATCGACTTCTGCGTCGATGGGCGCGAGCAGGTGATTCAGTACGTGCAGAAGCGCTACGGCGAGAAGCAGGTCGCGCAGATCATCACCTTCGGCACGCTTCTCGCGCGCGGCGTGCTGCGCGACGTCGGGCGCGTTCTGGAGATGCCCTACGGCCAGGTGGACAAGCTCACCAAGCTCGTGCCGCAGAACCCCGCCAACCCGGTGACCTTGAAGCAGGCGATCGAGGGCGAGCCGAAGCTCCAGGCCGCCATCGCCGAGGAGCCCGTGGTGGCGCGGCTCACGGAGATCGCGCAAAAGCTCGAGGGCCTGCACCGGCACGCCTCCACGCACGCCGCCGGCGTCGTGATCGGCGACAGGCCGCTCGAGGAATTGGTGCCGCTCTACCGCGATCCGAAGACCGGGATGCGGGTGACCCAGTACAACATGAAATGGGTCGAGCAGGCGGGCCTCGTGAAGTTCGACTTCCTCGGCCTCAAGACCCTCACGGTGCTGCGCCGCGCCGTCGACCTCATCCGCCGCAAGGGCATCGAGATCGATCTGTCGGCGCTGCCCCTCGACGATGCCAAAACCTACGAGCCCCTGCGGCGCGGCGAGACCGTCGGCGTGTTCCAGGTGGAAAGCGCGGGCATGCGCAAGGCGCTGGTCGAGATGGAGACCGACCGCTTCGAGGACATCATCGCGCTCGTGGCGCTCTACCGTCCGGGCCCTATGGCCAACATCCCGGTCTATTGCGCGCGCAAGCTCGGCAAGGACGAGCACAACAAGAAGGACTGGTATCCGCACCCCAAGCTCGAGCCGATCCTGAGGGAGACCTTCGGCATCATCGTCTACCAGGAGCAGGTGATGGAGGTCGCCAAGGTGCTGGCGGGCTACTCCCTCGGCGATGCCGACCTCCTGCGCCGCGCCATGGGCAAGAAGATCAAGGCGGAGATGGACGCGCAGCGGGAGCGCTTCGTGTCGGGCTGCGTGAAGAACGAGGTGCCCAAGGCGCAGGCGAACGAGATCTTCGATCTTCTCGCCAAGTTCGCCGATTACGGCTTCAACAAAAGCCACGCGGCCGCCTACGCGCTTGTCGCGTTCCAGACCGCCTATCTCAAGGCGAACCACCCGGTCGAGTTCCTGGCCGCGTCCATGACCATGGACCTCGACAACACCGACAAGCTCGCGGAATTCCGCCGCGAGGCGCAGCGCCTCGGCATCAAGGTGGAGCCGCCCTCCATCAACCGCTCGGGCGTGGTGTTCGACGTGTCCTACGATGCGCAGGGCAACGGCGCGATCCGCTACGCGCTCGCCGCCATCAAGGGCGTCGGGCGCCAGGCCATCGAGTCCCTCATCGAGGTCCGGGGCGACGCGCCGTTCAAGGACCTGGCGGATCTCGCGCGGCGCATCAACCCGCGCATGTTCAACAAGCGCACCCTCGAGAACCTGATCGCCGCCGGAGCCCTCGACGAACTCGAACCGGAGCGCGCCAAGGCCTGCGCGGCCGTCGATGCCATGATGAGCCTCGCCCAGCAGGCCGCGGAGGCCTCCGCGGGCGGCATGATGGACATGTTCGGAGGGGTCGCGTCCGGCGACGTGCAGCTGCGCATCCCGCCTTACGATCCCTGGCCGGCCTCCGAGCGGCTGCAGCGGGAATACGATGCGGTCGGATTCTTCCTGTCCGGCCACCCGCTCGACGAATACGGCGATCTCCTGAAGCGCCTCAACGTGCAGAGCTGGGTGGATTTCTGCCGCTCCGTGAAGGCGGGCAACTCGGTCGGCAAGGTCGCGGCGACCGTGCTCGACCGGACGGAGCGGCGCACCAAGACCGGCAACAAGATGGGCATCATCAACCTGTCGGACCAGACGGGGCATTTCGAGGCCATCGTGTTCTCCGAGGGCCTGCAGCAATACCGGGATATCCTGGAGCCCGGCAGCGCCGTGCTGCTCATCCTGCAGGCGGGCGTCGAGGGCGAAGAGGTGCGGGCGCGCATCGGGCTCGCGGAACGTCTCGACGACGCGGTCGCCAAGCACCAGAAGGGCATGCGCATCTTCCTGCGGGACGAGAAGCCGATCGTGAGCGTGCAGGAGCGTCTCAAGGGGAAAGGCGAGGGGGAGGTGACCCTCATCCTCATCCTCGACGACGTGAAGCAGGAGGTGGAGGTCAAGCTCCCCGGTCGCTACATGGCCTCGCCCCAGGTGGCCGGCGCGCTCCGCGCGGTGCCCGGCGTGGTGGACGTCCAGGTGAATTGATGCGGGGCGGGGCATAACCTCGCCTTATGGAATGGACCCGGATTCCTGAGTTGCCGCAAAGGCTTGCGGCCTTCGTTCGAGCCGGTATGGTGCGGGTCGAACAGGAGCCCCGCATGTCGACTCGCCGTCGTCTCCTCGGATGCCTCGTCGCGCTTGCCCTCGCACCCGCCGTCGCGGTGGCGCAGGAGCGCTCCATCACGGTCGCCTCCACCACCTCGACCGAGCAATCGGGCCTTTTCGCCCACCTGCTGCCGCGCTTCACGGCAAGGACCGGCATCGCGGTCAGGATCGTCGCGGTCGGCACGGGCCAAGCCCTCGACATCGGTCGTCGCGGCGATGCGGATGTGGTGCTCGTGCACGATCTTGCGGCCGAGGAAGCCTTCGTCCGCGAGGGCTTCGCGACGAAGCGCCTGCCCGTCATGTACAACGACTACGTTTTGCTGGGGCCGAAGGCCGATCCGGCGAAGGCCGCAGGCCAGGACGCGGCGGAGGGCTTGCGCCGGATCGCCTCCGCAAAGGCGCCCTTCGTGTCGCGCGGCGACCGCTCGGGCACCCATGCGGCGGAACTGCGCCTCTGGAAGGAATCGGGACTCGACCTGCCTGCGATCCGGGGCGAGTGGTACCGGGAGATCGGGCAGGGCATGGGGCCTGCTCTCAACACCGCCTCCGCGCAGAACGCCTATGTGCTCGCCGATCGCGGAACCTGGCTCTCCTTCAAGAACCGCGGCGACCTTGCTGTGCTCGTGGAAGGCGACCGGCGGCTCTTCAACCCCTACGGCGTGATGCTCGTGAACCCGGCCCGGCACCCGACCGTCAAGGCCGCGGAGGGGCAGGCCTTCGTGGATTGGCTCGTGTCGGGCGAGGGCCAGAAGGCGATCGCCGATTACAGGATCGACGGGCAGCAGCTCTTCTTCCCCCATGCGGGCGGTGCGACGCGCTCGTGAAGGAGCACCTCATGGACGACGAGAAGTTCAACATGGCGATCCGCAAGTTCCTGAAGGAGGTGGGCGTCACCTCGCAGCGGGAGATCGAGCGGGTGGTGCGCGAGGGGCAGGCGAACGGCCAGCGCCTGCGCCTGACCATGACGTTGACATCCGAGGATGCGCCGCTCCGGCACGTGGTCGAGACCGAGATCGACCTGTCGTGAGGCTCGGGCCCGCTCGCCGATAGGGCAGAGCGCGAAGGCGAGCGCGCTCACCGCGAGGCTGAACGTTCAGGCCCGCTCGCCGATGCGGCCGATGGCGAAAGCGAGCGCGCTCACCGCGAGGCTGATCGCCACGAGGATCAGCCCGAGGGCGAGGGCGAGCGCCAACTCGCCCTTGCTCGTTTCGAGCGCGATGGTCGTCGTCATGGTGCGGGTGAAGCCGCGGATGTTGCCCCCCACCACGATGATCGCGCCGACCTCGGCGATTGCGCGGCCGAAGGCGGCGAGGAAGGCCGTGAGCAGCACGCCGCGGCCGAGCCGGACCAGTTCGAGCCCAGCCCGCCACCGGGTCGCCCCGTCGATCCGCAGCGGATCCCGGTAGTCGCGCCAGAGCGGCTCGACGCCGCGATGGGCGAGAGCGGTGACGATGGGGATCCCGAGGACCGCCTGCGCGACGATCATGGCGGCGGGCGTGAAGAGGAGCCCCGCGGATCCGAGGGGGCCGGAGCGGGAGAGGAGCAGATACACCACGAGCCCCACCACGACGGGCGGCAGGCCGAGCAGGGCGTTCGTCACCACGATCCCGACGCGCCGGCCCGGAAAGCGGCCGACCGCCAGCGCGACCCCGAGCGGCACCCCGATCAGGAAGGCGATCGCGGTGGCCGTGAGGCTCACCCGCAGGGACAGGGCGATGATGCCGAGAAGCTCGCGATCGCCCTCGATGACGAGGGCGGCCGCGGTGAGGAGGGCTTGGCGGAAGTCCGACACGGGACTTCCCTATCAGGCGAAGCTTTCCCGGGCAGCAGGAAATTCGGCGAGGTCGGTGCCGCTCCGTGGATCATGGAGGTTGGGCTCCACGGGTTTGGGCGGAACGCCGGAGAGCGATGGCCGCGAAAGCGTGGTAGGCTCGGTCCCGGACGCCCGGCTGCGGCCCCAGGAACGGCTTGCATCCGTTGAACTTTCCGCGTATAGGCCCGCCCATTCCACACGCGGAGCCTGCCTCATGATTCAATGAGGCAATCCCCGGTGGCCGGCCAAGCCGGTCCACTGCTCCGCGGAGGCTCAACCGGAGAAGATAAATGGCGATTCCTGAGTTCTCGATGCGTCAGCTGCTGGAAGCCGGCGCCCACTTTGGTCACCAGTCCCACCGCTGGAACCCCAAGATGTCCCAGTTCATCTTCGGGACCCGCAACAACATCCACATCATCGACCTCGCCCAGACGGTTCCGATGCTGCACCGCGCCCTCCAGGCCGTGAGCGACACGGTCGCCGGCGGCGGCCGCGTGCTCTTCGTGGGCACCAAGCGTCAGGCGGCCGATTCCGTGGCCGATGCGGCCAAGCGCTCGGCCCAGTATTTCGTGAACTCCCGCTGGCTCGGCGGCATGCTCACCAACTGGAAGACCATCTCCGGCTCCATCGCCCGCCTGCGCAAGGTGGACGAGATCCTCGCCGGCGGCGGCCAGGGCCTCACCAAGAAGGAGCGCCTGATGCTCGCCCGCGAGAAGGAGAAGCTCGAGCGGGCTCTCGGCGGCATCAAGGACATGGGCGGCACGCCCGACCTGATCTTCGTGATCGACACCAACAAGGAGCAGCTCGCCATCCAGGAGGCCAAGCGCCTCGGGATCCCGGTGGCCGCCATCGTTGACACGAACTGCGATCCGGACGGCATCACCTTCCCGGTCCCGGCCAACGACGACGCGGGCCGCGCGATCAACCTCTACTGCGACCTCGTCGCCCGCGCGGCGCTGGACGGCATCTCCCGCGGTCAGGGCTCCTCGGGCATCGACGTGGGCGCTTCCGAGAACCCGATGATGGAAGAGCTCCCGGCGAACGAGGCCGGCGCTCCCGCCGCCGCCGAGCAGACCGAGGCGTTCGAGCTCCTGGCCGCTCCCCGCGGCGCTCCGGACGACCTCACCAAGCTCAACGGCGTCGGCCCGCAGCTCGAGAAGAAGCTCAACGAAGCCGGCATCTTCCACTACTGGCAGCTGGCCGCCATGCAGGCGAACGACATCCAGTCGATCGATCAGCAGGTGAAGCTGAACGGCCGCATCGAGCGTGACGGCTGGGTGGCCCAGGCCCGCGCCATGATCGAGGCCGCGTAACGCCTGCTGTCTTGAGGATGTCGCCGTCCCGCGCGACATCCGACCCACTCCATCTTCAGCCCGGCGTTCGCCACGAGCGCCGGGCTCCCCATATCTGAATCCCTGAAAGGACGAGCCATGGCAAACATTACCGCGGCGATGGTGAAGGAGCTGCGCGAGGCGACTGGCGCCGGCATGATGGACTGCAAGAACGCCCTCAACGAGACGGGCGGGGACATCGAGGCCGCGATCGACTGGCTGCGCAAGAAGGGCCTCTCCAAGGCCGCCAAGAAGGCCGGCCGCGTCGCCGCCGAGGGCCTCGTCGCCGTGGAATCGTCGGGCCATCACGCGACGATCCTCGAGGTGAATTCCGAGACCGACTTCGTCGCCCGCAACGACCAGTTCCAGGCCTTCGTGCGCGAAGCCGCCAAGATCGGCCTCATGGGCAACGGCACCATCGAGTCCCTCGAGACCGCCCACTTCCCGGGCTCGCAGACGACCGTGAAGGACCGGCTCCAGGAGCTCATCGCCACCATCGGCGAGAACATGACGCTCCGCCGCCTCCAGAAGCTCGAAGTGTCGAAGGGCGTGATCGCCACCTACGTGCACAACGCGGTGACCGAGGGTCTCGGCAAGATCGGCGTCCTCGTGGCGCTCGAGTCCGAGGGCGATGCGACGACGCTCGGCCCGCTCGGCCGCCAGATCGCCATGCACGTGGCCGCCACGAACCCGGTGGCCCTCGACGCCTCGGGCGTCGACGCGGCGACGGTGGAGCGCGAGAGCGCGATCCTGCGCGACAAGAACGCGGGCAAGCCCGATCACGTGATGCAGAAGATCGTCGAGAGCGGCCTCAAGAGCTACTACAAGGAGGTCACCCTCCTGGAGCAGCCCTTCGTGCACGATTCCTCGAAGACCGTGGCGCAGATCCTGAAGGAAGCCGAGGCGAAGGCGGGCAAGCCCGTCTCCATCAAGGGCTTCGTCCGGTACGCCCTCGGCGAGGGCATCGAGAAGGAAGAGGCCCCTGACTTCGCGGCCGAAGTCGCCGCCCAGGCCGGATTGAAGGCCTAACGGACGACACGATGAAACGGCGGCCACGAGCCGCCGTTTCCTTGAGTGGGACCGGTCGCGGGGCAGAAGCTCCCGGATGGGCCGGCCCGACGAAGACCGGATCCGGGCGGACGACGCTCGTGACCCCGGCGGGGCACAGGGGAGGGGACCGTGACGGCAAACGTGAAGCGGGTGCTGGTGAAACTCTCGGGCGAGGCGCTGATGGCCCCCGACGGTTACTGGCTCGATCCCCAGACCCTTTCGGGCCTCGCCGAGGACCTTGCCCAGGCGACCCGGGCCGGATTCGAGATCGCACTCGTGATCGGCGGCGGCAACATCATCCGCGGCGCCCGCATGAGCGCGGCCGGCTGGATCGACCGCCCGACCGCCGATTCCATGGGCATGCTCGGGACCGTCATGAACTCCCTGGCCCTGGAGACGGCCCTCAATGCGGCCGGCGTGCAGGCCCGCACCATGTCGGCGGTGTCCATGCCCACGATCTGCGAGACCTATGCCCGCCAGCCGGCGCTCCACCATCTCGACAAGGGGCAGGTGGTGGTGCTTGCGGGCGGCACCGGCAACCCGTTCTTCACCACGGATACCTCGGCCGTGCTCCGCGCGGCCGAGCTGCGTTGCGACGCGGTGCTGAAGGCAACGCAGGTGGACGGGGTCTATTCGGCCGACCCGAAGAAGGACCCGAGCGCTGTCCGCTACGACCGCCTCACCCATGACGAAGCCATCGCCCGGGACCTGAAGGTGATGGATACCGCGGCCTTCGCCCTTGCCCGCGAGAACCGGCTCCCCATCATCGTGGGCAGCGTTCACGCGCCGAGCTCGGTCACGGCCATTCTCACCGGAAAAGCTCCCGCGACCACCGTGGCCCCTTGATGCCCGGTTCGGGCAACCCAGAACCGTAGGGACCTGCCGACACCTCGCTTCGCCTCCGTTTTCGCCTGTCCGTTCAGGCAACACGCCCCTTGAAGCCGCGATCCTGGAGGCGTAAGCCCGTTTCAACCGCTGACCTATGAGGGAAACCCCAATGGCCGTGACGACCTTTGACCTGGAAGACGTGAAGCGCCGCATGACGGGCGCCATCAACGCGTTCAAGCACGATCTCGGCGGCCTGCGCACCGGCCGCGCTTCCCCGAGCCTGCTCGATCCGATCCAGGTGGATGCCTACGGCTCCGTGACGCCGCTGACCCAGGTCGCCAACGTGAACGTGCCGGAGCCGCGGCTCCTCAGCGTCCAGGTCTGGGACCGGGGCATGGTGAGCGCCGTCGAGAAGGCGATCCGGGAATCCGACCTTGGCCTCAACCCCCAGACCGAGGGCCAGACCATCCGCCTGCGCATCCCCGAGATGAACGAGCAGCGCCGCAAGGAGATGGTGAAGGTTGCCCACAAATACGCGGAAGAGGCCCGCGTCGCCGTGCGCCACGTGCGCCGCGACGGTCTCGACCTCCTGAAGAAGCTCGAAAAGGACTCCGCCATCAGCCAGGACGACGAGAAGCGTCAGGGCGAGCTGGTGCAGAAGGCGACCGACCAGGCCATCGAGGAGATCGACAAGGCCTTGGCCGTCAAGGAAAAGGAGATCATGCAGGTCTAAGGACCGGCGTGATCGCGAGCGGATCGCGATGTGATCGCGAAGGCCCGTGCGCCCGCATGGCCCTGAGCGGATCGCGGGAAGACCGTGCGGGTTTGGCGATCCGCATGACCCCGAGCGGATCGCGAGAAGACCTTGCAGGTCTGGCGGCCCGCATGACCCCGAGAGGATGATGAGCGGCGAAGCGAACGTGTCGGCGAACTCCATGGCCAGTCCCGATCCGGCTGACGGCGTGCCGACCCATGTCGCCATCATCATGGACGGCAACGGCCGCTGGGCCGCGCGCCGCGGCTTGCCCCGGATCGAGGGGCATCGCCGGGGCGTCGAGGCGATCCGCCGTGCGGTGCGGGCGGCCGGGGACCTCGGCATCCGCTACCTGACGGTCTACAGCTTCTCCTCCGAGAACTGGCGGCGGCCGGCCCAGGAGGTCGCCGACCTCATGGGCCTCCTTAAGTTCTTCGTCCGGAACGATCTGGCCCAGCTGCACACCGCCAATGTGCGGGTGCGGATCATCGGCGAGCGGGCGGATCTCGCGCCCGATATCCGGGCCCTGCTGGCCGAGGCCGAGGAGCTCACCGCCCGCAATACCGGGCTCACCCTGGTGATCGCCTTCAATTACGGCGGCCGGCAGGAGATCGTCCGGGCCATGCGCGCCTTGGCCGAGCGGGTGAGGGCAGGGGAGCTGGAGCCCGGCGCGATCGACCTCGACACCGTGGACGCCGCCCTCGACACCCATGGGATCCCGGACCCGGATCTCGTCATTCGGACCTCGGGCGAGCAGCGGGTCTCGAACTTCCTGACCTGGCAGACCGCTTACGCGGAGTTCGTGTTCCTGCCCGATTTCTGGCCTGACTTCGACCACGCGGCCTTCAAGGCGGCGATCGACGAATATGCCCGGCGCGACCGCCGCTTCGGCGGCCTCAGCGCGCAAGCGAGCTGACGGGCCCGTGACGCTCATGGGCAGCGGCGCCGGTCCTTCCTCACCCCTATCCCCGCATCGGGCCGGTTCGCCCCGCAGCGAACTCGCCACCCGGGTGCTGTCGGCGCTCGTGCTCGCGCCCGTGGCGATCTTCGCCACGATCTACGGAGGCTGGCCCTTCGCCCTGTTCTGGCTGTTTGCCGGCACGGCCATCATGGCCGAGTGGATCGCCATGAGCCGGGTCGAGCCCCGTCTGCCGATCCAGGCGGTGCTCGGCGCGACGCTGGGTCTCCTCACATTCCTCTACCTCACCGAGGGCAGCCTCGCGGCCTTTTCCCTCGTGGCCGGCATCGGGGCGCTCCTTGGCGCCTCCCTCGAGCGCCAGTCCCGGGACCGCTACTGGTCCCTGGCCGGGTTCGTCTATGCGGCCGTCATCTGCCTCATCCCACCGCTCGTCCGGGATCATCCCGAACTCGGGCTCGTGGGGCTGTTGTGGATGTTCGCCGTGGTCTGGACGACGGATGTGGCGGCCTATTTCACCGGGCGCCGCTTTGGCGGGCCCAAGCTCTGGCCGCGGGTCAGCCCGAAGAAGACCTGGTCGGGCTTCTTCGGCGGCCTTCTTGCCGGAACCCTGAGCGGCCTTGCGGTGGCGCTCGCCGGCGAGCGGTTCGGCTGGACGCCCCCGGCGAGCCCTGTGGTGGTGTTGGCGGTCTCGGCCATCGCCTCCGTGGCGAGCCAGCTCGGGGATCTCGCGGAATCGGCCATGAAGCGGAGGTTCGACGTGAAGGATTCAAGCCGGCTCATCCCGGGCCATGGCGGCGTCATGGATCGCCTCGACGGGTTCTGGGCCGTCGCCGCGCTCGTCGGCGTGGCGCTTCTCGCGGCCCGGCTCGCCTGATGGCCCGGTCCCTCACGATCCTCGGCGCCACCGGATCCGTCGGCCGCTCGACGGCCGAGGTGGTGCGGGCCCACCGGGACGCGTTCGCCGTGGAGGCCGTGGTCGGCGGGCGGGACACCCGGGCGCTCGCGGCCCTCGCCCGGGATCTCGGCGCCCGCTACGCGGCCGTCGCCGACGAGCGCGCGCTCCCGGACCTGAGGGCCGAGCTTTTCGGGAGCGGGATCGCCTGCGGGGCGGGGGACACGGCCGTCATGGAGGCGGTGGACCGCCCGGCCGATCTGGTTCTGGCCGCCATCAGCGGCACCGCCGGCCTGAGGCCGACCCATGCGGCCCTGAAGGCTGGCCGGCGCATCGCCATCGCCAACAAGGAGAGCCTCGTCTGCGCGGGCGAGGCCTTCATGCGCGACGCCCGCCGCATCGGCGCCGAGGTCATGCCGGTGGATTCCGAGCACAATGCCCTCGATCAGGCCTTGGCGGCCGGCTCCATCGAGGACGTGGTGACGGCGACCATCACGGCGACCGGCGGCCCGTTCCGGACGACGCCGCGCGAGCGGATCGCGGCGGCGCCGGCCGCCGAGGCCGGAAAGCACCCGGTCTGGTCCATGGGGTCGAAGATCAACATCGATTCCGCGACGCTGATGAACAAGGGCCTCGAGCTCATCGAGGCGCACCACCTCTTCGGCCTGCCGGACGAGCGGCTCGACGTGCTGGTCCATCCGGAGGCCATCGTCCATGGGCTCGTCCAGTGGAGCGACGGCGCGCTGACCGCTGGGCTCGCGCTTCCGGACATGAAGGTGCCGATCGCCAACGCCCTGCGACACCGGCACCGGGTCCCCATGGACCTGCCCCGTCTCGATCTTGCCGCGATCTCACGCTTAACGTTCGAGCGCCCCGACGAAGCCCGTTTCCCGTGCCTCGCCCTGGCTCGGTCGGCGCTGCGCGCCGGTGGCGCGATGCCGACGGTGCTCAACGCCGCCAACGAGATCGCGGTCGCGGCCTATATGGCAGGGCAGATCGGCTTTTACGGGGTATCCGACACGGTCGAGAGCGTCTGCTCTCGTCTGGCGGGCCGGGCCTGGGGCTCACCCGCCACGGTTGAGGAGGCCCTGGCTTTCGATGCCGAGGCGCGGCAAGCTGCCCGGGAGCTGCTGCCGGCCATGATGGCGTCGGCGCCGTAGGGCGACGGAGCGGCCTCGCGGCCGTAGGGCTGCTGCCGGCGGGCAAGGAATTGGTGCCGTAAGACTCCTGAAGGGTCATCGGCTGTAGAATTGGCGCCCTGACGGGCGGATGAGGTGGTGATGGACATTCTTGCCATGATCAGCGGGGCGACCGGGTCGCTCGCGTTGACCTTGATCTCCTTTCTCGCGGTGCTGTCGGTGGTCGTGTTCGTGCACGAGTTCGGGCATTTCTGGGTCGGGCGGCGCTGCGGCGTCGGCGTGACCGCCTTCTCCATCGGGTTCGGGCCGGAACTCATCGGCTGGAACGACCGGCACGGGACCCGCTGGAAGATCTCCGCCATTCCCCTCGGCGGCTATGTGAAATTCGTGGGCGACATGAACGCGGCGAGCGTGCCGGACACCGAGGCCGGGTACCGGATGTCGGCCAGCGAGCGGTCGGTGAGCTTTCCACACAAGAGTGTCGCCCAGCGGGCGGCCATCGTGGCGGCCGGGCCGATCGCCAACTTCATCCTCGCGATCCTGATCTTCGCGGGCATCAGCTACTTCTCCGGCCGCAACGTCCTGGAGCCCCGGCTCGAGGCCGTGCAGGCGGGCAGCGCGGCCGAGCGGGCCGGGTTCCAGCCGAACGACCTCATCCTGTCCATCAACGGAACCCGGATCGAGAGCTTCAGCGAGATGCAGCGCTGGGTGAACGGAAGCCCCGGCGACGAGCTGACCTTCGTGGTCGAGCGCGCCGGCCAGCCCGTCACCCTGACGGCCGTTCCCGACCTCAGGGAACAGACCACTCCGTTCGGCAAGCAGCGAATCGGACTTCTCGGCCTCCAGGCGACCCGTGACCCGAATGCGGTCCGCCGCGTCTATTTCTCGCCCCTCGGCGCCCTGAAGACCGGGGTGGGAGAGACCTGGTACGTGGTCGACCGCACCTTCAATTACCTCGGCAAGCTGGTGACCGGCCGCGAATCGACGGACCAGCTCTCGGGTCCGATCCGGATCGCCCAGGTCTCCGGTCAGGTGGCGAATTTGGGCGGCGTGCCGGGGCTCATCGGCCTCGTGGCGGTGCTCTCCGTATCCATTGGCCTGATTAACCTTTTTCCGGTTCCCATGCTCGATGGCGGACACCTTCTCTTCTATGGCATCGAGGCCGTGCGCGGGCGTCCCCTAAGCGATCGGGCGCAGGAGATCGGCTTCCGGATCGGCTTCGCCCTGGTTGCCATGCTGATGCTGTTCGCCACCTGGAATGATCTTGTTCACCTTGGTTCGTCATTTATGGCCCGTGGGACGTGACACGGACGACACGGGCGGGCAAAAATGCCGCCCGGGTGGACGAACCGCCGTTTGCAATGGCGGGGAAACTTTGTACAAGCGGGTCGAACCGATAAGGTTGGAGTCAATTGCCTCCGACTGCGGAGCCTTCCCGCGGTGGAACAAAGATAAACAGAGACGGGCCAGTTGATGATGTCGACGAAGACGACCCGCCGGCGCAAATCGGCAAGAACTGCTGCTGTCGCGATTTCCGCGCTCGTGGCGGGCCTCTCGGTTGCGGAAGCGGCTTTGGCGCAGCAGGCCGCTCCAGGCCGCCGCACCGCTGCGAGCCAGCAGCTCATCATCAATCGTGTGGCGTTCGAGGGGAATCGCCGGGTCGAGCGCGCGGTGCTCGAGGCGGAGCTCCAGAGCCGTTCGTTCCAGGCCTATAACCCGGCGATCGTCGAGGCGGACGTCCAGCGCATCCTCGAGGTCTACCGCCGCACCGGCCGCAGCCTCGCCCAGGTGAATTCCCGCGTCGTCGACCTGCCGAACGGCCGGGTGGACGTGGTGTTCACCATCAACGAGGGCGACAAGACGGGCGTGAAGGAAATTCGCTTCGTCGGCAACAACGCCTTCTCGGCGAGCCGCCTGCGCGGCGTGATGACGACCACGGAATCGAACTTCCTGAGCTTCCTCAAGAACTCGGACGTGTACGATCCGGATCGTCTCGCGGCCGACCAGGAGCTCATCCGCCGCTACTACCTGAAGAACGGCTATGCCGACTTCCAGATTCTCTCCACGGACGCCGTGTTCGATCAAGCGTCCGGTGGCTACGTGGTCACCATCGCGGTCTCCGAGGGTGAGCAGTACCGCGTCGGCGCCGTCACCGTCGATTCCCGCATCCCGGACATCGACACCGCTGCCCTGCGCAGCCAGGTCGTGACGTCCGCTGGCGCCGTGTACAACGCCGATCAGGTGGAGCGCTCGCTCCAGAACGTGACCACCGAGGTCGCCCGTCGCGGCTATGCCTTCGCGCAGGTCCGTCCGGTCGGCACCCGCGATCCCGCGACCCGCACCATCCAGCTCGGATACGTGGTGGAAGAGGGCCCGCGCGTTTACGTCGAGCGCCTCAACGTTCGCGGCAATACCCGCACCCGGGACTACGTGATCCGTCGCGAGTTCGACCTGGGCGAGGGCGATGCCTACAACAAGGTTCTGATCGACCGCGCCGAGCGGCGTCTCAACAACCTCGGCTATTTCAAGCGCGTCCGCGTGACCAACGAGCCGGGCTCCGCGCCCGACCGCGTCGTCGTGAACGTGGATGTGGAAGATCAGAGCACGGGCGCCTTCTCGGTGTCGGGCGGCTACTCCACGGCCGACGGCTTCATCGGCGAGGTCTCCGTCTCCGAGTCGAACTTCCTCGGCCGCGGCCAGTTCGTGCGCCTCGCCGGCACTTACGGCCAGCGCTCGCAGGGCGTCGACTTCTCGTTCACCGAGCCGTACTTCCTCGGCTACCGCCTCGCGGCCGGCTTCGACCTGTTCTCGAAGTTCTCGGATCAGACCAAGTACGCCCGCTACGAAAACCGCGTGACGGGCGGCCAGCTCCGTCTTGGCCTGCCGGTCACGGAAGAGTTCGGCGTCACCCTGCGCTACTCGCTCTACCAGCAGGAACTGTCGATCCCGAACGACTTCAAGCAGCCGTTCAACGACTGCTCGATCCCGATCGCCGGCTTCACGGGTCTCAACCTCAACGGCACGCCGGACCGCCTGTCCTGCGAAGGCAATGGCGAGGCGTCGCTGGCGATCAAGGAATCTCAGGGCGATTCCATCACCTCGCTCGCGGGCGTCACCTTCAACTACAACTCGCTCGACAGCACCAAGGAGCCGCGCAACGGCCTCTATGCCGAGCTGAAGACGGATATCGCGGGCCTCGGCGGCGATTCCCGCTACTTCCGCGCCACCGGCGACGCGCGCTACTACTACGAGATCTTCGAAGACATCGTGGGTATCGGTCGCGTCCAGGCGGGTCACATCCAGTCCTTCGGCGGCGACAACCTGCGCATCGTCGATCACTTCTTCCTCGGCCCGTCGCTCGTCCGCGGCTTTGCCTCCTCGGGCATCGGCCCGCGCGACATCTCGAGCCTCGACAGCCGGTCGAACGCCATCGGCGGCACGACCTATTTCGGCGGCTCGCTGGAAGTGCAGTTCCCGATCTTCGGCCTGCCGCGCGAGCTCGGCCTGAAGGGCGCGGTGTTCGCGGATGCCGGCACGCTGTTCGGCTACAACGGCGCGACGACCTTCGACGTGAACCGCAATACGTTCATTGAGGGCTTCGACCGGGTGTCCGGCACCTGCACGCTCAGCGCTACGACGACCCAGGAGTGCATCCTGGTGCGCGACAGCAAGGACATTCGCTCGTCCGTCGGCGCCTCGATACTCTGGACGTCGCCGCTCGGCCCGATCCGCTTCGACTACGCCTTCGCGCTCTCCAAGGATGAGGGCACGCTCATCAACGGCGTGAAGATCGGCGGCGACCGGACCCAGGCCTTCCGCTTCTCGGGCGGTTCGCGCTTCTGATCGCCAGGGCGCCGCGCACCACGCGGCGCCCTCGATCATCCTCTCGATGACCGAACCCACCTTTTTCCCGCAGACCCAGACGCTCTCCTTGCGGCAGGTCGCGGAGATGGCGCGCGCCACGCTGCCCGACGGGGTGGATGGGGAGCGGCGCCTCGATGGCGTGGCGCCTCTCGAAAGCGCCGGGCCCGCCGACCTCGCCTATATGGACAACCCAGCCTATGCGGGCGCGCTCGTGCGCAGCCGGGCCGGAGCCTGCCTGGTCTCCTCGCGGTTCGCATCGAAGGTGCCGCCCGGGACGGTGGCGATCGTCACGCCCGAACCCTACCGGGTCTTCGCCGAGGTTCTCGGGCTTCTTTTCCCCTCTGCCATGCGCCCCGGCTCGTCCTTCGAGGCAAGGGGCACCTCGCCCGGCTCGTTCGTCCACCCGACCGCCCGGCTGGAGCACGGCGTCACCGTCGATCCGGGTGCCGTCATCGGACCGGGCGCCGAGATCGGGGCCGGCACCGTCGTCGGAGCCCAGGCGGTGATCGGCCCGCAGGTGCGGATCGGGCGCGATTGCTCCATCGGGCCGAACGTCACGGTCTCGCATGCCTTCATCGGCAACCGGGTGATCCTGCATCCCGGCGTGCGCATCGGCCAGGACGGGTTCGGCTTCGCCATGAGCCCGCGCGGCCACCTGAAGGTGCCGCAGGTCGGGCGGGTGATCATCCAGGACGACGTGGAGATCGGCTCCAACACGACGGTCGACCGGGGCGCGAGCCGCGACACGGTGATCGGCGAGGGGACGAAGATCGACAACCTCTGCCAGATCGCCCACAACGTGGTGATCGGGCGCCATTGCATCATCGTCGCCCAGGTCGGCATCGCCGGCTCAACGACGGTGGAGGACTTCGCAGCCATCGGCGGGCAGGTCGCCGTGAAGGGCCACCTGCGCATCGGCCGCGGCGCCCAGATCGCCGCCACGAGCGGCGTCAACGACGACGTGCCGCCCGGCGCCCGCTGGGGCGGCATCCCGGCCCGCCCCATGCGCGACTGGTTCCGTGAGATCGCTCTCCTGAAAAGACTTGCATCGCAGGGCGATCTCGCCAAAGACGAGCCCAAGACCTCGCAGGACCGTCCCTCGCAGGACCGCCCCTCGCGGGACTGAGCGAGGCGGGTCCATTCCCCGGAGTTCAAGGCCATGACCGAAGCGCAGACCACGCTTCAATCGGCGGATATCGTCAAGATTCTCGACCTCCTGCCTCACCGCTACCCGTTCCTGCTGGTGGACCGGATCATCGAGATCGACGGGGATCAATCCTGCATCGGCATCAAGAACGTCACGTTCAACGAGCCGCAATTCACGGGGCATTTCCCGAGCCGCCCGATCTTCCCCGGCATCTATCTCATCGAGGGCATGGCCCAGACCGCCGGTGCCATCTGCGTGGCGGCGAAGATCGCCGAGCGTGCGAAGCCGAAGCAGGTCTTCTTCATGACCGTCGACAAGTGCAAGTTCCGCAAGCCCGTGGAGCCCGGCGACACGGTCCAGTACCACATGACGAAGCTCAACAACCGCCGGAACATGTGGTGGTACAAGGGCGAGGCAAAGGTGAACGGCACGCTCGTCTGCGAGGCCGAGGTCTCCGCCATGCTGGTTTCCGAGTGAGCCTGTCGGCGCGCCGACGTCTTTCCTTCAAGAACCACTGCGAACGCATCGAGGAGAGGGCGCCATGACGGGTACGGTGATTCATCCGAGCGCAGTCGTCGAGGACGGAGCGGTGATCGGGGAGGGATGCCGCATCGGCCCCTTCTGCTCCGTCGGCCCCGAGGTTACCCTCGGCGAGGGCTGCGAACTCCTGAGCCATGTGGCGCTCGCGGGCCGCACGAGCGTCGGGCCGCGCACCAAGATCTTCCCATTCGCCTCCATCGGCCATGCGCCGCAGGACCTCAAATACGCGGGCGAGCCCTCGACACTCACCATCGGAGCGGATTGCACGATCCGCGAGGGCGTCACCATGAATCCCGGCACCGCCGGCGGCACCATGAAGACGGTGGTCGGCGACCGCTGCCTCTTCCTCGCCAATTCCCACGTGGCCCATGACTGCACGGTGGGCAGCAACGTGATCTTCTCCAACAACGTGATGCTCGCCGGGCATTGCACCATCGAGGATTTCGTCATCATCGGCGGGGGCGCGGGCGTGCACCAATACGCACGCATCGGCCAGCACGCCTTCATCGGCGGCATGTCGGCGGTGGAGAACGACGTCATTCCCTATGGCATGGCGATCGGAAACCGGGCGCATCTCGCGGGCCTCAACATCATCGGCCTGCGCCGCCGCGGCTTCACCCGCGAGCAGATCCACGACATCCGCCGGGCCTACCGGCTCCTCTTCGCGGACGAGGGCACCTTGGCCGAGCGCGTCGAGGATGTGGGCTCGGAATTCGCCACCCATCCCTTCGTGCACGAGATCCTGGACTTCATTCGCGATGGCAAGGACCGGGCGCTCTGCACCCCGCGGGATCCCGTCGGCTCGGCGTGACGTGACCGCGACTGGTCTCATCGTCATTTCGGCCGGTGCGGGCGGAGTGCCTCTGCGCCTCGCGGAGCATGCGACGTGACCGCGCCCGATCCGTCCGGCCCCATCGCGATCCTCGCCGGTTCCGGCCAACTGCCGGTGCGCCTCGCGGAGCATTTGGAGCGGGAGGGGCGGGATCACCGCATCCTCGCCATTCGCGGCTTCGTGGAGCCGGACATCCGCCGCCGCGCCCATGCGGTGGTGGACCTTCTCGACATCAAGACGATCATGGGCACCCTGGAAAGCTGGAATCCCGTCGCCGTCACCCTTGTGGGCGCGGTGCGGCGCCCGGGCTTCTCGGCGCTGCTCGGCGCCTACTCGCTCCTGCGGAACCGCCAGGAGGTGAAGGAGGTCATCGCCCGCGGGGACGATCAGGTGCTGCGGGGCGCCGTGAGGCTCCTGGAGGACCACGGCCACCGGGTCGTGGGCGCCCATGAACTCGCGCCCGGTCTTCTCGCCGCCCCCGACATCGGCACCCGGCTCGCGCCCTGTGAGGACGACCGCCTCGCCATCGGCGTCGGGCTCGATCTGCTGGGGGCGCTCTCCGCTTTCGATATCGGGCAGGCCGCCGTCGTCGCCCATCGCCGCGTCATCGCGGTGGAGGGGCCGGAGGGTACGGACCGCATGCTCCGGCGCGTCGCGCGCCTGCGCCGCTCCTGGCGTTTCGCGCCCGTGCGGCGCGAGGGCGGCGTGCTCGTGAAGGCGGCGAAGCGCGGGCAGGATCTGCGCGTCGACATGCCGGCAATCGGCCCGCGCACGGTCGAGGAGGCGGCTCGGGCCGGCCTTGCCGGCATCGCCATCGGGGCCGGTTCGACCCTGCTTCTGGACGAGGCCGCGAGCCTCGCGGCCGCCGACCGGCTGGGCCTGTTTCTGACCGTGGTGGACCTGCCCTGGATGGAGGCGGCCCGTGGGTGAGCACACGCCGTTCGCGACCGTCGTCGATCTCCCTTGGATGGAAACGCCCCATGGGTGAAGAGAAGCCGCTCACCATCTGGATCGTGTCTGGCGAGGAATCCGGCGACCAGCTCGGCGCGAAGCTCATGCGCGCCCTCAAGGCTCGCCTCGGAGCGCATCGCCTGCGCTGGGGCGGCGTCGGCGGCACCGCCATGGCCGGGGAGGGCCTGACGAGCCTCTTTCCGCTCCACGACATCGCCGTCATGGGCATCACGGCCGTCGTGGCGCGCCTACCCACGATCCTCAGCCGCATCGCCCGCACAGCGGACGCGGTCGTGGCCGCCAACCCCGATTGTCTCGTCATCATCGACAGCCCGGATTTCACCCACCGGGTGGCAAAGCGCGTGCGGGCGCGGGCGCCGCATATCCCGGTGGTGGATTATGTGAGTCCCTCGGTCTGGGCCTGGCGCCCGGGCCGCGCCAAGGCGATGCGCGCTTACGTCGATCACCTGCTCGCGCTCCTGCCCTTCGAGCCGGCGGCGCACGAGCGGCTCGACGGCCCGCCCACCACCTATGTGGGCCATCCGCTCATCGAGCGTCTCGACGAGATCCGGCCCCGGCCCGGCGAGCGACCGGCGATCGGGGAGGGTCCCGCGCGCCTCCTCGTCCTGCCCGGCAGCCGCCGCTCGGAGGTCAGCCGCCTCATGGAGCCGTTCGGCGCGGCGCTCGGCCTCCTTCAGACGCGCGCCGGGCGGCCCTTCACGGTGACGATTCCGGCGGTCGCCCATCTTGCCGACGAGATCCGCGCCCGCGCCGCCTCATGGCCCGTGCAGCCGGACATCGTGCTCGGCGAGACCGCCAAATGGGCCGCCTTCCGCGGCGCTCACGCGGCGCTCGCCGCCTCCGGCACGGTGACCCTGGAGCTTGGGATCGCCGGCGTGCCGATGGTCGTGGCCTATCGGGTGTCGAAGCCCGAGGAGATGCTGAAATATCTCATCAAGGCGCCCTCCATCGTGCTCACCAATCTGGTGCTGGGGGAGAACGTGATCCCCGAGCGAATCCAGTGGGATTGCACCCCCGAAGCGCTGGCCTCGACGCTCCTCCCGCTTCTCGACGACACCCCCGAGCGCCAGCGTCAGCTCGACGCCTTAGCCCGCCTCGACACCCTCATGCGCATCGGCGACGAGACGCCGAGCGAGCGCGCGGCGCGGATCGTGGCGCAGGTGCTGGATGGCCGCCGCTGAGCAGACCACCAATTCCCTCCAGACACGAAAAAGGGGCCCATTGGGCCCCTTCGACGTCTCGGCTGTCCGTGCGCCTCACCCCCGCTGGGCGACCGTGAGGTAGTCGCGCTTCGGGGCGCCCACATAGACCTGGCGCGGGCGGCCGATGCGCTGGCCCGGATCCTCGATCATCTCGGCCCATTGGGCGATCCAGCCGACCGTGCGGGCGAGGGCGAAGAGCACCGTGAACATGGAGGTCGGGAAGCCCATCGCCTTGAGGGTGATGCCCGAGTAGAAATCGATGTTCGGGTAGAGCTTCTTTTCCACGAAGTACTCGTCCTTGAGGGCGATCTGCTCGAGCTCGATGGCGACGTCGAGGAGCGGGTCGTCCTTGATGCCGAGCTCGTTCAGCACCTCGTGGGTGGTCTTCTGCATGATGCGGGCGCGCGGGTCGTAGTTCTTGTAGACCCGATGGCCGAAGCCCATGAGGCGGAACGGATCGTTCTTGTCCTTGGCGCGGGCGATGAACTCCGGAATGCGCTCCGGCGTGCCGATCTCCTCCAGCATCTTCAGCGCCGCCTCGTTGGCGCCGCCATGGGCGGGGCCCCACAGGCAGGCGATGCCGGCCGCGATGCAGGCGAAGGGGTTGGCGCCCGACGAGCCCGCCAGGCGCACCGTGGAGGTGGAGGCGTTCTGCTCGTGATCCGCGTGCAGGATGAAGATGCGGTCGAGGGCCCGCGAGAGCACCGGGTTGACCTTGTACTCCTCGGCCGGGACCGCAAAGCACATGCGCAGGAAGTTCGACGTGTAGTCGAGGCTGTTCTGCGGGTACACGAAGGGCTGGCCCACCGAGTACTTGTAGGCCATGGCGGCAAGCGTCGGCATCTTCGCGATCATGCGCATGGAGGCCACCATGCGCTGATGCGGATCGGAGATGTCGGTGGAGTCGTGATAGAAGGCCGAGAGAGCGCCCACGCAGGCCACCATGATGGCCATCGGATGCGCGTCGCGGCGGAAGCCCATGAAGAAGCGGTTCATCTGGTCGTGCACCATGGTGTGGCGCGTGACCCGGTAGTCGAAATCGGCCTTCTGGGCGGCGGTCGGCAGCTCCCCGTAGAGCAGGAGATAGCAGGTCTCCAGGAAGTCGCCGTGCTCGGCGAGCTGCTCGATCGGATAGCCGCGATAGAGGAGGACCCCCTCGTCGCCGTCGATATAGGTGATCTTGGACTCGCAGCTCGCCGTGGAGGTGAAGCCGGGGTCGTAGGTGAACATCCCGGTCTGGCCATACAGCTTCGAGATATCGATGACGCTGGGCCCGATCGTGCCCGGCCTCACCGGCAGGTCGACCTGCTTGTCGTTCGCAGACAGGGTGGTGGTATTCGAGCTCATCAAGTGGGGCCCTTTCAGCAGGGAGGCCGTGCGGAACCTAGGGCGCTTCGATGAGCAGGACAGATCATCGGATGAAGGCCGCGCCCCGGCACCGCCGGGCGGGTGGGAACATGCCGGTTCGGTAGCTTATCCGTATGACGCCTTCAAGCGCGTCGAAAGGCGGGGAGAGCAGGGCTGGCCTGCGCTATCCGCCCGTTCGAGGAACGGGGCTCCGTCCCGCCCCTGTCCTGGACGATCAGGCCGGAACCTGATCCCGGAGACGGGCGAGGGATTCCTCCTTGCCCAGAACCGCCATCACGTCGAATAGGCTGGGCGATGTGGCCCGCCCGGTGAGGGCGGCCCGCAGGGGCTGAGCGACCTGGCCGAGCTTGGCGCCGACACTCTCCGCATGGGCCCGCACCGCGGCCTCGATGGCCGGAACCGACCAATCCTCCACGGCCGCGAGCTTTCCGGCGATGCCGGTAAGGCGAGAGCCGCCCTCGGCGACGAGCGAGGAGGCCTTCTCGTCGAGGTGCAGCGGGCGCTGGGCGTAGAGGTAATAGGCGCTGTCCAGGAGCTCCACGAGATTCTTGGCGCGCTCCTTGAGGCCCGGCATGGCGGCGAGAAGCTTCGACCGCAGCTCGGGGGCCAGGGTCGGACCGAGGCCGCGCTCGCCGCCGATCTCCGGCAGGATCGTCTCGATGGCCTGGACCAGATCCTCGTCGGAGCTCTGGCGCATGTAGTGCCCGTTGAGATTTTCGAGCTTCGCGAAATCGAACCGGGCCGGCGAGCGGCCGATGGCGGAGAGATCGAAGGCAGCGATCATCTCGTCCGTGGAAAACATCTCCTGGTCCCCGTGGCTCCAGCCGAGGCGGACGAGGTAGTTGCGCAGCGCGGACGGCAGATAGCCGAGCGCCCGATAGGCCTCGACCCCAAGCGCGCCGTGACGCTTCGAGAGCTTCGCGCCATCTGGCCCATGGATGAGCGGAATGTGCGACATGCTCGGCACCTGCCAGCCGAGCGCCTGGTAGATCTGCGTCTGCCGGGCGGCGTTGGTGAGATGGTCGTCGCCGCGGATCACGTGGGTCACGTCCATGTCGTGGTCGTCCACCACCACGGCCAGCATGTAGGTGGGCGTGCCGTCCGAGCGCAGGAGCACGAGATCGTCGAGATCCTTGTTCTGCCAGACGACGCGGCCCTGCACCGCATCCTCGACCACGGTCTCGCCGTCGGTGGGAGCCTTGAGGCGGATGACCGGCTTCACGCCGGCCGGGGCCTCGGAGGGATCGCGGTCGCGCCAGCGGCCATCGTAGCGCAGGGGCCGGCCCTCGCGGCGCGCGGCCTCGCGCATTTCCTCGAGCTCCTGCTGGCTCGCATAGCAATGATACGCGCGGCCCTGGGCGAGCAGGCTCTCGGCCACCTCCCGGTGCCGGGCGGCGCGGGAGAACTGGTAGACCACGTCCCCGTCCCATTCGAGCCCGAGCCAGGAGAGCCCGTCGAGGATCGCCTTGATGGCCGGCTCCGTGGAGCGCTCCCGGTCCGTATCCTCGATGCGCAGGAGCATCGTGCCGCCCATGCGCTTGGCATAGAGCCAGTTGAAGAGCGCCGTGCGCGCGCCGCCGATATGCAGGAAGCCGGTGGGCGAGGGGGCGAAACGGGTGACGACGGACATCGGGAAACCTTGAGGATCGCCGGGTTTGGCCCAGCGGGAACGCGGGATCGGCCGGTAGGGGCGGCCGCCGAGAATTGGCTGTAGAGCAGTGCTGTCTACAATGTCTACAATGAGGGCGCCCGCTTAAACCGAAGCCATGCCCCAGGACAACACCGAACGATGCCACACCGGGCCGGACGCCCGGAACAAGCCGGTCTGAGCGCTTGAGCCCGGACGGCGAGAGCAGGACGAGAGGGGCGCGAGCAACCGCGCTTGCCCTGCCGCTCCGGGATTCCTGGCGCCCCTGGAGCCTGCCGGATCTCAACGCCTTCGCCGCGTCCCAGCTGCTGCGCGAGGTGGAGGAGCGGCGGCTCTTTCCCTGGCTCCCGGTCTTTTTCGGGCTCGGCATCCTGCTCTTCTTTCAGGCTGAGGGCCGCCCCGCGCTGTGGGCGCCCGTCCTGGGCTCCGCCCTCAGCCTCGCGGGCGCGGTGGCGGGCCGCCGGAACTTGCGAATGAGCGCGGCACTGCTGGCGCTCGCCTTCGTGTTCGCGGGCTTTGCGGCCGCCGTGATCCGCACCCGAGGCATCGAGGCGCCCGTGCTCGCCCGCACAATCGTCTCACCGGTGAGCGGGTTCATCGAGGCCGTGGAGGAGCGCCCCGAGGGCGTGCGCCTCGTGCTCCAGGTGACGGGGCTCGACCGGGTCCCCGCGGCCGAGCGGCCCCGGCGGCTCCGGGTGTCGGTCCGCGATGGGCGCGGTCTCGCGCCGGGCCAGCACGTGGCCGGCACGGCGCGCCTCCTGCCGCCGCCGGAGCCCGCCTGGCCGGGCGGCTACGACTTTGCCCGCGACGCCTATTTTCGCGGTCTCGGCGCGGTGGGCTCGCTCACCGGCCCCATCCGGCAGACCGCGCCGCCCCACGCGCCCGGATGGCGCCTCGCCATGGCCGCCTCCTTGGACGAGGCCCGCAACGCGCTGACGCGGCGCATCGCCGATGCGATCGGCGGACCCGCCGGCGCGGTCGCGGCAGCGCTCGTGACGGGCAAGCGCGGGCTCATCGACGAGCCCACCAACGACGTGCTGCGGGCGGCCGGGATCTACCACATCGTATCGACATAGGCGGTTGACCCGCAGCCGCAAATCGAGAACCGTAGCCGTATGTGCGCGCGTCCCAAGGCCTACTCATACATCCGCATGTCGTCCGAGCGGCAGCTAAGGGGCGACTCACTCGCGCGTCAGGAGGAGATGCGCGACGCTTTCGTGGCGGAGCACGACCTCGCCCTCGACGATACCCTGCGCGACCTCGGTGTAAGCGCATTTGATGGATCTAACCGAGAGCGGGGCGCACTCGCCGCTTTCTTGCGGAAGGTGAGGGCAGGGGAGATTCAGTCCGGATCCTGGCTTCTTGTCGAGAGTCTCGACCGCCTATCACGCGACCATGTCCTCAAAGCCTTGCGCGTGTTTCAGGACATCCTGGAGGCTGGCATAACCGTCGCGACCATCGGCGACGGTTACGTCTATACCGAGGAGCGGATCAACAGGGACTGGACTCAGCTGATCGTGTCCTTGAGCATCATGTCGAGGGCGCATGAGGAAAGCGCGCGCAAGAGCGACCGCCTCATCCGGGCTTGGCGGCGCAAGCGGGAGGACAGCACCAAAAAGCTCACGAAACGAGGGCCGGCTTGGCTGACGTTGAGCGAGGATCGGACGAAGTGGATCGTGAACGAGCATCGTGCCGGGATCGCCCGGCGGGTGTTGGAGGAACTCGCGAGCGGCATCGGGCGGGACAAAATCGCGCGGCGCCTCAACGCGGGCCCGGAGGTCGAGTTACCCTGGACACATGGCCGGCAATGGCATGGCGGGACCGTACAGAAGTTGACGGATAACGAGGCCCTGATCGGAAAGTTTCAGCCCCACAGGATAGAGTACCGGTACGACCGCAAGGTCCGGGTGCCGGTGGGGGAGCCCATCGAGGGTTACTACCCGCGGGTAGTCTCCGACGACCTTTGGCTCCGTGCCCGGGCCGCGTCGGACGCCCGCGCCCGGCAGGGGAGGGGCAACGCCGGCGGCCGCAGGGGGACGGTGTTCTCCAACCTGTTCAGCGGACTGGTCACCTGCCACCATTGCGGCGAGCCGATGAACTATCGCGACAGGGGCGCCAGAAGCTCGGTCGTACTGCGCTGCTCGTCTGAGCGGAACGGGACGTGCCACAATGCAGCGAAGATCCCGTACGCGATCCTCGAGCGCGAGATCCTGCGCTGGGCCGAGATGCACAAGCACTTAGGGCCTGCCGATGATGCGGAGCTGCCGATCAGGGAGCGACTGGCGGCTGCTGCAATGAGGAAGAAGGACGTGGCGGAGCGCATTGAGCATCTGCTCGACTTAGCCGAAATCGGCGAGCAGGTGAGGGAACGGCTTCTCCAGAAACGCGAGGAACTCGCGGCGCTCGCGTTCGAGGAGTCGGCGGCTAAGCGAGAGCTCGCTGCTCTATGCGTCGGGACGACTGTGGATCAGCGACGCTCGCTGATCACCGCCGTGCGTGAGTCCGCGGGACGCGAAGAGAAAGATCGCTATGCTGCCCGGGCAGCGGCGAACCAGGCGCTTCGCGAGGTCCTGGACGAGATGCGCTGCCGCGACGACGGGCGCGTGATCGTGCGCACCGGCCATTACGGGTCGCTCGTCACGCTGACGGCCGACGGCTCCGCCTGGGATGTGTGGCGCCGGATAGACCGGATAGCGGCCTGACCGATCACCGGCGACCGATCACCGGCCGCCTACCTAGGACACTGAAGAAGCGGAGAAGGTGGTTGTTCGGGCTTGCGGCGCCCTTCCGCCAGCGCCGGCTCTCCGCGAGCGGGACAGTCGGCCTTGCAGGCACGCGAGCCGCCCCGACGAGAACGGCTTCGCCTGGCCAAGGCGGTCAGGTGTCCGGCATCCCGCTGATGTCGGGGCCGGGCGGCACGGCCCGACGACCGGTCGCAGATGCCGAAGCAGCCGGCCGACCTTGCGAAGGGCAGGGGTCTTCATCAGCTCGGGGTCGTAGAGGTCGGTCTGGCCCGCGGAGGCAAGCCAGGCCAGCTCCCGACCCCAGAAAGGCGTCTAGGAGGCGGCGCGCCCCTGCGGGGGAGCCCGAGACGACCGAAGGCGGAGGAGCGGATAGCTCCCCGGGCGGACGAGCGTCCGACAACCCCGGGACCCGGGATGCGCCGATCAGGACTCCGATCCGACTACGGTCGCCAGAGGATCCTCGCGAAGCTCCGGCACGACTGCCGCCAGGAGGTGCTCAAGCCGGCGGCTCGCTTCCGGCGCGCCGAGCGGGCTTGGGCAGAGCAGGGTACAATCACCCGCGCCCGGCAGCCTTTCGAGGTCGGTCCAGGCCTCCGCCGGCGACGGGAACACGACGAAACCTCCCAGCGCGTCGCAACGCACGACTTGATCGTCGACGGACCAGCCGATCGTTCGCCTGTAGCGCTCCACGACGAACGGCTTCGCGTCGGCCTTGCCCGCCTTCTTGCCATGATGCCTCGGGTCGGCCAGGCATGCGTCGCCGACCAGTAGCGATCGCCGTGTCGGCGTCGTGATCCTGATGAGGTAGTCGGGCGAACAGCGCGCTTCGAGGCCGAGGAATGGGCGGTCGGCGTCGAGCTCTTGGTTGCGGGCCGCCCACTCAAGCGCGGGAACGTCCCGCTCGTGAGCCGGCGGCACCATGTCGTAGTCGACGAGGACGGGCTCCGGCTCGAAGTCCAGCTGAACGACGACCCCCGCCCTCGTCAGGTACCAGGAGCAACGCCCGACAACCTCGCCCGCGTCGGTCGAGCAGAAGCCGGTGAAGCCCATGCGCCGGAGCTGCTTGACGAGCCAGACTGCCCCCCAGAGCTCCCAGAGGTGGTTGAGGAAGACGGGCGGGTAGTGTGACCTCGACGCCTCAACCTCGGAAAGCGCCTCGGACGACGGGGGAGCGAAGACGCTCATCAGCGCCCGGAGCCTGTGGTCGCGCTGGAAGAGCGGGCTGGGATAAATGGGCGTGCAGAGCTCGATGTCTCTGACGAGGCGTGCCAGCATGCTTCTCAGCTCCACCAACCGGCGCGCGGTCGAGGTCAGCCTGCTCACCTCGGCGTCGATCTTCTCCTGCCGGCCTTGGGGGTTGCTTCGTCTGCTTTGAGCCGTGAACGCCTGAAGGGTCAGCATCGCGGTGTCGGCGGCTTCGCGGAGCTGGCCCGAGCGCCGCGTCGCCCAATGCGAGACAAGGGCGTTCTCGGCGAGTGGGGATTCCGCCCTCGACCGGGGACCAAGCTCGGTGAACGGATCGCGGCGTATCGAGAAGGCGGCGCGCGCCTCTTCCTCGACGAGCCTGATGATCTCGGACGGCGTGTTCGCGCGAGTGCCGCTGGCGCGGCGGCTCCAGGAGCGATCGGGGCGCTCGGCCAGGACGTCCCAAGCCGCCGGCGCCCCGAGCTCCGCCTCGACGTCCTCAACCATCGCGACCACGTCGCGGTAACTCAGGAGCGACGTCGGTACGACGTAGCAATGCAGCGAGCAGTCCTTCGGCACCTTCAGCGGGAGGCTGATCTCGCCGAGGCGGCGCTGCCTCGCGAGTTCGGTCTCAAGATCCCATCGCTGCCACTGCGTGCCTTCTTCGGACCCCTGGCCGAGCGCATTCAGCTTCACCTCCCCCTTCGACTGCGCCGGGCGTCCACGGGTCAGGATGTCGAGGTAGGGGTGGTCGTCCCGGACCAGGTACCAGGTGCTGGGCTTCCATGAATACTCCACGCCGACGCCGTCGGCGCCCATGACCCTTACCGCCTCAATGGTCGTTCCGATCACTGCCAAGGCGACACGAACCCCAGGCGAGCCTGTTGGCGCGCCAGCTTGAGGCGACGCCGCGTCCTTGGCAGCTCGTCGACGCCTTCAATGACGGTTTCCAGCGCCTCGAGCGCGGGCCCGAGTTGATCGAAGGCGCCCGAGAGCTTGACGAGGACGCGGCTCGCGACGAGGCGGTCGACGAGGTCGCTGCGGTCCAGGAGGCCCTTGCCCTGTAGGTCCAACCGATGATGCAGGCTGAGCGACGCCTTGATGTCCGAGAGCACCCGCCGGGAAGGAAGTAGGTCGTGGCGCAGCTCGTGATCGTGAACGGACGTGTGGAGGGCCCGCAACACGGCGTCGATGCGCTCGTCGGAGCTCGCCCCGCTGATCGAGGCCGCAGGGAGCCCGGGAAGGACCGGCAGCTCCTCCAGGGGCGGGAGCTCGGGCGGCCCCTCCGAGTTCCATGGGACCTGCGGAAGCTCGAGGAGGAAGCACCGGTCCAGGACCTTGGGGGAGGGCGGGCGCGACGACTCGTCGATGTTCAAGGTCCCGAAGACCCGGCACGGGGCTATGGATATGTCCTGCGAGATCGCCCCGGTTCCGCTCTCCAGCGCATGGAATAGACGCGCGAGGTAGTACTCCGGGCGCGTGAGGTTGAATTCGTCGAACATGACGAGATGGGCGGCCTTCTTCATCTCGACGAGCGGATTGAGCATGCCCGAGGCGCCGAAGAGCGCGGCGTCGTCGGCCCAGTGCGCCTGAACGGGGACCTCGTGGAAGCTCTCGCCGCGCTGCTTGCCCAGGATGCGCGCGATCAGGCGGACGAGCGTAGACTTGCCGCATCCGGGTGGCCCAGCGAGCAGCACGATCGGACGCACGGCGAGCGCCAGCAACGCGACGACGATGTCATCGAAGCGTAGATGGGATCCCCCGCCCGCGACCACATCCCTCAGCGACGTCAGTGCGTGGGAGAACTCCGAGTCCCCAACCTGGGCGCCCCAGTCGGCGCGGTGCCCCGCTTCGGACCAAGCCTGTGGCGAGGGCTGGCTCGCGGCGCCGGCGTCCGAGGCCGGCGCCGCGGGGGTGGCGCTCGCGTGGGGTTTCGCCGACCCCAGGGGCACATCGTCAGGTCGGTCCGACGTGACGACCTCCGGGAGTGCCGGAACGGCCGATCGCGCGACATCCGCTTGTCGAGCGCGGCCGACCGAACCTTGCGGAGCCCCCGCTCGGGGCTCGGCCCCCGGGTCAGCCTCTCCAGCGGGACGGGATCCGACTGGTAATCCTTCTTGAACGAGCCGCTCCAGTTCGTCAGTCGAGACCCATCCGCGATCGGCAGTCACAGCGACGATCTTGGACATTCCCAGATCAAGGATTACGTCCTCCGCCGCGTCCACCGCGAGCGCGTCCGGCGCCAGCGGCTCGTCGAAGGGATCCAGCGCGGCCTCTTGCCGTCGCCGCAGGACGCTCGCGTCAATCCAGAGGGCTTTTGCTCCCTCGACCTGGTCCGAGTGAATCGTTGCGCGTTGGCGGGCCGCGTCCCATTCGAGCTCCATCCTGCCCGGCGATCGAAGCACGCGCATCACACGGAACTTGCGGCCTCGTCGCGCCTCCACCCCCGCAGCGAGACCTGGAACCAGCCGCATCTTGGGCTGCGCCCCCTTAGCGAGCGCGGGTAAGCCCTCGATCTGCCGCCTCCCTCCGTCGTCGACGAAGGGATCGTTCGGGTCGAGCAACATCACCTGCTGCTCGCGTTCCGCCGGCTGCTTGACGCCAAGGATGAGCGGATATGGGAGGGTGGCCTCGAGCGGGGTGGCGAAGCTTTCCCCGCGTGCGCCGTTCGGTTCCCGAAGCCTGGGCGGATCGTAGTTGTGGAGGATATGGGCGAGCCCGCCGGCCGCGGCGGCGACGGCGAAGGAGCTCCCGACGCGGAGGACCTTGGGCCTGTGGCCGCCTGGAAAGAGCGTGGTCAGCATCGCCTCCTCGAAGCCCGGGAGGAGGCTGGTCCCGCCAGCCAGGAGGATCGTGTCGATGAGCTTGTGCGCGTCGCTCGGGGCATGCACGCCGAGTGTGCTGAGGCGGCCCTCGCTCTTGCGCCTCGCGTCCTCGGACGATGTCTGGTTCTCGTAGAGCCGCTCAAGCAGTCTCTCGAAAAGGGGGCGCAGTTCGTTCCAGAGCTCGCCCGAAACCGACGCGAGCGTGTCCCGATCGACCGCCAGCGACATCTCGGACGGCAGCGGCTCGGACGGGGCTCCCGCCGGGCCCAAGCTCGCGCGCACCTTCGCTTTCTCGATCTCGCGGAGGACGGAGGGCGACTTCTCAACGCCCAGGATCTCGGCCAAGCGCAGGTCGACCCAGCGGCCCGCGTGGCCGACGCTGTCTCCTCGCAGCGCGCGCAGCCTCAGGTCGCGCTGGGCACCCTTGCTGTCGATGTCAAGGATGGTGCGGTCGCGCCGGCTGAGGATCAGGGTCATGTTGGCGGTGGACGCGCCGACGTCGACGACGAGCAGGACGTTGTTCTTTCCGGGCTCCAACTTCAGGGAGCGCTTGAGAAGGCGGAAGTACTCGGCGACCATCTCCGGCTCGGGGACGACCGTCACTCCTGGGATCGCAGCCTCGACCGCATCCTTGTACCGGGACCTGATGTCGTCGTCCGCGATCGAAGGCATGAGCGCGAACTTGCGCCGGGCCTGGTATTCCGGCGGGATCCTTTCCAGGATCTTGCGGAGATACTCCCGGAACACCTCGCCTCGCTCAAGGTTGCGATACGGCGTGCGTGGGTTCTTACGATCGAAGATGATCTGCCGCACGGATTTCCCATGCAGCATCCAATCCTTGATGTCGTCGACTTCGTGGACCCAGGCAGCGTCTGAGGGCGGATCGAGATGAAGGGACCATTGACTGCGATCGTCGATGGCCGGGTCCGCTACGATGTAGCACCGGGATGAGTGGAAAGGCTGATCGTTCTCCCGCAGAAGAAAGCGAAACGCAGTCTCAGCCATACTCAACTTACTTTCGTGGTGTCTGCGCTTCGAGGTCCGGCCTTGCGGCGATCAACCGCGAAATCGAGAGCAAGGCTTCCCCTAGCTTGGGCAGAGCAGCTGTTCTTGTGTCGTGTGGATCGAGGGGCAATGAGGCCAAGACCCCTGCTCGCCACGATGGTAGATAAAAGATCGTTCCCGCTCAAGCGAAGGTCGCGGCAGGCCGGCCGCTGGGTTATCGCGAGCAGGCGGCGCACGTCCGGGTGCGGCAGCGCGGTCTGGCCCACTCGTGCCTTACGGTGGGGTCGTCGGGGCGTGCGCAGCGCACCGTCCGCTCCGCGTCAGGGTGGGGCGGCACGTCTCCCCGTGCCGCCTCCGAACGCCATGGGATGTCCCGTACCGGCCTCGGGGTGCCCCGGCGAGCGACCGCCGATCCAACCCCTGGTGCGTCGACTGTCGGCGGCCTCCCACGCCGGGGGCACGGGTCGCCGAAGCGTCGAGCGAATTGACCTCGCCTGGCGGATTCCCGAGTTCGGCTACGAGGCCGGACACTGAAAGTTCACGCACTCGCTGCTGAGGCATCGCGGGTAACCCTGGTTGCCGTTCGCACCGGTCACGCCTCCCGGGCCGGCAACGTTGGTCGGGCCGGACGCGCCGTTGCTTCCGCCGCCACGTCCCTGCTGCCGTGCCCGAGGCCACCTCAGCTCCTGGGACTGCCCGGTTCGCCTCCCGGTCCTCCGGGACCACCGCTCACCCCTGCGAGCTCGAACACGACCTTTTTGGCTGCGGATGATTGGGCAAAGCTCCGCGTAGAAGTACACGTTGCCGGAGTCGCCCGCCGGGCCGCCGGCCCTCCCTGGCCGCCCCGGCCGGCTTGGCCGCCGGTCGCGCAGTTTCCGGGTGGGTCGCCGGAGATGATACTCGGCGGGAAGCAGCAGACGCCGGAGTCCTTCCGGTTGCGCCTATCGCCACCTTTTCCGCCGTTGCAGCCCCTGCCGCCGGTTTGCCCGACCGTGACCAAGATGATCTTGCCGTCTCCGGTGACCTCATTGGCCTCGACGGTGATGTCCCATCCGACCGAGCCCGGCAGTCCTTCGGGGCCGGTCTCGCCGGGGCGCCCGTCACCGCCGTTGCCGCCCTGGGGGTACCCTCCGTCCGCGCCGATCCCGGTCTGCGCGGGCGGCGCGAGGTCCGCCAGCCGGATCCGGACCGGGACGTTGCCGACGACGTGCACCTTCGAGACGCCCGCGCGGAGCTCGCGCCCTTTCGTGAGGTAACGGTCGTTGAACTTCTCGTCGAAAACCAAGGTCTGCCCCGGCGGCAGCCTGATGCTGATCGGGACGTCGTGAGGTCCCTCGATGAAGAAGCGCTCGGCCGGCTCCAATCGCTCCTGCGAATAAGCAGCATCGGCGTACAATGCCGCTGCCGTCGCGAGTCCGGCGACCGCATGCATCGATGTAAACAGTCGCATGGCTTGCCTCCCGAAGGTTGTTCGACGCAATCGGACACCGCTTGTACTAACGGTGATTTCGCTCACCTCGGGCACGCGATCCGACAGTACGTTTCCGCGCGCGATCACCTGCATCAGGTACAGCGAGTTGACCGGCAGGCTGATCCATCCGTCGGAGGCCTGACGACGCCCGCTGCCGGCCAAAGCCGCGAGCGTCCGAGGCTCACCCGCACACGACCATGCCGGCAGCCGGCACCCCTCGCGCGATGGGCGGCGGCCGGAGGAGGCGAGCTTTAGACTTGACGAGGCAGCCGAGGCGACGGATCGCCGGCGAAGGTCGATCGTACCCGGTCGGCTCGCGAGACCCTCGATGCTCAGGCCTCGGGTCCGGTGGCTGCGACGAGCCTGTGCCCCCTCAAGGCGAGACGCTTCCCTCGCAGGGCCGCGGTCCATCCCTCACGTGTTCCGATCGACGCGGGGTTTTCGTAGAGCCCCTTTTGCTCCTCCAATCGAGTGAGGCGCGCGTACTTCTCGCGCGAGGGGTGGGACGCCGAGACGAACTGCTCCTTACGGTGAAGCAAGGGCGGGTTCTTGCGATCGACGTACGAGCGCTCTCTGATCCTGAAGGTCTGGAGATCGATGGAGGTCGACGAAGCCAAGGAGGGATGGGGGTCCGACTCGAACGCGGGGTAACTCAGGTACGAGATCTTCGGGGCGGATAGGCCGAGCTTGACGATGTTTGCTCCCGGCACGGTGCCGGTGAGGGTTCTAGCGCAGCCCTCGTAAAGCCGTAGAAGTGGTGGGAGTTCGCCGAGGGCGCTTAGGTGGACGTACAAGGCCTCGGGCATCGCCTTGCCGACTGGGGAAGCACGGCACGCCGCGTCGCGCTCGTCCGCGCGGCCGAGCGAGAACAACAGGTCGTTCGCCCGGCGGGTCGCCTCCGCGAATGAGCCGAAGAAGGCCTTGATGTCGTGCTGCATCGCCGTCGCAAGCGCGCCGAGAGAGTGTTTGCCCTCGAAGCGGGAGAGGCCCAGGAAGACCAGCAGATCCTGCGATCGCGCCTCCCTGACGGCGTTCCACGATTGATCGCCAGAAACCCGCTCCAGAACCCGATAGGCCCGCGACACGCTCCCAAGGGCCGCCTCCAGGTCGGAGTACTCCCGCAACTCGTCCCGTTCCGGAAGGCGCCCGCGCTCGGCGACGAAGGCGGCGAGCGCGTCCAGCAGCGGACGATGGCTGGCATACGCGGCCTCGTGAGCATGTAGGCGGGGCTGCGCGGCCACGCGACGGAAGCGGCTCGCAAGGAACGAGGAGCGCTCGGCGGGGTCCCGGAAGGCGTAGAAGACGCCCGGGGCCGCCGCGACGCTCTGGACCTCGAGGGCCTGATCGATCCAGGTCTTAAGCTCGGCATGCTCGTAGAACTTTTGGAAGGTGCCGATCCGCGTAACCAGACCGTCGGCGTAGGTGACGACCGAGCCGCCCGGCGCCTGCTCGTCGACGAGCCTTGCGGACACCACAAGCAGTTGCCGGGCGAGGCCCCATGCCGCGCGGAGCGCCTCGACCCGCTCGACCGGTCGCTCGATGACGTTGACGACGTACCCCAGGTTCACGACGTCGGAGGGCCGCCGCGGACCGTCGGGCGCGTGCACGGGATCCCAGCCGACGCAGTCGTAGCCCAAGGCCCGCAGCCGCCGGGTGTCTCCGCCGCGACCACAGCCGTAGTCCATGATCGTCCGACCCGGCGCGAGGAGCCCGTCGGTCAGCAGGCCCCGCAAGGGCCGCGACAGGTCGGTGCGGCTGAGCGCGGTCTTGTGGCGTGGGATGGTGGCCTCGCCTTCCAAGCGGGCCTACTCCGCGGCCTGGGCCACCAGGGCCCGCACTCCGTCGCGAATCCTCCTGTCGCTGGCGAGGTAGGCGATGCCGCGATGGAGGTGTAGGCGGAATTGCGAGGCCAGGACCTCGTCCTCGACCCCAAGTCCGTCCCGGAGGCAACGCTCCTTCAGCAGGGCCATGTAGAGCTCGTGATGCCGTCCCCCGAACACGCGCCAGGTCATCTCGACGTTGCTGTCGGCCGGTATCCTCGCCGGCGGGGGCGCGCTGGCCTCCGCGAGGGACCGGCAGAAGGCCCACCGGCAAAGGACGTTCCAGTGCTCGACGCCGGTGTACCGCTTGAGGCGGATGAGCTGCTCGCGGGCCTGCTTGGAAACCCTCACGTGCTCAATCGGCATGCGCGCGCTCCGGGGTCCTGAGATAACCGGGCTCGATGACCGTCCGCCCGGCCTCCTCGTCGAACTGCAGGAGGTAGCTGCGGTTGATCGAGGGGCGCAGCGCATCGAGATAGCTGCCGGTGATCTCCTCGTCCGTCGATAGCAGGAGGACTTGGTGGCTCGCATGGGGAAAGTAGCGCCTTACCAGGTGGTCGCGGTGCACCGAGTCGAGGCGCCCCAGGGGCGTGTCGATGACCGTGGGAAGCGGCCGCCCGGCGGCGCGCCCCAGGCCCCAAAGGATGGCCACGGCGAGGAGCTGGCGCTCGCCCGCCGAGAGGCGCTCGGGCGTGAGCACGGCACCGTCGCCAGAGCGCAGCTCGAGGACGAACGTGAGGGGGTCGATCCGTAGGTCGGCGACCAGGGTCTCCTTCCGTATCAGCTGGCGGAAGCTGTCGAGGACGAGCTTCTCGATCCGTGCGACGTGGCGGGCGACGACCGCATCCCGGAATCGTCCGATGGTGGAGCGGACCTTCGCCGAGTGGAGCAATAGGCGCGCGGTGTCCTCGCGCTCGAAGCGCTCGCGCGTGCTGGCCTCGGCGGCGCGCGCGGCGCGCTCCCTCAAGCCTTCGATCTCCCGATCCAGGCGGGCGATCTCCGCGTTACGCGCGACCTGCTCTCCCTCGATCCGTGCCGCATCGGCCCGGAGGGTCTCGCGCGAGGCGATCAGGCCCGCGATCGCGTCGTAGCTCGGCGCGGCCGCCAGTGTGTCGCGGGCGTGCTCGACCGCGGCCGCGGCGGCGACCTCGGCGGCGATCGCGCCCGCGACCCGGTCCCGAAGCGCCGGCGCCTCCTCGGAGCGCAAGGTCGTCAATTGAGCCTGCGTGTCCTCGGACAGATCGAGGACGACCGGTACCTCGGCGAGCGAGAGGCGCTCGTGCAGGCGGGCCCGAAGCATGTCCCGGATGGAGCGCCGTTCGCCCTCCGGCAGCGCGGCGACGGCGGGCAGGGCCATGACGGCCTCGTGCTCCTCCGAAGCGACGTCGGCAGCCGCCCGACCCCTCCGCGCGGCGGCCTCGCGCCCGGATCGTTCGGCCACATTGGCCAGGAGGTCGCCCACGAGCAGGAGGGGGGTCGCGCCGGCCGCCAAGTCGAGAAGCTCCCGGCGAGCGGCCGCGAGCTGGCGCTCGGCCGCCCCCGCCGCTCCCTCGAGTTCCGACCTGCGCTCGAAGAGATTGCCTCCCTCGCGGCGGTATCTCTCCTCGACGGCGGCGAGGTCGGTGCGGGCGCGATCCAAGGCGTTCGAGGCCGCGGCCCGCTCACGGACGATGCCGGCGCGCTCCGCCTCGAGCGCCCGCGCCCGCCCGTCCAGACCCTCGACGTCGGACGCGACCTGTGGACCGGCGGCCTCGACGCGCTTTCGACGCTCCAGGACCGTCAGGTCGGCCGCCAGCCTCTCGACGATGTCCAGCCCGAGAAGGTTCTGGATCGCGGTCGCGATCAGGGCCGGCGCCTCGTCGAGTTCCGCGTAGCGCTCGACCTTCTCGCCGTCGAACAGGAACAGGTGCGCTATGCGCGCCGGCAGGAACTCCTCCACCTGCTCGGACCAGTGCTCCGTCGCGATGCGGTCCAACTCGCCGTTGCGCAGCACGTGGAAGCTCTCGCGGCATCCGTTCCCGGTGGCGCGCCACGAGCGATGGAGGCGAACGTGCTGCTCGCCGCCGCCCGCGGAGTGACGGAAGGCCAGCTCCAGCGCCGCTTCCGGGGCGTCCGCGCGCCGATGGATGCTGCGGCGAAGGAAATCATCGTAGGCGAGCCCGTTGCGATTCGAGCAGCGGGCGCCCGGGCCGTATAGGCACAGCTGCAGGGCGTCGAGCAGGGTGGTCTTGCCACCGCCGTTAAGTCCCCCGAACAAGGTGATCGGCTTGCCTGGCTGCGGGGCGAGCGCGACCGACTGCCGCCCGCCGAAGACGCCGAAGTTGTGGAGGGTCAGCTCGTCGAGGATCATGACCGCGAGCCCTCGGTGCCGGCGCCGGTTTCGAGCGGATCGAGCGCCCGGAGGAGAGGAAGCTCGGCGCTGAGCGCGGCGCCGCGCGCACCCTCGAGCACGTCGCGCCGGGCGAGCGCCCGCTGCTCGGCGTCCTCGGCGCTGTCGTAGAACCCCTTCCGGAGGGCGCGCTCCAGCGCCTTGTAGAGGCCCGCGCGCCGGGCCATCGTCCGATGCTGGCGCTCAACGTCGATGAGCTCGCGCGTCAGCTGGAAGTGGAGCTCGTCGCCGTCGCAGATCTCGCGAAGAATCGCCATCTCCTCGGCGCCCATCGCAAGGCCGTCGTCGAGGCTCGGCCCGGGGTATGGGACGCCCAGCACGTCGCGGTAGATCCGGGGAAGGGAGTCCTCGATCTCGTGCTTCTCGACGACCCAGAGGCGGCGTATCTCGGCGAGCTCGGCGATCGTGACCAACTCGATGCCGCGCATTCCCTCGGGCCCGTTAGTCTGGATATGCCGTTGGGCCTCGAGGACCTTCCGCAGCCAGGTCTCGCGGGCTGCCTGCGTGTAGGGGCCGGGGATGACCCGATCCTTGAAAAGCTGGACGGAGCCGTTCATGCGCCGGAAGTCGCGCAGCGATCGGTCGTCGCCGTCGAGCTCGTTGCGGAGCTCCAGGAGCGGCAGCATCCATTCCTTCTCGGCGTCGTTCCGGATCATCGCCTGCATGGACTTGTCGCGCTCGACGAGCGTGCAGACCCAGCAACCGAAGCGGCTATCGCCGCAGGACGGAGTCGAGGAATCAATGACGAGCGGGCATTCGCCGTCGGCCGACGCGCCCTGGTACATAGTGAGGAGGTCCTTGTTCGGGAACCCCCACGGGTTCCGGACCTGCATCAGGAACATCCAGACGTCGTCGTTCGACCATGCCTCCACGGGCGTGTAGACGTAGGAGTTCTGAAGGCTGGCGTTCGGGGAAAGGCGGTCGCGCACCCGCTGTCCCTCGAGGCGGCCCATCACCTTGGCGCGGGCCTGGCTTTCCGCCTTTCGCATGCCGAGGACGACGATCGCCTCGCCGTTGCGCCGTACCACGTCCCCGATGAAGCGGTTGGAGGGATCGATCTTCAAGCGCTCGGTGCACCACCTGAACTTCGGCCGTGGCGCAGGGTACCCGCGGCCGATCAGGTTGACCCAGAACGTGTCCTCCGGGTCGGGGGTCAGGCGGTGGGTGGTGATCGGAAGGCCCGCCTCGGCGGCCCGCTCGCCCATCTGCTCCAGCGAGCGCGCAACCCAGGCCGCGACAATCGGATTCTCGACCAGCGTATCGGTGCTGATCACGAAGACGGGCTTCGTGCGCCGCTCCGCCGGCAGCTTGGAGAGGGCGAGCCAGACGAGCTGCAGGGTGGCGGTGGAGTCCTTGCCCCCGCTATAGCCCACCACCCAGGGGATCGCATCTGCCTCGTAGAGGGCAGCGATCTCCTCGAGGAGGCGTGCGATGGTTTGCTTCAACCCGAGCGCCGCGAAGGCTGACTTGCTCGCCGGGATGCCCAGGTCAGGCTGCACGTTCACCTCGCATCAAAGCATCCTCGTGGCGCTGCTCTTCCGGGGTCAGCGCCACCCCGAGCTGGCGTTTGACGTAATTCGTGGTCAGGACCACGTTCTGAAACGACTTCGTCACGTTGCCGCCAACCGTGGCGCGGCCCTCCCAGACCGGGCTCGACCGCCGCCAGTCGATCTTCCGCAACCCTTTCAGCTTCTGGCGCCACCCTTTGCTGTAGTGGTGCAGGAGGCTGTTGCCGACCCGGCCCAGGGCGTGCAGGACGACGCCGTGCGCATGAAGGTACTGGTCACGGAACGCCCCTGCCGTCATCCGCCCCGCCTGAACGTCCTGCCACTCCGGCATTTGCCCGTAGACCTCGTCCCAAAACGCGACGACGACATCCTCGCGCCCGTCGCCGAGCTCGCTGTTGACGACGAGGGCCGCCGTGGCGGTGCAAAGGGCGCTGAGGGTGAAGAGCGCCTTCGAGCCCGCCGAGAGCGACGAGCGCTCCTGCTCGACCAGAGCCTTGAGGTGAGGCAGGCGCTCCAGGACGAGCTTGGCCAGGATCGCCTTGTCGTCACGGTGGTCGTAGAGCACGCCCAGGGAGCGCGACGGCCGGATCGCGTGGCGGTTGAGGTCGGCGAACATCTGCTGCGACCGTGCCAGCCCGCGGTCCAGGAAGAAGACCACGGCGATGCTCTCGTCGGCGATCTCCGGGCACTCACGCAGTGCCATCTCGATCGCTGCCCGCCGGTGCTGCCCGTCGTTGATGATGAAGCGGGCCTTCATCGGGATGTGCAGCACGCCCAGGTCCTCCGCCTCAGGCGCCGGGACGAACCGCACGTCGGCATCGAGGGAAGCTGTGATCGCTGAGAAGACGTAGCTGTCACGGTTGGAGGCGATGTAGCGGGCGATCTCGGGCAAGCGCGCCCGGTTGAGCTGCCGTTGCGCCCGCAGCTCGGGCACGAGCTCGGCTTCATCGAACAGGAACAGCTTCGGCAGGAGCCGGAGCGGGCACATCGAGACGTAGTACTCCCGCCCGGCTTGTATCCCGCGAATCGCGGGGAAAACGTACTCGAACTGACGATCCATCGGGGGCTGCGCTTTTCCGAATCCGTAAGCTTGGCTAGAATATGTCAGTGATCCATACTACGTCAAGTTGGAAGCGAAGTTTGTTTGTGGAGAGGACGTAGTGTCTATGTCGCGGCCCATCTATCTCGACGCAGCTGCCACCACTCGGACGGATCCGCGCGTCGCCGAGGAGGTTATGCGCCTTTTTCTCGAGGATTTCGGCAACGCGGGCAGCCGCACGCACTCGTATGGCGCGGCCGCGAACGCCGAGGTCTCGCGAGCGCGTGAGCGGGTGGCGGTCACGCTGCAGGCGAACCCAGACGAGGTGTTCTTCACCAGCGGTGCGACGGAGAGCGACAACATCGCGATCCTCGGTCTCGCGGCCCACGGGCGTGAGACGGGGCTCCGCCACATCGTGAGCACGGCAATCGAGCACAAGGCGGTGCTCGAGCCGCTCGCCCGGATGTCCGAGGAGGGCTTCGAAATCACGCTTGTCGCGCCGGACCGGCAGGGGCACGTGGCGCCCGAGGATGTCCTCAGCGCCGTTCGCCCCGACACGCTCCTTGTCTCTGTGATGCACGCAAACAACGAGACGGGCGCCATCCAGCCGATTGGCGCGATCGGGAAAGGCTTGCCGGCGGACGGGCCGTTTCTACATGTCGACGCCGCGCAGACCTACGGGCGCGAGACCCCGGCCCTGCGCGATCCGCGGATCGACCTGATCAGCATCAGCGGTCACAAGGTGTTCGCGCCTAAGGGCGTAGGCGCGCTGGTCGCGCGTAGGCGTGGTGGGCGACGGCTGCCCCTGCGGCCGCTCATGGTGGGGGGAGGGCAGGAGAGGGGGCTTCGCCCGGGGACGCAACCCGTTCCGTTGATCGCTGGACTGGGCCTGGCGGCCGAGCTGGCGGACCGGGAACGTGTCGCACGGGCTGAAGCGTGTGCGAGGATTCGCGAGCAAGCCTTGCAAGCTCTCGCTCCTCTGTCCCCCACCGTCCATGGTGACCCCGAGCGCGGCGTTCTCCCCAACATACTAAGCGTAGCGTTCCCAGGGCTCGACTCCGAGGCCATTATGGTCGCTCTCAAGGACTATATTGCGGTGTCGAACGGCTCCGCCTGCACGTCGGCGCGCTATGAGCCGAGCCATGTGCTCGCCGCCATGGGAGTTCCGGAGGACGAGATCAATGGCACGATCAGAATGTCGTGGACGCACGAGACGGAAATAGTCGAATGGGGCGCCTTGATCAGCACCTTGTCCGACCTTCGATTGTGATGTTCGAGGCGTACATCAGCGCGGTGACCCGGCCAGGGTCGAATGCGACAGCGCGGATCACCGCCTAACGTATGTCCATCGGCAATGGCAGGCTGGAAACGCGCATGCGGGCATAGCGATTCGAGATAGCGGATTTTTCGGGTCTGGCGAAACGCTCCTCGTCCCGCCACGTCGCCTCACGTAGCAAACAGGCCGGACCTAATATCCTGTTCGATGTTGCTCAGCATGATCGTTGCCCAAGAGGGGCACTCATTCTCATCCCAGCGATAGAGATGAACATCGTCGGACTTGGCGCGATTATGGATGGAGCAGAGCCAGATGCCGTTCTCGCGCACGCTCTGTCCTCCCAGAGCGAATGGCCAAGCATGATCCAGTTCGACGCAACTGGATTTGCAAGGGCATTCGTAACCCCACACCTGCCGTGCCCAGCACTGTCTTGCCCAGCTTCGATCCGTCGCAAATGCCCTAGGTCCACGTCGCTCTTGCCAGCGCGCGTGAGAAAGGGCTGCGACGCTGGGGTGCAACAGCGCCATCGCGAGCGGAACATCCGTCTTGAACCGAGCGATCGCCAAAAGTTCCACCCAACGCTGTTGATCGATGCCCGCGTGGTCTTCTACGAGCTCATGATATCTAAGCGCGAGGCTGAACCGCTGCGCCAGTCCAGTTTGATCTACGTTCAGCATGGGAATCAGTAGTCAAAAATAACTTCGGCTTGGGAGTAAAGGCCACCGTAGTGTTGCATCATAATGATCACTTCGAGCGGTCTTGGTATGCTGTTATCGATCAACAGTCCACGTCTGTACATCTGGTCGTACTCGACCTGTCGTCCCGCCCTTTTCGCGTCAACGACTTGATACTCGCCAACGTTGGAGGTCGTGTCCGTAATTCTCAGATGAGGATTTTTGGCGACCGGATGGCTCCCGGTGCTGCCACGAAGCGCAGTGTATTCTGAGCGCCCACTTCTGATTGGTCGCCCTGCCGGTCCAAGGGCGCTGCATGTGATGACTACCGCAGCGCCATTTCCCCTGAAATAGTCAGCTAGATTTTGGGTGTTTGCCGGGAGCTTTCGGTTGACGATTGCGTCGGAAAGGACTTTGAGCGCGATCCTCTTGCTCACGGAGTTCGCAGGGCCACTAAGCGTGACGTGCCAAGAAAAGTCCCAATTTGTAGTGGGAAAACGTAGATCTTGGAGGACTTGTTTGTACTCTGGCGTACTGCCGTGGTGCAGTGTCCGCGTCAGGATGCTCGCGAGATACGCTTCCTGCATGATCCGATGTTGTTTTTTCTTATCGCTGTGGAAAAACACCGAGGAATCGTGGTTTTGGATGGATTGGTATAGCGCCGTGTAAGCTCTCGCTATCTCAAGTGCAACCAGATCTGGCGTTAGGTGTTTCACCTGTGCTGGCTGGGCGTAATAATACTTCAGAATTAATTCGGCGAGTTCCTTGCATGTGAAGCTGAATCCCCCATGAGCTGGCGAGGTCGATGCATGCATATTGAATTGTATTTGGTTGAAGAACGGGTTGCTGAGACCGTTCCAGCTCGCCCGCCTGCAGAGTTCGACAACGCTCGCGAAAGATTTTCGCGCATCGTCAGACTTGGCGTAGCGACCGAGTTCGAAGGCATAAGTCAGCCATTCATTGTGTAAATCATCGAGCTTCGTTGCTGCAGTGGTGACCTGAGCAAAGATGCTGGCCAACAATGGTGACGGGTACGAGCCCGCCGGATCGTCAAGCAGGAACACAACAGGGACGGGATTGTCCGATTGTGCGGAGAGGCTGAGGCCGGTAATCCTATGCTGACCGTCAAGAATCCATAGTGGTCGCTGGTCCGGGCTTGTCGCGCTCTCATCGATATCTACGATGTAATTGCCGGTCGGGATGTTATGGATGAGCTTCGGGGCGATCTTAATTCCAGTGGCGAACGCGTTCTTTGCCAGCAGGACAGGATTAGGCATCAAGCGGCCTGAGTCGTTGAAAGCAGTCGCAATTTCACTTACACGTTCATTATTTATAGGTCGCTGCCATTCGCGGACAGGTTGGGAGCTGATATTGTCTGCGATCGCCTGATGTGGGGTCGTTAGCGTGAATGCAGGAGCGACTGAAACGGCTGCGATGTCCTTGGCGCGAGCGAAACCTATATAGATAGGATAGGTCGAGCCACCGCTGCTTATTTCCGTACGCATGCAGTCGATTTGCATAATTTCCTCGCAGCAGATATCGGTGAATTTATCACACGTTCGGCAGTTATGTCAGACGCTCGAAGCGGCGGACTCGGCGTAACGACACGACCGTGCCATTTCTTTCAAACGCGCAACAAGTACTTCTTTTGCCAGTTCGGGCCTTGCGGCGATGCGATGAGACGGACGGGAGGCGGCTCTGGCACGCGGCCTCAGGTCAAGCCGCGCATGCATCCTCGGCCTTCTGCCTTTCGGACTCCAGATCGCCGATCACCTTCGCATAGGAGCGCAGGAACGTCTCGAGCCGTCGCGGCTTGTCGGGGATCTGCTCGAAGAGCACGTCGAAGCCGCCGCTCGCGTACTCGTTCATGCGCGTCGCGCCGCCCTCCGGGCCGCTGCTCAGGTGAGTGCTCGCCCCTGACGCCGTGAGCAGCTGCGAGACGACCTTCTGCACGATCGGCCGGTCGGCGTTGCCTATCCCGCGACCGAGCTGGCTTCGCAGCTCGGCGTCGATCAAACCGCCGAGCAAGAGGTTCTGCTGGACCTTGTAGTCGCCGGGGAAATCGTCGACGAACGCAGGCTTGTCGGCGGCCGTCAGTGGCGAGCGCCTGACCGCTGCCAAGCCGGCCATCAGGCAGAAATAGTAGATGTCGAACTTGAGGCCGAGCTCGCCCTCGATCTCGTTGAACCACTTCTCGGCGTCGTTTCTCAGGCGGAAGCTCATCAGGCGGCCCTCGCGGGTTGGCTTTCCCCATACGCCTCGCTGTCGAAGCCCTGGAAGAACTGCTTGGAGGAGACGAGAGCGCCGTTGGCCGACAGCGCGACGCTCTCGCTCGCGAGCCCGTCCAGGAGGGGACGCGTCGCGTCGTTGAGGCGGAACATTGTCAGGTATTGGACGTCGCCCTGGGCGGCCCGGTCCAGCACCGGCACGAACTGCTCGTATTCCGAGCTCGTGGTGAAGGCCACGAGTTGCTGCGAGATCTTCGGCAGCAGCTCGGCGATCTCCCGGCGCACGTTCTTGTCGAGGGCGCCCGTCGGGCTGTCCACGACGAACGGGAGGCTCACCTGGCCCGCGTCGAACAGGCCGAGCAGGAATGCGTAGCCGAGCGCCAGCGTCTGGCCGGGGCTGCCGCGGGTCTGCCCATCCAGCACCACGCTGTCACAGATGTCCGCCACCCGGAGCGGCGAGCGGGTGAGGATGCCTTCCAAGCGTTTGTTCGTAGCCGCGACGAGCTCCTGCGCGATCCGCTCCGAAGCCGACGTGACGGCCGCCGAGATGACGCGCTTGAGGATCGTCGTCTTGAGCCGGATGTCCCGCGTCTGGGTGGCCTCGGCGACGAGGTCGCCCGCCCGCTTGATCTTCTTGGCCAACGCCTTGATCGAGTCGGTGTCGTCGCCCTGGTCGCCGTCGTCGTCCATGTCGAGCACCGACAGGCGGGTTCTGGCGGTGTCGAGCTCCCTGACAAGGTCGTCGAGCTGCGTCTTCAGCGTCGACAGCTCGGCGTCGCCTCCGGCGAGACGGCGCTGCTCCAGCGAGGCGAGCTCGTTCTGCGCGACGTCGCGCTCCCGAACCGCGTTTCGAAGCCGCAGGAGGTTCGCTTCGAAGGCTTCGCGGTAGCTCTCGGGCGAAGCGCCGGCCATGTCCTTGATCGCGCCCTTGATCGCGTTGAGGACGCCCATGTCCTCCTTGCCCAGATAGTTCTGGCGCCGAGCGAGGATCGAGGCTTTGCGGGCTTCCGTCATCTCCTCCCCGCAGACGCAATGAGCGTCGTGGGCCAATTCGTCGAAGAACTCCTTCGCGGCGCTCTCCGGCAGCTTGAGGCGGTCGAGGTTGTCGCGCAACGCTTGAAGCCCGCGGGTGAAGCGCGGCGACAGGTTCTGAGGCTTGCGCGCCTCGGACAAGGAGGACGTGGCAATGGTGGCGAGGTTGTCCTTTGCGCGCTCGAACTCCTTCTCAAGGTGCTCGCGCTCTTCCTGAGCCTTCGAGTCCTGGTCGAAACGTGCCTTGTATTCGGCGTCCAGCTTGGTGTGGCGCGCCTCCAGATCGGTGATCTTCTTGACGAGACCGGTCCGTTCCACCTTCAGTCGGTCGCGGCGCTTGGTCAGGTCTGCCAGCTTGTTCTTACGCTGGGTCAGGCCCTTGTCGCCCTTGGCGGACACGTTGCGACTTTTTTCGTCCCAGTACTCGTCCAAGTATCCCTGAAACCGGAGCAGGTTTGAGAGCTGGAACTGCACCTCCAAGGCCTGCCGGGCGCGTGTCTTCTTCGGGTCCAGGAGATCCTGGGCCATCTCGCCGTCGAAGATGAAGAAGGGCGTGAACTCGGGCGTGAGGACGCGGGACAGCGACGGCGGGCGCGTGAACCGTGCGACCGAGGACGTCCATGTCGTGCGATAGTACGGCTTGCCCTCGTCGAAATCCAACGCCATCTCGATGGTGAACCGGCGCTTGTCAACGCGGAGGCGCACCTCGAAGGTGCCGCGGCCCGTTGCGCCGCGTGGGGCGTACTCCCCCAACATGACGCTGTCAGGCCAGGCGCTCGGCCCAGAAAGCGCGGCGCGAAGGAGCTCCAGCGTCGTCGTCTTTCCCGTGCCGTTGGGCATCTGGATGAGACTAACGTGGTGCGGCTCGCCGCCCGCCCGCGTCAAATCGATCTCGTGGTCCGGGCAGCGGAGCCCAGCGGCCTTCCAGCCAAGAAGCCTGACCTGAACCATCATTCTTCTCCAAGGATCAAGGCCAGCTCCGCCTCGTCCGTCGGCAGCTTGACCTGCTCCAGCAGTCCTGCGATGCGGGTCCAGGCGTCGCTCTGGCTCGCGATGTCCACGCTGCCGGTCGCGAGGTCGTCGAGCCAGGCGACCAGCCGCTGGGCAACTTCCTTCGGCTGGCCGGAGTCGCTCGCCGCCTTCTTCAAAGCCGCGATCACGTTCTCATTCACTCTCATCTGCGACCCCCATCCCAATCTTCGAAAGTCCCTCGAGCCACTCGCGGCGCTCCTCGTCCGCGGTCGGGTCCCCGTCCGCCGTCGCGCGCCGGCGGATCAGGTCCACCACGAGCGCACGCTTCCCTGGATCCGACGGGTCGGTCCGGAGGCAGCGGCCGATGCGCTGGATCGTCTCCAGCCGCGCACGGTCCGCAGACAGGAGGACGACCGTCCTGACGCTCCGGATGTCGATGCCCTCCGACACGCGATGGCAGGTAATCAGGCAGTTTGTGATCCCCGCCGCGAACTCCTTCAGCACCGACGCTTCGTCGTAATCGAAGTAGGTATGAAAGCGGGGCGTGACCGCGTGGATGTGCTCCCGCACGTACTCGCCGTAGGCCTTCTCGGCCAGGAAGATGATGCAGCGCTCCAGCGCCTCCGGATGCGCCTCCACGAAGGAGGCGAACACGGGCACCTTCTCGACGGACGTCTTGTACACCCGCGCCACCTCGCGCCTGAATTCCTCTTCGGTCATCGGGTCGCCGTCGCCGGTTCTCGCCTTTGCGGCCCGTCGCCTCACGAGGGCTTGGACGCGACGCTTGTCCTCGTCGCTTGGATCCCACTCGAGCGGCACGTAGTCGAACCCACAAAGAACCTTGTCGGCGATTGCGCGCTCCAGCGGATACCGGAAGATGATCTCCCCGACATTGCGCTCGATGAAGTCGTTCCCGGCCTCGTCGTATTCCCGGTCCGGCGTCGCGCTGAGGCCTAGGCGCCAGGGCACCTCGTCCGCCGCCCCCTCGAGTTCCCGGACGTGCGACGCGCTCCCGAAACGGTGGACCTCGTCGTGCACGACGAGCGCGTGGCTCTTTGCGACGCGATCCAACCGCTTGAGGACGCCTTGCAGCGCCTGCCTCGAGCAGAGGAGCACCGTGTTCTCGGGGTCGAGTAGGTACTCGTCGCGGTCGTGGTGCGGCCCGTAGTGCCGCAGCAGCCTGTAGCGCGGGTATGACTGCGAGAGGGTGTGGCCCAGGTCCCCGCCCCATTGATCGAGCAGGTCGGTTCCGTCGGCGGTGATGATCGCGGTCTTAATCGCGCTCGCCTCGATCAGGTGGCGCAAGATGGTCAGCGCCGTGCGCGTCTTGCCGGTGCCGGTCGCCATTTCCAGGATGCCGCGCCGTCTCTCCAGGAAGGCGTCGAGCGCGTCCCGCTGGTGCGGCCACAGGTCTTCCCTCGACCCGGGCTGCGCTTCGCCTTCCCCGCGGGGAGCGCTCTTGATCGCGCGGATCAGGTTGCGTCGGGCCGCCTCCGGGAAGGGGTACGTCGAGGCGCCCGGCGCCTGGCCTTTCCAGAGCGCCTCGAAGTGGTCCCGCTTGCGCCGGGCCCGCGACGGCACCTCCCATGAAGGGTACACGTCGATGCACTCGTAATTGTTGACCAGGGCCTCGCGGCTCTCGTTGGTCGACCCCGAGAACGCGACGTATTCCTCCGCTTCACCGAAGAAGATGCCCACCTTCTCGTGATAGATCCCGATCCCGTTCTTTGGCGTCGCGACCTTGATCTGCAGCCGACCGGTTTCCAGGAGGGCTGCCAGCTTCTGCAACCCCGAGCTCACCGTCCTTCCGCTGAACTCGCGCTCGATCACCTCGAGGATGCGCTCCTCGCACAGCGCCTGACGTTTCGCAGCGTCCTTGAGGACCTCAACGTCCCCGTCGCGCAGCTCGACCGACGTGACGAGCCGTATCGACCCGCCATACTGCACGAAGCGGTCGAGCGGCTCCGCGAAGCACTCCAAGGCGGAACTGGAGAAGTAGCCGACCGCGCGGTCATACCGCGTCGCGACCCGCATGGCAGGCAGGAAGAAGCCCTTCAGCGCGTCTTCCTCGCCGGAACGGTACTCCTCGGCGAACTCAATGTCCCTCAACCCCACGCGTCCCCCGACACATCTTGTCGACTCTTGGTTCGACATCGTTGGGCGGGCTGCCCGGGCACCCTCTCGGAGCGCCGTTTCCGACCACCCGCCGTGACCTCCACTTTAGGGCACGGCCACACGCTGTCATCCCCGTCTTTTCCGCCCAGCCTGTATTGAGTTAACGGATGCGGTCACGCCAGGCACGGCGGCGAGGCGACACGCTCGTGCATCCGCCCAATGTCCCCCCACGCCGGCTCGCTCCCAGAATGTCGGCGCATCGAGCAAGCGAGGTGGGCGGCGGTCTTCGGCACGGCCCCAAGGGGTCGGGCGGGCCGCCGGTCGGCACCATGGGGCCCCTCGGGAGTTGGTCCGAGATCGTTCAGGTATAGGTAGCGGCGGGGAAAGCGAGGAAAATCGTGTTTACCACGTGGGGAGATGAAACGTTAGAAGCTCATCGCGGGTAACGGTGGGCGCTACGTGTTACGGCAGCCGATGTACTTTCATTCACGTTTGCGGCCGAGCCTCTTCTTGATGGGAGGGGCGCCGGAGGGTGGACAGGAACAAATCGGTTCAGGGCAAGGCAATCGCCAACGGCTGGTTGGCGGACCTCCCGGGCGGCACAGAGCGGCACTGACGCCGGGGCGACCGTGACGGCCCGGGCTTCCTCCGTGCTCGCCACCTTTGGCGCGGCGGTGTGTGCTCGTGCTTGGCCATCGAGACGATCACGGATGGGCATAGCCTGTCCCCTTCCTGATTCGCCTCGCGAGCTCAGATAGCAGCGTTATTTTCCCGTGCGACGCGTACGCAGGTCACCCTTTAGCGGGCGCGCGAGGTCGAGCCAATCGTCGATGCTTGCTCTGGACCGACGCCAGCGCGGGCGGGTGGGAGGGGTGGCCGTCGGTCGTCCGGCCGTGGCACGATCACGGCCGCGCCTGCGCTTTGGCGGGCGACGTGGCAGCAGCCCTGACGGTCCACATTCCGGTGGGTGAAGCTTTGGCCACCCCTCGTACTAAGGCGCCTGGAGCGAGGAGCCGTCCCCTGCGCGCGTGCTCGGATCGCCGGGAGACACACCTTCTTGCCGGGCGCTGGCAAATCCCATGCGGGCCGCAAGGGAGAGCATCGGGCCGACGACGCCACCGAACGCGGCGCGCACGGCACCCCGATCGCCTACGGACGCGGCATCCAACCTCAGGTCGCCGAGGTACTCGGCAGCGAAACGAGCCGCCCCCGGTGCGCCCCCGGCGCAAGCCGCGACGATGGCGTCGTGGTGCAGGTCCGCGAGCCGCTGCACGAGACCGGGATCCGGAAGGCGCGCGCCCTTGCGGAGGTTTGCCTCCCGCGAGCTCGGGACCAGGTTCCAGATCCGGTCGTGGGCCACGTACGCCCAGGGGACGAAATGGTCGATCGCGAGGTCATCCTCCCGAAGCACGGCCCCTGTGTAGAAGCAGCGGTCTAGGCCAGAGACGTGCGCGAGGAACGCGGTCTGCGGGGCGAGGGACCTCCTGGCCCGGGGCGGCCTGAGCTTGTCCATCGTGACCGGCACGTTCGGGTTGCGGGCCTGGACCCAAGCGAGCCATTGGGCATCAGCCCAGCCCACGACGATCGGGAGGTTCGCTGTGAAGTAGGCGTGCCAGCGCGCGTCGATCCGGATGTGGCCGGACTCGATAGTGTAGGGGATGCCGCCGGCCTCCGCCGTGCCGGAGGCATGTCGCCTCGCCGCGTGGTCGAAGCGCGCCTCGCCGGTGCTCGTGGCAAGCTCGTCGAGCCACGGTCGCAGGAACCGCTGCGGGACGTACCGGAGCATGCCGCGGCGAAGCTCGTCCTCGATGTTGAGGCGGATCCGCTTGCGCAGCAGATCCTCCGTGACCGTCCCCTCCTCGTCGCGCCCGATCTGGTCCAGCAAGTGCGAGAGCCGGTCGTTCGCGGCGGCGTTCGCGACCTGCAGCCTGTAACGCATGACCGGCCACCACGCGCCTTCAAGCATGCGCTCGAGGAGGAACGCATACGGGACAGAGGGATCGTCGCACTCGGCGACGTGCTCCAGAAGGGCTCGAAAGAAAAGGAACTTGTAGGCCTGCGTGGCATGCCTGAACGCCCCCGCGAGTCGATCGACGCCGAGCGACCCGGACGAGGGTAGGCCCCGGTCCCGGACTACGGGCCTGCGGGTCACGGCTGCGGCCCATGGCGTTGAAGGCGCCTGGGCTCGACCCGTCCCGGGCTCCCGCGAACAGACTGGCGCCGCCCGGCGGCAAGTGTCCCTGTAAGGCCGCGGGCCTGAGGCACCTCGCAGGATGAGCGAGCGTCCGCCAAGATCAACCCCTCCGTACGGGCAGGCCGCTGCCCACTACGGCCCCTGCGCGACCCTCACCGTAGGCGTTCAGCGAGCCGGACGCGGCCGCCTGCGTCAAGGATGGCACGAAAAGGTGCGGCTCCGCAGTCGTCGCGTACGTTACATTCGGCGCAACTTGAAAAAAGGAATCCGTTGGTGAAACGTTTGGTTGTCTGCGAGCCTCATCCGCTCGGTGCGGTCGAGGAGGACGCGGCCGACAGCGCACGCCCAGGTCGCGCGGAAGCCAGCCTTCACGGTACGACGCCGAGGCGACTGCCACGTTACTAGGCCATCGGTGCGATGTTCATGGCGCGCAGCACAAGGGTTTCGGTCTGCCCCCGTCAGCGCGCATGGACCTTGCGCCTTGGAACGCGGTCCTCCTCCCGAACGGTCTCCGAGAGCCTCCTGAACTGCTCGATCGGGAAGGACAATAGAACCTGCCCGTAATCCTTTCGGTGCCCGAACGCCGCCGTCAGAAGGTGGCCAGGGCCGTTGTAAGCTACCTCGTACCCTCCGTTGCGGAAGAGCTTGAGCCCCAGGTAGAGCTCGGGCTCCCTGCGGATCGTCAGGGCGTTCTGAAAGGTTGCCTTGATCTGGACGTTCCGCCCGTCGCTCGTCACGCCGTCGTGTCGCTCTCGCGAGATCGGGTCCAGCAGGATGTCGAACTCCTCCGCCGCGACGATCTCACCGATGTCCCCGACGAGGCGACCATCGATGGTGAAGCGCCGATGAGGTGCGATCTCCCGCAGTTGCTCGATGCCGGAAAAGATCGCGGCGAGGGCCGACTCCAACTTGGTCCTCATCTGTTCCCCTGCTTCCTTCCGTACCGAGGCGGCGCAGGGAAGCGGTATGCCCGCTCCTGTCCCGGGCACACGGAGATGCGCTCGCGCCGCGTGATCGCAAGAGACCGGCTGAACCGGTGCTTGCGAGATCGCCGCCAAGTTATGCGACCCTGGGGCACAAATGCAAAATTGTCGTGCTAAACGGTCGGACCCCGATGCTCGGGCGAGTGCTCATGTCTCCGACGACGACGCAAGTTTGGTCGGCTCGGCGTCGAACGGGCCCCGCGTACCCGGCGACGACAAGCGTTCGAGCTTCGTCAGCTCGACAAGTGGGCGCGGACGAAGGCGTCCCGGTGCTCCTGGGCGAAGGCCACCAACTCAAGGGGCCAAGTCCGACAGCCCCCTAGCTGCTCCTGGTGGAGGTACGCGAGGATCAGCGGGGACGCCAGGGAGAGCGCCGCAAAACGGGGCTCGCAGGGCCGCATCTCGCCCCGGGAGAGGTGGACGCCGAGCCGGTCCGCCAGGGCGTCGAGCGTCAGGTCGAGCAACCGTTCCAGGTAGGCTGGGCCGAGTCGCTCGTGGTGCAGTCCCTCGATCAATCCGACGGCAAGGACGGCTCCCAGGCCTGCCTCGATACCGGCGTCGATGCCGGCCACCGCTTCGGTGATCGAGGCCTCGAAGGGGAGCGTCGGCTTTCGCACCGCCTCGAGGTAGGGCCGCCCCTGCTCGAGGTACTCACCGAGGAGGGCTTCCACCAGGTCGTCGCGGGCGGCGAAGTAATGCCGGATGGTCGGATATGTGACACCGGCGCCCGCCGCGATCTCCCGCAGGCTCGCGAAGCCCGCCTCGCGCTCCAGCAATCGGACGCGGATACGCTCGAGGAGCGCGCGCCGCTTTTGCTCGTAATCCATGCTGCGCTGCCCGCGAACCCGCGGCATCGGCCCTCCGCGCCTTCGTACCGACCCCCTTGTAGACGACCACGGACGTCAGGGCACAGGGAAGCCTCGGGTCCGCCGGAGGACATCATCGACGGCGGCCACGGCATGCGGATGGCTCCACTGGATGCACGACCTCGCCCCGTCCACGGTCCGGCTCTCGCCATCCGGATTTGATCGGCGCGTCATACCGACGACCTCCGGGTCAATCTGCCTCTCGTCGCTGCCGAAAAGCATGATCGCGGGCTCCGACACGCGCGCGAGGAGCGGCGCGAGGTCGTACCGCAGCTTGCCCGTGATGAAGGGCAGGGCCGAGTGGTGCGCTTTCGGGCGCCGCGCCGACCAGAGCTGGGCATCGACGTAGTCGGCGGGGCAGGGCTCGCCGTTGGCAAAGCCGAACCGGTCCTGGTACGACTGGATGAAGCGTCGCCTATGAAAACGGCGTCGTAGAACATACGGTTCAGGTCCGGCACCCGTGCCACCTAAGAGAACGTGAGGCGCTGGGCGAGGCGGAACTGGTCCCGGCCGTGGTCCCGGCCACCAGAGAGGGTGGGGAACACGAGCGAGCGGATCGCCCCCGGCCTGTCGAGCGCGGCCCGGATCGCGAAGCCGGCCGCGATCGCCACGTCCACGGGCGCGTGTGCAGCTAGCATCGCCCCGATGCTCGCGACGTAGTCGTCGAACAGCAGGTCGCGGGCAGGGTGCTCGAGTCCCCTCAGCCAACGAAGCTGGGAGCGATCAGCCGGTGCCCAGCGAGAATGGGGCCGAGGAGCTTCCAGAGGTAGGCCGCCCCACCCCCGCCGATGCCGTGCAGGAGCAGCACCTTGCTCCCTTCGCGCGGGCCCGTCTCGTAGACCGTCGGGCGTCCAGCCGGGGTCGGCATCTCGGCCGAGCTCCACCCTAGGTCCGAAAGGCTGGTCGGCAATCGACGATCCTGACGGGCTTCCGCGGCGTGCGCTGTCATCCTGATTCTCCGATGATATAGCAGATGCTATAAAAATCGAACCCGCCCACCGGTATGCAGCCGTGCTAACGCGAGCGTGATCATATCTGCCGACATGGCCAGCCCGCCGATGCATCTTGCTTGTGGATTTTAAGGATAACTTCATCTCTTGCTTGGACCCTGGCTGCCAAGCGCCTCCGATCGTCCGGACGCGGGGGTGGGGGTCCAATGCACATCGTCTTCGGGATGGCCGCCGACGGGCGCGCATTCCCCGAGCATCCCGGTCGGGGCGCGGGCTGCGTCGGAGGTGCCGTGGCCGGCCCTTCGGGCCTCCTGGACCTCCTCGCCACCGACCTCGGCCTCTCGGCCCCGCAGAACCCGCCCATCGTCCGGATCGCGACCTGGCAGCGCAAGCTGCGCCTGGCCGAGGGCGCGCGCCCGCGCTTCTGGTCCGCTTCGCTCCGAGCAGACCCGTGGTCGACCGCGCGGCTCCTGCTCGCGTGGCGGGACGGCCTGGTGGAAGCAGGATGGAGCCCGGTGCTCGCCGTCCCGCCGCTCCGGCTTTCGGACCTCGCCGACGCCGAGGCGTGCGGGCCGGTGCTGCCGAGGGGGCGGGCCGACCTGCTCCGCGAGGTCTGTGAGGCCCTCGCGGCCGGGGAGCGGCCCCGCGTCGAGCTGCTCGAACTCGTCGACACGCTTGAGTTCCTTCCCCCGCCCTGGCGTCGGTTGACGGGCGCCTTGTCCGATGCCGGGGTCACGGTCCGGCCGGTCGGAGGCTTCGTGCCGGTGGATGCCGCAAGCGACCTGGGGCGCGTGCAGCGCTTCCTCCGGACCGGCGAGCCCGCCGAGTTCGAAGGGGACGGGAGCGTAGCGATCATCGACGCCGACACGGACCTGATGGCGGCCGAGTGCGTGGCCGAATGGTTGGCCGGCGACCCGGACGAGGGGAGGGGGACCGTCGTCCTCGTGCCGAGCGGCGACAGCCACCTCGTCGACCAAGCGCTCAGGCGGCGCGGGCTCCCCGCACTCGGTCTGTCGCCGTCGTCGCCCCATCGCGGTGCCCTGCAGCTCCTTGCGCTCGCCTTCGCAACCGCGTGGGCGCCGGCCGATCCGGGCAAGCTGATGGACATCCTGCTCCTGCCGCGCCCGCCCATCGGGCGTTGGGCCGCCGGGCTGCTCGCGTCGGCCCTCGCGAGGGAACCCGGGATCGGCGGTCCGACCTGGACCGCCGCATGGACACGCATCGAGGAGCTCCTGAGGGCGCGGCGGGCGGCAGGAGACCCGGTCGACGTCGACGCGACGCTCGCAACCTGGCGCGCGTGGGTCGACGTCGGGCGCTTCGATCCGAAGGCGGGCATGCCGGCGTCCGATGCCCTCGGCATCTGCGAGCGCGTCGTCGGTTGGGCGCTGTCGAGCGACGCAGGGGCCCGGGACCCGCTCCTCCTGTGCGTCGTCGGGGCTGGACGCTCGCTGGCGACGGCGCTTCGCGCCCTGGACCACTCGCCCGTCACCGGCCACCAGATCGAGCGGATGATCGACCAGGCGTTGGCGGAGGGGCTGCCCGACCCGGCTCACCTGCCCCAAGAGGGACACCTTCGCGCGGTCGCGGACCCGGGTGCCATTTGGGCCGCGGCGGGACGCGTGGTCTGGTGGGGTTTCTCCGGACCGGCCCGGGCGCAAGCGCCTTTCCCGTGGGACCGGCGCGAGCGAGCGTGGCTCGAAGCGGCGGGTTGCTGCCCGGAGCTTCCGGAGACGGGGCTGCAACGTGAGGCCAGCCACTGGCAGGCCGCGGTCCTGAACGCGCGCGAGGCGCTGGTGCTCGTCCGATCAGCGACCGAGCGCGGGACGGAGACGACGAGCCATCCCCTCGCGCATCGCCTGGCGCCGATCCTCGAGCCGTCCATGGCCCGCATAAGTGTGCCGGCCGAGCGGATCGTCTGCGCGGAGTTGGCGAGCGTGGCGGCCCGCGAGATCGTCCGGCGGCCGGCGGCTCCCACCTCGCTGCCGCCGCCGATGCCGGTCTGGGATCTGTCCCCCGCCTGGGCAAGGCGGATCGAGGGAAGGCGCGAGAGCGCGACGTCGCTCTCCGATCTGCTGGACTGCCAGCTGAGGTGGCTCCTCAAGCACGTGGCGGGCCTGCGGGGGGAAGCGGGTAAGTCGTTGCCCGGGCCGGAACGCCTGTTCGGAAACCTGGCGCACGCGCTGGCCCAGGCGGTGTTCCCCGTGGGGGCCGTCCCGGATCCCTACGCGGTGCGGCGGCAGGCCACGGCGGCCTTTGACACCCTCGTCGAGCGCATCGCGGCACCGCTGCGACTGCCCGGCCTCGCCGGCGAGCTCGCCTTCGCACGCAGGCGCATCCCGGACGCCCTGGCGACCCTGGCTTCGGTCCTCGCGGCGAAGGGGATGGCTATCGAGGCCCTCGAGGTCGATCACCAAGGCACGTTCGACGACCTGAAGGTCGGCAGCCGCATCGACATCGTCGTGCGCGCGGCGGACGGCACGTCGGCCGTCGTCGACCTCAAATGGACCACGAGCAAGGGGCGGCATGCCGAGGAGCTGGCATCCGGCCGCTCGATCCAGCTAGCGACCTACGCCCGTCTCCTCGAACCGACGGGCGGGGTGCCGGCCGGCTACTTCCTCCTGCGGCAGCGGCGGCTGCTCGCCGAGGTGGGATCGCCGCTCTCCGACGACGCGATCGTGGTCGAGCGGACGCTCGACGAAACCTGGGACGCCATCGTGGCGGACTGGAGGATCCTCACCGATGCCGCGCGCGCCGGCACCGGCCTCTCCGCGGGGGTGCCCGGGGTGGAAGCCCACCTCCCGCCCACGCTCTCGTTCGTCCCGCGCGACGGGGTCTGCAGGTACTGCGACCTCGGGCGGGTCTGCCGCATGCCGCCGGGAGGCTCTTGACGATGGCGCCGACGACCCTCAACCCGGTCGATACGACCCTCGCCTCCGCGGGCACCGGAAAGACCACCGCGGTGATTGCGGTCCTCGCCGAGGCGATCGACGGTGGAACCCCGCCCGAGCGCATCCTCGGCACGACGTTTACCGTGAAGGCGGCGCACGATCTCGTCGAGCGCGCCAGGCAGTACCTCCTCGACCGCGGAAAGGTAGAGGAGGCGACCCGCCTGCTGCAGGCGCGCCTCGGCACCATCAACTCGGTCTGCGGGAGGCTCGTCGGCGAGTTCGCGCTCGACCTCGGCCGGTCACCCGCCATCGAGGTCATCCCGGAGGATGCGGTCAAGGACGTCTTTGCGGTCTCGGCGGATGCGGTGTTGGCCGAGTTCGCGCCGGCCCTGAACGCCCTCGCCGACGCGCTCGGCCTGGCCGATTGCGAGGTCGACTGGCGCGACGAGGTCAGGCGCATCATCGAGCTCGCCCGTGCGAACGGGATCGACCCGGACGCGCTCCCGGCCTCGTCCGACCGCTCGGTCGCAACGCTCCTGGCCCTCGTTCCCGACCCCGGGGATGAGGACGAGGCGAGCCTCGATCGCGAGCTGGCGCGGGAGGTCGACGAAACCCTCTCCGCCATCGAGGGGGTCTCGTTCGGGACGACGAGCGCACCGATCGCCGAGGCCGTCCGGTCGGCCGGGCGCATTCTGTCCCGCGGCGACCAGATCCCCTGGCCGCTCTGGGCCACGCTGGCGAAGGCCAAGTCCACGAAGGGGGATGCGCCGTACTTCGCTGGGGTGAGCCGTGCCGCGTCCGCCCACCCCCGGCACCCCCGCCTCCGGCGCGACCTGGAGCGCTTTGTCCGGACATGCTTCGACTGCGCTGGGCGCGCGTTTGCCGCCTACCAGGCCCACAAGGCCGAGCGCGGGCTGGTCGACTTCGTGGACCAGGAGGCGCTCGCGCTGGAGATCCTCAGGAACCCCGCCGCGCGGGAGCGCCTGCGCGAGTCGATCGACCTCGTGCTGATCGACGAGGTGCAGGACGCCAGCCCGCTCCAGATCGCGATCTTCACGGAGCTGGCCCGGGTTGCGCCACGGAGCGTCTGGGTCGGCGATCCGAAGCAGTCGATCTACGGGTTCAGGAGCACCGACGCAAACCTGACGCTGGCCGCGTCCCGGGGCGTGGCGGAAGGAACCGGCGGCACGTCCGGTGTCCTTTCCCGCTCTTGGCGCAGCCGGCCCGGCATCTGCCGGTTCGTCAACGACGCCTTCGTGCCGGCCTTCGAGGCGACGGGCCTGCCCGCCGAGAGCTGCCGGTTCACGGACCTCGACGTGGCCGAGGACCCCATCGCGCGGCCGGCGCTGAACGTTTGGCACCTCACGGGAAAGAACAAGCCCGACCATGCGGCCAGCCTAGCCGGCGGCGTCGCCGAGATCCTGGCGAACGCCGACGACTGGCCGACCCGTCCCAGGATCGGCGGGACACGGGCCGTTCGGCCCGGCGATATCGCCGTGCTCTGCCGGGACAAGAAGGACGTGGCGGAAGTCGCGACTGCCCTTTCCGCCCTGGGCATTCCGGTGTCGGTCGACCGGGGGGACCTGTTCGCGGAGCCGGAGGTCGAGGTCGTCGTTGCGTCCCTGCGCTGGATCGCGGACCGCCGGGATCGGCCCGCCCTGGCCTTGATGGCCCGGCTGCTCGGCGGAGCCGAAGCGCCGTCCGCTTGGCTGGACGCCGTGGTAGCGGCCGACCCCGACGCGGAGCTCGCCGCTCTCGTGCCATTCGCGGACATGCTCGCGCGGTTACGGGACCGGCAGATGGGCATGACCCCGTGCGAGGTGGTCGATGCCGTGATCCTCGCCGCCGGTCTGGTCGACCTCGCCTGCCGCTGGGGCGATCCCGCCGCCCGGCTGGCGGCGCTAGAGGCCTTCCGCGGTGTCGCCTGCTCCTACGAGGAGAAGTGCCGCCGGCTCGGCGCTCCCGCAACCCTAGTCGGGCTCGTCGGCTGGCTCGCGGACCAAAAGGCCGCCAAGCCCCGCGCGAAGCAAGGCACCGCGGTCGAGGTGATGACCTACCACAAGGCGAAGGGGCTGGAGTGGCCGGTCGTCCTCCTCACGCAACTCGAAAAGGCGCCCCGCTCGGATCTCTTCCGCCCGACCGTCGAGGTGGACGGCGACATCGACTGGCGTGACCCGCTCGCGCGCCGTTGGATTCGGCATTGGCCGTGGCCGTACGGCAAGCACGGCGGCGGGGTCGGCATCGACGGTCCCGCAGAGACCGGCTCGTTCGGGGGGGCGGCGAAGCGGCGCGCGCGCGAGGAGGCGGTCCGGTTGCTCTACGTCGGGGTGACCCGCGCCCGCGACCACTTGGTCCTCGCGCGCACCAACAGGGACGCCGCTTGGCTGTCGGCGCTCGACGTCGGCCCGGACAAGCATGTCTCGCTCCCGGCGCACGACGGCAACCCGATCCGGGTCGGAGGCCGGGAGCATCCCGCGCGCGTCGCGGTCGTCCGGCCCGGGTCCGCGGACGACCAGCCCGGCTTTGCTCCGGTCTTCCTCGGCCTCGAGCGTACCCTGCCGGCCCTGCGACCGCTTCGCCTGAACCCGAGCGCAGCGAACGAGAACGGAGCCTACGTCGAGTCCGGCCGAGACAATCTCGGGACGCGCATGCCGATCGTCGGGAGCCCCGACATGGGCGAGCTTGGCCAGGCCATCCACTCGTTCCTCGCATCCGACCGAATCGAGTTGGATTCGGGAGCGCGGCGCGAGCGGGCGCAAGTCGTACTGCGGCGGTGGGGCATGGAGGCGCATCTCGGGCCGGCAAGCCTGGTCGAGGCATCGGACCGGCTGCGATCGTACCTCGCCGTACGTTTCCCGGCTGCGAGGTTGCGGCACGAGGTCCCCGTCAACGCCGTCGTTGGGAAGCAGGTGATCGTGGGCCGGGTCGACTTGCTCGTTGAATGGGGTGACGGATTCGTCGTCGTCGACCACAAGAGTTTCCCCGGACGTGAGGAAATCTGGGGTGCGAAGGCCGCGTCCTACGGCCCCCAGCTTGCCCTTTATGCGCAGGCAGTCCAGTCGGTCCTCGGCAAGCGATGCGAAGGCCTGCTCGTGCATATGCCTGTGGTCGGGGCGGTCGTTGAGCTAGCCCCGAAGCTCCCGGCCGACGAGGTGCAAGACGCGGGCTGAGCACCCGGATGCTCTCCGTCCGTCGGCAGGGGATGGTTGGCTTCCTCCTGCAGAGGCCACAACATCGGGGCGGGCGCACTCGAGCGCCGGCTGAATATGAAGGGACCCTACCGCGACGTGGGGCTCGGGCCCGACCACCGCTGCCTCGTGCCGTTCAGCAGCTTCTCGGAGCACAGCAAGGCCGAGGGCGGGGACGTCTGGTTCGCCCTCGACGAGGACCGCCCGCCCACCTTCTTCGCCGGCATCAAGGTCGAGGGCTGGACGAGCACCCGCAAACTCAGGGAGGGGAAAGTCACGGCGGACCTCTATGCGTTCGTCACGCCGGATCCGAACCAGGAGGTCGGGGCCATGCATCCCAAGGCGATGCCGGTGATCCTGACGAACGAGGAGGAACGCGACGTCTGGCTGCGGGCGCCGTGGGCGGAGGCGCTGCAGCGGCCGCTCCCCGACGGGGCGCTCCAGGTCGTGGCGCGGGGCGTGCGGCAGGACTAGCCCTGCGCGAGGGAGGTCAGCCCCCAAGAGACGAAACCGCAGGAGAGGTGATGCCAGTGCTGGGGCTCCAAGGATTGCCGGGGCGCATGACTTAAGGCCAGGGGGCCTAAAGGCAGAAGCGCTCGTCACGGTCGCTCCGTCCTGATCCGGGAGCTCTTCTTGTGGAAAACGGTCGTTGGCGAAGCCAGGCTCGGCGCTAAGTCGGTTCGGCAAGAGAGGGCAGCGACTGCGAGGCTGGCCTAGGCCTCGCGAGAAGTGCACTCGGGCGACCTCCGCCCCGCAGCGCGCCGCGAACCAGGACGCCGAGGCTCTCGCCAGCGCCCTCATTTCCGCTTGGGGCTCAAGCTGGGCTTGAGGCTGCGTGGCTGGAGTGTCCGCTTTCCGGGAAACAGGCAACCGGGCTTTACCGCCGAGATCGGCGCGAAGCAGACGCCACTGCCGGCCAGCTTTCGGCCGTCACGGCGCAACGACCACATTCCCGAGGACCCCGCCGCACTCGACCAGATCGTGGGCCTCGGCGATCCCGACGAGAGGCCGCGCTCTTTTAGATACGGGGCCCTCACGGTCACGGTCGGGCTACTGGCCTACAGTCTCGCCGGCAGCCGAGCCGGCACGGTCCTCGGGACGGCCGTGGCAGGCCCGACTCACGTAAGCCTCTCGTTGAGGTGGGTCGAAGTGCAGGGCCTCTGTGACGTCCGCGAGAGGCGATCCGGAGCGCTTCCGCCCCTTTTTCAATGCGCCTCAGCCGCTACGCTCACTGAGCGGCAAGAATTTCTTAAGGTTACTATCGGCTCTTCCTTGCTCTTTTCTATGACCCAGCCCTAAGTGAGCCTGCCGTCGCAGCTGCGCGGCACAGACTGGTATGCCGCCTTTTACCAGAAGGCGGCCGACCAGGGTGTTACCAGCACCCTGGCCAGCCTGACCACAGCAATCATCTATCTGAGAGATGACCATCATGGCTGATACGAGCCTTACCCCGCTCCGCCCCGCGGCGGAAGCCTTCCTCGATCCCCACTCCTCGTTCCAGCTCGACGTGCTGCGGCTCCGCCCGCCGCGCCCGGTGCTCGCTTAGGCTTCTCGCCATCCGAGCCCCACCCACCCGTCCAGCTATCGCGATCAATCGCCTTGCGCCCACGCGTGCTCTCCAGCTGCGTCGGAAGCCCGCGTCGGCTCGCGTCAAGATCGAGGATCAAGTGACCGATCTCACCCAGCTCACCGCGGGTCTGACCCCGCCCAAAACCGCCAGTATGCAGCTTCTCAAGACCGATCCGCTCGGCCCGAGGCTCTACACGACCCCAACCTCGGCGCTTGTCGTCGGCGCCACCCCGGTCAACCGCGTCGACGAACTCCTCGCCGAGGAACCCTCGTTGACGCGCCCCGTCGCCTACCTCCTGCAGGATGGCCCCTGGCTCCGCGTCGGCGAGACCGGGAGCTTTGACGGGCGCTGGGACGACCACCTGAGGCGGCCGCCGCTCGCGGCCGAGCAGGTCGTCGTCGTCGGCTCGCTGCACTCGTGCTTCGGCAAGGATGCAATCCTTGCGCTTCAGAGCGCGATCTACCACCAAGCCTGCCGCGCGGGGCGCGTGGAGGTCATCGGCCAGAGGCCCGAGCGAGCGCGCCTCGCGCTCACCCAGCCGGGGCTTGTCGCGCGGTGGATGGCGGACCTGCGGACCATGCTGGCCTGCGCCGGCGTCCATGCCCTGGAGCCCGTGGGCGCGCGGCTGCGCCCGCGAGTCGTGCTCGACCCGCCGCCCGAGGCCGAGCTCCTCGATGACGACCTCCCGCTGCGCTCGGGCGTGAGCATCCGGATCCCGCTCTCGATCTACGATGATCCGGGCGCCCGGCTGTACAGGCTTACCTTCAGGGATCTACGAGCGCCGGCGCTTGCCCGAGGGGACGGCGCTTGCGTGGTGCTCGCCGGTGCCGAGATGGCGACGCTGGCCCGCGGCAGTATCCAGGACTGCCTCGCCGCCAAACGGGTGCAGCTCGTTGCGAAACGACTAGCCTTTCCGACGCGGGACCCGGGCGTTGCGCTCATCGGGCGCGACGTGGCGTTCCCGAGCCTCACCAACGCGGGCCGGGCACTCACGGGAACGAACCGCAGCGGCGACGAGCTCTGGAGGCCGGCCGCGTAGTTGGGGTCTCCCGAACATGGCGTGGCGCACTCCGCGTCACGCCGACCAATCCCCATCCCGAGTTCAAATCATGAGGCCAGCCGCGCGCGTAACGCCGGCTTGGCTGGAGCACGCCCATGCGCGTCATCGCTACCCTTCTCTCCAAGCTTCTGCGCCGCGCTGCTCGCACGGCCCCGCACGACCCGACTCCGTCTCCAGACACTCCCCCCACGCCCGAGTCCAACTCTCTTCCGGGTACCGCACCCGACCTCCCGGACGACGTGGGAAGCGAGCCCCTTCTCGGAGCGGAGGTGGACCCGGAGCTGACGTTCGAGCCGCTCACCGAGGAGGTATCGTTTACCCTCCCGCCCGAACGGGGCGGCTCGTCTGGACGGCGCAGCCCGAGTGAGCCGTCGCTTCAGCTCCTTGCCGGTCTCGCGCTGGACAGGGTCTGGACACCCGACCTCGCCCGGGATCTGGAGCGACATCATCCGCTCGTCATCATCGTCGAGGTGCCGGCCTCGGTCTGGTCCAACCCCGTCCGCGACGCCCTCGCGCGCCGCGTCTCTCCTCGTCGTATCGAGTTCACCGTCCTGCAAACTCGGCCAAAGGACGCCGGGGGCCCCGCTCTGGACCTCGACGCAGCTCACGCCGTTGCGGCGAAATCCGTCGTCGTCGCGATTGCGCCTGACGCGACTTGGCTCTCGCCCGTGATGGTCGCCGCGGCCGATCACCGGCTCCAGCCTGCCCCGCTCAGCCCCGACGTCGTGACCGAAGCGATCCGTCGCTGGACGGGACGCAAGCCCCGTATCGCGATCACCTCGGCCGATCTCGCCGGGCTTGACCTTCCCGATGTCGCGGCGGCGCTGCGTCCGGGGGCGACGGCCGCCATGTGTCGCCGCCGCCTGCAGGCGGCGAGCCGGACCCGGATCGGGCGACCCCAACCCGGCAGCTCGTCCGTGCCGCTCGCAGCGCTCGCCGGGTCGGGCGAGGCCTTCGCGTGGGCCGAGGACCTCGTGAGGTCGATCGAGCGGGTTAAAGTCGGCGCGCTTCCCGTCTCAGCCCTGGAGGGATGCGTCCTCTATGGTAGTCCTGGCACCGGTAAAACAGCCCTTGCGAGAGCTGTTGCCAGCGAGGCTGGGGTGCCCTTCCAGGAAACCTCTGTGGGAGGCTGGTTTTCCAGCAGCTCCGGAAATCTTGACGGGGTCGTGAAAGCAATCGACAAATTCTGCGATAGTCTTCACGTGATGACGAAGAGTTCTGGTGTTGCAATAGGATTCGTCGACGAATTAGATGCGCTGCCTAATCGCGAACGTCTGAGCAACCGCGGGGCCGACTGGTGGCTTCCGGTGGTCACGCACGCACTTATACGCTTCGAAAAATTGCGCAAATCTGGCGTGGTTCTGATAGGGGCAACAAATCATCTCTCGCGCATCGACGCGGCACTCCTCCGGCCCGGCCGATTTGACCAGGCAATTGAGGTGCTCCCTCCCGATAAGGCGGGGCGTGAGCTTGCGCTCCTTCATCATCTCGCAGGCGATCTGGCAGGGGTCGATCTTGACGCCGCTCTGCGCCTGTCCCGAGGAGCAACGGGGGCAACCCTTGCCGCCGCTGTGCGAGCCGCACGCCGCCGGGCTGATGCCGCGGGACGTGCGATGGAACTCGCGGACCTTCTGGCGGCGATCGATCCTGCCGATACCCGCCCGCCCGACGTGATCCGGTCCGCAGCACTCCACGAGGCCGCTCACGCGGCAGTCGCGCTTCGCCTCGGGATGCGCGTTGTTCAGGTCTCGATCGTCGCAGGACCCGGCTCGGGCGGATCGACAACGCTGGGCGTCGATGACCCGACGCCCGGGCGTGAGGCTGTAGAACGCCAAGTTGTCGTTGCGCTTGCGGGCCGAGCGGCGGACACCATCCTGGGTGCTGGCCCCGACGCGGGCAGCGGGTCCGACCTGTTCGAAGCGACAGGTCTTCTAGCCTCGCTTCACGCCTCGTGGGGTCTCGGCGACCGGCTCACGGCAGCGCTCCCATACGACCGCGCCCGCGAGGTGCTGACCCTGGATGGGGAGATCGCGTCGGCCGTCGAGAAGGACCTTGTACGCCTGTCCTGGGTCGCCGAGTGGATGGTCACCGCAAACGCATCGGCGATCGAGGAGCTTGCGGGGGCCTTGATCCAGGCCCGTGTCCTGACGGGTGAGGAGGTGGCCGCTATCGTGGATCGCCACCCCCCGAGGCTCCGAGTCAAGGCCGTCACCCGCCAAGGGACGTTCAGTGTCAAGGGCTTTCGGTGAAATCTGTGCGCCATGGTTAACCGAATCGCCTATGCTGCGACTTCATAGCCTGTCCCGAAACGACGAGCATCGGGGACAGGGACCACGGCGCCCAGTCCGGGCGACGGGCAAGCACGAAGGGGTCCTTCGATGGTGTTGCACAAGGTGGAACCGATCAGCGTCGGCGTCAGCGGCTTCGGGAAGGCGTTCCAGCGAAGGGAGGACAAGGCCAGGCAGCAGCTCGCCGCTCTCGCCTACGCTGGCGTGATCGAGAGTGGGCTGTGGCAGCTCTGCGGCGGGTCAGAGGCCGCCCTAATTGGGGCCATGATCCTGATGTCCCAGCAGTACCTGAAGGCACCTCATCTGCTCCGCGAGGCCGAAGAAAAAGGCCTCGAAGCGATGGGCTGGTACCGGCCATCGCCCTTCCCGCCGCAAGTCGTGGGCCTGCTCGTGAGCCTGCCGCCCGAGCCTTCGCCCGAGCTGATGGCGCAGCTGCAGAGAGATCGGTTCGTGAGGTACTCCGACCCGGGAGTGCAGCCTGTGACTTGGGCCGGTACCGGTGATCGGGTGAGCTACAATGAGCTTGCGGGCCGGTGGAACGTCACGCCGTTTGAGCCTGCAAGGGGCATGTCGAGCGAGCACGAGCGGACCCAGCCGGCAATCCAGCTCACGGCGAGCGATCTCTCCACCGCTACACCGCTCCCACCACTGGCCCTGCCCTCGGAGCCGCCCGCCCGCGAGGTGGAGCCATCGGTGACCTCGACCACGGCTCGCCCGCCCGCGCGGTCAAGGGACGCCGAGCCCACCGCTCCCGTGCTCCCGGCCACGCCGTACATCGTCGCCGCCGTCACACCCGATCGAGACGTCGCTCTGCACGAGGCCGACGAGGCCAACGTCGAGGCGGCTGTGCTTTCAGCTGTGAGGCAGGAAGGGCCCATGGAGGAACCCTCGGTGGTGCGAGCCGTTCGAGAGGGCTACAAGCAGAAGCAAGCTGGCGAGCGCAGCCAAGGGCTGATCCTCGCCGCGGTTGAGCGGCTTATCGGTAAGGGTACCCTCGCACGCGATGAGGGAAGCGTCGTTGTCCCGAACGTGCCCATCCGGCCGCGCGACCGCACCGGCCAGCCCGACGTGGTGCGGGACGGCAAGCACCTGCCGCCGCCGGAGCTGCGCGTGGCGATCCTGGAGTTGCTCGCCGCCACCAGCCCGGCGGGGCTCGACAGCGACACCATTATAGACGCCGTCGCGAAGCGGCTGGGCTACCAGATCTGCGGCGCACGGCTGGCTAAATCCACGGCGGGCCAGTCGATCAGTGCCGCGCTGGGCCGCCTGCTCGACCAGGGCAGGGTGAGCCGGAGCCGTGACGGTCGGATCGTCCTCGCCAAGACCGACCTGACGGAAGTGCCGGCGACCTGATCGTTGGCACCCCTGCCGGCTTCGCATCTCGAAGAGGTCTAGACCCTAACCTGGGTTCCCAGCTGGTCGCTTGCTTAATCCTCGATACCCTAATCGTGGACTAACAAGCGGGCAGGCCGATGAGGCTCCAGGATCAGCAACCAACGCGAGCAGAAAGCACCCTTCGGGCGTATGGCCGGGAGGGTGAGCGCCACCGTGTGCGTGCCCTCCGCCTGTACCCTGGCCTGACCCCGCTGGCGGCGCTCGTCGCGTCCGTCAAGCATGGTGCTCCCCTGAAACCCGCGACGGCCCGGATCTACAAGCAGGAGGTCGCCACGGTGATCGAGCGTCTCGTCGAGAACGGGCAGGCGTCCAAGGTAGCGGCGGCGAACGCTGCGGATGCCATCCAGCGCGCGCTCCTTGCTCGCAGCCGCCAGCCCTCGCCGGCCAAGACCTCGACGCTCAAGGTCCATGATGCGTGCCAAGCCGAGGTCGCCGCCGTACTCGGGGCCCTGGAGCAGCAGGCTGGGTGCGCCGAACGCCAGGGAGGCCGCGCAACCCTCGCTCGCCTCCTGCTCGCGCTCGTCACCGTCTCGCCGGTCCTCGGGCTTCGACCGACCGAGTGGGTGGGCGCCCGCGTGGACGGGCTGCGGCTCATCGTACCCTGCGCCAAGGTCACGAACGGGCGCGGACTCGCAGCAGAGCGCCCGCTTGTGCTTGGCGGCCTGCATGAGAGCATCGTCTTGGCGGTGCGGGTCGTGATTGATCTCATGCCACAGGCTCTCGACGCCCATGGAGGGAACTGGCGGCGCGTGCTCAAAGCCCTGGCCGAGCGCCTGGCGCGAGCCTGCGAGACCGCGACGGTGCGCAGGTTGTCGCTCTATAGCTTCCGGCACGTGGCCATCGCGACCTGGAAGGCGCGCGGCCTCCCCCCGGCCGTGATCGCTGCGCTCGCAGGCCATAGAAGCACCCGGACGGCGAGGTCGTGGTACGCAGGCGGGCGTGACGGGTGGGAGGTTGAGAACCTGCCCGAGGCGGACCCGGCGCTCGTGGCCCTGGCTGATGGCCGCCGCCTGGAGGCGGCGAGCGAATCGCAGAGGGAGCGTACGGCCAACGTCGAGCCGGCGCTGGATGATCGTCAGGAAGCCGGCTCGCCCCCGCTGTGGAGCAACGCCGACGAGGATCCGCTCTCGCCCGCCCCGGCGCTCTGGGACCCATTCGGCATCGACGAGTTGGCGATGCCGATGCCGCTAAGGCCAGTTCCGGCGCCCTCGCTGGCGGCAGCGGACGCGCAGGACTTGAGGCGGAGGAAGGCTGCCGAGCAACAGGCCGAGCTTGCCGGGATCCTGGACAGAATGCGCGCAGGTGAGCCGCGAGGAACGGCCCTCGGCGGCGAGCAGCTGGTGCAACGGGGTCCGCATCCCTCACGGCGCGGCGCGTACGAAATGGAGCCGGACGAGGACCCCGGTCCTGGAGGGCCGGGACGTCGTTAGCCCGCACGAACGCCCGTGAGGAAAGGCCAGTTTAGGCTCTGAACCGCGCTCGCCAACTCGTCGATGTTGACGGCTCGCGGCTCACGCTTGGTGCCGTAGCACCCCGTCATGCCTCCTTCCGCATGCCCCATCAGAGCCCGCTCGACCCTTGCCACCGTGGCCCGCCGCCGCCGAGCGGTCCTGGAAGGGGTGACGGAACGAAAGAAGTTCTGTGCCCTCGTCCGTGATGAGCCGACATCCAATTTACACCGTTGTCGTTCCGCGCCATCGCGGTCCAGCCGTTACTGCGGGTGTTGGCTACGATTCTCCGCCGAGGTCTGCGGAACACGCGTCTGTCGGAACCGGTGGGCGCCGGATCGGCAACAAGGGCTAATATTACGAGCCGGCGGTACTCACGGGCGTGCCGCTCGACGCAAAGGCGTTGAACGAGGAGCCTTTCGGGACGATCACCGTCGTCTTGCTCTTCGGGAGCTTCGACGGCGCGCTGGAGGAAGCGAACCCCTGGCCGTTCAGGCTGGCGGCCTACGCCTACACTCACTCGACCCGCAATTCGACCGCGCTCGCCAGCCGAGTGGAGAGCAGGATGCTCACCATGAAACACAAGGGTTTGTCTTCCCTTGAGGTGTCCTTCGGGCGCATCAAGGTTTCGGGATCCGGCTCGGAGGGCGGGCGCGAGGCGGCGGAGGTTTACCTCGAAGCGAAGCTCGTCTCCTATGCTTGTTTTTGAGGCGTGGGAAGGGCCGGCTAACGGTGCGTATCTGCAATGAAGGGTAGGTGACGCGGCCCTTCAAAGATTCGGGCTGTCCCCACGCAAAAAAGCCTCGGAGGCTGTGGATTGTGGGGACGCATTCTGGGTACAGGGGTGGGTACGCAGATGAAAGTGGATCAGGGCTAAGCACTTGTCGCCGAACTAAAATTCTATTTCGTGAAAGGTCTGGTGGAGCTGAGGGGGAAGCTACACCACCTCTCGACAGAAACCCCGGCCCGTTTGTGAGCCGGTCCAGAGAACTGCCGGTTAACCACTCCCCACATCGTTTCCATATCGGGCCTCCACATGGTGCTTGCCGCCGGCACATTCTTCTGGCTCGCCCGCGCGCTTCTCGGGCTCTCCGCCCATGCGGCCCTGCTCTGGCCGGTGAAGAAGATCGCGGCGGTGATCGCCATGGTGGGCGCGACCGCCTATTGCGTGTTCTCGGGTTCCGAGGTCGCGACGGAGCGCTCGCTCATCACGACCCTCGTGCTCTTTGGCGCCATCCTCGCCGACCGGCCGGCGCTGTCCATCCGCAACCTCGCCATTGCCGCGCTCCTCGTGCTCGCGCGGGAGCCCGAGAGCCTCGTCGGCCCGAGCTTCCAGATGTCGTTCGGGGCGGTGGCCGGTCTGATCGCGCTCGCCCCGCTGCTTCAGCCCTCGAAGCGGGAAGGGGGCGCCGTGCCGGCGGTCTGGCGGTTGGCGCATTGGGTGTTGCGCAGCGCGGTCGGGCTCGTGGCGATGACGCTGGTGGCGAGCCTCGCCACGGCGCCGTTCGCGGCCTTCCATTTCCAGACGCTCAATCCGTTCGGCCTGATCGGCAACGGCCTTGCCCTGCCGCTGGTCTCGCTCGCCCTCATGCCGGCCGCGCTTCTCGGCGTCCTCGCTTATCCCTTCGGGCTCGACCGGCCGATCTGGCAGCTCATGGGCTTCGCGGTCGAAAAAGTCCTTGAGGTTTCGGCCTGGGTGTCGGGATTCGCGGGCTCCACCGTGGTCGTCCCGGCCCCGAGCCCTGGCGCGGTGGCGCTGCTCGCCCTGGCGCTCATTCTCGCCACCGTCCCGGTCTCGGCCCTGCGGTGGCTTGCCCTCGCGCCCGCCGCGTTCGGGCTTGCGGCCGCGGCAAGTCCAGCCCGGTTCGACCTGGTGGTCGATCGCGATGGGTCGGGGGCCGCCATCCGCGGCCAGGATGGGCGCCTCGTCCTCGTGGGCAAGCCGTCGGATTTCGTGGTGGAGCAATGGCTGCGCGCCGATGGGGATTCCCGCGCCTCCGACGACCCGTCCCTGCGCTCTGGCGCCCGCTGCGACGATCTCGGCTGCGTGGTGCGTCGGCGCGACGGCAGCGCCGTCGCCTATATCCGGGAGGCCTCCGCCTTCGCGGAGGATTGCCGGCGCGCGGCCGCGGTGATCACGCGGCTGCCGGCCCCGAAGGATTGCAGAGCCGCCCTGGTGATCGATCGCGCGACCCTGCAGGCGAACGGCGCCGTGACGGCGACGTGGCGCGATGGCGGCCCAAAGCTCCAGAGCACCCGGAGCGCTGGCGACGCCCGGCCCTGGGAGCGCCGCACGACCACGCCGCCGCAGCCTTCTGCGCCTGCCGACGCAGAACGGCCGCGACGAGCGCGGCCGTTCGACGATCTTCCCGATGACACGTCCGGTGCCGACGAAGACGAACGGGCGGGGTAGCGCCCCTCGTCAGTACTTGCGAACGAGGCTCACGAGCTTGCCCTGGATCTTCACCCGATCCGGACCGAGCACGCGGGTCTCGTAGGACGCGTTGGCGGCCTCGAGCGCGATGGACGAGCCGCGGCGGCGGAAGCGCTTCAGGGTCGCTTCCTCATCGTCGATCAGGGCCACGATAATGTCGCCCGTATTCGCGTTGTCCTGCTTGCGGATGACCACCAGGTCGCCGTCCAGAATGCCGGCCTCGACCATCGAGTCGCCCCGCACCTCGAGGGCGTAGTGCTCGCCCTGCGCCAGGAAATCGGCCGAGAGGCTGATCGAGTGGCTGCGGTTCTGGATGGCGGCGATCGGCGTGCCGGCCGCGATCCGGCCCATGACCGGGATCGACAGGTCGCGTCCCTTGTCCTCCGTGCCGACCGGAGCCGGAACCTTGGCGCGGCCAAGGCCACCCTCGACCACGCTCGGGGTGAAGCGCCGCTGGCCGGCGGGAGCCCCCACCGTTTCCGGCAGGCGGATGACCTCGAGCGCCCGCGCCCGGTTCGGAAGCCGGCGAATGAAGCCGCGCTCCTCGAGCGCCGTGATGAGGCGGTGAATGCCGGACTTGGACTTGAGGTCCAAGGCGTCCTTCATCTCGTCGAAGGATGGGGGAATTCCCGTCTCGCGCAGCCGCTCATGGATGAAGCGGAGCAATTCGTGCTGTTTACGAGTCAGCATGGCTAGCCCTTTTGGCTCCGCTTGGGAGCGATTCTGAAACAAAGCGAGAACAGGATAATCGTTCCTCTTGTGTTCCGCAACCCTAAGGTCAAGCTCTAAGCCGGAAACGCTGAAAATCCGGTTTCTTGGGTGCTGCCCAAACGGCTCGTGCCGTGTTCAGCAGAGCCGGTCCAGGCGAATAATGCGGCACGGCTCGCCCGCCCGCGCGGCGGGCGCTCGGGGTTTGCGCACGAGAAGCGCGTCGGAGCGCGCGAGGGTGGAGAGCATGGAGGAATCCTGCCGTGCGTGGGGCGTCGCACGGGGGAGGCCTTGCGGGTCGTCGTGGTGGAGCGTGGCGCGCAGATAATCCTGCCGCCCGTCATTCGCTGCCAAATCGCTCCCGAGGATCGCCGCTTCGCTCAGGTCCTCGCCCGCCGCCGGATCGCCGAGCAGCGCCCGGATGGCGGGGATGAGAAAGAGGATGCCGCAGACGATGGAGGAGACCGGGTTGCCGGGCAGGCCGAGCAGCAGCATGGGGCCAAGGCGGCCGTGCAGCAGGGGCTTTCCGGGCCGCAGGGCCACACGCCAGAAGCCGAGCGTCATCCCCTGGCGCGCGAGGGCCGATTGCACGAGGTCGTGCTCGCCGACCGATGCGCCGCCGAGGGTCACCAGAAGGTCGGCGCCAGCCTCCCGGGCCGCGGCGATGCGCTCCTCCAGCGCCGCGAACGTGTCCTTGGCGATGCCGAGGTCCAGCACCTCGCCGCCCGCGCGCTCCACGAGCGCCGCGATGGCATAAGGGTTCGAGGCCACGATCTGATCGGGCCCCGCGGCCTCGCCGGGCCGCACGAGTTCGTCGCCCGTCGCCAGGATCCCGACCCGCGGCCGACGGCGCACGGGGAGCTCACCATGGCCCATGGCGGCGGCCAGCGCGAGGCGACGCGAATCGAGGCGCCGGCCTGAAGTCAGCAGGCGATCGCCCGCGCGAAAGTCGAGGCCCGCGGGGCGCACGAATTGTCCGGGGCGGGGCGCCTCCGTCACAGTGACCCGATCGCCCTCGGCGCGCGTATCCTCCTGGATCACGATGGTATCGGCACCGGCCGGCACGGGAGCTCCGGTGAAGATGCGCACCGCCTCGCCCGCCGCGACGGCGCCCGCAAACCCATGTCCCGCCGCGCTCTCGCCGATGACGCGCAGGGTCGTGGGCGCCGTCGGCACGTCCGCATGGCGCAGGGCGTAGCCGTCCATGGCGGAGGCCGGAAAGGGAGGCTGGTTGCGGGTGGCGGCAAGGTCGCGGGCGAGGGTGCGGCCGGCGGCCCTCGCGAGGGGAACCGTTTCCTCGCCGACCGGGCCGTCGATCGCGGCGAGCACGCGCCGCAGGGCCTCGTCGACGGAGATCAGGCTCATGGGCGCGCCCTCATTGGGAGTCCTCCGCCTCACGGCACCTCGAAGGTCCCGGAGCGGCCGCCGCTCTTCATGCGCAGGCGCACGCCCTCGATGCGCATGGCGCGGTCGGCGGCCTTCACCATGTCGTAGATGGTGAGGCAGGCCACCGAGACGGCGGTGAGCGCTTCCATCTCGACGCCTGTCTGGCCCGACACCTTCACCTCCGCGGTGACGCGCACGCCGGGGAGCGTCTCGTCGAGGGTGCAATCCACCTTCACCTTGGTCAGGAGCAGGGGGTGGCACAGGGGGATCAGTTCGTGGGTACGCTTGGAGGCCATGATGCCGGCGAGCCGCGCGGTGCCGAGCACGTCGCCCTTCTTGGCGTCGCCCTGGCGGATCAGGTCCACGGTCTCGGGCAGCATCACCACCGCGCCTTCGGCCAGGGCCGTGCGCGAGGTCACGTCCTTGTCCGAGACGTCCACCATGTTGGCGGCGCCGGTGGCATCGAGATGCGTCAGCTCGGTCATCTCACATTCCCATCGTGCGGCCGGGCGACAGGAAAACCGCGACGGCTGAGATGCGTCGGCGCCGTCATGCGGCGTCTCCGGACAAAAGGCGCTTGGTGGCGGCCGCCACGTCGGGCTGCCGCATCAGGCTCTCGCCCACAAGGAAGGTGCGGATCCCGGCGGCGGTGAGGCGCTCGATATCGGCGAAGGAGCCGATGCCGCTTTCGCTGACCACGATCCGGTCGCCCGGGACCAGCGGCGACAATTCCTCGCTCACGCTCAGGGAGACTTCGAAGCTGCGCAGGTCCCGGTTGTTGATGCCGATGAGCTTGGTGCCGAGCGGGATCGCCCGCTCCAGCTCCGCCCGGTCGTGTACCTCCACTAGCACGTCCATGCCGAGCGCGTGCGCGGTGTCGATCAGGGCAAGCGCCTGCGCATCCGTCACGCTGGCCATGATGACGAGGATGCAATCCGCCCCCCAGGCGCGGGCCTCGAACACCTGATAGGGCTCAAACAGGAAATCCTTGCGCAAAGCCGGCAGGCCCGAGGCCTCGCGGGCCTGGACCAGGTAATCCGGATGGCCCTGGAAGGAAGGCTCGTCGGTGAGGACGGACAGGCACGTGGCGCCGCCCTCGCGATAGGCGCGGGCGAGAGCAGGGGGATCGAAATCCGGACGGATCAGACCCTTCGAGGGGCTCGCCTTCTTGATCTCCGCGATGAGCGCCGGCCGGTTCGCGCTGATGTGGAAGGCGATTGCTTGCGCAAAGCCCCGCACGGGCGGCGCCGCGAGAGCGCGGCGCTCCATTTCGGCCAGCGGCACCACGGCTTTCGCAGCCTCGATCTCGCGGCGCTTGTAGGCTTCGATGCGGGCCAGGATGTCGGTCATGGGGTCACGCGTTCGAGGCTTTGATGAGGCGTTCCAGCGCGCCCTTGGCGGTGCGGTTGTCGAGGGCCTGGGCGGCCCGGGCGACACCCTCGCCGAGGTCCTCGGCTTCGCCCGCCACCACGAGGGAGGCGGCGGCGTTGAGCACGGCCACGTCCCGGTAGGCGGTCTTGGCGCCGTCGAGCACGGCGCGCAGCTCGGCGGCGTTGTGCTCCGGATCCGCGCCCTTGAGGTCGCCGGGATTCGCGAGCGCGATACCGACCTCCTGCGGGTGGATGGTGAAGCGGCGGATCGTGCCGTTCTCGAGAGCCGCCACATGGGTCGGACCCGTCGTGGTGATTTCGTCGAGACCGTCCGACCCGTGGACGGTCCAGACCCGCTCGGTGCCGAGCTCCTTCAGGACGGCGGTGAGCGGCTCGAGCCATACCTCGGAGAACACGCCAAGGAGCTGGCGCTGCACCCCCGCCGGATTCGAGAGCGGCCCGAGCAGGTTGAAGAGGGTGCGCGTGCCGAGCTCCACGCGCACCGGCGCCACATGGCGCATGGAGGCGTGATGGGCCTGGGCGAACATGAAGCAGAGCCCCGCTTCGGCGAGGCAGCGCTCGAGGCCCGCGGGATCGAGCCCGATCTTCACGCCGAGGGCGGTGAGCACGTCGGCGGCACCGGATCTCGAGGAGGCCGCCCGGTTGCCGTGCTTGGCCACGGGCACCCCGCAGCCCGCCACGATGATCGAGGCCAGGGTCGAGATGTTGTAGGAGCCCGAGTGATCGCCGCCCGTGCCCACGATGTCGATGGCATTGGCCGGCGCGCGAACCCGGGTCATGCGCCCGCGCATGGCCGAGGCGGCGCCCACGATCTCGTCCAGGGCCTCGCCCCGCACCCGCAGCGCCATCAGGAAGGCGCCGCCCTGGGCCGGCGTCACCTCGCCGGAGAGAAGATCGTCGAAGGCGGCGCGGGCCTCCTCGCGAGTCAGCGAGGCGCCGGTCGCCACTTTGGCGAGGTAGGGCTTGAAACTATCCATCGGCGTTCATTGCACCAGCCGCACGGGCCTGTCACTCCGGTTACCATGGCGAACGTTCATGGCGTCCACCGCGCTGGCCTGTCACTCCGCGCGTCTTCGGCACACGCTCACCGCGCCAGCCAGGCTGGCCTGTCACTCCGGTTGCCGTGCCGGACGCTCACTGCACCAGCGCGGCGCCCCTGTCACCCTTGTTCCAGGCAGCCGCCAGGTCGAAGAAGTTTTTCATGATCGTGGCGCCGTGCTCGGAGAGGATGCTCTCCGGGTGGAACTGGACCCCGTGTATCGGCAGCGAGCGATGGGACAGGCCCATGATCTGACCGTCCCGGGTCTCGGCCGTGACGGCCAGTTCCGGCGGGCAGGTGTCCCGGTCCACCACGAGCGAATGGTAGCGCGTCGCCCGGATCGGCCCGTTGATGCCTCGGAACACGGCCGTGCCCCGGTGCTCCACCTCGGACACCTTGCCGTGCATCGGCTGGCGCGCGCGCACCACGGACCCGCCGAAGACCTGGCCGATGGTCTGCAGCCCGAGGCACACGCCGAAGGTCGGGATCGTGGGGCTCGCCCGCTCCACGAGGTCGAGGCACAGGCCCGCCTCGTTCGGGGTCTTGGGGCCCGGCGAGAGCACGATGGCATCGGGACGGTCGGCGAGCACGGCCTCGGCGGTGGTCGCGTCGTTGCGCACCACCTCGACGGCGGAGGCGAGAGGGCCGATCAGGTGCACCAGATTCCAGGTGAAGCTGTCGTAATTGTCGATGACGAGGACGCGGGTCATGGGATGGGGAAGGTGGCGGAGGGTCGGGGCAGGGTCAAGCGGAGCGGCTCGCCGCTGTTAAACGGGTTGGTCTTTACTGCCCAAACCGGGCCCGGCTGGCGAAGCGCACGGCATCCTCGGCGGCCCGGAACATGGCCTTCGCCTTGTTGACGCATTCCTGAAGCTCGGAGGCGGGGTCGGAATCGAGCACGATGCCTGCCCCGGCCTGGACCGCCATGCGGCCGTCCTTCACCACAGCCGTTCGGAGCACGATGCAGGTATCCATCTGCCCGTCGGCGCCGAAATACCCGATGCAGCCCGCATAGGGTCCGCGCTTGTCCTTCTCGAGCTCGTCCACGATCTCCATGGCCCGCACCTTCGGCGCGCCGGAGACCGTGCCGGCCGGAAAGCCCGCGACGAGCGCATCCAGAACGTCGTGTTTCGGGTCGAGGCGGCCCTCCACGTTCGACACGATGTGCATCACCTGGCTGTAATATTCGAGGAAGAAGGAGTCCGTCACCTCCACGGACCCCATCGCGGAGACCCGGCCCACATCGTTGCGGCCGAGATCGAGCAGCATCAGGTGCTCGGCTCTCTCCTTGGGGTCGGCCAGCAGGCTCTCCGCGTGGGCGCGATCCTCGGCCGGGGTGGCGCCGCGGGGGCGCGTGCCGGCGACCGGGCGGATCGTGACCTTTCCGTCCCGCACCCTCACCAGGATTTCCGGCGAGGAGCAGACGATCTGGAAATCCTCGAAATCGAGGTAGCAGAGGAACGGCGCCGGGTTCACCCGCCGCAGCGAGCGATAGAGCGCGAAGGCGGGGAGCGGGAAGGGCGCCTCGAAGCGCTGGGAGAGCACCACCTGGAAGATGTCGCCCGCCCGGATGTACTCCTTCGCCCGCTCCGCCATCGCCCGGTATTCGTCGGGGCTCGTATTGGATACCGGCGGCTCGAAGACGATGCGGCTCGGATCCGTGCGGTCGTCGAGAGGGAGAGGACGCTCGAGCGCGAAGGCGACGCTCTCGATCCGGGCAAGGGCGCTCTCGTAGGCCGCCTTCGCCTGCACGTCCGCCTTCGGCCGCACGGGCGTGATGAGCGAGATCTCGTCCTTCACCGCATCGAACACCACCATGACGGTGGGGCGCACCAGCACCGCATCGGGCACGCCGAGCGCGTCCGGGTTCACGTCCGGCAAGCGCTCCATCTCGCGCACCATGTCGTAGCCGAGATAGCCGAAGAGGCCGGCCGCCATGGGCGGCATGTCCTCGGGCATCGGCAGGCGGCTTTCGGCGATGAGCGCGCGCAGGCTTTCCAGCGGCGGCTTCTCCTCGGGCGCAAAGCGCGAGCCGGGATCGAGGACGTGCCGGTCGAGGGAGGCCTTCCCGTCCTGGCAGCGCCAGACGAGATCGGGATCGAGCCCGATCATGGAGAAGCGGCCGCGAACCGCGCCGCCCTCGACGGATTCCAGCAGGAAGGCGGCCCCACGCCGACCGCTGCGAAGCCGAATGAAGGCCGCGACGGGGGTGAGGAGGTCCCCGACGAGGGTCGTGCGCAGGACCCCCGCCTCGCCCGCCTCATAGGCGCGGGCGAAGCTCTCGTAATCCGGCGTGACGATCATCGGATCAGGATTCGCCGCCGACGACCTGGCGCACGGCCTGCTGGTTGACCGTGACCGCGATGCCTTGCTGGGCCTGGATGATGTACTCGGCGATCAGGGTGTCGGCGAGCGCGTCGCGGAGCTGGTCCTCGATGCGCTGCGCCTCGGTGGTGGTGGTCACGAGCGGGGGCACCGTGGCGGCCGTCACCTTGAAGACCGCGCGCGCCTCGGGTCCGTTCTGGGCCGAGCCCGCCTTGCCGACCGGCGTCGTGAAGACCCGGCGCACGGCCTCGATGCCGAGATCGTCCTTGGCGGCCTGGCGCGAGATGTCGGTGGCGGTCTTCGCAGGTGTGCCGATCTCCGTCGCGACCGCCTCGATGGCCTCGCCCTTGTCGAGGCGCTCCACGAGGAGGCGGGCCTTCTCGGAGAGGCGCCGGGCGATCTCGTTCTCACGCCACAGCCGCTCGACCTCCGGGCGGACCTCGTCGAGGCTCTTGTCGCGGGCCTGCTCGATCCCGGTCACGTCGTACCAGACATAGCCGCCGCTTCGCGTGCGAAGGGCCTCGTTGTCGACGCCGACATCCGATGCGAAGGCGGCGCGGACGAGCACCTCGCCCTCCGGGAGGTTCGCGACCGGGCCTCCGGTCTTGTCGCGGCCGGTATTGTCGATGGCCGGCACCTGCTGGAGAACGAGGCCCTTCTCGCGGGCGATGTCCGCCAGCGGACGGGCGCTCGCGCGCATGTCCTCGATCTCGTCATGCACCTTGTCCAGGGTGTCGCGGGCGCGCTCCTGCGCGATCTGCGCACGAACCTCCGCGGCGACTTCCTCGAAGGGGCGGACGGATTCCGGCTCGACCTTCGAGGCCCGCACCAGCACGGTCCCGAAACGGCCCTGGACCGGGCCGCTGGTGGCGCCCTCCTGGAGCGAGAAGGCGGCCTCGGCGACGGCGGGGTCCAGCATCTCGGATTTCGTGAAGGTGCCGAGCTCGAGGTCGGCCGGGGGCACGCCGCGCTCCGCCGCGACGGTCTCGAAGGGGGCGCCTTCCTTGATGCGATTGAAGGCGGCCTCGGCCTCCGCCTGGGACGGGAAGGGGATCTGCTGCACCGTGCGGCGCTCCGGCTTACCGAAGGAGGCGCGGTTCTGCTCGTAGCGCTGGCGCGCATCGGCGTCGGACACGGCTTCGGGCTTGGCGAGCGCCGCCACGTCGAGGGCGAGCACGTTGAGGGCGCGGTATTCCGGCGCGCGGAAGCCTGCCTTGCGCTCCTCGTAGAAGGCCTGGAGCTGCTCGGGCGTGACCGCCGGGATCTCGCCGGCCGCTGAGGCCGGCAGGACGATGTAGGACGCCGCCCGCCGCTCGTTGGCGATCCGGTGCCGCGCCTCGCGGGCGGCCACGGGAACCGCGAGCGAGCCCGCCACCGCCTCGGCCACGTGGAGCCGCGCCACGGCGCTCTTCTGCTCGCGCACGAAGCCCTGCTCGGAGAGGCCGTTCTCCCGCAGCACGTTCTCGAAGAGCGCCCGGTTGAACTGGCCGCTGGCGTCCTTGAAGGACGGCTGGTCGACGATCGAGCGGGCCACGAGTTCGTCGGAGACGCTGAGGCCGAGCTCCCGGGCGCGCTCGCTCAGCACCGCCTCGTTGATGAGACGCGAGAGCACCTGCTGGTCGAGACCGAAGGTGCGAGCCTGCTCGGTGGTGATCCGCTGGCCGAACTGGCGGCCGATCCGCTGCAATTCGTTGTTGAAGGCGGTCCGGAACTGGTCGATCGAGATGTCCGTGCGGCCGACCCGGGCCACATAGTTCTGCGGCCCGCCCCGGAAGATGTCGCCGATGCCCCAGACGGCGAAGCTCAGGATCAGGACGGCGAAGAGCACCGTGACGATGATCTTGCCGACGATACTCTGGCCGGCCTTGCGCAACCCGTTCAGCATCTCAAACCCGCTTGGTGACCCTATGAACCGTCGCCGATAGCCGATCGGAGCGCCCGGGGAAAGGGCGCACCCGGTTGAAAGACGCCGCAGCCCTCTGCTACTGCCGAGCCCGATACCGTCAGGGAAGGAATAGGAATGAGCGTCGAGGGACCCCGCCCGCTGGTGGCCGGCAACTGGAAGATGAACGGCCTCAAGGCCTCCGCCGAGGTGCTCCGCGCGGTCGCGGCGGGCTATGGGCCCGACCTGCGGGCCAAGGTGGATCTCCTGGTCTGCCCCCCGGCGACCCTCGTCCACGCCTTCGCCCAGGCTGCCATCGGCACCCGGATCGCGGTCGGCGGCCAGGATTGCCATGCCAAGGAATCCGGCGCCTTCACGGGCGATCTCTCGGCCGAGATGCTGGCCGACGCGGGCGCCACGGCCGTGATCGTCGGCCATTCCGAGCGCCGCCAGTACCATGCGGAGAAGGACCAGGACGTGGCCGCCAAGGCCGCGGCCGCGCACCGGGCCGGCCTCGTCGCGATCGTCTGCATCGGCGAGACCCGCGCCGAGCGGGAAGGGGGCAAGACCCTCGCCGTGGTGAAAAAGCAGATCCGCGGCTCGGTCCCCGAAGGCTCGAACGCCCACAACCTTGTGATCGCCTACGAGCCCGTCTGGGCCATCGGCACGGGCCTCACCCCCACCACGGCGGATGTGGCCGAGGTCCATGCTCTGATCCGGGACGAGTTGAAGCGCCTCGTCGGCAAGGGCGACCAGGGCAAGGTGCGGATCCTCTATGGCGGGTCCGTGAAGCCCTCCAACGCCGCCGAGTTGATGGCGGTCCCCGATGTCGACGGCGCTCTGGTCGGCGGCGCGAGCCTCGTGGCCGCCGATTTCCTCGGCATCGCGGGAGCCTACCGGGGCTGAGGCCATGCAGGCGCGGCACAGGGTAACCCCTTGCAGCCCTTTGACCCGGCGCACACCTATGCTACAGCGCCCCAACCCTTGAAACGAGCGGCCGGCCTCCGATGGTGCGGCCGCTTGAGGTTTTTGGTATGCAAACCGTACTCATCATCGTCCACCTGATCATCGTCCTGGCGCTGATCGGCGTGGTTCTCCTGCAGCGCTCCGAAGGCGGTGGGCTGGGGCTCGGCGGCGGCGGAGGCGGCGGCGTCTCGGGCTTCATGACCGGCCGCGGCCAGGCGAACGCGCTCACCCGCGCGACCGCGATCCTCGGCACCCTGTTCTTCGTGACGAGCCTGATCCTCGCGGTATCCGCCACGATGGGCCGGGCGCCCCGCTCGATCCTCGACGGCGTGAACCCGACCGCTCCGGCCGGCCAGCAGGCCCCCGGCGGGCAGGGTCCCGGCATCCTCGAGCAGCTCCAGCGGCAGCAGGGCGAGCAGCCCGGCGCGCCCGCCGGTCAGGCTCCTGGCGCCCCGGCCGCGCCGAGCATCCCGTTCACGGTGCCCGGTCAGGCGCCCGCGGGCGCTCCCCAGGTCCCGCAGTCGCAGTAACCTCGCGGCAGGGACGACACGTGACCGAGGGCCGGGTCTCCGGCCCTCTTCTTTTGTGGATGGCAACGGGGGCAGGGCCGTCGCGTTTGCGAATCGGCCGCCCTCCTTTATGGATCGAGGCCCATGACGCGGTACGTATTCATCACCGGCGGCGTGGTTTCTTCGCTCGGCAAGGGTCTCGCATCGGCGGCCCTCGGAGCGGTTCTCCAGGCCCGCGGCTTCAAGGTTCGGCTTCGGAAGCTCGACCCCTATCTCAACGTCGATCCGGGGACCATGAGCCCCTACCAGCACGGCGAGGTGTTCGTCACCGATGACGGCGCCGAGACGGATCTGGACCTCGGCCATTACGAGCGCTTCACCGGCGTGCCGGCCTCGCGGGCCGACAACATCACCACGGGGCGCATCTATCTCGACATCATCACCAAGGAGCGGCGGGGCGATTATCTCGGCGCCACGATCCAGGTGATCCCGCACGTGACGAACGCCATCAAGGATTTCGTCGTGACCGGGAACGAGGGCTACGATTTCGTGCTCGTCGAGATCGGCGGCACGGTGGGCGACATCGAGGGCCTGCCCTTCTTCGAGGCGATCCGCCAGCTCGGGAACGAACTGCCCCGCGGCCAGTGCATCTACGTGCACCTGACCCTGCTGCCCTACATCCCCTCCGCCGGCGAACTGAAGACGAAGCCGACCCAGCACTCGGTGGCCGAGCTGCGCTCCATCGGCATCCAGCCCGATATTCTCCTGTGCCGCACGGACCGGGAGATCCCGAAGGACGAACGCCGGAAGCTCGCGCTTTTCTGCAACGTGCGCGAAACCGCGGTCATCGAGGCGCGGGACGCTCCTTCCATCTATGACGTGCCGCTCGCCTATCACCGGCAGGGGCTCGACACGGAGGTCCTGGCGGCCTTCGGCATCGAGAACGCGCCGCCGCCGAAGCTCGAGCGCTGGCTCACGATCTCCGAGCGCGTCGCGAACCCCGAGGGCAAGGTCACCATCGCGGTGGTCGGCAAGTACACGGGGCTCAAGGACGCCTACAAGTCGCTCATCGAGGCCCTGCACCATGGCGGCATCGCCAACCGGGTGAAGGTCGAGCTCGAGTGGATCGAGAGCGAGACCTTCGAGCACGAGGACCCGGCGCCCTACCTCGAGGGCATCCACGGCATCCTCGTCCCCGGCGGCTTCGGCCAGCGCGGCGCGGAGGGCAAGATCCAGGCGGCCCGCTACGCCCGCGAGAAGAAGATCCCGTATTTCGGCATCTGCTTTGGCATGCAGATGGCGGTGATCGAGGCGACCCGGAACCTCGCCGGCGTCAGGGAGGCGAACTCCACCGAGTTCGGCCCGACCAGCGAGCCGGTCGTCGGACTCCTCACCGAGTGGCTGCGCGGCAACGAACTCGAAAAGCGCGCCGCGGGCGGCGATCTCGGCGGCACCATGCGGCTCGGCTCCTACCAGGCGAAGCTCGCGGCGGGCTCGCGGGTGGCGCAGGTCTATGGCGGCACGGAAATCTCCGAGCGCCACCGGCACCGCTACGAGGTCAACATGGCCTATCGCGACCGCCTGGAGCGAGCGGGCCTGCGCTTCTCCGGCGTCTCCCCGGACGGCGTGCTGCCCGAGATTGTGGAATACGAGGACCATCCCTGGTTCATCGGCGTCCAGTACCACCCGGAGCTGAAATCTCGCCCCTTCGAGCCGCACCCGCTCTTCCAGAGCTTCGTGGAAGCGGCGATGACGCAAAGCCGGCTAGTCTGATGCGGCCTCCCGTGCCGGGAGGGGTCACAGCACGAGCACGGCCGACGAAACCGTCTCCCGATGGAGCGCGGGTCCGCCGACCCTAAGAGGGAGCCAGCCAATCATGCCCCGCGGCCTCGATCATCTCGTCCTCGCCGTCCGCGATCTCGACGCGGCCGCGCGCTTTTACGAGCGGATGGGTTTCCAGGTCGGAGGCCGCAACCGGCATCCCTGGGGGACGGAGAACCGGCTCGTTCAACTTCCAGGGGTCTTCCTCGAGATCATCACGGTCGGCGAGGGGGCGGCGATCCCGCCTCATGAGCCGGGCGCGTTCAGCTTCGGTGCCTTCGTTCGCGACAGCCTCGCCCGGCGCGAGGGCTTTGCCATGCTGGTGCTCGACAGCGAGAACGCGAAGGCGGATGCGGAGCTCTTCCGGGAGACGGGCATCGGCGCCTTCGCGCCCTTCCACTTCGAGCGCAAGGGGCAGCGACCGGACGGGTCCGAGATCCATGTGGCCTTCACGCTGGCTTTCGCCCAGGACGAGGCCGCCCGGCAGGCGGCCTTTTTCGTGTGCCAGCAGCATTACCCTGAGAACTTCTGGAACCCGGCCTTTCAGCAGCATCCCAACGGCGCGAAGGAGATTGCGGCCGTGGCTTTTGCGGCGCCGGACCCGGAGCGCCACCGGGCCTTCCTCACGGTTTTCACCGGCACCGAGCCCACATCTCCCAACGGCGGCGACCTGTCCTTCGCGCTCGCCCGCGGGCGGCTCGACGTCATGGGCCCGGACGAGGCGGCGGAACTCTACGTCTCGATCGAGACGGATCCGGATGAACCGGCACTGGTCGCCTTCGCGGTTCGGGTCGAGGACCTGAGGCGACAAGTGGGCCTGTTGCAGGCGGCCGAGATCCCGCACCAAGCTTTCGGCGGGCGGGCCGTGGTCCCATCCAGCGCCGCCTTCGGCGTGGCCATCGCCTTCGAGGAGGCCTGATCCCCGGCGCCTCTTGGCGTGACCGGCCCGCTTCGCCTACAACTTTGTTTCAGATAACGGGTGGGCGAGCGTATCGTGACGACGGCATTGGCCGGGTTGCCGGACTTCCTTCTGTATTTTGCGGTCGCGCTTCTGCTCACGGGGGCGTACCTCGCGATCTACACTCTCGCGACGGCCCATAACGAATTCGCGCTCATCCGGCGGAACGTGGTGTCCGCGGCCTTGGCGCTCGGCCTCAGCCTCATCGGCTTCGCGCTCCCGCTCGCGAGCGCCGTGGTTCACGCCCAGGGCCTTCTCGACTGCGCGGTCTGGGGCGTCGTGGCTCTGGCGGTGCAGATCCTGGCCTATTGGGCCGTGCGGGCCGTGGTGCCGGACCTCTCCGAGCGGATCGCGGCGGACGAACTCGCCTCCGCCCTGTTTCTCGGCGCCGTCTCCTTAGCCGCCGGCATCATCAACGCCGCCGCGATGACCTACTGACCGGGATCATACCCGGGCCGCATGACGCCGTGGCGCCTGTGGCTGTTTCATCATCAACGCCGCCGCGATGACGTATTGACCGGGATCATACCCGGGCCGCATGACGCCGTGGCGCCTGCGGCTCTTTCCGAACCGGCCGGTTCGGGTTAAGCCCGGCCCATGACCCAGCACGTCAAAGCCCCCGCCGTCGTCGAGGCCGGTTCCGTCCGGTTCGGCAACCATCTGCCCCTCGCGCTCATCGCGGGCCCCTGCGCCATGGAGAGCCGCGACCACGCGATCGAGATGGCGTCGGCCCTCAAGGAGATCGCCGACCGGCTGGGGATCGGGCTCGTCTACAAATCCTCCTTCGACAAGGCGAACCGCACGTCCGCTTCGAGCGCCCGGGGCATCGGCCTCGACAAGGCGCTCGGCGTCTTCGCCGAGGTGAAGGAGCGCTTCGGGCTCCCGGTGCTGACCGACGTGCACGAGAACGACCAATGCGCGGCGGTCGCCGAGGTGGTCGATATTCTCCAGATCCCCGCCTTCCTCTGCCGGCAGACCGACCTTTTGGTCGCGGCCGCCAAGACGGGCCGGGTCGTCAACGTGAAGAAGGGGCAGTTCCTCGCCCCCTGGGACATGGCGAACGTGGCCGCCAAGGTCACAAGCGCCGGCAACCCCAACGTGATGCTCACCGAGCGTGGCGCGAGCTTCGGCTACAACACCCTGGTGTCCGACATGCGCTCCCTGCCGGTGCTGGCGCAGACCGGCGCTCCGGTGATCTTCGACGCCACCCATTCGGTGCAGCAGCCCGGCGGGCAGGGGGCGACCTCCGGCGGCCAGCGCGAATTCGTGCCGGTGCTGGCACGGGCGGCCGTGGCGGTCGGCGTCGCGGGCGTATTCATCGAGACGCACCAGGATCCGGACAAGGCGCCGTCGGACGGGCCGAACATGGTGCCTCTGAAGGAGATGGAGGCGCTGCTCCGCCAACTCCAGGCCTTCGACGGATTGGCCAAGGGCCGGGCCTGACGCGCCGATGAGCGCGGCGGCCCCCACATCCTCGCACAACTTCATCTGGATTCTCGCCGCGAGCGGCTTTGCCTCCACCTTCTCAGGCCGAGCCGTGGAGCCGATGGTGGGCGTGATCGCCCGGGATCTGGTGGCGCCGGTCGAGACCGTGGCGCTCCTCGCGGCGGCCTTCGCGCTGCCCTACGCCTTCATCCAACCGATCCTCGGGCCCGTGGGCGATGCTCTCGGCAAGGAGCGGGTCATGAAGGTGTGCCTCGTGATCCTCACCCTTGCGCTCCTCGGGTCCCTCGCGGCGCCGAATCTCGAAGTCCTTTTTGGTCTGCGCATTCTCGCTGGCGCGGCGGCAGGCGGTGTCATTCCCCTCGGCCTCGCCCTCGTCGGCGACAGGGTCGAGATGGCCCGGCGGCAGGTCGCGATCAGCCGCTTCATCGTGGCGGTCATCATCGGCCAGATGGCGGGCTCGTCGCTTGCCGGGATCCTCGCCGGCTTCGTCGGGTGGCGCGGGGTGTTCCTGGTATCGACGGGCATCATGGCAGCGGCGCTGGCCGCCACCCTCGTGGGCTTTCGCCATGCCCTGCCGGGCGGGCGGTTCGATCTGGGGACAGCGCTTGCCCGCTACCGGGCGCTCATCGGCATGAGCCGCGCCCGTCTCCTCTTCGCACTCGTGTTCGTCGAGGCCATCGCCGTCTTCGGCATCTTTCCCTACATGGCGCCGCTCCTCGAAGCGCGCGGGGAGGGCGGCTCCACCGAGGCGGGGCTGGCGCTCGCGGGGTTTGCCATCGGGGGGCTGATCTATTCGGCGCTGGTGGCCTGGATGCTCCGGGCGCTCGGCCTGCGTCGCATGCTCGTGGCGGGGGGCTTCATCGCGGCCGCAGCCTTCCTCCTCGTGGGCGTCGCGGGCGACTGGCGGCTCGATGCGGCCGCCATGGTGCTGCTGGGGCTCGGCTTCTACATGCTCCACAACTCGTTCCAGACGCAGGTCACGGAGCTGGCTCCGGAGGCGCGCGCCTCGGCCGTGGCGCTGCACGCCTTCTCGTTCTTCGTCGGGCAGGCGCTTGGCGTGGTGCTGACCGGGATCGGCCTGCGGCAGGCGGGGCTCCTGCCGACCATGATCGTGGCGGGGCTCGCGATTCTCGGGGTCGGTCTCGTCGCGGCCGCGACGCTCACGCGAAAACCGGCCGCGAAGGCTTGAACCCTCGCAGTGCCCGCCTTTGTGCAGGCGATCAGCGCGCCCGGTAGGGCGCCACGCCCTGGTCCGGCAGCCACAGATTCTTCGGCACCTCGCCCGTCTGCCAGAACACGTCGATCGGGATGCCGCCGCGCGGGTACCAATAGCCGCCGATGCGCAGGTAGCGGGGCTCGAGAAGCCCGGCGAGGCGCTTGCCGATGGCGACCGTGCAATCCTCGTGAAAGGCCCCGTGATCCCGGAAGCTGTGGAGGTAGAGCTTCAGGGACTTCGACTCCACGAGCCAGGGCCCGGGCACATAGTCGATGACGAGGATCGCGAAATCGGGCTGGCCGGTGACCGGGCAGATCGAGGTGAACTCGGGCGCCGTGAAGCGGGCCACGTATTCCGTGTCCTGGTGGGGGTTCGGCACCCGGTCGAGGCGCGCTTCTTCGGGGGAGCGCGGCACGTGGCTCGTCTGCCCGAGCTGGAGTGGGGTTTCGGTCATGGGAAAGCCTCAGCGGGTTGACCGCGGAATGGATGGGCACAGATTCCCGGCTGTCCTTGCCCCCTTTGCGGTTTCGGTCAATAAGCCGGCCATGCTCCCATGGCCGCACCCCCGGCCGACCGCGCATCCATATGGCCCTTCCGGAGACCCGCATGACCGCGATCGTCGATATCATCGCCCGCCAGATCCTCGACAGCCGAGGCAACCCGACCGTGGAGGTGGATGTCCTCCTCGAGGACGGCTCCATGGGCCGCGCGGCGGTGCCGTCCGGCGCCTCGACGGGCGCCCATGAGGCCGTGGAGCTGCGCGACGGCGACAAGAGCCGCTATCTCGGCAAGGGCGTGCTGAAGGCGGTCGATGCGGTGAACGGCGAGATCCTGGAGCATATCGGCGGCATGGATGCCGAGGACCAGGCGGCGATCGACGAGGCGATGATCGAGCTCGACGGCACGCCCAACAAGGCGCGCCTCGGCGCCAACGCGATCCTCGGCGTCTCGCTCGCCGTCGCGAAGGCCGCGGCCGATGCCTCGGCCCTGCCGCTCTACCGCTATGTGGGCGGCACGCAGGCGCGCGTCCTGCCGGTGCCGATGATGAACATCATCAATGGCGGCGCCCATGCGGACAACCCGATCGACTTCCAGGAATTCATGATCATGCCCGTTGGCGCCCCGACACTCTCGGAGGCCGTGCGCATGGGCGCGGAGGTGTTCCACACCCTGAAAGGGGCCCTCAAGAAGGCAGGCCACAACACCAATGTGGGTGACGAGGGCGGCTTTGCCCCGAACCTTCCGACCGCCGAGGCGGCGCTCGACTTCGTGATGCAATCCATCGAGGCGGCGGGCTACAAGCCCGGCCAGGACATGATGATCGCCCTCGACTGCGCCGCGACCGAATTCTTCAAGAACGGCGCCTACGACTACGAGGGCGAGGGCACGAAGCGCTCGCCGCAAGAGCAGGCCGAGTACCTCGCCAAGCTCGTCGGCGCCTACCCGATCGTCTCCATCGAGGACGGCATGTCCGAGGACGATTGGGAGGGCTGGAAGGCGCTCACCGACCTCGTCGGCTCCAAGTGCCAGCTCGTGGGCGACGACCTCTTCGTGACCAACGTGACGCGCCTTTCCGACGGCATCAAGCGCGGGGTCGGCAACTCGATCCTCGTGAAGGTGAACCAGATCGGCACGCTCACCGAGACCCTGTCCGCCGTCGATATGGCGCACCGGGCCGGCTACACGGCCGTCATGTCCCACCGCTCGGGCGAGACCGAGGACGCGACGATCGCCGATCTCGCGGTCGCCACCAATTGCGGGCAGATCAAGACCGGCTCGCTCGCCCGGTCGGACCGGCTGGCCAAGTACAACCAGCTCATCCGCATCGAGCAGGAGCTGGGCGCCCAGGCTCGCTATGCCGGGCGCGAAGCCCTGAAGGCCCTGCGCTGAAGCGCCTGACGCTCGTCGTCAGAGGGTAGGGACCGCCGCGCCCCTAAACCCATCCTTAACCATGCCGGGTTAGCCTCCCGGCATGGTTGTTCGCAAGCGCGCGCGCAGAATCCTCATCCCGCTGGTGCTCTACAGCTTCTCGGCGTCGCTCGTGGGCTATTTCGTCCACCACGCGCATACGGGCGCGCGCGGCCTCGAGGCGAAACAGGCTTTCAAGATCCAGGCCTTCCAGATCAATCAGGAGCTCACGCAGCTGAAGGCGGAGCGTTCCGAATGGGAACGCCGCATCGCGCTCCTGCGTTCGGACCAGATCGATCGCGACCTCCTCGAGGAGCGCGCGCGCATCATGCTGGGCAAGGTCCACAAGAACGATCTCGTCATTGTCACGGGGCCATGACAATGACGCAGTGCAACATGAAATTCTTGAGTTAACTCAAATCGAGTTGATCCTGAATCAATGTTGCGCCGTAAGAGGTTAGCATGTTCACCTTAGGCGCTTTTGCGCCTTGGGGCCCCCTCGCTTTCGGCATCGGCATGCGCTAAATCTCCTCCAAGGAAACGCTTCGGAGGATCCGATGGCTGTTGCTGCCCGTAAGGCGGGCCGTGCCGGTGCAGGCGCGGCGAACAAGACCCAGGCTGTGAAGACCGCGGCGAAGAAGATCGCTGCCCCCAACTCCCCGCAATTCTCGAAGGACCAGGATCTCGCCGGCTATCGCGAGATGCTGCTGATCCGCCGCTTCGAGGAGAAGGCCGGCCAGATGTATGGCATGGGCCTCATCGGCGGCTTCTGCCATCTCTACATCGGCCAGGAAGCGGTCGTCGTCGGCATGCAGATGGCGACGAAGGACGGCGACGAGGTGATCACGGGCTACCGCGATCACGGGCACATGCTCGCTTGCGGCATGGATGCGCGCGGCGTGATGGCCGAGCTCACGGGCCGCCGTGGCGGCCTGTCGAAGGGCAAGGGCGGCTCCATGCACATGTTCTCGAAAGAGAAGCATTTCTATGGGGGCCACGGCATCGTCGGCGCGCAGGTCTCGCTCGGCACCGGCATCGCCTTCGCCAACAAGTATCGGAACGACGGCTCCGTCTGCCTCACCTATTTCGGCGACGGCGCCGCGAACCAGGGCCAGGTCTACGAGAGCTTCAACATGGCGGAGCTCTGGAAGCTTCCCGTGGTCTACGTGATCGAGAACAACCGCTACGCCATGGGCACGGCGGTCTCCCGCGCCTCGGCGCAGACGGATTTCTCCAAGCGCGGCATCTCGTTCGGCATCCCCGGCGAGCAGGTGGACGGCATGGACATCCGCGCCGTTCACTCGGCCGGCCAGCGCGCCATCGAGCATGCCCGCTCGGGCCGCGGACCCTACATCCTCGAAATGCAGACCTACCGCTATCGCGGCCATTCCATGTCCGATCCGGCGAAGTACCGCACGAAGGACGAGGTGGCCCGCATGCGCGAGGAGCACGATCCCATCGAGCAGGTGCGCCGCCGTCTCCTCGAGACCTGGAAGCTTTCGGAAGACGAGCTGAAGGTGATCGACGGCAAGGTGCGCGAGGTCGTCAACGACGCGGCCGAGTTCGCGACGCACGATCCGGAGCCCGATCCGTCGGAGCTCTACACGGACATCCTGCTCTGAGGCGGCGCGTCCCGCGCCCCTCGTTTCCCCTTTTCGCCTCAACGACAATCTGACAGGTCATCCATGGCGATCGACATTCTCATGCCCGCCCTCTCGCCCACCATGGAGCAGGGCAAGCTCGCGAAATGGCTGAAGCAGGAGGGCGACAAGGTAAAGCCCGGCGACATCCTCGCTGAAATCGAGACCGACAAGGCGACGATGGAAGTCGAGGCGGTGGACGAAGGCGTGCTCGCCAAGATCCTGATCGCGGACGGCACCGACAACGTGGCCGTGAACACTCCGATCGCCGTGCTGGCTGGGGAGGGCGAGGACGTATCCGCGGCCGCCGCGCGGGGCCCTGCGCAAGGCGGCGGCGAGGCGCCCCCCGCCCCAGGCCCGTCGAGCCCGCAGAATGCGCCGACCCCCGACATGCAGGCGGAGGGCATGACCGACCGTCCGGCGCCGAACGCGCGCCCTGGACAGGATGCGAGCCCCGTGTCCCAACCCGCCGCGCCGTCGGTGATCACGAGCCGGACCGCCTACGACGCCATGGCGGAGATCCCGGAGGGCACCGAACTCGTCAACATGACGGTCCGCGAGGCGCTCCGCGACGCGATGGCCGAGGAGATGCGCCGGGACGAGAGCGTCTTCGTCATGGGCGAGGAGGTCGCTGAGTATCAGGGCGCCTACAAGGTCACGCAGGGGCTGCTCCAGGAGTTCGGCGCGCGCCGCGTGGTCGACACGCCCATCACCGAGCATGGTTTTGCCGGCATAGGCGTCGGCGCGGCCTTCGTCGGCCTCAAGCCCATCGTCGAGTTCATGACGTTCAACTTCGCCATGCAGGCGATCGACCACATCATCAACTCGGCGGCCAAGACCCTCTACATGTCGGGCGGCCAGCTCGGCGCGCCCATCGTGTTCCGCGGCCCGAACGGCGCGGCGGCCCGCGTCGGCGCGCAGCACTCGCACGATTACGCCGCCTGGTACTCCAACGTGCCCGGTCTCAAGGTGGTGATGCCCTACACGGCCGCAGACGCGAAGGGCCTTCTGAAGAGCGCCATCCGCGACCCGAACCCGGTCGTCTTCCTCGAGAACGAGATCCTCTACGGCCAGAGCTTCCCGGTGCCGAGGATGGACGACTTCCTCGTGCCCATCGGCAAGGCGCGGGTGCACCGCCAGGGCAAGGACGTGACCATCGTGTCCTTCGGCATCGGCATGACCTATGCCTTGAAGGCGGCCCACGAGCTCGAGAAGGAGGGCATCGACGCGGAGGTGATCGACCTGCGCACGATCCGTCCCATGGACATCGACACGGTGGTCGCCTCCGTGATGAAGACCGGCCGCTGCGTGGCCGTCGAGGAGGGCTTCCCGCAATCCGGCGTCACCGCCGAGATCGCGACGAAGATCATGGAGAACGCCTTCGATTATCTCGACGCCCCCGTGGCCCGGGTCACCGGCAAGGACGTGCCGATGCCCTACGCCGCGAACCTCGAAAAGCTCGCCCTCCCGAACGTGGCCGAGGTGGTCCAGGCCGTGAAGGCCGTGTGCTACCGCTGAACCCGGCCAGCCGATCGAACCCGGTGATCTGAATGTCCGAGTCCAAGTTCCAAGCCCTGGGTCTTCCCCCCGACGTTCTCGAAAAGGGCGGCGTGGAGATCCTGCGGGCTTCGGTGGTGGATGGCGCCGTAAGCGTCGCGCTCCGGCGCGCGTTCGAGGATCCGTTCACCTGGGGCGTGCTCCTCGTGGACCTCGCCCGGCACGCCGCGCGGGTCTACGCCATGGAGACCGAAATCTCAGAGGAGGACGCCATGGCGGAGATCGCGGCCGGCATGCGCGCCGAACTCGACGACCCGACCGATCCCGGCTCGACCCAAGTCATCAACTGAGTCCCGACCGAAACCCGACCGATCCCGGCTCCACGCAAGCCATCCACCAGAACCCTCGATCAGGATCCCCTCCGATGCCGATCAACATCCTGATGCCCGCCCTGTCTCCCACCATGGAAAAGGGCAATCTCGCCAAGTGGCTCAAGAAGGAAGGCGATGCCATCAAGTCCGGCGACATCATCGCCGAGATCGAGACCGACAAGGCCACCATGGAGGTGGAGGCCGTGGACGAAGGCATCCTCGCCAAGATCGTGGTGCCCGAGGGCACGGCGGATGTGCCGGTGAACCAGCTCATCGCACTCATCGCCGGCGAGGGCGAGGACCCGAAGAGCGTGACGGGCGGCGCGGGCGCTCCGGCGCCTGCCGCCGCGCCCGCGCCTGCCGCGTCTGCGGCCCCGCAGGCCGCCGCGCCCCAGACGGCCACGGCCCAGCAGAACACGAGCGGCGAGGGCCACATGTCCTATGCCCGCATCGACACGGCACCGGAGGGTCCGGCCAAGGCCGCCCATGACGGCGCCGCGAAGACGAACGGGGCAGGGGGCGGCGGCTCGCGCGTCTTCGCTTCGCCGCTCGCCAAGCGCATCGCCAAGGATGCGGGCATCGATCTCGCCCGCGTCCAGGGTTCGGGACCGCATGGGCGCATCGTGGAGAAGGACGTGCGCGCCGCCATCGCCGGCGGCGGCGCCAAGGCTGCACCCGCCGCGGCCGCTCCGGCTGCGAGCGCTGCTCCCGCACCGAAGGCCGCTGCCCCGGCGCCGGCCCTCGCCTCCAGTGCCTCCGCCGATCAGGTGAAGGCCATGTTCGAGGCGGGCTCCTACGAGGAGGTGCCCCTCGACGGCATGCGCAAGACCATCGCCAAGCGGCTCGTCGAGTCGAAGCAGACGGTGCCGCATTTCTATCTGGCGCTCGATTGCGAGCTCGACGCGCTCATGGCCCTGCGCGAGCAGATCAACGCCGCCGCGCCCGCGAAGGACGGCAAGCCGTCCTACAAGCTCTCGGTCAACGACTTCGTCATCAAGGCCCTCGCCATCGCGCTCCAGCGCGTGCCGAACGCCAACGCCGTCTGGGCCGAGGACCGCATCCTCAAGATGAAGCACTCGGATGTGGGCGTCGCCGTCGCCATCGAGGGCGGGCTCTTCACGCCGGTCATCCGCAAGGCCGAGACCAAGACCCTCACGGCGATCTCCGCCGAGATGAAGGACCTCGCCGGCCGCGCCCGCAACCGGCGCCTCAAGCCCGAGGAATATACCGGCGGCTCCACGGCCGTGTCGAACCTCGGCATGTTCGGCATCAAGAACTTCCAGGCCGTGATCAACCCGCCCCACGGCACTATCCTGGCCGTGGGCACCGGCGAGCAGCGCATGGTGGTGAAGAACGGCCAGCCGGCGGTGGTCCAGGCCATGACCGTGACGCTCTCCTGCGACCACCGCGTGGTCGACGGCGCGCTCGGCGCGGAGCTTCTGTCCGCGTTCAAGCAGCTCATCGAGAACCCGATGGGGATGCTGGTTTAAGGCGCCCTGTTCTTCTCGCCATGGGCGGGAGGAGAGAAGCGGGATCGGAGAAGTAAATGGCAGACCAATACGACATCATCGTCATCGGCTCCGGTCCCGGCGGCTATGTGACCGCGATCCGGGCGGCTCAGCTCGGGTTCAAGGCGGCTGTGGTCGAGCGGGAGCATCTGGGGGGCATCTGCCTCAACTGGGGCTGCATCCCGACGAAGGCCCTGCTGCGCTCGGCCGAGATCTACCACTACATGCAGCATGCCAAGGATTACGGGCTCTCCGCCCAGGGCGTCGGCTTCGATGCGGCAGCCGTGGTGCAGCGCTCGCGCGGCGTGTCGGCGCGCCTCAATGGCGGCGTCGGCATGCTGCTCAAGAAGAACAAGGTGGACGTGATCTGGGGCGAGGCCTCCATCTCGAAGGCCGGCGAGGTTGCCGTGACGGCGCCGAAGAAGCCCGCCGTCCAGCCGCAGAACCCGGTGCCGAAAGGCGTGCTGGGGGAGGGCACCTACAAGGCCAAGCACATCATCGTCGCGACGGGCGCGCGGCCCCGCGTGCTGCCCGGCATCGAGCCCGACGGCAAGCTCATCTGGACCTACTTCGAGGCCATGGTGCCGCCCGCCATGCCGAAATCCCTCATCGTCATGGGCTCCGGCGCGATCGGCATCGAGTTCGCCTCCTTCTATCGCACCATGGGCGCCGAGGTGACGGTGGTCGAGGTGATGCCGCAGATCCTGCCCGTCGAGGATGCGGAGATCGCGACGCTCGCCCGCAAGCGCTTCGAAAAGCAGGGGATGAAGATCCTCACCGGCGCCAAGGTCACGAAGGTGGAGAAGGGCGCGAACTCCGTGACCGCCACCATCGACGACGGCAAGGGCGTGCAGACGATTACGGCCGAGCGTATGATCTCGGCGGTGGGCGTCGTGGGCAACGTGGAGAATCTCGGCCTCGAGGCGCTCGGGGTGAAGATGGAGCGCGGCACCGTGGTGACGGACGGCCTTGGCCGCACCAACGTGCCTGGCATCTACGCCATCGGCGACGTGGCCGGTCCGCCGATGCTCGCCCACAAGGCGGAGCACGAGGGCGTCATCTGCGTGGAGACCATCAAGGGGCTTCACACGCACCCCATGGACAAGGGCAAGATCCCGGGCTGCACCTATTGCCATCCGCAGGTGGCCTCGGTCGGCCTCACGGAGGCGAAGGCCAAGGAGCAGGGTTACGACGTCAAGGTCGGCCGCTTCCCCTTCGTCGGCAACGGCAAGGCCATTGCGCTGGGCGAGCCGGACGGGCTCATCAAGACCATCTTCGACAAGAAGACCGGCCAGCTGCTGGGCGCACACATGATCGGCGCCGAGGTGACGGAGCTCATCCAGGGCTATGTGGTCGCCATGAATCTCGAGACCACCGAGGAGGAACTGATCCACACGGTGTTCCCGCATCCGACGCTTTCCGAGATGATGCACGAGAGCGTGATGGACGCTTACGGCCGCGTCATCCACATGTGACGCCTGCCGCCAATCTGCGGCCGCTTCGGCCCGCTGCACCGCGCGTGGTGCGGCGGGCCGACTGCATTTGGGAAGAGGCGAACGGCAAAGCCAACGTTTACGAGGCGCTAAAGCCCCTCATGAGAGTCGAAATACTATATCATATGTAAGTTGTTTTACGACGATATTTCGTCATCTAGGCTATTCAACAGAATTCGGTTAACTTCGACTGGACGAGAACGCAGGCTGTCTTCCCTCGACGAGGCAGGGGAGACGCAAGCTGAGCCGGTCGAGGCTGTCGAGATGGACGGGGCAGAGGCACAGAAGGCGAAAGCGGGTTGCCTGTCCTCTGGCGCCCGATACCCCGCGACGCCTGGACTACCGACCGATGCTGGCATCCTGGAAGCAGTCGGGCTGCTGGCCGAATGCAGTGACGACATTCTCTGGGTCATGGACCCGAACACCGTCTCCGTCATCTATGTGAGCAGTGCCTATGAGCGCCTGTGGAAGCGCTCCATTCCCGACCTCCTCGCGAACCCGTGCGACTTTCATGCTTGGATCGAGCCTGAGGATGCCGACCCGGCTCGGGCGGCGATCGAGGCCCTTATTCGCGACGGCGCGGCTCTCGACGTTACGTACCGGATCCGCGACGGGGAGGAGCAACTGCGCTGGGCGCACGACCGGGCCTGGCCGGTGAGAGATGAGAGCGGCTCCGTCATCAAGATCATTGGCATCGTGCGTGACGTGACGAAGGAGAAGGTGTTCGAGGAGCACCAGCGCCTGCTGCTGCGCGAGATGAACCACCGGGTGAAGAACACCCTCGCCACGGTCATATCGATCGCCCATCAGACGGCCTCAAGCTCCCAATCCCTCGAAGCGTTTCTCGATGGGTTCTATGCCCGGGTGCACGCCTTTTCCGGGGCTCATGACCTCCTCATGCAGAATGCCTGGACGAGCATCTCGCTGCACGATGTGATCGCCCGGACTCTCGCGCATCATATGGACCGGGACCCCAACCGCGTTCGCATCGGCGGCCCGACCGTCCTGCTGCCCCACGACCCGTCCGTCGCCCTGAACCTCGTGTTCCACGAGCTCGCGACCAACGCCGCGAAATACGGCGCGCTCTCGACTCCGGTGGGGCGGGTCTCGGTGACGTGGTCGGTCGAGATGGAGGGCTCTGCGGGGATCCTCAACCTCCGCTGGGAGGAAAGCGGCGGGCCTCCCGTGCAAGCCGGAACGCATCGGGGCTTCGGCTCCCGTTTGATCAAGAGGACCCTGGCGGCGCTGGGAGGGCAGGTGGAGGTGAACTTCGCGCCGACCGGCTTCGATTGCTGGATCGCGTTGCCCCTGGCGCCCGTGGCCGAGGCAGCCTGAAGCCTCACCTCGCGCTTCTCTGGACCCCTAGGTTGAGCTCCCGTAAGGCTATGCAATTCGGGCGGAATTGACTTCGGCGGCTCCGATAGAGTTATAGTATCACGCTTGACATTCTGTCAGCACCAAGCGGCTCACCGAAAAGGGGAGTTCTTCATGAAGAAGACGCAGAACCAGACTGCCGTGAAGAAGGATCGTACGGTGCTCGTCCAGCTGAGCGAGAAGGATCTCGCTCAGGTTGCGGGTGGTCGCCGTATCATCGTTTACGGAACCTCGTCCGGAGATAAATAAGGCGGCGAGCCTGTGCTTCGCCACTAACTCCGACGATGCGGATTGGGCGCGGCCTTCGGGCCGCGCCTTTTTGCTTCCGCTTCAGGGCCTGCCGGTGGCGGAAGCCGGCGAGGGTCGCGACCGCTCGCCGACCGAGGATGCGGGATCGGGGTGCACGAGCCGCCCGTTCCGCAACACGACCACGCGATCGGCGGCCCGAATCGTTTCCGGCCTGTGAGCGATCACGATGCGGGTGATCTTAAGGGTCGCCAGGGCGCGGTTCACTTCCCGCTCCTTGTCGAGATCGAGGTGCGAGGTTCCCTCGTCCATGAACAGGATGCGCGGCCGCCGGTAGAGCGCGCGGGCGAGAAGCACCCGCTGCCGCTGCCCCCCGGAGAGCGTCGTGCCCATGTCGCCGATCAGGGTGTTGTAGTTCATGGGCATGGCCATGATCTCGTCGTCGATGCCGGCGATGGCGGCGCATTCCCGCATCCAGGTCACGTCGATCGTCGTGTCGAAGAAGCAGATGTTCTCGGCGATGCTGCCCGACAACAGATGGTCGTCCTGCATCACGACGCCGATCTGCGGACGCAAGGTGCGCGCTCCGATGTGCTCCAGAGGCACTCCATCGACCAGAACCTGGCCTTGGCTCGGCCGGAACAGGCCGATCATGATCTTGAGCAGGGTGGTCTTGCCGCCGCCCGAAGGGCCCGTGATCGCCAGGAATTCGCCGGGTTCCACATTCATGTCCGCATTGTCGAGCACCAGCGGCTCCGTTTCCGCATAGCGAAAGCCAATTCCCTTGAGCGCGATGCCCCCGGCTATCGGCCGCTCGATCAACCCCTCCCGGTCGAGGCCCGGCTCGCGTTCGGCAAGGGCGATGTCGCCGAGGCGCTGAAGGTGCAAGTCGAGCATCTTGTACTCGATGCCTTGCTCGATGAGGTTGGTTGCCTTGTCGAGGAACTGTTCCTTGTAGGCCATGAAGGCGAACAGCATGCCGATCGTCATGTCGCCGGCGATGGCCGCCTTCGCGCCGAGGTAGATCACCAGCACGTTTTCCAGCCCGTAGATCAGCTGGTTCGCGCTCCTGAACCCGATGGTGAAGCGGCCGAGGACGACGCCTCGGCGAATCCAATCGGCGTAGCGGTTCTGCCAGACGCCTTCCCGGTCCGTCTCGCGGCCGAAGATCTTGATGCTCTGAATGGCGCGGGCGCTCTCGATGAAGCTCGTCTGCTCCTTGGCGCCCGCATGGATGAGCTCTTCCTGGTGGCGGCGGAGCGTGCGGTAGAGCGCGAGCCGCAGCAGCCCGTAGAGCACGAGCGCCGCGAGCACCACGCCTGCGAGCTTGGGGCTGTAGATCAGGATCATGCCCAGGGTGAGCACGGCCATGAGGCCGTCGACCGCCGCCGCCACGAGCCCTTCGGAGATGAGCGTGCGGATCGGATCGAGGGAGCGGAAGCGTGAGACGAGATCGCCGATATGGCGCTTCTCGTACCAATCCATCGGAAGCCGCAGCAGATGATGAAAGAGGTTCGCGCCCATGCGGAAGTTCAGAGCGCTTCCGAGGTTGAGCAGCACATGGGATCGCAGCCAATCGGCCGCGATATTGATCAGGGTGAAGAGGCCGAAGCCAATTGCCAGGGCAACCAGCAGCCCCTCGTCCCCCTTCATGGCCGCCTCGTCCACGGCGAGCTGCATGTAAAAGGGGCTTGCGAGCACGACCGTTTGAAGCACCAGCGACAGGACGAGAGCCTGCCCGAGCGCCCGCTTCAGGCCCCGGATTTGTCCCCAGAGGGCGCCGAGTTCCAGGCGCGTCGTCTCCTTCTTGCACTCGAACTGCGCCGTCGGGGTCAGCTCCAGCGCGATTCCCGTGAAGTGCCGACCGACCTCGTCCAGGCTGTAGCGGCGCTCGCCGAAGGCCGGATCGTGGATGGTGATGCCGCGGGAGTTCGCGTCCTTCAGCACCACGAAGTGGTTCATGTCCCAGTGTAGGATCGCCGGCAGGGCCAGTTCGGGCAGCTGCTCGATCTCGAGCCGCAGGCCGCGCCCGGTCATGCCCATGCGCTGCGCCATCAGGAGCACATCCTTGAGCGTGCTGCCCTTGAGCGAGACCGAGAAGCGACGACGCAAGGCGTTCAGATCCACCTCGTGCCCGTGATACGACGCGACCATCGCCAAGCACGCGAGGCCGCATTCCGCTGCCTCGGACTGAATGATGAGGGGAAGGCGAGGGCCGCCGAACAGATCGAGCGCGCTTGCGAGCCTCATGGCTGGAATCCGGCGCGACCGGAGGAGGGAGCGTGCATCATCGGGCTACATCCGTCCGCGGGCGCTGAACAGCGGCTCGAGCAGCCACGCGATCAGGCTGCGGCTTTCCAGAACGATGTCGGCCTTCAGGGTCATGTCCGGCTGAAGCTCGACCTGCTTGCCGAAGGCTTCGATCGCCTGCCGCTCCAGGCGGACCGTTACCCGGTAGGCGGGCTCGGAGAGGACGACACGGCCGAGCACATCGCTGGGAGCCAAAACGGCCTGAGACACCGTGGCGACGGTTCCGCGCACGATCCCGAAGCGCTGGAAGGGAAACGCATCGACCATGAGCCTCACTGGCTGCCCCGGCCCCACGAAGCCGATGGCGCGGCTGGGAACATAGACTTCCGCCTCGAGACCTGGGCCATCCGGCACGATCGTGAGGAGCGGCCGGTTCGCGTCCACCACATGCCCGCTTCGGATCTGCAGGGCCGTGACCCGGCCTGACACCGGGGCGGTGATGACCTGCGCTCCCTGGGCCTGGACTTCGGTCTTCTGCCGCTCGCGGTCGGCGAGGCTGAGCCGCCATCCGGAGAGACGCTCCGCCTGCTGAACGGGCAGCTGTTCGCGCTGCAACGTCACTTGCCCCAGTTCCTTGTCGATGGCGGCCAGCTGGCGGTCGAGATCGGCCAAGGCCTGTCGGCGCGAGAGCAGAGCCTCTTCGCTCTCCTGAAGGGCCGTGCGGGTCGCGCTGCCTCTTTCGACCAATGTCGCGACCGCCCGATGGCGCTCCACCGTCACCTGGACGCGCTCCGCCATGATGGTCCGCTGGTGCTGAAGGGCCTCCCGCTCGGCCCGGACGGAGTTGATGCCGGCATCGAGTTGGGTGCGTTCGAGAGCGACGCGAGCGGGATCGGCGGCGATCTGCTCCATCAGAACTGCGATCTGCACGTCGAGGGAGGCGAGCACGGCCCGGTCCAACGTGCCGCCGGCGGTCAGGGATTGCTGGGAGGAGACGGTGAAGAGAGGCTGTCCGGCCCTCACGCGCTCCCCTTCGCCGACCTGAAGATCCGCCACGATGCCGCCCCGCATGGCGGAAACCCGAACGGCGCCCCCGCTCGCCACGAGCGATCCGACCGCGGTTTCCTTGCGGGCGTAATCGGCGGTGGTCACGAAGGCGGCGACGATGCCCACGATACCGAGCAGGAAGGCACCCAACATCTGCCAGGAGAGCGGGGCGACCGGCAGCGACGCTGCGGACCTGTCCGAGGTCGCAGCTTCCAAGGCCTCGGAACGAAAGAGGGAAGGGCGCACCCGGCCGCACTCTACATGGATTGCTATAGTGTTATCTTGCAGACAGCCTTGTGCCGCACAAGCAGCAACTTCCGGCCGCGCTTACGATTTTGTCGTGATCTCGTTTGAGTGAGCGGGCCATTCCGTCGATGACGTAAGGTTAGATATGGCGGCTGCGAGCACCGAGCTTGCCTCTTTTCTTTGGAAGAGAGCGGGATCGATTGCTGGATTTCGCCGATTGCCTCTGCATTTCGATAGGGCAGCGCTGTTGACGGGACTGCAATATTGGCTTTTGCAGGCTATGTCCTTGCTGATCGGCGACGTCATGGAAAGTCGCGCCAGTTCCCACGGGCGGCGCGGCTTGGTTCCCGGCTCCATGCGGATCGGCGCTCCGCCGGGCGCAAGTTCCGGCGCCGGCAGGGTGCTCTTGCTTGACATCTCACCCCCCGCGTGAATGGTGCGGCCGACCCCAATCTGAGCAGGCTCCATGCACCGTTACCGCTCCCACACCTGCGGCGCGCTCCGCGAATCCCATGTCGGCGAGACCGTTCGCCTGTCCGGCTGGTGCCACCGCATCCGAGACCATGGCGGTGTGCTGTTCATCGACCTGCGTGACCATTACGGCATGACGCAATGCGTGGTGGATCCGGATTCCGCCGCCTTCAAGCTCGCCGAGACGGCCCGGTCCGAGTGGGTCATCCGCATCGACGGCCGTGTTCGCAAGCGCCCGGCCGGCACGGAAAACGCCGAGCTGCCGACGGGCCATGTGGAGATCTACATCACCGATCTTGAGGTGCTGGGGCCGGCGGCCGAGTTGCCGCTGCCCGTGTTCGGCGACCAGGAATACCCGGAGGAGACCCGGCTTACCTACCGCTTCCTGGACCTGCGCCGCGAGAAACTGCACCAGAACATCATGAAGCGCGGCGCGATCATCGACTCGATCCGCCGCCGCATGAAGGACGGCGGCTTCTTCGAGTTCCAGACCCCGATCCTGACCGCGTCGTCCCCCGAGGGCGCCCGCGACTTCCTGGTGCCCTCGCGCCTTCATCCCGGCAAGTTCTACGCGCTGCCGCAGGCGCCGCAGCAGTTCAAGCAGCTCATCATGGTGGCGGGCTTCGACCGCTACTTCCAGATCGCGCCCTGCTTCCGCGACGAGGACCCGCGCGCCGACCGGCTGCCGGGCGAGTTCTACCAGATCGACGTGGAGATGAGCTTCGTCACGCAGGACGACGTGTTCCGCACCATGGAGCCGGTGATCCGCGACACCTTCAAGGAGTTCGCCGGAGGCAAGCCTGTCACCGATACCTTCCCGCGCATTCCCTATGCGGAGGCGATGCTCAAATACGGCTCCGACAAGCCGGACCTGCGCAACCCGCTGGTGCTCGCCGATGTGTCGGCGGTCTTCACCCGCGATGACGTCACCTTCAACGCGTTCAAGAACGTGGTGGCGGGCGGCGGCGTCGTGCGCGCCATCCCGGCCCCGGGTGCCGCCTCCCAGCCGCGCTCCTTCTTCGACAAGCTGAACGACTGGGCGCGCACGGAAGGCGCGCCGGGCCTCGGCTACATCGTGTTCGAGGAGGAGGGCGGCGCGATCACCGGCAAGGGGCCGATCGCCAAGTTCATCCCGGCCGAAGCGCAGGCCGCGATCCGCGAGGCCGCCGGCCTCAAGGCGGGCGACGCGGTGTTCTTTGCGGCTGGGCCAGCTGAAAAGGCGGCGGGGCTCGCCGGCAAGGCGCGCAACCGCATCGCCGACGAGCTCGGGCTCGCCGACAAGGACCAGTACGCCTTCTGCTGGATCACCGACTTTCCGCAATACGAGTGGAACGAGGACGAGAAGAAGATCGACTTCTCCCACAACCCGTTCTCGTCCCCGGCCATGGACCACGACGCCTTCATGGCGCTCGACCCGGCGGACAAGGATGCGGTGCTCGCCATCAAGGCGCTGCAATACGACATGGTCTGCAACGGCTACGAGCTCGCCTCCGGCTCGATCCGCAATCACCGTCCCGACCGGATGGTGAAGGCGTTCGAGATCGCGGGCTATGGCGAGAAGGAGGTCATGGAGCGGTTCGGCGGCATGTACCGTGCGTTCCAGTACGGCGCGCCGCCCCACGGCGGCATGGCGGCCGGCATCGATCGCATCGTGATGCTGCTCTGCGGCGCCCAAAACCTGCGCGAGATCACCCTGTTCCCCATGAACCAGCGGGCCGAGGACCTCCTCCTCGGAGCCCCGTCGGAGGTGACGCCGAAGCAGCTCCGCGAGCTCCATGTTCGCCTGAACCTGCCGGAGAAATGAGCCCCGCTTCGGCTTCGGCCGCTTGACTTAGGCGACCCATGTCCTTCGTCACCGCCATCGTCGTCGCCTATGACAGCGCCCATGCGCTGCCAGCCTGCCTCGGCGCGCTCAAGCAGGCCGGCGTGCCGGCGATCGTGGTGGACAACGCGTCCGAGGACGAGAGCGCAAAGCTGGCGGAAGCCGCCGGGGCGCAGGTCATCCGCAGCCCGCGCAACGAAGGATATGGCCGCGCCAACAACATGGGGGCCAGGGCTGCTGCGAGCGAGTTCCTGCTCGTGGTGAACCCGGACGTGGTGCTGGAGCCCGGCGCGGTCGCCGCCCTCATGGACGCTGCCCGGCGCTACCCGGAAGCCGGGTTCTTCGCCCCCCAGATCGTGGAGCCCTCGGGCCGCGTGTTCTTCCAGCCGCGCTCGCTGCTCTCGCCCTACCTGCCCAATCCCGGCGGGCGCCTCGCGATCCCCGAGGGCGATGCCTGCGTGCCCTTCGCGTCCGGCGCATGCTTCCTGGTGCGCAGGGACCTGTTTCTCCGCCTCGGCGGCTTCGATGAGGAGATCTTCCTCTTCTACGAGGACGACGACCTGTGCCGCCGCATCGCCGATGCGAGCCCGGCGCTCGTCTACGTGCCGTCGGCCACCGTGCGACACGGGCGCGGCCGCTCGACGGCGCCCAAGCCCGGTCGGGTCTTCCAGAGCCGGTGGCACCAGGCGTGGTCGCGGGCCTATGTGAGCCGCAAATACGGCCTGCCGAACCCGGCGCCGGTGATGGCGCTCGTCAACGGCGCCAAGGCGCTTGCGGCCGGGATCCTGCTCCGGCGGCGGCTGGTGGAGCGCTATGGCGGATCCGCCGCCGGCGCCTTTGCTTTCCTGCGAGGCCGGACGGCGCTGGCGCGCGAGGGTCTGGAGGCGGTCTCGTGATCGCGTTTCGCGCCCCGCTTGTTTCCGATGCCATGGCCGAACCGGCGAACAACTTCACCCTGGTGCGCCTCGCGCTCGCCCTCGCGGTCGTGCTGTCCCACGCCTTCAGCGTCACCACGGGCGAGATCCTGAACGAACCCCTGGCGCGCTCCACCGGGTTCACGCTCGGCGAACACGCGGTAAACGGCTTCTTCGCCATCTCCGGGTTCCTCGTCACCATGAGCTTCGACCGGCGGGGCTGGCGCGACTACCTCATCGCCAGGACCCTGAGGATCGCGCCCGGCCTGATCGTCGCAGCGCTCGCGGTTGCGCTCGTTCTTGGTGGCGCCATGACCCGGCTGCCGCTTGGTGAGTATCTGTCGGACCGTGGCACCTGGCGCTTCGTGACCGCGACGCTCACCACGTTCAAGAGCAACATCGCCTTGCCGGGAGTCTTCGAGGCGAACCCGTTCCGGTTTCCCATCGGGACCGTCTGGACGCTGAAATACGAGGTGCTGTGCTACGCGGGCGTTTTCCTCTGCGGTCTCGCCGGGCTGCTGCGCTCGCGGGGGGCGGCGCTTGCCCTCGTGGCGGGTCTTGCCATCGCGGTTGCGGTTCTCGGCGCCGTGCAGCCTGATGGGTCGAAGAGCCTGGAGACGGCACTCCGCCTGCCGCTCATCTTCGCCTGCGGAGCGGCGCTTTATCTTTGGCGCAATGAGGTGCCGCTCTCGGGCCTTCTCGCCGCCGGCTTCCTCATCGCGACCGCGCTGCTCAGGGCGACGCCGCTCTACGAGGCGGTGCTCTTCACGGCGAGCGCCTATGCAATCCTCTGGCTCGCGTTCTGGCAGCCGCTCGCTCGCGCTGTGAAGGAGCCCGGAGCGGACCTCTCCTACGGCACCTATCTTTATGGCTGGCCCGTGCAGCAGAGCCTGCATGCACTGTTCCCGACCGCTTCAGCCCTCGTGCTTCTTCTCCCCTCGGTCGTGGCGACGCTCGCGGTTGCGGCGCTCTCCTGGTTCGGGGTCGAGAAGCCCGCCCTGGCCTTGAAAGCGCGCGCCCTCGGTCTGCGCACCCTCAAGACGGTCGAGCCGGCAGCGCCTTAGAACCGCTGATCCCGGAACTCCCGCACGGCCGCCACGAGTTCGTCGACCTGGCCGCTCTGAAGGAGCGGGATCAGCGGCGCGATCTGCCGGGGGTCCAGATCCCACCAGCGGGTTTCGAGGAGCGCCGCGACCCGGGCCTCGTCGAAGCGGGAGCGGATCACCCGGGCCGGGTTGCCGCCGACGATGGCGTAGGGCGGCACGTCCTTCGTCACCACCGCCTGGGCCCCGATCACGGCGCCGTCCCCGATCGTGACGCCTGAGAGGATGATCGCGCCGGAGCCGACCCACACGTCGTTGCCGATCGTCACGTCACCCCGGGTGGCGTGGTAGGCGCTGGTGCGGGGAGCCTTGGGCCAAAGGGCGCGCAGCGCCGAGAACGGGTAGGTCGTGACCCAATCGACCCGGTGATTGCCGCCGAGCAGAATCTCGACCTTGTCGGCGAAGGAGCAGAAACGGCCGATCGTGAGCCCCGCATCGGCCTCCGGGAAGCGGATTTTCGGCCGTCCATAGGAGAATTCGCCAATGGTCCAGCCATAGCGGGTGGCCTCGGCGCTCAAGTGGAGCTGGGTCTGATTGTGGGGGTTGCGCCAGTTCTTCAGACGGTGCCGGACGCTCATGCCGCATTCCCCCGGGCGGGGAGGGGGCGTTGACGAGGAGCGGGCAGTCCGCGCACAAGGGCGGGTCCAACAAGATCAGACCGGGTACAGGGAGCGTTTTGGGTGACTGACAACATCTCGCAGGACCTGAAATCGGGTGCGCTGTTCTATCACCGTCATCCCCGCCCGGGTAAGCTCGAAATCCAGCCGACGAAACCGCTCGGCAACCAGCGTGACCTGGCGCTCGCCTATTCGCCGGGCGTCGCCGCGGCCTGCCAAGCCATCGTGGAGGATCCGGCCGAAGCCGGAAACCTGACGGCGCGGCAGAATCTCGTGGCCGTCATCTCCAACGGCACGGCGGTTCTCGGGCTCGGCGATATCGGCCCGCTCGCCTCGAAGCCCGTGATGGAAGGCAAGGCGGTCCTCTTCAAGAAGTTCGCCGGCATCGACGTCTTCGACATCGAGGTGGCGGAGAAGAACGTCGACAAGCTCGTGGACGTCATCGCGGCCCTGGAGCCCACCTTCGGCGGCATCAATCTCGAGGACATCAAGGCGCCGGAATGCTTCGAGGTGGAGGAGCGCCTGAAAGCCCGCATGGGCATCCCGGTCTTCCATGACGACCAGCACGGCACCGCGATCATCGTGGGCGCCGCCGTCACCAACGCCCTGGAACTCGCGGGCAAGCGTATCCAGGACGTGAAGATCGTGACCTCGGGCGCGGGCGCCGCCGCGCTCGCCTGCCTCAACCTGCTCGTGTCCCTTGGCGCAAGGCGCGAGAACATCTGGGTGACGGATATCGAGGGCGTGGTCCACGAAGGGCGCAACGAACTGATGGACCGGTGGAAGTCCGTCTATGCCCAGAAGACCGATGCCCGCACCCTTGCGGATGTGATCGTCGATGCGGACGTGTTCCTTGGCCTGTCCGCGGGCGGCGTGCTGAAGCCGCATCTTCTGGAGACAATGGCGCCGCGGCCGCTGATTCTCGCGCTCGCCAATCCGAACCCGGAGATCATGCCGGAGGAGGCCGAGGCCGCGCGGCCAGACGCCATGATCTGCACCGGGCGCTCGGACTACCCGAACCAGGTCAACAACGTCCTGTGCTTCCCCTACATCTTCCGCGGCGCGCTCGATGTCGGCGCCACGACCATCAACGAGGCCATGAAGGCGGCGGCCGTGAAGGCCATCGCGGCTCTCGCCCGCGAGACGCCCTCGGAGGTGGTGGCCCGGGCCTACGGGGGCGAGGCGCACCCCTTCGGTCGCAAGTCCCTGATCCCAAGCCCCTTCGATCCCCGGCTCATCCTGCGCATCGCCCCGGCGGTCGCGCAGGCCGCCATGGACAGCGGCGTCGCCACCCGGCCCCTCGAAGACCTGGAGGCTTACGCGGATTCGCTGACCCGCTTCGTCTTCCGCTCCGGCTTCATCATGAAGCCTCTCTTTGCCCAGGCGAAATCCTCCCCGAAGCGCGTCATCTACGCGGAAGGCGAGGACGAGCGGGTGCTCAGGGCGACGCAGGTGATCCTGGAGGAGGGGCTTGCAAAGCCCATCCTCATCGGGCGCCCAAGCGTGATCGAGACCCGCCTCAAGCGCTTCGGCCTCTCCATCGTGCCGGGCCGCGACTTCGAACTCGTGAACCCAGAGGACGATCCGCGCTACCGGGACTACGTGGCGACCTATGTGGAGGCTGCCGGCCGCAAGGGCATCACGCCCGATGCGGCGAAGACCCTGGTGCGCACCAACACGACCGTGATCGGCGCGCTCGCCGTGAGGCGCGGGGACGCGGACGCGCTCATCTGCGGTCTCGAAGGGCGCTTCCAGTCCCGCCTCAAGCACATCCGGGACATCATCGGCCTTGCGCCCGGCGCCCGGGAGATGGCGGCGCTCTCGCTCGTGATCACCTCCAAGGGCGCCTACTTCCTGGCCGACACCCATGTGCAGCCGGACCCGAACGCCGAGGCCATCGCCGACATGACCCTGTCATGCGCCGACCACGTGCGCCGCTTCGGCCTCACCCCGAAGATCGCGCTGCTCTCCCATGCGGATTTCGGCTCCGCCGATACCCGCTCGGCCATGAAGATGCGCGATGCGCTGGCGCTGATCCGCGAGCGCGCGCCGGATCTCGAGGTGGACGGCGAGATGCAGGCCGACACCGCGCTCTCCGAAATGATCCGCGAGCGCGTCTACCCGGCCTCCCGGCTCAAGGGCGAGGCGAACGTGCTGATCATGCCGAATCTCGACGCCGCGAACATCGCCTTTCAGTTCACCAAGATCCTCGCCGATGCCCTGCCGGTCGGGCCGATCCTCATCGGCCCCGCGCAGCCGGCCCACGTGCTCACCCCCTCGGTGACGGCGCGCGGCATCGTCAACATAACCGCGGTCGCCGCCGTGGAGGCGCAGGCGCTCGAAACGGCGCCGACGCTGTTCTAGAGCGGCTCGTCCGTCGCGGCCGTGATGTCGAGACGGTCGAGGATCGCCTGCGGCTCCGGCAGGTTGCCGAGATCGGCAAGCCCAAGACCCTCGGGGCTCTTGGTGCGGGCATTGATCGAGAGACGCGTCGGACGCGCGATGAACCGGGCGACGGCCTGGCCGAGCGTCTTGGCCTGCTGCGAGCCGCCGAGCATCATGGGCACCGCGAAGGCCGCCGCGCCGCCGTATTCCCGGCGAAGCGACTCTGGCGTCCGCTTCGATTTGCGCGCCTCCTCGGCGAGGTAGCGGTCGAAGAGGCCGGTATTCTCAACGTTGATGGTAAGGCTCTTGGCGGTCGCCCCCACGAGCGCGACGGTCGCGATGGCCGTGTCAGGGTTGAACACGTCCTTCGTCACGTTCCCGAGGGTGCCGCGCACCCGGATGGACCCGATGCCCGCGCCGCTGGCCGAGAGGTCCTGGATCAGGAGTTCGTTCCCGGCCTCGTTCCAGTTCGCCTCGAGGCCAAGCGAGAGGTCGAGGTCCTTGTAGCCGAGAGCGACCAGGTCCTTGACGCCCTCTTCCTTGCTGTCCCGAGGCAGGGCCACGGTGAGTCCCTTGAGACCGAAGCGCAGATGGGTCGGGATGCCCTCAAGCGGTTTTTCCGCGGTGAACTCGATCTCCCGAACCCCGAAGCGGATGCGCTCCGGCGCGCCGGGCTCGGCCTCCTTGTTCGGCACGTCGAAGTCGATGCCCCCGTAGCGCAGTGTGCCGATGGTGGGGATGAGCTTGCGCAATGTCGCCGCATCGATCTGGTCGGTGTCCTTGCCGATCAGGTCCGGAAGGGCCGAGAGCGTCGATTGGAACGAGAAGCCCGTGGCGGCGATGAGGCCGATCCTCGCGTGCCCGTCCTTCTGGATGACCTCGAACCCTTCCATGCGGGCGTCGGGAGTCTGGCCTGAGCGGGCGCCCGTATAGGCCATGCGCGCGAGACGCACGTCGACGGGGCCGTCGTCCGAGCGTCCCTTCATCGTGAGGCCGGTTGCCTCCACCTGTCCGACTTCGAGTGCGCCGAAAAGGTCCACGGCGGCCGTCGCGATCCGCCGCTCGTCATCATCCCCCGGAGCGTCGAGCTCCGAGAACGCCTGAATGAGCGATGCCGTCCCGGCCCATGAATCCCGCGTCGGTCGCGCCCAGATATCCCGCCCTCCGATGCGGGCCATGCGGATGTCGGTGTCCTTCTCGTCGCGGACGCGCACGTCCTCGACGGCAAAAGCCCCATAGATCCTCGCCATGGCAGAACCGGGCTCGCCGCGTTCCGTGTAGATGCGCGCCATCTCGGTCGCTGCCACGTCGTCCAGGGCAAGCCGGCCGGCGGTCAGCGTCACCAGGCCCTGCGGCCCCTGCCGCTCGCCGGACGCGGACTCGGCGATGGCGTGGCGGATGTGCCCGCGCTCGATGCCGGTGAGCATGACGTTGCGGTAGGTTGCGGTCTGTCTGTCTTTCCCGATCGCCTGTTCGACCGTGAGTTCGGGAATCGCGATCTGCCGGGCGCCGATGCGCCCGAGCCGGGCCGCGAGCGGCTCCGTCGAGTTGCGATCGAAGAGTGCGTCCAACTCGGCCCGGGTGGATGCGAGCCCCGATACCTCCATTCGCCTCATCCGGTAGGTCGCCGGCCCAACCGTGAAGGTGACGTCCTCGAGGGTCAGGGCCGCCGGAGCTTGGGCTAGGGCGAGACTGACGAGCGGGATCCGAAGAGCCCCGATGCTCACGCGCTGGGCGTCCGCACCGACGGTGTGGCCCTGGAGCAGGACGGGTTCGGATACGGCCCACAGGGCGCCGAGGAGCGCGGCCGAGGCAAGGAGGGTGCGGCGGAGGGTCGAGGTCATGGCGGGCTCCCACGGGAACCCGGAGGGTACCCGCTCAACCGCTCATTTGCACCAGGCTTGGCCGTCAATCGCCCGACGTGCTTGCCGAAACGCGAACGGAGGCCGCCGTCGCCATCGCGTCAGAGAGAGAACGAGGTCCCGCAGCCGCAGGAGGCGGTGGCGTGGGGGTTCTCGATCTTGAAGGACTGGCCGATCAGGTCGTCCACGAAGTCGACCACGGAGCCGTCCATATACTGGAGCGAGACTTGGTCCACGAGGAGGGCCGCCCCGTCCCGCTCGATCACGAGATCGTCGTCCTGGCGGCTGCGCTCCACGTCGAAGGCGTACTGGAACCCGGAGCAACCGCCGCCGTTGACGCTAATTCGCAGCATCGAGCCGGAAGGCTCGCTCGCCATGATCTCGTTGATGCGCCGGGCGGCGCGGTCGGTCAGGGTAATGCCGGGCATGAGCGGTACTCTCAGGGCCGTGCGCTTGCGGAGCCCCCGGAAGGCAAGGTAAGTGCGCAAGGACGAGGCTTCAACCCAAGGACGGCGCGTGCGGCCCTTTGGCGAGCGATGGCGGGCCCCCTACGCCTGCGACCCCTCGATGACACGGGGGCGGCTGTACCCGGAATCGGTATCCCCGACCCGAAGCGACTTTCAGCGCGACCGGGACCGGATCATCCATTCCACAGCGTTCCGCCGCCTCAAGCACAAGACGCAGGTCTTCGTCTATCACGAGGGCGACCATTACCGGACGCGCCTGACGCACACGATCGAGGTAAGCCAGATCGCCCGGGCGATCGCCCGCTCCCTCGGCCTCGACGAGGATCTAGCGGAGGCGCTGGCCCTGTCCCACGACCTCGGTCACACGCCGTTCGGGCATACGGGCGAGGACGCCCTGGAAGCCTGCATGGCGGCGTTCGGCGGCTTCGACCACAACGCCCAGGCCCTCCGGATCGTGACGCGCCTGGAGCGGCGCTACGCGGAATACGACGGGCTCAACCTCACCTGGGAGACCCTCGAAGGCCTCGTGAAGCACAACGGGCCGCTCCTCGATGCCGCGGGGGCGCCCACCCTGCGCTACGCGGAGCGGGGGGTGCCGCTCGCCATCCTCGAATACAACGCGCAGCACGACCTGGAACTGGCGAGCTATGCGAGCGGGGAGGCGCAAGCCGCGGCGATCGCCGACGACATCGCCTACGACGCGCACGATATCGACGATGGCTTGCGAGCCGGGCTCTTCCGCATGGAAGATCTTCGCGAGGTGCCCTTCCTCGATGAGCTTCTGCGCGAGATCGACGGACGCTATCCGGGACTGGAGGAAACCCGGCGGATCCATGAGCTCACGCGCCGCGTCATCACGCGCTTCGTGGAGGATGCGGTGAGCGAGGGCGAGGGGCGGCTGTCGGCCCTTGCGCCGCAAAGCGCCGAGGAGATCCGCCGCGCGGACCGGACGGTGATCTGCTTCTCCGACCGCATTCAGGGGGCGGACACCGCCATCAAGCGCTTTCTCTATCCGCGCATGTACCGCCATCCGGAGGTCATGCGTGTGCGCCGTCAGGCGGACGAGATCGTGCGCGATCTGTTCGGACGCTTCATGAGCGACCCCGCGGCGATGCCGGCCGAGTGGCGGGAGAATCTGCCCGGCGACGAGCCGCGCCTCGCGCGCCGGGTGGCCGATTACATCGCCGGCATGACCGATGGTTTCGCGGTGCTCGAACACCGCCGCCTCTTCGACACGACGCCCGATCTACGCTGAGCATCCGCACCAATTTTCAGAAGACATGCCTTGAAACGCCGGATTCGGCCCCGCATCTGAAGTCATGGGGGACAACACGCGGAGACTGCGATGTCATCGTTTGCCGGCACTGCGCCTTGGAACACCGACCTGCGCCACCGACGCAGCGGCCCGCCCATCCGTCGCGGCTGGGAGATCACCGGGATCGTCCTCGGCTTCATTTTCGTCTGGCCCGTGGCTCTGGCCTATCTGGCCTGGAAGTTCACCGGGTACCGCCTTCCGCGTGAGGCGCAGGGCTACATGGAGCGCACCTTCGGCTGGACCTTTCCGGCTACCCGGCGAGCCTATGCGCGCACCTATACGGGCAATTTCGCCTTCGAGGAGTACCGCCAGCGGGAGCTGGAGCGCCTCGAGGAGGAGCGCCGGAAGCTCGATGAGGAAAGCCGCGCCTTCTCGGAATTCGTCGAGGAGCTGAAGCGGGCGAAGGACCGCGAGGAGTTCGACGCCTTCATGGCTCGTCGCCGTTCGGGCCCTGCGACGGCCTGACCGCGCAGGCCCCGACCTGATCGTTTCACGCCCGCGGCCTCCCGGCCGCGGGTTTTTTCGTGGGCCGTTCCGGACCCTGGACAGGGCGAACGCCGCCCGCAGGCTTGATGGGGCGGGCCCGACGTGACATGAGCCCCCGCGCGTGGCCGACCATGGACACGCGGCGAGCAAAGGGCCGGGCGGCCCGTGGGGTCTGTCAGAGCAATGAATATCTTCGGGCTGTTCGAGAAGCGCGTGGCGGAAGCCCTCGGCCTGCTGGCCGAGGCGGGGCGGATTCCAGCCGGGCTCGATACCAGCCGCGTGGTGGTGGAGCCGCCGCGCGATCCCACCCACGGCGATCTTGCCACCAACGCCGCCCTGGTGCTCTCCAAGGAGGCGAAGCTCAACCCCCGCGCTCTCGCGGATATGCTGGCCGAGGAGCTGCGCCAGGACCCGCGCGTCGCGAAGGCGGATGTGGCGGGTCCCGGCTTCATCAACCTGACCCTCGATCCGTCCGTCTTCCATGGGGTGCTTCGCGCGGCGGTGACCGATCCGGCCTATGGGCAGAGCAGGCAGGGCGGCGGCGAGCCCGTGAACGTGGAGTACGTCTCCGCGAACCCGACCGGGCCCATGCATGTGGGGCACGGCCGCGGCGCGGTGTTCGGAGACGCGCTCTCGAACCTCCTCGACTTTGCCGGGCACAAGGTGACCCGCGAATACTACATCAACGACGCCGGCGCGCAGGTCGACGTGCTCGCCCGCTCCGCCTTCCTGCGCTACCGGGAGGCGCTCGGCGAGGAAATCGGCGCGATTCCGGAGGGGCTGTATCCCGGCGACTACCTGAAGTCGGTCGGCGCGTCGCTCGCGAGCGAGCACGGGGACGGTCTCGTCGGCAAGACGGAAGCCGAGTGGCTGCCGGTCGTCCGCCAGGCCGCCATCGACGGCATGATGGCGATGATCCGCGAGGATCTCGCGGCCCTCGATATCCGCCATGAGGTGTTCTTCTCCGAGCGCTCGCTCACCAAGGGCGCGACGGACGAGATCGGCAAGACCATCGAGGACCTGCGCTCCCGCGGCCTCATCTATCAGGGGCGCCTCGAGCCGCCGAAGGGCCAGCCGGTGGAGGATTGGGAGGACCGGGAGCAGACCCTGTTCCGCGCCACCCAGTTCGGCGACGACGTGGACCGCCCGCTACTGAAGTCCGACGGCTCCTACACCTATTTCGCGGCCGACATCGCCTACCATCGCTCCAAGTTCGAACGCGGCTTCGCCTCCATGATCGATGTCTGGGGCGCGGACCACGGCGGCTATGTGAAGCGGATGCAGGCGGCGGTACGCGCGGTAACGGGCGGCAAGGGCGAGCTCGATGTGAAGCTCTGCCAGCTCGTGAAGCTCCTGCGCGGCGGCGAGCCCGTCAAAATGTCGAAGCGCTCCGGCGAGTTCGTGACGTTGCGTGAAGTGGTGGATGAGGTCGGCCGCGATGCGGTCCGCTTCATGATGATCTTCCGCAAGAACGATGCGCCCCTGGATTTCGATCTCGCCAAGGTGATGGAGCAGTCCAAGGACAATCCGGTCTTCTATGTGCAATACGCTCATGCCCGCTGCGCCTCCGTGTTCCGGCAGGCCCGGGAGGCTTATCCCGGCCACGCCTTCGACGCGCAAGCGCTTGCGGCGGTTGATCTTTCTGTCTTGAGCGATGAGGGCGAGATCGACGTGATGCGGCGCTTGGCCCAGTACCCGCGCGTGATCGAGGGCGCGGCCGAGGCGCACGAGCCGCATCGCGTCGCGTTCTACCTCTACGACCTCGCAAGTGCCTTCCACAGCTTGTGGAACAAAGGCAAAGACTTGCCGCAATTACGGTTTGTTAATCAGACTGATGAAAATTCCACGCAGGCGAGACTCGCGCTGGTGCATGCCCTGAAGGGTGTGCTGGCGTCGGGGCTTGCAATCCTGGGCGTCACGGCACCCGACGAGATGCGCTAGAAGTCCTGCCAAGCTTGCCTTGGCGCGGTTTCTGGTTAATGGGCCGCTGTGACGTCGTGCCGGCGCGGGGAGCACCCGTGTCGCCCAACGGAGGTCCGGCGCATGAACGAATCAGTGAAGCCCCGCTTTGCGGTGGATCTCGACGAGATCGAGCGGCAGCTGTCGCAGGCGCAGGCTGCGCCGCAGACGGCCGCCCCCGCGCCAAGGCAAGACCCTCTGGCGGAGCTCGCCCGGATCGTCGGTCAGGAAGACCCGTTCCAGAACATTCTGTCGGCGGAGAAGCCCGCTCGGCACCAGAGCGATCAGTCCCAGGGCCTTTCGGCCGCAGGCCAGACGCGGGCAAGCGCCAAGGATCCGGCCGGGCTGGACGACCTGTTCGTCACCCGGGCCGAGCCGATGGACGGCGCGCCCCCGCTGCGCGGGTCCTACGAGCCGGCGCCGGCCCAGGGTTACGGCACCTATCAGGAGCCGCAGGCCGAGGCGGATTACGACCAGGCCTACGACCCGCGCTACTATGAGCAGGGGCATTCCGCCGGCGCCTACGAGCCGGCGGCTTCGGAATACGACGTGGCGCCGCGCAAGTCCCGCAAGGGCATGATCGCTGTCGGCGCCGTGCTCGGCGCGGCCGCTCTCGGGCTCGGCGGTGCCTTCATGCTGCAGGGTCCGGCGACGATGCTCACCGGCGAGCCGCCGCTGATCACGGCCTCGAAGGAGCCCTCGAAGGTGCCCCCGCAGAGCCCCGGCGGTGTGGAGATCCCGAATCAGAACAAGCAGATCTACGAGCGCGCCGCCCAGGAAAGCCCCACCAAGGTGGTGAACCGGGAGGAGCAGCCCGTCGATGTGCGCCAGCACGCTCGCGCCAATGCGCCGACCGCCGAGGCGACGGGCGCAACGACGCCAGTCGCGGGCCACGGCCTCGGTCTCAGCGAGCCCAAGAAGGTACGCACCGTCTCCATCCGCCCGGACGGGACGATGGCGGGCGGCGATATGGCGGCTGCGGCTCCGCTACCCACGCCGGCTGCTCCCGCTGCCCGTCCGACTGTCGTGGCCGGCCCTCCGGCCATGACCCTGCCGACGGCTGCGCAGGCGCAGGCGCCAGTGCCGGTCCAAGCTCCGGCCGCTCCGCAGCGGACGGCCGCGACGGTGACGCCGTCCTCGACGCCCGCGCCCCGCGCGGTGCCTGCGACCCCGGCCACCGGCGGCGGCGCATCGCCGCAGGCGGCTCCGAGCACCACCAGCCAGCCTGCGCCGCAGCGGGTCGCGTCGGCGTCTCCCACGACCATCGCTCCGGCGCCTGAGGCACCGGCTGCGACCGGCGGCTTTGCGGTTCAGCTCGGTGTCAGCTCGTCCGAGAGCGACGCCAAGGCGACTCTCCAGCGTCTCCAGCAGCGTTATGCGGATCTCGGCGACGCGGCGCCCATGATCCGCAGGGCCGAGGTGAACGGCAAAGAGGTCTACCGCGTCCGCTTCGGACCGATGGCGCGGGACGAGGCCTCTGCCCTGTGCTCGAAAATCCAGGGCCAGGGCGGTCAGTGCTTCGTGGCCAAGAACTAGTCCACCGGGAACTCGGCCGTCCTCAGCCGTCGCAAGCTCGGCGGGACATGGCTCCTTGACCCCCTTCGACGGGGGTCTTAAGGCGCGGGGATGACCTCCCGCGCCTTTATTGCAGGCTGTTCAGGCCTGACCCTGACCCAGGACGAGACCGCGTTCTTCCGCGAGTCCGCGCCGTGGGGCTTCATCCTGTTCAAGCGCAACGTGGACAACCCGGAGCAGGTGAGGGCGCTCTGCGACGCCTTGCGCGCCACGGTCGGTCGTGCCGACGCCCCGATCCTCATCGACCAGGAAGGCGGCCGGGTGCAGCGGATGGGCCCGCCCCATTGGCCCAAATACCCGCCGGGCAACGTCTTCGGGCGGCTCTACAACGGGGACCGCTGGGCGCAGCGGGAGATGGCGCGTCTTGGCGCCCGGCTCATCGCCCATGACCTGCTCTCCGTCGGGATCAACGTGGATTGCGTGCCAGTGCTCGACGTTCCGGTCGAGGGCGCCCACGACGTGATCGGCGACCGGGCCTATGCCAAGGACCCGGCAGGCGTCGCGGTGCTGGGCCGGGCGGCGGCGGAGGGTCTGCTCGCCGGCGGTGTGCTGCCCGTCATCAAGCACGTTCCCGGTCATGGACGGGCGTTTGCGGACAGTCACCTGGCCCTGCCGGTGGTCGAGACCCCCCGGGCTGAACTCGAGGCGCATGATTTTGCCCCCTTCCGCATGCTCACCGACATGCCCCTCGCGATGACGGCGCACGTGGTCTACACGGCCCTCGACCCCGACCACCCGGCGACCACGTCGCAGAAGGTGATGGCCGAGGTGATCCGTGGGCATATCGGCTATGACGGCCTCGTCATGAGCGACGACCTGTCGATGCATGCCCTGTCGGGCACGTTCCGGGAGCGCACCCAGGCGTCCCTCGCGGCTGGTTGCGACGTGGTTCTCCACTGCAACGGCCGCATGGAGGAGATGACCGAGATCGCCGGCGCATCTCCGATTCTCGAAGGCGAACCCCTCCGGCGGGCCGAGGCGGCCCTTGGACGGATCCGCCATGAGCCTGAGCCGTTCGACCCTGTGGATGCCCGCGCCCGGTTGGATGCGGCCCTGGGCCTATCGGCCTAGACTGGCCCCACCCAGTCGCGTTGAGTAGGAACCATGGCCGAGCCCTTGCCCTTTGAGGATGTCGCGCTCGCCGAGCGTGCCGATGGCGAGCCAGCCCTGCTCGTCGACGTGGACGGGTTCGAGGGTCCCCTCGATCTGCTGCTGGAGCTCGCCCGCCGCCAGAAGGTGGATCTCCATAAGATCTCGATCCTGGCCCTCGCAGAGCAGTACCTCACCTTCGTGGAGGCGGCCCGGCGCTTGAGGCTCGAGCTGGCGGCCGACTATCTCGTCATGGCGGCCTGGCTCGCCTACCTGAAATCGCGCCTTCTCCTGCCCGAGCCGCCGAAGGGCGAAGAGCCGAGCGCTTCCGATCTCGCGGCGGCCCTGGCGCTCCGCCTCAAGAGGCTCGAAGCGATCCGGGAGGCTGCCAAGCGCCTGGGCGAGCGGGCCCAGCTCGGCCGGGACGTGTTCGCCCGCGGGGCCCCCGAGCCGGTGCAGATCCGAAGGGAGGCCCAGTATGGCGCCACCCTCTACGACCTGCTGTCCGCCTATGCCCGTCAGCGGCAGAAGCATTTCAATTCCCGGGTGACGCTCCACAAGCGGCAGGTCTGGTCCCTGGCGGAAGCCCGCGACGCCTTGGAGAGGCTTGTGGGACACCTTGAGGATTGGGTGGCTCTCGACGGCTACCTGATGCAGTACATGGTAGAGCCCGCCATGCGCCCGACCGTGCTGGCATCCGCCCTGTCGGCGACCCTGGAAATGGTCCGCGAAGGGCATCTCTCCGTCCGGCAGGACAGCCCCTTCGCCCCGCTCTGGGTGCGCTCGGGCTCCGAACGCCCGGCGCCTGCGGAGGCCTGAGATGGAGAAGCGAGTGAGTTCAGCCGCCGTCAAGCTCGTGGTCGACGACGTTCCGCCGGAGACGAGGCCGGACCATGGGGAGGCCCGTCGGATCGCCGAGGCGCTGCTTTTCGCCTCGCCCGAGCCCTTGAGCGCGAACGACCTGCGCAGCCGCCTGCCGGAGGGCGCCGACGTGGAGGCGATCCTCGATGAACTCATGGCCGATTATGGGCCCCGTGGCGTCAACCTCGTGCGGGTTTCCGGGCGCTATACCTTCCGCACCGCCGGTGATCTCGCGTTCCTCCTGGCGCGGGACGTGGTGGAGCAGCGCAAGCTCTCCCGCGCCGCCATGGAGACCCTGGCCATCATCACCTACCACCAGCCGGTGACTCGGGCCGAGATCGAGGAGATTCGCGGCGTCGCGACCTCCAAGGGGACGCTCGACACCCTGCTGGAGACCGGCTGGATCCGTTTGCGCGGCCGCCGCAAGGTGCCCGGCCGCCCGGTCACCTACGGAACGACGCCGGACTTCCTGAACCATTTCGGCCTCGACCTCATCGAGGATCTGCCGGGCCTCGAGGAGCTGAAGGGAGCGGGCTTCATCGAGGGCCGCGCCGCCGCCGGGCTGTCCGTGCCGGTGCCGTCGGATGCCGATGCCCTGCGCGAGGACGAGGATCCCCTCGACGCCGAGGACCTGCTCGCCTTGCCGAACCTTGAGATGGACGAGCCGACGGACGACAGCGACCCCGCGGCGGACGAGTGATGGCTGGGGGACCGGCGAAGGCCCGCGACAGGTTTCGTCTGCCCCGCTGGGGCCAGCGCGGCGCCACGGGCGCCTCCATCCCGGCCCAGCTCGCTTTTGAGGGCATCGTCCAGGCCTATGGGTCCGTGCGTGCCCTCGACGGGGTGTCGCTCACGGTGGAGCCCGGCGAGCTCGTGTGCCTCCTTGGCCATTCGGGTTGCGGAAAGACCACGCTGCTGCGGATCGCCGCCGGGGTGGAGGCGCCGACCCTCGGCCGCGTCCTGATGGATGGGCTCGAGGTCAGCGGCGCGCGCAGCTTCGTGCCGCCGGAGCGCCGGGGCATCGGCTTGATGTTCCAGGATTATGCGCTCTTTCCCCACCTCACGATCCTCCAGAACGTGACCTTCGGCCTGAAGGCGCTGCAGCCCGAGGAGGCCGACGTGGCGGCCCGGCGGGCCATCGCCCGCGTGGGACTTGAACGCTACGTGGACGAGTACCCCCATACATTGTCGGGCGGCGAGCAGCAGCGGGTGGCGCTGGCCCGCTCCATCGCGCCCCGGCCGGGGGTTCTCCTGATGGACGAACCCTTCTCCAACCTCGACCGCCGGATGCGCGACGCGATCCGGGACGAGACCGTGGCGATTCTCCGGGAGACGGGAGCGACCACGATGGTCGTGACCCACGATCCGGAGGAAGCCATGATGATCGCCGACCGCATCGTCCTCATGCGCGCCGGGGGGATCGTGCAGCAGGGCACGGCCGAGGACCTCTACCTTCGTCCTGTGGATCTCTTCGCGGCGCGGTTCTTCTGCGACTTCAACGAGGTGGAGGGCACGGCGAGGAACGGGCAGGTCGCGACGCCCGTCGGCCTCTTCGCCGCGCCGGGGCTCGCGGAGGGCAGCGGGGCGGTCGTGTGCATCCGCCCACAGGGCATCCGGCTGAAGCCGCAAGGGTTCTGCCTGCCGGGGAGGGTGGTCTCCCGCCGTTTTCTCGGGGAGGTCGACCTTGTCCATGTGGCCGTGCAGGGGCTCGACCGGCCGCTCCAGGCCCGCGTGCGCGATGGCATCGCGGCGTCGCCGGGCCACGATGTCGGCGTCGAGATCGACCCGAACGAAGTCCTTGTTTTCGCCTCGTCCCATCCCTAGGTTGGCCGCGAGCTTATCCCCAACACCGCGCCAAGGGGCGCAGGAGGAACGCCATGGGTGGCGCTAGCATTTGGCACTGGATCGTCGTCGGCCTGATCGTCGTGCTCCTGTTCGGGCGCGGCAAGATCTCCGAGATGATGGGCGACGTGGCGAAGGGCATCAAAGCCTTCAAGAAGGGCATGTCCGACGAGGACACCCAGACCGCGACGACGACCACCACGACCACGACCGCATCCGACCCCATCAAGAACCTTGAGCATCAGCCGGCCGGCACGCCCGCGACGGCGACGACCACCGAGCGCAAGCTCGGTTGATCACATCATCCATTCGGGTCGGGGACGCCGCGCCTGCGGGGCGTCCGAACGCGGTTGAGGGGTCCAGGGCCACGCCATGTTTGACATGAGCTGGGGTGAGGTGATGGTGATCGGCGCCGTCGCGCTCATCGTCATCGGGCCGAAAGACTTGCCCAAGGCGCTCCGTACCCTCGGCAACATGACAGCCAAGGTCCGTCGCATGGCGGCGGAGTTCCAGGGCCAGTTCAGCGAGGCCATGCGCGAGGCTGAGCTCGACGAGGTGAAGCGCCAGATCCAAGGCGTCAACGACTCCGTGGGGTCGCTCAACCAGGGCTTCAATCCGATGCAGACGATCCGTGACGAGTTGAAGGGATCCATCGAGGCGCCCGCGACGGCCCATGAGAAGACGCCGGGCGCGACCGTTGCCGAGGCATCCGCCCAGGGCCGCGGCGAGGCGGGTCCCGCCGCGCCCATGGAGCCCCCGATCGCGCTGCCGATCCCGTCGGTCCCGCCCATCGTCGATCCGGCCGAGTCCATCGCCGCCGCCGTGCGCCAGGCCGCCGCGGCCGAGGAGCCGACCCCTGCCGCGGGGCCGGCTCCGGCGCCCGAGCGTTCGAGTGAGAAGGCTTAAATGGCCACTGCCATCGACGACGACATCGAGGCCTCCCGGGCGCCGCTGATCGAGCATCTCATCGAGCTCCGCTCCCGGCTCATCAAGGCGCTCGTCGCCTTCATCGTCATGTTCTTCCTGTGCTTTGCGGCGGCGAAGTACATCTACAACATCCTCGTTTGGCCCTACGTGAACGCCGTCGGGTCGCCCGAGAAGGCGCAACTCGTCTACACCCACGGACTCGAATATCTGTTCACCCAGATCCAGGTTTCGGTCTTCGGAGCGGCGTTCCTCGCCTTTCCGGTCATCGCCACGCAGATCTACATGTTCGTGGCGCCGGGCCTCTACAAGAACGAGCGGCAGGCCTTCGTGCCCTACCTCGTCGCGACGCCGGTGCTCTTCGTCGTGGGCGCGGCGGTGGTCTACTTCATCGCCATGCCGCTCCTCATGCGGTTCTCGGTCGGCATGCAGCAGCTCGCCACCGAGGCGACGCCCGGCATCGCGTTCCTGCCGAAGGTGAGCGAGTACCTCTCGCTCATCATGACCCTGATCTTCGCGTTTGGGGTCTGTTTCCAGCTCCCCGTCATCCTGACGCTGCTGTCCCGCGCCGGCATCATCGACTCCCAGTTTCTAAAGGAGAAGCGCCGCTACGCGGTGGTGATCGTCTTCGTGGTGGCTGCGGTGCTCACGCCGCCCGACGTGATCAGCCAGTTCGCCCTTGCGGTCCCAACCCTGCTTCTTTACGAGGCATCCATCTTGTCCGTCCGCTGGGTGGAGAAGAAGCGTGCGGCTGCCGAGGCTGCGCGCGCCGCGGCTGGGGGCTGAGGGACGCCTGATCGGCTGACGGTATCCTCCTCGGGCATATCGGCTGATCTCCCATGCACGACATCCGCTTCATCCGCGACAACGCCGCCGCGTTCGACCAGGCTCTCCGCAACCGGGAAATGGAGCCCCTGTCCGAGCGCCTCGTCGCCCTCGACGACCGCCGGAAGAGCGCGGTATCCGCGCTGCAGGCGGCCCTCGAGCGTCGCAACGCTCTGTCAAAGGAAATCGGCCAGGCCAAGGCCAAGAAGGACGAGGCCCGCGCCCAGGAGCTGATGGCCGAGGTGGCGCGCCTCAAGGAGAGCGTGCCGGAATTGGAGCAGGCCGAGCGCGAGGCCGGCGAGGCGCTGGAGACCGCGCTCGCCGTCATCCCCAACGTGCCGAAAGCGGAGGTGCCGGTCGGTTCCGACGAGGGCGGCAACGTGGAGCGCCATCGCTTCGGCAACCCGAGGGATCTGCCCGCGGCAAAGCAGCATTTCGAGATCGGCGAGGCGCTCGGTCTGATGGACTTCGAGGCCGCCGCGAAGCTCTCGGGCGCGCGGTTCGTGGTGCTGAAGGGGCAGCTGGCCCGGCTCGACCGCGCCCTCGGCCAGTTCATGATCGACATGCACACCACGGAGCATGGGTACATGGAGGTCGCGCCGCCACTTCTGGTTCGCGACGAGATCGCCTACGGCACCGGCAACCTGCCGAAGGCCGCCGAGGACATGTTCCACACCCGCGAGGGATTCTGGCTCATCCCAACCGCCGAGGTGCCGCTGACGAACCTCGTACGCGAGGCGATCGTCGCGGAGGATGAACTCCCCCTGCGGCTGACCGCGCTCACTCCATGCTTCCGCTCGGAGGCAGGCTCCGCCGGCCGCGATACGCGCGGCATGTTGCGTCAGCACCAGTTCACCAAATGCGAGCTCGTTTCGATTACGACCCCCGAGGCCTCCGCGGACGAGCACGAGCGCATGCTCACCTGCGCCGAGAACATCCTGAAGAAGCTCGATCTGCCGTTTCGCACCATGACGCTGTGCACCGGCGACATGGGTTTTGCCTCCGCCAAGACCTACGACATCGAGGTCTGGCTGCCGGGGCAGGGGGCTTACCGCGAGATCTCGAGCTGTTCGGTCTGCACCGACTTCCAGGCTCGCCGCATGAATGCCCGCTACCGCGCGAAGGACGGCGGCGCGCCGCGCTTCGTCCACACCCTCAACGGCTCCGGCATGGCGGTCGGCCGCACCCTCATCGCGGTGCTGGAAAATTATCAGAACGAGGACGGCAGCGTCACGGTCCCCTCGGCGCTTGTGCCCTATATGGGCGGTCTCACGCGTCTTGAGAAAGCAGCCTGATGCGCATCCTCTGCACCAACGACGACGGCATCCATGCGCCTGGCTTGAAGGTGATGGAGAGCATCGCGCGGCAACTCTCCGACGACGTCTGGATCGTCGCGCCCGAGACCGACCAGAGCGGTGTCGCGCATTCCCTGTCGCTGAGCGATCCCCTGCGGCTGCGGGAGATTTCCGAGCGCCACTTCGCCGTGAAGGGCACGCCGACCGATTGCGTGATCATGGGCGTGCGGCACCTCATGCGCGACCACAAGCCCGATCTCGTGCTCTCCGGGGTCAACCGCGGCCAGAATGCCGCCGAGGACGTGACCTATTCTGGCACGGTCGCCGGCGCCATCGAGGGCACCATCCTCGGCATTCCCTCCATCGCGCTCTCGCAAGCTTACGGCGCGAACGGGCGCGGCGACATGAAGTGGGACTGCGCCGAGACGCATGCGCCCGGCGTGATCCGAAAGATCCTCGAACTGGGGATCGAGAAGGGCATCCTCGTCAATATCAACTTCCCAGGCTGCGAGGCCGGCGAGGTGACCGGCACCTCCGTCGTGAACCAGGGCGTCCGAAGCCAGGAGCTGCTCCGCCTCGACGAGCGCATGGACGGCCGCGGCAACCCGTATTTCTGGGTGGCTTTCGAGCGCCGCCGCTTCACGCCCGGCAACGGAACGGATCTATGGGCGCTCGACAACAAGCGCATCGCGATCACGCCTCTGCGGATCGACATGACGGATGAGCCGACGCTCACCCGCTATGCGCAGGGCTTTTCCTGACGATTGCCGAATGCAGCAACCGGGCCCCGCCGTGAACCTCGACCCCTCCATGGAGCAGGCCCGGCTCGAGGCGCAGGCGGTGGGCGCGGCGTCCTTCATCCTGTCGCTCCGCGCCCGCGGCATCCGCGATACGGGTGTGCTGCGGGCCATGGAGCTGGTGCCGCGCGGGGTGTTCGCTCCGCGCCGCTTCGGCGATCTTTCGCGCTCCGATGTAGCGCTCCCCTTGCCCTGCGGGCAAACCATGACGGCGCCGGGCACGGTCGCCGCGATGCTCGTGGCGCTCGGCGTCGAGCCGGGGCAAAGGGTTCTCGAGATCGGCACCGGCAGCGGCTACGTGACGGCCCTCCTGCAGCGGCTCGGCGCGGTCGTGGTCACGGTCGAGCGCTTCGCCACGCTGGCTCGCGCGGCCGAGGAGCACCTGAAGGTGGCGAGCGCCACCGAAGGCGTGCGCATGGAGACGGGCGACGGGCTCGCGCCGCGGGCCCGTGAGAGGTTCGACCGCATCCTGCTCAACGGATCCGTCCCATCGATGCCCGATATGTTCACGCCGCTCCTTGGACCGGGAGGCCGGCTAGTGGGAGCTCTCGCGCAGGACGGCGCACCGCGACTCCTGCGCCTCGACAAAGGACAGGACGGCGAGATGCGCGAGGATCTTGGCGCATCGCTCAGGATCGCGCCGCTGCTGCCCGGCGTAGCTCAGACCCTTTGAGGGCAGGGCGTTCCGACCTGTGATCGGTATCGTTAATCGCCGCCGCAAGAATGAGGGAAACCCGCGCAGCGGCAACATTTGCTTAACCTGAATCGGCTTTTAATCCGACTGTCGAGTTGAGTTGCGTGCGGGTGGGGCTGAGTGATGCGTAAGAGTATGAGTGCTGGGCGTTGGACCGCTGTGTCGCGGGTCGCGCTTGTCGGGTTGATCGGTGGAACGGTCTCGGCCTGCAGCACGGATACGATGCGTTTTGCAGAGCCCTTCAAGAACCCGTTCTCGTCGAGCGAGCGCATCGCCCAAAGCGAGCCGCAGCCGCAGGCTCCTGCCGCCGTCTCGGCGATGCCGACCGCGCCCGTGCAGGCCCAAGCGCTTCCACCCGTTCAATCAGCTCCCGTCTCTCGCGTCGCCAGCGCCCCCGTTGCGGGCGGCACGGCTGGCTGGAGCGCTGCCGGCGGCACGCGCATCACGGTTGGCGGCAGCGACAGCCTCGCCGCGATCTCCCAGCGCTACGGCGTTCCGGCTAGCGCCATCCTCTCCGCGAACGGCCTCTCGGGTGCGAACCAGGTTGTAGCGGGCAGCCAGATCGTCATTCCGGTCTACAATGCAGGCGGTGGCCAGACCCAGGTCGCGGCGGCCCCGCAGCCGGCCTCGCAGCCGAAGTTCCGCCTCGTCGAGGGCCCGAAGCCCGCCGGCCAGAAGACTGCCGAGGCGACAGAGGGTTCGAGGTCCCGTGTCCGCCCCGGAATGACCGCCGCCAAGGTCGAGACAGCGCCTGCCCAGAAGGTTGCCGCCGCTCCCGTGGCTGCGCCTGTCGCGGTCCAGAAGCCTGCCGCCGTGCAGACCGCACAGCAGCTGCAGCCGCAGCCTCAGGTCGTCGCCGCTGCGCCCGTGCAGCCCGTGAAGCCCGCTCCGGCTCCCGCTCCCGTGGCCGCCCCGGCGCCGCAGCCGGCTCCGCAGGAAGTCGCGAAGGCGCCTGCGCCCGAGCCCGAGCAGACCGGTGCGATCGGCGGCGAGTTCCGCTGGCCGGCCCGCGGCCGCGTGATCGCCGGGTTCGGCGCCAATGGCGGCAACGAGGGCATCAACATCGCGTTGCCGGAGGGCACTCCGGTGAAGGCGGCCGAAGCCGGCACGGTGACCTATGCGGGCAGCGAGGTGAAGGGCTACGGCAACCTTGTGCTCATCCGCCACGACAACGGCTACGTGACCGCCTATGCCCATAACGGCGATCTGTCCGTGAAGCGCGGCGAGCGCGTGAAGCGCGGCCAGGTGATCGCCACCTCGGGCCAGAGCGGCAACGTCACATCGCCCCAGCTGCATTTCGAAATCCGCAAGGGCCAGGCGCCGGTCGACCCGATCAAGTATCTCAGCGGCAGCTGAGCCCAGTAGCGATCCGCCTGTCTTGTGCAGGCCGATCTGAGAGGGGATGGCGGGGCTCAGCCGCCATCCCCTTTTTGTTTGGCTCAGGCGATGGCGACGCCCATCCGCCCGGCGAGATCCTGGATGAACTGCCATGCGGTTCGGCCGGATCGCGCGCCGCGGGTCGTCGACCATTCGAGCGCCTCGGCCCGGATCGTCTGACGGTCGGCCTCGAGGCCCAGGTGGTCCGCATAGGCGAACACCATGTCCAGATATTCGTCCTGGCTGCATTTGTGAAAGCCGAGCCACAGGCCGAAGCGATCCGACAGCGAGACTTTCTCCTCGACCGCTTCGCCGGGGTTGATCGCGGTCGAGCGCTCGTTCTCCATCATGTCCCGCGGCAGGAGGTGGCGCCGGTTGGACGTGGCGTAGAAGATCACATTGTCCGGGCGGCCCTCGATGCCGCCCTCAAGCACCGCCTTCAGCGACTTGTAGGAGGTGTCGTCCGCGTCGAAGGACAGGTCGTCGCAGAACACGATGAAGCGATGCGGGTCGGCCCGCAGGAGCCCCATGAGCTCGGGCAGGGACTCGATATCCTCCCGATGAATCTCGATGAGCTTCAGGGGTCGCTCGGCGCCGAGGCTCCGGTTCACCTCCGCGTGAACGGCTTTCACGAGGGAGGATTTCCCCATCCCTCGGGCGCCCCACAGGAGCGCGTTGTTGGCCGGAAGCCCACGGGCGAAGCGGCCGGTATTCTCGGCCAGCGTGTCGCGAACCCGGTCTATGCCCTTGAGAAGAGCCATCTCGACCCGGTTCACCCTGGGCACCGGGGCAAGCCGCCGTCCGGCCATATGCCAGACGAAGGCGTCCGCGGCCGTGAAGTCGGGTTTGGTCTGGCCCGATGGCGCCAGACGCTCCAGGGCATCGGCGATGCGGGCGAGGAGGGCGGCCGTTTCCGGGCCGGCGGCGAAAGGGTCGCGTGTCATGATGGACTTCACATTGGCTCGGCGCTGCTTATCTCGATAGCGCCGGGGCGTCCATCGGCCGAGGTTAAGGCCTTACCGCTTCGTTGATTTCGCGGGGGTGATCGGTATAGTCCGCCCGCTTTCGAGAATCCCGACCGGCGCGGGCGGCAAGAGGCCGCCTCGCGCCCTTCATCCATGGAGAGCCGCTTGATTACGCCCGCTTTCGCTCAAGGGGCCCCCGCCGGGGGCAGCAGCGATATCTTCCTGCAGCTCGTCCCGTTCGTCCTTATTTTCATCATCATGTGGTTCCTGATCATCCGGCCGCAGCAGCGCCGGGTGAAGCAGCACCAGGAGATGCTGAAGAGCATTCGCCGGGGCGACAACGTCGTGACCTCGGGCGGCATCCTGGGCAAGGTCACCAAGGTGCAGGACGACGCGACGGATATCGAGGTCGAGATCGCCGAAGGCGTAAGGGTCAAGGTGGCCCGCTCGATGATCGCCGAGGTCCGCACCAAGAGCGAGCCGGTCAAGGCTTGAAGCAGCGGAGCGACCTACGCTCCGAAAGGCAGAGAACCCATCGATGCTACGTTTCTCGACCACAAAGATCCTTGGGATCGTTGCCGTCATTGTCTACGGATTGCTGCTCGGTGCGCCGAACCTGCTGTCCGGAGACCAGCGCCGCTCCCTGGAGCAGTCGATCCCGCGTTGGGTTCCTTCCTGGATCATTCCCACCAAGGCGATGCCACTCGGCCTCGACCTGCAGGGGGGCTCGCATGTGCTCCTCGAAGTCGACCAGCCGGACCTGCTGCGTGGGCTCGTCACCCAGCTTCGCGACGACCTGCGCCGGATCGCCCGCGAGAACCGCGTATCGCTTCAGGGCGGCATCCAGACGACGCAGCGGGGCGTCCAGGCCCGGGTCCCCGAAGCCGCCGACCGGGAGCGCCTCCTGCCAAAGCTGCAGGAACTGTCGCAGCCGATCACGAACGCCGCCGTCGGCCAGACGGGCGCCCGGGACATCGACATCTCGTCCACCCCGGACGGGTTGGTCCAGCTCACATTCACGGATCAGGGCGTCAACGATCGGATCCGCCGCGCCGCCGAGCAGGCGCTGGAGGTGATCCGCCGGCGCGTCGATGCGCTCGGCACGACGGAGCCGCTGATCCAGCGTCAAGGCGCCGGACGCATCCTGGTCCAGGTTCCAGGGCTGCAAAATCCTGACCAACTCCTCGAGATCCTCGGCAAGACGGCAAAGCTGGAGTTCCGGCTCATCGCCAGCGAGAACGCCGGCGACGTGGATCTCCTCCCGTCGCGGGACGCGGGTGGCCAGCGGGTGCCCGTGGAGCGCCGCATCATCGTGGAGGGTGGCGACCTCATCGACGCCCAGCCTGCCTTCGACCAGCGGACGAACGAGCCCATCGTGAACTTCCGCTTCAACATCCGCGGCGCCCAGCGCTTCGGGCAGGCGACGTCCGAGAATGTGGGCCGCCCGCTGGCGATCGTTCTCGACAACGAGGTCGTGTCCGCGCCTGTGATCCAGAGCCCCATCACGGGCGGATCGGGTCAGATCTCGGGCCGTTTCACGGTCGAGCAGGCCAACAACCTCTCGGTTCTGCTGCGCGCCGGTGCGCTGCCGGCAAAATTGAACATCGCCGAGGTCCGCACCGTCGGGCCGAGCCTTGGCGCCGATTCCATCTCGGCCGGAGTCACGGCCGGCATCGTCGGCAGCATCTTTGTCGCGATCTTCATGGTGGCGGTCTATGGCCTGTTCGGCCTGTTTGCGCTGCTCGCCCTCTCGGTGAACATTCTGATGCTCATGGGCATCCAATCCGCGCTGGGGGCCACGCTGACTCTGCCCGGGATAGCCGGAATCATCCTGACCATCGGCATGGCGGTGGATTCCAACGTCGTGATCTTCGAGCGTATCCGCGACGAGGCGCGCCTCGGGCAGTCACCGATCGTGGCCATCGACAAAGGCTTCTCGTTCGCCCTCGGCACGATCATGGACGCGAACGCGACGGCCTTCTTCACCGCGCTCGTGCTTCTGCTGTTCGGCGGCTCCGGCCCTGTGCGCGGTTTCGCCATCACGTTCATCATCGGCATCGTCACGACGGCCTTCACGGCCTTTACGCTGACCCGCCTGGTAATCTCGCTTTGGGTGCGCCACCGCCGGCCCGCTGCCATCCCGATCTGACCGAAGGACGCACCCAGTGCCTCTCGTCAACTACATCCCCGAAACGTTCCACATCGGCTTCATGCGCCTTAGGCACTGGAGCTTCCCGTTCTCGGCGGCCCTATCTATCATCAGCGTGCTGGCATTCCTGACGCTCGGCCTCAACGTGGGGATCGACTTCAAGGGCGGAACGCTGATCGAGGTCCAGTCCACGTCCGGACCGGCCAACATCGGTGCAGTCCGCGACGCGGTCGGCGGCCTCAATCTCGGTGAAGTGCAGATCCAGGAGTTCGGGTCCAATAGCGAGCTCCTGATCCGTGTGGGGTCCAGCGCCGAGGTCCAGGGTGCCGCCGTCGTCGAACGGGTCCGTGCCGCGATCGGCAATTCCTACACGATCCGCCGGGTCGAGGTGGTCGGGCCGAGCGTGTCTGGAGAACTCGTCCAGCAATCGATTATCGCGCTGGTCCTCGGCCTGTTGATGATCATGGCCTATCTCTGGTTCCGCTTCGAATGGCAGTTCGCCGTCGGCGCCATCGTGACGACCATGCACGACATCGTGCTCGTGATCGGGCTCTATTCCATCCTGCAGCTCGAGTTCGACCTGACCGCGGTGGCGGCTGTGCTCACCATCATGGGCTACTCCCTCAATGACACGGTGGTGATCTACGACCGCATCCGCGACATGCTCCGCCGCTACAAGCGCATGCCGATCGCCGAGCTCCTCGACAGTTCCGTCAACGCCACGGTGTCCCGCACCATCATCGTCGCCGCCACAACCTTCTTCGCGACGCTCGCGCTCTACATCTTCGGTGGCGAAGTGCTTCGTGGGTTCAGCCTGTCGATCCTCTTTGGCGTGGTGGTCGGAACCTACTCGACGGTCTTCATCGCCGTGCCGGTGCTCATCTACCTGGGCCTCCATTCGCGCGGTGAGCTGGCCGGGGCCGGCACGAAGGTCGCTCGGCCCGCGGAGTGATCCCATGAGCGGCCGCGTCTATGACGGTTTCGTTCCCGGTCGTTACCCGATCGACGCCTACGGCAATGGCGGTTTTCGCTTTGCGGACATGTCCCACCGGGGGTCGATCCTGATCCTCGGCGCCGGGATCAAAGCCTGGGATGTCACGTCCGTATCGGGACTGACGACCGCCAGCCTCGACCCCATCTTCGCCGAAGACCCGCTCCTCGAGCTCGTTCTCCTCGGCACGGGCCTCGACATCGCCTTCGTGCCTCAGGGAATCCGGGACCGTTTTCGCGAGGCCGGGATCGGCCTCGACGTGATGCAGACCGGAGCCGCGGCCCGCACCTATAACGTGCTCGTTGCCGAGAACCGCCGCGTTGGCGCCGCTTTGATGGCGGTTGGCTGACGCCGGTGGCCGCGGATCCCGCCTTCAACTTCACCCATTGTGAAGCCCTGGTCCGCGAAGGCGACCCGGAGCGCTACTGGGCGAGCCTTTTCGCTGCTGCCGACAAGCGTCCCCACCTTTATGCTCTCTATGCCTTCAGCCACGAGATCGCGCGGGTGCGGGATTCGGTCCGTGAAGCCATGGTGGGCGAGATCCGCCTACAATGGTGGCGCGACGCCCTCCAGGGTGAGGCTCGTGGGGACGTCCGCTCCAACCCAGTGGCGGCGGCGCTCGACGAGACGATCGTGAAATTTCGCCTCCCGCGTCAGGCGCTGGTCGATCTCATCGATGCTCGCGTCTTCGATCTCTACGACGATGCGATGCCGACGGTGAACGACCTCGAGGGCTATTGCGGCGAGACCTCATCGAGCCTCATGCGCCTTGCCTCGCTCATTCTGGCGGACGGCGGCGAGGCCGGCTCGCCGGATGCAGCCGGTCATGCGGGCGTTGCTTACGCGATCACCGGGCTTCTGCGCGCATTCCCCTGGCATGCCCGACAGGGTCAGCTCTACCTACCGCTCGACCTGCTGGCGAAGCATGGAGTCGTCCGCGAGGACGTGGTGAGTGGGCGCGGGGGACCTGGTCTCGTCGGCGCCATGGCGGACCTGAGAGCGCTCGCCCGCCGCCATCTCGCACAGGCCCGGCCGCTGATCGCGAGCGCGCCTGCGGCTGCGAGGCCTGCCTTCCGGCCCCTTGCACTCGTCGAACCCTATTTGCGCCAGATGGAGCGGCGGGATTACGACCCGTTCAACACGCCGGTCGACCTGCCGCAATGGCGGCGGATCTATGCGCTCTGGCGCGGCTGAGACAGACGGAACGCGCTACTCCGCAGCCACGGAGATCGGCTCCTCGCCAAGCCAGCCGGACAGGTCCGCCCGGGCGCGCTCGGTTAGCGCACGCTTTCGAGCGATGGCCTTGGCAGGCCCCCGCAGGCGCTTGCCGTCTTCCGCCTTCGGGGCCCGGTCGAGGGGCGGGAAAAGCCCGAAATTGACGTTCATCGGCTGGAAGGAGCGGGGGCCCTCGTCGATGGTCTCGATATGACCGCCCGTGATGTGATTGATGAGCGCGCCGAGCGCCGTCGTGGAGGGCAGAGGCTCGATGCCGCGACCAAGCCGCTCCGCCGCAGCGAACCGGCCTGCCATGAGCCCGACCGCCGCGCTCTCCACGTAGCCTTCGCAGCCGGTGATCTGCCCCGCGAAGCGCAACCGCGGCTCGGCTTTGAGGCGCAGGGTCGGATCGAGCAGCTTCGGCGAGTTCAGATAGGTGTTCCGGTGCAGGCCGCCGAGGCGGGCGAACTCTGCGTTCTCCAGGCCGGGGATCATGCGGAAGACCCGGGTCTGCTCCCCGTATTTCAGCTTCGTCTGAAACCCGACCATGTTGTAGAGCGTGCCGAGCGCGTTGTCCTGCCGGAGCTGGACGACCGCGTAGGGCTTCTGCTCCGGGTTATGCGGGTTGGTCAGGCCAACGGGCTTCATGGGGCCATGACGCAAGGTTTCGCGGCCGCGCTCGGCCATCACCTCGATCGGCAGGCAGCCGTCGAAATAGGGCGTGCCCTCCCAGTCCTTGAAGCTCGTCTTGTCGCCCTGGATCAACGCATCCACGAAAGCTTCGTACTGGTCCCGGTCGAGGGGGCAGTTGATGTAGTCGGCGCCCGTGCCGCCAGGCCCGGCTTTGTCATAGCGCGATTGGAACCAGGCGGTGCCCATGTCGATGGACTCGCGGTAGACGATGGGAGCGATGGCGTCGAAGAACGCCAGCTCCTTTTCACCCGTGAGGCCAAGGATGGCCTCCGCGAGCGCTGGGGAGGTGAGGGGGCCGGTGGCCAGGATGACGGAGGACCATTCCCGGGGCGGAAGTCCCGCGATCTCTCCGCGCTCGATCGTGACGAGAGGATGCGCCTCCAACGCAGCGGTGACCGCGGCCGAGAACCCATCCCGGTCGACCGCAAGGGCGCCCCCTGCCGGCACTTGGTTGGCATCGCCCTGGCGCATGATGAGCGACCCGAGACGCCGCATCTCCTGATGCAGGAGCCCGACCGCGTTGGTCTCGGCATCGTCCGAGCGGAAGGAATTGGAGCAGACCAGCTCCGCGAGCCCATCGGTCTTATGGGCGTCCGTGCCGCGCACGGGCCGCATCTCGTGGAGCACCACGGGAACGCCTGCCTCGGCGATCTGCCAGGCTGCTTCGGAGCCGGCAAGTCCGCCGCCGACGACATGAATAGGATTGGGACCGGTCATCCGCCTGGAGTAGGCCCGCGGGCGCCGTCGATCAACCCGTTCCGTCGTCGCGGAGCGGAACCGCCACGCCAAAAAAGCAAACGCCCGCCAGAGGCGGGCGCGGCCGTTGCTGCAATGCAGCAGATCGTTACGCGGTAGCGTGCTCGCGGGCGATCGAGTCGATCTGGAAGCGGGAGATGCCCAGATCGTCGAGCTCGCGGTCGGTCAGCTGGGAAAGCTCCCGCACGGTGTCGCGATAACGCAGGTAGGACTTGATCTTAGAGAGAATGAAGGTGACGAACATGTTCTTGCTCCTGAGGTAGCCGACCCGGTTGGCCGGCGCTTGTCTTCGTCGCTTGTGCAATGCAGCATATAAGCGTCGCAGACCCCACCGAGGAGCGGTGAAATTGTATGTCAGTTATGCGATGAGAGCATAACTTACTAATGGAATATTAATGAGCCGGCGTACATGGCATGGCTCGTGCGCTCACTGATCGGCTGCCTTTGAGCTTAGCGGCGTCCTGGTTCTTCCGGCTCCACTCGCATTTTCGGCAGAGCTTCGGGGTAAGTATCCCGGAGCCATTCCACCAACTTTTCCCGGATCTCGCAGCGTAGGTCCCAGCTTGCCGATGAGTTGGCCGCGCTCATGATGCCGCGCAGTTGCATGGTGCGCTCGGTTGCCTCGGATACGTGAAGCGCCGCCACCTGCCCGTCCCAGAGCGCCGAGGCGCGAACGAGTTCGAGATATTTCTCACGCACGGCGCCAACCGGAACCGCATAATCCACGTACCAGAACACCGTGCCGATGAGGGATGCGGATTCCCGCGTCCAGTTCTGGAAGGGCTTTTCCATGAAATAGGAGAGGGGCACCACGAGGCGACGCCAATCCCAGAGGCGCACGACCACATAGGTGGTCTGGATCTCCTCCACCGTGCCGGACTCGCCCTCCACCACGATGCTGTCTCCTAGCCGGATCGGCTGGGCGATGGCGATCTGCACACCGGCGATGAGATTGGACAGCACCGGCCGTGCCGCAAGGCCGACCGCAAGACCTGCGACGCCCGCGGAGGCGAATAGGCTGACCCCGTACTGACGGACCGAAGGGATCGTCATCAGCACCGCCGAGAAGGTCAGGAACCCGACCACTGTCACGGCTGTCCGTCGCAGCAGGCGCACCTGCGTGAGGTGCTTGCGGGTGAGGAGGTTGTCTTCGAGGTCCAGCGGCACTCGGCGCAGATAAAGGTCCGCTGCCACGTCGATCACCGCGACCGCGATCCATCCGACGAAGATCACGAAGCCGAAGAGGAGGCCCCATTCGAGGAGCCCGGCAAGGGGACCCCGGTTGGGCAAGGCCTGCAGCACGAGGCCAAGCCCCACCGTGAGGAGTCCAAGGCGCGTCGGTGGGCGGATGCGGTCGAGAAGCTTGCGCCCGAACTCGGCAAGGCGTCCGCGCAGCACGAACCGGAGGATCTGGAACGCGGCTGCATGGATGAACAACAGCAGGAAGCCGGCGACGAGCAGCGCCGTGAGGTTCACCAGCCAGGCCGGCCAGAGGCTTTGCACCCGTTGGAGCGTATCCGAGAGGCTGAGGAGGTTGTCTGCGAGCATGCGGGCGAAACGCCACCGTCAAGCTCGTTGTTCCGGTTTGATTCCACTGGCGAGCAGCACGCCGGCAGAGGCGAGGACGAGCCCGGCAATGGCGGGGCCGTCCGGAATCTCCCCGAGGATCGGGATTGCGAGGACGGCACCGAGCACCGGCCCGAGCGGCGAGAGAGCGGCCGCCCGGGAGGCGCCGAGGCGGTCGATCGCCATGCCGTAGAGCACCATGCTGAGCGCGCCAGCGACGACACCCTGCAGGACAGCCTGAACCAGCACCGCACCCCCGTGACCCTCGTCGATGGCTGCGAGGAGGGCGGGCCCGCCGAGGGGGAGGAGGACCGGCACGGACCAGAGAGCCACCAGCCCCGCGCCCTGGGCGGGGGTCAGCCCGCTGAGGCGATAGGCGTGGGTGTAGAGCCCCCAGCAGAGGGCGCCCGTGAGCAGGAGCAGATGCCCGCGCCAGGCGCCGGTCTCGGGGTGCAGCAGCCCGCGGCCGGCGATGGCGAGGATGCCGAGGCCGATGAGGGCGAAGCCGAGGATACGCCAGCGCCCGAGCCGCTGTCCGAAGGCGAGGAAGCCCACGAGGGCGACGAAGAGGGGCATGGTGCCGGGAAGCAGCGGGCCGATCTCGGCGGCGGGCGCGAAGCGCATGCCGGTGGCGACGATGAGGAAGAACGGTGCGCCGGAGCCCAGGAGGCCAAGCGCTGTCAAGGGTTTGAGGCCCCGCGGCCATGGACCGATCCGGATCCAAGCGGGGGCGAGGAGGAGGGCCGGGATGCCGAACCGCAGCAGCCCCACCGCCTCCGGCGGCAGCCGGTGGGTGACCGCATGGCGGGTGCCGACCATCCAGGCGGCCCAGATCAGCACGGTGGCGATTCCGGCGGCATAGCCGAGGAGAATGCGGCGGCGGGTTGCGGCATCGGGGGCGGCTTGCGGCAGAGCGGTGGCAGACATGCGGGATCTCCGGAACGTCCGGAGCATAGGCGGCCAAGGCGGGGCATGTCCTTGCGAAGACCTGTTGCGCCAACCCTCCTTCTTGGCAGATGATTGCGCGAACGAGGCCCTCATGCCCTATATCAATCTCGACGCCATCGACCTCCACATCCTGCGCGCCCTCCAGGACGACGGGCGACTCACCAACAACGAACTTGCCGACCGAGTCGGTCTCTCCCCGTCCCCGTGCCTGCGCCGGGTACGCCGGCTCGAGCGGGACGGGTTCATCCGCACCTACCGGGCGGTGCTCGACCGGGAATCGGTGGGGCTCGGGCTCACGGTCTTCGTGGAAATCAAGGTGGAGAAGCACTCGCGGGAGAACGCGGATTCCCTGCGTCACGCCCTCGATGCCATGCCCGAGGTGGTGGCCTGCCACATGGTCTCCGGCACCGCGGACTTCATCGCCGAGATCGTGGTGCCGAACCTGAAAGCCTATGAGCGCCTGCTCACGGACAAGCTCATGACCCTGCCGATGGTAGGCGACATCCGCTCCAACTTCGCGCTCTCGCGGGTGAAGTCGGACGGAGCGCTGCCGCTGACGCACCTGAAGCGCGAGGACCCGCGCGTGGAAGCGGCCCGGAGCGCCGCGCCCGATTGCGGATAGGACGCAGCGCGGTTCGTCACCCCAAGGGCGCGTCCACGGAACACACGATTCCGGCCGGCGCGAAGGCGATCTCGACCGTGCCGCCGAGTTCCTGGGCGAGGCTGCGCTCCACAAGCCGGGTGCCGAAGCCCCGCCGGGTCGGGGCCTCCACCGGCGGTCCGCCGCTCTCCTCCCAGCGCAGAAGCAGGCGAGGGGGATCGGCGGCCTGCACCTCCCAGGAGAGAGCCACGTGCCCGGCCGGGCCGGAGAGGGCGCCGTACTTCACCGCGTTCGTGGCCAGTTCCTGCAGCATCATGGCGAAGGCGAGGGCCATGCGCGGCGGCAGGCGCACGTTCTGTCCGCTCACGCGGATGCGGTCCTCGCCCCCGCTCATGTAGGGCGCGATTCCCTGCTCCACGATCTCGGTGAGGCCGGCCCCCTCCCAGTTCTCGCGGGTGAGAACGTTGTGGGCGCGGGAGAGGGCGATGAGCCGCCCCTCGATGGCCTCCCGGGCCGCCGCGGGCGATTCCGTGTTCCGCAGGGTCTGCGTGGCGATGGATTGGACGGTGGCCAGGGTGTTCTTCACCCGGTGATTCAATTCGTTGATCAGCAGCGTGCGGTGCTCGTCCGCCTGCTTGCGGTCGGTGATGTCCCGCTGGATGCCCCACATGTGCTTGAGGAGGCCGTTCTCGACCACCCCGAGCATGCTGTTGGCGAAATGCTTGCGGTTCCCCTCCGCGTCCTGCTCCACGGATTCGATATCGACGAGGTTGTAGCCCGACCGGATGATCTCGATGAAATAGGCCCGCGCCTCGGGATTGGTGGCCGGAAAGGGGAAGTCGAGGGTCTTGCCGATGAGGTCCTCGGCCCGGTCGAGCCCGTACATGCGCGCCATGGCGTCGTTGCAATCCACGAAGCGGCCGTTGCGATAGGCCTGCTCGATCTGCTCGTCCACGCCGAGCGCCGTGTCGATGGGCGGGTCGAGCTCCAGGAGCCAGATGCCCTCCGTGCTGTGCGCCACGAAGGAGCGATACCGCTCGTCGCTGAGGCGCAGCCTCTCCTCCTCGGCGGAACGTCCCGCCTCCTTGAGCACCCGTTCCGTCGTCTCCACCCCCGTGCAAAAGACCCCCGGGATGGCGCCGCTCTCGGAGCGGATCGGGGCGAGGGAGAAGGTGAACCACCGGGTCAGTCCCTCCAGCCCGTCCGCCGGCGTCACCGGCTGGTCCACGAAGGCCGGCGCCTCGCCCGCGAGCGTCGCCTCCATGGCGGACCGGTAGGCAGGCCAGATTCCGGCCCAGAACTCCCCAGCGGGGCGGCCCAGGACCTCCGGGTGCTTCGCCCCGAGAACCGGGATCGCGGCATCGTTGTAAAGGCAGGTGAGGGCGGGCCCCCAGGCGATGGCTGCGGGTTGCCGTGTGTCGAGCATGAGGTCGACCGCCGTGCGCAGGCTTTGCGGCCAAGCCGAGACGGGGCCGAGGGGCGTGGCCGCCCAATCGAAGCGGCGGATGCGCTCCCCCATGAGACCGCCATGGGCCGGCCAAGGGGGCGCTCGCCTGTCCTGAGAGTTCGCGGTATCGACGGGGCCGGGCGCCATTGCGACGCCTCCTGCGGCGGGGTGGTTCACGGTTGGCCCGCTCTCCGGTGAAATCAAGACACAGCTTCGGGGATCGCCCTCCGACGATCGGTCGGGCGGCGGGCGAGAGCGCCGCCGCGCGCCGTCGGAGGGCCGCTCGCAAGCGTTAAGGTTGTAACGTTTGCATCAGGGTCAAGGGGGGAGGGCTCATCGGGCGGCCCCGCATGTCGTCTCCCGCACCCGATGACAGCCGGAAATCCACGCGGCCCGCCCCGGAGCGGCCCACCCGCGGGCCGAGGCTCGCGCCGCCGGCCGACCGTATCGCGCTCGCTCCACCCGCGCCCGGGCCATGGCCATCCGCTGCGCCCGTGCGGGCCCGTCGCGGCGTTCCGAAGGCGATGACGCGGGCTCGCGGGAGCGGCCGCATGACGGCCGTTCAGGCAAGCCGCAGGCGGATGCGCATCCCTGAGCCCTCAGGGCCGCCCGTCGGTGAATTCCACCAAATCCCAGAGATTGCCGTAGAGATCCTGGAACACGGCGACGGTGCCGTAGGGCGCTTGCCTAGGCTCCCGCACGAAGACGATCCCGGCCTCCCGCAGGGCCGCGTGATCCCGCCAGAAATCGTCCGTGCGCAGGAACAGGAACACCCGCCCGCCGGCCTGGTCGCCAATGAACGCCTCCTGCCGCGCCCCCACCGCCCGCGCCAGCAGCAGCGACGCCGATCCTTCGCCGCGCGGCCGCACCACGACCCAGCGCTTGTCCTGCTCGGGCTGAGGGGTGTCCTCCACCAGTTCGAAGCCGAGCTTGCCCACATAGAAGGCGATAGCCTCGTCGTAGTCGCGGACGACAAGAGCGATGTGGGCGAGGGATTGGGGCATACGTGGCTTTCACATGCCGGCGAACTGGAATCAGGCAAGGTCGGAACGGGCACATGCATAAGCGTGGCGCTGACCGAGAAATACTAACTGCTTTCACCTACTCATCGCGTTCTAGTCGGCATGGGAGCCGATCCAGAACCATCAAGTGCCATTCTGGACGTTAGAACAGGACGCAGTGTTATTTGTGCTGTTGGAATTGCGATGATTGATTGATTTAAGTTCTGACAGTTGGCAGCTGGTACGTATTCGTATGCATAATTGGAGTGGCTGCCACACGACTTCGAGCATCAACAGATCACTCTGCACTCGTTTTCACACTTCGCCCCTCCATTCGTCGCAGGAGCCACTCCATGGCAGGATTAGGATGCCTTGTATCGGAGCTCTTCTCATCCATTCGTGTTGCCGGATTAAAGGTCAATTCGTAGCAGGCAGTTGCTGCGATTTCTTTATCGTATCCCTCAGCCTGTTTCTTGAATCCTTCCACAGAACTTGCAATCGAATATTTATACGCGTAGTGCTCTCTGAGTCGAAAAAGACGCTCATGTCTTGAACTCGCAAAACGCACTAACATCAATCCGGGAATAACCAAGAGTGCACGGGCTAGTATCTGTCCTACAATCTCTTCAACTGAATTTTTACTCGGTGCACTCCCGATAAGCTTCGAAACGTCAGGCAAAGAGGATGGCCATAATGCAATTATCAGCTCTCGAGGCACCACATAGAAGGCTATTGGCAAGCTGAGAAAAATCAATAGCGCAACGCTCGCATAGTAGGCGCCTATCGCAGATTTGACTTCTTTGGAGACCGCTCTCTCTCTCTACTACTAAAGGCGCCGGCTAGACCGGCATTAGTAGCGCCGATCAGCATATCGGAGGCTTCGGAGCGCAGCCTCTTTACCTCATTTGCCTCTTCCTGCAACTCGACTAATAATTCATCGACTAAGTCATTGCTCTCCTCGATCTTTCTGTGGCGTGCGTCCAGCTGATTATCGAATGACGAGAACTCTGCTGCGTAATTGCTTACCTGGCTGGACAGGGTTGCTGCTGTTTGTGCTGCAGACCGAATAAGTTCTACTTTCTGTCCTGTCTCGCTGCTGTACTCGGAGATGGTTCTGCGCTCTTTTTCAGCTTCTGTGCGGAGGCGCTCTGTCTCAGCTTTCTCGGACACGACTGCTTTTGCTGCCTCCTCCGCCTGCGACTGTAAATCGGTTAAGCGGCGGCGGATTTGCTCAAATTGTTCAATGGATTTGGAGATTTCAGCCTGCCGCAAGTGGACTGACTTGAGCGCTTCGTAAAAATCCTGGAACCTCGGTGTTTGCGCGAGGGAGCGGATGATACTCCAAGAGCTCAGTGCTGAATCAAGATGAGCGACAGCATTCTGGAGAAAGCCGTTGAATGTTGTGGATGCACCATTTTGGCCTTGAAGAGCATAGCTTCCTTTGTTTGTGACCATAGATATGCCGCCAATGTTAGCATTGACGTGTACTATCTGATCGAACTCGAGTTTTGCTGCAGCGAGGCTCGAATTTAGCGTTATTATGTTGTTCTTAGGAAGAAAAAATGGATTCTTAACCTCAGACAGCCCAGTCGCTGCTTCGACAAGTGTGCGCGCAACTGTGAGCACTTCATCTAAAGTAGCTTCTGTGCCGGGAATAGGTAATGCCGTATCAAACCTGCTCCCGTCTTTGGCTGGAGATCTGAAAAGGGCTTCGACGGCCTCACAGGCGGAGGAAAGCCCCTCAGCTGTAGCATGTAGCGTCGCCAGTACCGGCTTGTTCATATGTCAACTCCAGAGACTAAGACGTATCACGTACCTCACAAACTAAAAGTTGAATGGTTCATTTTTTTCACAACTATCAACACCTCCGTCGCACGCTTCTCACTCCGCCGTCACCGCGTTGTTCACCATTTTCTGTGAGGCAATCTTCCCGGCTAACGTCAGCCTTCACCGGCGGTTTACACCCGAGCGGCATGGATGCTCACGCCTTGCGGAGCTACTAATCTGCGTAGCTAGCCTGAAACGAGTTCCTGACTTTTTTGGATTGGCTTGCTCACTGTCGCCCTCCCTAAAGCTCGGCTGATTACCCGATTTTCGCTTGCCGCCGCACCCCGGAACCCCCCTCCACATGCCCGGTTTCCCCTAACCGGCATCGGCAGAGGACCTCCCATATGGCCAAGGCACGCAACCGGATGCGCTGCGCCTGCGCCCTCGGCGCGGTGGCGCTCGCCGCGAGCCCGGCCGAGGCGCATGTGAAATGGTTTGCGCCCTATATCGTCGGCGCGCCGCCGCAGCCGGTGGGGCAGACCTTGACCGATCCGTGGTTCTGGGTCGCCATCCTGATGGTGCTGGGGTTCTTCCTCGCCACGCGGGCGGTGGAGCGGGGCCCGGTCGGGCAACAGGCGCTCGCGGTGATGGACCGGATCTCGGATCCCCTGTGGCGGCGGGCGGACGATTTCATGCGCGCGGCGATCGGCGCGTTCTTCGTGGCGATCTTCGCGGTGGGCGGGGTCTATCTCACCCCCGACCTCAAGACCCCGTCCGAATGGGTCTCCTGGGCGCAGCTCCTGATCGCGGCGGGGGTGTTCTCGCGCAAGACCATGCCGGTCTCGGCGGCCGGGATCATCGTCCTGTGGATCCTGGCTTTGCGGGATTACGACTTCTTCCACCTTCTCGACTACCTCGCCCTCGGGGTCTCGGTGGCGGCCTATCTGGTGCTGGAATCCTCCAACAATCCGCGCTGGCGGATGCACCGGTTCGAGGTGCTGCGCTGGGGCGTCGCCATCGCGCTCATGTGGTCGAGCCTGGAGAAGTTCGCCTATCCGAACTGGTTTCATCCGCTCGTGGAGGAGAAGCCCTTCCTCACCTTCGGCATGCCGCGGGACGTGTTCATCCCCATGGCCGGGGTCGCGGAATTCACCATGGGGTTCGGGCTCATCTGGACGCCGCTGGTGCGGCGCCTCTCGGCCATTGCCCTGTTCGTGATCTTCAACGCGGCGGTCTATCCCTTCGGGCGCATCGATCTCGTGGGCCACGCGCTCATCATGGCGGTGATCGTGATCATCGCGGCCGATCACGAGCGGGAGGTGCATTTCCTGCCCGCGCTCCGCAAGAGGCTGGTGGGCGTGCCCGCGGGGCTCGTCACGGCGCTCGTGGTGTTCTCGGCGGGCTATTGGGGCCTGCACGCCGCCGTTTACGGGCCGGAGGGACAGGCCGGCCCGCCTGAGGGCGAGTTGGCGACCCATTCCCACAGCCCGGAGCACCCGCACGGGCCGCAGGCCCCCGGCGGGATCGGCGCCCCGCCGCAGCGGTGACGGGCGGCTTTATTCCGCCGCCGCCCGCGTCACCTTCGCGCCCTTCTTCGCGGGCTTCTTGGCCGCGGTTTTGGCCGGAGCCTTCGCCGGGGCCTTCGCCTCCGCCTTCACGGGGGGCTTGCCCGCGAGGGGGCGGCGCGCCAGCACGTCGCGCAGGAAGCGGCCCGTGTGGCTCGCCTCCACCTGGCACACCTCCTCGGGCGTTCCTTCAGCCACGATGCGCCCGCCGCCGTCGCCGCCCTCGGGGCCCATGTCGATGATCCAGTCGGCGGTCTTGATGACTTCGAGGTTGTGCTCGATCACCACCACCGAGTTGCCCTGGTCCACGAGCTCGTGGAGCACTTCCAGGAGCTTCGCCACATCGTGGAAGTGGAGGCCCGTGGTGGGCTCGTCCAGGATGTAGAGGGTGCGGCCGGTGGCGCGCTTGGAGAGCTCCTTCGAGAGCTTCACCCGCTGGGCCTCGCCGCCGGAGAGGGTGGTGGCCTGCTGGCCCACATGCACGTAGTCGAGGCCGACCCGGGCGAGGGTCTGCATCTTCTCGCGGATGGAGGGCACCGCCTTGAAGAGGTCGCGCGCCTCCTCGACCGTCATGTCGAGCACGTCCGCGATGCTCTTCTCCCGGTACTTCACCTCAAGCGTTTCGCGGTCGTAGCGTTTGCCCTTGCACACGTCGCAGGTGACGTAAACGTCCGGCAGGAAGTGCATCTCGATCTTGATGACGCCGTCGCCGCAGCAAGCCTCGCAGCGGCCGCCCTTCACGTTGAAGGAGAAGCGGCCCGGCTGGTAGCCGCGCGCCTTCGCCTCGGGCAGGCCGGCGAACCATTCGCGGATCGGCGTGAAGGCGCCGATATAGGTGGCGGGGTTCGAGCGCGGCGTGCGGCCGATGGGCGATTGGTCGATGTCGATGACCTTGTCGAGATGCTCCAGCCCCTCGATCCGGTCGAACGGGGCAGGGTGCTCGAGGGCGTTGTTGAGCTTCCTCGCCACCGCCTTGTAGAGCGTGTCGATCACGAGCGTGGACTTGCCGCCGCCGGAAACGCCGGTGATGCAGGTGAAGGTGCCGAGCGGAATTTCCGCCGTCACGTTCTTCAGGTTGTTGCCGCGCGCGCCCACGAGCTTGATCATGCGATCCTTGCTCGGCTTGCGGCGCTTGCCCGGCACCTTCACGGTCTTGGCGCCCGTGAGGTACTGGCCGGTGAGGGACTTCTGGTTCGCCATCAGCTCGTCGGGCGTGCCCTCCGCCACGATCTCACCGCCATGGATGCCGGCGCCGGGGCCGATGTCGAACACGTAATCGGCCTGGAGGATCGCGTCCTCGTCGTGCTCCACCACGATCACCGTGTTGCCGAGATCGCGCAGGCGCTTCAGCGTGCCGAGCAGCCGCTCGTTGTCCCGCTGGTGGAGGCCGATGGAGGGCTCGTCGAGCACGTAGAGAACGCCCGTGAGGCCGGAGCCGATCTGGGAGGCGAGCCGGATGCGCTGGCTCTCGCCGCCCGACAGGGTGCCGGAGGCGCGCCCGAGGGTGAGGTATTCGAGGCCCACATCCACGAGGAAGGTGAGGCGGTCGCGGATTTCCTTCAGGATGCGCCCGGCGATCTCGTTCTGCTTCGCGTTGAGCTTTCCTCCAAGGTCGCTGAACCAATGGTGGGCGTCGCGCACGGAGAGCGCGGTCGCATCGCCGATGTCGAAGCCCGCGATCTTCACCGCCAGCGCCTCGGGCTTGAGCCGCTTGCCGCCGCAGGATTCGCAGGGCGTCTCGCCCATGAAGCGGCCGATCTCCTCGCGGGCCCAATCGCTCTCGGTTTCCTTGTAGCGGCGCTCGAGGTTGGTGATCACGCCCTCGAAGGGCTTCCTCACCTCGTAGGCGCGCAGGCCGTCGTCATAGGCAAAGCGCACGTCCTCCTTCGACCCGTAGAGCACCACCTTGCGAAACGCCTCCGGCAGGTCGCTCCAGGGCGCCGTCATGGACGTCTTGTAGTGCTTGGCGAGCGCCTGCAGGGTCTGGCCGTAATAGGGCGAGGTGGATTTCGCCCAGGGCATGATGGCGCCGCGCTTGAGGCTCAAGGTCTCGTCCGGCACCACGAGGTCCGCATCGATGCGCATCTCATGGCCGATGCCGCCGCAGGTCGGGCAGGCGCCGAAGGGGTTGTTGAACGAGAAGAGCCTGGGCTCGATCTCGGCGATGGTGAAGCCGGAGACGGGGCACGCGAACTTCGAGGAGAAGGTGACGCGCTTCGCCTCGCCGTTCTCTTGGCGTTCGTCCGCCCATTCGATGAGGGCGATGCCATCCGCAAGGTCGAGCGCCGTCTCGATGGAATCCGCGAGCCGGGCCGCGATGTCGGGGCGCACCACGATGCGGTCCACCACCACGTCGATGTCGTGCTTGAACTTCTTGTCGAGGGTCGGCACCTCGTCGATGGCGTAGTATTCGCCGTCCACCTTGAGCCGCTGGAAGCCCTTCTTCTGGAACTCGGCGATCTCCTTGCGGTACTCGCCCTTGCGGCCGCGCACCACGGGGGCGAGGAGATAGAGCCGCGTCTTCTCCGGCAGCTCCAGCACCCGGTCCACCATCTGGCTCACGGTCTGGCTCTCGATGGGGAGGCCCGTGGCGGGCGAATAGGGGATGCCGACCCGCGCCCAGAGAAGGCGCATGTAGTCGTAGATTTCCGTCACCGTGCCGACGGTGGAGCGCGGGTTCTTCGAGGTCGTCTTCTGCTCGATGGAGATGGCGGGCGACAGGCCGTCGATCTGGTCCACATCCGGCTTCGACATCATCTCGAGGAACTGCCGCGCATAGGCCGACAGGCTCTCCACGTAGCGGCGCTGGCCCTCCGCGTAGATCGTGTCGAAGGCAAGCGACGACTTGCCGGAGCCGGACAGGCCCGTGAACACCACGAACTGGTCCCGCGGGATCATCAGATCGACGTTCTTGAGGTTGTGCTCCCGCGCCCCGCGCACGGTGATGACGCGCGCATTGGGATCGCCCGCCCGGGCGCGGTTGAACAGATCGTCGAGTTTGGCCATGGCCTGCCTGGAAGCTTGAGAAGACGCGAAGCGTGACTGGACCGGGCCCTAACGCCTGGCCGGAAACAGATAGGATACGGGCTGGACGCCTGAAAGGTTCACCCACCGAATCCGGTCCGACCCTAGAACAAACCCGGTACGACGACAACTGCGCCCGGCAGTGGCGTTTGGGCGCGAGGGCAGGGGACCGCTGGACCGTCGGCAGCTTGGGTGGCCGCGCCGCATGGGCGTCAGGACCGGGTGCGGAGGGGTAGGGTCTCGATGAAGCGGGTCCTCGGCTGGCAGAGCGGGCGGGGGAGAACGATCCGTCCCAGGTGCTGCTGGCGCGGCTCGAATGCGAAGCGCCGGAAGGACCAGTTATAGACCAGAGGCTCGGGCGCGGCCTCGACCGCCAGGATCGCATGAAAGCTTAGCGCCAGGCCTTCCTCGTTGCGCGCCTTGCGCAGGCGGTAACCTGAAAGATCGGTGAGGCTCGCGGCGGTCCGATAGCCATCGTCTTCGAAGCCAGGGTCCTTGGCGTGAACCTGAAGGTAGTACGCACGCCCGTCGGCCAAGGTCTTCGCCCGCCAGGACACGACGGGGATCGCCGCGAAGGAGAGGGCGAACGGGAGGCCGGCGACGGCGATGCCCCAGCACAGGATCCACGCCCTGGCGCGAGGGTTCGGCCGTCCGGGGTGACGGCCCGCTCCTGTAGGGATTTCAGAATCTGGTGCCAGGGCGCCCGGACGACAATGCAGCATCATGGTTGGTGGCCAAGAGGCAGGGCGGTGGCATGGGAGCGCGAACGGAATTCCCATGGATCCCCGTCGCGGCAAGGCAACTCTATCACGGTGGCGCGCGCCCGCCACGGGCCAGATCCGGAGCCGGCCCACAGGATCTCCACAGGTTGGGTCGATTGTTGGGGACAGGGCGAAGCGCGGTTGCGGCGCGGCTTGTCCCGGGGGCCGCTCGGGCCCAGTACTCCGGGACGCGGAGCGGGAGGAACCCCATGGCAGGCAGTGTGAACAAGGTGATCCTGGTTGGGAATCTGGGCAAGGACCCTGAGGTTCGTCGGCTTGGGTCTGGTGAGCCTGTGGTGAACCTGCGGATTGCGACCTCCGAGAGCTGGAAGGACAAGGCTTCGGGCGAG
>DATCJK010000053.1:0-270187 GCA_036562855.1 Microvirga sp.
ATCCTGGCAGCTGAAACGAGGGGCAATCGGCTCAATCAACATGGCGGGCTCCGGCAACAATTCTCTTCAAATTGTTCTGGAGGGCCGCCGCAAGGACGCTCTGGATTTAACCTCAAAGGGTCCTTTGGTGGATTGCGCACCGGAGCGTGAGCATGTTGCAGCAGGTGCCGCGTCCCCTGCTCCGGATCCGTCCCGTCATGGCGCCGCCGGATCGCGGCTCAGGCGCGATGCCTCGGCTGGACCCTGAAAGGCGCCGGCGAGAAACATGCACGCCTGATGCGGCAGGAGACCTTCCAGGAGGCGGTCCTGGCCGCTCACGGACGGGCTGCAGCCCATCAGATCCCGAACCAGGCTCGACCCGACGACCGTCGGAACATGCTGCTCGGCGGAAAGGACGCTCCAATCCGATGTCGAAGCCCCGGCCGGGGCCGGCGCCTGCCTCTTGCACCCTGCCCTGGACATGGAGGGAAACACGTATCAAATGACCTACGTTCAAGGTCGTGGACCCTGCTGGGTCACGGGTTCAGGGATCGTCAAGCGTGGATAGCTCGGTGGCCAGTACGGCCGGCCTCGGGACGTCAAGCGGTCGTCGCCTGCCGCTCCTTTCCCTGCGCTCGCGCCTGATCCTCCTTACGCTCGCCCTTCTCATTCCCGCCCTCGTCAGCGCGGGGGGCATCCTCTATGCCGGCTATCGCCAGGGCCGACACGAGATCGAAAAACATCTTCAGGAGACCGCCCGGGCGCTTTCACTGGCCGTGGATCGTCAGCTCGGACAGGCGGAGGCGCTCCTGTGGGCGCTGTCGACGTCGCCGCATTTGCTTGACAAGGAATACGCGGAGTTCGACGCCCGGGCCCGGGCCGCCATCCGCATCCCCGGCACCTGGATCACCGTCGCCGACGATCGCGGGCAGGTCGTCAACACGCTGCTCCCAATGGGCAGCCCGCTGCCCACCGTAACGAGCAGGGATCACCGCCAGGGGCTCGCACCGGGCCAGGTGCGGATCAGCAACCTGTTCATGGGCTTGGTCTCCAGGGAGGCGAATGTCGGGATCGACACCCTCGTCACGACCTCCGACGGGACCGAGCTGTATGTCTCGATCAACATGCGGGCCCAGACGATCAGCCGCATTCTGGCGGACCAGTCGCTGCCGCAGGGCTGGATCGGCACGATCATCGACCGCAACGGCACCGTGGTAGCCAGGAGCCGCGATCCCAACCGCTTCGTCGGAGCGTTGGCCACATCCGAAAACGTCGATCGAGCCCGCGGAGATCTCCGGGAGATCGTGGCCGAAAGCGTGTCGCTGGATGGCGTTCCGACGCTGCTTGCTTTCTCCCGTTCGCCTGGTTCGGGATGGGCGACCATCGTTGCGGTTCCCCGAGCGGAGCTTACCGTCGGGCTATGGCGCTCGGCCCTCTACCTCGCCGGCACGGGCGGACTTCTGCTGGCTCTCGGCGCGGCCGTGGCATGGCTCATCGCGCGCAGCATCGCGGCGCCGGTCGAGCGGCTGCTCAGCGCGACGCGAAGGCTCGGACGCGGGGAACCCATCGTCGTTAAGCCGAGCGGGGTGGACGAGATCGATCGGGTCGCCGATGCGCTCGCCAGCGCGTCGACGGAACTCCGGCAGCGCGAGACGGCCCTGCGTGCAAGCGACGCCCGCCTGCGAGCCACGCACGAGACAGCAGCGGTCGGGATTGTCGAAGTCGACCGGGACGGACGGATCATGTCCGTCAACGAAGCCCGCTGCAAGCTCACCGGTCATGACCGAGAGGAGTTGATCGGGCAGCACTTCGCGCATTCCATCCGATCCGCCGCCGAGCAGGATCTAGCGCTCTTTGCTCGCCAGGTTGCCGGCGAGCTCGACACCTACACCACTGAGAACCAGTTCACCCACAAGGACGGCACCCCAGGCTGGGCTCGGGTGACAAGCACTGCCCTGCGCGACCCGACGGGGCGCTTTCTTTATGCTGTGCGGGTCGTCGAGAACGTTACGGAGCGCCGCCAAGCCGACCGTCGACAGAAGCTGCTCATCGACGAGCTGAACCATCGGGTGAAGAACACCCTTGCCACCGTGCAGTCGCTGGCCTGGCAATCCCATCGCTCCGGTGCGCCGCCCGAGATCGCTCAGGCCCGGTTCCAGGACCGGCTGTTGGCTCTCTCGCGCACGCACAACCTCCTCAATGAAAGCCATTGGGAGGGGGCCTCCCTCCGTGCCGTTCTAGAGACGGAGCTCGCGCCCTACCTGACAGGGCTCTGCCGCGCTGCGACGAGCGGCCCGGACGTGCACCTTCCGCCGAAATTGGCGGTGGTCCTAGGGATGGCCGTCCACGAGCTCGCCACCAATGCCGTGAAGTATGGCGCCCTGTCGGCCGCGACTGGCCAGCTCACGGTCAACTGGAACGTCGACGATCACAACGGGGCCCCGATCCTCACGATCGACTGGTGCGAGTCCGAAGGGCCGCAGGTTGAGGCCTTGCCCAAGCCGGGCTTCGGCTCGCGCCTGCTGCGGCAAACGATCACCCAAGAGCTCGAAGGGGAGCTCGACCTGAGGTTCGACCGCGACGGCGTGTGCTGCATCATCAAGGTGCCGCTCGAATTGCCGCTCGAGAAAGCGGCATGATCGCCCGTCGGATCGCGTCGCGCAGCGCGATCCAAGCACAATCGCTCTAGGAGAGCCGCTGCAGAGCTTGGCCATGAGCTACAAGTACGGGCTCCAAGTACGGGCTCCGAGCACGGGCGCCTGCGTGCCGACCGGGCCCTGAACTTTTCCTCCGCACCGTTCGTCACCGCGAAGGTCCGCCGCTCGCTACGGAAACCTGCACGCGACACATCGATCCCGATCGGCCGATGACGTGCTAGGTTGCGCGGGCTGAAGCAGTTCAGCGCCACGGCCGAACACAGCCCTCACGACACCTGGGGCGCCGGTCAGCTAATTCTGATTATTGGAGTGCGAGAGACGAAAGGTCCCTGGGTCTCTCGTGATGAGTGGTACAGCCGCCCCGGCTCGAACGGGGGACCCCCAGATCCACAATCTGGTGCTCTAACCAACTGAGCTACGGCTGCACGCGGGGCAGGGTGTAGCGGGGTGTTCGGTCGATTTCAAGGCGGTTTGTGCAGGCGGGGCGCCTCAGGGGCCCCGAAAACGGGCAGCAGGCGGCGCGCCGCAGGGGCCCGGAAATGGAAAACGGCGGGCTTTGGGCCCGCCGTTCCATAAGCCTGGCTGCGCTCCGGCTTACTGGCCGACGGCGCCAGCGGCCTTGAGGACCGGGGTCCAGCGGGCCACTTCGCTATCCACGAGCTTCTGAAGGGCGGCACCGCCGCGGCCGTCCTTGGCCGGGATCACGCCGCCCAGGTCCAGGAGACGCTTGCGGGTGGCCTCGTCGTCCAGCGCCTTGTCGAGGGCGTCGGAGAGCTTGGTCGCCACCTCGGCGGGCACGCCCTTGGGCGCGAACACCGCGTTCCAGGCGCTCACCTCGTAATTGCCGAGGCCGGCTTCCTTGGTGGTCGGCACGTTCGGCAGCGCCGGGGAGCGCTCGGGCGTCGCGATCGCGAAGGCCTTGATGGTGCCGCCCTGGATCTGCGGCGCCACGTTGACGATCTGGTCCGTCATGAAGTCGACGGTGTTCGCCATCAGGTCGTTGAGGGCCGGGCCGGTGCCGCGATAGGCGACCTGGGTCGGCTTCACGCCCAGCGTCGAGGAAAGCAGGATGCCGGTGATATGCGAGACGGAGGCCGCGCCCGCATGGGCCATGTTCACCTTCTCGCCGTTCTGTTTCAGGTTGTCGATGAAGCCCTTGAGGTCGTTCGCCGGGAACTCCTTCTTGGCGACGATCACGATCGGCGTGCCGGCCGCAAGGCCGACCGGCGTGAAGTCCTTGGTCGGGTCGTATTTCAGGTTCGGATAGAGGGCCGGGGACGCCCCGTGGGTGCCCATATGGCCCATCATGATGGTGTAGCCGTCCGGCTGCGCCTGTGCCGCCCGGGTGATGCCGGTGGTGCCGCCCGCGCCCGCCACGTTCTCGATGACGATCTGCTGGCCGAGCGTCCGGGACATGTGCTCGCCGACGATGCGGGCGATCACGTCCGTCGGGCCGCCGGCCGCGAAGGGCACGATCATGGTGATCGGGCGCTGGGGATAAGCCTGGGCGAGGGCGCCGGTGGCGGCCATGCCGAGGGAAAGGCCGAGGGCCAGGGCAAGTTTCTTCACTGTTTCCTCCCGAAAGGGGTTGTGGGCTCTCATGTGGAGTGCACCGCCAATGTGGCAAGCCGGCACCGCATGGCGAGTCAGTCCTTCGGCTAACCCCTTGAAGAGAGGGTTAAACGGTTCACCGAACCGTGATCCCGGGTTTACACCCGCGGGGAGGCGCCCTCTCCCCTATTCGGTGAACACCTCGTCGCGGCCCTTGCGGATGGAGGGCAGCAGCGCGAGCACGAGCAGGATCGCGGCGACCGCGAGAAGGCCGGCGCTCACCGGCCGCTCGATGAAGGTCATCATGTCGCCGCGGGAGATGATGAGCGCCCGGCGCAGGTTTTCTTCCATGAGCTTGCCGAGCACGAAGCCGAGGAGCAGCGGCGCGGGCTCGAAGCCGAACTTGATCAGCATGTAGCCCACGATCCCGAAGAACCCGATGAACATCACGTCGGTGGGCAGGGAGTTGATGGAGTAGATGCCGATGCAGCAGAACATCAGGATCGCCGGGAACATGAGCTGGTAGGGCACCTTCAGGAGGCGCACCCACAAGCCCACCAGCGGCAGGTTGATGATGAGCAGCATCAGGTTGCCGATCCACATGGAGGCGATCATGCCCCAGAACAGGTTCGGGTTCTTGGTCATCACCTGCGGGCCGGGGATGATCCCGTGGATCGTCATGGCGCCGACCATGAGGGCCATCACGGCGTTGGGCGGGATGCCGAGGGTGAGAAGCGGGATGAAGGAGGTCTGGGCGCCCGCGTTGTTGGCGCTCTCGGGGCCCGCCACGCCCTCGATGGCGCCGCGCCCGAAGCGGCGCGGATCCTTGGCGAGCTTCTTTTCCACCGTGTAGGCCGCGAAGGGCCCGAGCACCGCGCCGTTGCCGGGCAGGATGCCGAGGGTGGCGCCGATGGCCGTGCCGCGCAGGATGGGTGCAACCGACTGTCTGAAGTCCTCCTTGGACGGCAGGAGCCGACCGATGGCCTGGCGGACCACGTCTCGGGATTCCGTGTGATCGAGGTTCCGCAGGATCTCGGCGATGCCGAAGATACCCATGGCGAGGACCGCGAAATCGATGCCGTCGGAGAGGAAGGTGAGCCCGAAGGTCATGCGCTCCTCGCCCGTCTCGAGGTCGGTGCCGACCGTCGAGAGCAGGATCCCCACGAGGATCATCGCCATGGCTTTCAGGATCGAGCCGCGGGCGAGCACCACCGCGAAGACGAGGCCCATGACCATCAGCGAGAAATATTCGGCCGGGCCGAAGATGAGCGCGAGGCGCGTGAGCGGTGCGCCGAGGGCCGCGATGATCAAGGTGGCGACCGTGCCCGCGAAGAAGGAGCCGATCGCCGCGATGCCGAGCGCCACGCCCGCGCGCCCTTGCCTGGCCATCTGGTGCCCGTCGAGGGTGGTGACGACCGAGGTCGCCTCGCCCGGGATGTTGACCAGGATCGCGGTGGTCGAGCCGCCGTACTGGGCCCCGTAGTAGATGCCCGCGAGCAGGATGAGCGCCCCCACGGGATCGAGCCCGAAGGTGATGGGAAGCAGCATCGCGATCGTCGCGATGGGGCCTACGCCCGGCAGCACGCCGATGAGCGTGCCGACGAGGCAGCCGATGAAGGCGAGCCCGAGATTCTGGAGGGAGAGCGCGACCGAGAAGCCGAGCGACAGATTGGAGACGAGATCGCCCATCGGTTACATCCCGGCCCGAAGGCGCTCGAGGGTCATGGAAGGTTCGGCCGGGGCCACGCGCGTAGGTTCCGCAGGGCGCTCGAGGGTCATGGAAGGTTCGGTCGGAACGGAGCGCCTCGGATCGGCAAGGCGCTCGACGGTCGTGAACGGTTCTGTCCGGGCCATGGGCATCAGATCTGCCCCGAGTGCCCGGCGACTTCCGTCGTGGGCTCCCTGCGCCCCCGGGTGAGGAGGAAGACCAGGATCGCGATGCCGGCCAGGATCGCGGCGGTGGTGCGCAGCACCGCCTTCTGGGACCAGCCGTCCGGGAAAAGCCCCGTCATCGGCTGCGGGAACATGGGGATGGCAAGGCCGAGCGCGTCGCCAAAGAGCAGCATGCAGAATGGTGTGAGCGACAGCGCGAGGATCGCGAGGTCCCGGATGCGGGCCTCGGGACTGGCATGGCCGCCGATCACGATGGCGAGCGGGCCTGCCACGAGGAGCCCGAGGCCGGGCGTGGATAGGGTGCCGAACGAGAAGGGCCTGATCGTCACCGCGAACGCGAAGATCGCCAGGATCACGAAGAGCGGTCCCCGCAGGCTCCAGCGCTCCAGGGCGTCGCCGACCTTCACGAAGGAGAAGGCCACGAGGGCGAGACCCGAAAGACCCACCGCGATGGCAAGCCACCGGGGCAGCATGGCGGGGCCCATGGCCCGGAGCGTCCCCTGCGCGAGATCCCGGGTGAGATAAAGGGCAAGCGCCGCCAAGGCGAGGAGCATCAATCCGCCCAGGAGGCTTTGAGGCGACCGGACCGGCCCGCTGCGCACCGGACCTGCCGTGCGCTCGGCTGATGACGACATAGGCGTTCTCCCGATCGAGCCTTGGAGGCTGCGTTGGCTTCGATTTGTGCCGAAGGGCAGCCTCGGGATCAAGCTCCCGAGGTTTAGACTAATGCCTTTTCCGCAACGTCATGTTCTGGTCTACCGGTGGCAGCGCCGCCTGGGCAAGCCGAACGGGCGGGCATCGGGCAGAGGGGATGGGAGGGCCGCCATGAGCACGAACCGAGTCTACCGCGTTGCAGTGATCCCCGGCGACGGGATCGGCAAGGAGGTGATGCCGGAGGGCGTGCGGGTGCTGGAGGCGGCCGCCAAGCGCTTCGGGTTCGAGATCCGCCAGGATTGGTTCGACTTCTCGTCCTACGACTACTACGCCCGGCACGGGCGCATGCTGCCGGAGGATTGGAAGGAGCGGATCGGCTCGCACGACGCGCTGTTCTTCGGCGCCGTGGGCTGGCCCGAGAAGATCCCCGATCACATCTCCCTCTGGGGCTCGCTCCTCATGTTCCGGCGGGAATTCGACCAATACATCAACCTGCGCCCGGTGCGGCTGATGCCTGGGGTCCCCTCCCCGCTGGCGGGCCGCAAGCCCGGCGACATCGATTTCTGGGTGGTCCGCGAGAACACCGAGGGCGAGTATTCCTCCATCGGCGGGCGCATGTTCCCAGGCACGGAGCGGGAATTCGCCGTGCAGGAGACGGTGATGACGCGGATCGGCGTCGACCGGGTGCTGCGCTTTGCCTTCGATCTCGCCCAAAGCCGCCCCAAGCGGCACCTGACCTCCGCCACTAAGTCGAACGGCATCTCCATCACCATGCCCTATTGGGACGAGCGCGTGGAGGCGATGGCGGCATCCTATCCCGACGTGAGCTGGGACAAGTACCACATCGACATCCTCACCGCGCATTTCGTGCTGCACCCGGATTGGTTCGACGTGGTGGTGGCCTCGAACCTTTTCGGCGACATCCTGTCGGATCTTGGCCCCGCCTGCACGGGCACCATCGGCATCGCGCCCTCCGGCAACATCAATCCGAGCGGCGACTTCCCCTCGCTCTTCGAGCCCGTCCACGGCTCGGCGCCCGACATCGCGGGCCAGGGCATCGCCAACCCGATCGGCCAGATCTGGTCCGCCGCCATGATGCTGGAGCATCTCGGCGAGCCCGAGGCCGCCGCCGCCATCGTTTCGGCCATCGAGACCGTGCTTGCGGACGAGCGCCTGCGCACCCGCGACCTGCAAGGCACAGCAGGCACGCAGACCTGCGGCAAGGCCGTGGCCGATATTCTGGGGTAGCGCTCCTGCCCTATGCGCCGGGCGCAAGCTTCGCCGCTTGAAAGCACGGTTCCGCACCGTTAAAAAGGCGCACCCTGAACGAGCGGCCCGCTCGGCGGGCCCGGTTGAACCGAAACGGCTCAGCCGCGTTCGTTGAACGGCCTCCCTGGACGCGCCCGACCTGTCGGGCACTCCATGATGGATGCTCCGTCACGCCCGTTCCTCGCCCGAGACCCGAGAGTCCGCATGTCCGAAATGTTCTCCGCCGACGTCCTGACGGCTTTCCTCCAGGTGATCATGATCGACCTGGTGCTCGCCGGCGATAACGCCATCGTGATCGGCCTCGCGGCGGCGGGCCTGCCGAAGGATCAGCGCAACAAGGCCATCCTCATCGGCATCATCGCGGCCACCGTGCTGCGCATCATCTTCGCCGCCCTCACGACCCAGCTCCTCCAGATCGTCGGGCTCCTGCTCGCCGGCGGCGTGCTGCTCCTGTGGGTGTGCTGGAAGATGTGGCGCGAACTGCGCACCTCCCACGCGGAGGAGAATGCCGCCGAGGAGGCGCTCGAAGGTCAGGACATCAACCAGGACGGTACCGTGGCCGGCGGCGCCCCGCGCAAGACCTTCGCGCAGGCCGCCTGGCAGATCATCGTCGCGGACGTGTCCATGTCCCTCGACAACGTGCTCGCCGTGGCCGGCGCGGCCCGCGAGCATCCTTATGTGCTGGTCTTCGGCCTCGTCCTCTCCATCGCGCTCATGGGCATCGCGGCGTCCTTCATCGCGCGCCTGCTCCAGAAGCACCGCTGGATCGCCTATGTGGGCCTGCTCGTGATCCTCTACGTGTCCATCGAGATGATCTATCGCGGCTGGGTCGAGGTCTCGCCCTACATCAACGGCGCGACCTGATCGCGGATCTCTCCAACCCTCCGCTCCCGGCATGGGCGCGGAGGGGTTTTAGGACCGCCTACAGCATCACCACCGACACCGCCGCCCAACCGGCCGGCACTCCGCGCCATTGGGTGGCGGCTTCCGCCACCGTCTCGCGGCTGAACGGGTCCGTGATGACGGCCCGGTCTTCGCCGGTGCTCTGCACGACGAAGCTCGACGGCTCGCGCTTGAGGCCGAGCCCGAGCGCCTTCAGATAGGCCCCCTTCAACGACCACACGCGCGCGAAGGCCCGGGCCTGTTCGAGGCCGTGCAACTCGTCGAGGGCGGCGGCCTCGATCGGATGGAGCACGGTTCGAGGGATCGGCGCCTCGGGGGCGGCGATCTCTACGTCGACCCCGACCCGGCGATCTGCGACAGCAAGCGCCGTGAACCCATCGCGGCTCGCCGAGGAGAGATAGAGCCCCGAGCCGATGGGCCGTGCCACCGAAGGCGGACGGTCGCGCCCGTGCACGATCTCCACATCGGCGGCTGTGCGATTCACCGCCTTGACCACCATCGCGTGCAGCAGGGCATGACGGTCCTCCCGGGACAGGCGCTCCCGCGTCAGCACCGCGGGCGCCGCCCCGTTCCAGGCGGAAAGGCTTTCGATCCAGCGGATCATCCAGGTTCCTGTGGTGGTGCGGCGGACAGCATGGCATCAAATGGTGAACGGGGCGCAAAGAGGGCGCACCTTCATGACGACCGGGCATGTCGCCGGCCCGCTCCCCCCGCACCCCGGGGACTTGCCCGGAAGCGCCACGCCTGTGGCCACCGCACCGCTCGTCCATACCCGCGATCCGGCCGGATGAGCGGGGCATGTCGCGGCCCCTTTCCCCTGCGCCCCGCGAGACGGCCGGAAAGGCCGGGCATGTCGCCGCCGCGCCTCTCCCCTGCAACCTAGGGAATTGACCTGACGGGCCACTCCCGGCACGGTCCCGCCGCCATGCACGCCCCTCTCGACCGTCCGCCCTTCACCCTTGCCGGTTGCTGGCAGGGCGCCCGCTATACCCTGCCGCTCTGGCCGAGCATCATCGTGTTCGCCAATGCCTTCGGGGCGGCCGCGGTGCAAAAGGGACTGACGCTCGAACAGGCCATGGGGCTCTCGGCCTTCGTGTTCGCCGGCGCGTCGCAGATGGTGGCGCTGGAGGTCTGGCAGGCGACGTGGACGCCCGCGACCGTTCTGGCCGTCACGACCGTGACGGCCGTGATCAACGCCCGCATGATCCTCATGGGCGCGGCGATCCAGCCCTGGCTCGCCCGGGAGCCGCTCGGGCGCAACGCGCTCAACCTGTTTCTCCTCACGGACGCGAACTGGCTCATCGGCACCCGCTACAACGCGGAAGGCGGGCGGGATGTCGGGGTGCTGTTCGGCGCCGGCGCCACCCTCTGGGTGATCTGGGTGGCCGCGACCCTGCCCGGGTATCTGCTGGGCTCCCTGGTGCCCGAGCCCAAGCGCTTCGGCCTCGACCTCGTCCTGCCGATCTTTTTTGCCGCCATGCTGATTCCGCTCTGGAAGGGCTGGCGCCCGGCGCGGCCCTGGGCTGTCGCAGGGCTCGTGGCGCTCGCGGTGCATGCCCTGGTCCCGGGCTACGCCTTCATCGTCGCGGGCGCCCTCGCCGGCGCCCTTGCCGGAGCGATCCTCGGATGAGCGGCATCACGCGGACTGCCGGCGCCACGTCGCCCACAGGGTCGGGGTGGGCGACGCCTGCGAGGATCCAACAATGAGCGGCATCAGCGAATGGATCGCCGGCCCTTGGGGCGCGGCCTTTGCGATCCTCTGCATGACGATCGCCACCTATCTGTGCCGCGCCTCCGGCGTCGTGCTCATGAGCCACGTGACGATCACCCCACGGGTGGAGCGGGCCCTGCGAGCGCTCCCCGGCTCCATCGTTGTCGCGACCATCCTGCCGCTTGCCCTCGATGGCGGGGTGCCCGCCATGGCCGGCCTCGTCGCCGCGATCGTCGCGATGAGCCTCGTCCGCTTCGAACTCGCGGCGCTCCTCGCCGGGCTCGGCGTGATCGCGCTCTTGCGCGCGGGCGGCCTTTAGCTCGGATTTAGGCGCCGTCCGCAGTTTTTGATTGCAGCTTACGGCGCCTGTTTCAGCTTCAACCGGATGCGGTAGCTGAGCCCGTCACGGACATCGCGATAGGCATCGAGCATCTGCTCGCGGGTGCCCTGAATGATGGTCGGGTCGTTCGTCGGCCAGTATTCCACCTCGGCCGCGATGGTGCGCGTGAGTTCGAGAGCCGCGTGATGCGCCTCGGGCGACAGGGACACGATGAGGTCGAAGTTCAGCCCCTCCCACTCCTCGAGCTCATCGAGCGTGCGCGGCTTATGTTTCGACACATCGATGCCGACCTCCTCCAGGGCCGCCACCATGAAGCCGTCCGTATCGCCCTTACGCACGCCTGCGGACTGCACATAGACCGACTTGCCGAAGTAATGGCGCGCCAGCGCCTCGGCCATGGGCGAGCGCACCGAGTTCCAGGCGCAGACGAACAGAACCGACTGGATGCGCTTCGACGGGCCGCCCTCATCCACGCAGGTCGGCCCTTCCGGTGAATGGGGGGCGGCTCATGGATCAGCCCTTCCAGTGCAGGGCGAAGATGAGCGTGAAGAGGCGCCGCGCCGTGTCGAAATCCACCTCCACCTTGCCGGCGAGCCGCTGCATCAGCAGGTCCGCGGCCTCGTTGTGGAGACCCCGTCTGCCCATGTCGATAGCCTCGATCTGGTTGGGGGAGGCGGTGCGGATCGCCTTGTAATAGCTATCGCAGACCATCTCGTAATCGCGGATCACCCCCCGAAAGGGGCTGAGCGACAGGTGATGGCTCACGATGGGCTGGGCATCCGCCGTGCGGATTTCGAAGCAGAGCTTCTTCTCGACGAGGCCCAGGTGCAGGACGTAAGGCCCGCCGTCATGGTTCGGGAGCGCGAAGGTGTTTTGCTCGACGATGTCGTAGATGGCGATCGCCCGCTCGTGCTCCTGGTCCGGGTTGCCGCGCCCGATGGAGGCTTCGTCGAGGGTCACGGCGACGAGCCGCCGCCGTTCATCCATCTGCCCCACCACTACGCCCCCTGCGGTTACAGGTTCAGCCGAATGGCGACCGACCGTGCGTGCCCTTCCAGACCCTCGGCCCGTCCAAGCGCGATGGCCGCGGGGCCAAGCGCCCGGAGCGCGTCCGGATCGCATTTCAGGATCGAGGTCCGCTTCATGAAGTCAAGCACGCCGAGGCCCGACGAGAACCGGGCTGAGCGCGCGGTCGGCAGCACATGGTTCGGGCCACCCACGTAATCGCCGATGGCCTCCGGCGTGTGGCTGCCGAGGAAGATGGAGCCGGCATTGCGGATGCGAGCCGCCAGGGCCTCCGGGTCCCGGGTCTCGATCTCCAGGTGCTCGGGCGCGAGCCGGTCCACGAGAGGCACCGCGTCGTCGAGGCGCTCGACCAAGATGACGGCGCCGAAATCCTGCCAGCTCGCCCGCGCGATCTCCGCCTTCGGCAGGGTCGCGAGCTGGCGCTCCACGGCCGCCACCACCGCGTCGGCGAGAGCGGCGCTGTCCGTGACGAGGATCGACTGGGCCACCGGGTCGTGCTCGGCCTGGGCGAGAAGATCGGCCGCCACCCAATCGGGGTTCGCCTCGTCGTCCGCGATGACGAGCACCTCCGAGGGCCCGGCGATCATATCGATTCCGACCTGCCCGAAGACCCGGCGCTTGGCGGCCGCCACATAGGCGTTGCCCGGTCCGACGATCTTGGCGACGGGCGCGATGCTCTGCGTTCCATAGGCCAGCGCCGCGACGGCCTGCGCGCCGCCGACCCGCCAGACCTCGTCGACCCCCGCGATGCGGGCCGCCGCGAGAACCAGGGGGTTCATCTCGCCCCGGGGCGTCGGCACCACCATGGCGATCCGCGGCACGCCCGCGACCTTCGCGGGGACCGCGTTCATGAGCACGGAAGAGGGATAGCTCGCCCGGCCGCCGGGCACGTAAAGGCCGACGGATTCCACCGCGTTCCAGCGCCAGCCGAGGGTGACGCCGAGGGCATCCGTCGACGAATGGTCCTGCGGGCGCTGGGCCCGGTGGTAGACCTCGATCCGCTCCTTCGCGAGAGCGAGGGCATCGAGGGTTTCCGGGGTGCATTGCGCCGCCGCGGCCTCGATCTCGCCATCCGAAACGCGGAGCGTCTCCGCCGTGAGGTCGAGGGCGTCGAAACGGCTGGTGTAGTCGATGAGCGCCGCGTCGCCCCGCGCGATCACGTCGTCGATGATGGCGCGGACCGCCTGGTCGACGTCCTCCGACACCTCGCGCTTGGTGCCGAGCAGCGCCGCGAAGGCGCGCGGGAAGTCGGAATCCCGCGCATCGAGCCGCTGCGCCATCAGGCGCGCCCCGGCTCGGCGTCGATCAGGAGGTCGTGGGTGGGACGGCTTTCGGCCTCCCAGACGGGTCCAAGGTCCTTCATCTGCATCTCGATACACTCCAGCTCGACCTGGATCGCCGCTCCATCGGCAAAGATCAAGGTCGCGGTGCCAGAGGGCGCATCCCTTTCCTCGAAGGTGATCGCCAGGAGGTTGAGGACCGCATCCGGGTTCGACCGGTCGATGCCGCGGGTGCGCACGCCCGTGACCCGCTCGAAATGGAGCGCCGTCAGCCGGCGGCGGGGCGGCTCGCCGGGAGCCGCCTCCCAGTCGAAGCGGCGGGCCGCGACGACGAAGCGGTTCTCCCTAGCGAGATAGGCGATGTCGCCGACCCGCAGGACCGCGTCCTGCAAATGGGCCGACACGATGGCGAGGTCTTCCTGGTCGAGCGCGACGAGCCGCAGCAGATCCATGGGGGCACCGGTTGTGATTGTTGCTCGGTAGGTAGAGAGCCGGGGTTGCGAGCGCAACCTATCCTCTGACGTTGGGTAAGCTTGGCCGAGCGTCAAGACCCGCCCCGGCCGTCCTGGCGCTCCGGCGCCCTGCCACCCTGGACGAGGCGATCCTCCCCGCATGAACCGGCCGCAACCTTTCGGCTCAGGCCGGGTTCATCATCAAAGGCCTAGCCTTACAGCCCATGACCCTGAGGAGGGAACACGATGAAACGTCTGGTTCTGGTGGCCGCTGCCCTCGCCGCCCTCGCTGCCGCGGCACCGGCCTCGGCCCAGTCCCTTCAGGATGGCCCTGGCGGGAGCATGTACCGTGACTTCGGCAATGACGGTCCGCCTCGCCGTTACGAGCGTCAATTTCAGGAACGGGAATATTATGCGCCTCGCCAGCGCCGGGATTACTACTCGGAGCGCTACGACGACCGGCCTCGCCGGGGCGGATATTCGGAGCGCTACGACGACCGGCCTCGCCGGGGCGCCTATCGTCAGACCCGGGCAGGCTCCGTCTGCGTGACGGCGCGCGGCAATTGCGACACCGGCGCGGTGCTCCCCCTCAACACCCCTTGCGGCTGCAACATCCCTGGCTTTGGCCAGAAGCGCGGCGCCATCGGCTTCTGAGGACCGTTGAAACTCGTGACAAAAGCCGGGCCCTGCAGGGCCCGGCTTTTCTGTGCCGGCGTTGCGCTTGACGGCGATGCGCGGGATCAGCCCTTCACGCGCTCGATATCGGCGCCGCAGCGCATGAGCTTCGCCTCAAGGGCCTCGAAGCCCCGGTCGAGGTGGTAGACGCGGTTGATCGTGGTCTCGCCTTCGGCCGCGAGGCCGGCGATCACGAGGGATACCGAGGCGCGCAGGTCCGTCGCCATGACGGGCGCGCCGCGCAGGCGCTCCACGCCCTCCACATAGGCGCAATCCCCATCGAGCCGGATGCGGGCGCCAAGGCGCGCGAGCTCCTGCACGTGCATGAAGCGGTTCTCGAAGATGGTCTCGCGAATGCGGGACGTGCCCTTGGCCCGGGTCATGAGGGCCATGAACTGGGCCTGAAGGTCGGTCGGGAAGCCCGGGAACGGGTCCGTCGTCACATCCACGGCGTCGATCCCGCCCCCGTTGCGGCGCACCCGGATGCCCGCATTGGTGGCCTCCACCGAGGCGCCCGTCTGGCCGAGCACGTCGAGGGCGAATTGCAGGAGCTCGGGGCGGGTGTTCTCGAGGGTCAGGTCACCGCCGGTCATGGCCACGGCCATGGCGTAGGTGCCGGTCTCGATGCGGTCCGGCAGCACCTCGTGGGTGGCGCCCGTGAGGCGCGACACGCCCTTGATTTCGATGCGGCTCGTGCCGGCGCCCTCGATCCGCGCGCCCATCTTGACGAGACAATTCGCCAAATCGACCACTTCCGGCTCCCGGGCGGCGTTCTCGATCACGGTCTCGCCGTCGGCCAGGGTCGCGGCCATGAGCGCCACATGGGTGCCGCCCACGGTCACCTTCGGGAAGTTGATCTCGCCGCCCTTCAGGCCCCTCGGCGCCTTGGCGATCACGTAGCCGCCGTCGATCTCGAGCTGCGCGCCGAGCCGCTCGAGCGCCATGTTGAGGAGGTCCACCGGACGGGTGCCGATGGCGCAGCCGCCCGGAAGGGAGACCTTGGCCTCGCCGAGGCGGGCGAGCATCGGCGCGATCACCCAGAAGCTCGCCCGCATGGTGGAGACCAGTTCATAGGGCGCCGTGGTGTCGATGATCGTGCGGGCGGACAGGCGGATGGTCTGGCCCGTCTCCGTGGTCTGGCCCGGGCGCTTGCCGGCGATCATGTGGTCGACGCCGAAATTGCTCAGGATCCGCAGGAGCGAGGAGATGTCCGCAAGGCGCGGCACATTGACGAGCTCCAGGGTCTCGTCCGTCAGAAGGCTCGCGATCATGAGCGGCAGGGCCGCGTTCTTGGCGCCGGAGATCGGGATCGTGCCGTTGAGGGGGGCTCCCCCCCGAATGCGAATGCGGTCCATTGTGTTTCCTTAGCTAGCCGCCCCAGCGCGGCCGCGCCCCCGGTGCGGGAGCCTTGGCTATTCCCCAGGACGCTCCGCCGAAGCATCCGGTTCCAACCCGTCATCGGTCTGCGGCTTTTCCATGGCCCCCGTTGCGCCGGCGCCACTCCCGTCCGGGGCCGTGCGGCCGCGGGCCTGAGCCTTGCGGCGCTTCAGGTTTTCCCGCAAGGCCGCCTTGAGGCGATCGTCGCGGGTGCGGGAACCGGAGGAGGTCATGAAGGGTGTGAACGTCTCGGTGGACAGGCTGTGGACAAGATGGGGACGGCAAGCGAACGAGTGTTGCCCCGGCGCGAGCCCCCGGCAAGTGGGCCCAGGGATGTTCGGCGGCTGTTCCCGGGCTGGCCCGTCGGCTCGCGCGACGAAGCGTCGCCAGGGTCCTTAGCGGGTTCGCCCTGCGGCCTCAACCGCCATATAAGAAGTGTTCCAAACTGGATGCCTGACTCCTCATTTGGTCCGACTTCCCTTAAGGGCAGACCTCCGGGCTTGATGAGGATCAAGGCTTCGGGCCGCCGCCCGCCCCACGATTGGGGCGGAGCAGCTCCACGCGATCGGTGAGACATGGACTATCACGGCTATTTCACAAGCGCCCTCGACCGCCTCAAGGCGGAGAGCCGCTACCGGGTCTTTGCCGATATCGAGCGCGTGGCGGGCCGCTTCCCGGAAGCGCTCTGGCATAGCCCCACAGGCACCCGGCCGATCACCGTGTGGTGCTCCAACGATTATCTCGGCATGGGCCAGCACCCGGACGTGGTGCGCGCCATGCAGGAGACCGCGGCCCGCCTCGGCACCGGGGCCGGCGGCACCCGCAACATCTCCGGCACCAGCCATCCGGTTGTGGAACTGGAGGCGGAGCTGGCCGATCTTCACGCCAAGGAGGCGGCCCTCGTCTTCACCTCGGGCTACGTATCGAATCAGACCGGCATCGCGACGATCGCGAAGCTCATCCCGAACTGCCTCATCCTCTCCGATGCCCTGAACCACAACTCGATGATCGAGGGCGTGCGCCAGTCGGGCTGCGAGAAGGCGATCTTCCGTCACAACGACCTCGCGCATCTCGAGGAACTGCTGAAGGCCGCCAGCGGCCGGCCGAAGCTCATCGTGTTCGAGAGCGTCTATTCCATGGACGGGGACGTGGCGCCGATTCACGCGATCTGCGACCTCGCCGAGACCTATGGCGCCATGACCTATCTGGACGAGGTCCATGCAGTGGGGATGTACGGCCCCCGCGGCGGCGGCATCGCCGAGCGGGACGGGGCCATGGCCCGGGTCGACGTGATAGAGGGCACGCTCGCCAAGGCCTATGGGGTGCTCGGCGGATATATTGCGGCCTCCGAGGCGGTGGTCGATGCCGTGCGCAGCCACGCGCCCGGCTTCATCTTCACGACCGCCCTGCCCCCGGGCGTGGCGGCCGCCGCGACGGCCTCCGTCCGGCACCTCAAGTCCTCGGCCGCCGAACGTGAGGGCCAGCAGCGCCAGGCCGCGCGCCTCAAGGCGGCCCTGACCCGCGCCGGCCTGCCGGTGGTGATCAGCCCGACCCATATCGTGCCGGTGATCGTGGGCGATGCGGAGGCCTGCAAGGCCGCCACCGACCGCCTGCTGGAGCGGCACGGCATCTACATCCAGCCCATCAACTACCCGACGGTGCCCCGGGGCTCCGAGCGCCTGCGCATCACCCCCGGCCCCCACCACACGGACGCCCATATCGAGGCTCTCATGGCCGCGCTCATCGAGGTCTGGACGGCTTTGGGCCTGCCCCTCGCCACGGAGGCCGAAGCCGCCTGACCCGGCAAGCCCCCCTGCCGGGCCAGGGCGCCCGGACGATGTCCTGCCAAAAGCGTCGTTCCGCGGCTTGCGTCCCGCGCAGCCCTGTGGCAGTAACCCCGCCTGTTCGCGAGGCGCCCCACCCGAGGGCCCTATCCGCAACAACGCTGCCGTAGCTCAGTGGTAGAGCACTCCCTTGGTAAGGGAGAGGTCGAGAGTTCAATCCTCTCTGGCAGCACCATTCTTTCCCTTGAGAAGCCAAGAACTTGTTTTGAGACAAGGCTTTGAAGCCGCCCAACTCGTACATGAGGGCGGTCCACATGGCTTTCAGGATGGCTCAGCCTTCGCAAGACCCGACGAGCGGGGTGTTTTACCCCCGCGTTCGCCCTCCGACTGACATTCTGCCGAAACTTCGAGGTCAGACCGTCAGCGTTCCTGTCGGTGAGAGGACCGTTAGCGCGAAGGTCGGACAGGTCGTCAAAGCCCCCGTTAGAATCCCGCGACCCACAAGAGGCTAAAGGCCGGTCCATCACCGCCTATGCGGCTCTTAATCGGTATTGGGACGCGGTGCGGAAAGGATCCACCAGCCTGGACCACAAGCAAGCCGTCGCCCTTTCAGGGAAGATTTATCGGGCGTTCGCGGCAGCCTTGGAGAACAACCCCGGCTCCTACGAGAAGTGGGTGACGGTTCTAGACGACAACGATGCAGCCCGAGCCGGGGATTACGGCCGGGCAAAGGTGATGATCGGACAGAGTGCCAAGGTCCGCCAGGCCAGGCTGATGCACTCGCCAATGTTGAGGCCGAGAAAGCAGCGCAAGCTGTTACTGTGGGTTAAGTATCCCGAATGTTAAGCGGCCAGAGTGCCGAAATGGAATTGCCCTCTGATTGAGGTATCTATATCGAATAACTTGGCCGTACCGATACGGCCTTACTGGGGGCTATATGAAGAATTCCGTTAAGCTTGGGCTCGTTGCCATGGGCCTCATTGCTGGCATCAGTTCAGCTCACGCGCAGTCAAAGGGCGACTGGGTTTTGGCCAACTACAAAGGTGGTGGCTATTGGTATCCCGGCGTTATCCAAGCTGTATCTGGTGGGAATATCACCGTGTCATACGATGACGGCGACCGGGAGACCCTCTCCGTTAGCGCTGTAAGGCCATACAACTGGGCTATCGGCGGCCGTGTCGAATGCAACTTCAAGGGTGCCGGGAAATGGTATCCTGGAAAGATCTCGTCACTAGGTGGTGAGACCATCAGCATCAACTATGATGACGGTGACCGTGAGACAACCAAGACCGGTCGTTGCCGCTCTCAATGATCTTGCTGCCTGGCGATGGTAATGTTCCTTCGCCAGGCATGACTTTAATTCTTCTACCCGCTTCGGCTCAAACTGGGCGCTTGGTAAAAGCATCATCAGGCACGTAGACCCCGACATACCCAATCGGGTTCGTTAGATCCTCGCCAAGCCCCCACTCCCAGCCTGGACCGCGACCGCTCGATGCGCCGCTCAATCCTCCATCGAGGAAATAGTTGGCGAACACCTCCATAGTGTCAGTTAGCTCTTTGACGTTCTGGTGAAATGGAAGCTTCTTATGGAGCCGTCCTAAGCCGGAGAGATTGCTGAATATGCAAGGCATCCGACGACGTAAGTGATTGAATCGCGTGATGATGACGCTCAAGGATCAAGCGCAACTCACAGCCGGGCTGAAGCATGCCCATACTGAATTGCTCGGAAGCGCCACTGCCCTGGGCTGCGAAACGGGTGCTCGCGACGGTTTTCATTTCATTCGACGATCAACCAGCGGAAAGCACGTCTAAGGACAGCTTGCCCATCATTCGTGATGGGAGTGCCGTGGGCAAGGATTACTCTTTCTGTTGGCCACGACAGAACCTGGCGAACATGTTCTCGGGCCGCGCTGCGGTCGGCAAATGCTATACGGAATTTGCGCGGCACAGTCGGTTCGTCCGATACCATCAGATCAAGCCTCGCAATGATCCCTCGCCAGCCCACAAACCATCCAGAAGGAAACTGCTGGATGAGGTCTGCGAATATCGTGGTTGCGCTCTGGCGATGAAAGAAAACAACCTCTGTCGTGATGCGATTGCCCCATATGATCGCTAGGTCAATTTCTCCAGCCCAGGCACTGATCGGGCCATCCGAGAAGTCACTGTCAAATCTGATATCCTTGCGCTTCTCCCGCAGACCGGGTGGTGCGAATACTGCGGCTTCCGGGTAAGCCCGCTGCCAATCGCTAAGATACGTGTGGTGGAGAGAATTCGGCGGAACTAGGAATCGCACAGTACCCAATGATTGTAGTTGACCGCAGAGTTCGTCGGAGATCGCCGTGGGCGACCAGAGAACTAGGTCGCCGTTAGACAACCGGATGACGGCCATGCGGGTTGGATAGCGAAACCCAGCCGCTGCCGTGATCGTTAGACCGTCTTCAATCCAGATATTGGGTCCGAATTCTTGTAGCATTCTACAGTCCGTCCTCTTTGCCGCCCTAGGCTGGTCGCGGGAAACTTCACTGGAAGGGGAGGGTCGCAGTTCAATTCCCTTTAGGCGCAGTCGTTCGCGCCTAATCACCGCAAAGAAAACCCTACCGGGAGCGGCGTCGTCCGAGGACTGTCGGCACCTTGAGCCTAAAGCACGGCTCCCTCGGTGCAAGGGACCGGCATGAGCAGACCCATAAGAACATACTGATCGTCAGATTGGTCAGCAGAGAGAGCCTCGGTGCAGTCCGGGGCTTTCAACTTTTCTGCAAAAGTGCCTCAGCCCTTCTCTTAGTCGGCGCTCGGCTTGTTTCCCCCTCTCGCATGCTGGGCCTTTCCCTCACTCGAGAAACCTTGGCTGGTGCCATTTGTATCGTTGCCTCGCAGGCACACCACCAGTACACACAACGAGAGCGGCGGCTGAAGAAAGCGTTTGCAGTCAATGATTAAGAGGTAGGCCGGCAGAGTTCGGTCTTCTCTGGCAGCACCATTCTTTCCCAGATATTCATTGGCCGGGTCAGACGCCGGCTCCTCGCCCGTCGCGCCACGCCCGATACGCCTCCCGCATGCAACACCCACAGGGCCGGTACCCCGCCGCGATGGCTGTGGCCTCGTCCGCGAAGAAGACGCGTTTGGCGGCATAGCGAGCGGGATTGCGTCGGAGCGCCGCAAGAGCCACAGGGCAGTCGAGGTGGCCGTAGATCCCGTCCGTGTTGCCGCCGAGCGTGCCTTTCACGGGGCTTGGATACGAGCGGCCGTTGGGACCGATGAGATGGTAGGTTTGGTCCATCATGATCTCCTGTTCTACAACATAGCCGCCTTGGGCCACGGGTCGTAGCAGCGCCGCGGGATGTCCTTTTTTGTCCGATCCTTGTCGCGCACGGGCATATCGTGGCACAGACGGCAGGCCTAGCGTGACGGGTGTCAGCTCAAGCCGAGGCTCTCTCCATGACCGTTCAAGACACCGCCCTCATCGTCATCGACGTCCAGGAATCGTTTCGCCACCGCCCCTACTGGGCGCCCGAGGACGTGCCGGCCTTCACGGGCCGTCTCCAGGCGCTGATCGATGGAGCGAAGAAGGCTGGGATGCCTGTGGTCCAGATCTTCCATGTGGAGGATAGCGGACCCTTCTCGCTCTCCTCCGGGCATGTCCGCACCCTGGAGCCGCTCGCGATCGTGCCCGGCGCGGTGTTCCAAAAGCGCAGGCACAGCGCGCTCGTGGGCAGCGGGCTCGACGTGTGGCTCACGGAGCGTGGCATCCGCCGGGTGATCATCTCGGGCATCCGCACGGAGCAATGCTGCGAAACCACGACCCGCCATGCCTCCGACCTCGGCTACGCGGTCGACTACGTGACCGAAGCCACCCTCACCTTCCCGATGAAGGCCGCATCCGGCCAGGTGTTCAGCGCCGCCGACATCAAGGCTCGCACGGAGCTCGTGCTGGCGGACCGCTTCGCCCGGATCGCCACGGTCGAGGAGGCGCTCGCCCCAGCCCTGGCCCGCGCCGCATGACCTTACCGACGCCCCGCCACATTCCGGTCGTCGTGGTGCTGCCGCCGCGCACGCTCCTCCTCGACGTGGCGGGGCCCATCGAGGTGCTGCGCAAAGCCAATGAGCTGCAGGACCGGATCCGGTTCGAGGTGGCCTATGTGGGCCCCTCGCCTACGCTCACAAGCTCCATCGGGCTCGTGGTCGCCGGTGTGCGGCCGCTGCCGGATACGCTGCCCGAGGGTGCCGTGGTGGTGCTCTCCGGTCATGCGGACGAAGTGCTGCGCATAGCGGGCACTGGGCCTGGCGCGCCCCCTGATGAGAGGACATCGGACGAGGTGCTGCGCATAGCGGGGGCCGAGCCCGGCGCGCCCGCGGATGAGAGGGCACCGGATGAGATCGTCGCTTGGCTCCAGAGCGCCATCCGCCCCGGCATGACCCTCGTCACCGTGTGCTCCGGCGCCCTGCTCGCCGCGCGGGCTGGGCTTCTCGACGGCAGAGACTGCACCACGCACCACGATTGCTGCGCCGAGCTGGCGCGGCTCGCCCCGCGGGCGCGCGTTCTGGAGAACCGGCTCTTCGTGGAAGACGGGGACCGGCTCACCAGCGCGGGCATCACGGCCGGCACGGACCTCATGCTGCATCTCGTGAGCCGCTTCGTCGACCCGGCCTGCGCAGCGGCCATCGCACGCTTCCTCGTGGTCTATCTGAGGCGCGGCGGGGCCGACCCGCAATTCTCCCCCTGGTTCGAGGGCCGCAACCATCTGCACCCGGCCATCCACAGGGTGCAGGACGCGATCGCCGCCGATCCGGCTCGCGCCTGGTCGCTGCCGACCCTGGCCGCCATCGCGCATGCGAGCCCGCGGCATCTCTCGCGGCTGTTCAACGAACAGACCGGCATGAGCCTGCCCGACTACATCAACCGCCTGCGGGTGGCGCTGGCCCGCGAACTCCTGGCGCAGACCCGGCTCGACATGGAACGGGTCGCGGAGCGCACGGGCTTTGCGTCGAGCCGCCAGCTGCGCCGGGCCTGGAGTCGCTACCACGCGGCACCGCCGCGGGAGGCGCGCCGGCCCATACCGGCCACGCGGCGCGCCTGAGACGCCTGCGGCGGCACAGGATTGCTGCTAGGGTCACGGTTCGATTCCGTTCCGGCGCCTCATGAACCCGCAGGCGCCACTCGCCGTGTCCACCTTCCCATGCCGCATCATCCAACACCATCCATGACTCCACCGACGCCCCTGTCCGTACAAGAACTTCAAGCCCGCATCGGCGAGGAGATCGGGGTATCCCCTTGGGTTACGGTCACCCAGGAGCGGATCGACCACTTCGCCGAGGTCACCGAGGACCGGCAGTTCATCCATGTGGATCCGGAACGCGCCGCAACGACGCCCTTCGGCGGCACGATAGCCCACGGGTTCCTGTCGTTGTCGCTTCTCTCCGCCATGGGGCAGGCGGCGCTGCCGCCGGTGCGCGGGCGGGCGATGGGGGTCAATTACGGGTTCGACAAGGTGCGGTTCGTCTCGCCCGTGCGCAGCGGCGCGCGGGTGCGGGGGCGGTTCGTCCTCGGCGATGCGGTCCTGCGCTCGCCGACCGAGCTGATGCTGCGCTACGGGGTGAGCGTGGAGATCGAAGGGTCGGCAAAGCCCGCCCTCGTGGCCGACTGGCTCACGCTCGCCGTGCTGGGGGCTTGAGGCCCACATGAAAAGGGCCGGTCGAAACCGGCCCCTCGCAGATTTGGTTGTGAGGCGTGGCGCCTTTACTGCGTCTGCACGACGCCCGAGGCGTCCACGGGAACGATCTTGCCCCCCTTCACCATGGCGACCGTGATGATCGCGTTGCTGCCGCCCTTCTCATCGACGCCCGTGATCCGGCCGGGGTTCTGGTCAGGGTTCAGGGACGCGAAGGACTCGTTGAGCTTGGCGTGGATCGCCTTCGGATCGGTGGTGGTGCCGGCCCGCTTCATGGCTTCCGCCACCGCGTTGAGCGTGGAGTAGTGGTAGGACATTTCCGTGCCCGGATCCTTGCCGTAAATCTTCTTGTACTTCGCCACGAAGCCTTCGGCGCCCTGGCGCTTGTCGTAGACGAGCGGCATCACGCCGATGGAGCCCTCGAGCATGTCGAGCCCGCCGGTCACCGCCGCCATCTCGTCGAGCTTCGCCTGATCGATGACGACGAAGCCGCCCTTGAAGCCGAGTTCGCGCGCCTGCTTCACCACCAGTGCGGTGGGCTCGGACGCGCCGCCGACGAACATCACGTCGGGCTTGGCCGCAAGGACGCGGCTGACGCCCGAATAGAAGTCGGTGTCCTTGTTGTAGGACATGGGGTTCTCGGCCACGACCTCGCCGCCGCCGTTCTTCCAGGCGGGACCGAAGAGCCCGGCCCAAGCCTTGGCGTAGTCATGGTCGGCCGCCGCCATGCCGAGCTTCTTCCCGAAGGCGGTCATCTGCGCCTTCATGAAGGGCTGTACGTAACCCGCGAAGGACGGCGGAATGCGAAGCGTCAGCTTGTTGCCGCGCTCGGTCATCGTGGGCACCGAGGTATAGGCGCCCAGGATGAAGTTATCCTGCTCGTTGAAGGCCTGGATCGCGAAGGCACCGCCGGAATGGGGGGTGAACACCATCGGCGTGTTGTACTGCGCCTTGAGACGCTTGGCGTTCACGGCCGCCTCGCTGGGCGAGTACTTGTCGTCGAGGGAGACGATGTTGAACTTCACCTTCTTGCCGCCAACCTCGAAGCCGCCCGCGTCGTTGATCTCCTTGGCGGCCATCTCGAGGCCCGACAGGGTGTTCTTGCCGTAGAGCGCGGCGCCGCCGCTGAGCGGGCCGGTGAAGCCGATATTCACGGTCTCCTGCGCGAGCGCGCCGCCGGCAAGGCCGATGCCGAGCGCGACGACGCTCGCCTGTGTCAGTCGTTTGAAATGAGTCATGGGGTCTCCTCCTTGGGTTCTCGTTGTCCGTTCCGCTCGCGGCCGGCGCTGACCTCTTGGGATTGCGTCGGCATCGGTCGTTGTTGGCGAGCCTTGCTTCAGGAGCGGCTCGCAGCCCCTTCCAGCGGCGCGTCCTCACGCGCCGATGTAAGCTTTCCGGATGCGCTCATCGCCCAGCAGCGTGTCCCGGTCTCCCTCCATGACGATGCGTCCGTTCTCGATCACATAGGCCCGGTGCGCGATCTGCAAGGCCGCATAGGCGTTCTGCTCCGCGAGCAGCACCGTGGTGCCGGCCTCGTTGATCGCCTTGATGACCCCGAGCACCTGCTTCACCACGAGAGGCGCGAGGCCGAGCGAAGGCTCGTCGAGCAGCAGCACCTGCGGCCGGCCCATGAGCGCGCGCCCGATCGCCACCATCTGCTGCTGGCCGCCGGAGAGCGAGCCCGCCGGGTCGTTCCGCTTCTCTCGCAGGATCGGGAACATATCGAAGACACGCTCGAGCATGCCCTGGGACTCGGGCTTGCCGGGACCGTGCACATAGGCGCCGAGGAGCAGGTTCTTCATCACCGACATGCCGGGGAAAAGCTTGCGGCCCTCCGGGCAATGCACGACACCCGCCTCGACGATCTGCGAGGGCCTTCGCCCCACGAGCTCCTGCCCGTTGAAGCGGATGCTGCCCTGCGCGAGTTTGCGCAGGCCGCTGACGGCGAGGAACAGCGAGGATTTTCCGGCGCCGTTGGCCCCCAACATCACCACGAGCTCGCCTGGGTTCGCATGGATGCTGATCCGGTCAAGCGCCCGGAAGCTGCCGTAATGAAGCGTCGCGCCCTCAAGCTGCAGCATGGCGGCCTCCGCCGGCGCGATGACGATCAGGCTGCCGCATGATCGGCTCCGGCTCTGCGTCCGGCTTGGAGAACGGAGGATCAGGCTGCCGCATAATCGGCTCCGAGATAGGCCTCGATGACCCGGGGGTTCGCCCGGATCTCGGCCGGCGTGCCTTGGGCGATCATCTCGCCATGGTCGAGTACGATGATCCGGTCCGCAAGGCTCATCACCATGTCCATCTTGTGCTCGATGAGGCACAGGGTCAGCCCCTGCCGCACCATCTTGCGCATGAGATCGGCAAGCCCTTGCGTCTCCTCCGGGTTCACGCCGCCGGCGGGCTCGTCGAGGAGCACGATCTTGGGATCGGTTGCGAGGGCGAGCGCGAAGGCGACGCGCTTGCGCTCTTCCTGGGAGATGTCGGAGGCGAGGCGATGCGCCACCCCCGAGAGACCGACGAAATCGAGAACCTCCTCAGCCCGCTTCCGGCAGGCCGCCTCGTCGGCCTTGAGGCGCGCCGTGTTCAGGACCACGTCGAGAAAGGTGGATTGCGTGCGCAGGCGGTGGCCGACGATCAGGTTGTCGCGCACGGCCGCCTTGTCGAAGAGGCTCGTGGTCTGGAAGGTACGTCCAACCCCAAGCCTTGCCATCTGGTCGGGCCTCAGCCCCGTCACGTCCTGCCCTTCGAGCAGGATGCGTCCCGAGGTGGGGCGGTGAACGCCGGAGATCAGGTTGAAGAACGTGGTCTTGCCGGCCCCGTTCGGGCCGATGATGGCGTTGATGCGCCCGCGCTCGAAGCTCGCGGTCACGTCGCGGACGGCGTGCAAGCCGCCGAAACGCTTCGTCAGGGACTGCACCTCAAGCATTGGCCCAAGCCTCCGCAAAGGGCACGGTGACGCCGGACTTCACCCGTGCCTCCCCGAGGACCACTGCCTGGAGGGGCCCCTGTCGTTCATACACCTCAAGCATTGGCCTGCGCCTCCTTCGCGGAGGGCGCCACGACGCTGCGCTTCGCTCGCGCGTCATCGAGGGCAGCGGCGCGGCGGCGCGCCCGCTGCTCGTTGTAGAAGCCGACGATGCCCTGGGGGAAGAACATGACGAGCAGGATGAGGAGCGGCCCGAACACGATCATGCGGTAATCCTGCAGGAACTGCAGGGATTGGGTAAGCCAGGTGAGCAGGATCGCCCCGAGGAGGGGCCCGAACAGAGTGCCGATGCCCCCGACTAGGATGAAGGCCATCATGTCGAAGGTGTGGTGCTCGCGGGCAAGATCCGGCCCGAGGAAGCGCACGAAGCCCGCATAGAGCGCACCCGCGACACCCGCATAGAAGGTGGAGAGCACGAAGGCGAGCACCTTGCTGCGCATGAGGTTGATGCCCAGCGTCTCGGCAAGGTCCTCACCGTTGCGGATGGCAACGAAGGTGCGGCCGAGAAGCGAGCTCACGATCCGGTGCATGAGCCACAGGCTCGCGATCAGGAACGCCAGGACGAGGTAGTATTGCGTGATGCTGGTGGTGAACTGGAGCGGCCCGATCCCGGTCGGCGCCGGGATGCCGATGATGCCGACCGTGCCGTGGGTCAGCCCCTCCGCCTTCTCGATGATGAGATAGATGATGAAGCCGACGCAGAGGGTGAAGATCGAAAAATAGTGGGTCTTGAGGCGAAGCGACACGAGGCCCGCGAGAAAGCCGAGAACCGACGCGATGATTCCGGCGAGAACGAAGGCGATCCAATAGGGCACGCCGTAATCGACGGTGAGCACGCCCACCGTGTAGGCGCCGATCGCCATGAAGCCCGCATGGGCGAGGTTGAGCTGGCCCGTATAGCCGAGGATGAGGTTCAGCCCGATGGTCGAGATCGCCATGATGTAGGCGAGCGCCATCACGTAGATGGCGTAGTCGTTCGGCGCCATGAACGGAAACACGAGCGCGGCGGCGACCAGCAGCGCGAGGACGATCTTGGCGGTCGTCGACATCAGCGCTCTCCGTTCGAGGTGACGGCTTCGGTTAGGCGCCGGGTCATCAGCGCACCCCGCTCGGAAAGAGCCCCTCGGGCCGGAGCGAGAGGATCAGGACGAGCAGCGCGAAGGCGATGATGTCCTTGTAATCCGTCGAGACGTAGAAGGCGCCGAAGCTCTCGGCGAAGCCGATCACCATGCTGCCGATGATGGCGCCGGGGATCGAGCCCATGCCGCCCAGAATGATGATCACGAAAGCCTTCATGATCACGAGGTTGCCCATCGCCGGGTAGACGAGGTTGATCGGCGCGAAGAGCGTTGCGGCCACAGCGGCAAGCGCGCCGGATATGGCGAAGGTCATGATCGACACGCGCGTCGCATCGATCCCGACGAGGGATGCGCCCTCGCGGTTCTGCGCCATGGCGATGATGGTGGAGCCGAGGATCGTGCGCCGCAAAAAGAGCTGCAGCGCGATCATCAGCCCGAAGGCGGCGCCGATGATAAGGAGGCGCTGGGCCGGCGCCACGAGATCGAACATGCGCACGATCTGCGGATAAGGCGGCGCGAGGCGGCGGAACTCGGCACCCCAGACGGCCTGCACCACGGCCTCGAAGAAAAGGAGGAGCCCGATCGCCGCTATCATGTCGTGGAGCGGCGGCGAGTTGCGCATGGGATGGAAGACGAGCCGGTCGGAGAGAACCGCGAGCAGCGCGACGGCAAGCGCCGCGCAGAGCATCGCGACCCAGTAATTGGCGCCCAAAGAGCCCACCGCATAGAACGCCACATAGGCGCCCACCATGTAGAGCGCGCCGTGGGCGAAATTCGGAATGTGGAGAATGCCGTAGACGAGGGTGAGCCCGAGCGCCACGAGGGCGTAGACGCTGCCCAGGGTGAGCCCGTTCAGGATCTGCTGAAAGAAGATGTTCAACGGGCGCGACCCTTCCCCGCTCGCGGGCTTGCGGCCGCCGATCCGGCAGGCGCCCCCTGCCCTGTACCCGCGCGGCCGCACAGTCGCGGCGCCCCGGGCGGAGCGGACGGCCCTCACCGGATTGGTGAGCCTTGAGCTGTTTCCTCGAATGAGCGGTACGGCGCGAGACCGAACCACCCGGCGCGCCCTCCTTGGGGCAACGTCCTGTTGTTTCGAAAAGCTGACATAGGCCGCCCGACGCGTCAACAGGATTGGAGAAGAGGTAAGGCGTGGGTCTGTTTCGGCGTGCCGGGAGCGTTATCGAATGGTCGGTACAGTCGAGCCTCGGCCGCCCCCTTGTGCAAAGCCGCCCGCCGTGCCGTGATGTCCGACGCTGCGGCTTGCCAAGGCCGGAGGCTTCCACTCCAAAAGACGCCGATGAACCAGGTTCCCAAAGCGCTGCACCGCCAGACCCGCCGCTTCGCGCAGAAGCGGGAGGCGATTCTCGATGCGGCCGTGGCCCTGTTCACCCAGAAGGGCATCCGCGGCGCGACGCTCGCGGACGTGGCCCAGAGCGTCGGCCTCATCACCAACAGCGTCACCTATTACTACCGCCGCAAGGAGGACCTGGCCTCCGCCTGCTATCTGCGCACGATCGCAAGCCTCGATGCGCTGATCGCGGAAGCCCTGCGGGAAAGCACGCCCGAGGCGCGCCTTGCCCGGATGGTCGCGCTCTATTTCGATCAGCGCGCCGCCATCGCCCGGGGCGAGCACCCGCCCATGATGAGCTTTGCGGATCTGCGCGCCCTCACCCCGCCCCAGGTCGACACGGTGTTCGCGGCCTATACGGACCTCTTTCGGCACCTGCGCGAGCTGTTCCAGGATCCTTCCTTGAACCTCACGCGCCCCGAGCAGAACGCGCGCACGCACCTTCTCATCTCGCTCGTCCATACGGTGCGGATCTGGATCGAACGGTTCGAGCCGGAGGATTACGGACGCGCCGCGGAGCGGATGAGCGGCATCCTGCTCCGGGGCCTCGCGGCCGAGGGCTCCGCCTGGGCACCCGCTCGGCTGCCCGCCATTGCGGGGCCATCGGCCAACGAGGTCTCGCCGGAGGCCTTTCTCGTCGCTGCCACGCGGCTCATCAACGAGCAGGGCTATCGCGGCGCATCGGTGGAGAAGATCTCGGCACGGCTCCAAGTCACGAAAGGCTCGTTCTACCACCACAACGACAACAAGGACGATCTCGTCGCCGCCTGCTTCGAGCACACCTTCACCCTGATCCGGCGCGTGCAGGACACTGCGGAGGCGGCGGAGCGCACGGGATGGGACCGGCTCTGCGCCGCCACCGACACCCTCGTCCGGTTCCAGCTCTCCGAGCACGGACCGCTCCTGCGCCAGAGCGCCTTCAGCGCCCTCCCCGAGGGCCTGCGCGAAAGTATCCGCCAGCGCTGGGACCGGCTCTCGGAGCGCTTCGCGGGCATCATCGTGGACGGCATGATGGATGGGTCGATCCACCCGACCGATCCGTCCATGGCTGCGCAGCTCCTGCACGCGATGATCAACGCGGCGGTGGAAATCGAGCGCTGGGTTCCGGGCGTGACGCCGGATACGGCGAGCGACCTGTTCGCGCGCCCGCTCTTCACAGGGCTTCTCGCCCGCTGATACGGTGCGGGACCGCCCCCTCACTCATCGGAACGGTGGGACATGACGAGCGCAGCTGCCGAACCCGCCGATGTGGTCTTTGCCGGGACGAAGCCGGTCGAGGAGCGCCACCGCTTCGATGAAGCCGCCCTCGACGGCTGGATGAACGCGCATGTGGAGGGCTATGCCGGCCCGCTCACGGTGCGCCAGTTCAAGGGCGGACAGTCGAACCCTACCTACCGGCTCGATACGCCGGGCCGAGCTTACGTGCTGCGGCGCAAGCCTTTCGGGCCGCTTCTCCCCTCGGCCCACGCGGTGGACCGGGAGTTCCGGGTGATCTCGGCGCTGCACGCGGTCGGCTTCCCGGTGGCGACGCCCTATGGGCTGTGCCGGGACGAGGGCGTCATCGGAGCCGTGTTCTACGTGATGGGCATGGTCGAGGGCCGGGTGTTCTGGGATGCGACCCTGCCGGGCTCCGATCCGGCGGAGCGCCGCGCCGTGTTCGAGGCGAAAATCGAAACTCTCGCACGCCTCCATTCCTACGATCCCGAGGCGATCGGGCTTGGCGATTACGGCAAGCCCGGCAACTACTTCGCGCGCCAGATCGACCGGTGGACCAAGCAATACCGCGCCTCCGAAACCGAGACCGTCCCGGCCATGGACCGCCTGATGGAGTGGCTGCCGACGACCGTTCCGGTACAGGAGCGGACGGCAGTGGTGCACGGGGATTACCGTATCGACAACATGATCTTCGCACTGGGCGAACCGCGCGTGCTCGCGGTCCTCGACTGGGAGCTGTCGACGCTCGGCGATCCGCTCGCCGATTTCAGCTATCTGCTCATGCAATGGGCCATGCCGGCAGACGGGCGCAGCGGGCTTGCGGGGCTCGACCATGCGGCGCTCGGCATCCCGACCGTCCCGGAGGCGGTCGCCCTCTATTGCCGCCTCACGGGCCGGGACAGCCTGCCGAACCTCGACTGGTACTTCGCCTACAACCTCTTTCGCTTTGCCGGCATTCTTCAGGGGATCGCGGGGCGTGTCCGCGACGGCACCGCGGCGAGCCCGCAGGCCATGGAATATGGCCGGCGCGTGAAACCGCTGGCGGAGGCCGCTTGGACCTATGCGAAGAAGGCAGGCGCCTGAGGCAGCGTGGGGGGGGTTCGGCGCGCCGCCCATGGCCTGACTTCGCGTCCCCTGGATGCTGAACCGTCCATCGAAGCGTGTCGGCAGCGAGAGACGAGATCCTGTCGCCCAAGGCGAACAAGGCAAGGCTCAGCCGGCCCGGGGCAATGAGGCTGCACGCGCAAGGTGGCATCGGAGCGTGCCGCGGGGGAACCAAACGGAGCCCGCCGGCCGGAGATAGGGCGGCCTGGAAACCCCGTGCGGCCAAACTGCTCGCGAGGAAGATCTTCTACAAGATTGGAAGACACTTCTATCAGACACAAGTGCTTTGAAGCACAAGTACCAGATCTGTGAGTAGTTCTCCTCTCTGCCTCTGCGGAAGCTATGGTACAGTGTGTGCGAATCAAGTCAGGGGACAATCCATGTCGAACCATGCGATGCGACCTGCGCCCAAGCTCCAGGCCCTGAGCACGGAAGCGGGCCCCGGTATCTATCTCCCGCATGTGCAGCCTATGATGCAGAGCACCCTGCGGGCGCTGGCCGATCTCGATTTCGCTCATGACGCGTCGCTCGAGGCCCTTGAGGCGAGCGATCTTCCGGCTTCGATCAAGAAGCACATGGCCGACACGCTCGTGGCCCAGCATGCGGAGCGCCGCGAACCCTATCTTCTCCTCCTTCAGGCCTTGCAGGCCGAGGCCTTCGCCCGGACCCGCTCAGCCGCCTGACGCCTTGGACAGGTTCGCCAGGACGCATCGTCCTGCGTGAGGGATGCGCCATCGAGCGGCGCGGGATCGCTGACCTGTCCCGCGCCGTCGTGATTTAGCGGGTCTGGTTGGTGCGATTGGTGGAGCCCGTCGCTTTCGGCCATGCGAAAGCCTGCTTCAACTCCCGGGCCGCAAGATCCTGGTCCTTGTCCCCATCGGCCACGACGCCGCCCCTCCCGAAGAACTCGTGCTTTCGCGCGGGGTTGTTAGCGCAATGTGCGACCGAAGAAGGCCGCGATACGCTGGGCTGCATCCGCAGCCGCACCGACCGAGAAGCCGTGGCCCTCGCCTGGGTAGATCTGCACCTCGTGGGGGATGCGCCGGGCCTGAAGGATGCCTTGCAGCGCCGTCGCGTTCTGAACGGACACGACCCGGTCCTCCGCCCCGTGCAGGACGAGGGTGGGCGGCAGGCGCCCCGCTGCGGTGAACCCTGCGGGCACGAAGCCGAAATAGCTCACGAGCGCGCGCACCCGCCGGTCCTGCTGCGCCAGGCGAAGGCCGAGACCTCCCCCGAGCGAGATGCCGAGGACGCCGATGCGCCCCGGATCGACGCCCGGTTGGCCCGATGCGTAGGAGATCGCGTCCCGCACGGCCTCGCTCCAGGCCGGCAGGTTGGCGCCAATGGTGCCAAACGCGGCCCGGCTCTGGCCGGTGCGTTCGAGATAATGCGGCAGGAAGACATGGTAGCCAGCCGAGGCGAGCTGCTGGGCGGCCCCGCGGTAGCGCTGTCCGGGCCCATCCGATCCGTGGAGAAGAATGACGGCCGGCCGCCGGACGCCGCCGGAGGCGCCGAACCGCTCGATCGTGATCGCCGCGCCGCCGCTCGGATAGGAGCCGCCCTGCAGCTGCCCTAGGGCCGTCTGCGGCGCGAGGCCTGCGGCGAGAGCGGCAAGAACCGACCGGCGGGAGAGAGTCATCGTGCAACCTTCAAGCGGCGAAGTGAGGGTAGGAGGCTGGGGCTCGGCTCATGATGGGGTGGCGAAGCGAGGAGGCAGGAACTCAGCCCATGACGAGGTAGCCCAGGACCATCACGAGCAGCAGACCAAGGATGCCGCTCGGCCAGAAGCCCCAGCTGCGGCTGTAGGGCCAGACCGGAACCGTGGCGATCACGAACAGAATGACGAGGGCGACCAGGATCGTGCTGAAAGGCATGGGTCCAACAGCCAAGGCAGCGCGGATGCGCAGGGGATACGGCACAGCCGCGCCACCCGTGGCCGAAGAGGGCCACGGAGGTACGGCCGGTGCGAGGCTCGGCCTTAGCGGCCGCCGCTGCCGCGCATGGTATTCTTATCGCCGCGCAGGGTGTCCTTGATGCCGCCGACGGCGTTCTGAACCTTGCCCTCGACCTGGTCCATCTTGCCTTCGGCTTGCAGCTTCTGGTCGCCGGTCGCGCGGCCAAAGAAACCCTTGATGCGACCCATCATAGTCTTGGCGGCGCCTTCCGTGCGGTCGCGATCCATGGCGATGCTCCTGGTTTGTGCCGGGCCGATTGGCCCTCATGAGAATCGAACGGATGGTCGCCTCCACGGTTCCGGACCAGCGGGCGCCCGAACCAGCATGGCGGCCGCGACGGAACGTCGGGGTGCGAGCGCCGTTGACGAGACGTCGCTCACCTTCGTTCACGGAGGCGAGCCGGGTGCCGGGCAGCCTTCAGCGGCCCGCAAACCCTTGTGCCGCCTCGGGCTCGGAACGACCTCCGAGGGTCCGGCGTTAACAAGCATGGCGATTGGGCGCCGCCTTCCGTGCGACCCCGACCTGGAGTGAGGTCGCGCTTCAGCATGGCTCACCATGACCCCAAGAATTCCAGCGATTTGTCTCCCCAGCAAACCTCATCCGATGCAGGCGGCAAGCCGGCCTTGAGCCGGCATGTGCAGGCCGAACTCGGACAGCGTCTGCGGGCCTTCTACGAGGCCCTCGCGCTCGGAGAACAACCGGTCCCCGATCGGTTCATCGAGCTGATCGACCGGCTCGGCGAGAGCCAACCAGAGAGCCGCCCGGAGAAGCGCTCATGACGAACAATCCGTATCGCCGCAGCGAGCGTGCCCTCGCTTGTGTCATCATCCCGGAGACAGCCGCCTCCCCCCAGGCCGTCTGCTCCCGACACAAGGAGGAGACGCTGTCATGAGCACGATCGACCCTACGCTGCGCGATACGATGTTGAAGGCGACGCCCAATCTGAGGGCCTTCGCGATCTCGTTGACCTCGAACGTGGACCGGGCGGACGATCTCGTCCAGGAAACGCTGATGCGGGCGATTGCCAATATCGACCGTTTCCAGCCCGGCACGAACATGCAGGCATGGCTCTTCACCATCCTGCGCAACCTCTTCCACTCCGAATATCGCAAGCGGCGGCGCGAGGTGGAGGACGCGGATGGGAAATTCGCCGCCACCCTCGCGGTGCAGCCGCAGCAGGGAGCGCATCTCGACTTCGAGGATCTGCAAAAGGCCCTTGCCCGCCTACCCCAGGACCAGCGCGAAGCGCTGCTCCTCGTCGGGGCCTCGGGCTTTTCCTACGAACAGGCAGCGGAGATCTGCGGCTGCGCGGTCGGGACCATCAAGAGCCGCGTGAACCGCGCCCGCACCCGCCTCGCCGAACTGATGCATCTGAGCGACATGGACGAGGATCTCGGCCCCGACCGGATCACGCTATCGGCCCTGCAGGCAGTGGCCTGAACGGCGCTCCGCCCAGCGCATGCGCGCGGGGCGGACCAACGCCAAAAGCCCCCGTGCGGCTGCAGGAGGCTTCATCGCGGGGACTATATCGCTTCAGGCAGGCTGGGCGGAGCTCGGGTTCGGAGCTCGCGCAAGCCCGCAGGGATCAGCGGCGGCGGAACTGCGGGTTGCCGCGCTGCGGCGGACGCGGGCCGGAGGAGCCGGAATCCTTGTGGCGGAAGATGAGGCGGCCCTTCTCAAGGTCGTAGGGCGACATCTCGACGGTCACGCGGTCGCCCGCCAGAGTCTTGATGCGGTTCTTCTTCATCTTGCCGGCCGTGTAGGCGACCACCTCGTGCCCGTTGTCGAGCTGAACGCGGTAGCGGGCGTCGGGCAGGATCTCGGTCACGAGACCCTCGAAGGTGATAAGCTCTTCCTTCGCCATGAACTTCCTTTCAAACTAAAAAAAGCCGCTCCGGAGCGGAACGGCTCTATAGAACTAATTCCACGCGGGTGGAATCCGTTCTTGCCTTGTGGCCGCAGCTTGTCCGCAAGGAATGCCCTCGGGCCAAGCCGATCAGGGGCGCGAACCAGGCCGCGCCCCTTGGAGCAGTCCGCCTTAGGCGTTCTGCAGGTTCACCGCAGAGGTCTTGCCGGTGCGCTGGTCCGTCTGAAGCTCGTAGGAGATCTTCTGGCCCTCGCGCAGGCCGCGCATGCCGGCGCGCTCAAGCGCCGTAGCATGGACGAACACGTCCTTGTTGCCGTTGTCCGGCTGAATGAAACCGTAGCCTTTGGTCTCGTTGTACCACTTCACCGTACCCGTATCCATGGGTCGATCCTCTTCACTGCTGGTGCACGTGACGGGCAAGCCCGTCGTTCAGTCGATATTGGTAGAAGCAAGGAACGTGCGCCCGGCGAAGCCGATAGCGAAGCAGCCTAGTCAGTCCGGCCAAAGTCGATCTTCGTTACCTAAGGGCGAGTTGCGGCGAATGCAAGGCAAACGGCCGCATGCGCGCCTCCGGCGACCTGCTGCAAAGCCCGTGTGGAGCGCTCGCGAAACCGCCAAGTCTCAGCCGTTCACGGTGCCCTTGAGCCCCTCGATCACCTGCTGGAGCACGCGCTCGCCCTCCTCGGTGAAGTGGATGCTCGTGCCGTCCGCGTGAACCAGGCCCCGCTCGGTGAGCTCCGCCACGGCTTCGTCGTCGGCCTTGTGCCCGGCTCCGTCGCGCTGGACCACACTCGACACGCGCTGCCCGCTCTCGAGCTGGTGATAGGCTGCGAAGGCGAGGACGGCGAGGGCTTTGTCGCTGAGGCTTGGAATGGTTGTCGGCATAGGGGACCTCGGGTCGGAACGTCTCCTCTGCAACGCGCTTGGGGCCGATGCGTTCAAGGCTGCGGCCGGACGCAACGATCACGTGACGTCGATCCCGTCGGAGCCGAGGCGACGCCGCCCTGGAACACGCGGGAATCGCGTTGCGTTGCCCCTCGAGGCCGTTCGTGACGGCCCTTTTCGCGTGGCCGCTTGGCTCGGGCGAGCAGAGGGGGATCGGCCATGCTGAACAGCACAGCAACCGACGGGGCATCCCCTCCCGATCACAAGGACGAGTGTCATGGCGAATGACGATCGCAGCAGATACGCACAGGATCGCTTCCGCTCTCGCGACGACCGGGGGCGCGGAGGCCGGCCCGGCCAAGGCGACGGCCCACGAGAGGATGACGGCTACATTGCCCGCCGCGGATTCGGCAATCGCAGCGCAGGCTACGATCAGGGGCGCGACCAGCATCGTGACCAGGGTTACGACCATCGCTACGACAGCGGGCGCGAGCGTGACTTTTCGGGCCGGGAGCAGGATTTCGGCGCCCCGTCCGACCGCGGCTACGGCGACGTATTCGGCCAGGGACAGGGCCGGTCTGCGGGCGCAGGGCGCCCCGGCATGGGCGGTTATGACCACGAGCGCGAGCGCGGCTATGCGGGTGGCTACGACGCGGGCCCGAGGAGCGACGAGCGCGGCCGCTACGGCTCCAGCGACTTCGGGCGCGGCTCCCGCGGCGACCACGACGAGCGCGGCCTTCTCGAACGGGCTGGGGACGAGATCCGCTCCTGGTTCGGCGGCGACGAGGGCTCGGGTGACGAGATGCGCCATCATCGTGGGCGCGGTCCGAAGAACTATACCCGTTCGGACACGCGCATCCTGGAGGACGTGAACGACCGGCTGACCGACGATCCCCATGTGGACGCCTCGGAGATCCACGTGGAGGTGCAGAACCGCGAGGTGACGCTCACCGGCACCGTGAACTCGCGCTTCGAGAAGCGTCACGCGGAGGATCTCGCGGAAGGCGTGTCGGGCGTCACCCATGTGCAGAACAACCTTCGCGTCCAGCAACCCATGGCGATGGGCATGGGCGGCAGCGCCCTCTCGGGTTCCGGCGGGACAGGATCCGGCACGAACGCCATCGGTGCGGGCTCCGGTACGGCGAGTGGCGGGACGGGCGTAGGCCTTGTCTCCGGAGCGTCGGGCTCCGGCATGGGATCGGCGGGGTCCGCCGAGGGCGCTGGCTCGACCGTGGGCGGCGAAGCGACGAAGCGCGGACGTGGGCCGGGCCGCACCTCGGGCGCCTGACCGCAGCGGAGGGCGGAGGCGCGCCGCGCCTCCGCCGCCGGGCCTGCCGCTACGGCAGGGAGGCAGGGCTTTCGTCGCCGCACGCCCGCAGAAAACCCTGGAAAGGGGATTGGTTCGGCGTCATTGCCTTTCCCTCAGCCGCCCCAATGCCCATATGGGAGGATCGGGGTTGCCCCGACGAACCCGTCCGCGTCCGCGCCGACGGGCCACTGGAAGGCTCAGGGATTACACTTACGATGGCCGGCATCTCCGTCACGCTCGAGGGAACGAACATCCAGCTCGCTTTTCAAAAAGGCGACCAGGCGACCGCCGTGGTGATGGACCCCCAGGCTGCCCGGTCCCTTGTGAAGGCGCTGGGTCAGCTTCTCACCGTCCTCGGCGAGGATGCGGGTCAGGCCGGCTCCGACGAGGAGGCCCTCGAGGAAATGGTGGAGGTGACCTCGCCCACCATCGACATCGGCATGGACGAGAACGGCCAGGCGGTGGTGGCTCTCCAGGCTGGCGCCCTGCCCCCCTTCATGCTGCGCCTCAAGGACGACGAGGCCCGCCATATCGCCCAGAGCCTGAGCGAGATCCTCGCCGCTCCCCGGGACGTGCGGACTTCTCTCGGCGGCCATTGAGGCCGAGGGCTGCCGGAGCCACCCGTTCGAGGATTGAGGTCGAGCCGGTGCGGCAAGGGGATCGCCGGCGGCATCGCCAGCATGCGGCCAAGCTTCAAGGAACTTCGTCACCCTCGTGCGGTTGTCGAACGCGTGACCCCTTCGGCCGCGCTTCGGATCCGACCTGATGGCCATTACAGATTCCCGTCCCAGCGCCCCGCATCCCTCGCCCACTCTGGCGGCGGTCCCTGTCATGGATGCGAAAGCCGAGCCGACGCTCAAGAACCCCGAAGCCGAGGGCTTCTATGCGGAGGCGCTGCGGGAGCTGAACGCGCTTGGCCTGCCCTACCTGCTCGCCGGCACCTACGCCCTCTCGGCCTATACGGGCATCAGCCGGCCCACCAAGGACCTCGACATCTTCTGCAAGGCCGGCGACTACCCGCGCGTGCTCTCGCACTTCAAGAGCCTCGGCTACGCCATCGAGGTCGAGGACGAGCGCTGGCTCGGCAAGGTATTCAAGGGCCAGCACTTCTTCGACGTGATCTTCGCCTCCTCGAACGGCACGATGCCGATCGGCGACCTGTGGTTCGAGAATGCCCGTCAGATCGAGGTGTTCGGATCGGCCGTGCGCATCGTGGGGCCGACGGAGCTCGTCTGGTCGAAATGCTTCATCCAGCTGCGCCACCGCTATGACGGCGCGGACGTGGCGCACACCATCCTGAAGGCCCACGACCAGATCGATTGGCACCAGCTCCTCGCCTACATGGAAGTGCACTGGGAGGTGCTGCTCATGCATCTCCTGAACTTCCGTTGGATCTACCCCACCGAGCGGGACAACGTGCCCCGCTGGGTGATGGACGAACTGCTCGACCGGCTCACCAAGCAGATGGACCTGCCGCCCCCCCAGATGAAGGTGTGCCGCGGCCGCATGTTCTCCCGCATCGATTACGAGATCGACGTGAAGGAGTGGGGCTTTGCCGACGTGGGCGGCGAAGGCGAATGGCGCAACGATTGAGGGCAGGCCCTGCCCGCTGACCGATCCCGCACGAGGCGATAACCTGCAATGACCGACGCACCAGCTCCGTCCGATGGCAAGACGTTGAGGGTCGCCGCCATGGGCGACCTGCATGTGCGCGAGGACGATTCCTCGTCCTACCGCGATCTGTTCGGCGAGATCTCGCGAGAGGCGGATGTGCTGGTGCTCGCCGGCGACCTCACCGATCTCGGCAAGCCGAAGGAGGCCGAGCTGCTGGCGGAGGACCTCAAGGCCTGCTCGATCCCCGTCATCGGCGTGCTCGGCAATCACGATTACGAGTGCGGATGCCCGGAGGAGGTGACGCGCATCCTGCGCGAGGCCGGTATGAAGGTCCTGGACGGGCAGGCCACCGAGGTGGACGGCGTCGGCTTCGTCGGCGTGAAGGGTTTCGCGGGCGGGTTCGGCCGGCGGATGCTCGGCTCCTTCGGCGAGCCTGCCATGAAGCAGTTCGTCTCCGAGACCATGAACGAGGCCATGCGCCTTGAAAACGCCATGCGCACGGTGCGCTCGCGGCGCTCGCTCGTGATCCTTCACTACGCGCCCGTGGAGGAGACCATCGAGAGCGAGCCTCTCGAAATCTATCCCTTCCTCGGCTCCTCACGCCTTGCCGAGACCATCGACCGGTTCAAGGTGAGCGCGATCGTGCACGGGCACGCCCATCGCGGCAAATTCGAGGGCCGCACCCCCGGCGGTCAGCGGGTCTACAACGTGGCCCGCCACATCGAAAAACCGAATGGGAAGCCGTACGCCATCCTGGAGATCTGAGGGATCGAGGCCCCAGGCACCCATTTACGTACGAGCTTCGACCGAGGCTCAACGGCACCGTCATCTTCGGCTGAGCTCGGCCGGCACGGGCGAATCCCTTGACCCCTCGGCAAAGCCCATGCAATGCAGTCGCTTAAAAGCGAGGGCACAGCCGCGTGGTCTTCAGCTCGACCATTTTCATCTTCTATTTTCTTCCGGTGTTCCTGGCCGCCTACTACCTATTGGGATCCCGCAATGGAATCCTTCTGACGGGCAGCGTGATCTTTTACACCTGGGGAGAGGGCGAGTACGTTCTTCTTCTTGGTGCACTCATAGTCGGGAACTTCCACCTCGCTCATCTGATGAGTTTGGCGGCGCCGACGCGCAGAACGCAACTGCTGGCTTTCGGCGTCGCTGGCAACCTCGTCGTCCTCGGCTACTTCAAGTATGCCGGGTTCCTGCTGTCCACGATCACCTCCCTGGCAGGTGTCGATTCCATCCGCTGGAAGGTGGTCCTTCCGCTCGGAATCTCCTTCTTCACGTTCCAGCTTATCTCCTATCTGGTCGATGTGGCGCGGGGCGCGGTGACGCCGGACCGGAATCTTGTTCGCTTCGCAACCTATATCTTGATGTTCCCGCATCTCATCGCGGGTCCCATCGTGCGCTACGCCGATATCGAGAGCGAACTTAAGGCCCGGCAAACCTCGGTCGAGAAGGTGGGCCTAGGCTTCCAGTACTTCATCGTAGGCCTGTGCCAGAAGCTCCTGATCGCCAACACGGTTGCCGGGCCCGCCGACGCAGCCTTCGGCCTCGCGGCGAACGAGCTCACGCTGCCAACTGCCTGGCTCGGAATCCTATGCTATTCGTTGCAGATCTATTTCGACTTTTGCGGCTATTCCAACATGGCGATTGGTCTGGCCTTCATGCTGGGGTTCCGCTTCCCGAAGAACTTCGATTACCCCTATGCCGCGACCAGCATGACGGATTTCTGGCGCCGCTGGCACATCTCCCTGTCATCCTGGTTTCGCGACTACGTCTACATCCCGCTCGGCGGCAATCGCGGCGGGACATGGCTGACGATCCGCAATCTCGTCATCGTCTTCTTCCTCACTGGGCTTTGGCACGGAGCGGCCTGGACCTTCATCGTCTGGGGTCTCTATCACGGCGCCCTTCTGCTCGCGGAGCGGGTCGGCTTGCAATCCGCCCTCGGGGGATCGCCCCGTCCGCTGCGCCATCTTTACACTTGGCTCGCCTTCATGATCGGCTGGATTTTCTTTCGTGCCGACGACATGCCTCATGCCATGGCTTACCTGCAGGCCATGTTCGTCGGATCATGGAACTTCCACACTCCTCTCGTCCTGTGGACCAATCCTGAAACCTTCGCGGCAATTGGACTTGGAATCCTGTTCTCGCAGCCGTTCCTGCCGTGGCTGATGGATCGGCTAAAGCAGGAGCGGATCGGGCGCGACGTGAGCGTTATGGAGAGCCGTTTGGATGCCTACCACGTCCATGCCCTGCCTTCGCCCGCGCTTATTCTCGGTTTTGCGCTTTGCATGGCCTTTCTGGCCGCCACAACGCTCAACCCCTTCCTTTACTTCAGGTTCTGAGAGGCCTTCATGCGCCAGCGTTGGCTCGTCGTCATCATCGGGATCTGCGCGACCTTTGTAGGCCTTTGGCTTCTTCCCCTGGTGTCCCCTCCAATCGTTCTCAATGAGAACAGGGTGCTGGCGGAGTTTCCAAGTCTTTCCACGGCCGTGAGGAACTGGCGCCGGTTCGCGCGCCAAGTAACCGACGCGACGCAGGATCAGCTGCCCTTTCGGGCGCCGCTGATCGCCTATCTCAACTATGCCCGCTACAGCCTCGGCTATTCCGCGTCCCCCGATGTTCATGTGGGCCAGAATGGCTGGCTGTTCTTCAACGCGCCCAAGAACTATGCGCTGCTGCGGGGAACGGTCATGCCTATCCCCGAGGACCTCGATGAATGGGCGAAGGGGCTGCAAGAGCGCGTAAATCTCGTGCGAAAGAACGGGGCCGAACTCGTGATCCTGGTCGGACCTGACAAACAGACCATCTATCCGCATCTGCTGCCGCGTGGCATCGCGCCCGCGGCGATGACCGGAACCGATCTCTTCTACTCAGCCGCTAGAGCGCGTGCGGGCTTCGAGCCAATGATCGATGTGCGCTCCCTGCTGGCCGAGAAGGCGAAGGCCGAGCCCGTCTATCACGCTCTCGACACCCATTGGACGAGCCTGGGCGCCTATTACGCCTATACCGCGCTGATGGAAGCGCTCGGAACGCAGCCGCTTCCACGGACCAGCTTCCGCGAGCAGATCACCAGCAGAGGCAACGACAACAAGGATCTAGCCAACATGCTTGGGATCGGCAGCCTGACCTCGATGAATTCGATGGTGCTGCGTCCTACCGCGCGCCCCAGCAGACGTTCGGATACGCTCCCGTCCGGCGAGCGGGTGATTCATACGGGTGCTTCAGGCGGACGCACGCTCTACGTGGTTCACGACTCCTTCGGCCACGCGCTGATGCCGTTTCTCGAGTCCCACTTCTCGCGGATCGTCACAAGCTCCTTGGACAAGGAGTTCCCATCCGACGAGAGTTTCAAGACCCATCGTCCGGATATCGTCTTGATGATAGCGGTCGAGCGTAACCTCTCCCTCCGGATGCCGCGCCTGCAGCGCACCGGCGCTTCCTCTTGATCGCGAACCTAGCCGATCCGAGGAGCGTCGATGGAGCCTAGAACCGCGTTCCCGGGTTTGTTGGACCGCCCGGCAGATAGTCGGGCTCGGAGCCAGGTCCCGTCGGATCGGTGATGCCGGGCTCGTTCACCGGATAGGGCGTGCGCGGGCCGGTCGGGCCGATATCCGGCAGCTCGTCCGGGCTCTGGTTTGGTGGAACCTCGGTCGGGATGTTGCCGCCGGGGATCGGGTCGGTGTTAGGCATGCCGGGATTGGCCATGGGGTTGCTCCTTCGGCGGGTGGGGGATCAAACGATCAACCGGCCCCGTCCGACCGGGTTCCCCTGAGGCACAACGCAAAACGGCCGGCTTGCGCCGGCCGTTCTGGTGTCTGTGTGGAAGAGGTTTTAGGCCTTCTGGATCGCGGAGAGCTTCCAGTCGCCGCCGCGGTCGCGGCGGAAGGTCCAGAGCTCCGTCACCTCCGTCGTGAGGTTCGGATCGCCCTCGACCACCCGGCCGGTGGCCTTCTCGGTGACCGCCTCCTTGAGGGAGAAGCGCATGGCGACGGTGGCGTAATCCGTCTCGCCCTCGCGCCAGGCCTCGGCGAGGTCGCCCTGCTCGAGCCGCAGGTCGGAGACCGTGCTGACCACGCCGCGCGAGGTCTGATCGTTCAGCTCCTCTTGGATGTAGCCCGCCATCTCGGGGGTCGCGAGCGTCCAGATGGCCGCCACGTCCTGGCGCGAATTGGCGCCCTGCACCTCATGGAGCTTGCGCTCGAAGGCGGTGAAGTCGGCCTCGCCGATCCCGACCTCGTCCCGCACGCCGGGACGCTTCGGGGCGTCCTGGACACGGGCGCGGTTCAGGCCACCAAGGCCACCGAGCCCCGCTCCCAGACCCATGCCGCCGAGCGCGCCGCCCGTGGAGGGCACCGGACCCGGCCTCGGGCCGGTGCCGCCCAGACCGGAGCGGCCATAGGCCTGCGCGGTCGCGGGCTGCTGCCGCCGGCGGAACCAGCGGACCGCAAAGGAGATCAGGAGGCCGATCAGGGCGACCTGGACGAGAAGCCCCAGGATCGAGCCAAGGCCTGCAAGGCCTCCGAAGAAGCCGTTGCCGAACAGCATGCCGAGGAGGCCGGCGCCGAGAAGGCCCGCGAACAGGCCCGTGCCGAAGCCGAAGCGGCGCGGCTGCGCCACCTGCCCGGCAGGCGGGACGCCGGGACGGTTCTGGAGCTGGTTCTGCGGGACCTGGGAGCGCTGGATCGGGCCAGCCGGGTTCGGGGCGGTCCGGGTCGCCGGCGGCGCTTCGAAGGTGCGCGAGCCCCGCGAGCCGAAGCCGCCGCTACCCCGCCCGACGCGAGCTTCGGCTACGCTGCCCAGGAGGGTCAGAGCCGCTGCCAGCGCAACCACGGCGCGGCCGCGACGGGTGGAGAAGTTCATCATGGTTTCCGTCACCAAACAGGGCGAAATGCCCTTGAGGGTAATGTGGTGATCCCCGCAGGGCTTGTGAAGATTAGGAACTCTGGAAAAGCGTCCCTGGTTGCGGCCGAGCTTACCAGGAGCTCGACGCACCTCCAACCAGGGAGTTCAAGCCGATTTTATTCAGCCCCAGCGGAACAGGTGGGCCGTCTCGCCGTCATCACTCGGGACACAAGGCGCGGCCGCTCGGCCGGCGCCCGCCTAGACGAGTTCGAGGAGGTCACGATGAAAGCGCTCCGCTGGCAGGGCAAGCACGACATCCGGTGCGAGACGGTGCCGGATCCGAAGATCGAGCATGGACGGGACGCGATCATCAAGGTGACGAGCTGCGCCATCTGCGGCTCGGACCTCCATCTTTACAACAACTTCATCCCGGGCATGACCCACGGCGACATCATGGGCCACGAGTTCATGGGCGAGGTCGTGGAGGTCGGCAACGAGAACAAGAAGCTGAAGGTCGGCGAGCGGGTCGTGATCCCGTTCACGATCATTTGCGGCGAGTGCGAGCAGTGCCGGCGCGGCAACTTCTCGGTCTGCGAGACCACGAACCGCAACAAGCATCTCGCCGAGAAGGTGTTCGGGCACACCACCGCGGGCCTGTTCGGCTACACCCAGCTCACCGGCGGCTACCAGGGCGGCCAGGCCGAGTACGTACGCGTTCCTTATGCGGACACCACCCATATCAAGATCCCGCAGGGCATGCCCGACGAGCAGGCGCTCTTCCTTGGCGACATCTTCCCGACCGGCTGGCAGGGCGCCGTGCAGGCGGACATCCAGCCCACCGACACCGTGGCGATCTGGGGCTGCGGCCCCGTGGGCCAGTTCGCGATCCGTTCGGCGATCCTGCTCGGCGCCAAGCAAGTGGTGGCGATCGACTGCGTGCCGGAGCGCCTCTCCATGGCGGCCGCGGCGGGCGCGATCACGATCGACTTCAAGGAAGAGAGCGTGATCGAGCGTCTCAACGAGCTCACCAAGGGCAAGGGCCCGGAAAAATGCATCGATTGCGTCGGCCTTGAGGCCCATGTGAGCCTGAAGCACCCGGACACCATCCTCGACCGCGCCAAGCAGGCCGTGATGCTGGAAAGCGACCGGCCTCACGTTCTGCGCGAGATGATCTATGTGTGCCGCCCCGCCGGCACGATCTCGATCCCCGGCGTCTATGGCGGTCTCATCGACAAAATTCCTTTTGGCGCCGCCATGAACAAGGGCCTCACGTTCCGCATGGGCCAGACCCACGTGAACCGCTGGACCGAGGACCTCGTGCGCCGCATCGAGGAGGGTCAAATCGATCCCTCCTTCGTGATCACGCACACGGCGAAGCTTGAGGATGGCCCTGGCTACTACGAAACCTTCCGGGACAAGCAGGACAGCTGCATCAAGGTGATCCTGAAGCCCTGAACGGGGTCGCACGGGGTTCCGGCGGAACAAAGAGCCGGCCTCCCGCATGAAGAGAGGAACGGTCGCGGCGCCCATTCGGCTTCGCGACCGGCTTCGTCCTCAGAGCTCATCGGAGATCGATCATGGCCCATCAGCCTCAAGCCCAGGGGACGTCGCGCGATCCCCATCCGGGAGCCCACGATTCGGGAGAGGCGCACCGCTCCGCATCGCCCGACGAGGGCGTCCGCCACGGCGGCTCGCACCGGCGCGGGCATTACACGCCGACGCAGCGGCGCGACCCGGGCGCCATGCGGCGCGGCGGGCAGGCGCAAGGCAGCGGCGCGGATGCGCTCGCCAACGGCCTCGGCTGGTTCAGCATTGGGCTCGGCCTCGCGGAGGTGCTGATGCCCGGGCGGCTCGCGGGCTTCCTCGGCATGCGCGGGCAGGAGCGCCTGATCCAGGGCTATGGCCTGCGCGAGATCGCGAACGGGATCGGCCTGTTGGCGGCCCGCGACAAAGGTCCGTGGCTCTGGGGCCGTGTCGGCGGCGACGCGCTCGATCTTGCGACGCTCGCGGGCAATCTCGGCGAGGGCAACCGGCGGCGGGAGAATGTGGGCATCGCCATGGCGGCGGTTGCGGGCGTCACGGCCTTGGACATCTACGCCGCCCAGATGCACAGCCAGTCAGGCGCTGTTTCGGGTGCCGTCTCGGGCGCCATGAGCCGCCTGAAGGGCAGCCCATCGGCTCCGCCGCGCGATTTCAGCGACCGCACCGGCTTTCCCAAAGGGGTCCAGGCCGCCCGCGGGGCCGCCAAGGACTTCAAGGTCCCGGACGACATGCGGACGCCCGAGGCGCTGCGCGCCCTGAACGAGAAACGCTGAACCGCTCACGGAAGCGCTGTGAAACCGACGATGGCCGGGCAAGACCCGGCCATCGTGCATTCCGTCGCGCGAGAGGCCCGGCTTAGCGCCCGGTCTCCTGCTTCAATTGGTCGATGCGCTTCGAGGCTTCGGCCTTGTCCAATTCCGGGTCGTAGGCCTTCGGCTCGTGAGCCTGCTCGGAGAGCGTCTTCAGATAGGATGCCTGGGCGCCCGTCATGGGCTCGTGGCCCGTCACCCAATCGTCCGGGTCCTTGATCTGGTTGGAATTCTGATCCGGGTTCACCTTCGGGTTCTGCACCTCCGGCGGGTCTTCGTGGCGACCGCGAGGCGTCTGGTTCTGCTGAGCCATGTCGTGCTCCCAATGTTCTCTAAATGTTCTCCTATGAGGACGAATGGGCTAAGCGCTGGTTCCGCATTGGAAACAAAATAGCCGCCCCCTGGATCCATCCCCGTTATCCACAGGTCGACCCTGGAATCGAGCAAAATGCCATGTTCGTTCTATGTTCCGCGCGAAGCTCGGTCCGATGGGCGCGGGTTCCGCAACGGAAGCCGATTCAGGACGAAAAAGCCCGGCGCGGGGCTGCGCCGGGCTCGTCGGGTCTCGTTGCGCAGGTCCCTATGGGGGCTCAGGCGGCAGCGGCCTTGGGCTGCACCTCGGCCGTGTAATCCTCCATCAGCACCTTCGTCATGTTGCCGGGCTGGAAGCGGTGGGGGCCGATCTCGGAGACCGGCGTCACCTCGGCGGCCGTGCCGGTGATGAAGCACTCGTTGAAGCTGTCGAGCTCCGCCGGCATGATCCGGCGCTCCTCGACCTCGAAGCCGCGGCGCTTGGCGAGATCGATCACCGTGCGGCGGGTGATGCCGTCGAGGAAGCAATCGGCCTTCGGCGTGTGGATCGTGCCGTCCTTGATGAAGAACACGTTGGCGCCGGTGCATTCGGCGACGCGGCCCTGCCAATCGAGCATGAGGGCATCCGCATAGCCCTTCCGCTCGGCGCGGTGCTTGGAGATGGTGCAGATCATGTAGAGCCCGGCCGCCTTCGCGGTCGACGGCGCCGTCGCGGGATCCGGACGGCGGTACTCGGCCATGTCGAGGCGGATGCCCTTCATCTTCTCGGCGGGGTCGAAATAGCTCGGCCAATCCCAAGCCGCGATGGCAAGGTGGATCGTGTTGGCCTGAGCGGCCACGCCCATCATTTCCGAGCCGCGCCAGGCGACCGGGCGGATATAGGCGTCCTTCAGGCCGCTCTTCTCAAGCACGAGGGCTTTGGCGGCATCGATCTCGGCCACCGTGTAGGGGATCTCGAAATCGAGGATCTCGGCGGACTTCTTCAGGCGCTCGGAATGCTCCGTGGACTTGAAGATCACGCCCCCATAGGCGCGCTCGCCCTCGAACACGCTGGACGCGTAGTGAAGCGCATGGGACAGGACGTGGAGCTTGGCATCCTGCCAGGGCACGAGCTGCCCATCGTACCAGATCCAACCGTCGCGCTGATCGAAGGGTGCGGCCGCCATGACTTGCTCCTTGAGGCTTCCTATTCGCCCGGTTGCCGCACGAGACCGTGAAATGGGGTGTGCAACCGGTGTTTCTGTTCGTTCATTTCACGAAGACGCCTTGACGAGTAACAATCGGGCTGAGATATGTCAACAAGGCTGACATAAATGGATCGGACCTTGCCCGACATGACCAGCAGCGCCCTGTCGACGAAGCCCACCGGCGAGGACATCCTCGCCGAGCTGCCGGCCTACGACCTCATCGAGCTGTTCTTCTTCGCCTACCGGGATTTCGTGAGCGACCCGGACCGGATCCTCGCGGATTACGGCTTTGGCCGCGCTCACCACCGGGTGTTGCATTTCGTGGACCGCCAGCCGGGCCTCACCATCGCCGAGCTCCTCGACATCCTGCGGATCACCAAGCAGAGCCTCAACCGGGTGCTGAAAGAGCTGATCGAGAAGGGTTTCGTGGAAAGCCGCACCGGCACGTCAGACCGTCGGCAGCGCCTCCTGTTCACCACCGACCAGGGTCGGGAACTCGCCCTCAAGCTTGCCAAGCTCCAGACCCGGCGCATCATGCGGGCGCTCGCGGCGACGGATGCCGGCACCAAGGAGGTTGCGAGCCGGTATCTCCTCGCGATGATCGATTCCGACGATCGCACCCACGTGGAGCGCCTCGTCTTCGGGCCGGCCAAGCCTTAGCGAACCGGCCGAGCCACCCCCGCCCCTTTCGGGATCCGCCGTGGCCAGGGACAGGCCTGCTTTGATAGAAGGGTCGCAAGGACCACCCGAGACCCGCCATGGAACCTGCCCGCGTCGACATCCCCGATCATGCGCCCCACATCCTCGTCGTGGACGACGACCGGCGCCTGCGCGACCTGCTGGCGCGCTTTCTGGGCGAGAACGGTTACCGGGTCACCACGGCATCGAGCGCCGCGGAGGCGCGGGCGAAGGCCGAGAGCTTCGTGTTCGACGCCCTCGTTCTCGACGTGATGATGCCGGGCGAGACCGGCTTCGACTACGCCCGCACCATCCGCCAGACCTCCCGGGTGCCGATCCTCATGCTCACCGCCCGGGCCAATGCGGAGGACCGGGTGACGGGGCTCGAGATCGGGGCTGACGACTACCTGCCGAAACCCTTCGAGCCGCGGGAGCTGATCCTGCGTCTCAACAACATCCTGCGCCGCACCGCGCCCAGCGCCGTACCCGAGGCGGAGCCCGAGGCGATCTGCTTCGGGCCGTTCAGTTTCCGCCTCGACCGGGGCGAGTTGCGCCGGGAGGACGAGGTGGTGCGCATCACCGAGCGCGAGCGCGAGATCCTCACGATCCTCGGCGGCCGCGCGGGCGGGAACGTAGCGCGCGAGGAGCTTGCGGGCGGGGGCCTTGCCGCCAACGAGCGCACCGTGGACGTCCAGATCAATCGCCTGCGGCGGAAGATCGAGGCCGACCCGGCGAACCCGCTCTTCCTGCAAACCGTGCGGGGCATCGGCTACAGGCTCGTGATCGACCGATGAACGCGCTCCGGGCCGCCCTTCGCAACTCACCGCTGGCGCCGCTCGATCTGGCCCTGCGGTGGCTCGGCCGGTTCCTGCCGAAGGGGCTCTATGCCCGCTCGCTCATCATCATCATCGCGCCGGTCGTGCTGCTGCAATCGGTGATCGCCTACGCCTTCATGGAGCGGCACTGGGAACTCGTGACGCGGCGCCTGTCCTCGGCGGTCACTGCCGACATCGCGGCGCTCATCGACATCTACGAGAGCTATCCGCAGGACAGGAACGCGGCGACGCTCACGCGCATCGCCGCCGATCGGCTGAGCCTCGACGTGGACATCCTGCGCGATGCCGACCTGCCGCCCCCCGCTCCCAAACCCTTCTTCTCGATCCTCGACGAAGCGTTGTCCGACGAGCTGCGCCGCAAGATCGAACGGCCCTACTGGACCGACACGGTGGGACGGTCGAGCTATATCGAAGTCCGCGTGAAGCTCGACGACGGGGTGATGCGCATCCTGGCGCGGCGCAGCCAGGCCTATGCCTCGAATTCGCACATCTTCCTCGTCTGGATGGGCGCGTCGTCGCTCGTGCTCCTCGGCGTCGCGATCCTCTTCCTGCGCAACCAGATCCGCCCGATCCTGCGGCTGGCGGAGGCCGCGGAGAGCTTCGGCAAGGGACGCGAGATCGAGTTTCGCCCGCGGGGCGCCCGTGAGGTGCGGCAGGCGGGCCATGCCTTCATGGAGATGAAGCGCCGCATCGAGCGCGCCATGGACCAGCGCACGACCATGCTCAACGGCGTAAGCCACGACCTGCGCACGATCCTCACCCGCTTCAAGCTCTCGCTCGCGCTCTTCAAGCAGACGCCGGAAGTGGAAGACCTCAAGCGCGACATCGACGAGATGAGCCGCATGCTCGAGGGCTACCTCGCCTTCGCCCGCGGCGATGCCGGGGAAAGCGCCGTCACCACGGACCTGCGCACCCTGCTCGAGGAATTGCAGGTGGATGCGGAGCGGCAGGGCCATGTGACCGATCTCGAGATCGTGGGCGACCCGATGATCACCGTGCGGCCCGACGCCTTCCGCCGCCTTCTCTTCAATCTCGTGGCAAACGCGGCCCGCCACGGGGACCGCATCGCGATCTCCGCCAACCACGAGACGCGCTGGCTCGTGGTGCATGTGGACGATGACGGCCCGGGCATTCCCGCTGAAATGCGCGAGGAAGTGTTCAAGCCCTTCGTGCGCCTCGACGAGGCCCGCAACCAGGACGAGGGCGGCTCCGGCCTCGGCCTTGCCATCGCCCGCGATATCGCCCGCTCCCATGGCGGCGACATCGCGCTCGGCGATAGCCCGCTGGGAGGGTTACGGGCAACGGTGCGGCTGCCGGCCTGACGCCCCTTTCCCTCGGGAGGCGGCTAGTAGAGCCGTCCGCCCAGCGGCACGTCCCGGTCCGGCCGGATCAGCATGACTTGGCCGTTCTCGTCCGGCACGCCAAGCGTCAGAACCTCGCTCATGAAAGGTCCGATCTGGCGCGGCGGGAAGTTGACCACGGCGAGCACCTGGCTGCCCACCAGCGTGTCGAGGGAGTGGTTCACTGTGATCTGCGCCGAGGAGCGCTTGATCCCGATCTCGGGCCCGAAATCGATGGTGAGCTTGAAGGCGGGCTTGCGCGCCTGCGGAAAGGCTTCGGCGGCCACGATGCGGCCGACACGGATGTCGACCTTCATGAAATCGTCGAAGGTGATCTGCGCCGCGTTTACCTGATCCATCGCATCCTCCCCGCACAAGCGTTCGTCCGCTCATGTCACGGCGATACGGATGGAGTCGAGCCATCTCCCCCACATGAGCACTCCCCCGCTCGTGGGGCGGCTGCGCGATTGACGTCGAACCGTCAGATGGCGGCTGCCGGATCGCTCATGTCGTCATCGTAGCGCTGGCGTGGCCGGCGGGGGCGGCGCCCGCGCTCGAAGAGCGCCTGGCCGAGAGCCCGCAGGGGAGCGGTCAGGCGGCGCAGGTCATCGGCCTGCTCCAGCACGCGCTCGCCGCGGCGCAGCTCCCGGTCGAGGCGGGCCATGGTGCGGGCGAGCGCCGGGTCGTCGTCCTCGAGCCAGGTCTGCAGCGTGTTGGCGAACACGATGACCCCGCCCTGGAGCTTCAGATTGCCGAGCGGACCCTCCGTGGAGATACCTGCCGCCGCCAGCATGAAGCGCTGGGAGTTCAGCCCCTCCCGGTTGAGCGCCATGAGCGAGACGGGATCCTGGCGAAGCGCCGTCACGATCCGGCGGAGCGCCCGCTTGTAGGGCGTCATGGCATCGAGCCGGCGCATGTAGACGTCGAAGACCCGCTCGCGGGCGGGTTCGTCCTTGAGATCGTCGGAGGTGCCCTGCAGGACCTCCCGGTCGATGCGCTTGGAGAAGGCGCCGAGCACCGCGCCCTTCGAGGGGAAGAGATCGCGGAATTCCGCAAGCGTCACGCCGGCGGCTTCGGCAACGTCGATGAGCTCGATGTCGCTCCAGGGCCGCTCGGCTGCAAGCGCCATCAGGGCATCGACGATGGCATCGCGCTTCGAAACGGGCTTTGAGCCGTCGGCCACGGCGTCGGGCTTCGAGGCAGGGTGTCCGGCGGTCATGGGCGGCTCCGATAGATGATCTCAAGCCCTGATGTAGGGTGGCGCAGGGGTGTTTGCCCGAACGCTCAGCCCGCCAATTCCTCCGCGCGCCGCTTCGCCGCAGCCACCGCCTCCTTCATGAGCGGCGGCATTCCGCCGGGATCGGCCATCAGCACCTGGAGCGCCGCCGCCGTGGTGCCCCCGGGCGAGGTCACGTTCTGGCGCAGGGTCTCGGGGGGAAGATCGCTCTGAGCCAGGAGTTCGCCCGCCCCCGTCACGGTGGCGCGGGCAAGGCGCCGGGCGAGGTCCGCGGGCAGGCCCGCGGCGATCCCAGCCTCCGCGAGGCATTCGGTGAGATGGAAAATGTAGGCGGGGCCAGAGCCCGACACCGCCGTCACCGCATCGATCAGGTCCTCCGAGGTTAGCCACTCGACGATGCCGACCGCCTTGAGGAGGCTGTCCGCCATCCGGCGCTGGGCCTCCGAAACCGCCGCGTTGGCGGCGGCGCCCGTGGCACCCCGGCCGATGCTGGCGGGCAGGTTCGGCATGGCGCGCACCACGGCGCGGGCCCCTGGCAGGCGCTGGAGGAGGTTGCCGATGGTCTTGCCGGCGAGAATCGAGATCACGAGGGTGTCCGGGCCGACCATCGCATCGACGATGCCTGCCGCCTCGTCCAGCATCTGGGGCTTCGTGGCGAGCACCAGCACCTCGGGGCCGGTCCGGGGGGAGCCTGGATTGAGCTCCATCCCCTTCGCCTCACAGAGCGCCGCCATCTCGCCCGAGGGTCGTGGGTCGATGACGGTGACGCCCGCAGGGTCGATCCCCTGCCGCAGCCAGCCCTCCAGCATGGCGCCCCCCATCTTTCCGGCGCCGACGAGGGTGAGGGTGGCGGGAAGAGCGGAGGTGGCGGCCATCGGCGGATCCTGAGGGGGCGAAGCTCGTCGTATCTCACCGAACGCCGACCCTGTCGAGCTTGCGGCGCCGGGCTCCAAGCCCTCGCCGCAAGGACGATTGCGGGGAAGCATGGCCTTTGCGATGAAGGGGCCCGACCGGAGACCCCCCATGCTCACCCTTCGCTCCTCGCCCGCCTCGCCCTTCGGCCGCAAGGTCAAGATCAGCGCCGCGCTTCTCGGACTCACGGACCGCATTGCCGTCACCGAGGCCGACACCCTCGACCCGAACGAGCCCCTGCGCCAGCAGAACCCGCTCGGCAAGATCCCCTGCCTCGTCCTGGAGACCGGCGAGTCGCTCTACGATTCCCGCGTCATCGTCGATTATCTCGATCACCTCGCGGGCGGCGGTGGCGTCATCCCAGCCGGGGAGGCGCGCTATCCGGCCCTGCGCCTGCAGGCGCTCGGCGACGGCATCATGGATGCGGCGCTGTTGCAGGTCTATGAGGGCCGCTGGCGGCCCGAGGACAGGCGCGATCCGAAATGGGTGGAGCACCAGGCCGGCAAGGTGAAGCGCGGGCTCGACCATGCGCAGGCGCATCACGCCACGCCGGAGGCGAACCTCCATATCGGCCACATCACGCTCGCCTGCGCCCTCGGCTATCTCGACCTGCGCTTTCCGGGAACCTGGCGCGACGCCTATCCGAAGCTCGTCGCCTGGCTCGACGATTTCGCGGCGCGCGTGCCGGCCTTCGAGGCGACCCGCATGAAGACCTGAGCCGAAGCGCTCGGAGCTGAACGAAAAAGGCCCGGCGTTGCCGCCGGGCCCCTGCATCCGATCGCTTGGAGGCGATTAGAACTTGAAGTTCACGCCGCCGCGGACAACGCCGAACTCGGTGTTGTTGCTGCCCGGGTAGACGATGCCGGTGGCCGGATCGACCAGGTCGTTGTTGCCGCGGTCGAGGTTCACGTAGAGACCCTCGAGCTTCACGGTCAGGTTGTTGGTGACGGCGTACTCGACGCCAGCGCCAAGGGTCCAGCCGGTGGCGGTGTCGTTCGAGCCGCAGCTCGCCACGAAGGTGGTACCGAAGAAGCAGCCGGTGTTGTTGTCGCCGCCGCCGTAGGCGAAACCACCGGTGGCGTAGACGAGGGCGCGATCGAAGGCCACACCCGCGCGAGCGCGGACGGTGCCGAAGTAGTCGAGGGCAGCGCCGCCGCCAGCGCCGAAATACGGAGCGCCGGGGGTGAAGCCGAAGTCGCGGCGGTTGCCGCCGAGATCGGCGTACTGGAGGTCCGTCTCGAGACCGACCACGAAGGAGCCGAACTGGAGGTTATAGCCGAGCTGGCCGCCGCCGACGAAGCCGCCGTTGTCGTTGCCGCCCGTGGAGACGAAGCCCACGCCCGGGACGAACACGGACGCGTCCTCGTTGGTGCCGAAGCCGTAGCCGGCGTTCACACCCACATAGAAGCCGGTCCAGGTGAAGACCGGGATCGCCTGCACCATGGGAGCCGGGGCGATGGGAGCCGTGCGGCGCGGGAGGTCGGCGGCCTGGGCGGCCGTGGCGAGGCTGGCGAAGGCGACGCTGGCGAGCAGAAGCTTTTTCATATGCAACTCCTTGTATCGTTGGCCTGTGATCCTTCGATCCGGATCGGGCAGGCGTCGAAGCCACGTTATAGAGCGAAGTCCCGCTGAGAGCTGTTGCAGCTCGACCACGGACGGCAAACCGACCATGGCATTAAAGTGGCAGCATTGTGCGCGCTTTTTCCCCTTGGGCTCGCTTGGACTCGAAACGCCAAACTTGAGCGTTAGTTGCAGCCTCGCCGTCAAAATTGGGCGAAATCGTGATCCGCACGGGCGCCTGATCCGTGAAACGAAGAGCTACGCTTAACAAAGGGTCAACATGGGGCAGGTGGCAGTGGTGACGGGCGCCGCGCGCCGCATCGGACGGGCAATCGCGGAGCGCCTTGCGGCGGAGGGCTACGCCGTCGCCATTCACAGCAATCGCTCCCTGGAGGAGGCCGAGGCGGTGGTGCGGGGCATCGTGGCGCGGGGTGGCAGGGCTGCGGTCGTGGCCGCGGACCTCGCCGATTCCGATGCGGTCGCAGGCCTGATCGACCGGGCCGCCGCGATGCTCGGGCCGGTGACGCTGCTCGTGAACAATGCCTCCGAGTTCGAGCCCGACGAGATGGGCTCTTTGACCCGCGAGCGCTGGGACCGGCATTTCGCCGTCAATCTGCGCAGCCCCGTCTTCCTCGCTCAGGATCTCGCCCGCCAGCTGCCCGCGGATCGGGAGGGCTGCGTCGTCAATATCGTGGACCAGCGGGTCTGGAAGCTGACGCCGCAATTCGTTTCCTACACCCTCACGAAGGCGGCCCTCTTCACCGCGACGCAGACCCTCGCCCAGGCCCTCGCGCCGCGCATCCGCGTCAACGCCATCGGGCCGGGGCCGACGCTCACGAATACGCGCCAGGGCGAGGAGGATTTCGCCAAGCAGAGCGCAGCGGTGCTCATGGGGCGCGGCCCGTCCATGGAGGAGATCGCCGAGGCCGTTCTCTTCCTCGCCCGGGCCCGCAGCGTCACGGGCCAGATGATCGCGGTCGATGGGGGCCAGCACCTCGCCTGGGAGACGCCGGACGTGGTGGGTTTGAGGGAGTAGCGGCGCCTAGGCGACGAGCGTGATCGCCGAGATCAGGCGCCCATAATCGGGCTCCTTACGGTGCGTGGTGCGGCGGAAGCTGTAGAAGCGCTCCTCGTCCCCGTAGGTGCACAGGCCAAGATTCGCGAATTCGCCGATGCCGGCGCGCGAGAGGCGCATCCCGATATAGCCCGGCAGGTCGAATTGGGCGTGCCCCTCGCGCCCGTTCGGCGCGAAGAAGCGCTCGTTCTCCGGATCGGCTTGCGTGAAGCGGGCGATGAGGTCGGGCCCGACTTCGTAGGCCTCCTGCGAGATCATGGGGCCGAGCACCGCCACGATTGTGTCGCGCCGGGCGCCGAGGCCCTCCATGGCGTCCAGCGTCGCCTCCATGACGCCCGTGAGCGCCCCACGCCAGCCCGCATGGGCGGCGCCCACGACCCCGGCATGGGGATCCGCGAAGAGGAGCGGGCCGCAATCGGCCGTGGTGATGGCAAGCGCCACGCCGGCCGCCCGGGTCGCCATGCCATCGGCCTTCGGCTTGTCGCCGGGCCAGGGCCCCTCCACCACGACCGCATCCGGGGAATGGACCTGGTAGAGGCTCACCAGCCCCTCGGGCGCGACGCCGAGCGTCTGCGCCATGCGGCGACGGTTCTCCCGCACCCGGTCGGGATCGTCGGACGAGCCAAGACCCCCGTTGAGGCTGGCATAGAGCCCCTCCGAGACGCCGCCTTGGCGGGTGAAGAAGGCGTGCCGGAGATTGGGATAGGCGGCAAGTTCGGGTGCTTCGATGACCATGGAGGCGCTTGTCGCCCATGTTCCGGGCCCGATCAACCGGCGCGATCAGCGCGCCGCCAGCCCCGGCAGGGCCAGCCCCGGCTGGCTCAGGCCCAAGACCTTGAAGAGCGAGCCCATTCCAGCGGGCGCCCGGTCGGTGAGCCGGCGCAGGGCCGCCTCCACGGCCTCGCCCTGGGCCGGGTTCGCGCGAGCCTTCAAGGAGGCCGCGCGCTCGACGATTCCGAGCGCTTCGAGGAAGGAAGCCTGGTCGCTTGGACCATGCACCGCGGCGCCGCCGTCCTGGGCCGCCGCCGCAAGAGCGGCGAAATCCACATGGGCCGTGAGATCCGCCTCGCCGCAGGCGGTGAGCGGGTCGATGGGAGCGTGAGCCTTCAGGGCCTGGAGCGTGTCTCCGGTGGCGGGCCCCCAATAGCCGTAATCGACGAGGAGCGCCGCGCCGCCCTGCCCGGCCAGCCGCTCAGCCAGCGCACGCGCGGTCCGTGCCGCCACGGGCGCCTCCTCGCGGATCGTACCGGGCGGCGGGAGGGGCGTCGGCCCGGGCTGCGGGCTTGGCGCGAGACCGAAGACAAGCCGCTCGCCGTCGAGGCCCACGACGCGCTCATGCCAGCCGCGCTCCGCGGCGACGAACTGGCGGATGGGCAGCGCATCGACGAATTCGTTGGCAAGGACGATGGCGGGGCCCGGGGGCACATCCTCCATGCGGTCATGCCAGGCAATGGGCACGCCCGCAGCGGCCAGCGCCTGCCGCTGGCGCTCGCGCAGGGCCGGGCTCGTCTCCACGAGATGGACGGAGAGGCTGCCGAGAAAGGCCGGGACGAGCCTTGCGGCCCGCAAGGCATCCACCATCAAGGTGCCGCGGCCTGGACCGAGCTCCACAAGGCGGAGCGGCGGGGAGCCCATGGCCTGCCAGACGGCCACGGACCACAGGCCCAGAAGCTCGCCGAACATCTGGCTGATCTCGGGCGCGGTGGTGAAATCGCCCCCCGCGCCGAGGGGGTCGCGGGAGCCGTAATAATGGCCGAGGCACAGGGCCATGTAGCGCTCCACCGTGAGCGGCCCCTCCTCCGCGACGATCTCGCGGATCTGCCTCTCGAGAGCCGTCACCACCAGGGCCTCGCCGCGCTCGCCTGTCGGAGGACTTGCTCGCGCAGAACGGTCACGCGGAGGGGGCCTGCTGGGGGAGGCTGCGCGGCCGCGTCGCGCCGCGGGCCGCGAGCCAGATCGCGATGGCGCCCACGAGCGCCATGGGAATCGACAGCAGCATGCCCATGGTGATCCCGCCGCCGAGGGCGTCCACGGAGCGGCCGAACAGGAAGCCGAGCTGAGGGTCGGGCTCCCGGAAGAACTCGCAGACGATGCGCGCCACCGCGTAGCCGAGCACGAAGAGCCCGCCGATCAGCCCGGGCCGCTTGAAGCCGAAGCGGCGCACCGCCACCAGCAGCACCACGAAGAGGACGAGCCCCTCGCCGAAGGCCTCGTAGAGCTGGCTGGGATGACGCGGCATCGGCCCCGCATGGGGGAACACGACCGCGTATGGAAAATCCGGCGCCGGCCGGCCCCAGAGCTCCCCGTTCACGAAATTGGCGATGCGGCCGAAGAAGAGCCCGATCGGGGTCACCACCGCGGCGAGATCCAGCATGGCAAGGCCGCTGAGGCCGCGGGAACGGGCGAAGGTGAGGATCGCCAGGATCGCGCCGATAAAGCCGCCGTGGAAGGACATGCCGCCCCGCCACACCGCCAGGATCTCGGCCGGGTTCGCGATGTAGCTCTGAAAATTGTAGAAGAGCACGTAGCCGATGCGCCCGCCCAGGACGACGCCGAGGGCCACCCAGACAATGAGGTCGTCGATATCCGTCGCGGTCGGTCGCTTCAGGGGTCCCCACAGGTCCACCCGGGCGGCGAGGCGCCGGGCCAGGAACCAGCCGCCCAGGAGCCCGACCACATAGGCGAGCGCGTACCAGCGGATCGCGAAGGGGCCTATGGCGATGGCGATGGGGTCGATGGCTGGGAACGGCAGGGCGAGGACGGGCATGAGCCGAGGAGGTGGACCGGCGCGGCGGTGTCGTCAACCCTTTGCTCCCCACCCCCTGGCCGGTTGCGGTTTTCGCCGGAAAGCGCCACATGAGCGTAAGGCCGGACGCTCCGGCACGACCGCTGCGTAAGGACGACCCCGATGGCCCAGACCTCCAACCGCCTCCTCGACGAGATCGCGCGCCTCGCGACCGACGCGGTGGGCGCCGCCCAGGGCGTGCGCCGGGAGGTGGAGACCGTGGCTCGCTCCCAGATGGAGCGCATCGTCCGGGACATGGACGTGGCGACCCGCGAGGAGGTGGAGGTGCTTCGGGACCTCGTCACCGCCCTGCGCGAGCAGAACGAGACGCTCGAGGGCCGGGTCAAGGCGCTCGAGGCGCGGCTCGGCCCCCAGGGCTGACCGGCCGATCTGCCTTAGGGGAAGATCGGCCTGCGGCACCGCCACCGGGCTATCCACCACAATTTGGCCACGCGGCGCAGATGGAACACGGCCTGCTGTGGACAGACCACGGCCGCGCATTGTGAGCCACGCACGAATCTTGGACTGTTGCTTCGACCTTGACGGGCGGTCAATTCGGAGATGTCGCCGCAACAGGGTCGCGTTCGTGGGTGGTGGCGGATTCATCTTTCCATCAACTTCCACCGTCGCCCGCGAATACGTTCGCGTGATCCTGCGCTGACGTGATGGTGTTGCCAGTTGCGTTCTCTCTCACCTGTTGCTCGTCAGAGCGTCACGGATCGATATGCACCAGCTTCTTCTTGAAACCGACCGCACCGAGCACCCTCTGGACGTGGTCGAACGCCTCGCCTCCTTGAGGGATTGGATCTTCGACCGGGCGGAGACGGACGAGATGTCCGTTTCGGTGGCCGGCCAGTTCGCCGATTACCATGTGGCCTTCACCTGGATCGAGGACGTGGAGGCGCTGCACGTGGCCTGCGCCTTCGACCTAAAGGTGCCGGACCGCCGCCGCCCGGAGATCCTGGCCCTCATCGCGCTCATCAACGAGCAGCTCTGGGTCGGTCATTTCGACCTCTGGAGCTCCGAGAACGTGGTGATGTTCCGCCACGCCCTCCTGCTCGCCGGCGGCGCCGAGCCGACGCATCCCCAATGCGAGACCATGCTGCGGGTGTCGGTCGAGGCCTGCGAGCGCTACTTCCAGGCCTTCCAGTTCGTCATGTGGGCCGGCAAATCCGCCCGCGAGGCCCTGGACAGCGTGCTGTTCGAGACCGAGGGGACGGCGTAAGCGCCCTCCCCCTTCTGGAAGGGACGGAGGTCCAGACGCAGCGCTCCCACGCCCTTTCGCGGTTTAAGCCTCCCGCCCCAGCGCCTCGCAGCGGAACGCTCCATAGCCTGAGCGCGAGAGGCGCTCGGCGAGAGCCGGCAGCAGCAGCTCCGCCTCCCCTTTCAGGGCGAAGGGCGGGTTGATGACGAGAAGGCCGCAGCCGTTGAGGCGGTCGGGCGAGCGCGGATCGTCGATCAGCATGTCCAGGCGAAGCGCCGGCCTGTCCAGAACCCGGTCGAGGGCCGCCGCCATGGCGTCCACAGGGCCGTGCGACTTGATCGGGTACCAGCCCGCAAAGACCCCCGTCGGCCATTTCCGCAATGCGACAGCAAGCTCCTCGCCAAGGCGCGCGATCTCGTTGGGCACCTCGTAGGGCGGGTCGATCAGCACGAGCCCGCGCTTCTCCTTCGGCGGGATGAGGGCGTGGAGCGCCGTCCAACCGTCGAGATGCATGACTTTCAGGTTGGAAACCTCGTTGAAGCGGGCGGAGAGGGTCGCGTGGTCGGTGGGATGCAGCTCAACGAACACGCCCCGGTCCTGCCGGCGCAGCATTTCCCGCACGATCGCGGGCGAGCCCGGATAGGCCTTTGCTCCATGCCGCGCCCGCACCTCCGCGACCACGCGCCGATAGGGTTCGAGGAGCGCCTCCACCTCAGGTCCGAAGGGCCTCTCGAGGCGGCCGATGCCCTCCCCCCATTCCCCCGTCCGCGCGGCCTCATCGGCCCCAAGGTCATAGAGGCCGATCCCCGCATGGGTGTCGATCACGCGGATCGGCGTCTCCTTGCGCTGGAGATAGGCGAGAATGCGCACGAGAAGCGCGTGCTTCATCACGTCGGCGAAGTTGCCGGCGTGGAAGGCGTGCCGGTAGTTCATGGGCGATCTCCGCAGAGGGGAAACGTCGATGCCGGTTCGGGGCTATCGGACGGCGGGGCAAGCGTGCCGGTCCTGCATGGGGCAGGTCCGGAAGCCGGACGTCAACGCTCGCGCGAGGCTAACGGACGGCGTTGATGGTGATCTCGCCCGCCCGGCACCCATCCCGGTCCACCTCGGGACAGGCGCGGAAGGACCGCAGGTCCTTGGTCAGGCACAGGCGGATCTCCTGGAACACCCGGCGGCCGCAGGCGACCGCCATCATCTCGGGCCTCAGGCCCGGGTTGGCCTCGGCGAAGGCGCGCTCGATCTCGAGCGGCAGCGCCTTGGTGTCGGTCCCGGGCTTCTGAAGCCGATCGGGCACCCGCACCCTCTCCCGGACCTGGCGAACCGCGCGAAAATACTCGCTCGGCGCAAGGCCGGAGCAGCTTCCGTGCTTGCGCCACTGGTAGCGGGCGAGGCCTTCGTCCGGAAAGAGGCCCGCCGCCTCGTCCACGGCGCCCCGGGGCACCGGACGGTTCGAGGGCTCGCAGAAGCTCGGATAGCCGGCCTCGTTTTGCGGCCAGAGCCCATGAACCACGAAGCCCGAGGGGCGGCCGGGCTCGCATTGCTCGCGGCTGCGGGCATTGGGATTGAGTTCGCAGAAGCCCGGCGACCAGGACAGGGCGAGCACGTAGAAATCGAATGCGCCCGCGGGCTCGCCGCGCTGCTCGCGGGGGCCGGGCTGGGCTTGGGCGGCGCCGGCGAGAAGGGCCGCTAGCGTCAAAAGCGCGGCGGCAAGGCCGCTGCGCGGGAGGCTCACGGCTGCGCCTGCTTGCAGCGCGGCGCGTAGGCGTAGTGCCGGTCGAGGCCCTCGACGCACCAATCGGTATCCCAGAACGTGCCGATGAAGCCAAGCTCCTCGCGCACCGAGAAATGGATCTGCCGGCGGTGCCCGTCGGAGGTGGTCACGATTCCGGAGCAGAAGCGGCGCGGGATCGTGTCGAGGCCCCAGGGCCGCCACGCCACCTGCCGAACCCGGTCATAGGCTACGATCTGCAGGCTGGAATTCCAGAAGCGCGATTCGCGGCGGCTGAAATCGGACGTGATCTCGGCCAGGATCGTCGCGTCGTTGCACACGGGAATGTTGGCGTCGAAGGGCACCTCGCGCCGTTCCGCGGGATCGATCTCCCGGGCGAGCGCGGGAGCCCCGAGCACCGCACCGATCATCAGAACCGCCCACAACCGCATCGGAATGCTCCGCCCTTCATCCTTCATGACAGGGGACCATGTGAGCGGCCGCAACCCCCGTCAAGGTTCCGTCCGCACGTTCTGCGGGATCGGGGGCGCTTTGCAGGCCCGGGTGGCGGCCGGGCCACAGGTGGCCGCGAGGCTCAGGGGAGTCCCCGCCCTTTGAACGCCCTGGGGCCGTGCGGCTGCCGGGCCTAGTAGATTCCGTGCCCGTTGAGGATTTGGGGCGCCTGTCCGGTGACGGGCGGCCGGTTGTAGAGCGGCGCCCGGTAGGGTTCGGGATGGAGCGGCGAACGGCCGGGGGCTGGCGGCGCCGAGGGTACGGAGGCGGGCGGCAGCATGAGGCCCTGCCCGCGCGGGGGCGGCAGGTCGGCGGCCATGGGCGCTTGAGCAGGCAGCGGCCGCGCGGGAGCGGACGGGGGAGGCGCCGGATAGGGCTGGGCCGGGTAGGACGGCGCAGGCATCGGCCGAGCCGGGGCGGGCTGCCCGTAGCCGGCGACGGGCGCCGGGCGGGCCGGGGCCTGCGACATGGCGGGCTCGTCCTCGTAGGTGCCCTCCTCCTCCATGTCGATCGGCGGCAGGTCCGCCGGGATCGGCGTCGCCGCGGGACGGCGGCCGCCTGCCCCGGGCATGTCGAGGCGCGGCTCGAATTTCAGAATGGGCTTGCAGATGCGCCGCTCGCCGCGGGGGTCGTGCCGGGCAAGGTCGATATGCAGGTGGTCGTAATGGAAGGCGTCGGCGCCGGGGCCGAGCACCGTGGTGAAGTGGCGGCAGGCCCCGGTGAACACCTCGCGCAGGAAGTCCTGCTCGGCGGGATCCCCGCGCCAGCCCTTGAGCACGGTGACCTCGCGCCCGTCGGCCAGCACGAAGGCCATAATGTCGAGGGCGTTGCCGAAGGAATGCTCGGAGAGCTTGGCGCCCCGCTGGTTGTTGCGCGGGCGGCAGGAATAGGAGCCGGCCTTCAGGTCCACCACGGGCACGCCAAAATAGAGGGTGCCGGCGGGCTTCACCACCTCCTCCAGCCAGGCCTCGATGCGGGGGATGATCGGGCAGGCGAGCGTCACCTGCCGGTTCACGCCGACCGTGCCGCCCGCGAATGCCGCGACCTTGAAGGGGTAATCCATGCCGCAGACGCCCGGCCCGTCGATCTTGGCGCTGCGCGACATATAGGCGGAGGGCTGAACCTGCTTGGCGCCAAGGCATTCCGCCTCCGCCTGCGCGCGCCAGGGCTCCCGCTGTTCGAAGCGGAATCCGCAACCTGTCATGCCCAATCCGATCAGCGTCAGGGCACCGAACGCAACTAACCCACGGCGCATGACAGCTCGGATACGACGAAACCGGTAAAGGGTCCGTCAACCGTGGCGGGTGGCGTATCGTGCGACGGCGGCACGGGGTTCCGACGGAAGTCGGCCCTGCCCTCCCCAGGTTCACCATGCTAGGAGCGCTGAAGCCCCACCCAGGATCGCCCCGCATGATCTCCCTTCTCGACCTCCTCGGCCGCATGGATTCGGGCAGCCTGACGCCGGAGGGCGCCGTGCGCCTCGTCCGGGAAGCGATCCTGGCGGAGGACGAGGCGATCCAGGCCTTCGCGACGGTGGATTTCGCGGCCGAGATCCGCCGCGAGGGCCCGCTCCGTGGCATCGCGGTCGGCGTGAAGGATATCGTCGACACCGCGGACCTGCCGACCGAGTGCGGATCGCCGCTCTATGCGGGCTGGCGGCCGAAAGCCGACGCGCCGCTGGTGATGGCCCTGAAGCGGGCAGGCGCCACCGTGATCGGCAAGACGGCGACGACGCCCTTCGCCTATCTCGACCCCACCGTCACGCGGAACCCGGCCAATCGCGAGCACACGCCGGGAGGCTCCTCGTCGGGCTCGGCCGCGGCGGTGCGGGCTGGGATGGTGCCGCTCGCCATCGGTACCCAGACAGGCGGGTCCGTGATCCGGCCCGCCTCGTTCTGCGGCGTCGCGGGCGTGAAGCCTTCCTACCGGGTTCTGCCGACGGTCGGCATCAAGGCGTTCTCCTGGTCCCTCGACACGCCGGGGCTGTTCGCGGCCACCGTGGCGGATGCGGCCTACGCGCTTGCGGCGATCACGGGGCGCGGCGAGGTGCGGGTCGATCGCAGCGAGTCCGGCGCGCCGCGGATCGGGGTGGTCACGCAGGATTTCGCCGAGGCGCCGGAGCCCGCTGGCGCGGAGGCGCTGGAGACAGCGGCGCGGGCGGCCGAACGGGCGGGCGCCACGGTGCGCTCCCTCGCCCTCCCCGCGCTCCTCGCCGATGCGTTTCGCATCCACCCGATCCTGCAGGATTTCGAGGCGCGGCAGGCGCTCGCCTGGGAGATGGACCACCACCGGGAGACCATGCCGCCGCTCCTGCGGCAGGCCTTGGAGGCAGCGGAGAGCATCACGGTCGAGGCCTATGACGATGCGCGCCGCACCTCCCATCGGGCGCGTGGCGCGTTGCACGCGGTGTTCGAGGAATGCGACGTGCTCCTCACCTACGCGGCGCCGGGCGCCGCGCCGCGCGGGCTCGGCTCCACGGGCAATGCGCGCTTCAACCGGCTCTGGACTCTCATGGGGAATCCTTGCGTGAACGTGCCGGGCCTCGCGGATGCGGCAGGGCTCCCGGTCGGCGTCCAGGTGATCGCCGGATTCGGCTGGGACGAGCGCGCGCTCGCCGCCGCGCACTGGCTCGAAAAGGTGTTGCGCGCCGACGGATAAGTCCTTCGCGGGCCGACGCTTTCGACACGCTTCGCGCTGCAGCAGGCATTCGGCCAGTCCCGATTGGCGCAATTGTGCACAGGGCGGCGATTTCGCACGATACCGCAGGCACATAGCCCGCCGACATCCCTGTGAACATCGATCCCCCGTTCGCCGTGCCGCTTTATCGGGCTTTGCTCAGGCTTAACCTTTTGTTAGCCTGTGCCCAGGTTCAGACAGGAGGTGCTGGATGGGCCTGATCATGAAGTTGGATTTGGCTTCGAAACTGAACATCGCGGCAATTTGCGCGTCCCTGGTTTTCATCGGGGCCATCGTCGCGGGCGTGTTTTGATTGAATGATGTCCGGTCGGGCCGAAGGGTCCGGCGGGTTTGTTGAGACCCTTGATTCATGTTCCGCCGCCGGTTCTGCCGGCGGCGTTTTTTTGAGGCTGCGGGTTCTCGCGTGGGTCGCACGACCTCGTCAGGCCTCGGGGCAGGAGCGCTCCGTCGGCACCCAGGACATCACGTTCGTCACCATTTCGCACAAGGCGAGCCGCGGCCCCTGGGCCGTGCTGAGACAGATGCTCTCGCCCGGCGCGAAGATTCGGCCCTGGGCACGGCACCAGCAATCGATGGGATTGTGAGGCGAGACCTGCGCGGTCTCACGGGCTGGCTCGTGCGCAAGGGCCGGCGCGGCGACGAGCAGAAGACCTAGGATCATGCGGCGCATGGGCAACTCCGCGGCAATCCGCCGATGGTCTGCCTCGCGGCGTTCGCCGTCAACCGGCGTAACCTCAGCGATCCTTCGATGGTCCGCCCCGCCGTGTTCTCGGTCGGCCCGCGTGACGGTCAGCCGGAGCTCTCGCGGGAGGGGTGGTCCGGGCGGCTCCAGCGCTCCAGCGCCGTGTCGTCCTCATCCTTCGCCTCGACCCACCCGCCGGCGGTGCCGTCCTTCAGGTGCTCGCGCTTCCAGAACGGCGCGCGGGTCTTGAGGTAGTCCATGAGGAATTCCGCGGCCTCGAACGCGGCGCGGCGATGAGCGGAGGCCGTGACGACGAGCACGATGTTTTGCCCCGGCCGGATCTTGCCGTAGCGATGGATCACGGTGAGGCCGGTCAGCGGCCAGCGCCCGCGCGCCTCGTCCACGACGCGGCCGATCTCGGCTTCGGCCATGCCGGGGTAATGCTCGAGTTCCAAAGCCTGGAGCCGTCCGCCCTCGTCGCGGCACAGGCCCGTGAAGGTGACGACGGCGCCGCTATCGGCGCGCCCCTCGCTCAAGGCCGCGATCTCGGAGGCGATGTCGAAGTCTTCCGCCTGGATACGAACGCTCGGGATCATCGAAGCCGCCCTCAGCCGCCGGTCATGGGCGGAAAGAACGCGATCTCGCGGGCGCCGTCGAGGGAGGCATCGGGCTTCACATGGGTGTGGTCGATGGCGGCCCGCACCACGCCTTCGTTCTCGAAGGCATATTCGTATTCCTCGCCCCGGGTCTTCAGCCAGCGCACGAGATCCGCCACGGTCGCGGTCCCGGCCGGCACCTCGACCGTTTCCTCAGTCTTGCCGACGCGCTCCCGCACCCAGGCGAAATAGACGAGTTTCAGGGGCATCGGGGTTCGACCTTTCTGGGTCGGCGGCCGGCGGCAGGCTCCGCGAGGCGCCTCACTCTTCCATCATGTGGTGGAGGCCGGTCTTCAGGTAATCCCAGCCCGTGTAGAGGGTCAGGATCGCCGCCGCCCAAAGCAGCACGATGCCGATGGTGACGGTGCCCGGCAGCACCGTCTCGCCCGCCGGTCCGGCGATCAGAAAGCCCACTGAGACCAGCTGCAGAGTCGTCTTCCATTTGGCGACCCGGCTCACAGGGACGCTCACCTTGAGCTCCGCCAGGAATTCCCGCAGGCCGGAAACGAGGATCTCGCGACACAGGATCACGATGGCGGCCCAGAGCGCCCAGCTCTGGATGGTCTTGTCCGCCACGAGCATCAGCAGGCAGGCGGCGACGAGCAGCTTGTCGGCGATGGGATCGAGCATCCGGCCGAGCGCGGATTGCTGGGCATAGGCCCGGGCCAGATAGCCGTCGAAATAATCGGTGATGGCCGCCACGACGAAGATCGCGAGGGCGATCCAGCGGGACCACAGGTCCTCAGGCCAGAAGAGCAGGCCTACCACGGCCGGTACGGCCGCAAGGCGGCCGTAGGTGAGGATGTTCGGCAAGCTCAGGGCTTTGGATCGCCGCATGGGGGACGCGATGCTCATTGGTTGGGCAGGAAACATGCCCGGCCCCGAGGCGTCAACAGGCCCGGGCGCAACCCACCCTCGCCTTTTCTCCGCGCTTCGTGAGGCCGGGAGGCGATTTCCGCCTCATCCGTGGAAGAAATCGTAGACCGCCCGCGCGGTCGCGGCGTTGACGCCCGGTGCCTTCATGAGGTCCTCCAGGGCCGCCCGTTGGATGGCCTTCACGGTCCCGAAATGGTGGAGCAGGGCCCTTTTGCGGGTCGGCCCGATCCCGGCGATCTCATCCAGAGGGTTCTTCACCATCTCGCGCTTGCGCTTGGCCCGATGCGCCCCGATGGCGAAGCGGTGGGCCTCGTCGCGCAGGCGCTGCACGAAATAAAGGGCCGGGTCCCGGGGCGGCAGCTTGAAGGGCGGCGCACCGATTTTGAAGAAGGTTTCGCGCCCCGCATCCCGGTCCCGCCCCTTGGCGATGCCGATCAGCGCCACGTGGCCCTCCCCCAGGCCGATCTCGGCGAGGGCCTGCCGAGCCGCTTCGAGCTGCCCCTTGCCGCCATCGATGAGAACGAGGTCGGGCCAGGACGGGAAGGTGTCGTCGGCGTCACCGTGGGCTACGGGGGCAGGAATGGGAAGCGTTTCGGATGGAGCGTCGGCTGAGCCAGCATCGCTTCCTGGTGCCGGCTGCGCAGTCACCTCTCCCTCGGCAGGGGCAGCGTCGCGGGGCACCTCCTTGACCAGCCGCGCGAAGCGCCGCTGGAGCATTTCCTTCATCATGCCGTAATCGTCGCCGGGCTTCAGGTCCTCGTTCTTCATGTTGAAGGTGCGGTAGTGCTGCTTCATGAAGCCGTTCGCGCCCGCGACGACCATGGCGCCGACCGCGTTGGTGCCCATGATGTGCGAGTTGTCGTAGACCTCCACGCGGCGCGGCACCTTCGGCAATCCGAAGGCCTGCGCCAGGGAGACGAGAAGCTTCTGCTGCGAGGCCGTGTCCGCGAGGCGCCGGCCGAGCGCTTCCTTGGCGTTGCGCAGGGCGTAGTCGATGAGCTGACGCCGCTCACCGCGCTGAGGCGCGTGAATCTCGACTCGGCCTTCCGCGCGGGTCGAGAGCGCGGCGCCCAGGAGCTCCGCGTCCTCGATCTCGTGGGAGAGCAGCACCACGCGGGGGGCGGGCTTGTCGTCGTAGAACTGGGCCACGAAGGCGGCGAGGACCTCCGCCTTCTCCATGCTCTTGTCGGCCTTCGGGAAGTAGGCGCGGTTGCCCCAGTTCTGCCAGTTGCGGAAGAAGAACACCTCGATGCAGAACTGGCCCGCCTGCTCGTCGAGGGCGAACACGTCCGCCTCTTCCACCGAATTGGTGTTGACGCCTTGCACGCCCTGAATGGCGGATAGCGCCGCAAGCCGGTCGCGGTAGCGCGCCGCGCGCTCGAATTCGAGCTCCTGCGAAGCCTGCTGCATCTCCTGCGTGATGCGCTCCTTCACGGCATTCGACTTGCCGGCCAGAAACGCGCGCGCTTCGTTCGCGAGGCTCTGGTACTCGTCGACCGGGATCTCCTTCGTGCACGGCCCCGAGCAGCGCTTGATTTGATAAAGAAGGCAGGGGCGCGTGCGGTTCTCATAAAAACTGTCGTTGCACGAGCGCAGAAGGAAGGCGCGCTGGAGCGCGTTCACCGTGCGGTTGACCGCCCAGACGCTAGCGAAGGGGCCGTAGTAATCGCCCTTGCGCTTGCGCGCGCCCCGGTGCTTCACGATCTGCGGCGCCTCGTGGTCGGCGGTGAGCAGGATGTAGGGGAGCGACTTGTCGTCCCGCATGAGCACGTTGTAGCGGGGCTTCAGCTGCTTGATCAGGTTGGCTTCGAGCAGCAGCGCTTCGGTTTCCGTGCTCGTGGTGACGAACTCCATGGAGGTCGTCTCGCCGATCATCCGGGCGATGCGGTTGGAATGGGCCTGGCCGCGGGCATAGGAGCCCACGCGGTTCTTCAGGCTCTTGGCCTTGCCCACGTAGAGCACGTTTCCCTTGGCATCGAGCATGCGGTAGACGCCGGGCGCGTTGGGAAGTGTCGTCCAAAAGCGCCGGATCACCTCGGTGCCGCGCTCCACGAGAGCCGGAGCCGCCTCCAGGTCGAGATCGACGTCCGAGGCGCTCTCCGCCGAGACGACCTGATCGTCGTCATCGTCGCCCAGGATATCGGGCGGCACGTCGTTGTAGGTGTTGCGATTCATGAAGCTGATTTAGGAGTCCGGGCGCCCCGTGGAAAGCCGGGGCGACGTTTTCGGCCAGAAAGGCGGGCTTCGAGGCGCACTTTCGTCCTAGATCGGCCGGCTCCGGCGCGGTAAACGGCCGAACTCCTCAGCCCCGGAGACCGGCCTTGCGCCCCTCGATCATCACCTCGGCCGTCGTGGCGGCCCTCGTCGGCTTCGGCAGCAGCGTGGCCGTGATCATCGCGGCGACACAGGCGATCGGCGCAAGCGCCTCCGAGGCCGCCTCCTGGCTCACGGGCCTGTGTCTTGCCATGGCGGCGACGAGCGCCGTCCTCAGCATCCGGCACCGGCTCCCCATTATCACCGCCTGGTCGACGCCCGGCGCCGCGCTCATCGCCGCGACGAGCGGGATCCCGCTTCAGGCGGCGGTCGGCGCCTTCCTGCTCGCCGGCGCCCTCATCATCGTCACGGCCGCGTTTCGGCCCGTGGCGACCTTGATCGAACGCATCCCCTCCTCGGTGGCGGCCGCCATGCTGGCCGGGGTCATCGTCCGCTTCGTGGTGGCGGTGTTCGAGAGCGCGCAGGGGTGGCCGCTCCTGGTGCTCCCCCTCGTCGGGCTGTTCCTGGTGGCGCGCCTCATCAGCCCCTCGATCGCCGTGCTGGCGGTCCTGGGGGCAGGCCTTGCGGCCGCCTTCGGACTTGGCCTCGCAAAGCCCCTGGAGGCCGTGAGCGCCTTCGGCTCCTTGAGCCTCGTCACCCCCACCTTCGAGCCCTCCGTTCTGCTGGGGCTCGGCCTGCCGCTCTTTCTCGTCACCATGGCCTCCCAGAACCTGCCGGGCTTCGCGGTGCTGCGCGCCTCGGGCTACGAGAAGGTGCCGAGCCGCTCGATCCTCGCGGTCACGGGCATCGCCTCGCTCCTGACCGCGCCCTTCGGGGCCCATACGAGCAACCTTGCGGCGATCTCGGCCGCCATCTGCACCGGCCCCGACACCCACCCCGATCCGGCCAAGCGCTGGATGACGGGCCCGTTCTACGCCGCCTGCTACCTTGCCTTCGCGGTGCTCTGCGGCGGGCTGATCGCGGTGATCACGGCGCTCCCCGTGGAACTGATCCGCACCGTGGCGGGGTTGGGGCTCATCGGCGCGCTCGCCGGGGCGCTCGGCACCGCCATGGCGGACGAGGGCCAGCGCTTTCCCGCCGTGCTGACGCTCGCCGTCACGGCCTCGGGCCTATCCCTCTTCGGGATCGGCTCGGCGTTCTGGGGGCTGGTCGCGGGCCTCATCGCGGTCGGCCTCGATGGTCTTGCCCGCCGCCTGCGGGCGCCCCAGCCGGCTTGACGACTCCTGCGGTGCCTCCAAGGTCAGGCTAAACCCACCCCTGACGAGGATGCCCCGTGGCCCTGCATTTCACGCCTGCCGAATTCGACCGCCGCAAGGCCGCCCTCACCGCCGCCATGGCGGAGGCCCGGCTAGACGGGATGCTGCTGTTCCAGCAGGAATCCATGTTCTGGCTCACGGGCTACGACACGTTCGGGTTCTGCTTCTTCCAGTGCCTCGCCGTCACGGCGGACGGGCGCATGGCGCTCCTCACCCGCTCGGCGGATCTGCGGCAGGCCCGGCACACCTCGACCCTCGGCGATATCCGCATCTGGAAGGACGCGGCCGAGGCCAACCCGGCGCTCGATCTGAAGGCCCTCGCGGCGGATCTCGGCCTCGCCGGCAAGCGCCTCGGGGTCGAGTACGAATCCTACGGGCTCGTGGCCGCGAACGGCAAGAAACTCGATGCGGCCTTCGAGGGCTTCGCGACGCTCAATGACGCCTCGACGCTCGTGACGCGCCTGCGCGCCGTGAAGTCGGAGGAGGAGATCGCCTATGTGCGCCGGGCCGGGGAGCTCGGCGACGCGGCGGATGCGGCGGCGCTTGCCCTCATCCGGGCCGGCGCCGACGAGGGCGAGATCCTGGCGGCCCAGCATGCGGCGATCTTCCGGGCGGGCGGCGATTATCCGGGCAACGAGTTCATCATCGGATCGGGCCGCGACGCTCTCCTGTGCCGCTACAAGGCAGGCCGCCGGGTGCTCGAGACACGGGACCAGATCACCTTGGAGTTCGCGGGCGTCTACCGGCACTACCATGCCGCCATCATGCGCACGGTGGCGGTCGGCGACCCCAAGCCTCAGCACCTCACCTATCACCGGGCCGCCCGCGAGGCGCTGCTCGCCTGCGAGGCCGAGATGCGGCCCGGCCGCACGGCGGGCGACGTCTTCGCGGCCCATGCCCGTGTGCTCGACGAGCACGGGCTCTCCAACCACCGGCTCAATGCCTGCGGCTACTCCCTGGGCGCCACCTATACCCCGTCCTGGATGGACTGGCCCATGTTCTACGAGGGCAACCCCTGGGTCATCGAGCCCGGCATGGTGTTCTTCGCCCACATGATCCTCATGGATTCCGAGACCGAGACCGCCCTGTGCCTCGGCCGCACCTCCCTCGTGACGGAGGCGGGCGCGGAGCCGGTCACCCTGCCGGATCTCGACCTCGCCATCCGCTGAGGCACCGGACGGTCTGCCGAGCCCATGGCCCCGGTGCTGGACCCGCCCCCCAAGGCAGCCTAAAAGCGAGGCTTAACGGTTCGTTCACCACGCGAGAGGGGCAGGATGGCTTGGTTTCACCGCGCATGGCGCCTTGCCGTCCTCGCATCGGCTCTCGGCCTTGGCGCCTGCCAGAGCACGGGTCCCGCCCTCGCTCCCACGCCCTCCGGTGTCCCGGTCACCATGGAGATCATCGGCCCGCCCCCGGCGGTGCGCACCGCCTTCGCCAACGAGATGGCGGGCGCCGCCGCCGAGCGGCAGGTGGACCTCGTCGGGGTCGATGCGCCCGCCCGCTACCGGCTGCGGGGCTACCTCTCGGCCGGAACCAACCCGGAGGGCCAGGGCGAGCTCACCTATGTGTGGGAGGTCTTCGATCAGCAGAAGCGACGGGCCAGGCGCCTCGCCGGCACGAGCCCCATGGAGGGCGCCGTCACGGACTGGGCCGCCCTCGACCGGGACGCGCTCGGGCGGCTCGCCGCCCAGAGCATGGACGAGATCGCCCTGTTCCTGCGCGAAGCCAAGGCCGGGCAGCCGGAGGGATCGACCGCCGCTGCCGCGGCCGAGCCATCCGATCCAGGCCTCGCCCTTGCCGCTCCGTAAGGCGCCGGCGCGGTCGCACATGCCGCAGAATCGATCCGTTCCGCGTATTGTGACGGTTTCCCAACGCTGCTAAGACCCCGCTCGCCCGCCGCACCGGGGCTGTCGGAAGATGCGGCCGGCCAACGGAAAGACGAAAGTCGCAGGTCGCATGAAGCTCGTCGCGGGAAATTCCAACCGACCGCTGGCGGAGGCCATCTCCGCCTATCTCGACGTCCCCCTCGCCAAGTGCCAGGTCAAGCGCTTCGCGGATATGGAGGTGTTCGTCGAAATCCAGGAGAACGTGCGCGGCGAGGACGTGTTCGTCATCCAGTCGACCTCGTTCCCGACGAACGACCACCTGATGGAACTGCTCATCATGGTGGATGCCCTGCGCCGCGCCTCGGCGCGCCGGGTCACGGCCGTGATCCCCTATTTCGGCTATGCCCGGCAGGACCGCAAACCCGGCCCGCGCACCCCGATCTCGGCCAAGCTGGTGGCGAACCTCATCACCCGCGCCGGCGTCGACCGCGTCCTGACGCTCGACCTCCATGCGGGTCAGATCCAGGGCTTCTTCGACATCCCGACCGACAACCTGTTCTCGGCCCCCGTGATGGTGCGCGACATCAAGGAGCGCCTCGACGGCGGCTCCCGCATGGTGGTCTCGCCGGATGTGGGCGGCGTGGTGCGCGCCCGCGCGCTGGCGAAACGCATCGACGCTCCCCTCGCCATCGTCGACAAGCGCCGCGAGCGGCCGGGCGAGTCCGAGGTCATGAACATCATCGGCGACGTGGAAGGCCGCTCCTGCATCCTCGTCGACGACATCGTGGATTCCGGCGGCACCCTGGTGAACGCGGCCGATGCCCTCCTCGCCAACGGCGCCAAGGAGGTCTACGCCTACATCACCCACGGCGTCCTCTCGGGCGGAGCGGTCTCGCGCATCTCCAATTCCAAGCTGAAGGAGCTGGTGATCACCGATTCCATCCAGCCCACCGAGGCCGTGAAGGTCGCCCGCAACATCCGCGCCATCAGCATCGCCACCCTGCTCGGCGAAGCCATCGGCCGCACGGCGACGGAAAGCTCGGTGTCGAGCCTGTTCGACTGAACCTTGCAGGCGGGATCCAGCCCGTAGGGCCATGATCGTGGCGGCATTCCGTTCGACCGGGACCGAAGCGTTCCGGTTTTCCCTGGCGCCCGCCCGCTGCTAAGCCCTCGCCGCATCTGGGGAGGGGCAGTCATGATCGGACACTCAGCGGCAAAGTCGGAAGTGGCGGATGGCCCGGCCACGCGGGTCATCGCCCCCTCGGTTCATTATTTCGGCACGCCGGTCGCCCTCGTGACGACCCTCAATCCCGATGGGACGCCCAACATCTCGCCCATGTCGTCCGCATGGGCTCTCGGGGACAGGATCGTGCTCGGCCTCAGCAGCCACGGCCAGGGGGCGGAGAATGCGGTGCGGCACGGCTCCTGCGTCGTCAACATCGTCCCGGCCCACCTTTGGGAATCCGTGGAGCGCCTCGCGCGGACCACCGGCCGCCAGGCGGTGCCCGCCCACAAGGCGGCGGCGGGCTATTATCATGAGCCCCGCAAGTTCGAGGCCGCGGGACTGACGCCTCTCCCCTCCGACCTCGTCGCACCGCCCCGGATCGCCGAGTGCCCCCTCCAGTACGAGGCCACGGTCGTGGCCGCCCATGCGCCGGGCGGAGGCCGGTGGGAGGTGGGCGGAGCCAACGATTTCTGCATCCTGGAGGTTCAGGTGGCCCGGGTGCATGCGCATGAGGCGATCGCGATCCCAGGCACCGACCGTATCGATGCGAGCAAGTGGCACCCGCTGCTCTACGTGTTCCGCCACTACGTGGCGGCGGGCCGGCATCTCGGGCGCACCTTCAAGGCGGAGGCGTGAGGCAGCTTCCTTGCTTTCCTGGGTTTTTGCCCCTATAAGCCCGCTCGCGCCCGCCAGACACCCTTGGAGGCTCGGGCGCATGAGCCCGCAAGGCCGCCGTTTCGGCGGCCTTCGGCTTTCTGACCAACCGCATTGAAGGACCACGACCATGAGCGCTATCAAGCAGATTCAGGCCGTGGCGCGCGACCGGGCCGGCAAGGGGGCCGCCCGGGCCGTTCGTCGCCAGGGCCAAGTACCCGCCGTCGTCTACGGGGGCGGCCAGGCGGCCGAGACCATCGCTCTCGACTTCAACCAGACCAAGCAGCTGATCTTCGCCGGCCACTTCCTCACCACGATCTTCGAGATCGACGTGGATGGCCGCAAGGTCCGCGCCATCCCGCGCGACTACCAGCTCGATCCGGTGCGCGACTTCCCGGTCCACGTGGACTTCCTGCGCCTCGCCGAAGGCCAGAAGATCAAGGTCGTGGTGCCGGTGCACATGGTCGACCAGGACAAGTGCCCGGGCGCCAAGCGCGGCGGCACGCTCCAGATCGTGGAGCACTCGGTCGAGCTGCTCGTCCCCTCGGACGCGATCCCGGACTTCATCGAGGCTTCGGTGGCCAATCTCGACATCGGCTCGTCGATCCACCTTGCCGACATCGCCCTCCCGAACGGCGCCAAGCCGACCTCGCAGGAGAACGTGACGCTCGTGACCTGCGTGGCGCCCTCCGGCATGAACGAGGACGCCCCGGCGGCTCCGGCGGAAGCCGCGAAGGCCTGACGCCTCCGGATCCGTCCCTTCCAAGCCTTGAACGCTCCGGCCCCTGGTCGGAGCGTTTCCTTATGGGTTTCCAGCCATGCGCCTCTTCGTCGGCCTCGGCAATCCAGGCTCCCAATACGCGCGGAACCGCCACAACATCGGCTTCATGGCGGCCGAGGCGATCGCGCGCGCCCACAACGCCGCGCCCTGGCGCCGCCGCTTCCAGGGGCAGGCCGCGGAGGCTCTCGTGGGCGGCGAGCGGGTGCTGATCCTCAAGCCCGAGACCTACATGAACGAGTCGGGCCGCGCGGTGCGCGAGGCCATGGTCTTCTTCAAGATCCCGCTCTCCGACGTGACGGTCTTCTTCGACGAGCTCGACCTGCCCTCCGCCAAGCTGCGGGTGAAGACCGGGGGCGGCAATGCGGGTCATAACGGCCTGCGCTCGATCACGGCCCATTGCGGCAACGACTACCGCCGGGTGCGCCTCGGCATCGGGCATCCGGGCGACAAGGCGCTGGTGCAGCGGCACGTGCTCGGCGACTTCTCCAAGGCGGAGGAGCCCTGGGTCGAGGATCTGTGCCGCGCCGTGGCGGACCACGCGGCGCTGATCGCCAAGGGCGACGAGACGGGCTTTCAGAACAAGGTGCACCTCGCCATGGAAGGGCGGGGCTGGACCGACGTGAAGCGGCCGGGCGAGAAGGCCGCGCCGACAAAGGAGTAAGGCGCCCGCCGGGCCGCCGAACCGAACACGACAGCATCGGCCGCCGCGGACATGCCGGCCGAACCGAACATCACAATTCCGGCCGCTGAATCCACGCGGGCCGCATGAACACGAAGGAGCGAGGCCATGGGCTTCAAGATGGGTATCGTCGGGCTTCCCAATGTGGGCAAGTCCACCCTCTTCAATGCGCTGACGCAGACCGCAGCCGCGCAGGCCGCGAACTACCCGTTCTGCACCATCGAGCCGAACGTGGGCGATGTGGCGGTGCCCGACGAGCGGCTCGACAAGCTTGCGGGCATCGCAAGCTCCGCGCAGATCATCCCGACGCGCCTGACCTTCGTGGACATCGCCGGCCTCGTGCGCGGCGCCTCCAAGGGCGAGGGCCTCGGCAACCAGTTCCTGGCCAATATCCGCGAGGTGGACGCGGTCGCCCATGTGGTGCGCTGCTTCGAGGATTCGGACATCACCCATGTGGAAGGCAAGATCGACCCGATCGCCGATATCGAGACCATCGAGACCGAGCTGATGCTGGCGGATCTCGACAGCCTCGAGAAGCGCGTGATCGCTCTCGAGAAGCGGGCGAAGGGCAACGACAAGGAGGCGAAGGAAACCCTCGACCTCGTGAACCGCGCCCTGCCGCTCCTGCGCGAGGGCAAGCCTGCGCGCCTCGTGGAGCGCAAGCCCGAGGAGGAGAAGCTGTTCTCCATGCTCGGCCTTCTCTCCTCCAAGCCCGTTCTCTACGTGTGCAACGTGGAGGAGGCCTCCGCCGACAAGGGCAATGCCTATTCGGCCAAGGTCTTCGAGCGCGCCAAGGAAGAGGGCGCCAAGGCCGTGGTGGTCTCGGCCAAGATCGAGAGCGAGGTCGCGGTGCTCGATGCGGCCGAGCAGAAGGACTATCTCGACGCGATCGGCCTTGCGGAGCCCGGCCTCAACCGGGTGATCCGCGCGGGCTACGAGCTGTTGGGCCTCATCACCTACTTCACCGTGGGCCCCAAGGAGGCGCGCGCCTGGACCGTCACCCGGGGCACCCGCGCCCCCCAGGCCGCCGGCGTGATCCACACCGACTTCGAGAAGGGCTTCATCCGGGCGGAGACCATCGCCTACCCGGATTACGTGACCCTCAAGGGCGAATCCGGCGCCCGCGATGCGGGGAAGCTGCGGCTGGAAGGCAAGGAATACACGGTGCAGGACGGCGACGTGATGCACTTCCGCTTCAACACCTGAACGCGCCTCGCCCCTCGCCTGGACGGGGGCGGCGCTGCCGCCCTCGCCTTCCCCAGGCCCGCACAATTTCGCGCGGCGGAGACACATTCCGACCCTGACCGTTTCATGAACGGGAGCTTGGCCGCGGGTTCAGGTGCCGGGCGTTATCTGACGGCCATGGAGATGAATGCCATGTCCGAATCCCTCGACGAAATCGTTTATGCGGTGGGCGGCGCCCTGGTCTCCCCCGGGCCCGGCTCCGCCGAACTGATCCTTGCCGCCTTGGTGGCCGCCGTGTTCGTGGCGAGCGCCGTGAAGACCCTGGTGGCGACGCGGTCCCCGACCCGGCGCAGCCGCTGAGGCGAGATCGCGCCGGGCTGCATCGTGCGCCCGACGCGAACGCGTCCCGGCGCAGCCCCTGGGGCAGATTCATGTCCCATTGCGTCCGCATCGCGGGGCCGACCCGCTCGACCGGGTCCCTGAGGCGGGATCGTTTTCCGGGCCGAATGCGTTGGCGTCACGATGCCGATGCCTTCGACCGAGATGCTCCCCCTCATCCCAACCGCCGCATCCGGGCGCGCCTCGGGTCCTTGAGGCCGCGATGGAGCTGCACCCCCGCCATGCCTGGTCCGTGACGCCGGAAGAGGCCGTGCGCCTCCAGCAGGAATTGCGGGTACAGGTGGTGTCCGACCGGCCCATCGCCCTCGACCGGATCCGCCTCGTCGCGGGGGTCGATGTGAGCGTCAAGAACGAGCGGTCGAACGCCGCCGTGGTGGTGATGACCTATCCGGATTTCACGCCCGTCGAGACCGTGACGGCCGAGCGGGCGACGCCCTTTCCCTATATCTCGGGTCTCCTGAGCTTCCGGGAGGGCCCCGTGCTGGAGGAGGCCTTCTCGCGCCTGCAATCCTCGCCGGACGTGTTCCTCTTCGACGGCATGGGCATCGCCCATCCCCGCCGCTGCGGCATCGCCTGCCATCTCGGGCTCTGGCTGGAGCGGCCGACCATCGGCTGCGGCAAGACCCTGCTGACCGGCCGCTACCAGAACCTCGCCGAGGAGAAGGGCGCGTCCGCGCCCCTCGTCCATCGCGGCGAGACCATCGGGGTGGCGCTGCGCACCCGCACCGCCAAGAACCCCATGTTCATCTCCCCCGGCCATCTCGCCGACATCCCAACCGCCGCCGAGCTGGTGCTCCGCTGCTCGCCGAAATTCCGCCTACCGGAGCCCATTCGGCAGGCGCACAACGCGGCCGGGCGGTTCGGGCAGTAAGCTCCTCCTAAAGTCGCAGATCTTCAACATTCCGTAACGGCACCCGCGTCAAGCTTTACTGTGCGGAGCGCCGCGAATGCGCCGGAAACCCGCGATCCGCGGCTCCGATGCTTCAATGTCGCAAGATCAACACGCGGTTTGTGCTTGCGGGCAACGATCGGCAACGTTATCCCAGATAACAATGAATTCAGATCCTTGGGGGACCTTCCATGACGCTCTTTACCTATCAGGCCGCCAGCATGCCTTCCTGGTATGACGGCAATTACCGGCAGGACTGGATCAATTCGACCGTGCAAGCCATCAAGGGCGATGGCTCGAAGCAAGTCGTGATCGTGCCGACCGTCTACATGGATGGTCTGTCGTCCACGGTCGTCTACCGGGACAACACCGATCCAGGCGGCGTGGTGAGGGGCACCGCCACCTATCCGAACGGGGAAGTCATCAACTCGCCCCACGCCCGCACCGAGTCCGATGGCTCGATCATGGAGGCGGTCGCGAAGGCAAAGGCCCAAGGCCTCGACATCATCTTCAAGATGCATGTGAACATGCAGAACGATGATTGGAACGCCTGGATTGGCCCGCGCGGATATCAAAGCGGCTACGCGACCGAGGAGGAGTGGCAGGCCTTTGGAAACCAATGGTTTCCGTCCTACAAAGAGCAGGTGCTGCACTACGCACGGCTGGTGAAGGAGACCGGCGCCACGACGTTTGCCATCGGCAACGAATGCGAGAGCATGACGCATCCGCGCTTCTCGGCCCATTGGCGCAACATCATCGAGGAGGTGCGGGCCATCGTCGGGCCGGACGTCAAACTGACCTACGCGGCGACCTGGACGGAGGCTTTGCATATCGATTTCTGGGATGCGCTCGATTACGTCGGCGCCAACCCCTACATCGCCTTCACGGACTTGGATGACCCAACCCTGGACCAACTGGTCGACGGATGGACGCTGCCATCCCCCCTGGGTTCCACGAACGACGCGATCGAGGCCAAGTTCGGCGTCAACATGTCGGCCATTGATGCCTTGAAGCTCATCTGCGACCAGTTCGACAGGAAGATCATCTTCACCGAGACCGGCTTCCGCAGCATGAACGGGAACAACAAGGCCCCGTGGCAATGGGGTGACGCCAACCCGATCGACGAGGTCGAGCAGCTCGACATGCACAAGGCGTTCTTCAAGATCGTCACGGACCGACTGCACGAAGACTGGCTCGCCGGCTATTGGATGTGGAACTACGACGGCGGACCGGACGCCACGAATGCGGAGCCCGACCGGGGCTACAGCACGCATGGGAAGCTCGCGGACCGCGTTCTCGAGCAGTACCAGAAGAACCCCGTTTCGGTGAAAGGCCGCCTTCTCAGCGGCACCGGCACCGGCGAGACGCTGGCTGGCGGGTTTAACCACGACACCCTCGTCGGGGGTGCGGGCGACGATACCCTCACGGGCTGGGAGGGTGGGGACCTCTTCATTCACAACGCCAATGATGGCAACGACCGGATCACGGACTTCAACTACGCGGCGGGAGACCGCGTGCGGATTCTCAACCCCGCCGTCACACAGTTCTCGAACCTCACGATCACGACTGTCGACGGCAATACGCGGGTGGACTTCGCCGGCGGCTCCGTGACCTTCGCAGGGATCGTGGAGCCGACCGCCCAATGGTTCCAATTCGGCAGCGTCACGAACGGCCCCGCCAAGCCGACCAGCGGAGACGACGAGCTCACCGGAACCTCCGGTCACAACACGATCAGCGCCCTCGGCGGCAACGATGCCGTGAACGGGCTTGCCGGCAACGACACGATCCGTGGCGGCTCGGGCGAGGACACCCTCGATGGCGGCTCCGGCAACGACACGATCTACGGCGACGCCGATCTCGACATCATCATGGGCGGAGACGGGCGCGACCGCCTCTTCGGCGGTGAGGGCATCGACCTGATGAATGGCGGCAACGGCAACGACGCGATGGACGGCGGGTCGGGCGTCGATCAGCTGAACGGGGATGCCGGCAACGACGTTCTCTTTGGCGGGGCCGGCAACGGGGCCGACAACCTCAACGGCGGCGATGGCCGCGATACGGTCTGGGGCGGCGGAGGCCACGACAACGTCGACGGAGGCAACGGCAACGACCTCGTCTACGGCGAGGGGGGCAATGACGTCATGAGCGGTGGCGGCGATGCAGGCCGCGATACGCTCTATGGCGGCAGCGGCAACGATGTCCTCAATGGCTGGTGGGGCAAGGACGTGCTCAACGGCGGCTCCGGAGTCGACCTGCTCGCTGGCGGCGGTGGCAACGACAAGCTCTGGGGCGGCTCAGGCGTCGACACGTTCGTGTTCGACGAGGCCACGAACAAGGATGTCGTCTACGATTTCAATCCCTTCGTGTCGCACCTGAACGCGGCCAATGAGCGTGTCCATGAACGCCTCCTGATCCGGGACGGGATCAATGGCACGGGCATCAACACGTTCGAGGAGGTCCAGACCCGGTTCAAGGCCGCGGGGGCGAACGGGAAGGACACGGTGATCTCGCTCGGCACCAACGGGTTTGATGGAACAGAGGACACGATCACGCTCCTCAACGTTCGCCATACCGACCTGAAGGCCCACCACTTCTACTTCTTCATGTAAGCGCCGCTCAGCGGCTGAAGACGACGAACGGCCGGGCCATGCGCCCGGCCGTTGCCGTTTGCGGGTCCCGGTCGGTGCCCGGGCCCTGCCTTGCTCAAATCGCCCTAGCCATTCGGGCCCGCCCTGTCCTACCGTGAGGCGCCCGTAAGACCTCTCCGTCGGACCGACAGCAGCACCGCATGCCACGCCACTTCTTCGAGGATTTCACCCCCGGCAGCGTCTGGGAGGGAGGGCCGATCACGCTGTCCCGCGAGGACATCGTCGGCTTTGCGCGGGAATTCGATCCGCAGCCCTTCCACCTGGACGAGGAAGCCGCGAAGGGCACCTTCGTCGGGCATCTCATCGGCTCGGGCTGGCACACCTGCGCGCTCACCATGCGCCTCGTCGCCGAAAGCTTTATCCTCGACGCGACCTCCCTGGGGGCGCCCGGCGTCGAGGAGGTGAAGTGGGTGCGGCCGACAAGGCCCGGCGACACGCTGCGCAGTCGCACGACCGTGATGGAAGCGCGTGCCTCCAAGAGCCGCCCCGAACTCGGGCTCGTGCTGTTTCGGATCGACGTGACGAACCAGCACGAGGAATTGGTCCTATCCCAGACCAATTGGGTAATGTTCGGCCGGCGCGGCCATCCCTGGCCACCGGCTCCGGGCGCGGGACCGCGCTCCGCCGCCGGCGCAGCCGCTCCGCCGCCCCCCCCGCCGCCCAGGCCCGCCGTCTACCTCGACGACATGGTGCCGGGAGAGGTGAGCGAGCTTGGTGCCTTCACCTTCACGGCGGAGGACATCGTGCGCTTTGCCCGCGCCTTCGATCCACAGCCCTTCCACGTCGATCCCGAGGCCGCGCGCCACAGCCTCTTTGGGGGCCTGTGCGCCTCGGGCTGGCACACCGCCGCCGTGTGGATGAAGCTCATGATCGCCCATCGCGATCGTGCCCGCGAGGAGGCTCGGAGCCAGGGCCTTCGCCCGCCCAATCTCGGCCCCTCGCCCGGGTTCAAGAACCTCAAATGGGCGCGCCCCGTCTATGCGGGCGACACCATCACCTATCGCTCCAGCATCGTCGGCACCCGCCCCTCCGCCAGCCGCCCCGGCTGGGGCCTCGCCTTCCACCGCAACAGCGGCACCAACCAGCACGGCGAGGAGGTTTTCGCGTTCGATGGGGCGGTGTTCTGGGAGCGCAAGGGCTGAGAATCGGTGCCAGGCGCGATGGGTCCACGCGTATCTCGAACCCGTGCCCTTGGCCTTGCCCATGTATGGCATGCGTGTCGGTCGCAGGCCGGGGCTCCGCAGCCACGGGCGGGCTTCGCCGAAACGAGGCCCCGCTCCGCTGCTTCCAGCCGTCCCGTTGCGACCATGAGGGATAGGCTGGTCAGGGGCACGATCCGACGCTTGACGTCGGCTCCGAGGGCCGCGCCAGCCCGCCGCTCTCGTCAAACAGGTTGCCAGCTGCCATATGAGGCGTCAGGGCGAGAGGATCGCGATGTCTGAGACCCAGCGCATGGAGGCTCCCACGCGGCGGACGATGCGCATTGCGCTCGTCGGCGGCGGGGTCGCCTGTCTCGTCGGCTCCGGCCTCGTCCTGTGGACCCATCGGGGGGACGCGGTGTTCAGCGACCTCGTGCTCACCGCCCTCGCCTGGTGCTTTTGAGACCTGTCAGCCCATGATTTCCGATCGCATGCGCCGCGTCGGCGTGCCCCTGGCGGCCTTCCTCATCGGGGTCGCCGCGCTCGCCGCCGCCCTCGTCTTCACCCTTGCGCCGTCGCGGGAGACCCCAGCCTCCGCAGTCGGCGGACCGTTTGCCCTCGTGAACCAGGACGGGCGGCCGGTGACCGAGAAGGATTTCGCGGGTCAGCCCTACCTCGTCTTCTTCGGCTTCACCCATTGCCCGGACGTGTGCCCCACCACCCTCTTCCAGATTTCGGAGGTGCTGAAGGCCGCCGGGCCGAAGGGGCAAGGCTTGAAGGCGCTGTTCATCACGGTCGACCCGGAGCGAGACACGCCGGAGGTGCTCAAAAGCTATCTCGGCAGCTTCGATGAACGCATCGTGGGGCTCACCGGCGACCGGACGGCCGTAGATGCCGCGATCCGCACCTTCCGCGCCTTCTCCCGCAAGGTGCCGGGCAAGGACGGCGACTACGCCATGGACCATTCGTCCACCGTCTATCTCATGGATGGCAAGCACCGGCTCGTGGGCAGCTTCAACCTGAATCGCGCACCGGACGACGCAGCGCGCGATCTCCTGAGCCAAGTTTAGCAAGCCTCCGACGCGAGGTGGTCGCCCAGCCGTGGTCCGTCTTGTTCCAGCGGTCGGGACTGCGGACGAGCTCCCACAGGGCGCGCCATGCCGCGACGCTCACGAGGGCGTAATAGACCGGGAGCAGCGGCACGAAAGGCAGGAGCCGCCAGAGGCGCCGACGCCGAACCGCGACGAGGGCCGGAGCCAGCATGGCGAGGAGCCCGAGCCCGAACACCGCCAGGCTGCCGATCTGCCAGAGAATTGCCATCGGCTGATCCGCCCAGGGCCGCCCCAGCTCCTTGAGCGATCCGAGGGTGAGAACCGGGTAAACGAGCGCGCTCGCCACGGTGCCGGCGGTGAGCCCAAGAGCCCCCGCCGTGCCGCGCCAGCCGAGATCCCGCAGGAGCGATCCGGGGTGGCGGGTATGGGTGATGCTCGTCTGCATGAAGCCCTTGAGCCAGCGCGTGCGCTGACGCATCCAGGCGGAGAGCGTCCGCGGTGCCTCCTCGAAGGTCGATGAGGGCAGGTCCGCGGTGCGGTAGCCGAAGCGGGCGAGGCGAAGGCCGAGATCCGCATCCTCCGTGACGTTCCAGGCATCCCACCCGCCGATCCGACGCAGGGCCGTCGTGCGAAAATGGTTCGATGTGCCGCCGAGCGGCACTGGCAGCCCCCAGCGGGCAAGCGCCGGGTTGAGCACGTCGAAGAGCGCTGCGTATTCGAGGGTGAAGAGGCGTGTGATCCAACAATCGTCGGTATTGTCGATGGTGAGCCGTGCCTGCAGGCACACCACGGCCTCGGGCTGCCGCGCGAAGCTGGTCGCGGCGAGCCGCAATTGATCCGGCTCCGGCACGTCCTCCGCATCGTAAACCACGGTCAGGTCCCCGCGGGCGAGCGGCAGGGCGACGTTCAAGGCTCTCGGCTTGGTGCGGGGAAGGCCCGGCGGCGCCACGATCACCTGCATGGTGGCCGGCAGGGTTAGTGCCCTCAGGGCCTCGCGGGTTTCGGCGTCGTCCGCCTCGATCACGAGCTTGATGTCGAGCTTTGCGGACGGATAGTCGAGCGCCGCGAGCGCTTGGACGAGACGCCCGGCGATCCGCCCCTCCCGATGGAGCGCGACGAGGATCGTGTAGACCGGCAGATCTGCCTCCGGCAGGGCCTGCGGCTGATCGCCGGGGCTGAGCGGCGCCGGGACGAGCGGCGCCAGGGCACGCAGGCCCACGAGGCCGCAAAAGAGCGGCATGGCCACAACGGCGAGCACCGCCGTCAGGGGCCCCGGAATGAGGGTGCCGCAGAAGGTCCCAAGAGCAGCGCAGACCGCCGCGGCGGCGATCTGCGGGACGCTCGCGCCCGCATGGGTCGAGAGATCCGGCCGCTGATGCGGGAGGGCGAAAGCCGCGGCGTGAGCGATGCGCGGCGCTTGCAGGCGGAACACCGCATGGCGCAGGGCGGAGGGGGTCGTCAGCACGTAGAGCGGTGGGGAGCGCCTCGGCGCCGCAAGGAGCCGGCGCAGAGCCTCCCCTTGGGGCGCCAGGACGAACGCGGCCCGCCCCTGCCGCAAGGGGGCAAGGCCGGCCAGGATGCTGGCCGGAAAGGCGGCGCCTCCAAGAACGGGACTTGGATCGAAGCCCGCACCGAGCGTGCGCGCGAGGGCCCGGTAGAAGCGGCCCTCGTCCACGATCCCATGGCGCAGTAGGACCTCGTCGGCGGGCAATCCGAGCAGCCGGGCCTCGTCCGCCGCCCGGCGCAAAGCCCGTGGCGGCACGCCCTCTTCGCTAAGGAAGGCGATCTCGACAGGCAGGGGAGCGGCCCCTAGTTCCGGAAGCGGCCGGAGCCCCGGCCCCGGAGGCGGCAGGCCGGAGCCCATCTGGGGCTCCGCCGCTTGACCCTGCCTCATCATCGGGGATAGCTCCCGGCACGGTGGAACCAGACGCCCGAGAGAGGCCCCGGCTTGCTGAACTTTGTTGCATTGTGGGCTGAGCTCCCCGGCCGGATCAAGAGCCTCTCGCTCTGCCTGGCCGCGACCCTCCTGGCCTTCGCCGCTCTGGGGAACGCAGGGGCGCAGGCGCAGGGGGTCACGATCCCGAACTTCTGGGATCCGCGCGCCCGCACGGACCGGCCGGATCTCACGGGTTTGCGCACGGTCCGCTTTCTGGTCGACGACGAGTTCCCGCCCCTGCATTTCACGGGGCCGGACGGCGCGCCCACGGGGTTCTCCGTGGAACTTGCCCGGGCGGCCTGCGAGAAGCTCGCCATCACCTGCTCGATCCAGGTGCGCCGGTTCGACACGCTCCTCGACGCCCTGAACGAGAAGAGCGGGGACGTGGTCGCGGCCGCCATCCCGATCACCCCCGATATCCGCCAGCGCTTTGCGGCCACCTCTCCCTATTTCAAGATCCCGGCCCGCTTCGCGGCGCGGCGCGACCGCAACATGCCCGAGCCCAGCGCCGCCGCCCTGCGGGGCCGCACGGTTGCGGTGGTGGCCGGCACGGCGCACGAGGCCTATGCGAAGGCCTTCATGGGGGGCGCCACGATCCGCGATTTCCCGGAGCGTCCCGCAGCCGAGGCGGCCCTCAAGGCCGGCGAGGTGGACTACCTCTTCGCGGACGCGCTCGGCCTTGCCCTCTGGATCGGCGGCACGGAGGCGGCTGATTGCTGCGCCTTCACCGGCGGCCCCTATCTCGAGAGCCGCTTCTTCGGCGAGGGCATCGGCTTTCTGGTCCGCAAGGACGACGAGACCCTCCGCCGCGCCTTCGACCACGCGCTCCAGCGCCTCTGGGACGACGGCAAATACGCCGAGCTGTACCTGCGCTTCTTCCCGGTCGGGCTGTACTGAACCGCAAATACGCCGAGCTGTACCCGCGCTTCTTCCTGGTAGGACTGTACTGAGAAGCCGAAAACCTGAGACCGAGGGGGTCTTGGCCGCATTGACCCCCTGGGGCGCCCTCCCTAGTGTGCCGCGCTTCCGACATCCCAACCGGCCGGACCATGCCACAGCCCCTCGATCTCGATCCCTCGCTCGCCGAGGCCGCCCAGACCGCCAATGCCTGGCCCTTCGAGGAGGCCCGCAAGCTGGTGGAGCGGGTGAAACGGACGGGCAAGGCCGAGGTGATCTTCGAGACGGGCTACGGCCCCTCGGGCCTGCCCCATATCGGCACCTTCGGCGAGGTCGCCCGCACCTCCATGGTGCGCCACGCCTTCCGGGTGCTCACCAACGACGCGATCCCGACGCGGCTCATTGCCTTTTCGGACGACATGGACGGCCTGCGCAAGGTGCCGGACAACGTGCCGAACAAGGAGCTCGTGGCCGGAGCCCTGAACCTGCCCCTCACCCAGGTGCCGGATCCCTTCGGCACCCATGAGAGTTTCGGCCATCACAACAACGCGCGCCTGCGCGCCTTCCTCGACGCCTTCGGCTTCGACTACGAGTTCCTCTCGGCGACCGATTGCTACAAGGCGGGCCGCTTCGATGGCACCCTGCTCACCGTGCTGGAGCGCTACGACGCCGTCATGGCGATCATGCTGCCCTCCCTGCGCCAGGAGCGGCGCCAGACCTACTCGCCCTTCCTGCCCGTGCACCCGAAGACCGGCCACGTGATGCAGGTGCCGATCGAGGAGCGGAAACTCGACGCGGGCACCATCGTGTGGCGCGATCCCGCCACCGGCGAGCGCTTCGAGACCCCCGTCACGGGAGGTCACGCGAAGCTGCAATGGAAGCCCGACTGGGCCATGCGCTGGGTCGCGCTCGGCGTCGATTACGAGATGGCGGGCAAGGACCTGATCGATTCCGTGAAGCTGTCCGGCGAGATCGCCAAGGCCCTCGGCGGCGAGCCGCCGGAGGGGTTCAACTACGAGCTCTTCCTCGACGAGCAGGGCCAGAAGATTTCGAAGTCCAAGGGCAATGGGCTCACCATCGACGAGTGGCTCGCCTACGGCACGCCTGAATCCCTGCGCCTCTTCATGTACAACAAGCCCCGCGAGGCGAAGCGGCTCTTCTTCGACGTGATCCCGCGTCAGGTGGACGACTACCTCACCTTCCTGGAGAAGTTCGCGGGGCAGGATGCGAAGACGCGCCTGCAGAACCCGGTCTGGCACCTTCATGCGGGCCAGCCGCCACAGCCGGAGCTCGTGTCGTCTGGCGAGAGCAACCAGGCCGGGACGACCCTCTCCTTCTCCATGCTCCTCAACCTCGTCGCCGTAGCGAATTCCGAGGAGCCGAACGTGCTCTGGGGCTTCATCCGCCGCTACGCGCCGGGCGTCTCGCCTGAGACCCACCCGAACCTCGACCGGTTGGTGAAGCACGCGATCCGCTACTTCCAGGATTTCGTGAAGCCCCAGAAAGCTTATCGCCTTCCGGACGAGGTGGAGACCGCCTCCCTGGCCAAGCTCTCCGAGGCCCTTGCCGCCCATGAGGCTGGGGAGCGCCCCGCCACCGCGGAGGCAATCCAGGAGCAGATCTACGACATCGGCCGCGCCGAGCCGCGCTATCAGGACTTCAAGGCCAAGGGCGCAACCCCGGAGCGGCCCGGCGTCTCCATCGAGTGGTTCAACACGATCTATCAGGTGCTGCTCGGCGAGCCCCGCGGCCCGCGCTTCGGCTCCTTCGTCGCGCTCTACGGCGTGAAGGAGACGAGGGCTCTCATCAACAAGGCCATCAAGGGCGAACTCCTGCGCGAGCACGAAGCCTTCCTGCGCGAGCGGTCGGGAAGCCGCGCGGCCTGAGGCGCCTGGCGCATCGAAAAAAGCCGCCGGAGCGATCCGGCGGCTTTTCGCATTTCCAGGAACCGGCTCTTACTGCCGGGCCCACATGACGCGCGCCACCCAGGCGACCTCGTCCATGGGGATCGTGCGGTCCTCGTGGTCGCGGTTCAGCGACAGGAGCTCGATGGATTTCGCCGTGCGGCGCTTCAGCTCCTTCGCCATAACCTCACCGGCGGTGGTGCGCACCACGACCCGGTCGCCCTTGCGCACGCTTGCGGTCGGCGAGACGATGAGCACATCGCCGTCGCGGTAGAGGGGCAGCATGGACTCGCCCGTAACCTCGAGCGCGAACACCTTCTCGCCGCCGAAATCCGGAAAGTCGATCTCGTCCCAGCCAGGCCCCCCGGCCGGCAGCCCCTCGTCCGTGAAGGATTTGCCCGTGCCCGCCTGCGTCATGCCGATGAGCGGCACCATGGAGCGGCGCAGTGATCCCGCCGGCTCGACAAGGCGCAGGAAATCCTCGAGCGTCGCCCCGGTGGCCTTGAGGATCTTGGCAATGGATTCCGTCGAGGGCCAGCGGTCGCGGCCCTCCGGGCTCGTGCGCTTCGACTTGTTGAAGGATGTCGCATCCAGACCAGCCTTCCGGGCCAATCCCGAAGCAGTCATTCCATACCGTGCAGCCAAGGCGTCGATGGCTGCCCAAACGCGATCGTGGGACAACATAGGGTACTCTCAACTGGTGCGGAAAGTGATGGAAACGTAAGCCTATTCCTAGGAAATTAGGGTTGTTCGCAGTGATCCGCAACCGACGAAGCGCCCTGTTTTCGCGACATCTCGTCATCGCGCGCGGGCACCCGAAACGAGCCGGCGACGGGCGGCGGTCCGCACCGTTTTTTAGGCCCTGCTTCGGTTGCCCAATGAAGAGCGTACCGCTACTCAGCGGGCATGGCTCTCATCTACAAGATCTGTCCCCAATCTTTGTGGCGGAAAGCGGAAGCGGACGGCGCTTTCGCAGGCGCGCCCGTCGATATCGCGGACGGCTACATCCACTTCTCCACCTCAGCCCAAGCGCGCGAGACGGCGGCAAAGCATTTCGCCGGCCAGGGCGACCTGCTCCTCGTCGCCGTGGACGAGGCGCGGCTCGGCAAGGCGCTCGTCTACGAACCCTCCCGCGGCGGCGCGCTTTTCCCGCATCTTTATGCCCCGCTCCCGCTCGACGCGGTCGCATGGGTCAAGCCCCTGCCGCTCGGGCCGGACGGCGCACATCTCTTCCCGGATCTCGACCTGTGATCGGCGCGCTTTTTCCTCTCGCGAAGCCTTTGCTCCATGCGCTGGATCCGGAGACAGCGCACCAGCTCACCATGCAGGGCCTGCGGCTCCTCCCGCCCCTGCCCGCCCCTGCGGAGGACCAGCGGCTCGCGGTGGAGGTTCTGGGCCGGCGCTTTCCCAATCCGGTCGGCCTCGCGGCAGGGTTCGACAAGCAATGCGAGGTGCCGGACCAACTCCTCGGCCTCGGCTTCGGCTTTGTGGAATGCGGAGGCGTGGTGCCTCTGCCGCAGCCCGGCAATCCCCGCCCCCGGGTGTTCAGGCTCGCCGAGGATGGAGCCGTCATCAACCGCTACGGGCTCAACAGCGACGGGCTCGAGGCGGCCCGCAGGCGGCTGGAGGGGCGGCGTGGGCGGCCTGGGATCGTCGGCGTCAATATCGGCGCCAACAAGGAGGCCGCGGACCGCATCGCGGATTACCGCACCTGCGTCGCGGCTTTGAGCGGCCTTGTGGATTTCATCACCGTCAACGTCTCCTCGCCCAACACGCCGGGTCTTCGCGATCTTCAAGGCGAGGCCTTTCTCGACGATCTTCTGGCGCGCTGCGTCGATGCGCGCAATGCCTCCGGTGCGAGGCCCGCGATCCTTCTCAAGATCGCCCCCGACATCACCCTCGATGCGCTCGATGCGATGATCGCGACTGCGCTTCGGCGCGGAATCGACGGGCTCATCGTATCGAACACCACAATCGCGCGGCCCGAGAGCCTGCGCGAACGGGCTCTCGCGAAAGAGACCGGCGGCCTCTCGGGCCGGCCGCTCTTTCGCCCCTCCACGCAATTGCTGGCGCAAGCTTATCTGCGCCTCGACGGGCGGCTTCCGCTCATTGGGGTCGGCGGAGTGGACGGGCCGGAGGCGGCCTTCGCGAAGATCCGCGCGGGCGCGAGTCTCGTGCAGCTCTATTCGGCCCTCGTCTACGAGGGTCCGGGGCTCGTCGGGCGCATCAAGCAGGGATTGCTGCGGGAGATCGAGGCCGCGCGCCTGCCCTCGCTCGCCGCCGCCATCGGACGGGACGCCGCGGCGATCGCCCAGGGCGATTTCTAGGCTTAGGCGATCCGGCGCGCCGGGCTGACGCGTCGGCCCTCGCGTGGGTTGCGTCTCAAGCCGGGAAGGTCTGCCGGGTGAGGCGAGGACAGAGCGCCGCCTGGCCGATGCTTCTCACCCCGAGGAAGACGAGGAACGCGATCCAAAGGCTCGTGTTGCCAAGGCCCTGACCGAGCAGGATCGTGAGCCCGAAGGCCACGAAGGCCGCGAGCATCAGATCGCGCAACGCGCGGGTCCAGGTCGCTCCGATATAGATGCCGTCATAGGCGAAGGCGGCGGCGCCGACGAGGGGCGTGAGCGCGGCGAAGAGCAGGTATTCCCGCGCATAGGCGCGCACCTCCGGGTTCGTCGAGACGAAGTCGATGAACCAGCCGCCGGTGGCGAGAAAGAGGGCCGTGACAGACAGGCCGAAGCCCAGGCTCCAGACGAGGCTGATCCGCACGGCTCGTCGAAACCCCTGCTCGTCCCTGGCGCCGACGCATTGGCCGCACAGGGTCTCGGCCGCCGTGGCGAAACCGTCGAGGAAATACCCGCCGATCAGGAACATGTTGTAGAGCACCGCATTCGCGGCCAGCGTCACGTCCCCGGCGCGGGCGCCCTGCGAGGCGAAGATCGCGAAGGCCGCCGCGAGCGCGGTGGTGCGGATCATGATGTCGCGATTGACCACAAGCGTGCGCAGCATGGCTGCACGGTCGACGATCTCGGCGCGGGACACGGCGAAAGGGTTGGAGCCGAGGCGGCGAAGGACAAGGATGCCGAGCAACGTGCCGAACACCTCCGCGAGCGCCGTGCCGATGGCCGCGCCCGCGACACCGAGCCCGAAGCCCATCACCAGCGTCACCGTGAAGACGATGTTGCCGATATTGATGGCGACCTGCAGCAGCAAGCCGAGATCGGTGCGGCCCCGCCCGAGGGTCGAGCCGAGGATCACGTAGTTGGCGAGCGTGAATGGCGCGACCCAGATGCGGATGAAGAAATAGGTGGCGAGCGCCTCGTTGACCGCCTCGCTCGCTCCGCCGAGTTGGAACGCGACGGCGGCGATGGGCCATTGCAGGGCAACGAGCCCGAAGCCCACGAGCGCCGCGACCGCAAGGGCCCGCGCCAGCGCGCGATCCACCTCGCGCCGGTCGCCCGCGCCCGTGGCCTGCGCGGTGAGGCCGGCGGTGGCCATGCGAAGCGACCCGAAGCTCCAGAACAGAAAATCGAAGATGACGGCGCCGAGCGCCACGGCGCCCAGGAGATGCGCTTCGCCGAGCCGCCCGATCACGGTCGCGTCCACGAGGCCGAGGAGCGGCGTCGTCACATGCGAGAGCGTCATCGGGAGCGCCAGCGCCAGCATGCGCCGGTGGCTCACCTCGATGGTCCGGGCGACGACGGGAGCATTCATCTGTTCAGCGGCCCGCAAAGAGACGGGAGAGGAGCCAGAGGGGTACGACGATCACGGCCCCATAGAGGATCCACTGCCCGATCTTGCGCACCGTGTCGAAGCTCAGATCGAAGATCGATTGCAGCCAGCCGACGAGGCCATCGATCAACCCGAAGGGAGTGAGGTCGAAGAAGGCCAGGAAGGCGCCCACGAGGAGCGACAGGAAGACGAGCCGCACCAGCACGGAACCGGGCGAGCCGCCGAGAAAACGGGTCAGGTTCGACATGCGCATTCCCCACCACCATCCGCGCGCTGGACCCGCGCGCGTGGGCGTGCTTCATCGCAAGGGCTGCCGCGGAACGCAACCCGTCCGGGCATCCCCACCGACCGGCCGCACCGATGATCGATCCCTCCGCTTTTGCTCCCGAAGCCATATCCGAGGACATCCGGGCGCAGAACGCCGCCATCACGGCGAAGCTCGCGGCCCTGCCAGACCCCTGGAGCTTTCCCCCCGCAGTCACGCGCGAGCGACGCCGGCAGGGCGTCGGCCCCTTCCCGCCCATGAGCAGGGCGGCTGGAGCGCAAGCCATCAACATCCCAGGTCCCGCCGGGCCGCTGCCGCTGCGGGTGATCCCCGCGCCGAGGCCACGGGGCGTCTATCTCCATTTTCACGGGGGCGGGTGGACCTGGGGCGGGCCGGACGAGCAGGACCCCTGGCTCGAGCGGATCGCGGCCTGCGGCTTCACGGTCCTCTCCGTCGGCTACCGGCTCGCGCCCGAGAACCCCTACCCCGCCGCGCCCGATGACGGGGAGGCCGCGGCCCTGTGGCTGCTCTCGGAGGGCCGGACCCGATTCGGGGCCGGGCCCCTCGCCATCGGCGGGGAATCCGCCGGCGCGCATCTTGCCGTCGTGACACTGCTGCGCCTGCGCGACCGGCACGGGCTCACGCCTTTCGCGGGCGCCAACCTCTTTGCCGGCTTCTACGATCTTGAGCTCACGCCGAGCGCCGCCCGCTGGGGCGAGGAGCGGCTCGTGCTGAATACGCGCGACCTGCGGACCTTCGCCGATCTCTTCTGCGGCTCCGCCGACCGGCGCGACCCGGACGTGTCGCCGATCCGGGCGGATCTGACCGGCCTGCCGCCGGCGCTCCTCTCGGTCGGCACCCGCGATCCGCTCGTCGACGACACGCTCTTTCTCGCCGCGCGCTGGGCCGCGGCCGGGAACGCGGCGGAACTCGCCCTGTGGCCGGGCGGCGCGCACGTCTTCCCGCGCTTCGAGAGCCGCATGACGGAGGCGGCGCTCGACCGGATCGATGCGTTCCTGAAGGGTCTGGCCGGAGCCTAGTCCACGCTTGCGGGCGAGGGCCTTTGCGTCACACCGATCTTGGAGGCCGCGATCACGGCCTGGGTGCGGCTGTCGACCCCGAGCTTGTCGAGGATCGCCGAGACGTGGGCCTTCACGGTGGCCTCGGACACGCCGAGCTCGTAGGCGATCTGCTTGTTGAGCAGCCCCTCGGACAGCATCATCAGCACCCGCACCTGCTGGGGCGTGAGGGTGCCGAGGCGGCGCACGAGATCCGCCGTCTCCTTGTCCTCGGTGGCGGTGAGATCGATGTCCGGCGGGGTCCAGCTGTCGCCCGCGAGCACCGCCTGGATGGCGGTCCCGATCGAATCGACATTCTGCGATTTGGGGATGAAGCCCGAGGCGCCGAACTCCATGGCCCGGCGGATCACCGTCGCCTCCTCGGTGGCGGAGACGATCACGACCGGCACGTCCGGGTGCTGGGCGCGCAGGCCGATGAGGCCGGAAAAGCCCTGGACGCCCGGCATGGTGAGGTCGAGGAGGATGAGGTCCACGTCGCGCTCGGCTCCGAGCGTGGCGTTCAGCTCCTCCATCCCGTTGGTCTCGATGACGCGGCTGTCGGGCATCAGAGAGCCGATCGCCTGGCGCAGCGCGCCCCGGAACAGGGGGTGATCGTCGGTGATCACGATGGTGGTGTTGCTGCTGGGCGCCTGCACGCTGTCCTCCCCGTCCGCCGCCCTTCTGGGAGCGGTCGCTGGACCCGGGATAGCACAAACCGGTTAAAAGGTTGAAGCGCCGGGTGAAAGCGGCGCCTTGGCCCTCCTGCGGCATGGTCGCGCCGCGCTGCCGGCCCCTCGAAGGGCGCTCCAACCCATGCGGCATCGCGGCCGCTCCGACCCTGATGACAGCACGCGGCCCCGCTTCTACGATCCCCGGCGCGATCAAGAGCAATAAAACGGGGCGCATCGGGGCATGTCGGAACGGATCGAGGGATCGGCCTATGCGGCCGTGAGCCGGACCTGCGGGTGGATCGCCTTGAGCATCGGCGTCGCCGTTAACGGCGTTCGCGGCGACCCGGTCCTGGCCGTCAAGGCGGGCGGGATCCTCGCCCTGATCGCCACCTGCGGCCTCCTGCTCCGCGGCTACTCGGCCGAGCGCGCCTGCTTCACTAAGACCCGGATCTGGCAGGAGCTCCAGGGCCACGAGCGCCCCTCCGCCGAGCGCGCCCAGACCCTGATCGGCGGCGCCCGCCGGCGCGCCTGCGAGACCTACGCCTATTTCTTCGCCCTCGGGTCCCTGGCGCTGTTCGTGATCGCGCTCGCCGGCGAGGCGATGCTGACGTTCGGGAGCCGGTTCTAGGGCCCTACTCCACCGCCCGGAGCGCCGGCGGCGGCATCCGCAACAGGTCGCCCTGGCCAGCGGGCTCGTCGTCGAATTCCAGCGCCTCGATGCGCTCGCCGCGCCGGGTGATCTTGTCGGTCGAGACGCGGATCTGGGCCACGTCCTCGTGGGCCTGGCGGAAGTGGATGTCGAGCTTCGCAACCCTCTCGCCGAGGCGGCCCACATCCTCCAGGAGCTTCTGCACCTCCACCTGGATCACCCGCGCCTCCTCGCGGACGCGGGCGTCGCGCACGAGGGACTGCATCACCTGGATGGCAAGGGACAGGAGCGCGGGCGAGACGATGACGACCCGCGACCGATGGGCTTTCTGCACCACGTCGTCGAAATGCTCGGCAAGGTCCGCGTAGACGGACTCGGCGGGTACGAACATGAGCGCGAGATCCTGCGTCTCGCCGGGGATGAGGTACTTCTCCGCGATATCCTTCACATGGACCAGGATGTCGGCCCGCACCCGTTGGGCCGCGCGCAGCCGCGCCTCGTCGCCCTTGGCGTCGCGAAACAGCGTGAAGGCCTCGAGGGGAAACTTGGCGTCGATCACGAGCCCGCGCCCGTCGCCCGGCAGGCGCACGACGCAATCGGGACGGCTCCGGTTCGAGAGGGTCGCCTGGAAGGCGAAGGCATCGGCCGGCAGCCCATCGCGGATGATCGCTTCCATCCGGCCTTGCCCATAGGCGCCCCGGGCCTGCTTGTTGGCCAAAATGTCCTTCAGGCCAACGATCTCGCCCGTGAGATTCGAGAGATTGCGTTGCGCCGCGTCGATCACCGCGAGGCGCTCGTTGAGCTTCGAGAGGTTCTCGCCCTGGCGCCGGGTCTGCGCCTCGAGCCCTTCGCCCACCCGGTGTTGCAGGCCGTCGATGCGCTCGGAGAGCACACGCACGAAATCGCTTTGGCGGGAGCCGAAGACCTCGGCGATGGTCTGCATCCGGCCTGTCATCTCCGCCTGGATGCGGGTGAACTCGGCCACCTTGTCGTCCATCTCCCGCGCCCGCTCCTCCGCGATCGCGGCCTCGAAGGCCCTCTCCCGGCGGCTTTTGACCAGGAGCCAGGTCACGACGACGAGCAGTCCCAACGCGAGACCCGCCGCCGCCAGCGCCACCTCCCCCCAGGTGAACGGGCGCGAGCCCAGAATGATGGCGATGTCCCTCATGGAGCCTCGCGGATGGGAAACAATGGTTCAGCTTAAGCGTCGATCCACGAACAAACAATGAACGATTTGACCGCCCTCCCCGGAGCCCTTATCTCGCGCCCTGAAATCCTTTCGCCCCAAGATCCTCTCGCCTCCCCGTCGGAGCCCGAGAGCGGAACCGTCGATCCCTGATCTCATGACCATCCGCCCCCTCGTCATCCTCCCCGACGCCCAGCTCCGCCTCGTTTCCGAACCGGTCGCCGAGATCACGGACGAGGTCCGCGCCCTCGCGGCCGACATGCTGGAGACCATGTACGATGCGCCCGGGGTCGGCCTCGCGGCGATCCAGATCGGCGTGCCGAAGCGCGTGATCACCATGGATGTGTCGAAGTCCGAGACCGAGCGCGAGCCCATGGTGCTCATCAACCCGGAAATCGTCTGGGCCTCGGAGGAAATGCGCTCCTACGAGGAGGGCTGCCTGTCGATCCCCGATTACTACGAGGACGTGGAGCGCCCCGACCGGGTCCGCTTCCGGTACACGACCCTCGACGGCCAAACCTTGGAGCAGGAGGCGGATGGGCTTCTCGCCACCTGCGTGCAGCACGAGATCGACCATCTCAACGGCGTGCTCTTCATCGACCACCTGTCGAAGCTCAAGCGCGACCGGGTGGTGACGAAGTTCAAGAAGGCGGCGCGCCGCGCATGAGCCTGCGCGTCGTCTTCATGGGCACCCCGGATTTCGCGGTGCCGACCCTCGCCGAGATCGTCGGCCAGGGCCACGAGGTGGCGGCGGTCTATACCCGGGCGCCCGCCGCGGCGGGCCGTGGCATGGAGCTGAAGCCCTCCCCCGTTCACCGCATGGCGGATCGCTTCGGCCTGCCGGTGCTGACCCCGAAGACCCTGCGCACCGAGGAGGCGGCGGATGCGTTCCGCGCCCATGGGGCCGATGTGGCGGTCGTCGTCGCCTATGGGATGATCCTGCCGAAGGCGATCTTGGACGTGCCGGAGTTCGGCTGCCTCAACCTCCACGCCTCGCTCCTCCCCCGCTGGCGCGGCGCGGCGCCGATCCAGCGCGCCGTCATGGCGGGCGACCGGGAGACCGGCATCGCGGTGATGCGCATGGAGGAAGGGCTCGATACCGGCCCCGTGGCCATGGTCGAGCGCGTCGCGATCACGCCGGACATGAATGCGGGAGAACTGCACGACCGGCTGATGGGCCTTGGCGCCGACCTGATGGTACGCGCCCTCGCCGCCCTCTCCCGGGGGGGCCTCGGCTTCACGCCGCAGCCCGAAGAGGGCGTCACCTACGCCAAGAAGATCACCAACGAGGACGGGCGGATCGACTGGACCCGGCCGGCGGCTGCGATCCACGATCAGGTCCGTGGCCTCTCGCCCTTCCCGGGCGCGTTCTTCACCGCCGATTTCGGCAAGGGCTCTGAGCGGGTGAAGGTGCTGCGCACGGCGAGCGCCGAGGGCGCGGGCGCGCCCGGCACGTTGCTGGATGCTGGCGGCACCGTTGCCTGCGGCGAGGGTGCCCTGCGCCTTCTCCAGGTGCAGCCCGCGGGCAAGCAGCCCATGGGCGCGGACGAGTTCCTGCGCGGGCGGCGCATGGGCGCCGGCGGGAGGCTTGCCTGATGGACGAGATGACGATCAGGCCGGAGCGGCCCGGGGATTGGAGCGGCATCCATGCGGTGCATGCGGCAGCCTTCGGCGGCACCGTCGAGGCGGATCTGGTGGACCGGGTGCGCGCCGATGGCGACCTGCACCTCGGCCTCGTCGCGACCGCCGACGGCGTGATTGGGCACGCGGCCTTCCCGCGCCTCGCCCTAGAAGGATCGGACCTGCGCGTGGTGGCGCTAGCACCGCTTGCCGTGCGACCGGGCCTGCACCGGGCAGGCGTCGGCTCGGCTCTCGTGCGCGCGGCCCTCGACCGCCTGCGAGCGGAGGGCGAGGATCTCGTGCTCGTGCGCGGACACACCACCTATTACCCGCGCTTCGGCTTCTCGACCGAGACGGCGCAGCGGTTCAACACGCCCTTCGATGGGCCCGGCCTGCACGCGCTCGCCTTGAGCGAGAAGGGGAGCGCCGCTTCGGGCCGCATCACCTATCCGCGCGCCTTCTCGGTCTTCCTCCGATGATGCCCTTCACCGCCCCCCGGGGACGTGCCGCAGCCGGCCGGGCGGGAGGCGTCTGATGCCGCGCTACAAGCTCGTCGTCGAATATGACGGCACGCCCTTCACGGGTTGGCAGCGGCAGATCAACGGTCTGTCCGTGCAGCAGGCCGTGGAGGAGGCCATCGAGGCTTTCGCGGGACAGGCCGTGCGCGTTCATTGCGCGGGGCGCACGGATGCGGGCGTGCATGCGACCCATCAGGTGATCCATGTGGATCTCGAACGCGAGCACGGCACCGACACGGTGCGCGATGCCACGAACGCGCATCTGCGGAAGCGCTCGGCGCCCGTCGCCATTCTCTCGGCGGAGCGCGTCGCCGACACGTTCCACGCCCGCATGAGCGCGGTGAAGCGGCACTACGTCTATCGCATCCTCAACCGCCGCCCGCCGCCGGGCCTGGAGATCGACCGCGTCTGGCACGTGCCGTGGTTTCTCGACACGGCAGCCATGAACGAGGCGGCCCAATCCCTGGTCGGGCGGCACGATTTCACCACGTTTCGTGCGGCCGAGTGCCAGGCGAACGGTCCCATCCGCACCCTCGACATCCTGGAGGTGCAGCGCATCGGCGACGAGGTGCGGGTCCATGCCTCCGCGCGCTCGTTCCTGCACCATCAGGTGCGCTCAATGGTGGGGACGCTCGCGAAGGTGGGCTCGGGCCGCTGGAGCATCCCGGACGTGAAGGCGGCGCTCGACGCGCGGGATCGCCAGCGCTGCGGGCCCATGGCGCCGGCCGCGGGCCTTTATCTCGTCGGTGTCGACTACCCGGATGACGCGTCCGCGAGCGATGGAGAGACGGCCGCCTAGAGGAGGCCGTGCATGCCCACGCTGATCACGTAGTTGAGGCACACCCCGAGGCCGACCACCGCGGCCGCGAGGCTGCCCGATACTCCGAGCGTCACCTTCGTCGCGAACCATTGCAGACGCAGAACGATGAAGGCGAAGACGAGGGTGAAGAAACTCGCGAGCGCCGGTGTCGCCCAGCCCACGAGAAGCAGGATCGCGGGCACGGACAGCACGAGCAGGCCGGCGACCGTGATCCAGTTGGTTACGATCACGAAGGGCACGTAGCGGTGGCCGAGATCGAGCCGGCGCGTGACCCAGATCATCGCGAGCGGCAGGGCGACGAAGCTCGCCACATGGCCGAACGCGACGACGATATCGAGCCAGAGATTGTCGAGGAGACGGCCCTCGGGATGGGCCAGCCCGAGGCGCAGGCGCTCGAATGCGAGCGAGACCACATAGACGGGCAGCGTCAGCCAGATCGCCGCGAAGGAGCGCCAGAAGCCCTGCTCGCTCATGTCGAAGGCCTTCAGGCCCTCGACCCGCCTGTTGAACAGGTCGACGGTGCCCCGCAACGAGCGGTTCACCTCATCCGCCGTGACGATCATCCGCGCCTCCATCCTGCGCCGCCCCGGAAGAACCGGCGTTCTGGCGCATTCGTTCCGCAGCCGGCCGCGTCATTTTGCGACTTTCGTCGCATATGGCCAAGCCTGCCACGGCGCGGGGTCAGGAAGGGATGGAGTGGCGGTCAGTCCGCGAAATAAGCGTCGAGGATGCGGCGGTAGATCGTGGTCAGCCGGTCGAGATCGGCAACCGCGACCCGCTCGTCCACCTGGTGCATGGTCTGGCCGACGAGGCCGAACTCGACGACCGGACACGCATTCTTGATGAAGCGGGCGTCCGAGGTGCCGCCGGTCGTGGAGAGCTTCGGCCTCGATCCGGTCTCCGCCTCGATGGCTGCCGCGACCGCCTCCACGAATTGGTCCGGCGCGGTGAGGAACGCCACGGCGTTGGTGGGCTGCACATGAAGCGTGTAGCGCACGGCGTTGCCGGCGGCCTCCCGCAGGCGCCGGGCCAGCTCCGCTTCGAGGGCCTCCGGGGTCCAGCGTTCGTTGAAGCGGATGTTGAAGGTGGCCCGTGCCTCGGCCGGGATCACGTTCGAGGCTGGATTGCCCACATCCACCGTCGTGACCTCGAGGTTCGAGGCGTCGAAATGCTCGGTCCCGCCATCGAGCGGCTCGGCGAGGAGCGCGTCGAGGAGGCGCAGCATCCCGCGGATCGGATTCTCGGCCAAATGGGGATAGGCCACATGGCCCTGCTTGCCATGCACCGTCACGGTTCCGGTAAGCGAGCCGCGGCGGCCGATCTTGATCATGTCCCCGAGGCGGTCCGGGTTCGTGGGCTCGCCCAGGATGCAATGATCGAAGCGCTCGCCGCGAGCCCGCGCCCAGTCGAGCAGCTTCACGGTGCCGTTCACCGCCGGCCCCTCTTCGTCGCCGGTGATGAGGAAACCGATGGAGCCCTCGAAATCGGGGCGCTCGGCAAGAAAGCCGAGGGCGGCCGCCATCATGCAGGCGATCCCGCCCTTCATGTCCACGGCGCCGCGCCCGAAGAGCTCCCCGTCCTCGATGGCGCCCGCGAAGGGATCGTGCCTCCAGCGCGCTACGTCGCCCGGCGGCACCACATCCGTGTGACCGGCGAAGAGGAGATAGGGATGCCCTGTCCCCCAACGGGCGTAGAGGTTCTCCACATCCGGCGTTCCCGGCTCGGAAAACACCGGCCGGTGCACCTCGAACCCCGCATCGCCCAGCACCTCCCCGATGAAGGCGAGCGCTCCCCCCTCCTCCGGGGTCACGGACGGGCAGCGGAGCAGCGATTGGGCGAGGGCGAGGGGGGAGGCAGCCATCATTGTCACGCTTTCTGATCGGGAGTTCTCGGGTTCGCCATGAACAGAGCCGCAAGGGCAGCCAGGCCGGTGAGCATGCCGATCACCGACAGGAAATCGCCAAGCTCGACAGCCTCCGGCAAAAGGACCAGAGCCGTAATGGGCAAGGCCCACCACCGCGTCAGATGCAAGAATTTCAGCCGCCTACTGACCACATGCCAAAGGAACGGCATCGTCAGTACGAAGCAAGCCTTGATCGCGCGATCACGGTATTGGACCTGCTCCTCGCGGCTCCACTCGACGTAATCGGCTGCGTCCGTGGTGATCGCGCTGAAGATGACCAACGCCATGAAGACACCGGCTACGCAGAGGAGCGCGAGTACGAAGGCGAACCTGTTCACCGGTCCGGTCAGTCCCTCAACAACTCGTTGATGCCCGTTTTCGCGCGCGTCTGCGCATCGACGCGCTTCACGATGACGGCGCAATAGAGTGATGGGCCCGGGGAACCGTCAGGCAACGGCTTTCCGGGAAGCGAGCCCGGGACCACCACGGAATAGGGCGGCACGCGGCCCACAAAAACCTCGCCGGTGTTGCGGTCGATGATCTTGGTGGAGGCGGAGATGAAGACGCCCATGGAGAGCACCGAGCCCTCGCCCACCACGACGCCCTCCACCACCTCGGAGCGAGCGCCGATGAAGCAATTGTCCTCGATGATGGTGGGATTGGCCTGGAGCGGCTCCAGCACACCGCCGATGCCGACGCCGCCCGACAGGTGCACGTTCTTGCCGATCTGCGCGCAGGAGCCGACGGTCGCCCAGGTATCGACCATCGTGCCCTCGTCCACATAGGCGCCGAGATTCACGAAGGAGGGCATGAGCACCACGTTCGGCGCGATATAGGCGCCCCGGCGCACCACGCAGTTGGGCACGGCGCGAAAGCCCGCGGCGCGAAAGCGGTTCTCGCCCCAGCCGTCGAACTTGGAGGGGACCTTGTCCCACCAGACCGCCTCGCCGGGCCCGCCGCCGATCACCGTCATGTCGTTGAGGCGGAAGGAGAGGAGCACGGCCTTCTTCAGCCACTGATGAACCTGCCAGCCCTCGCCGGTCTTCTCGGCGACCCGGGCCTTGCCGTCGTCCAGCATCTGGAGCGCCGTCTCGACGGCCTCCCGGACCGTGCCCTTGGTCGAGGCGCTCACCTCGGCCCGGGCCTCCCAGGCGGCATCGATGGTCTGGCTGAGATCGGCAAGGGACATGAGGCACCCGGGTTCTGCTTGGCTGAGCCGGGTGATTAGCAACGCCGCCCGCCCCTGTCACCCCGACGAAGGTGTCGGAGGCGGCAAAGGCCATGGAGGCCCTCGGACCAACGACCGGTCGCCCGCCCAGCCGTCGAGCACTGACAATTGCGAGGCTTCGCAATGTTTTGAGAGCGCGCAACCTTGACGGTTCTGGAGAACCTGGTTGGGACGCGCTACAAGGGCCGGCACGTTCCCGCTCAGGCCTCTTGGATGATCCCGGTCCGCGACGTTCGCACGGTCCTCTACGCGACAGCCCTGCTGTTCGCGCTCGCGATCATCGGCACCCGCGGGGTGTTCCTCTGGTTCGAGCACCGCTACGCCATCGAGCGCGCGGAGGCGGCGACCCGGGACCTTGCCCTTCTCATGGAGGAGTACACCAAGCGCACGCTCGAAACGAGCGACCTGCTGCTCAGGGACATCATCACCACGGTTCAGGAACGGGGCGGGGTCGGAGCCGTCACCGGCTCCCGCGAGGTCCACGACTACCTCGTGGACCTCACCCGCCGCTCCTCGGCCGGCGATTTCTTCCTGGTGGTGGACAGGCAGGGCGTGCCCGCGGCCCTCACCGCCTCGCACCCACCCCCGCGGATCAGCCTCGGCGACCAGCGCTGGTTCCGGGCTCATGTGGCGGGCGCCGAGACGGTGGTGGGCGGCGCGCTGGTCGGGCGCATCACGGGGGAGATTCTGTTCACCTATACCCGGCGCATCCCGGCCTCCGATGGCGGCTTTGATGGCGCCGCGCAGGTGGCCCTTCGCTCGACCTTCCTCCAGGAGGTCTCGCGGTCGAACGACGATACCCGCGACATCCTTCTCGGCATCTGGGCGCGGGACGGAGGCGTGATTGCGCGCACGGATCTCAAGCCCGACCAGGTGAATGCCACCATCGGCAATTCGCCGCTCTTTTCCGAGTTTCTGTCCCAGCGGGTCGGTACGTTCCGCTCCACGGCCGTTTTCGACGGCGTCGACCAGATCGTCTCCTTCCGGCGCCTTGAACGCTGGCCCGTCACCGTGACGGCGAGCCTTCCGGTCTCGACCGCCCTCGCTGCTTGGACGGAAGGTCTTTACTGGAGCGCCGCGGTGATCGCCGTGGTGCTCGTGGCGCTGGCCTGGCTCACCTGGATCGGCGTGCGCCTGAGCTATCGCACGGAGGACGCGCAGCGCCGCCTCCAGGCCGTGAATGCGGAACTCGCGGACACCAACAAGAGCCTCGAAACGGCGCTCAGCGACAAGGTGGTGCTCCTGCAGGAGATCCATCACCGGGTGAAGAACAACCTCCAGGTCACGTCGAGCCTCCTGCAGATGCAGGCGCGCCGCTTCGACGACCCGGACGTGAGGATCGCCTTCCAGGAAACGCAGGACCGGCTGCGCTCCATCGGCCTCATCCACGACACGCTCTACCGTACGGATGCGGGCGGCACGATCCACCTGCAGGATTACCTGAGCCGCCTGATCGGGGAGCTCTCGGGCGCCTACGGGGCCGCAGCCCGCGGCATTACCGTGGACCTCGACGCCGAGCCGATCGCCATCGATCTCAACCGCGCGGTCCCGCTCGCCCTCGCGGTGACGGAAGCCATCTCGAATGCCTTCAAGCATGCCTTCGTTCCCGGCGAGGGCGGACGCATCAAGGTGCGCGCGCGTCAGCTTGGGGACGCCATCGAGGTGGAGGTGCGCGATACCGGTCGCGGCGTCGCCGGCCCGATCGAGAAGGATTCCTCCCTCGGCACGAAGCTCATGCGCGCTTTCGCGACCCAGCTCGGCGGACGCTTCAGCCTGGAGAACGACGGTGGCACCGTATTCCGGCTCACCGTACCGGCGTGAGGGCCGCCGGTAGCGGACGCAACCTCGATCAGAACGTCGTGCGCTGCCGGATCGCGGCCGAAAGCGTGCCCTCGTCGAGGTAGTCGAGCTCGCCGCCCACTGGCACGCCATGGGCGAGCCTTGTCACCCGCACGGGCAGATGGGCCAGCAGGTCGGTGATGTAGTGCGCCGTCGTCTGCCCATCCACCGTGGCGTTGAGAGCCAGCAGCACCTCCACCACGCCGGGCTCGGCGGCGCGGGTCACGAGGCGGTCGAGGTTCAGGTGCTCCGGGCGAATGCCGTCGAGGGGCGAGAGAACGCCGCCGAGCACGTGATAGCGGGCATTCACGGCGCCCGCGCGCTCCAGTGCCCACAGGTCGGAAACGTCCTCCACGACCACCAGGATCGAACCGTCACGACGCGCGTCGCGGCAGACCGTGCAGGGCTCGCTGGTATCCATGTTGCCGCAATTGGAACAGACCACGATGCGCTCGCTCGCGACCCGCATGGCATCGCCGAGCGGGCCGAGCAGGGTCTCGCGCTTTTTGATGAGGTGAAGGGCGGCGCGGCGCGCGGAGCGGGGGCCGAGCCCCGGCAGGCGCGCGAGCAGTTGGATGAGGCGCTCGATCTCGGGACCGGCGACGGATTGGGACATGACGCGAACTCTTCAGGTTTCGGGCGCGGCCGGACCGAAGGGCGCGGCGGCGTCAGGGTGTCAGAACAGCTTGAGGCCCGGCGGCAGCGGCAGGCCCTTGGTGACCTCCGCCATCCGCTCCTGGGCGGCGCGCTCGGCCTTGCCCCGGGCGTCGTTGGCGGCGGCGACGATGAGATCCTCGAGGATCTCCTTCTCGTCCGGGTTCATGAGGGAGGGATCGACGCTCACGGCCTTGAGATGGCCCTTGCCCGACACCTTCACGGTCACCACGCCGCCTCCGGCGGTGCCCTCGACCTCGAGGTTGTCGAGTTCCGCCTGCGCATCCTGCAGCTTTTGCTGCATGGCCTGCGCCTGCTTCATCAAGCCCATCATGTCGCGCATCGCGTTCTCTCCTTGGCTTCAATCTCGCTCGCGGGGCGACCTCAATCGAGATCGTCGTCGAGCTCGGTCTCGTGGGCCGCAGCCGCATCCTCGTCGCCGAGGATCTCGGCTTCCGCGGAGGCCTCCGGCGGGGCGCGGTCGATCACGTTCACGACCTTCGACCCCGGAAACTTGGTGAGCACCGCCTGCACCAGCGGATGGGCGGAGGCGCCCTCCTTGCGTTCGCGGGCGGCGGCCTGCGCCTGCTCGTGAAGCGTCGGCGCGCCGGGCTCCGAGGAGAGCGTGACGCCCCAGCGCACGCCGGTCCAGGCCTGGAGCAGGCGGGCCAGATCTCCCGGCAGGGAGCGGTTGGCGCCCTCCGTCAGGTTGAACTCGATCCGGCCCTCCTCGAAACGCACGAGACGCACGTCGCGCTCGAGGGCGGTCTTGAGAACGATTTCCCGGTTCTCGCCCGCCAGCGCCACCACGTCCTCGAACCGGCGCAGGCGCATGGTGGGCTGCGGCTCGGGCCGCTCGGCGCGGGGCCGGGGCTCGGGCTGCGAGGTCGCCAGCGCCATGTTGCCCGAGGAGGCGGGACCGGAGGGCCGCGGCGGCGGCGCGGGCGGCCCTCCCTGCGGCAGGGGCGTGTCGTCGCGCAGCGCCTTCAGCGCCTCGTCGGGGGTCGGCAGGTCGGCCGCGTAGGCGAGCCGCACGAGCACCATCTCGGCGGCCGCCAGGGGGCGGTTCGCCGCCTGCACCTCCGGGATGCCGCGCAGGAGGATCTGCCAGGCCCGGGAGAGGGAGCGAACGGTAAGCTTCTGCGCGAAATCGAGGCCGCGGGCGCGCTCGGATTCCGTGAGGGCCGGGTCCCGGGCCGCATCGGGGATCAGCTTCAGGCGCGTCACCATATGGGCGAACGAGGCAAGGTCCGACAGCACCACGGCCGGATCGGCTCCGGAATCGTATTGATGCCGCAGAAGCGCGAAGGCCTCGGGCACGCGGCCGCCCATGACGGCCTCGAAGAGGTCGATCACCTGGGCCCGGTCGGCGAGACCGAGCATGTCGCGGATTGTCGCTTCCGTGACGATCCCGGCCCCGTGGGCGATGGCCTGATCGAGGAGGGACAGCGAATCGCGCGCCGAGCCCTCGGCCGCGCGGGCGATCGCCGCAAGCGCCTCGGGGCTCGCCTCGACGCCCTCGGCCCGGCAGATGCGGTCGAGATGGGCGACGAGGACGGGAGCCTCGATGCGGCGCAGGTCGAAGCGCTGGCACCGGGACAGGATGGTGACCGGGACCTTCCGAATCTCGGTGGTGGCGAAGACGAATTTCGCGTGCGGCGGGGGCTCCTCCAGCGTCTTCAGGAAGGCGTTGAACGCCTTCTCCGAGAGCATGTGGACCTCGTCGATGATGTAGACCTTGTACCGTGCCGAGACCGGCGCGTAGCGGATGCCGTCGATGATCTGGCGGACGTCGTCGATGCCCGTATGCGAGGCGGCGTCCATCTCCAGCACGTCCACGTGCCGAGATTCCATGATGGCTGCGCAATGAACGCCAAGGCCCGGCATGTGGATGGTCGGGTTCGACGCGGCCTTGCCGGCGGCCCCATCGGCAGTTTGGTAGTTGAGGCCGCGGGCGAGGATCCGGGCGGTCGTGGTCTTGCCGACGCCTCGGACGCCCGTGAGCATCCAGGCCTGCGGGATACGCCCGGTCTCGAACGCATTCGAGAGGGTGCGGACCATCGCCTCCTGGCCGATGAGATCGTCGAAGGTGCGGGGCCGGTACTTGCGCGCCAACACCCGATAGGGCGACGCTCCGCCGGCCTGCGGCGCGGGCGCGAAGCCCGGCAGGGCCGGCTCGTCGTTCAGGGGCGTGCCGGCTGTGGTCTCGTCCATGGGCTGCTAGGGTGCTGGCCAGGGTTCCGGTCGGGCGGTCCCTGAAGGGGGCAGGCGCGCCGCCGAGAAGCCGTCCGATCGCTCGGCTCTCCCCAAATCCTCACGGCGCCGAGACGGCGCCCCGAAGCGCGGCAGGAGAGCCGCCGCGGGAAGAAGCCGGATCCTCGGGAGGAGCGCGGGGTGGGAGGCTGGACGAAGACCCGTTCGGTCTCGTTAGGGCTGCTTCCTTCCGGATCTGACCCGGTTGGCGAGTGAGACGTCCCTCGCCAACCTCCCACCGTCTATATGGGCTCTGGCGGCTCCGAACGCAAGCGCCGGACGCTCCGGATGGAGCTCTGAACCGCCCTTGAGCTCGTCGGCCAGGCTTCGTCGCGCGGCGCTCAAGTTAAGGTGAATTCTATGGCAAAGCTGGAACCTCGCCTGTCCGAACTCGTCAACCCCGTGTCGGTCCTGGGGGTCATCGCACCAACCGGATGACCCCACGTCTGAAACCTCTTTCAGGAGTTCGTTGATGAAGAAGCTCTTCCTTCCCCTCGTGGCCGGCATGGCCATGATCGGAGCGACCAATGTCGCGTTCGCCCAGTCCAGCAGCTCGGTGCCGCACGGCACGGGTGCGGTCGGCACTGTCGGCTCCGGCGAGACCCCGGCCACCAGCGGTATCGGCGGCAGCGGCTCGACCCCGCCGGCCGGCGCCTACCGTCCGAACAGCAGCACGGGCGTTGTGACCCCGCCGGCTCCGGGCACCCGTTCGAACGCCTCGGTCCCGCATGGCACCGGCGCCGTCGGCACCATCGGCCCGGGCGAGACCACGGGCTCCGTGGGCATCGGCGGCAGCGGCTCGACGCCTCCGGCCGGCGCCTATCAGCCGAACAGCAGCACGGGCGCCATCGTTCCGCCGGCCCCGGGCTCGGTTCCGAATTCCAGCGTTCCGCACGGCACGGGCTCCGTTCCGGCCGTCCGCTAATCTCCGCTTCGGCAGATCGCAAGAGCCGGCCCTCGGGCCGGCTCTTCGCGTTTAGGGAGGTGCGCTCCCCTGGCGCCTCCGATAACGTGGCTGGATGACAGCTGCCTTCGACCTCGATTCCCGGCTCGCCGCCGACACGATCCCGATCGGCGATCTCACCCTCTCCTCGGTCCTCCTCCTCGACGATGCCCGCTTTCCCTGGTTCGTCCTCGTGCCGCGCCGCCCGGGCGCGAGCGAGCTGACCGATCTCAGCGCCGGGGATGCGACGCAGCTCATGGACGAAATCCGCACGGCCACACGGGTGATGTTGGACCTCGCCCGGCCCGACAAGGTGAATGTGGGCGCGCTCGGCAACGTGGTGCCCCAGCTTCACGTGCACGTGGTCGGGCGCTTCCTCTCCGATCCGGCCTGGCCCGGCCCGGTCTGGGGCCACGGCCAGCGCAAGCCATACCCCGCCCATGCGGCCGCAGCCCTCGTCGAGCGTGCCGCGGGCCTGTTCGCGGCGGCCTGATGCGATGAAACCAATTCTCGGATTTGCCCAGAACGGCCTCCTTCGCCATGGCGCGGAGCGCGATGCCAAGGCGCTCGACCGACACGCAGGCCATGCGGAACGCCGCTACGTGGTGATCGCAGGGGAGAACCCCATCATGCGCCGCGGCGAGCCGAGCACGGCGCTTCTCACCCCCGAGGACGTGTCCCGGCTCGGACCGTCCGAGGAGGAGGTGCTCCTCGGGCTCTGGGGCGAGCGGCCCGTCAAGGCGGTGCTCCATCCCGCGGAGGCCGCGGCTCTCTATGAGGGCGACAGCGCCTATGGGGTCGCGGATCTGCGCTCCATCGCCATGAGGGGCTATGTGGCGCCGGACGAGCAGGGTCTGCTCGCCATGGCGAAGTCCCTGCTCGACTGGCACCGGCGGCATCGCTTCTGCGCCCAGTGCGGCACCGGAACGGCCGCCGCTCAGGCGGGCTTTCGGCGTGACTGCCCGGCCTGCGGCGCGCAGCATTTTCCGCGCACGGACCCGGTCGCGATCATGCTCGTGGCCCGTGGGGACAGGTGTCTTCTCGGCCGCCAGCCGCGCTTTCCGCCGGGCATGTATTCGTGCCTCGCGGGCTTCATCGAGCCCGGCGAGACCCTGGAGGATGCGGTGCGCCGGGAGGTTCTGGAGGAAGCCGGCGTGCGCGTGGGCGCCGTCGCCTATGCGGCCTCGCAGCCATGGCCTTTCCCGTCATCGCTGATGATCGGCTGCATCGCGGAGGCGATCTCGGAGGACATCGTGATCGACCGGGAGGAACTCGAGGAGGCCCGGTGGTTCCACCGGGACGAGGTCCGCCTGATGTTGGAGGGCCGGCATCCGGACAACCTCCTCGCGGCCAATCCCATCGCCATCGCCCACCATCTGGTGCGGCAATGGATGGGCATGGCTTGACGGATCAGAGACGAGGAATCGGCTCGAAGCGGTACGCGGTCTCGATGACGGTCTCGCCGCGCAAGGTGATGGGCTGCTCGGGCCCGGCGACCCCGCCGAGGGCCTCGTAGAAGCCTCGCGCCCCCGCATTGTCCTTGAGCACCCACAGGCCCGCCGACCCAAAGCCGTGCGCGATGAGGTGATCGAACACACCGCGCATGAGGCCTCGCCCGATGCCCCGGCGCTTGGCCCTGTCGAGAAGGTAGATCGCGTAGAGCTCTGCCTCGGTCCCAAGCGGAACCTGCCCCTCGTTCCGCGCAGGTCCGCCACGGGCAAAACCTACCACCTCGCCCGATGCGGTCTCCGCAAGAAGGAATCGCGCCCGGGGATCGGGCCGGTTCAGGGCGCGCCGCCACATGGCGTCCCGCTCCTCGACGCAGAGGCCGGCCAGCGCGTCGGCCGAGAGAAAATCCGCATAGCTCTCGCGCCAGCCCTGCACATGCACGCGGGCGACCGCCTCCACATCGTCATCCGTCGCGTCACGGATGACGAAGGTCACTCGCCCGCCCTCACGGTGTCGCGGAATGGGTGGGCCGGGTAGACGCCGAGGATGCGCATCTCCTTCGAGAAGAACGCCAGCTCCTCGAGCGCGCGCTTGAGGTTCGGATCCTCAGGGTGCCCGTCGACCTCCGCGTAGAACTGCGTTGCCAGGAACTCGCCTTCCAGCATGTAGCTTTCGAGCTTCGTCATGTTGATGCCGTTCGTCGCAAAGCCGCCGAGCGCCTTGTAGAGCGCCGCCGGCAGGTTGCGCACGCGGAACACGAAGCTCGTGACGAGCGGGCCGTCGCCCTGCGGAGCCCAGCGCGGCGTCTTGGAGAGGATGATGAAGCGCGTCGTGTTGTGCGCCTCGTCCTCCACGTCCTCGGCGAGGATCTTGAGGCCGTAGATGCCGGCCGCCATGCGCGGGGAGAGCGCCGCGCGGGTCGGATCGTTCCACTCGGCGACTTGGCGCGCGGAGCCCGCCGTGTCGCCGCCCACATGCGCCTTGAGGCCGAGCTTGCGGATGATCTTGCGGCATTGGCCGAGCGCGTGGACGTGGCTGTACACCTCCTTGATGGTGCCGAGATCCGCGCCCGGAATCGCCATGAGCTGGAAGTGGATCGGCAGGAAATGCTCGCCGATGATGTGCAGCCCCGAGGTCGGCAGCAGGTGGTGGATGTCGGCGACGCGCCCGGCGATCGAGTTCTCGATCGGGATCATGGCAAGGCCCGCCTGCCCCTCCGACACCGCCGCGAAGGCGTCCTCGAACGTGGGACAGGGCAAGGGCTGCCAGTCGGGGTGAACCTCCTGGGCCGCGATGTGGGAATTGGCGCCCGGCTCGCCCTGAAACGAGATCAGCTGTGTGCTCATGAACCCCTACGCGCAGCCAGAATGTGCCGCGCCTCCTCTAATTGCTCGGGCGTGTCGACGCCGAAGGGCACGTCCTGCACGACGACCGCGTCGATGCGCATCCCGGCCTCCAGCGCCCGCAGCTGTTCCAGGCTCTCGCGCCGCTCCAAGGTCGAGGGCGGCAGGGTGACGAAGCGCTGGAGCGCCCGGCGCCGATAGGCGTAGACGCCGATGTGATGATAGAGCGGCCCGTCCCCGGTCGGCGCCGTGGCACGGGTAAAGTAAAGAGAACGGAAGCGGCCGGGGGCGATCTCGGTGCCCACCATCTTCACCACGTTGCGGTTCGTCTTCTCGTCCTCGCGGGTGATCACGCTGACGAGGGTGGCGATATCGACCTCACGGTCGAGCAGCGGCCCGATCGCCGCGGCGATGGAGGCCGGATCGATGGTCGGGAAGTCGCCCTGGACGTTCACCACCACGTCGTGGCGGCCCTCCGGGTCGAGGCTGTCCACAGCTTCCTGAATCCGGTCGGATCCGGAGGCGTGATCCGACCGGGTCATCACGGCGACACCGCCCACCGCCCGCACCGCCTCCGCGATGGCCGGCGCGTCGGTCGCGACCGCCACCGGGCCGATGCCCGCCTCGCAGGCCCGGCGCCAGGTGTGGACGATCATCGGCTCGCCTGCGAGATCGGCCAGGGGTTTGTTCGGCAGCCGAGTGGCGCCGAGGCGGGCGGGAATGAGGACGAGGGGATCGGACATGAGGAGCTTTGCCGTGAGCGGCGGTCCTTATCAAGGCGAAGGACCTTTGTCATGCGGGAGGCCGGGCTCGGCCTTAAGTCTATCGGGCTTCTGCGGCTTTTCGGGACGCTGCGACCACGCGCCCGAGCGAAACCCATTGTCAAACGCCCATCTCTATGGCTAAGCAACGCCCGCTGCCGCGCGGGCGTTCGCTCGCGCGATCCCCATCTTTCGCGCTGGTTCGGCCTGAAAAGGCCAGGAAAACCCGTTACGGAGAGCCCGTTACGATGAATATCGAGACCAACAAGTTCGCGGGCGCCATCTTCGGGACGCTGCTGTTCGTCGTGGGCGTGAACGTGCTGGCGGGGGGCCTGTTCTCCCCCGATAAGCCCGCCGTGCCGGGCTACGACCTTCCGGCTCCCGAGGAGACCGCTGCCGCCGGTGGCGGCCAGCAGGCGGCGGCCCCCTCCGAGCCCCTGCCGGTGCTTCTCGCCAAGGCGGATGTGGCCCGCGGCCAGAACGCCGCCAAGAAGTGCGCCTCCTGCCATACCTTCGAGAACGGCGGCGCCAACAAGGTTGGCCCGAACCTCTACAACGTGGTCGAGCGCCAGATGGCCGCCCATCCGGGCTTCAACTACTCGGCGGCCCTGAAGGGCAAGGGCGGCGCCTGGACCTACGAGGACATCAACGGCTTCATCACGAACCCGCGCGGCTATGCCCCCGGCACGACCATGGCCTTCGCCGGCATCGCCCAGGCCCAGGAGCGGGCGGACATCATCGCCTACCTGCGCAGCCTTTCGGACGCTCCGAAGCCGCTGCCGGCAGCCCAGTAACCGGGCGGCGCCTCACCTGATCTTGAAAGGCCGGGCCCACAGCCCGGCCTTTTCGTTTGCGCCCGGCGACCCCCTGCCCTTGCCACGGCCCTCTTGCGGACAAAACTATAGCCTCTGTGAAAAGACGCCTCGCCCCGGGGCGGCTTTTAGGAGACGCTGAGTGATCCGCAGGTTGCTGTCCGCCTTCTTCGCCCTTGCGCTCACGCTGCCGGCCGCGGCCCAGGATGGGACCTGGCGCCATGGCGCCGCCCTCCTTGGGGAGCCGAAATACCCCCCTGGCTTCAAGCAGTTCGACTACGTGAACCCAAACGCCCCCAAGGGCGGCGTCGTCCGGTTCGGGGTCCAGGGCACCTTCGACAGCTTCAACATCGTGACGGCGGGCGTCCGCGGGGCGGTCGAGCAGGGCATCGGCCGCATTTACGAGACCCTCACCATCGCCTCCCTGGACGAGCCGAGCGCCTCCTATGGGCTCCTGGCGGAGGCTTTCTCCTATCCGGCCGACTACTCGTCCGTGTCCTTTCGCCTTCGTCCGGAGGCGCGCTGGCACGATGGGCGCCCCGTCACGGTCGAGGATGTGATCTTCTCCTTCGAGACCCTGAAGGCGAACAGCCCGCAATATGCCTTCTACTACGGCAATGTGGTGAAGGCCGAGAAGGTGGGCGAGCGGGAGGTGCGGTTCACCTTCGACGAGACCGGCAACCGGGAATTGCCCCAAATCATGGGGCAGCTCGTGGTGCTGCCCAAGCATTGGTGGGAGGGCACGACGCCGGACGGCCGCAAGCGCGACGTGACGCAGACGACCCTCGAGCCGCCGTTGGGCTCCGGCCCCTACCGGATCAAGAGCTTCGAGGCCGGCCGCACCGCCGTCTACGAGCGCGTCAAGGATCACTGGGGCGCGGCCCTCAACGTGAATGTCGGAGAGAACAACTTCGACGAGCTGCGCAACGAGTATTACCGCGACGCCACCGTGCTGCTCGAAGCCTTCAAGGGCGACCGGATCGACTTTCGGACCGAGAACAGCGCCCGCAACTGGGCGGTGGGCTACGACTTTCCGGCTCGCCAGGAAGGCCGCGTGATCCTGGAGGAGTTTCCCCTGCGGGCTTCGGGCGTGATGCAGGCCCTCGTGCTCAACCTGCGCCGCGAGAAGTTCAAGGATGCGCGCGTGCGCCGCGCCTTCAATCTCGCCTTCGACTTCGAGGACATCAACCGCACCCTTCTATCCGGCCAGTACGAGCGGGTGTCGAGCTACTTCCATGGTCTCGAGCTTGCCTCCTCAGGGCTCCCCGAGGGCCGGGAACTCGTCGTCCTCGAGCCGTTCCGGGACCGCCTTCCGGCGGAGGTGTTCACGACGCCCTTCAAGAACCCGGTCGGCGGCAATCCCGAGGCCGCCAGGGCCAATCTGCGCGAGGCCGACCGGCTGCTGCGCGAAGCCGGGTGGGAGCTCAAGGGCGGGCGGCGCGTCAACGCGCGAGGCGAGCCCTTCACGGTGGAGCTTCTCGGCAGCACGCCCAACGACGAGCGCTTCTACCTGCCCTACAAGACGCCTCTCGAGCGACTTGGGCTCCTGGTCACCGTCCGCACCGTGGACGACGTGCAATACGTGAACCGCACCCGCAGCTTCGATTTCGATCTCATCACCCATGCTTGGCCGCAATCCTTGTCGCCCGGCAACGAGCAGCGCGAGTTCTGGGGCTCGAAAGCCGCGGACCGCGAGGGCTCGCAGAACATCGCGGGGATCAAGGACCCGGTGGTGGATGCCCTGATCGAGCGCGTGATTTTCGCCAAGGACCGGGAGGAGCTTGTCGCGACCACCAAGGCCCTCGACCGGGTCCTGCTCGCCAACCATTATGTGGTCCCGCAATGGACCTACCGCTTCCAGCGCACCGCCCGGTGGGAGCGCTTCGGCCGCCCGGACAACCTGCCCCAATATGGGGGTGCCGCGTTCCCATCCGTGTGGTGGTACGATGAGACGAAGGCCGCCAAGACCGGAGCCCCGCGATGACCCGCCCCACCCGTCGACAGATCCTGGCCGGCACCGCCGGCGCGGTTGCCCTGACGGCCTGGCCGCGCATCGTCGCGGCGCAGGCGGGCGAGACGGAGACGCACGGGCTCTCCAGCTTCGGAGAGCTGAAGTACGGACCGGACTTCAAGCATTTCTCCTATGTGAACCCGCAGGCCCCAAAGGGCGGCACTCTCGTCCTCCAGATGCGGCAGGGTTCGGGAAACCAGAACTTCGACACCTTCAACACCCTCAACACCTTCGTGCTGAGGGGCGATGGCGCCGCCGGCGTGCCCGCCACCTTCGACAGCCTGATGGTGGGCACGGGCGACGAGCCGGATGCCGCCTACGGCCTCGTCGCGCGCAGCGTCCGCATCTCAGGGGACAAGCTCACCTATCGCTTCCTGCTGCGCCCGGAAGCGCGCTTCCATGACGGTTCGCGGCTCACCGCGCGGGACGTGGCCTTCTCCCTCAACGTGCTGAAGGAGAAGGGGCACCCCAGCTACCGCCTCATCCTCTCCGAGATGGCGGCTGCCGAAGCGGAGGCGGACGATGTGGTGAGGGTGCAGCTCACGCCAAAGCGCAGCCGCGACCTGCACCTCGTCGTCGCCGGCATGCCGATCTTCTCGGAAGCCTACTGGACGGGAAAAGATTTCGAGGCCGCCACCCTCGATCCGATCCTGGGCTCCGGCCCCTACAAGATCGGCCGTTTCGAGCCGGGGCGCTTCATCGAGTTGGAGCGGGTGCCGGACTACTGGGCGAAGGACCTGCCCGTGACGGTCGGCCAGAACAACTTCGACCGCGTCCGCTACGAGTATTTCCGCGATCGCACCGTGGCCTTCGAGGCGTTCAAGAACGGCACGCTCAACTACCATGAGGAATTCACCTCGCGGATCTGGGCGACGGGCTACGACTTCCCCGCAATGCGCGAGGGACGCGTGAAGCGCGAGGAAATCCCGACCGGCTCGCCGGCGGCGATCCAGGGCTGGTACTTCAACCAGCGCCGCGAGGCTTTTCGGGATCCGCGCATCCGCGAGGCGATCGGCCTCGTCTTCGATTTCGAGTGGACGAACCAGAACATCATGTTCGGGATCTTCCGCCGCACCACCTCTTTCTTCGAGAACTCCGACATGAAGGCGGTGGGCAAGCCCTCGCCCGAGGAGCTGGCGCTCCTGGAGCCGTTCCGTGGGCAGGTGCCGGCCACCGTCTTCGGCGATTCGGTGACGCCCCCCGTGTCGGACGGCTCCGGCCAGGACCGGCGGCTCCTGCGGCGCGCGGACGAGCTTCTGCGCGAGGCGGGCTGCAAGCGGGAAGGCAGCGTCCTGAGGCTGCCGAGCGGCAAACCCTTCGAGATCGAGTTCCTCGACGCCCAGGCCGCTCTCCAGCCGCACACGCAACCCTTCCAGGCGAACCTGAAGCGGCTCGGGATCGAGGCGCGTTCGCGCATCGTCGATCCAGCCCAATACCAGCGTCGCATGGACGAGTACGATTTCGACATGGCAAGCCGTGCCCTCAGCGGCGCGACGACTCCGGGCGATTCCTTGCGTGTCGTCTACGGCTCGGAGGCCGGCAAGCGCCCCGGCTCCCGCAACATCGCGGGCATCGCCGACCCGGTGGTGGATGCGCTCATCGACAAGGTGGCGAACGCCACGACGCGCCAGGAGCTCAACATCGCCTGCCGCGCCCTCGACCGGGTGCTGCGCGCGGGGCACCATTGGGTGCCCATGTGGTACAAGGCCTCCGACCTCCTCGCCTATTGGGATCAGTTCTCGCGGCCCACCACGAAACCCCGCTACGGCTCCGGAGCTCCGGGGACCTGGTGGTACGACGCCGAGAAGGCCCAGCGGATCGGGCGCGGATGAAGGCAGGGCCAGCATACGCCGTCGCCGGCGGTCCGCGGCTGCTCCTGCGGGCCGAGGGCGCGGCGCTCTTTGCCGCCGGAACCGTCGCCTTCGCCATGACGGGCTTGTCCTGGTGGCTCTACGCGCTCGTGTTCTTCACGCCGGACCTGAGCTTTGCGGCCTATGGGGCTGGTCCCCGGCTTGGGGCCATGGTCTACAATGCCTGCCACACGACGCTGGTGCCGGCGGCCCTCGCGGCCGCAGGCCTCGCGACGGACACGGCGCTCCTCCTTGGCCTTGCGGCCATCCTGGCGGCCCATATCGGGTTCGACCGCATGTTGGGATACGGCTTGAAATACGCCACCGCCTTTAGCGACACCCATCTTGGCCGCATCGGCCGCGCCGGAGCCGCCCCCTGATGCTCGCCTATATCGCGCGCCGCGTCCTTCTCATGATCCCGACGCTTCTGGGGATCATGCTCATCTCATTCGCCATCGTGCAGTTCGCCCCCGGCGGGCCCGTGGAGCGGATCATCGCCCAGCTCCAGGGACAGGACACGAGCGCGACCTCGCGCATCTCGGGCGGGGGCGGCGATGTGGGTGGCGGCCAGGGCCAGGGCGGCGGGGCAGCCGCCGGGGCCGGCGACCAGTCCCGCTATCGCGGGGCCCAGGGCCTCGACCCGCAATTCATCCAGCAGCTCGAAAAGCAGTTCGGCTTCGACCGCCCGGCCCATGAGCGTTTCCTGAAGATGCTCTGGGACTACGCGCGGTTCGATTTCGGCAAGAGCTATTTTCGCGATGTGTCGGTGGTGGACCTCATCAAGGAGAAGCTGCCCGTCTCGATCACGCTCGGCCTATGGATGACGATCCTCTCCTACGCGATCTCGATCCCGCTCGGGATCAAGAAGGCCGTGCGGGACGGCACCTCCTTCGACGTGTGGACCTCGGCCGTCGTCATCGTCGGCTATGCGATCCCGGGCTTTCTCTTCGCGATCCTGCTCATCGTGCTGTTTGCGGGCGGATCGTTCTGGCAGATCTTTCCCTTGCGCGGCCTCACCTCCGAGAACTGGGCGCAGCTCTCGTTCATAGGCAAGGCGCTCGATTACCTCTGGCACATCGCCCTGCCGATCACCGCCATGGCCCTCGGCGCCTTCGCGACCTCGACCCTTTTGACCAAGAACTCGTTCCTCGACGAGATCCGCAAGCAATACGTGCTCACCGCGCGCATGAAGGGCCTCTCCGAGCGCAAGGTTCTCTACAACCACGTGTTCCGCAACGCGATGCTCATCGTCATCGCGGGTTTTCCGGGTGCCTTCATCGGCGCCTTCTTCGGGGGCGCGCTCCTCATCGAGACGATCTTCTCCCTCGACGGCCTCGGCCTTCTCTCGTTCGAATCCATCGTGAACCGCGATTATCCCGTCGTCTTCGCCTCGCTCTACATCTTCTCCCTCGTCGGACTGATCGTGAACCTCGTCTCCGACCTCACCTATACCTGGATCGATCCACGGATCGATTTCGAGACCAGGGAGGCGTAGCGGTGAAATCCTTCTCTCCGCTTCCGCCCATGCAAGGTCCCCTCGACGGGAACGACGGAGACCTCCGGTGAACGAGCATATCCCGGTCGCCTCGCCCGCCGCCAACGCGCCGGTCGCGCCGCCGCTCCCCCGCGAAGGCTTCGTCCGCCTGTCGCCGCTGAACCGTCGGCGCCTCCAGAACTTCAAGGCGAACCGCCGCGGCTACTGGTCGTTCTGGATCTTCCTCGCCCTCTTCGTCCTCAGCCTCTTTGCCGAGTTCATCGCGAACGACCGGCCGATCATCGCCTCCTATAAGGGTGAGATCCTCTATCCCATCCTCGTGGAGTACCCGGAGGAGAAGTTCGGCGGCTTCCTGGCGCAGACCGACTACCGCGATCCGCTGATCCAGAAGGAACTCTCCGAAAACGGCTGGGCTCTCTGGCCGCCGATCCGCTTCTCCTACAACACGCACAATCTCGACCTGCCGGTGCCGGCCCCGGCCGCGCCTACCTGGATGCTCACCGACGAGCAATGCCGCCCCATGGCGGAGCGCAATGGCGGGACGGGGTGCCGTGACATCGAGTGGAACTGGCTCGGCACCGACGACCAGGGCCGGGACGTGGTGGCGCGCCTCATCTACGGGTTTCGCATCTCGGTGATCTTCGGCCTCGTCTTGGCCGTGATTTCCTCGATCATCGGCGTTCTCGCCGGTGCCGTGCAGGGCTATTTCGGTGGCTGGGTCGACCTCCTCTTCCAACGCTTCATCGAGATCTGGACGGCGATCCCCGCGCTCTACCTTCTCATCATCATCTCCTCGATCATCACGCCGAGCTTCTTCGTCCTGCTCGGCATCCTGCTCCTCTTCTCCTGGGTATCCCTCGTCGGCGTCGTGCGCGCCGAGTTCCTGCGTGCTCGCAACTTCGAATATGTGCGCGCGGCGCGGGCGCTGGGGCTCTCCAATGCCACCATCATGTTCAAGCACCTCCTGCCGAACGCGATGGTGGCGACGCTCACGTTCCTGCCCTTCGTGCTGAACGGCTCCATCACCACCCTCACCTCCCTGGACTTCCTCGGCTTCGGCCTGCCCCCCGGATCGCCTTCCCTGGGGGAGCTGCTGGCGCAGGGCAAGGCGAACCTCCAGGCGCCCTGGCTCGGCCTCACGGGCTTTGCCATCATCGCCGTCATGCTCTCGCTCCTCATCTTTGTCGGCGAGGCGGTCCGCGACGCCTTCGATCCGCGGAAAGCCTTTCAATGAGTTCACCGCTCTTGTCGGTCCAAGACCTCTCCGTCGTCTTCCGCCAGAGCGGGCGCGAGGTGCTGGCGGTGGACCGGGTGTCGTTCGACATCGCCAAGGGCGAGACTGTGGCGCTGGTCGGCGAGTCCGGGTCCGGCAAGTCGGTGTCGGCGCTCTCGATCCTGAAGCTCCTGCCCTATCCGCAGGCGCATCACCCGTCGGGGCGCGTGCTCTTCAAGGGCCAGGATCTGCTCGCCGCCTCCGAGGACGAACTGCGCGCCGTGCGCGGTGACGACATCACCATGGTGTTCCAGGAGCCCATGACGTCGCTCAACCCGCTGCACACCATCGAACGGCAGGTGGGCGAGATTCTCATGCTCCATCGCGGCCTCTCGGAGCGCGAGGCCCGCAAGCGCACCCTCGAGCTTCTGGCGCTCGTGGGCATCCGCGATGCGGAATCGCGGCTCACCGCCTACCCCCATCAGCTCTCGGGCGGCCAGCGTCAGCGCGTGATGATCGCCATGGCGCTCGCGAACGAGCCCGATCTCCTCATCGCGGATGAGCCGACGACCGCTCTCGACGTGACCGTGCAGGCGCAGATCCTCAAGCTCATGGCGGAGCTGAGGGGCCGCCTCGACATGGCGATGCTCTTCATCACCCACGACCTCGGCATCGTGCGCAAGGTGGCTGACCGGGTCTGCGTGATGCTGAAGGGCAAGATCGTGGAGCAGGGCCCGGTCGCGGAGGTGTTCGGCAACCCGCAGCATCCCTACACCCAGCGCCTTCTCGCCGCCGAGCCCAAGGGCCGCGCGAACCCCGTGGCGCCCGATGCCCCGACGGTCGTGGAGGCCGGGCCCATCAAGGTCTGGTTTCCCATCAAGCGCGGCTTTCTGCAGCGGACGATCGGCCACGTGAAGGCCGTGGACGGGGTCTCGATCCGCGTCCGCGAGGGCGAGACCGTGGGCGTCGTCGGAGAGTCCGGGTCCGGCAAGACGACGCTTGGCCTTGCGATCCTGCGCCTCATCTCCTCCGAGGGCCCCGTGGTCTTCCTCGGCAAGCGCCTCGATGGCCTGCGCTCCAACGAAATCCGCCCCCTGCGCAAGAACCTGCAGGTGGTCTTCCAGGACCCCTACGGCTCCTTGTCGCCGCGGCTCTCCGTGGCGGAGATCGTGGAAGAGGGCCTGCTCGTGCAGGAGCGCAGCCTCTCCTATGCGCAGCGCCGGGACGTGGTGGCGCGCGCACTGCACGATGTGGGGCTCGACCCCGGCACGATGGACCGCTACCCGCACGAGTTCTCCGGCGGCCAGCGCCAGCGCATCGCCATTGCCCGCGCCATGGCGCTGGAGCCGAGCTTCGTGATGCTCGACGAGCCGACCTCCGCCCTCGACATGTCCGTGCAGGCGCAGATCGTGGAATTGCTGCGCGACCTCCAGCAGCGGCGCCGCCTCGCCTATATGTTCATCAGCCACGACCTCAAGGTGGTGCGGGCGCTCGCGAACCACGTGGTGGTGATGCAGAACGGCAAGGTGGTGGAGGAAGGCCCGGCCGAGCGCATCTTCGCCGAGCCGCAGACCGACTACACCCGGGCGCTCTTTGCCGCCGCCTTCAACCTCGAAACGGCCGGGTCCGGGGTGGTGCGGGACTAGGGCTTACCGAACCAGACGCAACGCTGTCGCCCCGTTCGCTTCCTGGCCAAGGCTGCCGCATTCGGGGCTGGCCTGGCGCAACCCTGTTTTCCTTTTCACAGCGCTCCGGTGTATGGAACCCCTCCCGCCGCCCGGGCGGGAGCCGTCTTTGGAGATCCCCATGCCCCGCGCCCTCGTCATCGTTCTCGACTCCGTCGGAATCGGCGGCGCCGCCGATGCGGCGGCGTATGGGGATGTGGGCGCCGACACGGTCGGCCATATCGCGGAAGGCTGCGCCACGGGTCGCGGGGACCGGGCGGGCCTGCGCCAGGGCCCCCTCGCCCTTCCGAACATGAGCGCCCTCGGCCTTGGCCTCGCCTGCGAGGCCTCCACGGGCCGTATGCCGCCGAACCTCGAACCCCGCGGCGCCCCGCGCGGCGCCTGGGGCTACGGGGTCGAAACCTCGAAGGGCAAGGACACGCCCTCGGGCCATTGGGAGATCGCCGGCGTCCCCGTGGTGTTCGACTGGGGCTATTTCCCCGACACCCAGCCAACCTTTCCGGCGGCTCTCACCGAGGCGCTGATCCGCGAGGCCGGGCTGCCCGGTATTCTCGGCGACAAGCACGCCTCGGGCACCAGCATCATCGACGAATATGGCGCCGAGCACATGCGGACCGGAAAGCCCATCTGCTACACCTCCGTGGACAGCGTGCTCCAGATCGCGGCGCATGAGGACACCTTCGGCCTCCAGCGACTGTACGATTTGTGCAAGCTCGCCCGCCCCTTGTGCGATCCCTACAAGATCGGCCGGGTGATCGCCCGCCCCTTCGTGGGCTCCCCCGAGACGGGGTTCAAGCGCACGGGCAACCGCAAGGATTTCGCCTCGCCCCCGCCCGGAGACACGATCCTCGACATCCTCACCAGAGCCGGCCGGCAGGTCATCACGGTCGGAAAGATCGGCGACATCTTCGCCCATCGCGGCACCGGCGAGGAGGTGAAGCCCCACGGGAACGAGGCCTGCCTCGACGCCGCCATCGAGGCTCTCGGCCGGGCCCGGGACGGCAGCTTCATCTTCGCCAACCTCGTGGATTTCGACACCGAGTTCGGCCACCGGCGTGACATCCCGGGCTACGCCGCGGCGCTCGAGGCCTTCGACCGCCGCGTGCCGGAGATCGAGGCCGCCCTGCGCCCGGGCGATCTGGCGATCATCACCGCCGACCACGGCAACGATCCAAGCTGGCGCGGCACCGACCATACCCGCGAGCACGCGCCGATCCTGTGCTTCGGCCCTACGGTAGCGCCCGGGACCATCGGGCGCCGGGAGAGCTTTGCGGATATCGGCGCCACGGTCGCGGCCCATCTTAACGTGCCGCCGCCCGGTGCGGGACGTTCCTGGCTGTAGGGGCGAAAGTCCCGATCGGGTACAATCTTGACGGGAATGCGTCCTGCGCGGAAGGTTCGTTCCTCCAACCACTCCGCAGGAGCAGACGCATGAGCCTTCCCCGCTTCCAAGCAACGCCCGATGGCGCCGCGACGCCGGAGATGCAGGCGGCCTATGCCCGCGACGGCTTCCTCGTGATCGAGGGCTTCAAGAGCGCGGAGGAATGCGACGCCCTGCGCCGGCGCACCCACGAACTCGTGGAGGCCTTCGACCCCGCGACCGTGACGAGCATCTTCGAGGCGAGCGGGGCCCAGCGCCACGCCGCCGACCGCTACTTCCAGGAATCCGGCGACGAGATCCGCTTCTTCTTCGAGAAAGGCGCCTTCGACGAGGCTGGCCGGCTCACGAAGGACAAGCACGCGGCCATGAACAAGATCGGCCACGCGATGCACGATCTCGATCCGGTCTTCGAGCGCTTCTCGCGCGACGCGAAGCTCGCGAACCTCGCGCGCACCCTCGGCCTCGAGGATCCCGGTCTCGTCCAATCCATGGTGATCTTCAAGCCGCCGCGGATCGGCGGCGAGGTGAACTGCCACCAGGACGCCACCTTCCTTCATACGGACCCGGTCTCCGTCACGGGCTTCTGGTTCGCGCTCGAGGATGCGGACGAGACGAACGGATGCCTTCTCGGCGTTCCGGGCGTCCATGGAGATGGTCTGCGCGAGCGCTTCCATTACGATGGGAACGGTCTCGTGATGTCGACGCTCGGCGAGAAGGACTGGCCCATGGACAGGGAGGTGCCGCTCACCGCCCCGAAAGGCACCCTCGTGGTGCTCCACGGCCTTGCGCCCCACCGCTCGTCACCCAACACCAGCCCCCGCTCCCGAGAGGCCTACGCCCTTCACGTGGTCGACCGTGCCACCCGCTGGAGTGGGGACAATTGGCTGCGGCGGCGGGAGAGCATGCCATTCCGGGGGTTCTGAGGCGGCCCAGACCCTGGGCCTCCAGGGCCAACACGTTGACGGGGCTCCTGTTTTGCCCCAGATTCATGGGATCGGAAGGATCAGGCTCCCGATCCCCGATCCGCGGAGCCGATGCCGTTCCCGCGTGAAAGGTGTTCATGAGCTCGCCCAACCGCTCGACCCATATCCGCCTGACGTCCCACCCTGAGCCCAACACCTCCACGGCGCGCTTTCCGATCCGCTGGGGCGCCACCGACCCGAAGGAGCGAGGCCCCGTCATCGGGTCCGTCACCACGCCGGCGGACCGCAACGTGATCGGGGCCCATGGGGGCTCCTATGCGCTCTACCGGGCGCTGGCGATCTCCGCGCGGGCGCTCAATCCCCTGGCGCGGCCCGACCTCAACAACACGCATCCCACCGCCGAGATCGGCCCCTATCCGCAATGGTTCGAGCCGGGGCGCATCGTCTCCCTCGACCCGTGGGGTCATCTGGTCGGGCAGGTCTACAGGGACGAGATCGCGAGCGGGGTCGATATCCGGCCGACCATCGCGATCACGAAGGCGCGGCTCAACATGCCGGAGATCGTCTCGGGCCTTGGCCGGCGGATCGAGGCGGACGGCACGATCCTGCATGCCTCCGGCGACATCTCGGTCACCAAGATCGCGGTCGATCCCGTGTGGCATCTCCCCGGCATCGCGGAGCGCTTCGGCTGCTCGGAAGGGGAGCTGCGCCGCACGCTCTTCGAGCAGACCGGCGGCATGTTCCCCGAGCTCGTGACGCGCCCGGACATGAACGTGTTCCTGCCGCCCATCGGCAACACCACCCTCTACATCGTGGGCGATCCGGCGGCGCTCGCGAACCCGAAGAGCAGGATCGCCTGCCGCGTGCACGACGAGTGCAACGGCTCGGACGTGTTCGGCTCCGACATCTGCACGTGCCGCCCCTATCTCGTGCACGGGATCGAGGAAGCGGTGCGCGAGGCGCAGAAGGGCGGCGTCGGTCTCATCGCCTATAACCGCAAGGAGGGCCGGGCGCTCGGCGAGGTCACGAAGTTCCTCGTCTACAACGCCCGCAAGCGCCAGGAGGGCGGCGATTCCGCGGCCACCTATTTCGAGCGCACCGAATGCGTGGCGGGCGTGCAGGATGCGCGCTTCCAGCAGCTCATGCCCGACGTGCTCCACTGGCTCGGCATCCGCCGCATCGACCGGCTCATGTCCATGTCGAACATGAAGTACGACGCTATCACCGCCTCGGGCATCGAGGTGGTGGAGCGCGTGCCGATCCCGGAGGAGCTGGTGCCGCCGGACGCTCAGGTCGAGATCGAGGCCAAGAAGGCCGCCGGCTATTACACGCCCGAGGGCGCTCCCGACGCCTCTGCCCTGGGGCAGGTGAAGGGGCGGGATCTCGAGAAATTCTGACACGGTGCCGCCCGGCCCGCCCGGGACGTACGAGGCAACATCCTTGAACGACATGACAGACACGACAGCGGCCCGCTCCCTGCTCTCGGCCGCCGCGGTGCGGGAGCGCTCGCATCAGGTGCTGGAGCATGGCCTTGCGGGCCACCTGCAGCATTTCACGGTCGATCTCGACCGGTTGGACGCTTGCGCCGACGAGGTGGTCGCGACGATCCGCGCCGCCTATCCCTCCCTCGACATCCCGTTCCATGCCCGCTGGCGGCACTTTGCGGCGGGCGGGTTCGACCGCTGGGGCACGCTCATGCAGGGGGTGCCGTGGGAGAGCCCCGAGGCGATGGCTCGGGCGGCCTTCGACCTTGCCATCGTCTCGGTGCTGCTGGACGCGGGCGCGGGACCGGATTGGTCCTATGAGGAAGGCCGCACCGGCGAGACCTATGCGCGCTCCGAGGGGCTTGCGGTCGCGAGCTTCGACATGTTCATCGGCGGCGTCTTTTCGGCAAAGCCCGAGGATCCGTTCCGGGTCGATGCCCGGGCGCTCGCCTCACTCTCGGCCGAGGAACTCGCCTCGGGCTTTCAGGTGAGCGCGACGAACCCTCTCGTCGGTCTGGAGGGGCGCGCCACGCTCCTCAACCGTCTTGGCCAGACGCTCGCGGCGGACGACGCCATCGCCGGCGAAGACGACGAGCCCCGGCCCGGCGGCCTGTTCGACGTGATCGCGGCGGGCGCCGAGGACGGCGCCGTGCGGGCCCCCGCGATCCTGGAAGCGCTCCTCACCCATCTCGGACCGATCTGGCCCGGCCGCATCCTGCTCGGCGGGGTCGATCTCGGCGACACCTGGCGTCATCCCCTGGTGGAGGGCTCAGGGAGCACCAAGGGCTTCGTGCCGTTCCACAAGCTCTCGCAATGGCTGTCCTATTCCCTCATCGAACCGCTCGAATGGGCGGGTTACACGGTGACGGAGGTGGATGGGCTCACGGGCCTCCCCGAATACCGCAACGGCGGGCTCTTCCTCGATGCCGGGGTGCTGCGCCTGAAGGATCCTGCGGATGCCGCTCGCCGCCATCCGGTCGATTCCGTGCTCGTCGTGGAGTGGCGCGCCCTCACGGTGGCGCTCCTCGACCGGATTGCCGGGCCGATCCGGTCGAAGCTCGGCCTTGCGCCCGAGACCTTTCCCCTTGCCAAGGTGCTCGAGGGCGGCACCTGGGCGACCGGGCGCAGGCTCGCAAAGGAGCGGCGCGGGGACGGATCTCCGCCCTTGACGGTTGTGAGCGACGGCACGGTCTTCTAGATGAGAGGGCAAGGGCCGAGGGATGAATGAGATGAACAAGCCTGTGACAGGAGCGTCGGCGTTGAAGGGGCAGAGCATGCAGGGCGTCACCGTCGTCGATCACCCCCTCGTGCAGCACAAGCTGACGCTCATGCGCGACAAGGAGCGCTCGACCAAGGGCTTTCGCGAACTCCTCAACGAGATCGGCATGCTCCTGTGCTACGAGGTGACCCGGGACATTCCCATCGAGCATGTGGAGATCGAGACCCCGCTCACCACGATGACCGCGCCGAAGATCGCGGGCAAGAAGCTGGTTCTCGCGCCCATCCTGCGGGCCGGCGTCGGCTTCCTCGACGGGATGCTGACCCTCCTGCCCTCCGCCCGCGTAGCCCATATCGGCCTCTATCGCGATCCGGAGTCGCTTCAGGCGGTCGAATATTACTTCAAGGCGCCCTCAGACATCGCCGACCGCATGATCCTGGTGCTCGACCCCATGCTCGCCACCGCCAATTCCGCGGTCGCGGCCGTGCAGCGCCTCAAGGAGCGAGGGGCGAAGGACCTGCGCTTCGTGTGTCTGCTTGCCGCGCCCGAGGGCATCGAGCGCTTCCGCGGGGCCCATCCGGACGTGCCGATCTGGACCGCCGCCATCGACGAGCGCCTCAACGACCACGGCTACATCGTGCCGGGCCTCGGCGACGCGGGCGACCGCATGTACGGCACCCGCTAACCCTCATCCGTACCAGCCGGGGATATCCGCTTTGCGCTTCATCGTCGCCGATTGGGGAACGAGCCGCTTTCGCGGCTATCTCGTGGAGAACGAGACCATTCTCGACCGCGTCGCCTCGGACGAGGGCGTGTCGAACCTGAAAAGCGGCGAGCACCAGGGCGTGTTCCTGCGCCAATGCGTACGCTGGCTCGAGGCGGAGCCGAGCGCGCCCGTGCTCCTCGTCGGCATGGTGGGGAGCCGCGAGGGCTGGGTGATGGCGCCCTATGCCACCTGCCCGGCCGACGCTGCTGAGATCGCGAGAGCCATGATCCCCGTCGATCTCGGGGGCGGGCGCCAGGCCCACATCGTGCCCGGCCTCGTCTGCGAGCCCGCGCCCGGCGCCGCCGACGTGATGAGGGGCGAGGAGACCCTCGTGCTCGGGGCGGGGGTGGACAACGGCCTCGTCTGCCTGCCCGGCACCCATCCCAAATGGGTGCTCATGCGCGGGGGGCGGATCGAACGCTTCGCCACCTACATGACCGGCGAGATGTACGCGCTCCTGCGCGAGCATTCCATGATCGGGCGCCCGGCCACCGAGCCCGGCGATCCGGGCGGTTTCGACATGGGCCTCGATGCGGCGATGCGGAACGGCGGCGAAACCGATACGGACCGGGTCGGCCTCCTCCATCTCCTCTTCGGCGCCCGTGCGGCCGTGGTATCGGGCCGGATGTCCCCCGGGCTTCTTGGGCCCTACCTCTCCGGTCTTCTCACCGGGGACGAGATCAACGGCGCGCTCTCCCAGTTCAGCCGCCCCAGCACGGTCACCATCGTGGCGGATTCCCCACGGGCCGACCTCTACGTCCAGGCCCTGAACCGCCGCAGCATCGCCACCACAATCCGGGCGCCGCAAGAGGCCCTGATCGCGGGCCTTGCCCGGATCGTTAGGCATCGCACGGGTTGAAGGGCCGTCCCCCTTCGCCATATGACCGCCAAGCTGTAAGCTCCCCTCCTCTCCTCCCACCGTCCGGACGGATCATGTTCCCGAAACCTCAAAGCCAGCTCAAGCCCAACACCTACGAGTACGAGTCCTTCCCTCTCGTGAAGCCCACGGGTTTCCGGGAATACGACGCGCGCTGGCTCTTCGAGAAGGAGCTCAACCTGATGGGCGTCCAGGCCCTCGGGATGGGCATCGGCACCCTCGTCCACGAGATGGGCGTGCGCCCGGACCTCGTGACGGGGCACGATTTCCGCGGCTATTCCTCCTCCATCAAATACGCCCTCATCTCCGGCATGATGGCGGCGGGCCTGCGGGTGAAGGATATCGGCCTTGCCCTCTCGCCCATGGCCTATTTCGGCCAATTCGAACTCGACTGCCCCTGCGTCGCCATGGTGACGGCCTCCCACAACGACAACGGCTGGACCGGCGTGAAGATGGGCGCCGACCGGCCCAAGACCTTCGGGCCCGAGGAGATGGGCCGCCTCAAGGACATCGTTCTCAACGCGGCCTTCAAGCTGCGCGAGGGCGGTTCCTACGAGTTCGTCGAGGACTTCCGGGGCCGCTATATCGCGGACCTCACCAACCGGCCGAAGATCAAGCGCAAGCTGAAGGTCGTGGCTGCCTGCGGCAACGGCACGGCGGGCGCCTTCGCCCCGAAGGTGCTGGAGATGATCGGCTGCGAGGTGATCCCGCTCGACGCAGAGCTCGATCACACCTTCCCGCGCTACAACCCGAACCCCGAGGACATGAAGATGCTTCATGCCATCGCGGAGAAGGTGCGCGAGACGGGCGCGGATGTGGGCCTCGGCTTCGATGGCGACGGCGACCGCTGCGGCGTGGTGGACAACGAGGGCGAGGAAATCTTCGCCGACAAGATCGGCGTGATGCTCGCCCGCGATCTCTCCAAGCTTCATCCGGGCGCCCAGTTCGTGGTGGACGTGAAGTCCACGGGCCTCTTCCACACGGATCCGGAGCTCTTGGCCAACGGCGCCAAGACGGATTACTGGAAGACCGGCCATTCCTACATCAAGCGCCGGGTGAGCGACCTCTCGGCGCTCGCGGGCTTCGAGAAGTCGGGCCACTTCTTCTTCAACACGCCCGTGGGCCGCGGCTACGACGACGGCATCCTCACCGCCATCGCGGTCTGCGAGATGCTCGACCGCAACCCGGACAAGACCATGGCGGATCTTTACCGCGCGGTGCCCAAGACCTGGGGCACGCCCACCATGGCGCCGAAATGCGCCGACGAGGTGAAGTACGAGGTGGTGGACCGGGTGGTGAGCCGCTTCGGCACCATGCGCGAGAAGGGCGAGACCGTCGGCGGCCACGCCATCAAGGACCTCATCACCGTGAACGGCGTGCGCGTCGTCGCCGAGGACGGCACCTGGGGTCTCGTGCGCGCCTCCTCGAACAAGCCCGAGCTCGTGGTGGTGGTGGAAAGCCCCGTCTCCGAGGCACGCATGCGCGAGATGTTCAAGGCAGTGGACGGCATCCTCCGCGAGAACCCGGAGGTTGGCGCCTACAATCAGACGATCTGATCGCGGGAAGCGCTGCAAAGAATGAAGCCGGCGTGGGGCCTCCCTGCGCCGGCTTCGTCGTTTCGGAGTGGAGCGAGGCCGTTCAGCAGCCGTCCGCGGTGCACTTCACGGCGGCGCCGAGCCGCGGATGGGCGTAGCTCGTTCCCTTCATGGGAATGTCGCCGACCACCGCGTGACCGATTGCGGGAGCGAAGGTGTAACCGACTTCGGACACCACGACCGAGGTGTTCGGCATCTTGAGGCCGCTCGGCAGGACGTAGGACGCTCCCTTGGGCCGGGCCGGGGCGTTCTTGGCGATGCTCCAGGCCACCTTCGCCGCCCCTTGCCCATCGATCGACACGCTGGTGATGACGGTCGTCATCTTCGATACGTCGAAGGGAGTCAGCACCGCGGACGCGGCCGTCAGGATGTTGGCCGCATCGGTCTTGTCGATCACGTCCTGCTGGGCCACCAAATCCGAGACCGTGTTGGATGCGAGCGTCACCTTGCGCTTGGCCATGACCCCTTCGGTCACGTCGATCCCGCCGAAGAGCAGCAGGAACAGCATCGGCAGCAGAAGCGCGAACTCGACTGCCATGGCGCCGCGCCCGTCCCGCCGGAAGGCCGAGAGGCGCGAGAGAGAACCAGGACGGCTCATTGCGTCGCTCCCGTGGTGTTGGAGGCTGTGGCGGTCGGGGAGAAGGCCTCGTTGGTGAAGGCCGCGCTCGCCGCCAGCAGGCGGCGGCTTTTCGGCAGGTTCGACATGCCGGAGCCGAGGAACGGAAGCCAGACCGGCATCTGATGGAATGCCCGCACCAGGACGACATCCTGCTTGACGCCCGGCTGGTACGCCCCTTTGCCCTTGAAGTCGCCCTCCTCGTCCACCGGCCAGGCGAGATCGACGGGGCCGTAGCCGCCGGACAGGACCTGCACGTCCAGAAGGAGATTGGTGTCGCTGCAGGTGATGAGAGCGGCGACATGCGCGCAGAAGCCCTTGCGGAAGGCCGCTTGGTCGATGCCGTTTTGCTGGACTTGTCCGGTGCGGATCTGGCGCGCCATCTCGGTCACCGCCGTTTCCAGGATCTGGTTCGCCATGAACATGGTGGCGATCTGGAAGATGGCCATCATGAGAAGGATGAGCGGGGGCATGACGAGAGCGAGCTCGATCGCGACGCTCCCCCGCCCATCTCGCGCGAAAAGCCGCACCAGACCGACTCTCGGGCTGCGGCGCCTGCTCCGAGGGGTGTTCTCGAGATTCATCGTCCCGACCATGATGCGGCCGTGCTCCCGTTGGCTCTCAACGCCTTGTGGAGCAAAGGATACGGCTGGTCGCTTAGGCAACCCTTCAGGCGAATGCTACAATTTGACTCGAATGCCGTGCTGCACCGTTGCGCGGTGAGCGAAATGCGCCGTCGGTCACGCGCTACTTGGGCGCGGCAAGCGAATTGCGCTGCCCGGCCTGTCCGCCGATCTCGCTGAAGTATTTGGCCGCGTCGCCGAGCTGGATCGCCGGCTGGCAGTTCGGCGTGCAGGAATAGGATTCCCGATCAAGGCCGCGTTGCACCGTGACCACGGACTCGCTCAGCGCCTGCACGCTGATCGTCGATTCCGCGATGAGGGTGCCGGCTCCGTCGAGGGCGATCAGGTTCGTGCGCCCATAGCTCTTCCCCGTGAGGACGAGGATGCCGTTCTTCTGCACCGACACATCCGCGATGATCGGATTGCCGACGATCACCGTCTGCGTCCTCTCGGGAAGGCGCAGGACCTTCGCGTGATCGATCATCACTGCCACGGCGTCGAGCCCCTGGGTCGGAGCCATTTCGGTGGCGGAGAGCGGCAGGATGCTGGCGGCGAGAAGGCCCAGGATCGTGAGGGAACGCATAACGGGGAGCCTCGGGCGGAACGCGGGATCGGACAAGGCAGGCTAACGCCGGAATGGTGAAGGAAGAGCAAATGCAGTTCTCGACCGCCCCATCGTCGGGGGTCGTCGATCCCCTTCGGTGAGCAGGCACAAGATCGCGCGCACCCGTGCATCCGTTGGGTAAGCAGAACAAGACAATGCAAGCAACTAGCCTCGAAACAGAGTATCGATTTCCGTTTTTACTTTCTCAACCACGTCCTCGATCCAGCGAGAAGCTAAAGTTTTAACCGATCAACTTAACCGGCCTGAAAGACGGCACATGTCACCTTCGCCTCGGTTCTGATTGGTCGGACACGGACCTGCCGGTCAGACGAGTGAGGCAACCAAACCGAGGATCTGACAATGACCGCCATTTTCAAGCGCTTCGCCCAGGACGAGTCCGGCGCCACCGCCATCGAATACGCCCTCATCGCCGCCCTCATGGCGACGGCTCTGATCGCCGCCATGGAAGTTCTCGGCGATGGCATCACCGACGGCTTCACGAGCGTCGTCGCCAAGATGCAGGTCGAGTAGTAAGTCTGCCAGACGTATGACGAGGTGACGATCATGAGAGGCGTGTTCCAGCGATTTGCGAAGGATCGATCCGGCGCAACGGCCATCGAATACGCCATGATTGCAGCGTTCCTCGCGACCACCATCATTGCAGCCATGCCGGGCCTTACGACCAAAATCGGCGAGATCTTCACCGATCTCGCCGGACACATGGACATAAGCAACGGCTGACATCGATGCGATGCGTGAACAGCACAGCCGCCGGGCAGCCGTCGGCTGTGCTCTTACTTTGCCGACCGAGGTTCGGGCGCGTTCTGGCGCCAGTCCCCGAATCGCCCGGACGCACTTCGCTCCGGGCAACGAATGAGAGAGAAATCGCCCCTAAGGTGGAGCGCTCACCGCAGGATCCCACATGCTGGCCACCGTTCTGCTCGCCCTCTTTCCGGCGCTCCTGATTGCCGCCGGGATCAGCGACCTCATGACCATGACGATCCCGAACCGGATCTCGATCTTTCTGGTCGCTGCATTCGCATTGACCGCTGTCGCGGCGGGATTGCCGATGCAGCAAGTCCTTCTCGCCATCGGGGCCGGGATGCTGGTTCTGGCGGTGGGCTTTGCGCTCTTCGCCCTGGGGTGGATCGGCGGCGGCGATGTGAAACTGGCTGCCGCCACAGTGATTTGGGTCGGCTGGGACCTGACGCTCGATTACCTTCTCGTCGCAATGGTCGGCGGCGGTCTGCTGACGCTCGTGCTGCTCTCCATGAGAAGCCTTCCGCTGCCGTCCTTCGCTCTCGGCTGGGGTTGGTTGGCGCGCCTACATGACCGCAAGACTGGTGTTCCCTACGGCATCGCGCTCGCGGGAGCCGCAATACTATTGCTTCCTCAGACGATGCTTTGGCAGATCATCATGTAATACTGTGACGGTTACAGCATGTTAACCATACTTTGACGAATGCCTGCTTGAACATAGGGGACGCGGTGACAGGACCGCACTCAGGTCAAGCACGATGAAGGCAGCTCGTATCGTAGTGTTAGGGGTCGCGATCGCAGCCGGCGGTGCCGCTGCGCTCATGATGCGCTCCGGCTCCGCGCCGCAGCCGGCGCCCATAGCGGCAGCCGCCCCGGCCATCGCAGCCATGGAAGTGCTCGTCGCGGCGGCCGACCTTCCCATGGGCCAGAGCCTCAAGGCCACCGACCTGCGCTGGCAGGCCTGGCCGTCCGAGGGCTCCTCGACTGGGCTCATCAAGAAAGCCGACGTGCCCAATGCAATCGAGGAGCTCGCCGGCTCCATCGCCCGGGCGGGCCTTCTCTCAGGGGAGCCGGTCCGCCGCGAAAAGCTCATCAAGGGCAACGGGGGCTTCATGTCGGCCATCCTGCCCTCCGGCATGCGAGCGGTCGCCATCTCCATCGACAATCGCGGCGCCACGTCAGCCGGGGGCTTCATCCTGCCCAACGACCGCGTCGACGTGATCCGCACGAGCCAGTCCACCGCCGACGCGGCCGGCGCCCCGTTGTCCGAGATCATCCTCGCCAACATTCGCGTTCTCGCGATCGGCCAGAACATCCAGGAGCGCAACGGGGAGCGGGTGGTGACCGGCGAGACCGCCACTCTCGAGCTCACCCCGGCCCAAGCCGAGATGGTGGTGCTCTCCCAACGCATCGGCCAGATCTCGCTGGCCCTGCGCAGCATCGCGGACGTGAACGAGACCGGCACGCCGATGCGGGGCGACACGCCAAAGCCTCTCCAGATCATTCGCTTCGGTGTCCAGCAGCAGGGTCCCTCCCAATGATGCGCCGCTCCGGCCCCGCCCACGCCCTCGCGGCCATCCTCGCCCTCGGCGGCTCGCTTGGATCCGCCGTCCAGCCCGCCTTCGCCAACGGCCTGCGAGGCCCCACGGACATCGGACCGGTCGTGACCGTCGCCCGGGACGACGAGACCTTGCCGCGGCGCATCGAGATGTCCATCGGTCGGTCGCTGATCGTCGATCTGCCCCGGGACGCCAAAGAGGTCTTCGTCGCCAATCCGAAGGTGGCGAACGCGGTGGTTCGCTCCACCCGCAAGGTCTTCGTCATCGGCATCGACAACGGCGCCACGTCCATCTTCGTGATGGATGCGGAAGGTCGCCAGATCGCGACCCTTGAAGTAAATGTGGGCCGCGACCTCAACGTGCTCGCGCAGACCCTCAAAACCGCCATGCCGCAGGCGCGGGTCCAGGTGCGGCCGGCGGGCGATTCCGTGCTCCTTACCGGCTCTGTCGCCTCAGCGTCGGAAGCCCAGCAGGCGGTCGACATCGCCAACGCCTTCGTCGGCGTGTCCGGCGCCGGTCCCGCGGCCAGCAAGGGTGCGGTGATCAACGGCCTCACGATCCGTGGCAAGGACCAGGTGATGCTCCAGGTCACCGTCGTGGAGGTCGCCCGCTCCGTGCTGAAGCAATTCGGCATCAACAGCAGCGGCAGCTGGTCGACGCTTGATTTCGCCAACGTGAACCCCTTCCCGGTGAACCCCACGGCGAACCCGGGCAACATCCTGTCCGCCTCGGTGACCCGCGGCGGCTTCTCGGCGCGGGCGACGCTCCAGGCCTTCGAGCGCGCGGGCGTCTCGCGGGTGCTCGCAGAACCCATGCTCACGGCGATCTCCGGCGAATCCGCGAAGTTCACCGCCGGCGGCGAGATCCCCATCCCCAAGAGCGAGAGCTGCAGCGACACGACGCTTCGTTGCTCCATCGGCGTCGAGTACAAGCCTTATGGCGTCATGCTCGCCTTCACGCCCATCGTCCTATCCGAGGGCCGCATCTCGCTGCGCGTCGCCACCGAGGTGACCGAGGTCGACCAGGAAAGCCAGTTCCGGATCGGCAACATCACGGTCCCGGCCATGAAGGTGCGTAAATCCGAAACCACCGTCGAGCTGCCGTCGGGCGCCGTGATGATGACGGCGGGCCTCATCCAGCAGGCGAGCACGCAGACCCTGAGCGGCCTGCCGGGGCTCGTGAACCTCCCGATCCTCGGCGCCCTGTTCCGCTCCCGCGACTACCAGCGCAAGGAAACGGAGCTGATGATCATGGTGACGCCCTTCATCGCCAAACCCATGGATCCCGGCCAGGTGGCGCGTCCCGACGACGGCTTCGTGGATGCCCATGACGGACAGGCCGTTCTCCTTGGCCGCCTGAACCGACTCTACGGGGTCGCCAAGGCCGCTCCCGTGAAGGTGAGGGTGAAGGGCCAATACGGATTCATCACGGATTAGAAGGCCGATCATGCGCCGCCGCATTCCCTCGCCTTCAGCTGCCAAAACCGCATCACGCATGAGAGGCCAGACCATGCGCCACCCACGTCCCTCGCCTCTTCTGCTCCTTGCAGGACTCGCGGTCTCTCTCGGCGCCTGCGCGCCCGACCGAGTCGTTACGGGTTCCACCTATCCGGTGGAGTACCGGCAACGGCACCCGATCGTGCTCGCGCACGAGCCGGACAGCCTCGACGTTTTCGTGTCCGGCGGCATCGACGAGCGGCAGCAGGCTGACGTCGTCGCCTTCGCGGCCGAGTACCGCCGGCACGGGCAGGGTCTCATTACCGCGGACATCCCCTCAGGCCCACGAGCCGGGGCTGCGGCGCGGCACGCCCTGCCGGCCGTGCGGGCAGCCCTGGCACAGGCGGGCGTTCCGGCGCACCGCCTCGTCGTCACATCCTATCCGGTGGCCGATCCGAACCTTGCGGCGCCGATCCGGCTCTCCTTCAAGCGGCTGCAGGCGAAGGTCGCCAGCCGCTGCGGACTCTGGCCGCAAGACCTCGGCATGAGCAACGCCAAGTCCAGCGCCAACAACGAACCCTACTGGAATCTCGGCTGCGCCATGCAGACCAACATCGCGGCGCAGGTCGAGGATCCCGTGGACCTCGTCCGCGGACGAACCGAGACGCGGATCGATACGATCCGGCGCATGGGCGACATCGAGAAGCTGCGCCAGGGGCAAGACCCCTCGACGCAGTACTCGAAGGAAGCCGGCAAGATCAACGACACCCTCAATTAAGCGGGACCACCAGCTCCATGAGCCAGGAGACGCAAGCCAAGTCCGAGAACCGGATGATCGCGCCGGTGCCGCGCGTGACCATCCACGCGTTCTGCGAAACAGCCGCCGTGGCGAAGGCCATCGAGGGAGCGGCGGTGGACCGTCGCCTGCAGCGGGCCCCCACCAAGGTGCATATGGGCGGCGGGGCCGCGGCGCTCGCCGCCTATCGCGACCAGCCGACGCCGAACGTGATCGTGCTCGAATCCGGCGATGACCGCGACGCGCTGCTCGCGACGCTCGACAGCCTGGCGGAGGTCTGCGACGCGGGCACCAAGGTGCTGGTGATCGGGCATGTGAACGATGTGCTCCTGTACCGGGAGCTCACACGGCGCGGGGTGAGCGACTACCTCATCGCCCCGATCAGTCCCCTCGACGTGATCCAGGCCGCATCGGACCTGTTCCACGCGCCGGGCGTGGAGCCCATCGGGCGCACGGTCGCGGTGATCGGCGCGAAAGGCGGCGTCGGAGCCTCGACGGTGGCCCACAACCTCGCATGGGCGACCGCGCGCAAGCTCTCGACGGCAACCGTGATCGTCGATCTCGACATCGCGTTCGGCACCGCGGGCCTGGATTTCAACCAGGACCCGCCGCAGGGCGTGGCGGAGGCGGTGTTCGCCCCCGACCGCCTCGACGGTAATCTGGTGGAGCGCCTGCTTGCCAAATGCGGCGACAACCTGAGCCTGCTTGCCGCTTCCGCCATGCTCGACCGAACCGTCGACCTCACGGAGACGGCGCTCGACCAGCTTCTCGACATCCTGCGCGGCACGACCCCGAGCATCATTCTCGATATGCCCCATACCTGGACGAGCTGGGCGCGGCGCACTCTCGTCAGCGCGGACGACGTGGTGATCGTGGCGGCGCCGGAGCTTGCCTCCCTGCGCAACACCAAGAACATGCTCGACGTGCTGCGCGCCTCGCGCCCGAACGACCGCAAGCCGCGGGTGGTGCTGAACCTGACCGGGATGCCGAAGCGGCCAGAGATCGCGGCGGCGGAGTTCGCCAAGGCCATCGAAACCGACCTCGCCGCCATCGTCCCCTTCGACGCGCAGCTCTTCGGGACAGCGGCCAATAACGGCCAGATGATCGCGGAGGTGCAGCCGGGGGGCAAGGTCAACGACCTCTTCCTCGATCTTGCGGCCTCGATCATGGGCCGCGCGGAAGCGAAACGCGGGCGCGGGTCGTTCCTCCAGCCCATTATCGCAAAGTTCACCCGCCGCAAGGCATCCTGAGGAACCGAAGGACGGCAGTGACGATGTTTGGAAAGCGATCAGGGGCAGCGCCGACGCAGGGCCAGGAGCCCGTGCGCTCGGTCCCGGTCGCCCCGAGTCCGGCAAGCTCCAACTTGGCGGCGAGCCACGCGATCCGCAGCCTCGATACGCCCGAGATCCAGCGGGCCGAGAGCCGGCGTTCGGACGAGTACTACCAGACGAAGAGCATGATCTTCGGCGCCCTGATCGAGGCGATCGATCTGGCGCAGCTTGCGCGGCTGGAGCCCGACTCCGCCCGCGAGGAGATCCGCGACATCGTCAGCGAGATCATCGCGCTCAAGAACGTGGTCATGTCGATCTCGGAGCAGGAAGAGCTCCTCGACGACATCTGCAACGACGTGCTCGGCTACGGGCCCCTGGAGCCGCTGCTCGCCCGTGACGACATCGCCGACATCATGGTGAACGGCGCCGGGCGCACCTTCATCGAGGTGGGCGGCAAGATCCAGCTCACAGGCGTTCGCTTCCGCGACAACCAGCAGCTCATGAACATCTGCCAGCGGATCGTGAGCCAGGTCGGCCGCCGGGTGGACGAGTCCTCGCCCATCTGCGACGCGCGCCTGCCCGACGGCTCGCGCGTCAACGTGATCGCCCCGCCGCTCTCCATCGACGGCCCGGCGCTCACCATCCGCAAGTTCAAGAAGGACAAGCTCACCCTCGAGCAGCTCGTGAAGTTCGGCGCCATCTCGCCGGAGGGCTCCGAGATCCTGAAGATCATCGGCCGCGTGCGCTGCAACGTGGTGATCTCGGGCGGCACGGGCTCGGGCAAGACGACGCTGCTCAACTGCCTGACGCGCTACATCGACGAGGACGAACGCATCATCACCTGCGAGGACGCGGCGGAGCTCCAGCTTCAGCAGCCTCACGTTGTGCGCCTCGAGACGCGCCCGCCGAACCTCGAAGGCCAGGGCCAGATCACCATGCGCGATCTCGTGCGCAACTGTCTGCGCATGCGCCCCGAGCGCATCATCGTGGGCGAGGTGCGCGGCCCCGAGGCGTTCGACCTGCTGCAGGCCATGAATACGGGTCACGACGGCTCCATGGGCACGCTCCATGCGAACTCCCCGCGCGAGTGCCTGTCGCGTATCGAGTCCATGATCACCATGGGCGGTTTCACCCTGCCCTCCCGTACGATCCGCGAGATGGTCTGCTCGTCCGTCGACGTGATCGTGCAGGCGCAGCGCCTGCGCGACGGCTCCCGCCGCATCACCCACATCACCGAGGTGATGGGAATGGAAGGCGACGTGATCATCACCCAGGATCTCGTGCTCTACGACATCCTCGGCGAGGACGCTTCCGGCCGCCTCGTCGGGCGGCATCGCTCGACCGGCATCGGCCGCCCGCGGTTCTGGGAGCGCGCCCGCTACTACGGCGAGGAGGCGAAGCTCGCCGCGGCCCTCGACGCCATGGAGGCCAAGGGCGGACCGGGGATCGACTAGCCTTTCCGCCGCCCATGGGCGGCGGCGTACACGCCGGAAGCCGACCGCCCGTCAGGGGCCGGCTTCCGCCAGGACCGATCGAGAGTTGCGTATGATCGACAGTCAGATTGCCGCCATCGCGCTCGCCGCCATCGCAGCCGGCGGCGTCGCCTATGCGCTCCTGTATCCGCTGATTTCAGGCAACGCCCAGGCCGAGAAGCGCCAGCAGGCGCTCGTCGCTCCGCCCACCGACCGCCGCGAGCGCGTCAATGCCGTCGACCGGCGCGAGCAGGTCTCCCAGAGCCTCAAGGAACTGGAGGCGCGCCAGAAGGCCAAGAACAAGCTCACCCTCGAGACGCGGATCGCGCAGGCGGGGCTCCAGTGGACGCGCCGCTCGTTCTACCTGTTCAGCACGGGCGCGGGTCTGGTCCTGGCGCTGACCACCTTCGTGATCACGCAGAATCCCTGGGTGGCCCTCGGCAGCCTCTTCGCGGGCGGCCTGGGCGCTCCCCGTTGGCTTCTCGGCCATCTCACGAAGCGACGCATCAACCGCTTCGTGCTGGAGCTTCCCAACGCCATCGACGTGATCGTGCGCGGCATCCGGTCGGGCCTGCCCCTCAACGATTGCATGCGCATCGTCGCAACCGAGGCGCGCGAGCCGCTCAAATCCGAATTCCGGATCGTGATGGAGTCCCACGCCGTCGGCATGAGCGTGCCCGAGGCGCTGGAGAAGCTCTACGAGCGCGTCCCCGTCTCCGAGGCGAACTTCTTTGCCATCGTGATCACGATCCAGCAGAAGGCCGGCGGCAATCTCTCGGAGGCTCTCGGCAACCTGTCCCGCGTGCTGCGCGAGCGCCGCAAGATGGGCGACAAGATCAAGGCGATGAGCATGGAGGCCAAGGCCTCCGCCGCCATCATCGCCGCCCTGCCGGTGGTCGTCGCCGTGCTGACCTACCTGACGAGCCCAGGCTACATCTCGCTGTTGTGGACGACGCAGACCGGCAAGTTCGCGCTCGCTGTCGGCGGCGTCTGGATGCTCATGGGCGTTCTCGTCATCAAGAAGATGATCAGCTTCAAGATCTGAGGGCGCCGCAGTGACCTCGCCACATCGTATCCGAGCGCTGACGGTTCCCATCCCCGAGGCGCAGCTCACCCACCTGAGGACAGACCCATGTTCGCGCTGATCCAGGAGAAGGTCCTCGATCCGCAATTCCTCGCCATGGTGCTGGTGGCCGTCGCCACGGCGGCCACGGTCTGGACCCTGGCCAGTCCCTTCATGGAGGGCGAGACCCTCGACAAGAGGATGAAGGCCGTGGCGAGCGAGCGCGACAAGATCCGCGCCCGGGAGCGGGAGCGCCTCGCCAAGTCGCAGCAGAAGCCGTCCCTGCGCCAGGAACCGAAGGCCTACATGCGGCAGGTGGTGGATCAGTTCAACCTGGCTCAGTGGCTCGGCACCGACACGGCCAAGCTGAAGCTCTCCATGGCTGGCTACCGCGGTCAGCAGGCGGAGGTCGGGTTCCTCTTCTTCCGCGCCGTGACGCCGATCGTGCTTCTGGTGGTGTCGGTCTTCTATCTCTTCGTCCTGAAGGTGCTGGACCGGCCGATGATCGTCCTCGTCGGCATCGTCATCGGTTGCGTCTATGCGGGCATCAAGGCGCCGGAGGTCTTCCTCTCGAACACGATCGCCAAGCGTCAGGCCTCGATCCGCACTGCCTGGCCCGATGCGCTCGATCTTCTCCTCATCTGCGTCGAGTCCGGCATGTCCATCGAGGCGGCCTTCCGGCGGGTGAGCACGGAGATCGGCACCCAATCCGTGCCGCTTGCGGAGGAGCTGACGCTCACCACGGCCGAGCTCTCCTATCTGCCGGATCGGCGCGTGGCCTACGAGAACCTCGCGAACCGGACGGGTCTCGATACCGTGAAGGCGGTGAGCACCGCCTTGAACCAGGCAGAGCGCTACGGCACGCCGCTGGGCCAAGCCTTGCGCGTCCTCGCGCAGGAGAGCCGCGACAAGCGCATGAACGAGGCCGAGAAGAAAGCGGCCGCCCTCCCCCCGAAGCTCACCGTGCCGATGATCCTGTTCTTCCTGCCCGTGCTCTTCGTCGTCATCCTGACGCCGGCGGCCATCCAGGTGATGGGTTATAAATAGGCGCGCGAAGGGGAGCCGAATTGGGCTGGGGCGCTCCCCTCCGCCACGCGACGCACCTCGTTCCGAGAACCGATCGCGGCGACCGAATGCGGGAGAGGAACGCTCACGCTCCGGCGGGCTTTGCCTTGCCGTCGGCCTTGCGGCCGCCACCGAGGCCCGAAGGCTGGGCGGCGACGAGTTTCAGATCCGCGATCATGGCGGTCGCGTCCTCGGCGGACATGTCCTGGCGGAGCACGGTTTCGGCATCCGCAGGCTTGCCGGCGATGATCAGCACGAGGGCAAGGTTCTGGCGCACGCGCCCATCGGCGCGGGCATGGGCGGCCGCCTCGCGCGACACGCGTTCCGCATCCGGAATGCGCTTGGACAGAGCATAGGAGAGCCCGAGATTGGACAGAACGCTCGGTTCGTCGGGCGCGAGCTTCGTGGCGGATTCGTAGTATTGCTGGGCAAGGGCATGATCGCCGGTCTGGTCGGCCACCGCGCCCTGCGCCGTGAGCACGCGCCAGTCGGGCCGCTCGGGGCTGTGCGCCCGCCCAAGAGCCTCCGAGGCCTCCTTGTAGCGCCCGACATCCGACAGGGCCTTGCCGTAGGCGGCCAGGATCTCGGGATTGCTCGGGCTGCGGATCGCCGCTTGCTGCAGCACCGCCACGGCCTGCGGTTTCTGGTCGGTCATCCGCAGGGCGCGCGCATATTGGAGGGCCGCGGTCGCATCCCCGGGATTGGCCTCGAAGCGCGGCGCCCAAAGGTCCGCCTGCCGGCGCCAGGCCTCGGGGGTCGCCTGCTGCGGCCCCGGCACGGAGCCGGTGATGTCGCCTCGGCCGCGTTTCTGGCAGCCCGCCATGGCCAGCGCCACCAGCCCGACCGTGGCGAGCACGCGCCAATGCGCGCGACGACGCGAGGGGACTTGCGACGCAGGGACCGTCATGACACCAACTCCAGAGGCGGCACTCCGCCGCTTTTCCCCTCCGTTCATAGGGCATTAACCCTAATGGAGCGTTAACGCTAAGCTGTTGGAATGCCTGCCGTGTCCTCCCCGCGGGGATGCGGGGCTCACCGCAACCCCGCCCTCCCTCAAGCGCTCGCCGAGACCGCGCCTCATGCACCCTTCCCTCGCCAACGCCGCCGACCCGTCGCTTCCGATCTGGCTCGTCACGGACGAGACCTGGCCCGGCATCGCCGACACGCTGCCGCCCCTCGCCCGCGGCTTCGCCAATGCGCAGGGCTTCGACGCCAAGGCCGGCACCCATTGCCTGCTGCCGGGCGAGGACGGCTCCCTGCATGGCGTGCTGTTCGGCCTCGACCGCGCCGGCGCCAAGCGACGCGATCCCTTCCTGCCGGGCAAGCTCGCCACGCTGCTGCCGGAAGGCGCCTACAGGTTCGAGACCGCGCCCGACGACCCGGCGCTCGCGACGCTCGCCTGGTGCCTTGCCTCCTACAGCTTCGACCGCTACCGCCAGCGCAGCCGGAAGCCCGTGCGGCTCGTGCCGCCGGCGGGCGTCGACGCGGACGAGGTGTCCCGCATCGCGCAGGCGGTTGCCTTCAGCCGCGACCTCATCAACACGCCGACCAACGATCTCGGTCCCGATGGAATCGAGGCCGCGGCGCGCCAGCTCGCGGACCGGCACGGGGCCTCCTTCACGAGCATCGTGGGCGACGACCTCCTGCGCCAGAACTTTCCGATGATCCATGCGGTCGGTCGGGCCTCGGCCACGCCGCCGCGGCTCATCGACTTCACCTGGGGCCGCGATGACGCGCCGAAGATCACTCTGGTGGGCAAGGGCGTCGCCTTCGATACGGGTGGCCTCGACATCAAGCCCAGCGCCTCCATGCTCCTCATGAAGAAGGACATGGGCGGCGCGGCCGCCGCGCTCGCCCTTGCCGACATGATCATGGGAGAGGGCCTGCCGGTGCGGCTGCGGGTTCTCGTTCCCGCCGTCGAGAACGCGATTTCCGGCTCCGCCTTCCGGCCGGGCGACATCCTGCAAAGCCGCAAGGGGATCACGGTCGAGATCGGCAACACAGATGCGGAGGGGCGTCTCATCCTCGGCGACGCGCTGGCGCTCGCCGACGAGGAGAGCCCCGACCTCGTTGTGGATTTCGCGACGCTCACCGGCGCCGCGCGGGTGGCGCTCGGCCCCGATCTCCCGCCCTTCTACACGGAGGACGACGCGCTCGCCCTCGACATCGCGCGGATCGGCCTTGCGGTGAACGACCCAGTCTGGCGCCTGCCGCTCTGGCCCCCTTACGCCGCGCAGCTCGAATCCAAGATCGCGGACACGAACCATATCGGCGGGCCGATGGCGGGCTCGATCACGGCCGCGCTCTTCCTGCGCAAGTTTGCGCCCCAGGCGAAGGCCCACGTGCATTTCGACATCTTCGCCTGGAACAACGCGACCCGGCCCGGTCGGCCCGAGGGCGGCGAGGTTCAGGCCGCGCGACTCATCTACGCGCTGATCAAGGAGCGGTACGGACGTTGACGAGTCAGCGCTGACCTGGGCCGGCCCTGGATGAAAACCCTGCCCTGGAGTATGACGGGGCAGCACAAGGATGGATCCCATGAGCTTCGACCGGCGCATCACGCCCTTCCGACCGGACCTCGCCGATGCCCGCCTGAGAGGGCAGGTGGAGGCGGAGCGCTTCGCGACCGGAACCGTGATGCGCGTGACGGCTGCCGTGGCGCCGGTGCGGCGCCACCCGTCCTCGGACGCCGCCCTCGATACGGAGGCGCTCATGGGCGAAGCCGTCACGGTCTACGACCGGCATGACGGCTGGGCCTGGGGCCAGCTCGAGGGCGACGGCTATGTGGGCTATCTGCCCCTGTCGGCCCTGGCGACCCCGGGTTTGGAGCCGACCCACAAGGTGGTGTCGATCCGCAGCTTCGTGTTTCCGGGTCCCAACCTGAAGCTGCCGCCGACCGGCTATCTGAGCCTCGGTGCGCGGGTGGCGGTGACAAGCCATCAGGGCGATTACGCGGAGCTTAGCCTTGGCGGCTTCGTCTACGCGCCGCATCTGGGCGGGCTCGACGCCCGCGAGGCGGATTTCGTGGCGGTCGCCGAGCGTTTCCTCCACGTGCCCTATCTGTGGGGCGGCAAGACGAGCCTTGGCCTCGACTGCTCGGGTCTCGCGCAGACTGCGCTGCTCGCCGCCGGCATCGAGGCGCCTCGGGACAGCGACATGCAGGAGGAGGCGCTCGGGACCCCCGTGGAGATCCGGCCGGATCTCGGCGGCTTGCAGCGCGGCGACCTCGTCTTCTGGAAGGGGCATGTGGGCATCATGGCGAGCCCCACGCAACTCCTCCATGCGAACGGCCATCATATGATGACGTCCCTGGAGCCGCTGGCGGTGGCCGAGGAGCGCATCCGCACCAAGAGCTACGGGCCGATCACCTCGATCAAGCGGCTTTAGAGGCGGAGCGGCTTTGCCGCTGGTTCTTGCTCTGGATCCCGGATCTGCGTGCGCAGAGCTGTGCTCTGCTCCCTTGTCCGGGAAAGGATGCTGTGGGTGAGGTACCCCTCGACGCCTTTCCCGAACAAGTGCAGCGAAGCGAAACGCCAATCCGGGATCCAGTGCTAAAGAGCTGCCGCGCAGCGGCTCCAATCAACAAAAAGGCCGGGTCGAAGCCCGGCCTTTTCCGTTGCAAGCAAAAGCGTACCCGTCAGGCGGCCGCAAGCCGTGTCCCGACCGCGTCGAGAATCATACGGTGCGCGCGCTCCACGATTTCGTCGAGGGAGCGGGTCTTCACGAACATGGTCGAGGCACGGGCCCAAATCTCGTCCCGGGTCGGCAGGTGCGGCAGGTGGACGCCCGCCAGCACCTCGGCGGCCTTGTGTTGAGCGCTGCCGAGGCGGGCCTGCACGTCGGCGAGGCTCGGCGTCGTGGCAAGCGCCTCGCGCAGCTTCGCGCTGATGCTGTCCACGTTGAACGACGCGGCGAGATCGGCGGCCGCGCGGTCGATCACGCGGGCGCCGAGCTTCTGCTCGTTCTTCAGCACAGCCTCCGGCGGGCTCTTGAGATCCCACACGACGCCGACCCATGAGAGCGCCTTCAGAATGTAGAAGGTCGGGTCGATCTCCCACCAGCGGAATCCCTGGCGCACGCTCGATTGATAGGCATGGTGGTTGTTGTGCCAGCCCTCGCCCATGGTGAGCAGCGCGAGAAGCCAGTTGTTGCGGCTGTCGTCGCCCGTCACGTAGCGCTTCTTCCCGTGCACGTGGGCGAGCGAGTTGATGCAGAACGTGCCGTGATAGACCGCGACCGTGCTCCAGAAGAACCCGACAACGAGGCCCGGCCAGCCGGCGAGAAGGAACGTGCCGAGGGCCATCACCACGGCCGGGAAGAGCTCGTACTTATGGAGCCACATGAGCTCCGGGTACTTGGCGAAATCGCCCACCTTCACGAGGTCGGCCGTGTCGTGCCTGCGGGAGAAGATCCAGCCCACATGGGCATAGAGGAAGCCGCTCTGACGGGGCGAGTGCACGTCGTGCTCGGTATCCGAGAAGAGGTGGTGATGCCGGTGCTTGGCGGCCCACCAGAGCACGCTCTTCTGGGCCGTGGACTGCGCCAGGAAGGCGAGGATGAACTGGAACACGCGGCCCGTGGAATAGGCCCGGTGCGAGAAGTAGCGGTGATAGCCCGCGCCGATGGCGAACATCCTGATCCAGTAGAGCGCGACCGCGATCGCGACCGCTTCCCAGGTCACGCCGGTCCAGATCGCCGCAAAGCACACAAGGTGCGCGAGCAGGAACGGGATGGTCTGCGGATAGACGATGTCGTCGTGGTCGTGGTGAGGCGTCGGCGCGCCGGCATTCGCTGTCGTCATGGTACCCAATTCTGTGAGGCTCGATTCTGGAGCCGGTTCCACAGTCGTGGCGCCGGTTCTCGCGGGGGTCCAGCCGCACTTTCGGCCAGGAGGCGGATGCCTCGCCGGTCGACAGGGGCCTGGGAAATGCGGGAACGAAGGCCGACCGACCTTTCGGTCTAGTAGCCCCGGCTCGGATCGACCACGTTCTCGAGGGGCTCCCCCCTCTCGAAGCGTCGGATCTGCTCCGCGATGTAGCGGGCCGTCGCCTCGGGCTCGCTTACCGCAGCATTGTGCGGGGTCAATGTGACCGCGGGATGGCCCCAAAGCGGCGAATCCTCCGGCAGCGGCTCCGTTTCGAAAACGTCGAGCACCGCGGCCTTGAGCGTGCCGTCGTCGAGGCAGGACAGAATGTCGGTCTCCACCTGGAGCCCGCCGCGTCCCGCATTGATGAGCACCGGTCCCCCGAGGCGGCCGTCGCGGGAAAGCTTGGCGAAGAGATCGCGGTTGAGGATGCCGTGCGTGTCGGGCGTGAGCGGCAGGAGGCTGACCAGAATATCGGTGCGGGCGAGGAAAGCGTCGAGCTCGCCCCCGCCATAGACCCGAAAACCTTCCACCGGCCGGCCCGAGCGGCTCCAGCCTGCCACATCGAAACCCAATGCCCGAAGCTTGTGGGCCGCATCCTGGCCGAGCACGCCGAAGCCCAGCATCCCGACCCTGACCTCCCGGGCCGCCGGCGGATGCCGGTCGTCGCGCCAGATGCGCTGGCGCTGCTGCCCATCGTAACGGCGCTGGTCGCGCAGGTGCATGAGGCAGTGCAGCACCACGTACTCGCTCATGCGATGGGTGAGGTCGTCCTGCGCCACGCGGACGATGGGCACGTCCGGCAGGTCCGGGTAGCGCATGAGGTGATCGACGCCGGCCCCGAGGGAGAAGAGAGCGGCGAGGTTCGTCAGGCCCGACAAGCTGCCGGGCTTCGGCCCCCAGGTGGCGACGTAACGAACCTTGTTGCGGTCGAACTCGTCCCCGAGCACGACCGTGTCGTGCTCGGGCAGCATGCGCCGGAAGCGCTCGACCCAGGGAGCCGGGTCCCAGGTGAGGGCAACGAGGAGCGTCATGCCGCAGCCCCGATCCGCTCAAGAACGATGGGGCCAGCCTCGGCCGCGCCCTCGCCGATCCCGTAGGCTCGCCGCAAAGCCGCAGCCGCGGCCTCGGCCGCTGCCTCCGTGCGGGCATGGACGATGCCGAGGGGCCGCTCGCCGTCGACGCGCTCGCCAAGCTCCGCGAGGTTCGTGAGGCCGACCGCGTGATCCACCGGATCCTGCGGCCGGGTGCGCCCGCCGCCGAGCGCCACCACGGCGACGCCGACATCGCGGGTCGCGATGCGGGTGACGGTCCCGGGCTGCTCGGCATGCACGGCGCGCACCACCGGCGCCGCCTGGAGGTGCCGCTCGGGGCGCTCGATGAAGTCGGCGGGACCGCCGAGGGTCGTGACCATGCGCTGGAAGATTTCGGCGGCCTTGCCGGAGGCAATCGCGTGCTCGATCTTGGCGCGGCCCTCGGCCTCGTCGGCGGCGAGCTTGCCGAGCACCAGCATCTCCGCGCAGAGCGCCACCGTGACCTCGTGGAAGCGCGGCTCGCGGCGCCTGCCGGTGAGGTAATCCACCGTATAGGCCACCTCGACCGCGTTGCCGGCCGCGGAGGCGAGGGATTGGTTCATGTCCGTGAGGAGCGCGCTCGTGGGCAGGCCGGCGCCGTTTGCGACGAGCACGAGGCTCTCGGCCAGCACGCGCGCATCGGCGGCATTCGACATGAAGGCGCCGGAGCCGAACTTCACGTCCATGACGAGGCCCTGGAGCCCCGCCGCGAGCTTCTTCGACAAAATGGAGGCGGTGATGAGATCGACCGATTCCACTGTCGCGGTCACGTCGCGGATGGCATAGAGGCGCTTGTCGGCGGGCGCGAGGTCCGCGGTCTGGCCGATGATGGCGCAGCCGATCTCGCGGGTCACGCGCCGGAAGGTGTCGATGTCGGGCTGCGAGAGGTAGCCCGGGATGGAATCGAGCTTGTCGAGGGTGCCACCCGTATGGCCGAGGCCGCGGCCCGAGATCATGGGCACGTAGCCGCCGCAGGCCGCCACCGCCGGGGCGAGGGCAAGGCTCACGGCGTCGCCGACGCCGCCGGTCGAGTGCTTGTCGAGCACGGGGCCTGGCAGATCCCACCGCAGCACCTCGCCGGATTGCATCATGGCGCGGGTCAGCGCCACGCGCTCGGGCACCGCAAGGCCGCGAAAGAAGATCGCCATGGCGAAGGAGGCCGCCTGGCCCTCGGTCACGCGGCCGGCCGTGAGGCCCTCGATGAAGCTCTCGATGAGCTCGGGCGGGAGGACGCCGCCGTCGCGCTTGAGGCGGATGATCTCTTGGGGAAGCATGGTCATCGGGTCGATCTCAATAGACGCCGACACCAGGCTTGGCGCCGGTTCGGCCCTCGATGGCGGCGATGAGCGCGTCGTAGACGCTGCTCGCGCCGATCCGGAAGGTCTGGGGAGCCGCCCAGCCGGGGCCCATGATGCGGTCCGCGAGCGCCAGATACGCGCCCGCATCCGCCACGGTGCGAATGCCGCCCGAGGGCTTGAGGCCGACCGGGCGCCCGGACGCCTTGATGGCGTTCAGCATGATCTCGGCCGCCTCCAAGGTCGCGGATACGGGTGTTTTGCCCGTCGATGTCTTGATGAAGTCGGCGCCCGCCTCGATGGCGACCCGGCTCGCGGCCTCGATGAGGGCGGGCTCCACGAGCTTGCCCGTCTCGAGGATCACTTTGAGGAGGCGGCCCTGGTCCACGTGGTCGCGCACGGCCGCCACCATGTCGGCTGCAAGATCGAGGTCGCCTCGGCGGATGGCCTCGTAGGGAATGACGAGGTCGATCTCGTGCGCCCCATCGCCGAGCGCCTCGTTCACGTCGTCCGTGACCCGGTCCACGTTCTCGCCCCCGGCGGGAAAGTTCACCACCGTGGCGATGCGCACGGACGATCCCCTCAGGGGCTCGCGGGCGCGCCCGACGAATTGCGGCCACACGCACACGGCGGCCACCGGACCATGGGGCGTCAGCGCCTTGGCGCAGAGCTCCGCGATGGCCGGGTCCGAGCAGGACTCGGAGAGATCCGTGAGATCGAGGCAGCGCAGCGCGCGCTGGGCAATGGCGGCTTCGGACGCTTCAGGCATGGGGCAGCTCCGATACGAAGGCACACGCGGCGCGGTTCAGCCGATCAGGCATGGGGCAGCTCCGCCACGAAGGCGCGGATGAGGCGCTTGAACTTGTCCGACGCTTCCGCGGCCGTATCCTTCGTTTCCTGATGCGAGGGCGAGGCGCCCTCGATGCCGGCGGCGAGGTTGGTGACCAAGGAGACGGCCGCGATCTTGAGGCCGTAATAGCGGCCGAGGATCACCTCGGGCACCGTGGACATGCCCACGAGGTCGCCCCCTAGGATCTGCGTCATGCGGATCTCGGCCGGCGTCTCGAAGCTGGGGCCCGAGAGCCACACATAGACGCCTTCGGGCACGGCGATGCCGGTCTTGCGCGCCGCGGCCTGGATGGCGGCGCGCAGGCCCTCGTCGTAGGCGCCGGTGAGCGAGACGAACCGGCCCTCCGTGTGATCGCGCATGAGCGGGTTGCCGCCCGACAGATTGAGATGGTCGCTGATCGCGACGAGGCTGCCGGGGCGGATTTCGGCGCGCACGGAGCCCGCCGCGTTGGTGAGGACGAGAGCCGGAATGCCGAGCGCCTTCACGACCGCCACGGGCACGCGCATCGCGCCCGCATCGCCGGTCTCGTAGTAATGGGCGCGGCCCTGGAACAGGAGCACGCGGCGGCCCTCGATGGTGCCGGCGACGAGCTGGCCCGCATGGCCCGATACGCCGCTTCTTGGAAAATGCGGGATCTCCGCATAGGGCAGCGCCACCGGGTTCTCGACCTCGTCCACGAGGGGCCCAAGGCCGGTGCCAAGCACGAAGGCAGCGCTGAAGGCACCGTCGAAGCCGCGGGCGCGCAGGAAGGCGGCCGTCTCCTCGACGCGGTTGTGAACGGGTTGGTCCATCGAATTCTCTTTAGCGGGCGCTGAGATTGTCGGGTCCGAAGGAATAGGGCAACAGCGCCTCGAGCGTGAAGCTCTTTCGGATGCCTTCGGGGCCGGCGATATGAATGGGCGTGTCGGCGGCGGCGAATTCACGGATACGCTGGCGGCAACCGCCGCAGGGGGTGCAGAGCGCGTCGCCGTCGCCGACCACCACGAGTTCCGCAATGCGGCTCTCGCCCGCGGCGATCATGGCCGAGATGGCGCCGGTCTCCGCGCAGGCGCCCTGCGGGTAGGCGGCGTTCTCCACGTTGCAGCCCGCATAGACGCGGCCCGAGGGGGTGCGGATGGCGGCGCCCACCTTGAAGCGCGAATAGGGCACATAGGCCTTGGCCTGGATGGCGCGGGCGGCTTCGAACAAGGCGTCGAGATCGGCCACGATCAGCGCTCCTTCACATAGGGAACGCCGGAAGCCCGCGGCGGGATGGCGGTCCCGATGACGCCCGCAAGCAGGATCACGGTCATCAGGTAGGGCAGTGCCTGGATCGCCTGGACCGGCACCTCGCCGATGCCGGGGAGCGCGATGCCCTGGAGGCGGATCGCCACCGCGTCGAGCAGGCCGAAGAGGAGGCAGGCGCCGAGGGCCGGCCATGCCCGCCACTTGGCGAAGATGAGGGCGGCGAGCGCGATGAAGCCCTTGCCCGCCGTCATGTTCGGCAGGAACCCTGCGGACTGGCCGACGGAGAGATAGGTGCCGGCGAGCCCGCACAGGATGCCGGTGAGGATCACGGCCGCATAGCGCAGGCCCGTCACGGAGATGCCCGCCGTGTCGACCGCGGCCGGGTTCTCGCCCACGGCCCTGAGGCGCAGGCCGAAGCGGGTTTTGCCGAGGACGAACCAGGTGAGCGGCACCGCGAGGAGCGCCATGTAGACGAGCGCGGAATGCCCGAGGAGCACGCCCTCGAAGCGCTCGTTGCCCTCCAGCGGCGGCGTGCGCCCGCCTTGCGCGTACCAGGCATTGCCGACGATCGCCGTGAGTCCTGCGGCCAGCATGTTGATGGCGACCCCGGAGACGATCTGGTTACCGCGCTGGCTGATGGAGGCAAAGCCATGGATGAGCGCGAAGACCACGGAGGCGCCGATGCCGGCGGCAAGGCCCATCCAGGCCGAGCCCGTGGCGGCCGCGGCCGCCGCCGCCGCGAAGGCCGCGACGAGCATCTTGCCCTCAAGGCCGATATCGACCACGCCCGCGCGCTCCGACCAGAGGCCGGCGAGACAGGCGGCGAGCAGCGGGATCGACAGGCGCAGGGTCGAGTCGAGGACGGTGATGACGGTGCCGAGATCCATGATGCGTCCTGAAGCTCACGCGCCAGCGTAACGCGGACGGCTCATCGTGTGCGCCACGAGACGGCGGAAGAGTCCGTCGAGCGCGCCCGCGAAGAGAATGATGATGCCGCCGATCACCACCACCATGTCGCGGGTGATGGCCGGCTGCTCGAAGGCGAGTTCCGCGCCCCCTTGATAGAGGATGCCGAAGAGGAGCGAGGCGAGGATGATGCCGACCGGATGCGCGCGCCCCATGAGCGCGACCGCGATGCCGACGAAGCCGTAGCCGGAGGTGAATTCGAGCAGCAGCCGGTGCTGGTAGCCCATGAGCTCGTTGACCGCGAGTCCGCCCGCGAGCGCGCCCGACAGGACCATGGCGATGATCGTCACGCGCGCCGGCGAGATGCCCGCATAGACGGCGGCGGTGGGGTTCGAGCCCACGACGCGGATCGCGTAGCCGAGGCGCGAGCGGTAGATGAGGAGCCAGACCAGGAAAGCGGAGACGAGGGCGAGCACGAGCGAGAGGTTGAGCTGCGAGGTCGGAATGGAGACCCCGAAGGCGGCGAAGACCTCGTGCATGAACGGGATGTGGGAGACCTCCGGGAAGGGCCGCGTCTCCGGGTTCATGGATTGCGGCTCGCGCATCACGTTCACGAGCAGATAGACGATGAGCACGCTCGCCAGCCAGTTGAACATGATCGTCGTGATCACGATGTGGCTGCCGCGCCGGGCCTGGAGATAGCCGGGGATCGCTGCCCAAATGGCGCCGAAGGCGGCGGCGCCGAGGATGCCGGCCGGCACCATCAGGTAGCCGGGGAGGAACTCGAGATGCAGCACCGCGAGCGCGGCGCCGAGACCCGCGAGGGTTGCCTGCCCCTCGCCTCCGATATTGAAGAGGCCCGCATGGTAGGCCACGGCCACGGCGAGCCCCGTGAAGATGAAGTTGGTGGCATAAAAGAGGGTGAAGCCCAGCCCCTCGCCCGAGCCGAGCGCGCCCTGGATGAGCCAGCGCGTCGCGGTAAGCGGGTTCTCGCCGATGCCGATCACCACGAGCCCGGCGACGAGGAACGCCGCGGTGACGGAGAGCGCCGGCACCAGGACGGTGTCGGCCCATTTGGGAAGATCGAGGGGAGCGCTCACGCGAGGGTATCCGGCAAGAACAGGTTGCCCCGCTCATCGAGCGGGAAGAAGGGGTTCCAGGCCACCTCCCAGAGGTGGCCGTCAGGATCGGCGAAGTAGCCTGAATAACCACCCCAGAAAGCGTCGTGCGGCGGCTTCACGGGGTTCGCGCCGGCGTCGAGCGCGCGGGTATAGACCGCGTCCACCTCCGCCTTGGAGCGGCCGTTATAGGCGAGCGTCATGCCGGAAAAGCCCGCCGGCGCGTTCTCCACCGCCGCGTCGTCCGCGAGCGCCTGACGGCCGTAGAGTCCAAGACACAGGCCGTTCGCCTGGAAGAAGACGATGGTGAGCTGGCTTGCCTTGGACGCGCGCCAGCCGAGCGCCTCGTAGAAGGCGCGGGCGCGGTCGAGATCCGCGACGCCGAGCGTCACCATGCTGATGCGCGGCTCCATGGGGCCCGGCGCGGGTTCATGCAGGGGAGCGGCCTCGCTCATCGGGCAGCGCTTTCGGTCGCGTTCGATAGGACGAGCGTCGCACCGAGCCGCTTCAAGCGCCTGACGCGGGTCGCCATCGGCCCGACTTCGACGTCTCGCGCGGGAGCAGCCTCGCTCATCACGCCGCCTTGTCCGACACGCCGGCCATGAGGAGGCCGAGATCCTGCTCGTCCGTTTCGCCGGGGCGGCGCTCTCCGGTGATCTGGCCGCCGCACATGGCGAGGATGCGGTCGGAGAGATTCATGATCTCGTCGAGCTCCACCGACACGAGGAGGATGCCAACGCCCGCATCGCGGAGCGCGATGAGCCGGCGGTGGATGAATTCGATGGCGCCGATATCGACGCCGCGGGTCGGCTGGCCGACGAGGAGCACCCGGGGGTTCCGCTCGATCTCGCGGGCGAGCACCATCTTCTGCTGGTTGCCTCCGGAGAACTTGGATGTCCTCAGCCGCGGCGCCTGCGGGCGCACGTCGTAATGCTCCATCTTCTGGGCGAGGTCCCTCACCATGCGGCGATGGCTGAGGATCGGGCCGGCGCCGAGCCCGCGGTCGTCCGTGAAGCCGAGCACCGCGCTCTCGAAAGCCTCGAAGGCGGGCACGAGGCCCATCTTCAACCGGTCCTCCGGCACGTGGAGGAGCCCGAGCTGGCGCAGGCGGTGGGGGTTGTGCTCGTCAGGGCCGATCACACGCCCCTCGACCTTGATGGAGCCGAGGACCGGGCGGCGCATGCCGGAGAGGGCCTCCAGGAGTTCGCTCTGCCCGTTGCCGGCGACCCCGGCGATGCCGACGATCTCGCCCGCCCGCACCGTGAGGGAGGCATTCGCAACCCGCAGCACCCCCCGTTGGTCGATGACCGACAGATTCTCGACCTCGAGGAGCGGCGCGCCGGGCTCGCGCTCCGCCTTCTCGACCCGCAGCAGGACGCGGCGGCCGACCATCATCTCGGCGAGCAGCGGGGGCGAGGTTTCGGCGGTGACCACGGTCGCCACCATCTGGCCGCGGCGCATCACGGAGACGCGGTCCGTCACCGCCATGATCTCGCGCAGCTTGTGAGTGATGAGGATCACCGTCTTGCCCTGGGCTTTCAGAGCTCTCAACAGCCCGAAGAGGGCATCGGCCTCCGGCGGCGTCAGAACCGCGGTCGGCTCGTCGAGAATGAGGATATCGGCGCCCCGGTAGAGGGCTTTCAGGATCTCGACCCGCTGCTGAAGACCGACCGAGAGGTCGCCCACGGTGGCGTCCACGTCGATATCGAGGCCGTAATCGGCCGAGAGCCGCGCGAGCTCCGCGCGCACCTTCGCCTCGCCCCGGCGCAGCAGGGTGCCGCCCTCGGCGCCGAGCATCACGTTCTCCACCACCGTCAGCGGCTCCACCAGCATGAAATGCTGGTGCACCATGCCGATGCCGACCTCGATGGCGTCGGCCGAGGAGCGGATGAATGTGGGCTGGCCGTTCACCCGGATTTCGCCGGAATCGGCCTCGTAGAACCCGTAGAGGATCGACATCAGGGTCGATTTTCCCGCGCCGTTCTCACCCACGATCCCGTGGATCGTGCCGCGCGCGACCGTCAGGCTCACGTCCTTGTTGGCGTGAACCTCGCCGAAGCTCTTGTTGATGCGGATGAGTTCGATGGCGGGGGACATGCTGGACTTTCTCCCTCTCCCCTCTGCGGGAAAGGATAGCCCTCGCGATGGGCGAGGGACGGGAGAGGGGACCCACCCGGGCGGGTCCCCTCTCCGCTGGCCTTGAACCCTCCCCTAGGCGGGAAGGGCCGTTTTCAGATCAGGCCGGGCACTTCGAGTCCGACATGTAGTCGTGCACCTTGATGGCGCCCGACTTGATGTCGTTCGCGGCCTTGTCGGCGGCGGCCTTCATCTCCGGCGTCACGAGGGACTTGTTGTGCTCGTCCATCGCGAAGCCCACGCCGTCCTCGGCGAGGCCGAGCACGGAGACGCCGGCCTTCCAGCTGTTGTCCTTGGCCTGCTTGAAGGTGTTGTAGGTGGCCGTGTCGACGCGCTTGAGCATCGAGGTCAGCACCTTGCCCGGGTGCATGCCGTTCTGGTTCGAATCGACGCCGATGCCGAGCTTGCCCGCATCCGCGGCAGCGCGCAGAACGCCGACGCCCGTGCCGCCGGCCGCGTGGTAGATGACCTCCGCGCCGCGATCGATCTGGCTCTTGGCGAGCTCGCCGCCCTTCACAGGGTCGTTCCAGGCCGCGCCGGTGGTGCCGGTCATGTTCTGGAACACCTCGGCATTGGCCTTGGCGTGCTTGGCGCCCTGGACGTAGCCGCAGGCGAACTTGCGGATGAGCGGGATGTCCATGCCGCCGACGAAGCCGACTTTGCCGGACTTGGAGGCCTGCGCGGCCAGGAGGCCCACGAGGAACGAGCCCTCATGCTCCTTGAAGACCACGGACTGCACGTTCGGCTTCTCGATCACGGAATCGATGATCGTGAACCGCACGTTCGGGAACTCGTCGGCGACCTTCTTCAGCGCAGTCTCCTGGCTGAAGCCGACGGCGACGATCGGGTTGAAGCCCTCGCGGGCGAAGCGGCGCAGGGCCTGCTCGCGCTGGGCGTCGTTCTGGGGCTCGAAGTCCCGGTACTCGACGCCGGCTTCCTTCTTGAACTTCTCGGCGCCCGCATAGACGCCCTCGTTGAAGGATTTGTCGAACTTGCCGCCGAGATCATAGACGATGGCGGGCTTGAAAGCCGCCTGCTGGGCAAAGGCCGCGGTGGCCGAGAAGGCAACGCCCGCCAGCGCGAGGCCGAATTTGGTGATGGTCATCAGGCTGTGTTCCCCTAGTGAACTCGCCCGGGCTTTCAGTGGCCCGGTTGCGATGTGACGATGGCACGGGATGGGCCTCATCGCCAAGGGTCCTGTCAAGTCGCGCGGCATCCTGTCTGCCCCTAGGGCAGCATTCAGGCCGGAACCGTGGGAGATGCGCCCGTCCTCGGGCGAGGCGCAGGCGGGAGCGGTTCATGTGGATAAGCAGCCCCTCGCCCGGTGGGCTTCCCTCCGGGAGGGGAGGCGCTAAGGTCGCCCCATGACCGGCTCCGCCTCCCCTGCCCCCGCCGCTGCCCCGCTGACCCCGGACGAGATCGACCGCTACGCCCGCCACCTCGTGCTCCGGGATGTGGGGGGCCCGGGTCAGGCCAGATTGAAGGCCGCTCGCGTGCTCGTGATCGGCGCGGGCGGGCTCGGCGCGCCCGTGATCCAGTATCTCGCCGCGGCCGGGATCGGCACGATCGGCATCGTGGACGACGACGCGGTCTCCCTCTCGAACCTCCAGCGGCAGGTGATTCACGGAACACCGGACGTGGGACGCCTCAAGGTGGAGAGCGCCGCCGCGGCCGTGGCGCGCCTCAATCCGGGCGTACGGGTCGAGGCTCACGCGGAACGCCTCGCCGCCACGACGGCTCGGGCCCTGGTGCGGGGCTACGATCTCGTCGCCGACGGTTCGGACAATTTCGAGACCCGGTATGCGGTCTCCGATGCCTGCTTTGCCGAGGGGCGCCCCCTGGTGACGGCGGCGCTCGGCCAGTTCGACGGCTCGCTCACCACGATCCGCGCCCACGAGACCGGGCCCGACGGACGGCCGAATCCCACCTATCGCTGCCTTTTCCCCAACCCGCCGCCGCCCGGCGCGGTGCCGGCCTGCGCCGAGGCCGGCGTGCTAGGGGCGCTCGCCGGGGTCATGGGAAGTCTGATGGCCATGGAGGTGATGCGGGAGATCGTCGGTTTCGGGGAGAGCCTCGTGGGACGTCTCCTCATGGTGGATGCCCGCGGCATGCGCTTTGACGTGATGCGCTATGCCTGGGATCCGGCGAACCCGCTCAGCGGGACAGGGGCTCGGTAGGCTCGCCTCACGAAAACGGCGCCCCGAATCCGGGGCGCCGCATGGATACCCTGTCAGGTCTAGCGGGCCGCCTGCTGCAGCAGATCGAGGCGAAGCCCCGCGAGCGCCAGGAGCCCGCCCGGCATCGCCACGCCTGCCTTGCGCATGGTCTGCGCCGCCGCGCGGCAGCCGGCGATGTCGTTGGCGCCCGCCAGCGCCTCGGCCTGCTGGAGACTGACGGGCGGTGCCTTGGCGGGCGCGGGAGCCTGCGGGATCGGCGCGCTCTGCCCGGAGGTCTGGGGGGCCGTCGCGTTCTGGCCCGCGGGCACGCCGGTGTTGCGCGGCGCTTCCACGGCCGTCGCGCTGCCGCCCTGCGGAACCGAGGAGCCCGATTGCGTCGGCGACGGCGTGACGGCGCCCTGGCCAGCCGGCGCGGCGGCTGCCGGAGGCGCAGCCGGCGGAGGGGCGGCGGGGGCGGCGGCAGGCGGCGCGGCCGGGGGCTGCTTCAGGAAGGCCACCACCTCAGCGCAGATATTGGCCGGGCCGGGCCGGGCCGGAGCGGCCGCCTGCTGCGGCGCCGCGGGGGCAGCCGGCGCCGCGGCGGAGGCCGGGGGAGTTGCGGGGGCCGCCGGTGCAGCCGGCTGGGCGGTTTGGGCCGGAGCCGCAGGCGGGGGCGCTGCGGGCTGCGCGGTCTGCGGAGCCGGCGCCGGGACGGCCGGAGGCGCGGGTTGCGCAATCTGCGGGGCCGGGGCGGGAGCCGCCGGAGCCGCGGGCTGCGCCGTCTGCGCGGCGGGAGCCGGAACGGCCGGGGCCGCGGGCTGCGCGGATTGGGCCGGCGGGTCGGTGACGAGCGGCGTCACCTCCGGGGGGGCCGGAACCTCCACATTGGCGCCGGCCGGCGGTTCCGTCGACGTCTGGGCCATCGCCATGGTCGAAAGCAGGGCCGTTCCCATCAAGGCGGCCAACATCACGCGTCGCATCCTAAACCCCTCCACCAGAAAACCTCTGGGGTTAAGGTAACGCGAGCCGCGCGGCGCGCAACGGGACGGAAGGCTAAGCCCGGCCCCGTTCGCTCTTTGCCCGGCGCACGCGCTCCTCGACGAAATTGCGGATCTCGCGGGTGCGTCGGAGGGGGTCCAGCACCTCCCCGTCGAGGCCATGGCGCCAGGCGAGGTCCGGCCGGAGCGGCTCCGCATGGAGCGCCATGAGGTCGGCCACGTAGGAAGCCGCGTCCTCGAGGGTTTCGCAGAACCCCTCCCCGACCAGGATCTCGACCCGGCGCTCCAGGATGACGGCCAGTTCCGCCAGGCTGAATTCCGGGTGGTACTGCACGCCCCAGAAGGTGCCGCCCCCGTGACGGATCTCCGCCGCCTGGATGTCGGAGAGGGCGTTGGTGGCGAGCACCGTGCAATCGGGCGGGGCCACCGCCACCGTGTCGATATGGATCGCCGGAGCGTCGTAGGCCGCCGGGCGGCCCGCGAGGAGCGGATGGGCCCGGCCGGCTTCCGTCGGAACGAGGCGGCGGGCAAAGCCGATCTCGCGGCCCTTCGGGTTCCTGCGCACGTCGCCGCCCGCCGCCGCCGCGCCGATCTGGATGCCCCAACACGACCCGAAGGCGGGCGTGCCCGACGCATAGACGGAGCGCATCAGCTCCACCTGCCGCATCACCGCGGGCGTGCCGTCGTAGAGATTGAGGGCCGAGCCTGTGAGCACGACGCCGTCGTAGGATTCGAGCCCAGCGGGATCGGGCAGGTTCGCCCCCTCGTCCGCCGGGAAGGCGAGGTCGCAGACGCCATCCGGGACGATGTGCTGAAGCACGCCCGCATAGGACTCGCTCGGCATCAGCCCGAAGGCCGCCTTGTGGGCCATGCGCGCTTCGCGCGTGTTGCCCTCCACCACCAGAAACCTTAAGCCCATCGCCTGTCCCGTCGCCTATCGACGCTTCCTCTCACCTGAGGCGCCCGCGTGCAACCGGTCCGTCAACCGAACGCCTCCAGACCCCGCGAGCCGGGAGCCGCACCGCGATGATGCTCGCGCTCTGGTCCGGCCTCATGCGGCGGCCCTATGGGCTGCTCACCCTCACGGCTCTCCTGTGGGGCGGCAATGCGGTGGCGGGCCGGCTGGCGGTGGGCGAGATCTCGCCCATGGCGCTCACATGCCTGCGCTGGGTGATCGTGGTGGCGATCCTGGTGCCGGTCCTCGGCCGGCGGGTGCTGGAGGAGGGGCCCGTGCTGTGGCCGCGCTGGCGCTCGATCCTGTTCATGGGGGCGCTCGGCTTCACGGGCTTCAACGCCCTCTTCTATGCGGCCGCCCATCACACCAGCGCCGTGAACCTGACGATCTTCCAGGGCGCCATCCCGGTGCTGGTTCTCCTCGGCACCGCCCTCTTCTTCGGCACCCGCATCCGCACCCTCCAGGTCGTCGGCATGATCGTCACGATGCTGGGCGTCGCGGCCGTGGCGACGAAGGGCGACCTGGAGGTGCTGCGCACCCTCGCCCTCAACATCGGCGACGTGTGGATGCTGATCGCATGCCTGTTCTATGCGGGCTACACGCTCGGCCTGCGTAACCGGCCGGCGGTGTCGGGCTTCGTGTTCTTCACCGCGATGGCCGTGATCGCCTTCCTGACCTCGCTCCCGCTCCTCGCCTTGGAGGCTTGGCGCGGCGCCCTGCAATGGCCGACGCCGACGGGCCTCGCGGTGCTCCTCTATGTGGGCCTCTTCCCCTCGCTCCTGTCGCAGATCTTTTTCATGCGGGGGGTCGAACTCATCGGGCCGGGACGCGCGGGTTTGTTCGTGAACCTGGTGCCGGTCTTCGGCGCGCTCCTCGCCGTCGTCATCCTCGGCGAGCCCTTCGCCTGGTATCACGGGGCCGGGCTGGTGCTGGTACTCGGCGGGATCGCGCTCGCGGAGCGGCGCGGTTAGCGTTCGCTTTCTTCGCCCAAGTGCGCTGCGCCGATGGCCTGATACAGATTGAAAAGCGTCGTGCTGGCCTGCGATGCCAACAGATACCATTCAGGGTTCTGGACTATGGCGCGATGGTCCGTCAGTTGCTCATCGACCTGCTGCATTAGGTAAGCGGCCATATGGAGTGCTTCGTGGCACCCAAACGATCCTGGAGCGCTTCGCTCTCGCCAGCCCTTCTCATCAGGGTCTGCATCGAGTTGCGCTAAGCCTTCCAGTCGATGTTGCTCAATCTCTTCTTCGGTGAACGCGACCACGAAACCTTCTCGGATCCCCAGAACGATATTTTGTTCTAATCCGGGAACAGTGTCCTTGTGAAGCGGCGCCCGCATGCGGGCGCCGCTCCTTGCCTAGAACCGCACCGCTCGCGCCCGCTTCACCTGCGGGATCGCCTCGATCTGGCGCAGGAGCTCCGGCGAGACGGGCTGGTCCACGGAGACGAAGCAGATCGCATCGCCGCCCGGCTGGTTGCGGCCGAGCGCGAAGGTGGCGACGTTGACGCCGGACTCGCCGAGCAGCGTGCCGAATCTGCCGATGAAGCCCGGCTTGTCGTCGTTGCGCACATAGATCATGTGCGGCGCGAACTCGGCGTCCACGTCGATGTCCCGGATGGACAGAACGCGCGGCTTGCCGTCCTGGAAGACCGTGCCGCCCGCATAGCGCGACATGTCCTCGGCCTCGACCACGATGCGCACGAAGCTCTCGTAGTCCCGCGCCGCGTTCTCGCGCTTCACCTCCTCGACCATGATGCCGCGCTCGCGGGCGACCACGGGGGCCGAGACCATGTTGATGTCCTGGAGGAAGGGCCGCAGCACGCCGGTCACGGCGGCCGAGGTGAGCGCGCGGGTGTTCATCTCCGCCACCGCGCCCTCATACTCGATGCGAATGCCCTTGATCGGGGCTTCCGTGAGCTGGCCGAGGAAGGAGCCGAGCTTTTCGGCGAGCGCCACGAAGGGCTTCAGGCGCGGCGCTTCCTCGGCGGTGATCGAGGGGAAGTTCACCGCGTTCTGGATGGCGCCCTGGAGAAGGTAATCGGCCATCTGCTCGGCCACCTGCAGGGCCACGTTCTCCTGCGCCTCCGTGGTGGCGGCCCCCAGATGCGGGGTGCAGACCACGTTCGGGTGCCCGAAGAGCGGGTTCTGCGTCGCGGGCTCCTCGATGAACACATCGAAGGCCGCGCCCGCCACATGGCCGGAATCGAGTGCCGCGCGGAGCGCCGCCTCGTCCACGAGGCCGCCGCGGGCGCAGTTCACGATGCGCACGCCTTTCTTGGTCTTGGCGAGGTTCTCGGCCGACAGGATGTTCTTCGTCTTCTCCGTCATCGGCACATGGAGCGTGATGACGTCTGCGCGGCGCAGCAGGTCCTCCAGCTCCACCTTCTCGACGCCGATCTCGATGGCGCGCTCCGGCGACAGGAAGGGGTCGTAGGCGATGACGCGCATGCGCAGGCCGATGGCCCGGTCGGCGACGATGGAGCCGATATTGCCGCAGCCGATGACGCCGAGGGTTTTCCCTGTGAGCTCGACGCCCATGAAGCGGTTCTTCTCCCACTTGCCGGCCTGCGTCGAGGCATCCGCCTGAGGGATCTGGCGGGCGAGCGCGAACATCATGGCGATGGCGTGCTCGGCGGTCGTAATGGAATTCCCGAAGGGCGTGTTCATGACGATCACGCCGCGCGCCGTGGCGGCCGGGATCTCCACGTTGTCGACGCCGATGCCGGCGCGGCCGATCACCTTCAGGTTCTTGGCCTGCTCCAGGATCTTCGCCGTCACCTTGGTGGCGGAGCGGATCGCGAGGCCGTCGTAATCGCCGATGATGGCGGCGAGCTTGTCCTTGTCCTTGCCGAGATCCGGCTGGAAATCCACGGCGATGCCGCGATCCTTGAAGATCTGGACGGCGGCGGGCGAGAGGGCGTCGGAGATGAGAACGCGGGGTTGGGGCATGGGGCACCTTGGGGATCACCTCTTCCCGCCATGCGGGGAGAGGGCTCTCGACGAGAGCGAGCGGAATGACGTGGAGCGGGGGTGAGGGGGCGGCTCAGGGCGAAGCGTCGCCGGCAAAGCCCCCTCGCCTTCGCCTCTCTGCGAGAGGCTTGTATCCTGCGGAAACCCTCTCCCGGCACGCAGGTCGGATGTTTCCGACTTGCGCTTCCGGAAGCGGATCCCGGGACACCCGAGATCCGGTGGGGAGAGGCGTCGAGGCGTCAAGCAGCCTTGGCGAGCTTCGCCTTCTCCTGGGCGAAGGCCCAGTCGAGCCAGGGGGTCAGCGCCTCGAGGTCGGAGGCCTCGACGGTGGCGCCGCACCAGATGCGCAGGCCCGCAGGGGCGTCGCGGTAGGCGCCGATGTCAAAGGCCGCGCCCTCCTTCTCGAGGAGCGCCGCGATGCCCTTGGCCACGGCTGCCACGGCCTCGGGGCCCCGCGCCACCACGTCGGGATCGACGATCGTGAAGCAGGCGCTGGTGTTGGAGGCGGTGGCCGGGTCTTTTGCGAGATTGGCGATCCAGGGCGTGCGGGCGACCCAATCGGCCAGCACCTTGGCATTGCGGTCGGCTTTCGCCACGAGGCCATTCAGGCTCCCGGCGCCCTTCGCCCATTGCAGGGCGTCGATGTAGTCCTCGACGGCGAGCATGGAGGGCGTGTTGATGGTCTCGCCCTGGAAGATGCCCTCGATCAGCTTGCCGCCGGAGGTAAGGCGGAAGATCTTGGGCAGCGGCCAGGCGGGCTTGTAGGTCTCGAGCCGCTCGACCGCGCGGGGCGAGAGGATCAGCATCCCGTGGGCCGCCTCGCCGCCCAGCACCTTCTGCCAGGAGAAGGTGACCACATCGAGCTTGGAGAAATCCATGGCTTGCGCGAAGGCCGCCGAGGTGGCGTCGCAGATCGTCAGCCCCTCCCGGTCGGCGGCGATCCAATCCGCATCGGGGACGCGCACGCCCGAGGTGGTGCCGTTCCAGGTGAAGACCACGTCGCGGGTGCGGGTATCGACCTTCGTGAGGTCCGGCAGTTCGCCATAGGGGGCCTTCACCACCTCGGCGTCGAGCTTGAGCTGCTTGACCACGTCCGTGACCCAGCCCTCGCCGAAGCTCTCCCAGGCCAGCATGGTGACCGGGCGCGCCCCGAGGAGCGACCACATGGCCATCTCGACGGCGCCGGTATCGGAGGCCGGCACGATGCCGATCCGGTACTCGGCCGGCACGTTCAGGACCTCGCGGGTGAGGTCGATGGCGAGCTTGAGGCGGCTCTTGCCGACCTTCGCCCGGTGGGAGCGGCCGAGGCTCTCGGTGTTCAGATTGTCGAGGGACCATCCGGGGCGCTTGGCGCAGGGACCGGACGAGAAGAAAGGCGCGCGGGGGCGCGCGGCGGGCATTGTGGCCATATGAAATCCATCCTTACAGATGGGCGCCTCTCGGTGGGGAGAGGTGTCCCGCCGACCGGTATGACGGAGCCGTCCCCTCCGGTCAAGGCGGACGAGCGAGACCGTGGTGGAGGCCGCGACGGACGGAGCCTCGGGCTCGGGCGAAGGCCGGTGGGCGCGAGCTTGTCTGGGCCTCAAGCCGAGCGCGGCGCCCATCCGGCCCCTAGGCGGGCACGCCGCGCGAGATTAAAAATTCGTAATGCGGGCGTCACACCCCTACAAATCCGCGTGTCCTATAAGATCTTGTAGGCCTCCCATGCGTATACTGTGCTAGGACGCCTCCCGCCTTTTCAGTGTCCGACCAAGTCCCCGAAGGAGCAAGCATGCGTGTGCCCGGTCAACTTGCTGTCATCGTCCTGCTCGGAGCAGCGGGCGCCGGCGGCTGGTATGCGCATAAGGAGGGCTACCTGAAGGACGTTCCGGTGCTCGGCGATTATCTGCCGAAGCCGGCTCAGCCCCAGCAGGCCCAGGGCGGCGCTGGCGGACGCGGCGGCCCAGGCGGCGGCGGCGCCCCCCCGCTCGTCGAAGTGGACGATGTGCGGACCGGCCGAATCGTGGACATCCGCGAGGCGGTGGGCACGGTGCGGGCCTTCGAGTCCATCACCGTCACCGCGAAGGTCGCGGGCATCATCGAGAAGATCGATTTCGAGGAAGGCGCCAAGGTGAAGACCGGCGACACCCTGGTGGTGTTCGACGTTCAGGAGCGCCGCGCCGATATCGAGGCCGCTGTCGCCGAAAGCCGCCGCGCCTCCGCGCAGCGCAACGAGATTGCGACGCGCCTCGAGCGCGCCAGGGCGCTGCGTTCGTCTGGATCGGGCACCGAGGCGCAGGTGGACGACCTCACGGCCCAGGTGCGCACCCTCGACAGCGCCATCGCCTCGGCGGAAGCCCGTCGCAAGGCGGCGGAAGCCCGGCTTGAGGATCTCATCATCAGGGCCCCCTTCGCGGGGCGCGTCGGAACCCGCTCGGTGTCGCTCGGCGCCTTCGTGTCGCCCGGCACCCGCATCACGAGCCTCGACGACCTCTCCAAGGTGCGCCTCGACTTCTCGGTGCCGGAAAACCTCCTTGGCCGGCTCAATCCCGGCCAGGTCGTGAAGGCCACCTCCGCCGCCTTCCGCGACCGGGTGTTCGAGGGCCGCGTCGCCGTGATCGACACCCGGGTCGACCCGGTCACCCGCACGGTCAGGCTCACCGCCGACTTCCCGAACGGGGACGAGGCCCTGAAGCCCGGCATGTTCCTGTCCGTCGCCCTCGAGGTGACCAACAAGGACGATGCGGTGGTGGTGCCGGAAGAGGCGGTGGTGAGCGAGGGCCTGCGCCACGTGATCTATCCGGTGAAGGACAACAAGGTGGAGCGCCGCGTCATCCGCATCGGCCAGCGCCAGGGCGGCAAGGTCGAGGTGCTGGAGGGGCTGAAGCCCGGCGAGACCATCGTGGTGCTCGGGCTTCAGCGCGTGCGCGCCGGCGCCACGGTGACGACCCGTCCGGTCGGCACGGGCCCGAGCCAGGCGCCCGCCGCCCAGCGCAATCCCGGCGCGCCGCCCGCGAACCAGACGGGCGGCTCCATCAGCCCGGTCGGCACCGCCAACGCGGCGCCGCGCACGTGAGTTTTCGCCTCCCCGCTTCGGGGAGGTTTTTCATCTGACGGGCGCGTCCGGCGCCCTGATCCCGCGGAGCCTCTCCCGGGATGAGGGCGCCGGGCGTGGCTCCCGAGCACCGGATTCCAACGGCCATGCAGCTTTCCGACCTCTTCATCCGCCGCCCGGTCTTCGCCGTGGTGGTCAGCCTGCTCCTCATCGTGGGCGGCCTTGCCTCCCTCATCAACCTGCCGATCCGGGAATACCCGGCGGTGGACCGGCCGGTCGTGTCGGTCTCCACGGTCTATCGCGGCGCCTCGAACGAGGTGATCGAGAGCCGGGTCACGGAGGTGATCGAGAGCGCGGTGGCCGGCATCGAGGGCATCCGGCAGATCTCCTCCCAGAGCCAGAACGACCGCTCCTCCGTGTCGATCGAGTTCGACGTGAGCCGCAACCCGGAGGCCACCACCTCCGACGTGCGCGACGCGGTCTCCCGCGTCGTCGGCCGCCTGCCGGACGGGGCCGACACGCCGGTGGTGCGCAAGGTGGACGCGAACGCCCAGGCCATCATGTGGATCGGCGTCACCTCGGAGAGCCTCGACAGCCTCGAGCTCAGCGACTTCCTCAAGCGCGTCTACGTGGACCGCCTCTCCACCGTGCCCGGCGTCGCGAATGTGAGCCTCAACGGCGAGCGGCGCTACGCCATGCGGGTCTGGATCGACCGCGCCGCCCTCGCGGCCCGCGGGCTCACGGTCCAGGATATCGAGGCGGCCATCCGCCGCCAGAACGTGGAACTGCCCGGCGGGCGCATCGAGTCGAGCCAGCGCGAACTCACCGTGAAGACGGATTCGCGGCTCGCCACGCCCGAGCAGTTCCAGCAGGTGATCGTCTCCAACAAGAACGGCTATCTCGTGCGCCTCGGCGAGGTCGCCCGGGTCGAGGTCGGCGCGGAGGATACCCGCTTCGAGTTCTACCAGTCGGGCCAGACCGCCATCGGCATGGGCATCGTGCGCCAATCCACCGCCAACACCCTCGCGGTGGCGGATGCGGTGCGCGCCGAGATCGAGGCGCTGTCGCCCTCGCTTCCGCCCGGCACCAGCGCGCAAATTCTCTACGACGAGAGCCAGTTCATTCGCGCCTCCATCAACGGGGTGCTGAAGACCCTCGTGGAGGGCGTCGCCCTCGTGATCCTGGTGATCCTGATCTTCCTGCGCGACTGGCGCTCCACGATCGTCGCCCTGGTGGCGATCCCGGTCTCGATCATCGCGGCCTTCATGGTGATGAACCTCTTCGGGGCCACCATCAACGTGCTCACGCTGCTCGCCATCGTGCTCGCCATCGGCATCGTGGTGGACGACGCGATCGTGGAGATCGAGAACGTCCACCGCCGGATCGAGGAAGGACAGCCGCCCCTGCTCGCCTCCTTCGACGGCGCCCGCGAGATCGGCTTTGCGGTCATCGCGACGACCGCGACCCTGATGGCGGTGTTCGTGCCGCTGGCCTTCATGCAGGGCAACACGGGCAAGCTGTTCCGCGAATTCGCCATCACCCTCGCGGCGTCGATCTTCTTCTCCGGCGTCGTGGCGCGTACCCTCACGCCGATGATGTGCTCCAAGCTCATGGTGCCGGCCCATGGGCGCATCCAGCGCATGACAGAGCCGCTCTTCACCGGCATGAACAACGGCTATCGCTGGCTCCTCGACAAGGCGCTGCGGATCCCGGTCATCATCCTCTTCGCCGGCCTGCTGGTATCGGGGCTCGCCTACAACCTGTTCCAAATGGTGCCGAAGGAGTTCTCGCCCACCGAGGACCGGGGCGCCGTCATCGTGCGCGTCACGGCCCCCGAGGGCGCGAGCCTCGACTACACCCGCGACCGGGTGAAAGAGGTCGAGCAGGTGCTCCTGCCCATGCAGGAGCAGGGCATCGTCGATTCCATGCTGAGCCAGGTGGCCCCGGGCTTCGCGCGCCCCTCGCCGGTGAACGAGGGCATCGTGATCGTGCGCCTCGTCCCCTGGGAGAAGCGGACGGTGAAGCAGCAGCAGCTCGTGCAGCAGCTCATCGGCCGCCTGTCGGGCCTGCCCGGCGCCCGCGTCTTCCCGCTCAACCCGCCCTCCTTCGGCGGCGCGGGCGGCTTCGGCCCGCCGGTGCAGTTCGTGCTCGGCGGCCCGGATTACGAGACGCTCCGCGGCTGGCGCGACACGGTCATGCAGAAGGCCCAGGAGACCGGCAAGTTCCTGAACCTCGATTCCAACTACCGCGAGTCCCAGCCCGACATCCGCGTCCAGCTCGACCGGTCGCGGGCGGCGGATCTCGGCGTGTCGGTGGAGGAGATCGGCCGCACCCTCGAACTGATGTTCGGCGAGCGCGAGGTCTCCACCTTCGTGAGCCGCGGCGACGAGTATCCCGTGATCATGCGGGCGCGCCAGCAGGACCGGGCGACCCCGAACGACCTCACGAACACCTTCGTGCGGTCCCAGAACGGTGAGCTCGTCCCCCTCTCCTCCTTCGTGACGCTCACGGAATCCGCAGCCCCGCAGGCGCTGAACCGCTTCGACCGGCTGCGCTCCATCACGATCCAGTCCTCCCTCGCGCCGGGCGTCTCGCTCGGCGACGCGCTCGCGACGCTGGAGACCATCGTGCGGGAGAACCTGCCTCCGGAGGCGCGCATCGGCTACCAGGGCCAGTCGAAGGATTTCCGTGAATCCTCCAACGCCATCTACATCACCTTCGCGATGGCGCTCCTCGTGGTGTTCCTGGTGCTGGCGGCGCAGTTCGAGAGCTGGATCAACCCGCTCATCATCATCGTGACCGTGCCGCTCGCCGTGACCGGCGGTCTCGCGGCCCTGGTGATCACCGGGCAGACGCTCAACATCTACAGCCAGATCGGCATGATCCTGCTCATCGGCCTCATGACGAAGAACGGCATCCTGATCGTGGAATTCGCGAACCAGCTCCGCGCCCAGGGGCTCTCGGTCCGCGAGGCGGTGCTGCAATCCTCCGTGCTGCGGCTCCGCCCGATCCTGATGACCTCCATCGCCATGATCGGCGGCGCCGTCCCGCTCGCCTGGTCGACGGGCGCGGGCGCCGAGGCGCGCAACGCCATCGGCTCGGTGATCGTCGGCGGCGTTGCGGTGTCCACCATCCTCACCATGCTGGTGGTGCCCTCGCTCTACCTCCTCATCGGCGGCCTCACGAAGCCCGCGACCTATGTGAGCGACATGCTCGACAAGCTCCGCGCCCAGACGGGCCTGCGCCCCCATGGGGAACGCGAGACGCAGGTGGAGCCGGCCGAGTAAGCCGCCGGCGCAAGCCCCTAAGAGAAAGGCCCCGGTGTGGTGAACACCGGGGCCTTTTTCATAAGCCGTGCGCTGCCGCGTCAATCGATCGTGTAGCGGGCGCCGAGGCGGATCTCGTGGGTCTTCAGGTCGTCCGTGCGGATGCCGGCGCCCGGCCCGTCGATGCGGGTGCGGGCATCGCCGAGATGCGTGTAGCGGTAGCCGAGATCGAGCTTGAAGCCCGAGCCCACATCCACCGCGACGCCCGCCATGAGGGCCCAGGCGAGGTTGTTCGTGGTGTGCGGGGTCGGGAACCCGGTGCCGGCGAGCTGGCCGAGGGCATAGAACTCCCGGCGGATATTCGTGAAGCGGTTGCTCGCGAGGCCGATGCCGGCGCCAAGATAAGGCGTCACGCCCGACCAGTAGCCGAGATCCACATAAGCGTTGAGGAGGTAGCTCGTGGATTCCACATCCGCGTGGTCGCGCACGTAACCCAGATCGTAGGTGGGGAACGGCCGGGTGCCGCTGAGCTCGGCGCCGAAGCGGTGATCGATCGTCGCGTCGGCCCTCAGCCAATTCGTGAGCTGGTAGCCGATGCCGCCTCCCACCGAGAAGGTCTTGTCGAGGCGCTCGCCGTTGAGCGGCTGCACCGTGGGGATATGAAAGGCGATGTCGCGGGGCGTGTTGTAGTCCACGTAGCCCACATCGCCGCGCAGATACCAGCCCGTCCCGACCTCCACGACCTCTTCCCGGTCGAGGACCGGGGGCGGCGGCAGAAGGTCGGCGGCCTGCGCGGAGGCGAGGCCGCAGGCGGCAAAAAGTGTCAGGCAAGCAAGGCGGGTGACGGCACTCATCGTCAGGCTCTCAGCGATGCGCTCCGCAACAGGCGAAGCTCCTCATGAGCAGAGAGCTTGAAGAAGAAGGGTTAAGCGCCGATTAAGGTTAATATAATCGCTCTGATGTTGCAGATCGGGAGCGCCCTTCTCCTGCCCTTGCGGGGGCCAGGGGCGGCGTGTTGGCGTCGATCGCCCAATCCCCATCTTCCCACGCACGACGGCAGACCAGCCGAGCGCGTGTTCCCCTCCCCCTTGTGGGGAGGGGATAGGGGTGGGGGTGGTGGCTCCGGACCCATCCGCGTTGGCGCCCGCACCCCCACCCGCCTGCCGGCACCCTCCCCACAAGGGGGAGGGGAGCACATTAAGCAGCCGAGAGGCCTGGGGAAGGAAAGCTGTACATGCGTCCGCAAGCGCGGACTTCACCTCCCGCATGTGAGGAGGGCAGCGACCCCGGATCTATCCGCGCGTGGCGCCCACACTGTGCTCGCCTCCCAGCACCCTCCCACACAAGAGGGAGGGAGGCTGACTTCAGGCCGCCGCCTTGGAGAGCGCATCCACCACGTCGTCCACCACGCGCATGACGAGGTCCCGGTCGTCGCCCTCTGCCATCACGCGGATCACCGGCTCCGTGCCGGAGGGGCGAATGACGAGACGGCCGCCGTTGCCGAGGCGCTGCCGGGCGGATTCGATGGCCGTCACCACGGAATCCTGCTGGAGCGGCTGGCCCGACTTGTAGCGCACATTCTTCAGGATCTGCGGCAGCGGATCGAAGCAGTGGCAGACCTCGGAGACCGGCTTGTCGAGGCGCTTCACCACGGCAAGCACCTGGAGCGCCGCGATGAGCCCATCTCCGGTGGTCGTGTAGTCGGACATGATGATGTGGCCGGATTGCTCGCCGCCGAGATTATAGCCGTGCTGGCGCATGTGCTCGAGCACATAGCGGTCGCCCACCGAGGTGCGCACGAGGCCAAGGCCCATGCCTTCGAGATAGCGCTCGAGGCCGAGATTGGACATGACGGTCGCGACGATCCCAGGCTGGGCGAGGCGGCCGTCATCGGCCCAGGAGCGGGCGACCACGGCCATGAGCTGGTCGCCGTCGACCATGTGGCCCTTCTCGTCGACGATGAGCACCCGGTCCGCGTCGCCGTCGAGGGCGATGCCGATATCGGCGCGCAGCTCGCGCACCTTGCGGGTCAGCGCTTCTGGAGCGGTCGAGCCGACCTCGTGATTGATGTTGAAGCCATCGGGCTCGACGCCCATGGCGATCACCTCGGCGCCGAGCTCCCACAGGGTCTCGGGGGCCACCTTGTAGCCGGCGCCGTTGGCGCAATCGACCACCACGCGCATGCCCTCGAGGCTCACCTGCCGCGGCAGGGTGCGCTTGGCGAACTCGATGTAGCGGGCATGCACGCTCTCGATGCGCTTGGCGCGGCCGATATTCCCGGAGCCGGAGAGCCGCTTCGTCAGGTCGCTGTCCAGCAGCGCCTCGATGGAGCGCTCCACCTCGTCGCTGAGCTTGAACCCGTCGGGCCCGAACAGCTTGATGCCGTTGTCCTCATAGGGGTTGTGCGAGGCCGAGATCATGACGCCGAGATCGGCGCGCATGGAACGGGTCAGCATGGCGACGGCGGGGGTCGGCATCGGGCCGAGCTGGAGCACGTCCATCCCGACCGAGGTGAAGCCGGCCTGGAGGGCGGATTCGATCATGTAGCCCGACAGGCGGGTATCCTTGCCGATCACCACCCGGTGTCGGTGGTCGCCGCGCTGGAAGAGAAGGCCCGCCGCCTGGCCGACCCGCAGGGCCAGCTCCGGCGTGATCACGCCGTTGGCGCGACCGCGAATGCCGTCAGTCCCGAAATACTTGCGCACGTGCTCGATCTCCGCATCCCGCGACGCTTTCGCGTTCTTGGCTTTCGTCAAAGCAATCTCCCCCGCCCGGGTCAAGGCGCGGATGAGACCGCGCCCCTTCACAAAGCATGAGCGATTGTTACACCCGAATGGGCTGGAAAGGTTAAGCTTTTTGCGGCGAGAGGCGCGGCGGGCCCGCGAGCCAGGCCGTCAGCGCCCAGCCCGCCAGGGCGCCGATGCCTTGCGCCAGGACGAAGGCGGGCACGTCGGCCGGTGCGATCCCGGCGAAGCTGCCGGTCAGGGAGCGGGCCAGGGTCACGGCCGGGTTGGCGAAGGAGGTGGAGGCCGTGAACCAATAGGCCGCCACGATGTAGAGCCCAACCGCCTGGGGCAGGGCCTCGACCCGGGTCCGGGCGACCGTGAGGATCGTCACCAGGAGCCCGAAGGTGGCGACGCCCTCGGCGATCCAGAGCCCGAGCCCCGCCCGCGCGGTGACGCCCCATTGGAGGAGGGGCTGGTCGAACATGGCATGCGCCAGGAGGGTGCCGAGGCAGCCCCCGGCGACCTGGACGGCCCCATACGCCGCGACCTCGCGCCAGGGCAGCGCGCCGGCGATCCCCATCACGGCCGAGACGGCCGGGTTGAGATGGGCGCCCGAAACCGGCCCGAGAGCCAGGATCAGCACCACGAGCATGGCACCGGTGGCTACCGTGTTGGCGAGGAGAGCGAGAGCCACGTTCCCGCCGGCAAGGCGCTCCGCCATGATCCCCGATCCGACCACGGCCGTGACGAGGAGCCCGGTGCCGAGGGCCTCCGCGGCGAGGCGCCGGGACAGGGGAGCGGTCGCGCTCATGCGAGGGCCACCCGACGGCCGGCCTCGTCCACGACCGGCTCCCCGTCTTCCTTGACGAAAGCGCCGCGCTGGGGCGGCAGGAGGTCGATGACCGCCTCGGAGGGCCGGCACAGGCGCACGCCGTTCGGGCTCACCACGATGGGCCGGTTGATGAGGATCCGATGGGCCATCATGGCATCGATGAGCGCCGCATCGGACAAAGCGGGATCACCAAGCCCGAGCTCCGCGAAAGGCGTTCCCTTCTCGCGGATCACCGCCCGGACCGGCACGCCCATGCGGGCGATCAGGTTTTCCAGCATGGCCCGGCTCGGCGGCGTCTTGAGGTATTCGACCACATGGGGCTCGATTCCGGCATTGCGGATGAGGCCGAGCGTATTGCGAGAGGTGCCGCAGGCGGGGTTGTGGTAGATCACGACGTCCATGGAAGCCTTCATGTTCATGGGATCAGAGCAGGGTTCGGATCGGTCGCGGTCAGAGCCGGGTCGTGGGTGATGACGACCCTCATGACCGCCCTCAGCAGCACGGGGCCAGAGCGGCCACGACAGGAGCGCAGGCCTCCGCCCGCCCATCGCAGCAATCCTTGAGGAGAAAGGCGGCGAGCGCGCTCGCCTGCCCGAGCGCGGCCCGGTAGACCACCGCCCGCCCCCGCCGCTCCGACCGGACGAGACCGGCGCGGGCGAGAACGCCCAGATGCGACGACAGGGTGTTGTGGGGCACGGCCAATCGCCGGGCGATGTCGCCGGCCGCCATCCCCCCGGGTTCATGCCGCACCAGGAGGCGAAACACGCCGAGACGGGTCGATTGCGCGAGCGCCGCAAGGGCGAGAATGGCGGCTTCGTTGTCCATATGTCGAGACATATCGACAGGTTTGGTCCAAATCAACAGCCATGTCGTCGAGGTCCGGCAGGGCTGCGGGGCGCGGGCGGCGGCTGGAGGCACCCGCAAATGAAAAGGCGCGCTCCTCTCGGAACGCGCCCTTCCCTTCGTCTTCGGGAGAAGCCTCAGGCCTGCGGCTGCGGCTCCAGGCCCCCGTCGCTTTCGCGGGGCCGGCCGCGGCCGGCGGCCGGAACGGCGGAGCCGCGGCTCGGGGTGGAGGGCTCGCCCACATCCCGGATCGGCGGCTGGCCGTCGAGGAGGTTGCGGATCTCGTCGCCCGAGAGGGTCTCGTATTCGAGGAGGCCCTTGGCGAGGCCTTCCAGATCGTCGCGCTTCTCCGTGAGGATGCGGCGGGCATCGGCCAGACCCTGCTCGACGAGGCGGCGAACCTCCTTGTCGATGGTCTGGGCGGTCGCCTCGGAGACGTTCTGCTGGCGGCCCATGCTCATGCCCAGGAACACCTCTTCCTGGTTCTCGCCATAGGCCACGGTGCCGAGCTCGTCCGAGAATCCCCAGCGGGTCACCATCATGCGGGCAAGGCGGGTGGCCTGCTCGATGTCGGACTGGGCTCCGGAGGTCACCTTCTCCTTGCCGAAGATCATCTCCTCGGCGATGCGGCCGCCCATCATAATGGCAAGACGCGAGGTCATCTGCTCGAAGCTCATGGAGAGCTTGTCGCGCTCAGGCAGCTGCATGACCATGCCGAGCGCACGGCCGCGCGGGATGATGGTGGCCTTGTGGACCGGGTCGGTGGCCGGGACGTTGAGCGCGACGATCGCGTGGCCGGCCTCGTGGTACGCGGTGAGGCGCTTCTCGTCGTCGGTCATGACGAGGGTGCGGCGCTCGGCACCCATCATCACCTTGTCCTTGGCGTCCTCGAACTCGTGCATCGTGACGATGCGCTTGCCGCGGCGGGCCGCGAGCAGCGCCGCCTCGTTCACGAGGTTCATGAGGTCCGCGCCCGAGAAGCCGGGCGTGCCGCGGGCGAGCACCTTGAGGTCCACGTCGGGCGCCAGCGGTACCTTGCGCACGTGCACCTTCAGGATGCGCTCGCGGCCGGTGACGTCCGGGTTCGGCACCACGATCTGGCGGTCGAAGCGGCCGGGACGCAGGAGCGCGGGATCGAGCACGTCGGGACGGTTCGTCGCCGCGATGATGATGATGCCCTCGTTGGCCTCGAAGCCGTCCATCTCCACGAGGAGCTGGTTGAGGGTCTGCTCGCGCTCGTCGTTGCCGCCGCCGAGGCCGGCGCCGCGGTGACGGCCCACCGCGTCGATCTCGTCGATGAAGATGATGCAGGGCGCGTTCTTCTTCGCCTGATCGAACATGTCGCGCACGCGGCTCGCGCCGACGCCCACGAACATCTCCACGAAGTCGGAGCCCGAAATGGTGAAGAAGGGCGCGTTCGCCTCGCCGGCGACCGCGCGGGCGATGAGCGTCTTACCCGTGCCCGGAGGGCCGACGAGCAGCACGCCGCGGGGGATGCGCCCGCCCAGGCGCTGGAATTTCTGCGGATCGCGCAGGAATTCCACGATCTCCTGCAGGTCTTCCTTCGCCTCCTCGACACCCGCCACGTCCTCGAAGGTGACGCGGCCGTGGGCCTCGGTGAGGAGCTTCGCCTTCGACTTGCCGAAGCCCATGGCCCGGCCGGCGCCGCTCTGCATCTGGCGGGACAGGAACACCCAGGCGCCGATGAACAGCGCGAAGGGCAGCACGTTCACGAGAAGCGCCACGAACCAGGGGGTGTTGTCGGATTGCGGACGGGCCGTGATCTGCACGCCCTTCTGCTGCAGCTTCGACACCAGCATGGGGTCGTTCGGCGCGTAGGTCGTGAAGGTGCGGCCGTCCGTGAAGGTGCCGCTGATCTCCGGGCCCGAGATGACCACGTTCGAAATGCGGCCGGCATCGGCCTCGTTGAGGAGCTGGCTGTAAGCGATGTCGCTGCCGCCGGACCGCTGGCCCGGGTTCTGGAAGAGCGTGACGAGCGCCAGCACCAGAAGGAAGATGACAACCCACAGGGCGAAGTTGCGGAAATTGGGATTCATCGGATCAGGTCTGCCCCTGAGGGAGAGAACACGCGGGCAAAGGGTCTCGCCCACGGACGTGTACGCCTACGCAATTTAGGCATGCCCCGGGTCCTTGCCAAGGGAACCGGCCAGGCCTGCGTCATCATCACTGACAAGAGCATAACGACCCCGGCGCCGTAGAGGTTCAGCCGCGATCGTCAAATCGCCGCCCTCTCCCAAGGTGAGCACGGCGCCGGCGAGCGTCAGGCGCAAGGCCCGCCCGGCCCGGGCGGCCACGCGCAGGCGCTCGGCCGCTGCCTCCAAACGCTCCAAGCGCAAGGGTTTGCCGCCTTGCGGCAGGGCGAGCGCGAGCACCCGAAGCGCGATCTCTTCCGGCTCCTCCAGCAGGAACGACGCCTTCAGGCCCTCCAGGCCTCGGGCGCGGTCGAGGGCTTCGCGAGCCTTGGCCTCGAGCGCGTCCTCGGCCCGCTGCGCCCGGATGGCGAGCCGGGCGAGGCGGCGCGCGTCGAGCCCCTCGGCGGCGAGCTGCGGCAGCACCCGCCGCCAGCGCACCCGGGCGAAGCGGTCGTCCCGGTTGGAGGGATCCTCCGCGAAGGGCCAGCCCTCCCGGCGGCAGAGCCCCACGAGATCGGCCTTCGGCCGGTCGAGGAGCGGCCGGCAGAGGACGAGCCCGTGCCGGAGAATCCGCGGGCGCATGCCGGCGAGCCCCGACGGGCCGGAGCCCCGGGCCATGCGCATCAGAACCGTCTCGGCCTGATCGTCGAGGGTGTGGGCGGTCGCAAGGTGGGTCAGCCCCTCGGCCCGCGCATGCTCGGCCAGCAGGCGGTACCGGGCGTCGCGGGCGAATTCCTGAAGGCGCGTCAGGGGCTTGACGCCTTCCCAGACGAGGACCCGATGCGGAATGGCGAGATCCTCGGCCGTCCGGGCCACGAGGGCGGCCTCGGCGGCGGCTTCCGCCCGAAGGCCATGATCCACGGTGGCGGCGGCCAGGCGCGGACGCTCCCCCCTCCCCCGCCATCGCGCCAGGAGGTGGAGCAGCGCCATGGAATCCGGGCCGCCCGACACGGCGACCAGAATGCCTTGGGCCTCCGACAGGGAGGCGAACAGGCCGTCGAGGACGGCCGGGTCGAGGAGATCGGGATCGGACGGGGCGCTCAAGCCGGCCGGCTTTAAGCGCAGCGCGCGCGCTTCTGCTCGCGCTCGGCGCTCTGGCGCACGGGCGGCGCGGCCTGCGGATACTTGCGGTCGAACTCGGCGAAGACGGCGCAGGCCCGGTCCTTGGCGCCGAGCGCATTGAGCGCCACCCCGAGCTTCAGGAGCGCCTCGGGGGCCCGGGTGGCGTTCGGATGGTCGGTCGAGACGTTCAGGAACTGCTCGGCCGCCTCGCGGGGGCGGTTGCGCTGGAGGTAGCTCTCGCCGAGCCAGTACATGGCCTCCGGCACCATCCGGTCCCGGGGATAGGACTGGAGAAAGCGGCGAAAGCCCATCTCGGCCTGCTCGTATTGCCGCTGCTGGATCGAGGCATAGGCCACCTCGTAATCCGAGCGGGGATCGCCCGCGCTCGTGGCGGCGACGCTCGGAGCGGCCCGGGGCGCCGCGGGAGTGGGCTGAGCGGGCGCCACCCGGGCGGTCTGGTTGAGATCGAGCGGCCGGGCGCCGGGGGCGGCCTCCTCGTCCTCCTCGATCAGGTCGCCGATCCCCGAGAGGGCGCCGCCCGGCAGGGGCATGGGGGCGCCGGCGCCCGGCGAGGCCGAGGCGAGCGGGGCGGATGGGGGCGTCGCGCCCAGGGGGCGGGGCGAGCCTGGGGCGTCGGGGGCCTGGCCCGGATCGAACACGTCGCTGCGCCGCTGGGGCGCGGCGGGCTGACCGGGCCGGACCGGGGTTGCCGTGCCGGGGGACTGGCCCGGGGTCGCGGAGGGAGCGGCCGGCCGGGCGGAGCCGCGGTTCTCCTGGAACCGGAACTCCACGTCCTCCTGGAACTTGCGGAGCTGGTCCTTGAGCTGCCGGTTTTCGAACTGGAGCTGCTCGATCTGGCCCGAGAGCTGGCGCACCAGGTTCTCGACCCGGTTGAGTCGGACGATGGCGTCGGCGGCGTCCTGCCCGAAGGCGGGCATCGCAAAGCCAAGGCAGACAAGAAGAACGGCGAAACGGCGCAGCATGGACGATCCCGGGAGGGAGGGCTTTTGGGCCTGGGCCGATATCACAAAAGCCTACCCGCGGCGACAATGAGGCGGCCCGCCGCGCGTTTTGGCGCGGCGGGCATCGAGGCGGTTAGGAGGTGGCGCCCGCATCGAGGACCGTGACGGCCCGGCGGTTCTGCGACCAGCAGGAGATGTCGTTGCAGACCGCGACCGGACGCTCCTTGCCGTAGGACACGGTGCGGAAGCGCGAGCCCGGGATGCCGCGCGACACGAGATAGTCGCGGACGGTCTGGGCGCGGCGGGCGGAGAGCGAGAAATTGTACTCGCGGGTGCCGCGCTCGTCCGCGTGGCCTTCCAGGAGGAAGGTGTATTGCGGGTAGCGCTGCAGCCACTGGGCCTGCTTGTCGAGGGTTGCGACGGCGGTGGGGGTCAGGTCCGTGGAGTCCGTTTCGAAGAACACGCGGTCGCCCACGTTCACCACGAAGTCCTGGGCACTGCCCGGCGAGGCCGCTCCGCCCGCGCCGAAGGCAGCGGAACCGGTGGTGGCATCCTTGTTGGACGAGCAGGCCGCCGCCGTGAGGGCGAGGACCAGGGCGGCGGCGAACCTGACGGCGCGCGACGAAATCATGGCGATACTCCTTAACACAAACGTCTGCCGAACGTTGTGCCGATTGGTAGGGGAGGTTGGTTAAGGGAGGGTTCCGTCAACCTTGACGAAGGGTTCCGGGCCAGGCCGAAAAGGCACTTAACGCGGAAACTTTCCGGCAGGGTTAATCGAAGGTGAATACGGCGAAGAGGTGGCGGCCAAGGTTCGCGGCCAAGCTTGTCGATCACGGCTTCGTGCGGGCTGGCCTGTCTCCCGCCGGTTGAGCGGGTTTGGTGGCGAGGGTGCTGAGGCCGATCTTCAGGGTCCGGCACGGTCGTGTGTTCCCCTCCCCCTTGTGGGGAGCGGTTAGGGGTGGGGGTGTGGGCTCCGGACCCATGCGCGTGTGGCGCTCACACATCTACGAGCGCGAGCCTCGCCTCCTAGCACTTCGGAAGCCAGCACGAGCGCGGGCTTCACCTCCCCCTTGTGGGGAGGTCGAGCGAAGCGAGGGTGGGGGTGTCGGCTCCGGACCCATACGCGTATGGCGCCAACACCCCCACCCGCCTGCCGGCACCCTCCCCGAAGATCTCGGCTTCCAGCCGAGATCGTCCAGGAGATCACATCTCGGCAGCAGCCGAGATGTGTGGGGGAGGGGAGCACATCCGGCAGCCGTGGTGGGTGTGGGAGGGGAGCATCCGCCAGCCGCCAGCATCCTGCAGCGCGCCAAAGGGACCGGATGCCGGGGCTCATGCGTTAACGGGCATGGACACTGCGACGGCGCAACTCTCACGCTTGGCCCGGCACTGGGAACGCAGCCCGGACGATCTTCGTCTGGACCGGGCCTTCGCGCGCATCGCGGATAGCGAGCTGCGCTACGGTAACGCCATCGACCTCCTGCGGGATGCCAAGGAGAATTACCCGGCCTGGCTCGAGGCCATCCGCTCGGCCCGCGAGGTGGTCCATTTCGAGAACTTCATCGTCGCGGACGACGAGACCGGGCGCGACTTCGCGGAGGCTCTGATCGAGCGGGCCGAGGCGGGGGTCACGGTCCGGGTGGTGTACGACTGGCTCGGCTCTTCGGGCCGGGCCTTTCCCCAGTTTTGGCAGCGCTTGAAGCGCGCGGGCGTGGAGGTGCGGGTGTTCAACCCGCCCCGGCTCACCGCCCCGTTCTGGATCCGCCGCAATCACCGCAAGATGATCACCGTCGATCACCGGATCGGCTTCGTCTCGGGGCTGTGCATCGCAGATCACTGGCGCGGCAGCCCGGAGGTGGAGCCCTGGCGCGACACGGGCATCGCCGTGCGCGGCCCCCTCGTGGCCGACCTCGACCGGGCGTTTGCCGACAGCTGGGCGATCGCGGGAGAGCCCCTCCCCCCGCAGGCGCTGGCGGATGCGGAGGCGATCGAGCCCGCGGGCCTCGTGCCGGCGCGGCTGATCTGCGGGCGGCCGGGCATGTTCCGCACCTACCGGCTCGACCAGTTCATCGCGGCGACGGCCCGCAAGACGCTCTGGATCACGGATGCCTATTTCGTGGCGACCACCTCCTACGTGCAGGCTCTCGCGGAGGCGGCGCGGGACGGGGTGGACGTGCGCATCCTGGTGCCGGGATCGAGCGACGTGCCCGTGCTCCAGCCCATCGTGCGGGCGGGCTACCGGCCCCTCATCGAGAGCGGAATCCGCGTCTTCGAGTGGAACGGCTCCATGCTCCACGCCAAGACCGCGGTCGCGGACGGGCGCTGGTCGCGGGTCGGCTCCACGAACCTCAACCTGTCGAGCTGGGCCACCAACTGGGAGCTCGACGTGGTGGTGGAGGACGAGACCTTCGGGGCCTCCATGGAGGCCATGTATCTGGAGGATCTCGCCAACGCCACGGAGATCGTTCCCGGTCGCACCACCCTGCGCCGCCAGGCCGAGAACCTGCGGCCTCGGCGGGGCCGCGTGAAGGCGCATAAGCGCGCCTTCGGCCGGCTCGCGGCTGGGGCCATCGCGCTCAGCAACACCATGAGCACCGCCGTCGGCGGCGCGCGGTCGCTCACCGCGACGGAGGCGAAGAGCGTCGCCTCCATCGGGGCCGGCCTCCTGGCGCTCGCAGGTCTCGTGACGCTCTTTCCCGTGGTGGTGATCTCGCCCATCGTGATCACCCTCGTCTGGTTCGGCCTCGCGCTCCTCGCGAAATCCTACCGGCTGCACCAGCGGGTGCGCCGCTCGAAGCGATTAAGCGCCGAGCGCGCCTCCACGCGGATCAGCGCCGCGGAGTAGGAGCGGTATCGCCGGCTGGCCGGCGTCCATGGGTGAAGAAGTCGTTTTGAGCGGCTTTGCCGCTGTTCTTTGCACTGGATCCCGGATCTTCGTTCCGCTTCGCTGCACTTGTCCGGGAAAGGGCGTCGAGGGTGTGATCAGCCCCTCACCCCTCTCCCGGACAAGGGAGCGCCGCAAGGCGCGCACGCCGATCCGGGATCCAGCGAAACAAGCCGCGCCGCTTCAAACTCTTAAGCCTAGCGCGCCTCGCTCAGGAGCGGCGACCAGGTCGGGTCGGAGGCGAAGGTTGGGGTCGGGACCGGCTGCTCCACGCGGCCCGTCACGTCGACCATGTAGAGCTTGCCGCCCGCCTGCCCGCCCGGATCCCGGAAGAACACGATGTACTGGCCGTTCGGCGCCCAGGTGGGGCTCTCGTTGTGGAAGCCCTCCGTTAGGATGCGCTCGCCCGAGCCGTCCGGCTTCATGATGCCGATGGAGAAGCCGCCCGCCCGGCGCTTGGTGAAGGCGATGTAATCGCCCCGGGGCGACCAGGCCGGCTGGGAATAGGAGCCCTCGCCAAAGGAGATGCGGCGCGGGTTGGAGCCGTCGGCGCCCATCACGTAGATCTGCTGCTGCCCGCCTCGGTCGCTCTCGAACACGATCTCGCGCCCGTCGGGCGAGAAGGAGGGCGAGGTGTCGATGGCGCCCGTGGAGGTGATGCGCGTGGTCGTGCGCGAGTTGAGGTCCATCGTGAAGATATTGGCGTTGCCGCCCTGCTGCAGGCTCATCACGATCTTCTGCCCGTCGGGCGAGAAGCGCGGCGAGGAGGTCATGTCGGGGAAGTTGCCCACCACCTGGCGCGAGCCGGTCTCGAGATTGATCACCTGCACCCGCGGCTGCTGGCCCTCGGCCTGGGACATGTAGGTGATGTCCTGCGTCGCCGGCGAGTAGCGCGGCGTCACCACAAGGTTGTCCCCTTGCGTGAGATAGCGGACGTTCGCGCCGTCCTGGTCCATGATGGCGAGCCGCTTGCGGCGGCTCTCCTTGGGGCCGGATTCATCCACGAACACGATGCGCGTGTCGAAGAAGCCGCCGATGCCGGTGATCTTCGTGTAGACCGAGTCCGAAATGATGTGGCCGACCCGGCGCCAGAAATTGGCATCCGTGAAATATTGCTGGCCCGTGAGCTGCTGGCCCGAGGTCACGTCCCACAGGCGAAACTCCGCCTTGAGCCGGCCCGACGGGTCCCGCGACAGGCGACCCGTGATAAGCGCTTGCGCACCCGCGGCGCGCCAAGCCTCGAAGCGCGGGGCTGCGTCGAAGGCCGGGCGCTCGGGAAAGCGCGCCTTGTCGAGGGGCACGAAATACCCTGAACGCTGCAGGTTGTTGGTGATGATGCCGGACACCCGCGGCCCGAGATCGCCCTCGCCCGTGAAGTCGGCGACCGCGACCGGCATGGGCTGGAACTGGCCGCCACCGATCCGCAGCGTGAGCTGGGCTTGGGCCGGCGTGAACGGGGCAAGGATCGTCAAGCCGCCGAGGAGACAGGCGGCTCCGATCATGAGGCGCAGAGCGTGACTCAGCATGATGAGACCCAAATGTGGTGAGATGGCTGCGGCAAGGAACTAAGCCAGTCCGCTAGACCGGCGGATCGAAATAGGCGTTCAAGTTCTTCCACTCGTTGTAGTACGGGGCGAACTGGGCCGGGACAACATAGGGAGCGCAGCGGCGCACGGCTCGCAGGGCCGCATCCGCGATAGCGCGCTCGGTGGGCGACGCTCCGACCTGCACCACCCGGGGTTCAGCGCTGAGCGTGCCGTCTGCATTCAGCTGAATGTTCAAGAGAGGAGGCTTGGCATCCCCGCCGGCAACCGTGGGATGAGAGTAACATCCTTCGATTTTTTTCTGGAGCCATCCGGTTAGCGCATCGCGTTGGCTAGGGTTCAGCTTCGCCGCGCTGCCGGTCGCCGTGCCGAGCGACGCGGTCCTCTGCACCTCGGCGCCGGTGGCGCCCGACGATTGGTGCTTTTCCTTGTTGTTCAGGAATTGGCGAAGGTCGCCCACGTCGAGCTTCTTGGCGGCCTCGGCCTCCTTGCGGGCCTTGGCCTCGGCTTCCGCCTTGGCCTTGGCCTCCGCGACCTTCTTGGCCTCCGCGTCGGCTTTAGCCTTCGCTTCGGCTTCCGCCTTCGCCTTGGCGCGCGCATCCGCTTCGGCCTGGGCTTTCGCTTCCGCATCCGCCTTGGCCTTCGCCTCGGCGGCCTTCGCCTGAGCGATGGCCTCGGCTTCCGCCTTCTCGATCAGCTTCTGGGCTTCCTCGCGCTTTGGATCCTCTTTCGGCTCCGGGCGCGCGGGCGGGGGAGGCGGCGCGGGCGGCTGGGCCGCGACCTGCTCTTCCTTTTCGGCCACCTTCATCTCGGCGGGGCGCTTGGGCGGGGCGGGCGCGTCGCGCTTGTCCTCCCCGGGCTCCTTCTGCTCCACCTTGTCGGCGACCCGATCCGCGCGGGGCTTGGGGTTCGTCAGAACCTCCTTCGCCTTGGTGTCGCCCTTGGTGATCTGGGAGAGCTGGTTGTCGGTGACGATCTCGACCGGAATGCCCTCCTGGGCTTCCGGGAATTCGGGCGCGGAGAGCGTGAGCATGCCAGCCGCGATCAGCGTCACGTGGGTGACGCCGGAGACCCAGAAGCCGGGCTCGGAGGTGTTGAACGGAAGCTTCAACGCCACGGTGGTGATCTCTACCCTTGCGCGAGAGCTATTGCTTGTCGGACTCGGTCACAAGCGCCACGCGCTTGTAGCCGGCCCCCGTGACGAGCGACATGACCTGCGCCACGCGCCCGTAATCGACCTTCTTGTCGCCGCGCACGAAGATGCGCTCCTCGAAGCCCTGCTTTGCCTCCGAGGCGATCTTGCCGACGATCTCCTCGTCCCGCAGCGATGCCTCGCCGAGGAAGACCTGCCCGTCCGCCTTGATGGAGAGGGTGACGGGCTTGGCATCCACGTTGAGGGGCGCCGCCTTCGTCTGCGGCAGATCGAGCGGCACGCCGACCGTCATGAGGGGCGCGGCCACCATGAAGATGATGAGCAGCACCAGCATGACGTCGATGAACGGCGTCATGTTGATCTCGTTGATGGCGCCGCTCCGACGCGCGCGCCGCCGGCGACGTCCGCCGCCCTGCCCCATTCCCGCTGCGACTGCCATGGATGTGGTCCCTTAGGCCGCGAGCGCGATGCGCTCGTCGATCTGGCGCGAGAGGATGGCGGAGAACTCGTCCGCGAAGCCCTCGAGCCGCGACTGGAGCTTCGAGACCTCGGCCTGGAGCTTGTTGTAGGCGAGCACCGCCGGGATCGCCGCAAAAAGGCCGATGGCGGTGGCGAACAACGCCTCCGCGATGCCCGGCGCCACGACCGCAAGGCTCGTGTTCTTCGAGGCCGCGATGGAGGTGAAGGAATTCATGATGCCGATCACCGTGCCGAAGAGGCCGATATAGGGACCGGCCGAGCCGATGGAGGCGAGGATGAGAAGCCGCGAGTCGAGGCGCTCCACCTCGCGCTGGATCGTCACGTCGAGCACCTTGTCGATGCGCTGCGAGAGGCTCGCCACCGAGCGGCCCGAGCCCTCGAAGGAGCGCTTCCACTCGCGCATGGCCGACACGAACACCGCCGCAAGGCCGGTGGAGGGCCGGCTCGACAGGTTGCGGTAGAGCTCTTCCAGGGACTGCCCCGACCAGAACACCTCCTCGAACCGGTCCATTGCCCGCTTGGTGCGGGCAAAGAGCAGGGTCTTGTCGACGATGATGGCCCAGCACCACACGGAGGCCGCGATGAGCCCGAGCATCACGAGCTTCACAAGGAAGTGAGCCTGCCAGAACAGCCCGAACATGGACATGTCGTGGGCGATGGGCGCTGCCTGAGCAACCTCGGCCGGGTTCATCCTGTCGTCCTCGCTTGTCGAAGCGCCTTCCCTTACGGAAGACGCCCTCACCGCTCGTTGTCGGGGATCTTGGTCTTGTGCAGGTCGCTCGTTCGCCCTCGAATCTGTCAAAATTGAGGGGCGGCCCGGGCGACCGGACGAACCGGCCCCGTCGAACCCCCTTTAGGAGGCCTTTAGGGTTAAGGGGGGCTTAAAAAGCGGCTGTCGGAGGCGCTTCAAGCCTCGTCGGGCGAGAGAACCGCCCTCAGCTCGTCCGGGATGCGCACCGCCCGCCCCTCCCGGACGGCCGCGACCATCACATCGGCGGTGAGCAGGACCTCCCCGCCCCTTCGGATCTCCTGGGCGAGGGTCATGGAGGCGCCGCGCATCTCCTTGGGGCGGGTCACCACGGTGATCACGTCGTCCATGAATGCAGCGCCCAGAAAATCGAGGGTCATGCGCCGGACCACGAAGGCGAGCCCCTCCCCGTCCCGGTGCAGATCCGACTGCGCGACGCTCACCGCCCGCAGCAGCTCCGTGCGCCCGCGCTCCAGGAAGCGCAGGTAGCTCGCGTGATAGACCCGGGCGCTAAAATCCGTGTCCTCGTAATAGACGCGGATCGGGAGAACATGGGCGCCGTCGTCCATGCGGCCGGAGAGGTGGGGCCACTCGCCCCCCTCACGCATCCTCGTCCCCGTTGAACAGCCCGAACTGCGCCGCCTCGCGGGTGGGCTCGGGCAGGCCGAGATGCTTGAAGGCGTGGGGGGTCAGGACGCGGCCGCGGGGGGTGCGCTGCACGAGGCCCTTCTGGATGAGATAGGGCTCGATGATCTCCTCGATGGCGTCGCGGGGCTCCGAGAGCGCCGCCGCGATGGTCTCGATGCCCACGGGGCCGCCGCCGAAGGAATGGGCCACCATGGTGAGATATTTGCGGTCCATCTGGTCGAGGCCGATGGGGTCCACGTCGAGGAGGCGCAGGGCCTTGTCGGCGAGCTCGCGGGTGACGATAGGGGCGTCGTCCACGATGGCGAAGTCGCGCACGCGGCGGAGCAGACGACCCGCGATGCGCGGCGTGCCGCGGGCGCGGCGGGCGATCTCGTTGGCGCCGTCCTCGCTCATGCCGATGCCGAGCACGCGCGCGCCGCGCCGCACGATGCCCTCGAGTTCCTCCACCGTGTAGAATTCGAGGCGGATCGGGATGCCGAACCGGTCGCGGAGCGGCGTGGTGAGAAGGCCGGCCCGGGTAGTGGCGCCGACCAGCGTGAATTTCGGCAGCTCGATCTTCACCGAGCGGGCCGCCGGGCCCTCGCCGATGATGAGGTCGAGCTGGTAATCCTCCATGGCCGGATAGAGGATTTCCTCCACGGCCGGGTTGAGGCGGTGGATCTCGTCGATGAAGAGAACGTCGCGCTCCTCGAGATTCGTGAGCTGCGCCGCGAGATCCCCGGCCTTCGCGATCACGGGGCCGGAGGTGGAGCGGAAATTCACCCCGAGCTCCCGCGCGACGATCTGGGCGAGCGTCGTCTTGCCGAGGCCCGGCGGGCCGACGAAGAGCACGTGATCGAGGGCATCGCCCCGCGCCTTCGCGGCATCGATGAACACCTGCAGATTGGCTCTGGCGGCCTTCTGGCCCGTGAAGTCGGCGAGCGCCAGCGGGCGGAGCGACGTCTCGAGGTCGTCCTCGCGTTTCTCGGGCGTGATCAGGCGGCGGGATTCGGTCAAAGGTCCATCCTTTTCAGGATCTTACATAAGGACGGCGGTCCTATCGCGCCAGCTCGCGCAGGCCCAAGCGGATGAGCGTTTTCGCCTCAGCCTCCTCGCCGGCCTGCTTCAAGGCCGCCGCGACCGCGGCCGAGGCCTGGGCCTGCGGGTAGCCGAGATTGACGAGGGCGGAGACGGCGTCCGACACGGGCACGGGGGCGGAGCGGTCGGCGACCGAATCCGAGAGGCGGATGAGGGCCGGGTCCACGGGGGAATAGGCCGGGGCCTTGTCCTTCAGCTCGGCGACGATGCGGGCCGCGAGCTTCGGGCCAACGCCGGGGCCGCGGGAGACCGAGGCCTTGTCGGAGGTGGCGATCGCGGTCGCCAGCGCACCGGGATCGAGCACCGAAAGGATGCCCAGCGCCACCTTGGCGCCCACCCCCTGCACGCTCTGGAGGAGGCGGAACCACTCCCGCTCCGCATCAGAGCGGAAGCCGTAGAGGCGGATCATGTCCTCGCGCACATGGGTCTCGATGGAGAGCGCGGCGGCCTCGCCGATGGAGGGCAGGTTCTGGAGGGTCTTGGTGGAGCAATGGACCACGTAGCCGACGCCCTGGACGTCGACGATCACGAAATCCTCCCCATAGGCGTCGATGATGCCCTTGAGCTTGCCGATCACGTTCGTCTCCCCTCGCCCCTCCGCGAAGGCGGGCGCGGCGGCGCCCGGAGGGGTCGCGGGCTGTCTAGCAGCTTAGGAGGCCGCCGCCAAAGCCGCGGCCGTTTCCCTTCGCTGACGAGGAACCCCAGCTCAATAGGCCGCCGCGAGCATCCGCGCCTTGCGCTGGTGCGCATGGGCGATGGCGATGGCGAGCGCGTCCGCGGCATCGGCCTTCTTGGGGTCGGCCTTGGGCAGCAGCACCTTCACCATGGCGAGCACCTGCGCCTTTTCCGCATGGCCGACGCCGACCACGGTCTTCTTCACCTGGTTCGCCCCGTATTCGGCGACGGGGATGCCGTGAAGGGCCGGAACGAGCAGGGACATGGCGCGGGCCTGGCCGAGCTTGAGGGTCGCCTGCGGGTCCTTGTTGACGAAGGTTTCCTCCACGGCCGCCTCGTCCGGGTTCCATTCCTGGACCACCGCGGTGATGCGGTCGTGGAGCTGCTTGAGGCGAAGCGCCAGGGACAGGTCCCCGTCCGAGGTCACCACCCCGCAGCCGAGATAAGAGAGCTTGGTGCCCTCGATCGTGATGACGCCCCAGCCCGTGTTGCGAAGACCGGGATCGAGGCCGAGGATGCGGATGCGCTCGCCCATGGGGCTAACCCTTTCCCTTGAGGACAGGCCCCTGATCGGCGAGGCCGAAGATGCGGATGCGCTCGCTCAAGGGATCGGGCCTTTCCGGTCGAGGCCAGGCGCCGGATCGACGCCGTGGCGGATGCAAAGGCCGGGTGCCGGCCTTACGACGCCATCTTCTGCAAGGCGGCCTCGGAGACCTCGAAATTCACGAACACGCTCTGCACGTCGTCGTGGTCCTCCAGGGTCTCCATGAGGCGGATGAGCTTTTCGGCCGCCTCGTCGTCCACCGGCACGGTGTTCTGCGGCTTCCAGACGAGCTTGGAGGCCTTGGGCTCGCCGAACTTCGCTTCCAGCGCCTTCGTGACCTCGCCGAGCTGGGTCTGCTCGCAGAAGATCTCGTGGCTGTCCTCCGAGGACGCGACGTCGTCGGCGCCCGCCTCGATGGCGGCCTCCAGCATGGTGTCCCCGTCGGCCACCTTGGCGTCGAAGGCGACGAAGCCGACCCGGTCGAACATGAAGGAGACCGCGCCCGTCTCCGCGAGGTTGCCGCCGCTCTTGGTGAAGTAGGAGCGGATGTCGGAGGCGGTGCGGTTGCGGTTGTCGGTCATGGCCTCGACGATGAGGGCCGCGCCGCCGGGGCCGTAGCCCTCGTAGCGGATCTCCTCGTAGTTCTCCGCATCGCCGCCGGCGGCCTTGTTGATGGCTCGCTGGATGTTGTCCTTCGGCATGTTCTCGGCCCGGGCCGCGAGGATCGCGGCGCGCAGGCGCGGGTTCATGGCGGGGTCCGGCAGGCCCATCTTGGCCGCCACGGTGATTTCGCGGGCGAGCTTGGAGAAGAGCTTCGAGCGCTGGGCGTCCACCTTGCCCTTGCGGTGCATGATGTTCTTGAACTGGGAATGTCCGGCCATCGGGGCCTCCTGGCGAGAAACGTGGCCGCGCGCCTGAAGGCGCAGGCGGGCCACGAAGGATGCGGTGGGGGGCTTATAAGGCCTCACCGGCACCGACGCCAAGCGCCCGCGCTCAATCGACATCTGGACGGGTGCCAAGCGCCCGCGCTCAACCGGCGTCTGGACGTGCGGCGCCAGGCTCAGCCGGCGATCCAGGCATAGGCCCAGCGCACGAGCTCCACCGCGATCCCGGCCGCCGCGACGGCGACGAGGAGGCCGGCGACCCCAATTCCAGCGCCGAGGAGCACCAGAAGCCCGTCCCGGCGGATCAGCGCCACGGCGAGGATCACGAGGGAAAGAGCCGGCAGGACATTGGTGCCCGGGATCGGGATGAGCACGATCACGGAAGCCAGCACGGCGAAGAGCCCGAAGACCCGGATCGCCGCCGGGCCCGCCGCCCAGGGCAGGCGCGGCCGCCCCAACCCCTCCAGCCGGTCGAGCCAGGGGGCGGCCCGCTCCACCACCCGGCGCAAGGCCGGCACCGCGACAGGCTTGTCGAGGAGGCCTTTGGGCAGCCAGGGCCGGCTGTGGCCCGCCATCATCTGGAGGCCGAAGACGAGGGTCGGGACGGCCGCGATGCCGGCGAGCACCGGGGGCGCGAAGATCACGTTTGGCAGGTTGAGGAGCAGGAGCAGGAGCCCGAAGGCACGCTCGGCGAAGGCGTCGCGCAGCCCGGCGACCGTGAGCCCGCCCGCCTCGGCCCGCGAGAGCACCGTCCTCAAGGTCCCGGCGATGCCGGGCGGCTCGCCCCCGGGGCGGTCCATCAAAAGCCGAACCAGCTCGTCATGGCGGCCTTGGCGAGGTGGATGGCGGTGCCGGTCACCGCCACCGTGTAGGTGAGGCCCGCAAGGCCGATGAGGTAGCCGCCGATGAGGAGATACCCGTCCTCCTCCATCACGGCGATGGACGCGATCACGAGCGCGATGGAAGGCGGGAAATTGGTGCCGGGGAACGGGATCAGCACGGAGACGGCGACCAGGAAGGCGAACAGGCCCACGAACCGGTCGCCCACGGGGCCGAACAGCCAGGGCAGGCGCGGCTTGCAGACCGATTCGAGCTTCTGGAGCCGGGGCTCGGCCACGTCGATCACCTTCCGGAAGGTGGAGACCGAGACGCTGCGGCGCAGGATCAGGTCCGGAAGCCAGGGGCGCCGGTGGCCGAGCAGCATCTGGATGCCGAAGATGAGGACCGGCGTGCCGACGATGCCAGCAACGCCCGGCGGCGCCGGCACGCAATTGGGCAGGCTGAACAGGATGAGCACGAAGCCGAAGGCGCGTTCGCCGAAGGCCTCGATGATCTCGCGGATGGTGATGGACTCGCCCTTGGCGCCATCGATCACGGCGCGCAGGACCGCCGAGGCGCTCTTATGCGCCAGGGGATCCGGTTGAGTTCCGGGCTGATCGCCGGCTCCGCGCACCCAGTCCCGCTTGCGAACAGCCTCTTCGACCACCGGCTCCTCCGTTCCGGGACGGGAGATGGGGTCTCGGCGGGTCTCTGCAAAGGTCTTTCGCGCAAATCTCGTGCGGAGCGGCTTTGTGGAGCGGCTTCGCCGCAGGTTATGCACTGGATCCCGGATCTGCGTCCGCGAGGCTTTGCCTCGCTCCCTTGTCCGGGAAAGGGCGTCGAGGGTGTGATGAACCTCTCACCCCTTTCCCGGACAAGTGCAGCGAAGCGAAACGCCGATCCGGGATCCAGTGCTAAAGAGCCGCCGCGCAGCGGCACCGCATGCCACAAAGCCGCTCAATCCCAGAAGCGCAGCCAGGTTTCCTCCAGATGCGGCCCGAGCCGCACGGCGGCCACCCGAACGGCGAGGCCCGTCCGGTCGTCGGTCTCCACGGCGATGCCGCAGAGCGTCCCCTCGCCGAGGCCCGGCTCGAGGCGGGAGCCCGGGGTCTTCTGGAGGAAGCGGCGGATCGATTCCTCCTTCTGCATGCCGAGCACGGAATCGTAATCCCCGCACATGCCCGCATCGGACAGATAGGCGGTGCCGCCGGACAGGATCCGGTGGTCGGCGGTGGGCACATGGGTGTGGGTGCCAACCACGAGCGTCACGCGCCCGTCGAGATGGTGGCCCAGGGCCTCCTTCTCGCTCGTCGCCTCCGCGTGGAAATCCACGACGATGGCATCCGCCACCTGGCCCAGGGGGCAGGCCTCCACCTCCCGGTCCACCACGGCGAAGGGATCGTCGAGCGCGTCCATGAAGAGCCGGCCCATGGCGTTGATCACGAGGACCCGGCGGCCCGAATGGGTGTCGATGAGGTTCGCGCCCCGGCCCGGGGTGCCGGGCGGGTAGTTCGCCGGGCGCAGCAGGCGGGGCTGGCGCTCGATGAAGACGAGGGCTTCCCGCTGGTCCCAGGAATGGTTGCCGAGGGTGATGGCATCGGCGCCCGCCGCCAGAACCTCGTCGCAGATCGCCTCGGTGATGCCGAAGCCCCCGGCCGCGTTCTCCCCGTTGATCACCACGCAATCGAGGCGCCAGCGCTCCCTTAAGGCAGGCAGGCGCTCGATGATCGCCTGGCGGCCGGGCCGCCCCACGATGTCGCCGAGGAAGAGAAGACGCATTTGAAGCTTTCAGGATACGCGGATGAGGTCTGCTTCGGTGACGATACAATCGAGACACCGATCATGGGGCTCCAGGGGGACGGATGCCACCTCCTGGGCCGCGAAAGCCACACCGATCGTGAGCAGCGGGCCCTCCGCCTCGAGCGCGGCGATCGCCCCATCGTAATGGCCCTTGCCGTAGCCGATGCGCCCGCCCTGCCGGTCGAAGGCCGCAAGCGGGACCAAGAGGGCGCGGGGTCGGACGACGGGGGCTTCCGGCGGGGGAGCGCTCACCCCGAAACCTCCGCGCACCAGGGCCGTGCCGGGCGCCCAGGCGCGGAACAGCATGGTGGGTTTCGCCACCACGGGCAGGCAAAGGGTTTGGCCGCGGGCCGCCAGGGCATCGAGGATGGGAAGGGTGTCGATCTCGGAGCGGATGGGCCAGAAGGCGCCGACGGGCTGGAGCCCCTTGAGATCCGGCAGGGCGAGGACCCGTTCCGCCACTTGGGCGGAGGCCTCGGCTCGAAAACCCTCGTCGAGGGCATCGCGCCGCGCGAGCGCGTCCGCCCGCAACCGGGCCTTGATCTCGGGAAGGGAGGGGATCCCGGAAGGGGAGGAGCCGGACATGAATGAAAGACGTGCGGAGCCGCAAAAGCCGTCGGAGAAGCGATCCCGGGTACCTACAACGTAGGTGGGCGCCGTATGTCCCGGTCCAGGGACCGGGTCAGGGACAGCTCCCTTCAGGATCGATAAGGCCCCGGGGAAAAGACTCCAGACGCACCCCGCAGCCCCGCCCCTCTTATGTAGGCGGGACGGCTCCTCCGCGAAAGGGGGTCGGCGCCAATTTCCCGAGCCGTGGACGGGCCGCGTCAGGTGGCGCCGTTGAGGCTCCGGGCCAGGCGCTCGATGCGGTCCGCCGTGCGGGCGAGCCCCTCGGCCACGCGCTCCTCCACCATCTGGGAGCGCTGCTCCCCGGCCATGGCGAGATCGCGCAAGGCGGCGGCCTCGGCCTCCAGGGTCTCGATCCGGCGGCGGGCCTCCGCGAGGTCGTCCGCCACGGTGATGGCGGCCATCACGTGGAGGCGCATGTCGCCGATCTCGCCGAAGGCCGCCCGCATGTCCTCGATCTTGCCGTCGTAGAGGGCGGCGAGTCCTTCCAGGTGCCGCTCCTCGCCGTCCGCGCAGGCGATCCGATAAGTGCGGCCCGCGATGGTGACGCTCACCTGCGACATGCGATCGACCTCAACTGTCCTGCTCCGCCTCGAAGTCCTCGGCCGCGGCGAGCACCTCCTCGATGGCGCCGATCGCCCGGCGCACGCGCCCGCCCACATCCTCGGCGGCGGCCTCGACCCGGTGGAGCCGGGTGAGCGCCCCGTCGAGCTCGACCGCGAGCCGCGCCCGGTCGTCCTGCATGATCTGGAGTTCCGTCTCAAGATCCCCCTTGCGCTTCTCCGTATCGAGGCGGCGCGAGACGGAGGCCTCGAGAAGCCCGAGGGCGTTCTCGAGCCGCTTCAGCGCCTCATCGAGGGTGGGGGACATCGGGCCTCCGGGAATCAGAGCGCGAGCCTAGGCGGCGACTGGAATCCCGGCAATCGTCCGCGGGCGGCAGTCCCGGCGTTTCGCCATGGTCCAAAAGGCGGTCCCGAACCCGCCAATGGGAACCTGCGCCTTTGACTCGCCCCTGCCCCGTGATAAGGAGCCCGCGCTTTCGTCAGAAGACAGGCGGCCCAGCGGCTGCCCCCCATTCCTGGATTGAATGCCCGTGCCACAAGCCGCCTCCGCCGATCGTCCCACCCATTCCGATCTGGCGAGCGCGGTCCGCGCCCTCGCCATGGACGGCGTCGAGCAGGCGAAGTCCGGCCATCCGGGCCTGCCCATGGGCGCCGCCGACATCGCCACGGTGCTGTTCACCCGCTTCCTGAAATACGACGTGGCGGACCCGGCCTGGCCCGACCGCGACCGGTTCGTGCTCTCCGCGGGCCATGGCTCGATGCTGCTCTATGCCCTGCTGCACCTCACCGGGGTGGAGGGCATGACCGTGGAGGAGCTCAAGAAGTTCCGCCAGCTCGATTCCAAGACCCCGGGCCACCCGGAAAACTTCATGACCCCGGGCGTCGAGACGACCACCGGCCCCCTCGGCCAGGGCCTTGCCACGGCGGTCGGCATGGCGCTCGCCGAGCGCATGCTGAACGCGGAATACGGCAACGATCTCGTCGATCACCACACCTACGTGCTGGCCTCCGACGGCGACCTCATGGAGGGCATCTCCCATGAGGCGATCGCCTTTGCCGGGCACCTGAAGCTCAATCGCCTCATCGTCCTCTTCGACGACAACGGCATTTCCATCGACGGCCCGCTCTCCCTCTCCGACAGCGTCGACCAGGTGAAGCGCTTCGAGGCCTGCGGCTGGGCCGCGGTGCGCGTCGACGGACACGACCCGGAGGCCATCGCCGGCGCCATCGCGGCGGCCCAGAAGGCGGACCGGCCGACCCTCATCGCGTGCAAGACCACCATCGGCTACGGCGCGCCCAAGAAGGCCGGTACCTCGAAGGCGCACGGCGAGCCCCTCGGGACCGAGGAACTGGCGGGCGCCAAGGCGGCGCTCGGCTGGACCCATGCACCCTTCGAGGTGCCGGACGCGATCAGGTCGGCCTGGGCCGAGGCTGGCCGACGCGGCGCGGCGGAGCGCCGGGCCTGGAGCGAGCGCCTGAACGGGCTTGCCGCCGAGACCCGCTCCGAATTCGAGCGCCGCATGCGCGGCGAGCGGCCCAAGGCCCTCGGGCAGGCGGTCGCCGACCTCAAGGCCCGCCTTCTCGCCGAGCCGCAGGCGGTGGCGACCCGGAAAGCCAGCGAGATCGCGCTCGAGGCCATCGTCGGCGCCATGCCGGAGCTGGTGCTGGGCTCGGCGGATCTCACGCCCTCCAACAACACCAAGACCAAGGCGCATTCCGCCATCGGCCCCGGGCAGTTCGCGGGCCGCTACATCCATTACGGCATCCGCGAGCACGGCATGGCGGCGGCCATGAACGGCATGGCGCTCCATGGCGGCTTCGTGCCGGCCGGCGCCACCTTCCTGGTCTTCACCGACTACGCGCGTCCCGCCATGCGCATCGCGGCGCTCGCCGGCATCCCGGCGGTCTACGTGATGACTCACGATTCCATCGGCCTTGGCGAGGACGGCCCCACCCACCAGCCGGTGGAGCATCTGGCGGCCCTGCGCTCCATGCCAAAGATGCGCGTGTTCCGCCCCGCCGACGCGGTCGAGACCGCGGAATGCTGGCAGCTCGCCCTCGAGCGCACGGACGGCCCCTCGACCCTCGCCCTCACCCGCCAGGCCCTGCCGCAGCTGCGCAAGAACGCCGCCGACGGCAACCTGTGCGCCGCGGGCGCCTACGAGCTGTCGTCCGCCGAGGGCAAGGCCAAGGCCACCATCTTCGCCTCGGGCTCCGAGGTGGAAATCGCCCTTGAGGCGCAACGGATTCTCAAGGAACAAAGCTTCGCGGTTCGCGTTGTCTCGGTGCCCTCGCTCGATCTCTTCCTCGCCCAGCCCAGTTCCGTGCGCGCCCGCATCGTCGGCGACGCGCCCGTGAAGGTGGCGGTCGAGGCCGCGGTCCGCTTCGGCTGGGACGCGCTCATCGGCCCTGACGGCCTCTTCGTCGGCATGAGCGGGTTCGGCGCGAGCGCACCCTACAAGGACCTCTACAAGCACTTCGGCATCACCGCCGAAGCGGTGGCGGAGCGGATCCTCAGAACACATAACCTGTGAGGCTGAAGAGCAGCCTCGCCGCACAAGGAGTGGACACGATGACGGTGAAGGTCGCGATCAACGGTTTCGGACGCATCGGGCGCAACATCCTGCGCGCCATCGTGGAAAGCGGCCGCACGGATATCCAGGTCGTGGCCATCAACGATCTCGGCCCCGTCGAGACGAACGCCCACCTCCTGCGCTTCGATTCCGTGCATGGCCGCTTCCCGAGCGACGTGCAGGTGGATGGCGACCACATCGTCGTCGACGGCCAGCGCATCCGCGTCACCGCCATCAAGAACCCGGCCGAGCTGCCGCACAAGGAACTCAGCGTCGACATCGCGCTCGAATGCACCGGCATCTTCACCTCGCGCGACAAGGCGGCGGCGCATCTGGAAGCGGGCGCGAAGCGCGTCATCGTCTCGGCGCCGGCGGACGGCGCGGATCTCACGGTGGTCTACGGCGTCAACCACGACAAGCTGACGAAGGACCATGTGGTCATCTCGAACGCGTCCTGCACCACCAATTGCCTGGCGCCGGTCGCGAAGGTCCTCAACGATGCGGTCGGCATCGAGAAGGGCTTCATGACCACGATCCATTCCTACACCAACGACCAGCCCTCCCTCGACCAGATGCACAAGGACCTCTACCGCGCCCGCGCGGCGGCCTTGAGCATGATCCCGACCTCGACGGGCGCCGCCAAGGCGGTGGGCCTCGTGCTGCCCGATCTCAACGGCAAGCTCGACGGCGTCTCGATCCGCGTCCCGACCCCGAACGTGTCGGTGATCGACTTCAAGTTCGTGGCCAAGCGCGCGACCACGAAGGACGAGATCAACGAGGCGGTGAAGCGGGCGGCGGACCAGCAGCTCAAGGGCGTGCTCGGCTACACCAACCAGCCGAACGTCTCCATCGACTTCAACCACGATCCGCATTCCTCCGTCTTCCACATGGACCAGACGAAGGTGATGGACGGCACCCTCGTGCGCGTCATGTCCTGGTACGACAACGAGTGGGGCTTCTCGAACCGCATGGCGGACACCGCCGTCGCGATGGCGAAGCTGATCTAAAGGAAGCGGCGTCCCCGCCCTTCCTTCACCCTCACCCTTCGGCGGCCGGGCGGCGCCCGGCCCCCGCCCGCCGCGTCGGCGGGCGGCGACCATGAGGCCCGTCACGCCATGTCCGCCTTCCGCACCCTCGACAATGCCGACCTCAAAGGCAAACGCGCCCTCGTGCGCGTCGATCTCAACGTCCCCATGGAGAACGGCCGGATCACGGACGCGACGCGCATCGAGCGCGTGCTGCCGACGATCCGCGAGATCGCCGACAAGGGCGGCCGCGTCGTGCTGCTCGCCCATTTCGGACGCCCGAAGGGCCGCGACCCGAAGGAGACGCTCCGCCCCGTGGGCGAGGCGCTCGCCCAGCATCTCGGCAAGCCAGTCGCCTTTGCGGAGGATTGCATCGGTGAGGCGGCGCGCGAGGCTGTCTCCGCCATGAAGGACGGCGACGTGCTCCTCCTTGAGAACACCCGCTTCCATGCGGGCGAGGAGAAGAACGACCCGGCCTTCGTGAGCGAGCTCGCGAAGCTCGGCGACCTTTACGTGAACGACGCCTTCTCGGCGGCGCACCGGGCCCATGCCTCGACCGAGGGCCTCGCCCGCGTGCTGCCGGGCTTTGCCGGCCGCACCATGCAGGCGGAGCTCGACGCGCTCACCAAGGGTCTCGAGGCTCCGACGCGCCCGGTGGTGGCGGTGGTCGGCGGCGCGAAGGTCTCGACCAAGCTCGATCTTCTCGAAAACCTCGTCGCCAAGGTGGACGCCCTCGTGATCGGCGGCGGCATGGCGAACACCTTCATCCATGCGATGGGCCTCGAAGTCGGCAAGTCCCTCGCCGAGCGCGACCTCGCGGAGACCGCGCTTCGCATCATCGCCAAGGCGCGCGACACGGGCTGCGCCATCATCCTGCCCGTGGACGGCGTGTGCGCCACCGAATTCAAGGCTGGCGCCGAGAACCACACCTACGGCATCGACGCGATCCCCGAGGACCGCATGATCCTGGACGTGGGCTCGCAATCCATCGAGCGCATCATGGCGGCCATCAACGACGCCGCGACCCTCGTCTGGAACGGCCCGCTCGGCGCCTTCGAGATCCCGCCCTTCGACCAGGGCACGGTGGCGGCGGCGCGCCATGCGGCGCAGCGCACGAAGGAGGGCAAGCTCGTCTCGGTCGCCGGCGGCGGCGACACGGTGGCGGCCCTCAACCATGCGGGCGTGGCGGACGACTTCACTTACGTCTCCACCGCGGGCGGCGCCTTCCTCGAATGGCTCGAGGGCAAGGCCCTGCCGGGCGTCGAGGCGCTGCGGGCCTGACCCTGTCGGCCGGGCGCGCCCGGCCGCCCAAGGGCTTCAGCCTGTTAAGCTTTCTTTCGACCGAGCCTGGAAATGGGCCGGGAGAAGAACCATAATTCAAAAAATTCCGGAGGATCTCATGGCCCGCATCACCCTTCGCCAGCTTCTCGACCACGCCGCCGAGCATTCCTATGGCGTGCCCGCCTTCAACATCAACAACATGGAACAGGCGCTCGCCATCATGGAGGCGGCCAACGCCGTCGACGCGCCGGTGATCATCCAGGCCTCCCGCGGGGCTCGCTCCTATGCCAACGACATCATGCTCAAGCACATGATGGATGCGGTGACGGAGATCTATCCGCATATCCCGGTCTGCGTGCATCTCGATCACGGCAACGAGCCGGCCACCTGCATGACCGCGATCCAGGCGGGCTTCACCTCCGTGATGATGGACGGCTCCCTGAAGGCCGACGGCAAGACCCCGGGCGATTGGGACTACAACGTCAACGTCACCCGCCAGGTCACCGAGATGGCGCATCTGGGCGGCATCTCCGTCGAGGGCGAGCTCGGCGTTCTCGGGTCGCTCGAGAGCGGCATGGGCGAGGCCGAGGACGGCCACGGGGCCGAGGGCAAGCTCTCCCACGACCAGCTCCTCACGAATCCCGACGAGGCCGTGAAGTTCGTCGCCGAGACGAAGGTCGACGCGCTCGCCATCGCCATGGGCACCTCCCACGGCGCCTACAAGTTCACGCGCAAGCCCGACGGCGCCATCCTCGCCATGAACGTGATCGAGGAGATCCACGCCAAGCTCCCGAACATGCACCTCGTGATGCACGGCTCCTCGTCCGTGCCGCAGGAGCTCCAGGACATCATCAACCAGTACGGGGGCAAGATGCCCCAGACCTGGGGCGTGCCCGTGGAGGAGATCCAGCGCGGCATCAAGCACGGCGTGCGCAAGATCAACATCGACACGGACAACCGCATGGCCATGACCGGCCAGATCCGGCGCATCCTCCAGGAGAACCCGGGCGAGTTCGACCCCCGCAAGTACCTCAAGCCCGCCATGGAGGCGATGACGAAGCTCTGCCGCCAGCGGCTCGAGGAGTTCAACACCGCCGGCCAGGCCTCGAAGATCAAGCGCGTGCTCACCACCGCCGAGATGGCGAAGCGCTACGCCAAGGGCGAGCTCGACCCGACCTTCGCGACCACCCGCCAAGCCGCGGAGTAAGGGGTGCGACCCCGCCGCCGGGGTCCCTAACAGGCTTTTGCCGCATTTCGACCGGAGACGGGGCCTCGCAAGACGGCCCCGTTTCTTTTACATCGGGCCCTCACGCCCACGGATACGAACCAACCTCATGGCCGAACCCGCCGCCCGCCTGACCCTCATCACCCCCGTCCTCGCCGAGGCGGATTTCGCCGCGCAGCTCCAGGCCGCCTGCGCGGCGGGGCCGGTGGACGCGGTCATCGCGCGGCTCGCCGCCGCCGACGAGCGCAGCCTCACCAATCTCGTCAAGGTGCTGGCGCCGGCGGCGCAGGAGCAGGGCACGGCCTTCCTCATCGCCGTCGAGGGCGAGGCGGATCTCGCCACCATCGCAGCCCGAGGCGGGGCCGACGGGGTGCATGTGCGGGGCGATCTCAAGACCCTTCGCGAGATGCGAGAGCGCCTGAAGTCGGAGCGCTCCATCGGCATCGGCGGCATCCGCACCAAGGACGACGCCATGAGTTTCGGCGAGGCCGGAGCCGATTACCTCCTCTTCGGCGAGCCGCGCCCGGACGGGTCCCTCCCCGCCCTCGACACGGTGGTGGAGCGCGTCGCCTGGTGGGCGGAGATCTTCGAGACGCCTTGCATCACCTACGCGCCGAGCCTCGACGCGATCCCGACGCTCGCGGCGACGCGGGCCGAGTTCGTGGCGCTTGGCGATGCGGTCTGGTCCCATCCCGAGGGCCCGGCGGCCGCGGTGCGCGCCGCCCTCGCCGCGCTCCGGAACGGGGCGGCGGCCTGATGCGCCGCGCCGCCGCTCTCCTCGCCGCGCTCCTCGCCGCGGCCCCGGCCTTCGCGGCGGAGCCCGACATCGCCTACGGGGCCTATCAGCGGGGCCTCTACGTGACGGCCATGAGGGAGGCGACGCAGCGGCTCGATCGCGATCCGGACGATGCCGCCGCCATGACGCTGCTGGGCGAACTCTACAACCAGGGCCTCGCGGTCGGGCAGGACCCCGTGAAAGCCGCCGAATGGTACCGGCTCGCCGCCCGGCGCGGCGATGCCCATGCGCTCCTGTCCCTCGGCCTCATGGCGATCGACGGGCGCGGCATGGCCAAGGATCCGGCCCAGGGGCGCCGCTGGATCGAGGAGGCCGCCGCCAAGGGGGAACCTCGGGCAGCCTTCAATCTCGCGCTCATCCTCCTCGCCACGGGCTCCCAGGAGGACCTGCTGCGCGCGGTCGAGTTGCTGCGCAAGGCGGCGGACGCGGAAATCGGCGACGCCCAGCACAGCCTCGGCGTCCTCTACCTCAAGGGCCGCGGGGTCAGCCGCGACGCGGCCGAGGCCGCCCGCTGGTTCGAGCGCGCCGGCCGCAACGGCAGCGTCGCCGGGGAGGTGGAGCACGCGATCCTGCTCTTCAACGGCGAGGGCGTGCCGGCGAACCAGGCGCTCGCGGCCCGCGCCTTCCGCCGGGCCGCCGCCAAGGGGAACGCCATCGCCCAGAACCGCCTCGCCCGGCTCTACGTGGCCGGCCGCGGCGTGGCGCAGAACCGTGTCGAGGCCGCCGCCTGGCATCTCCTGGCCGCCGCCCAGGGCCTCACGGATGGCTGGCTCGACGACGCCCTGAAGGATCTCTCGGCGGACGAGCGGGCCCGCGCCGAGCGCCTTGCGGCGGAGCGCGCCGGGCCGCTCTGACGGGGCGCGGCGCGGCCCGCGCGGAACGCACGGGCCGAGTATGACGTTCATGCGGCTTGACGCGGGTGCCCCCGCATGGTCATCACCCGCGCCTATGGGCTCCATCCGGCCCCGCTCTTTCACACCGTTCGCTCTACCGCCGAAGGACCCTGTCGATGATCCGTTCGCCCCTGATGACCGTCATGACGGACGCCGTGATGAAGGCATCCCGTTCGCTCAAGCGCGACTTCGGCGAGGTGGAGAACCTGCAGGTCTCCCGCAAGGGCCCGGGCGACTTCGTCTCCGCCGCCGACCGCAAGGCCGAGCAGATCCTGCGGGATGCCCTCGAGAAGGCACGGCCTGGCTACGGCCTCGTCATGGAGGAGAGCGGCGTCGTCGAGGGCACGGATACGAGCCACCGCTGGCACATCGACCCCCTGGACGGCACCACGAACTTCCTCCACGGCCTGCCGCAATTCTGCATCTCGGTCGGTCTCGAGCGAGACGGACAGGTGGTGGCCGGGGTGATCTACGATCCGATCAAGGACGAGATGTTCATCGCCGAGAAGGGCAAGGGCGCCTATCTCAACAACCGCCGCATCCGCGTCTCCTCCCGCACAGACCTCGCCGACGCCCTCGTGGGCTGTGGCCTGCCCCATGTGGGCAAGGGCGACCACGGCCTGTTCCTGCGCGAGGCCGCCACCGTGATGGCGCAGGTGGGCGGCATGCGCCGCCTCGGCTCGGCCGCCCTCGACATTGCCTATGTGGCCTGCGGGCGCATGGATGGCTATTGGGAGCGGGGCTTGAACTCCTGGGACATCGCGGCGGGGCTCATCCTGGTGCGCGAGGCCGGGGGCTTCGTGTCCGATGCGGATGGCGGCTCGGATCCGTTGGCCAAGAAATCGGTGATCGTGGGCAACGAGAGCATCCAGCGCGACCTGGCGAAGCTCATCAAGCAGGCGAGCCGCCCCGCCTGATCGGGGCGGATGGTCCGTGCTGGGCCGGAATGCGCGGGGCGACGCCCTGCCCTTGAGGCAACGATGGTGTTCTTGTTCGTGACCGCGCCTGCGGCCCTGGCCGTGCTTGATCCCACGGAGCGGCGCGGTCAGATTGGGACTTGGTTCGGAGCAGGACAATTGCGGAGATGAACACCCAACCCCTCACACCGCCGCGGATCTATCTCGTCCGCATGGCGGTCTTTCTGGTGCTGGCGGGGTTCATCGCCTTCATCCTCTACCGGCAGATCTTCGAGGCGTTCCAGGCCAATCCCGGCCTCAACGCGCTGATCCTCGGCGTGATGGGCATCGGCATCATCCTCGCCATCCGGCAGGTCTGGCGCCTGTTCCCGGAGGTACGCTGGGTGAACGGCCTCGGCGATCTCGAGGAGGGCTCGGCCCGTCCGCCGGTGCTCCTCGCGCCCATGGCGACGCTCCTGAACAACCGGGCGAGCCACATGGCCCTGTCCGTCACCACGACGCGCTCGCTCCTCGATTCCATCGGCGCGCGCCTCGACGAGAGCCGGGAGATCGTGCGCTATCTGGCCGGCCTTCTGGTGTTCCTCGGCCTTCTCGGCACGTTCTGGGGCCTCATCGAGACGGTGGGCTCCGTCGGCCGCATCATCGGCTCCCTGCGCACCGGCCAGGACGCGGCGGTTCTGTTCGACGAGCTGAAATCCGCCCTCGCCGGCCCGCTCCAGGGCATGGGCCTGTCCTTCTCGGCCTCCCTCTTCGGCCTCGCCGGCTCCCTCGTGGTGGGCTTCCTCGACCTGCAGGCCGGCCAGGCCCAGAGCCGGTTCTACACGGAACTCGAGGACTGGCTCGCCAACTCCACCATCGACACGGGCTCGGAGGCCGGCCGCGCCGGCACGCCCGATATCGCGCAGGCCCTGAACCGGCTCACGGCGGCGGTGAACGACGGCGGCGGCGGACGAGCCGCCACGCAGGCCATGGCGAATCTCGCCGAGGGCATCCAGGGTCTCGTTCAGCACATGCGGGCCGAACAGCAGATGATCCGCGACTGGGTGGAGGCGCAGGCCGCCCGCGAGAAGGAGCTGAAGCAGGTGCTCGACCGGATCACCCGCGAAAGGATCTCGTGACGTGACGATCGTGACGATCGAGAGGATCTCCTAGCATGCCGGCCATCAGCGGCGGACGGCGGGCGCGCGGCGGCGGCGGGGGCGTCAATTATTGGCCGGGCTTCGTGGACGCCCTGTCGACGCTTCTCCTCGCCATCGTGTTCATGATCTCGATCTTCATGCTCGGGCAGTTCTTTCTCGCCCGCGAGATCTCGGGCCGCGACTCGGTCCTCGACCGGCTCAACCGGCAGATCGCGGAGCTCACCGATCTTCTCGCCCTGGAGCGGTCCACGCGGCGCTCCACGGAGGAGACGCTGACGGGCGTGCAGACCACCTTGAGGGCCGCGGAGCTCGACCGGACGCGGCTTCAGGATCTCATCGCCTCGGGCGGCTCCGCGCAGGAGCGGGCGACCGAACTCGACACCGCGCTCCAGGCGGAGCGCCAGGCCACGGGCCGCGCCCTCAATCAGGTGGAAATCCTGAGCCAGCAGATCGCCGCCATGCGCCGCCAGCTCGCTGCGCTGGAGGAAGCCCTCGCGGCCTCCGAGAACCGGGACCGGGAGAGCCAGGCCCGCATCGCGGATCTCGGCAGCCGCCTCAACGTGGCGCTGGCCCAGCGCGTCCAGGAACTCGCGCGCTACCGCTCCGACTTCTTCGGCCGCCTGCGCCAGATCCTCGGCAACCGGCCCGACGTGCGTATCGTGGGCGACCGGTTCGTTCTGCAATCCGAGGTGCTCTTCCCGGTCGGCCAGTCGAACCTGCGGACCGAGGCCGGGGGCGAGCTCGACCGCATCGCCTCGGCGCTTGTGGAACTCGACCGGCAGATCCCGCCCGACATCAACTGGATCATGCGGGTCGACGGCCACACGGACATCCGCCCCATCGCGACCGCGCAATTCCCGACGAACTGGGCGCTCTCCTCGGCCCGCGCCATCGCGGTCGTGCAGGCGATGATCGCCCGGGGCGTGCCGCCCCAGCGCCTCGCCGCCACGGGTTTCGGCGAGTTCCAGCCCCTCGACGTCGCCGTGAACGAGGACGCTTTTGCCCGCAACCGGCGCATCGAGTTCAAGCTGACGGAGCGCTGAGCGCTCTGTCCCGCATTGGCGCTGCGACGCCGCTCACTCCGCCGCCTGGCGGCCCTCGTCATCCGTGAACTGCAGCCGTGCGAGGCGGGCATAGAGGCCGCCCTTCGCGAGCAGGGCCTCGTGGGTCCCCTCCTCCACGATGCGGCCCGCCTCCATGACGAGGATCCGGTGCGCCCGGCGCACGGTGGCGAGGCGGTGGGCGATCACGAGGGTGGTGCGCCCCTCCATGAGCCGGTCGAGGGCGCCTTGAACCTTGCGCTCGCTCTCGGCGTCGAGGGCGGAGGTCGCCTCGTCGAGGAGGAGAATCGGCGCGTCCTTCAGGATCGCGCGGGCAATCGCGATGCGCTGGCGCTGGCCGCCGGAGAGCGTGACGCCGCGCTCGCCGATCACCGTGTCGTAGCCCTGCGGCAGGGAGCGGATGAAGCCGTCGGCCGAGGCGAGGCGCGCGGCCTCGCGCACCGCCTCCTCGCCGGCGTCGGGCCGGCCGTAGCGGATGTTGTCGAGGACGCTCGCCGCGAAGATGGTGGGCTCCTGGGGCACGAGCGCCATGCGGGCGCGCAGCGACACCGGATCCGCCTCCTGGACCGGCACGCCGTCGACCAGGATGCGCCCGCCCTGCGGGTCGTAGAAGCGCAGGAGCAGTTGGAGAACGGTGCTCTTGCCCGCGCCCGACGGGCCGACGATGGCGACGCGCTCGCCCGAGCGCACCTCGAAGCTCAAGGCCTCGAGGGCGGCCTGGCTCTCCCGGGTCGGGTAGGCGAAGCGGACCTCCTCGAAGGCCACGGTGCCGAGGGGCGGCTCGGGCAGCATCGTCGGCCGCGCGGGCGGGGTGATGGCGGGCTTGGCGGAGAGGATCTCCCCAAGGCGCTCGGCCGCGCCGGCAGCCTGGGCGAGCTCCCCATAGACCTCCGAGAGCTGGCCGAGGGAGCTGGCCGCGAAAACCGCATAGAGAACGAATTGCGAGAGACGCCCTGCCGTCATCTCGCCGGCCAGCACGTCCTGCGCCCCGTACCAGAGAACGCCGACCACGCTCGCCGAGACGAGGAAGATCGCCGTGCCCGTAAGCCAGGAGCGCATGCTCGTGGACAGACGGGCGGCCGCGAAGGCCTCCTCGGCCGCGCCGGCGAAGCGGCCCGCGGTGACGCGCTCCATGCCGAAGGCCTGCATGGTGCGCACCGAGCCCACCGCCTCGGCCGCGAAGGCGGAGGCATCGGCGAGCCGGTCCTGGGCGAGGCGCGAGCGCTGCCGCACGGCCCGGCCGGAGACCACGAGGGGCACCACGATGAGCGGGATCGCGAGGAGAACGAGCGCGGAGAGCTTCGGGCTCGTGACGATCATCAACGCCACCGCGCCGAGGAACAGGAACGCGTTGCGCAGGGCGATCGAGATGCTGACCCCGAAAGCCGACTTCACCTGAGTGGTGTCGGCCGTGAGCCGGGAGACGATCTCGCCGATTCTCGTCTGGTCGAAGAAGGCGGGGTCCAGCGTCGTGAGATGCCGGAACACGGCGGCCCGCAGATCCGCCACCACGCGCTCGCCGAGGGTGATCACGCAGTAATAGCGCAGGGCGCTCGACACCGCGAGAACGGCGACGATGAGGACGAGGACGCCGAAATAGGCGTTGATCATCCCGGCGCTCTGGTCGGAGAACCCGTGATCCACCACCCGGCGGACGGCGAGCGGCACCACCAGGGTCGCGGCCGAGGCCGCGACCAGCGCCGCGAGCGCGGCGGCGATCCGGCCCCGATAGGCCAGGGCGTAGGGGACGAGGGGGCGTAGGGCGCTGAGGTTCGCCTTGCTGCGGGGCGATCCGTCGGGGGTCTCGGCCATGATCGTGCGGTCTTGGACCCTCTGTGGATGGTGGCGGCCCTGGGGCCTTGAGGCCCCTGTCTACCACACGCCCTCCGGCGCCGCAGCGCCCTGTGCGCCGCGGAGCGGGCTTGCCCCAGCCGGCGCCCTCGCCCCTGGGTGCTTGTTTCAAGGGATCAAGTGAGGTATAGGCCCGCGATCTTCAAGACAGGCTCGATGGTTGGCCGCAGGCCGCCCCAAGGGGCAGGCCGCACGAGGGAATATGGCAATGGCGCGTAAAGAGACGGATCACCCGGACTATCACTTCATCAAGGTCGTGATGACCAACGGCACCGAGTACATGACCCGGTCGACCTACGGCAAAGAGGGCGACACCCTCAATCTCGACATCGACCCGAACACCCACCCGGCCTGGACCGGCGGCCAGCAGCAGCTGCTCGACCGCGGCGGCCGCGTGTCCCGCTTCACGTCGCGGTTCGGCAATATCGGCGCCAAGAAGTAAGCGTCGGACGGATCTCAACGCAAAAAAGCCCCGCTTCGGCGGGGCTTTTTCGTTGTGGGACAGAGGCGGGGGATGGGCGCCTCAGGCCGGCGGGCCCGCGAAGGCCTTCAGCAGCAGCATCTGCTGCGCCGCGACCGCATTGCTGGCCGGCACGGGCTCCGGAGCCACCTGGGTGATCAGCTGGTCGAGATGGATGATGCGGGCGTGAAGCCGGGCCGCAAGCCCGATCAGCTCCCGCAGCCGCTCCGGCAGAACCTCGAACTCCCCGAGGCTGGTAGCGGCGTTCTGCGAATGGAGGCGCACCCGGTTCTTCTCGGCCTGCGCCTGATCGGGGGTGATCTCCCCCTCGGCCACCGCCCGCTGCACCAGGAGCCAGGAGGCGATCTGCATCAGCCGCGTGGTGAGGCGCATGCTCTCGCTCGCATAGGCCAGCGTACCCTGGCGGGAGAGCTGGCGGGAATCGTCCCGGCCCTTCCCGTCGAGATAGGCCGCCGTCTCCTCGACGAGCTCCATTCCCTCGGTGAACAAGGCCTTGAAAGCCTCCGACTGGACGAAGGTGCGGCCGAAATGCACCGGGTCCGTCTTGAACATCACATCCGGCTCGTTCACGCCAAAGTCTCCCAACAGCGTCGCTCCGTCCGCGGCCTTGAGGGCCCGCTCGGAAGCGCGTCGATTCCATGGGTTGGACTATAGGGCGTCGGCGCAAGCCGCGCTGCGCTAACCCTTTTTTAAGGTTAAGCCTGGGGAAGATGCATAAAATGCGGTGCTTTTCGGTTTCCTGCACAGGCGAGGTTAAGCCTGGGGAAGATCGATAAAATGCGACGCTTCTCGGATGCCGGCCCCGGCGAAGTTAAGCCTCCGGGCGCGTGACGGCGCGGTGCGTTCCGACATGGCGGTCTGAACCTGCGGACGATGCAGACAATGCCATCGCCCGCCGCCCCTGGAAAAAAGGAGAGCCGCCTCGCGGCGGCTCGAAAAAGTTTAACAGGGAGGCGTCAAACAGAGTGGACAGGAGCCACTCGGCATCCAGAAAACTGGACCCTTCTTTGGTAAACCGAAAAGCTTAAGGACCCGTTAAGGGACCCTGGACGAATGGGCGGACCTGCCCCGGAACGGGACAGCTCGAACGGTTGCGGCGCAAGGCGTTCGACGGAGGGAAGGCGTCATGGAGACCGGCACGATCGGCGCGATTCTGGAGCTCGAGCGGACGATCCTCGATCCGGAGACCAGGGCTTCGCCGGAGGCCGCCGGGCGGATCCTGGCGGATGGCTTCGTGGAGATCGGCGCCTCCGGGCGCCTTTACGACAAGGCCGCGATCCTCAGCCTTCTGGCGGCCGAGCACCGGACCGGCGACGCGGGCCGGCAGGCGATCGTCGACTTCCGGGCGCAGTGGATCGGCGCGGACGTGGTGCAGGCGCTCTACCGCATCGTCCGGACGAGCCCGGACGGGACGGTGGCGCATTCCTGGCGCAGTTCTCTTTGGCGGATGATCGACGGGCGCTGGCAGATGATCTTCCACCAAGGCACGCCGACGAGCGATCCTTGAACCCGATTACCCGGCTTTGCGGATAGCCTCCGCGAGGGGATGGGCAACGCGCGACCCGCGCACTCCGCCATGCAGCGCTGGCAGATGATCTTCCACCAAGGCACGCCGACGAGCGATCCCGGGCGTGTCACGCCGTCTTGAAGAAGGCGCTCGCCGCAGCCTTGGAGGCCTCCTTCTGGGCGCGAACCTCCTCGAGACGCTGGATCTCCTGCCTCAGCAGGTTGATGCGCTCGTCGATCTCGTCGACCGACAACAGCGCCAGATCTTCCCCGACCGCGTGGCCGCGGGGCTTCGGACGGGTCTGCTCCTCGGCAAAGGGATCGAATGCCATGGCGTCCTCCTGACCTCGAAGGTTCCGTAACCTAGGGCCCGGAGCGCCGCTTGCCAATTGGCGGCTTTGCGGGGCTTCGCCAGCCATGAATGGGACCAAGGACCCGGCGACGGAGCTGTCGGCGTCGCGAAGCCGCGCCGCCGCGCATTGACGAGCGCCGCGGCCGCGTGCGAGTGCGGCGCACCTGCCGTAGCGACACATCCGAGGAGCCTGCGATGCCCCTGCCCTCCACCATGCGCGCCGTCATCGCGGAGCGGGGCGGCGGCCCCGAGGTCCTCACGCTCGTGGAGCGGCCGGTGCCGCAGCCCGGGACCGGGGAGATCCTGGTCAAGGTGGCGGCCGCCGGCGTGAACCGGCCGGACGTCCTCCAGCGCCAGGGCGCCTATCCGCCCCCGCCCGGCGCGCCGGATATCCTCGGCCTGGAGATCGCCGGCGAAGTGGTGGCATCCGGCGAGGGCAGCGCGCGCTTCCCGGTCGGCGCCCGGGTAATGGGTCTGGTCGCCGGAGGCGGCTATGCGGACTACGCGGTCGTGCACGAGACGAACGCCCTGGCGGTACCGGAGGGTGTCTCGCTGACCGAGGCGGGCGCCATTCCGGAGACCTACTTCACGGTCTGGACCAACGTGTTCGAGCGTGGCCGCCTGCAGCCGGGCGAGACGCTGCTCGTCCACGGGGGCACCTCCGGCATCGGCACCACGGCGATCCAGCTCGCCAAGGCCTTCGGGGCCCAGGTGATCGCCACCGCCGGCACCGCCGACAAATGCGAGGCCTGCCTCAGGCTCGGCGCCGACCACGCGGTGAACTACCGGGAGGCGGATTTCGTGGCCGCCGTGAAGGACGCGACCGGGGGCCGGGGCGCCGACGTGATCCTGGACATGGTGGGCGGCAGCTACATCCCCCGCAACCACGAGGCCGCGGCCCTGGATGGGCGCATCGTGCAGATCGCCTTCCTGGAATCGAGCAAGGTCGAGCTCGATTTCCGCCGCCTCATGCTGAAGCGCCTCACCCATACGGGCTCGACCCTGCGCTCCCGGAGCGTGGCCGAGAAGGCCGCCATCGCCCGGGCCCTGGCCGAGAGGGTCCTGCCCCTTCTGACACAGGGCCGCTGCCGCCCGGTGATGGATTCCGAATTCGCCCTCGACCGGGTGGTAGAGGCCCACCGGCGCATGGACGGGGGCGCCCATATCGGGAAGATCGTGCTCCTCCCGTAAAAGGTTGGCCGACGCCGCGCGGGCGGCCGGGCTAAGGCCCGGCTGTGCCGAACCAATTTGCACAATCGGGCCGGCCTCCTTATAATCTCCCCTGTTTCCCTCACATCGTGAGACGAGATGCTCCGGCCCCGCCGGGACGGAGCGCGAGCAAGTTTTGCCGTGCGGCGCCCCCATGGGTGTGCCCGGCCTATCGAGGAGAGTGATCGCATGTCCCAGGGACCGCTGATGCCCAAGGCGACGGCCGTGTGGCTTGTCGAGAACACGTCGCTGTCGTTCGAGCAGATCGCCGATTTCTGCAAGCTTCACCCCCTCGAGGTGAAGGGCATCGCCGACGGCGAGGTGGCGGCCGGCATCAAGGGCCTCGACCCGGTCACCACGGGCCAGCTCACCCGCGAGGAAATCGAGAAGGCGCAGGGCGACTCGGACTACCGGCTCCACATGGCCGTGTCCCGGGTGAAGCTGCCCGAGGTGAAGCGCACCAAGAAGGGCCCGCGCTACACGCCCGTGTCCCGCCGCCACGACCGTCCCAACGCGATCCTCTGGCTCGTGCGCAACCATCCGGAGCTGAAGGACGCGCAGATCATGCGCCTCGTGGGCACCACGAAATCCACCATCCAGCAGGTGCGCGACCGGACCCACTGGAACTCCAACAGCCTCCAGCCCATGGACCCGGTGACGCTCGGCCTGTGCTCGCAGATCGACCTCGATTTCGAGGTGCAGCGCGCCGCCAAGGACCGGCCGCAGGTGGTCGTGGAGGAGAACAGCCAGACCCTCATGCCGGCCGAGGTCACCACCGCGCCCGAGCCGAACCGCGACCCCTTCGCAGACCGCCCGACCACGCGCCCCGAGCGGGAGGCCGACATCGACGTGGACTCCGTCTTCGCCAAGCTCAAGCAGCTCAAGCGCTCCGCGGACGAGGACGACGAATAAGGCGCATCGCCGCGCATTTGGAATGCAAAAGGCCCGGAGCGATCCGGGCCTTTTTTGTGGTGCGGTGCGGCTTTGCCGCGAGTTCTGGCTCTGGATCCCGGATCTGCGCTCCGCTTCGCTGCACGTGTCCGGGAAAGGGGTCAGAGGATGATCACACCCTGAACGCCCTTTCCCGGACAAGGGAGCGCCGCAAGGCGCGCACGCAGATCCGGGATCCAGCACCAAGACCTTGCGGCGAAGCCGCTCCGCTCACGATGCCAGCCCCCTCCCCTTCAGGACCTCGCCGATCTCGTCGAGGATCATCGGGTCGTCGATGGTCGCGGGCATCGACCACGGGTCGCCGTCGGCGATCTTCTTCATGGTGCCGCGCAGAATCTTGCCGGAGCGCGTCTTGGGCAGGCGCCTCACCGTGATGGCGAGCTTGAAGGCCGCGACGGGGCCGATCTTCTCGCGCACCAGCGCGACGAGCTCCCGCTCGACCTCGTTCGGCGGCGTGGTCACGCCCGCCTTCAGCACCACGAAGCCGCAGGGCACCTCGCCCTTGAGCTCGTCCTTCACGCCGATCACGGCACATTCGGCGACCGCCGGGTGGGAGGCCAAAACCTCCTCCATGCCGCCGGTCGAGAGGCGATGGCCGGCGACGTTGATGATGTCGTCCGTGCGGCCCATCACGTAGACGTAGCCGTCCTCGTCGAGGAAGCCCGCATCCGAGGTGTTGTAGTAGCCCGGATAGACGGTGAGATAGCTCTCGCGGCAGCGCTCGTCCGCGTTCCAGAGGGTCGGCAGGCAGCCGGGCGGGAGCGGCAGCTTGATCGCGATGGTGCCCATCACGTTGGGCGCCACGGGCTTGCCGCCTTCGTCCAGCACCTGCACGTCGTAGCCCGGCATGGGCACGGTCGGCGAGCCGTACTTGACGGGCAGGAGGCCGAGGCCGAGCGGATTGCCCGCGATGGGCCAGCCGGTCTCGGTCTGCCACCAATGATCGATGATCGGCACGCCGAGCATGCGCTCGGCCCATTGCACCGTGTCGGGATCCGCCCGCTCGCCGGCGAGGAAGAGCGCCCGGAAATGCGAGAGGTCGTGAGGCTTCAGGAGCTCCCCGTTCGGATCCTCCTTCTTGATCGCCCGGAAGGCCGTCGGCGCGGTGAAGAGCACCACCGCCTTGTGCTCGGCGACGACACGCCAGAAGGCGCCCGCATCCGGCGTGCCGACGGGCTTGCCCTCGTAGAGGATCGAGGTGCAGCCGTGCAGCAGCGGCCCGTAGACGATGTAGGAATGGCCCACCACCCAGCCCACATCGGAGGCGCACCAATAGACCTCGCCGGGATCGACGCCGTAGAGGTTCTTCATCGACCATTTGAGCGCGACGAGGTAGCCGCCGTTGTCACGGACCACGCCCTTCGGGCGGCCCGTCGTGCCGGAGGTGTAGAGCACGTAGAGAGGATCGGTCGCCGCGACCGGCACGCAGGGCGCGCGGCGGCCCTCGGCGCGGGCAGCCGCCACGGTCGAGGCCCAGTCGCGGTCGCGGCCCTCCACGAGCGTGGCCGTGGCTTGCGGGCGCTGGAAGACGAGGCAGGCCCCGGGCTTTTCGGAGGAGAGCGCGATGGCCTCGTCGAGGAGCGGCTTGTAGGGGACGATGCGAGCCGCCTCAATGCCGCAGGAGGCGGAGAGGATCACCTTCGGTTTTGCATCCTCGATGCGGGTCGCCAGCTCCTTGGCCGCAAAGCCGCCGAACACCACCGAATGCACCGCGCCGATGCGGGCGCAGGCCAGCATGGCGATGACGGCTTCGGGGATCATCGGCATGTAGAGGATCACCCGGTCGCCCTTGGCGACGCCAAGCTCCTGGAGCACCGCCCCGAGGGTCGCGACCTCGTCCAGGAGTTCCGCATAGGTGATGCGCCGCTTGGTGCCGGTGACGGGGCTGTCGTAGAGGATCGCCGCCTGCTCGGCCCGTCCGCGCTCCACATGCCGGTCCACCGCGTTGTAGCAGGTGTTGCAGAGGGCGCCGGTGAACCAATGGCCGTAGACGCCCTGATCGGGATCGAAGACCCGGTCCGCCGGCCTGATCCAATCGATCGCCTGGGCCGCCTCCGCCCAGAACCCCTCCGGATCCCGCTGCCAGCCGGCATAGACCTCGCGGTAGCGGCTGGCCTTGTCGCGGGTGGATTGCGCGGTTGCCTGTGCAGTCATGGCGCTTCCCCGTTGTGCGGTTCGCATGGGTGTCATGGTTGCGCCGTGGTAGCAACGGCGCAAGCCGTGGTCAGCGGCGACTTTCGGACAGCTCCCGAAGCCCCGAGACCCCCTCCGCCTCAGCCCCCGCCACCTTCGTCCAGGACCCCATGATCGGCGATCCGTCCTTCTATGCCGCCGCCATTCCGGCCGTGACCCTCATGGGCTTGGCGAAGGGCGGCTTTTCGGGGCTCGGGCTCCTGTCGCTGCCGCTCATGGCCCTCGTGGCCTCGCCGGTCCAGGCGGCCGCCATCATGCTGCCGATCCTCATCGTGCAGGACGTGGTGACGGTCTGGGCCTACCGGCGCACCTGGGACCTGCGCAACCTCCTCATCCTGGTGCCGAGCGGAGCGCTCGGCATCCTCGTCGGCTATCTGCTCGCCGCGAAGGTTTCGGATGCGGCCGTGGAGCTCGCGATCGGCGCGATCTCCATCGCCTTCGCCCTGCGCCGGCTCGTGCTGGAGCGCCGCGCCGAAGCTCCGCCCGTCGCCAGGGCGGATGTGCCGCGCGGCCTCTTCTGGGGCGCGGTGACGGGCTTCACGAGCATGATCGCCCATGCGGGCGGCCCGCCCTTCCAGATCTACGTGATGCCCCAGCGCCTCAAGCGCGACGTGTTCGTGGGCACCGGCGCGCTCTATTTTGCCCTCAACAACTGGCTGAAAGTTCCGCCCTATATCGCGCTCGGCCAGTTCACGGCGGAGAACCTCGCCACCGCCGCGGCGCTCTTTCCGGTCGCCATCGCCTCCACCTGGGCGGGCGTCCTGCTCGTGCGGCGCGTCTCGGGCGAGCGCTTCTACACCCTGGTCTACACCCTTCTGGTGCTGGTCGGCCTGAAGCTCGTCTACGACGGCTGGACCGGGCTCGTCTGACGCATCGTCCGTGCAGCCCGTTGCGGGAGGACGCACCGGGCGGGTACGCTCACGTTGCGAGTGCGGGACCCTGTGCATGGCGACAAGCGCCCACGACATCAATCCCGACGAGAACCGGGCGAATTTCATGACGACAAGCGCCTACGACATCGACCTCGACAAGAACCCGGCGAATTTTCAGCCCCTGACCCCCCTTGCCTTCCTGGAGCGGGCGGCAAGCGTCTTCCCGGACCAAACGGCCATCGTCCACGGGTCCCTGCGCCGCTCCTACCGGGACTTCTACGCCCGCTCGCGGCGCCTCGCCTCGGCGCTGAAGAAGCGCGGCATCGGGCGCGGCGATACGGTCGCCGTGATGCTGCCGAACACGCCCGCCATGCTCGAATGCCATTACGGGGTGCCGATGGCGGGCGCCGTGCTCAACACCCTCAACACCCGCCTCGATGCCGCGATTATCGCCTTCTCCCTCGACCACGGCGAGGCGAAGGTGCTCATCACGGACCGCGAATTCGCCAAGGTGGTCGCGGCGGCGCTCGCGCAGGCCACGGTGAAGCCCCTCGTCATCGATTACGACGACCCCGAATTCTCAGGCGAGGGCGAGCGCCTCGGCGCCCTCGACTACGAGGCGTTCCTGGGCGAGGGCGACCCCGATTTCGCCTGGGCCATGCCGGGCGACGAATGGGACGCCATCGCGCTCAACTACACCTCCGGCACCACGGGCGACCCGAAGGGCGTCGTCTACCATCATCGCGGCGCGCATCTTCTGGCCATGGGCAACGTGGTGACGGGCAATCTGGGGCGGCACCCGGTCTACTTGTGGACCCTGCCCATGTTCCACTGCAACGGCTGGTGCTTTCCCTGGACGCTCTCCATCGTCGCCGGTACCCATGTGTGCCTGCGCCAGGTGCGCGCGAAAGCCATGTACGACGCCATCGCGGATCACGGCGTCACCCATCTGTGCGGCGCGCCCATCGTCATGTCGACGCTCCTCAACGCACCCCAGGGCGAGAAGCGTGCGCTGCCCCATCGCGTCCAGTTCTTCACGGCCGCCGCGCCGCCTCCGGAAGCGGTGCTCGCCTCCATGCGGGAGGCCGGCTTCGACGTCACCCATCTCTACGGTCTCACGGAGGTCTACGGGCCCGCCGTCGTGAACGAATGGCACCGGGATTGGGACGACCTGCCGAGCGGCGAATACGCCACGAAGAAGGCGCGCCAGGGCGTGCGCTATCCGGTGTTGGAGGCCCTCGACGTGCGCGACCCCGAAACCCTCGCGCCCGTGCCCGCGGACGGGGAAACCCTCGGCGAGGTGATGTTCCGCGGCAACGTGGTGATGAAGGGCTATCTCAAGAATCCGCAAGCAACCGCGAAGGCCTTCGCGGGCGGCTGGTTCCACTCGGGCGACCTCGGCGTGAAGCACCCGGACGGCTACATCCAGCTGAAGGACCGCTCGAAGGACATCATCATCTCAGGGGGCGAGAACATCTCCTCCATCGAGGTGGAGGATGCGCTCTACAAGCACCCGGCCGTGCAGGCCGCCGCCGTGGTGGCCCGGCCCGACGAGAAGTGGGGCGAGACCCCTTGCGCCTTCGTGGAGCTGAAACCGAGCGAGATGGTCTCGCAGGACGAGATCATCGCCTGGTGCCGCCAGCACCTCGCGGCCTTCAAGTGTCCGCGCACGGTGGTGTTCACCGAGCTGCCGAAGACCTCCACCGGAAAGATCCAGAAATTCCGCCTGCGGGAGATGGCGCGGGCGCTGTGACGGGCCGCCGGCCCTTCCCCTCCAAAGCGGGAGGGAGCGGCGCCTCAGCCTCGGTCACGCCGTCGATGAACCCGACGCTCCGCCGCATCGCCTCAACGAAAACCGCCGCTCCTTGCAGGTAGCGGCGGCTCTTCTTGGCAAGTGTGGTGTGTAGCCCGAACGATGTCCTTTAATGCACCGTCCGAGAGGTAGCCCCCTTCAGCTTGGCGATCTCGTCTTTGAGCTGAAGTTTCTTGCGCTTGAGTTCCGCCAGCCTCAGGTCATCCGCGGAGGGGTGGGCGAGAGCGTCTTGGATTTCTCGCTCGAGCGCCCGGTGTTTCCGTTCCAGTTCCATCAGATGATTCTGTAGCTGCATGTCGGTTCCTCCTGTCCGATTGCCGACCAGGGAAGTGTGCCATAGGGACCATGGCAAAGGGAGGGCAAAACGATGGTGCGTCGCACCAATCAAACGGGCGCAGAACGCTTGCCCTGACAAGCGCTTGCGCGCATAATCCGCCTCCATTTCGCCCTATTCATCGCAGGCTTGCGGAGCAAAAAGCCTTGGATTTCTCGATGGACGACACAGCCGAACTCGAGATGGATCTGGCGCGGCTCAAGCAGGAACATCGCGACCTCGACATGGCCATCGAGGCCCTGGAGCGCATGACGGCCGGCGACCAGCTGCAGATCCAGCGCTTGAAAAAGCGAAAGCTCGCCCTCAAGGACCAGATCATCCGCCTCGAGGACCAGCTCACCCCCGACATCATCGCCTGACGAAGGCTTCGGCAGCAGGCGAGCCCGCCTCATCATTCCGCTCGCCGCCGTGTCGTCGGCCCGTCTCCGAGGTCGTTCTCAGGCGATCTGAGGCGCGGCCAGCAGCAGCGCCGCATCGGCGGCGAGACCCGTTGAAGCAAGACGAATCAGCCTAGACGGCCGCGTCAAACGTCCTGCAGGCCGTCATGGCGCGCCTGAAGCTTTCCTCGATGTCCGCCAGGTCGGCAGGCTCGCTCACGTCGCGCTGGCCGGCCGCCCGGATCAACGCCGCATGCCGCATGAGAGCCTTCCGCTGCTCATCGAGCTGCGTGTGCTCCGCGATGCGGGCAATCGCCTCCAGGAGGTGGATTAGAACGGCGGGATGCGAGGAGCCCGCCTGACGGATCTGGTGCAGGGCCGCATCCAGAATGCCACCATACGTGGTGGTCTGCCGGTAGACGCGGACCCGATGCGAGCGGTCGCGCAGGGTCTCTGGCGGCAAGGCGCGCTCCATCAGCCGGGATAGGACCCCGCGCAGCCGGTCGATCACCACAGTGGCCGTGAAGGGGTCGTTGATCCCCGGGGAGAGTGCCCGCAGCGCCACTTCCACGAGATGACGGATCGCGAATTCCAGATCCTGCGTGGGCGTCCGCTCGTCGCCGCTCGTGATGAAGGCATCGATCTCGGCCCTCGCCCGCACGGGGTCGGAGGGTGGCGGGTAGATCAGAACGCGCCGATCGCCATTCACCACAAAGTCCCCGGCCCGGAAGTCGAGCCGGACGATGGCGTCGTGCGCCTCCGCCCATCTGACGAGGCGGTCGTAATCGACCATCTGGACGTAGCCCTCGCCGGGCAGGGGGATGCGGGCCGCTCTCCGGTCGAAATCGGGCGGCAGGTCGGCGGGCACATGCTCGGGGGCCCGGTCGGAGGTGAGTTCCGGCAGGGCGAGGACGGCCTTGTCGCTGTCGCGGCGAACCCGTCGCACGACCTCGTCCGCCACGATCGAGCGTGCCACCCCCTGGATGAATGCCAGGAGTGCCAGAACGCAGACGAGGGACAGGACCGTTCCGACCGTGACGGCGGCATGGGGCACCTCCGGCATGGGCGCCTTGCCGTGGATGGAGCGCAGGACCAGCAGGCAGTAGACGATGGTCATCGCGAAGGTGCCGAGCACCGTCTGCGTGCGAAGATCCGCCCGAAAGATGCGGATGAGGCGCGATCCGTACGCGTTTGCGGCCAGGGTCAGCGCCACCACCGTGACCGAGAACGCCATGGTCGCCATGGTGATCATGGCGGAGAGAAGGGTGGAGAGAAGGTTGCGGGCGTCCTCCCCATCGCCACTGTTGATCCACCAGGCCCGGATCTGATCCTCGGTTCCATGGCCGGCATCGACCTGGAGCATCGTGATGGCAAGTCCCACCGCCGCCAGGATCATGGCCGAGGGAATGAGCCAGAGGCTCGTGCGCAGGTGGTCCCAGGTGGTGAGCAGCCAATTCGACATCCCATGACAACGCGGCAGCGTGAAGAAGTGCCACCAGCAGGTGCGGGGATTGCCGCTGCCCAGGCGGTCGCGGTGTCCAGGGGCGTCAGTACGGTCGAGCAGCGAACCGTCGTTTGCTGCAAGGATGCTCCACGGCATCCCGCCTAGGCCGGGGCCGCTCAGCGCCCGGCGCGGCGCTCCGCCTTGCGGGCATACATGGCCTGATCGGCCCGGGAGAGCGCGTCCTCGGCCGTGTCCTTGGCATCGAGCAGCGTCACGCCGAGGGACGAGGCGAGATCCAGGGTCATCGACCCGACCCGAAGGGGCGAGGCGTCGACGATGCCCTCCAGGGTGCGGGCCTTCTGCAGCGCCGCGCCCTCGTCCGCGTGCCAGAGGATTACCCCGAACTCGTCGCCCCCGAGGCGTCCCACGGAATCGGAGGCCCGCACGTTGTTGCGCAGCAGCGTCGCCACGTGAACGAGCGCCCGGTCGCCCACCTCGTGGCCATGGGTGTCGTTGATCGCCTTGAACCCGTCGAGATCGGCGAGCAGCACGGCGATCGGCGTGCCGTAGCGGGTTCGGTAGGCGATGGCGCGGGCGAGATCGCGAAAGAAGCCGCGCCGGTTGAGGAGCCCCGTCAGGGCATCCTCCTGCGCGAGCGATTCCAGGAGCGAGGCATGGGCCCGCATGTCCGTGAGCTCCGCGGCCAGCCGGTCGACCTCGGCGCGCAGGGCGTCGAGCTCGGCGCGGACATCCTTCGGTTCAAGCAAGGCGGGACGCTCGATCAGGCGTTGCGTACGAATCACAGGGACTTTAGGCGAGCTTACCTTGCCGGGTCGTAAAGGCTTCGCTATGCGAGCCCCTTGAGCCGCAACCGGGACGAGCCGCAGGGCGCCGGTCGAGGCCGTCGAGTGCCGTGGGGGCAACCCCTGACCCGGGACGAGCCGCAAGGCGCCCGCTGAATCCGGAGAGTGCCATGGGGGCAGCCCCCGTCGCCATCATCATGGGCACCCAGTCCGATTGGGCGCTCTCTTGCCATGGGTGGGCGGCGCCATGACCGACGTGCCAGTCGCCATCATCATGGGCAGCCAGTCCGATTGGGCGACCATGCGCCATGCGGCCGAGACCCTGGACGCCCTCGGCGTCGCCTACGATGCCCGCATCGTCTCCGCCCACCGCACCCCCGACCGGCTGGTGGCCTTTGCCAAGGGCGCCAAGGCGGAGGGATTCAAGGTGGTGATCGCCGGAGCGGGCGGCGCCGCGCACCTGCCCGGCATGGCGGCCTCCATGACGCCGCTGCCGGTCTTCGGCGTGCCGGTGGAATCGAAGGCCCTGTCGGGGCAGGACAGCCTCCTCTCCATCGTGCAGATGCCGGCCGGCATCCCGGTCGGAACCCTCGCCATCGGCCGCGCCGGCGCCGTGAACGCGGCGCTGCTCGCCGCGGCGGTCCTCGCCCTGACGGATGCGGGCCTCGCCCAGCGCCTCGACGCCTGGCGGGCGCGCCAGAGCGAGAGCGTGGCCGAGCGTCCCGTGGACGAGGCCTGATCCGGTGCTCCCCGGCGGCACTCTCGGGATCCTCGGCGGCGGCCAGCTCGGGCGCATGATCGCGCTCGCGGCCGCCCAGCTGGGACTTCGCGTGCATGTCTATGCGCCGGATGCGGACAGCCCCGCCTTCGACGTGGCCGCCGAGCGCACCGTCGCGCCCTACGAGGACGAGGCGGCGCTGGTGCGCTTCGCGCAATCCGTCGACGTGGTGACCTACGAATTCGAGAACGTGCCGGGCGCCTCCGCCGCGATCCTCGGCGCTCATGCGCGGCTGAGCCCCAACGCCCGGGCGCTCGCCGTCACCCAGGACCGGATGGAGGAAAAGACCTTCATCGCGAATCTGGGGATCGCCACCGCTCCCTTCGCGGCCGCCGCGAGCGAGGCGGAGCTGGCTGAGGCGCTCGATCGGATCGGCCGGCCGGCCGTGCTCAAGACGCGCCGCTTCGGCTATGACGGCAAGGGGCAGTCGATGCTCAGGGACGGGAGCGACGCGGTCGCGGCCTGGACGGAGCTCGGGCGCCAGCCCTGCATCCTGGAGGGCTTCGTGCCCTTCGAGCGGGAGGTCTCCGTGGTCGCCGCCCGGTCGGCCTCCGGCGCCTTCGCGGCCTATGACCTGTGCGCCAACGAGCACCGCCACCACATCCTCGACCGGACCCGGGTCCCGGCGGAGGTCTCGCCGCGCACGGAGCGGGAGGCCATCGCGCTCGCGGAGGCGATCGCCCATGCCCTCGACTATGTGGGCGTGCTGACGGTCGAGATGTTTCTCGTGCGGCGGGACGGGGGGGAGCAGCTCGTGGTGAACGAGATCGCGCCCCGGGTGCACAATTCCGGCCACTGGACCATCGAGGGCGCCCTCACCTCCCAGTTCGAGCAGCATGTGCGGGCGGTCTGCGGCTGGCCGCTGGGTTCGACCAAGCGGATCGGCGCCATCGAGATGCGCAACCTCATCGGCGACGACGTGGCCGCCTGGGCGGATCTGCTCGCGGAGCCAGGCGCCCACCTCCACCTCTACGGCAAGGCCGAGGCCCGGACCGGCCGCAAGATGGGGCACGTCACCCGGATCCTGCCGGAGGACGGGGGCCGGACCGGCGGCGCCTGATTTTTCTCAGCGGTCCCGTGAAACCTTTGCGCGGCCTCGCGGTTGACTCGGTTGGCTGGCGCTTTTTGCGTTCGCATCCCTGGACATCCAGGGCATGCTCTGATAGTCACGCCCGCCACAGTCGAGGCGCCACGCGCGCCTCCTGACGGTATTAGTCACAGCGAAACAGCACAACTGCGAGGAAAGCGCGTGCAGGTTCTTGTTCGGGATAACAACGTCGATCAGGCGCTCCGCGCCCTCAAGAAGAAGATGCAGCGCGAGGGCATCTTCCGCGAGATGAAGCTCCGCGGCCATTACGAGAAGCCGTCGGAGAAGAAGGCGCGTGAGAAGGCTGAGGCCGTTCGTCGCGCCCGCAAGCTCATCCGCAAGCGCATGCAGCGCGAGGGCCTGCTCCCCTCGAAGCCGCGCCCGACGCGCTAAGCATCTGATCGAACGACCGTTTCGACCTCGGCCATCGGCGCCCTCTGCGAAAGCGGGGCGCTGATTGCGTTTTCGGGGGCCTGCCTTATTCCCGTTAAGGTCTGCTTTAGGTTACCCGGGGCAAAAGAGCCGCCAATGGCTCTACCCAAGGAGACGCGCGTGTCCGTCCATTCCCTCCGTCGTAGCGCTCCCCTGACGCTCGTCCTGGCCACTCTCGCCCTCGCGGGCTGCGAGACGGTCGGCCGGTCCGGCCCCTCCCAGCGCATCGCGGTGGTGGAGGAGGACCAGCAGGGCACGAGCGCGGTGAACATCGGCTCCCTGACCGAGGTGATCCAGCGCAACCCCAACGATCCCTCCGCCTACAACACCCGCGGGGCGGCCTATGCCCGAGTCGGCCGCTACAGCGACGCGATGACGGACTTCACCAAGGCCGTGCAGCTCGATCCGAACTACGCGCCCGCCTACACCAACCGGGCGCTGGCGCTGCGCCAGACGAACCGGAACGACCAGGCGCTGGCGGATTTCTCCCGCGCCATCCAGGCGGACCCGAATTACGGCCCGGCCTATATCGGCCGCGGCAACCTCCTGCGGGCGCAGGGCGCCTTCGACGAGGCCCTGAACGACCTCACCATCGCGATCCGCCTGACGCCGGAATCCGCCGAGGCGCTCCATGCCCGCGGCCTGCTCCAGCAGCGCCAGGGCAACCATCCCCAGGCGATCCTCGACTTCGACGCCGCCATCGACCGCAACCCCTTCGTGGCGGCGCCCTACGCGGCTCGCGGGCAGAGCCTCGTGGCGACGAACCAGCTCGACAAGGCGATCGAGGATTTCAACGCGGCGCTCAACGTCAACAACCGGGACGCGGAATCCTGGGCCTGGCGCGGCGTCGCCTTCGAGCGCCAGGGCAAGCGCGCCGAGGCCACCGAAAGCTTCCAGCGCGCGCTCGCGGTGGATCCGAACAACGCCACGGCCCGCCAGGCCAATTCCCGCGGCGGCGGTGGCGGGGGCGGTCTCTTCCGCTCCTGATGCGCCGGGGCGCCTAGAGCGTCTTTGCGAGAATCGACACGTAAGGCTCGAAGCCGAACGCCCGGTAGGTGCGTTCGGCTTTGTCGTTTGCGACGAGGGCGCCGATGACGAGGCGCGCATAGCCGGCCTCGCGGCTCAGGCGCTCCGCCTCCTCCAGCAGAAGCCGGCCGATCCCCCTTCCCCGCCATTCCTCGTGGACGATGAGGTCCGTCACGGTGCCGTGCCGGCGCACGTCGTCCGTCACATAGGCGGCGTCCTCGTCGAGGGAAAAGCCCATGGCGGCGACGATCACCCCGTCGATCACGGCCAGGACGATGCGCCCGTTGCGCTTGGCGAGCCGCTGCATGAGCTCGTCGTAATAGGCGAGCGCCGCCCCCCGGTCGCGCTTGCGATCTCCCGTGAGGTCCGCCTCGAACAGGTTGAGGGCGTGGATGAGATCGACGACCGCATCACGGTCGGCGGGAAGGGCCGTGCGAAGGAGCGCGGAGGAGGAGGAAGCGGACATCGGAGGAGCCAAGGCGCGGGGTCGAGTTGGGCGCAGCCCTAGCGGAAGATGCGGCGCGGCGGAAGGCGGAAGAGGTCAGGGTTGCACAAGCCCCTTCTCGATCTCGGCGAGAAACGCATCGACCGCCGCCAGCCCGCCGCTTTCGAGCAGGGTCGTGTGGCCGATCCCCTCGAAGCGCACGAAGCGCTTGGGCTCGGGAGCCGCCGCAAAGAGCCGCTCGCCCAGGGCGAAGGGAATGATGCGGTCGGCGGTCCCGTGCATCATGAGGAGCGGCGTCTTGAGATCGCCGATGATGTCGAGGGAGCGGTACTGGTCGCGCATGAGCCAGGCCACCGGCACGAAGGGATAGGCAAGGCTCGCCACGTCCGCGGTCGAGGTATAGGGCGCGTCCAGGATGACGCCGCCGAGGCGCCGGTCGACGGCGAGGCGCACCACGACGCCGGTCCCGAGGGATTCGCCGTAGGCGACCACGCGGGCGGGATCGTAATCGCGCGTGACCCATCCATAGGCCGCGCGGGCATCGAGGCGCAGCCCGTCCTCGGTGGGGGTGCCGGTCGAGCCCGAATAGCCGCGATAGCTCACCATCAGGAGCCCGCGCCCGCTCTCGGTGAGGGCCTTGGCGCGGTGGCGGCGGTTCCAGAGGGAGCCGCCATTGCCGTGGAAATAGAGGAGGAGCGCCCGGCCGGGCTGGGGCGGCTTCCACCAGCCGACCACGTGCTCGCCGTCCGCCGTGACCACGATCACGTCCTCGAAGCCCTCGAGCCCCGCCTCCGCGACCGTGGTCTGCCGGTCGGAGCCGGGATAGAGCAGGCTGCGCTGGCCGAGGAACAGCCCGGCGAGGATCGCAAGGTACAGGACGACCGCGACGAGCGCGATGCGCCGCAGGAGACGCGTCACGCGAGCGCTACGCTCAGTGGAAGCTCTTCAGGACCGAGTCCACGACCTTCTTGGCATCGCCGAAGAGCATCATGGTGTTGTCGCGGAAGAACAGCTCGTTTTCCACGCCCGCATAGCCCGACCCCATGCCGCGCTTGATGAAGAGCACGGTCTTGGCCTTCTCCACGTCGAGGATCGGCATGCCGAAGATGGGCGATTGCGGATCGGTCTTGGCGGCCGGGTTCGTGACGTCGTTGGCGCCGATCACGAAGGCTACGTCGGCTTGGGCGAATTCCCCGTTGATGTCCTCGAGCTCGAAGACCTCGTCGTAGGGAACGCTCGCTTCGGCGAGGAGCACGTTCATGTGGCCCGGCATGCGGCCCGCCACCGGGTGGATCGCGTACTTCACCTCGACGCCCTCGGCCTTGAGGAGGTCCGCCATCTCGCGAAGGGAGTGCTGCGCCTGCGCGACCGCCATGCCATAGCCCGGCACGATGATCACCTTCTCGGCGTTCTTCATGATGAAGGCGGCGTCCTCCGCGGAGCCCTGCTTCACCGGTCGCGTCTCCACGGCGCCGGCCGCCCCCGAGGAGGTCTCGCCGCCGAAGCCGCCGAGGATCACGGAGATGAAGCTGCGGTTCATCCCCTTGCACATGATGTAGGAGAGGATGGCGCCCGAGGAGCCCACGAGCGCGCCCGTGATGATGAGGGCGAGGTTGCCCACCGTGAAGCCGATGCCCGCCGCCGCCCAGCCCGAATAGGAGTTCAGCATCGACACCACGACGGGCATGTCGGCGCCGCCGATCGGGATGATGAGGGTCACGCCGAGCACGAAGGAGACGAGGACGATGAGCCAGAAGGCGGCGCGGCTCTCGGTGCCCACGAAGGCGACGAGGAGCACGAGGAGGAGCAGCCCGAGGCCAATATTGATGAGGTGGCGCTGGGGCAGGAGGATCGGCTTGCCGGACATGCGCCCGTCGAGCTTCAGATAGGCGATCACCGAGCCCGTGAAGGTGATGGCGCCGATGGCGACGCCAAGGCCCATCTCGAAGAGGCTGCCGCGCGGCACGGTGCCGACGCCCCCGATGCCGAAGCCCTGCGGGGCATAGAGCGCCGCCGCCGCGACGAACACCGCAGCAAGGCCGACGCCCGAGTGGAAGGCGGCCACGAGCTGCGGCATCGCCGTCATGGGCACGCGCTTGGCGATCACGGCGCCGCCGCCGCCGCCGAGCCCAAGACCGAGCACCACGAGCGCCCAGCCGCCGGCGCCGTTGGGAGCCGTGAAGGCGAGCGTGGTGAGGATGGCGAGCGCCATGCCCGCCATGCCCAGGATGTTGCCCTGGCGGGACGTGGTCGGGTGCGAGAGGCCGCGCAGCGCCAGGATGAACAGGACGCCGGCGACGAGGTAGAGAAGGTTTGAGAGGTTCGCCGACATCGCCTCAATCCTTCACGTTCGTTGGGGTCGGGGACTGGGTGTTCATCGGCCGCCTCAGCCCTTCTTCTTGTACATGGCGAGCATGCGCTCGGTGACGAGAAAGCCGCCGAAGATGTTGATGCCCGCGAGCACCAGGGCGATGAACCCAAACACCCGGGCGAGCCCCGTGCCCTCCGCCGTGAGCGGCACGCCGACGGCGAGAAGCGCGCCCACCACGATCACCGAGGAGATCGCGTTCGTCACCGACATGAGCGGGGTGTGGAGCGCCGGGGTCACCGACCAGACCACGTAATAGCCCACGAAGATCGCGAGGACGAAGATCGCGAGGCGGAAGACCGTCGGATCGACCGCGCCCTGGGTCGCGGTCGCGACCACGGTGGCGATCTGGTCCGCGATGGCCTGCGCGGAATCGGCCGCCCGCTGCGCCGCGATGGCCGCGTTGCGGGATTGCTCGATGGCCTGTTCGGGCGTGAGCGTCGACATGAGCTGTCCTCGCTGCGTTAGGAGGCGGGTTGAGAAACGGCCTGACCGGGCGTGAGCGTCGACATCGGCTGTCCTCGCGTCGTTAGGAGGCGGGCTGGGAGGCGGGCTGGGAGGCGGTCGCGACGGCCGGCTGGGATGCCGTCTGCGGAGCGGCGCCGAAGGCCGAATGGACCACCGCGCCGTCGCGGGTGAGGCAGGTCGCCTTCACGAGCTCGTCGTCCCAGTTCACCTTCACGGCCTTCGCTTCCTTGTCCACGAGGGTCTCCACGAAGGCGAGGAGGTTCTTGGCGTAGAGGCTGGACGCGGTGGCGGCGAGGCGGCCCGGCACGTTGAGATGGCCGACGATCTTCACGCCCTTGTGGTCGACGACCTGGCCGGGCTGCGCCAGCTCGCAATTGCCGCCGCGCTCCACCGCGAGATCGACCACCACGGAGCCCGGCTTCATGGCCTCCACCATCTCCCGCGTCACGAGCTTCGGCGCGGGCCGGCCCGGGATGAGGGCCGTGGTGATCACGATGTCCTGCTTGGCGATGTGGGAGGCCACGAGGGCCGCCTGCTTCGCCCGGTACTCGGCCGACATTTCCTTGGCGTAGCCGCCGGCGGTTTCGGCCTGCTTGAACTCGTCGTCCTCGACGGCGACGAACTTGGCGCCGAGCGATTCCACCTGCTCCTTCGCGGCGGGGCGCACGTCCGTGGCGGTGACGACCGCGCCGAGGCGCCGGGCGGTGGCGATGGCCTGGAGGCCAGCGACGCCCGCGCCCATGACGAAGACCCGGGCCGCCGGCACGGTGCCGGCCGCCGTCATCATCATCGGCATGGCGCGCCCATATTCGGCGGTGGCGTCGATCACGGCCCGGTAGCCCGCGAGGTTTGCCTGCGAGGAGAGCACGTCCATCACCTGCGCCCGGGTGATGCGGGGCATCAGCTCCATGGAGAAGGCGGAGACCTTGGCGTCGGCCATGGCCTTCACGGCGGCGTCCTGGCCGTAGGGATCCATGATCGCGATGAGGAGGGCGCCGGGCTTGAGGCCCTTCAGCTCGGCCTCGGCCGGGCGGCGCACGCGCAGGACGATATCGGCGTCCTTGGCCGCGTCCGCGGCGGAATTCGCGAGGGTGGCGCCGGCGGCCTCGAAATCCGCGTCCGGGATGCCCGCCTTGAGGCCAGCCCCGGCCTGGACAACCACGTCCGCGCCGAGGCTCTTGTATTTCTTGACCGTCTCGGGAGTCGCCGCGACGCGGGTCTCAACCTTGTCCGTCTCGGAGAGAACCGCGATCCGCATGCAAACCCCCGGCTTCCGGACGTGGCCTCACGCCCCGGTCACGCTTAGTCGACTCGATTTGGGATCCCTCTGCAAGCGCTCAGTAGAGCACGAGCATCAGGAGCAGGATGACGCCGACGGCCGCCGCGGGCCGCCAGCCGAGGGCCGGCGACATGGCCCCGATGGCCCCCGCCGCGCCCGACAGGATCACGCCGAAGATGGCGGAGAGCCAAGCGTGCTTGATGCCGCCAACGGCGAGCGCCAGCACCCAGCACAGCACCACGGCCGTGCCGATCTCGGCGAAACGAACAAAACCCCGGTAGGTCGCCTCATGCGTCTGCCCGTCCATATCCGGGCTGTAGCCCCCATGCGGCGCGTGCTTGGTATCGGCCATGGCCATGTCCTGGTTCCGTATTGGTTCTTTTGACGCTGCGTCTAGCGCATGCGGCGCGGCGCCGCAATCGCGGATATCGGTTAAGCTACAATGTTTCTAAGGCTCTAGCTCGGCCGTTGGGGTCCTGGAACGCCGAGAAAGGCGCGCCATTGCGGCAGGGCAACGGTGCCAAAGTCGTAAGCCTCCACCACGTCCCGGCGGGCCTTCGCGGCGAGCGCCCCAGCCCCTTCCGGGTCGCTCAAGGTCGCGCGCACCTGCTCCACGAGGCGCTCCCGGTCGAAGAAGGGGAAGAGCCGGGCATTCTCCCCGTCCCGCGCCACCTCCCGGACCGGGGCCGTATCGGAGGCGACGAGCCGGCATTCCAGGCTCATGGCCTCCAACATCGACCAGGACAGGACGAAGGGATAGGTGAGGTAGACATGGGCCGAGGAGACCTGCAGCACCCGGACGAACTGGCTGTAGGGAATCTGGCCCACGAAATGGACCCGCGACCAGTCCACCTGGTCCTCCACCTGCGCCCGGAAGATGTCGTACCAGGAGCGGTCGCCCGCGGGCCTTGCCCCATAGCTCGTGCCCGAGCCGCCGACGCAGATCACGTGGAGACGCGGATCGAGGGCCAGCAGCGCCGGCAGGCTGCGGATGAACACGTGCGAGCCGCGCATGGGCTCGATGTTGCGCACTACGTTCGTGACCACGGGCACCGACCGGTCGAGCCGCGGCCCATTCTCCCCGATGCGGATGGAGGCATCGGGGTCCGGGCGCAATTGGTCCGTGCCGATGCCGTCGTGGATCACCGCGATGCGGTCGCGCAGATAGGCCGGGAAGAGATCGCGCTGGTAGCGGGTCGGCGCCACGGCGGCATCCGCCACGTCGAGGGCGGCGAGCTGGAGCGCATTCTTGATGCGCATCTGCCAGGTCTTCTCCTCGTTGCGGGTAGGAAATTCCGGATCGAAGTCGATGTCCTCGCCGGGCTTCGCGAGGTGGTAATATTCGAAATAGGCCACGTGCCGGGCCTTTGGCCAAATATCGCGCAGGAACAGGTTCTCGCCCCAGCCTGTGTTCACCACCACGAGATCGGGCTCGAAGCCCTGGCGCTGCAGGGCGCGGGCGAGATGCGCGACCGCGTAGGCGTATTGCAGGCGGTGGGTGGCGTGGAAGTAGCGGCCCGAGAAGTCGGCCTTGTCCGGCCCCGGCACCGTCTCGTAGGCGAAGTAGCGCACGCCCGGCACGCGGCATTGCTTCACGGTGCCGAGCCCCACCACCTCGTGCCCCTCCGCCGCGAAGGTGGCGGCGAGCCGCACGAACTGGCCCGGAAAATTCTGGTGGACGAAGCAGATGCGCATGGGATCAGGCGACGGCGCGACGCGGCCGCGCGCTTGGGCCGGCAAGTGTCTCGTCGATCAAGCGCCTGGCCATCGGTTCAAGCGAGCCCAAGAAGCTGCCGCCAGCGCGGGTAGCAGACGGTCTGGAAGTCGTAGCGCTCCACCGCGGTGCGGCGGGCCTCCGCGGAGAGCGCGTCCGCCATGGCCTTGTCCTTGAGCACCTTGCGGACCTGCCGGACCATTTCCTTGCCGTCGAAGAACGGGAAGAGGCGTCCGTTGACGCCGTGCTGCACCACCTCGGCGACGGGCGGCGTGTTCGAGGCGACGAGCCGGCAGCCGAGGCTCAAGGATTCGATCATCGACCAGGAGAGCACGAAGGGCGCCGTGAGGTAGATATGGGCCGCGGAGGCCTGGAGCACGCGCACATATTGCGGGTAGGGCAACTGCCCCACGAAATGCACCCGCGACCAATCCACCTGGCCTTCCACCTGCTTCTTGAAGATGTCGAGCCAGTTGCGGTCCGCGCCGGGTTTCGGGCCGTAGCCGCCGTTGGTCGCGCCGATGCACACCACCTGCAGGGCCGGATCGAGTCTCAGCAGGGCCGGCAGGTTGCGGATGAAGATATGGGCGCCGCGCATGGGCTCGAAGGTGCGGGTCGAATAGGTGACGAGGGGCGTGCCGCGTCCGAAGGCGGGGCCGTCCGGGGCGAGGCGGATGGAGGCGGAGGGATCGGGGCGCAGAGCGCCCGTATCGATGCCGTCGTGGATGACCTCGCAGCGATCGTGGAGATAGGCGGGGAGCACGCTGCGCTGGTAGGCGGTGGGCGCCACCGCCGCATCGGCGGCGTCGAAGGCGGCAAGCTGCACGCCGTTCTTCAGGCGCAGCTTCCAGATCGTCTCCTCGTTCCGCGTCGGGAATTCGGGATCGAAGCCCACATCCTGGCCCTCGGCCGCGTAGTAGTATTCGAGATAGGCGATGACCCGGGCTTTTGGCCAGATGTCCTTCAGGAACAGGCTCTCGCCCCAGCCGGTGTTGCAGACGATCACGTCGGGCGCGTAGCCCGCCCGGCGCAGGGCAGCCGCCAGGTCGGCGACCGCATAGCCGCGGCGGGCGGTGTGCACCCAGTCCCGGTAGCGCCCGTTGAACTCCGCCGGGTCCGGGCCCTCCGCGAGATCGTAGCGGTGGTAATCGACGCCCGGCACGCGGCAGGTGGGCGCCATGCCGAACGCCGTGACCTGATGGCCCTCGGCGATGAGCGCGGCCGACAGGCGGCCGAACTGGCCTGGATAGTTCTGATGCGCGAACAGGATCTTCAAGCGAGCCGGCCCCCAGGTCCTCGCCCGTTCCTTAAGCCGACGACCCCCGTCCCTGCAACTCCGTCACGCGCGCAGGCTTAAGCTCCACACCCCTCGGAGCGTCTCCGCCACGCGGGCGGATTTCAAGCCGGCTGCTCCAGCCCGGCGGCCGCGAGGGCCTCCGCCTGGCGGGCCGCGAGGGTGTCGAGGGAGAAGCGCTCGATCTCCGCCTCGAACAGGCGATGGTAGTTGAGGTCGGCCTTGAGGTGCAGGAACACGGCCCCGAGGCCCACGGCCGCCCGGTCCATGAACACGAATTCCCGGGGAACGGTGACGGGACCCTTTTCCTTCAGCGCCTTGTGCACCTCGAAGGCCTGCCTGCGGCCGTATTCGCCGGGCTTCACCCCGTCCGCCACCGTGCGGGTGCGATCGTCGAGCAGCGGGCCGTAGATGAAGCGCGCCCAGATGTTGAGAATGTCGATGAGCTCGTTGGAGAGGTTCTTGAAACCCCAGGTCTCGTAGGCATGCACGATGCGGGCGCGCTCGTCGTGGAGAAGGCCCTGGTAGAGGTCCACGACGCCGCCCACGAAGCGCGGGTGGAAGATGCGGATGCAGCCGTAATCGAGAAGGTTGATGCCGGAGGGCTCGCCGCCTTCCGAGAACACCGTGTAATTGCCCAGATGCGGATCCCCGTGGATCACCGCCGCATGGCTGAAGGGGTGCCACCAGGCCTTGAACATGGCGACCGCGAGCCGGTTGCGGATCGCCTCGTCGGATTCCACGAAATTGAGGATCTTCTCCCCCTCGAGCCAGCCGAGGGTGAGAAGGCGCTTCGTGGACAGCTCCGGATGCACGGAGGGCACGCGCACCGCGTCGATGCCTTCGAGCGCCCTGGTGTAGAGCGCCACGTGCCTCGCCTCGCGCTCGTAGTCGAGCTCCTCCCGCACCCGGGCGCCGATCTCGGTGCCGATCTCGCGGGTGTCGATGGCGGGATCGAGCCTCCGGTGAAGCGCGAAGGCGATCTCGAGCTGCGCGAGGTCCGCCTCCACGGCGGATTGCATGTCGGGGTATTGGAGCTTGCAGGCAAGCGGCGTGCCGTCGAGGCTGGTCGCCCGGTGCACCTGGCCGAGGGAAGCGGCGGCGGCGGGCCTCAGGTCGAAGGAGCCGAAGCGGCTCTGCCAGTTCGGTCCGAGCTCCGCCTGCATGCGCCGCTTCACGAAGGCCGCGCCCATGGGCGGCGCCTCGCTCTGAAGCTTCTGCAGTTCGGCCGCGTATTCGGGCGGGATCACGTCCGGGATGGTGGCGAGGAGCTGCGCCACCTTCATGATCGGCCCCTTGAGGCCGCCGAGAGCCTGGGCGAGGACTGCCGCGTTGTTGGCATCCTGCCCACCCTGCCCGAAGAGCCGGGCGCCCGCGATGCGGGCCGCCACCCCGCCCACATTGGCGCCGACGCGGGCATAGCGCGCGGCGCGGGCGGAGAAGCGGTTCGCTTCGCTGTCGTACTCGGCCATGGACGGATTCTCGGGTTGAAAGCGAGGTTCGGGCGAGACCTCGATTGAAGACAACCTTCACATAGGAACGGCCGAGCCCCGCGCCAGAGTGGCGCGCCGTCGCGGCGCCTATCCGAGAAAGCCGGCCATGGCGGCCGTGATCATCTCCGGCGGCACCACGTGGCCGTCGTCGAACTCCCGGTAATCCACTGTGTAGCCTCCGTTCCGCAGGGCCGGCACGAGGCGGCGGCTGCACGGATCGATGGGGAGCACCCGGTCGTGCACCCCGTGGGAGATGAAGATCCGCGGGAAGCCATGGGCCTCGATTGCCATGGCAAAGCCCGGCGAGAAGGCCAGGACATCGCCGAACAGGGTGCCGTTGATGAGGCCGATGGAGAGCGCGTAGGACGCCCCGTCCGAAAACCCGCCGACCGCGAGGCGCCCGGGATCGACCGCATAGGCTTCGAACACCCTGGCCAGCACCCCGTCGATGAAGGCGACGTCCGGGCCGTAGCCGCCCAGGATCATGTCCCAGGTGCGGCCGCGGGAATCCGGCGAGACCACGAGGCAGGCCTTTGCCTCGGCGGTTTCCACCAAGGCGTCCACGAGCTGCCGCCCGTCGCCGCCCGCCCCATGCAGCCAGAGCAGAAGCGGCGCCGCCTGAGCGGGATCGTAGGAGCCGGGAACATAAAGGACCCCATCCCGCTTACTGCCCATCCCAAGGGGCGAAAGGCCCCTTTGGAGCGGGGTCGCAGCCGGCGATGCCCCGGGCCTCGCGCGGAGCAGGCCTCGTTTGGCGGATGGGTTGGCGGCTTCGGTCATGACGGCGTCCTCATGGGCTCCGCCGTCAACCACGGGCCGGGCCTCCGGGTGCCGGATTTTTGAACGAGAGTGAGCACGAAGCCTAAAGGTCGGCCCGGCAAAATAGTTTGCAAGCTAACCATTATTGGCCGCAATATCGGGGTTTGAGGTAGATCGGAATGGCCGGACATACGCTGTTGTTGAACCTTCTGGGTGGCGTCGCCCTCCTTGTCTGGGCGACCCAGATGGTGCGCAAGGGGGTGATGCGCGCCTTCGGGGCGCGGCTTCGCCATGCGATCGGCCAGGCCACCGCCGGGCGCACCCGCGCCTGCCTTGCGGGCCTCGGCGTCTCCACGGCTCTCCAGAGTTCCTCCGCCACCGGCCTTCTCGTGGTCGCCTTCGCGGAGCGCGGCCTCATCGCGCTCGCGCCGGCGCTCGCGGTCATGCTGGGCGCGGATATCGGCTCGACCCTCGTGGTCCAGGCCCTCTCCTTCAAGACCGCGTCCCTGGTGCCGCTCCTCCTCGTCGCCGGCGTCGGCGCCGTGATGCTCGCCCGCTCCAGCCTGTGGCAGCAGATCGGCCGCATCGTGATCGGCCTCGCGCTGATGATCCTCTCCCTCGGGCTCATCGTGGGGGCCTCGCAGCCCCTGCGGGAGAACGGCATCTTCACCCTGGTGATGGAGCGCCTCGCCGGCGACCCGATCCTGGCGCTGGGGCTCGGCGCGCTCTTCACCTGGCTTGCGCATTCGAGCGTCGCCGTCATCCTCTTCGTGATCTCGCTCGCGAGCGCGGGCGTCGTCTCCGTGCCGCTGGCGCTGGCTCTGGTGCTCGGCGCCAATGTGGGCTCGGGGCTCATCCCGCTCGGCCTTGCCCTGCGCTCGCCCGCGCCGGCGAAGCGCGTGCTCTTCGGCAACCTGTTGTTTCGCGCCACGGGCGCGGCGCTCGGCTGCGCGGCCCTCACGCTGCTCGGCGACGAGACCGCCTGGCTCGGGGCGGATCCGGCCCGCCAGATCGCGAACGCCCATACGGGGTTCAACCTTCTCCTCGCCCTCGCCTTCCTGCCGGTCCTCGGCCCCATCGCCCGCGTCCTCGAACAGCGCGTGAAGGATGCGGAGAGCCCCGCCGACAAGCGGGTGAACCACCTCGACGACGCCGCGCTCGACCGGCCCGCCATCGCGCTCGCCAACGCCTCGCGCGAGGTGATGCGCCTCGCCGACACGGTGGAGCTGATGCTCCAGGAGAGCATCCTCACCTTCCGCGACGGCGACGAGGCCCGCAGGGTCGGGATCAGCCGCCTCGACAACGAGGTCGACCGCTTCCAGGAAGCGATCAAGCTCTACCTGGCCCGCCTCACCCGTCAGCCCCTCGACGAGGAGGACATGCGGCGCTGCTTCGATCTCATCCTCTTCACCACGAACCTGGAGCATGTGGGCGACATCATCGACCGCGGCCTTCTCGGCCTCGCGGCCAAGCGCCAGCGCAATGGCGTCACCTTCTCGGACGAGGGCTGGGCGGAGATCGCGGCCCTGCACCAGAAGGTGGTGGAGCAGATGCGGCTCGCCGTCACCGTCTTCACGACCCGCGACCTCACCCTCGCCAAGGAATTGATGGCCGAGAAGGACCGGATCCGCTCCGCGGAGCGCGAGGCCGCGGAGAGCCATTTCCGGCGCCTGCGGGAGGGCACCATCGCCTCCATCGAGACCAGCGCGCTGCACCTCGACATCCTGCGCGACCTCAAGCGCATCGCGGCCCACCTCACCTCCGTGGCCCATCCCATCCTGGAGGCGCATGGAGTGCTTCGAACCTCGCGGCTCGTGAGCGAGGTCGCGGAGCCGGTCGCGGGCGGGGAGCCGGCCCCGGCCTCCTGACCGATTTATTCCGCTACGTTGAAAATGCTGTTCGGCCTTTGCTCTTCCGGCAAAGGTCGAGCGGGCGCAGGATCGGGGTCCTCAACGGAGGTTTCCATGCCGCTCCTGACCCTCACCGTCTCCGCCGCGCCCGATGCCGCGAGAGCCCGCGCGCTCGCCGAAGCCGTCACCGATCTCACCGTCGCGCATCTGCGCAAGAAGCGGGAGCTCACGGCCGTCACGGTCGCGTTCGAGGATCCGGCCGCATGGTTCATCGGGGCCCGGAGCCTCGCCGAGCAGAACCTTGCGAGCTTCGCGCTCACCATCCGGGTGACGGCGGGCACCAACACGGATGCCGAGAAGGCCGCCTTCGTGCAGGCGGTCTTTGACCGGATGGGTGAGCTTCTCGGGGCCCTGCACGAGGCGAGCTACGTGATCGCCGAGGAGGTGCCCGGCGAAGCCTGGGGCTATGGCGGCCGCACGCAAGCGGCGCGCGCCGCGGAGCGACGCGCCGCCTGAACGCTCCTTTACGCCGTCTTCTCCATGGCCTCGAGTTCGCCGATGAGCCGCTCGATCATCCCAAGGCCGATCTGCCAGAAGGACGGATCGCGAGCATCGAGGCCGAAGGGCGCGAGCAGCTCGGAATAGTGCTTCGTGCCGCCCGCCGCGAGCAGGGCGAAGTACCGGTCGACGAAGCCCTCGTTCGAGCGCTCGTAGACCCCGTAGAGCGAGTTCACGAGGCAATCGCCGAACGCGTAGGCGTAGACGTAGAACGGCGAGTGGATGAAGTGCGGGATGTAGGTCCAGAAGGTCTCGTAACCCGCGCCGAGGCGGATCGAGGGCCCGAGGCTCTCGTCCTGCACGGACATCCACAATTCGCACAGCTTCTCGGCGGTGAGCTCGCCGTTGCGGCGCTCCTCGTGCACCTTGCGCTCGAAGGAGTAGAACGCGATCTGGCGCACCACCGTGTTGATCATGTCCTCCACCTTCGCGGCGAGCATGGCCTTGCGCTGCACCGGATCGGTGGTGTGGTCGAGAAGGCGGCGGAAGGTGAGCATCTCGCCGAACACGGAGGCCGTTTCCGCGAGGGTGAGCGGCGTCGGCGCCATGAGGGCGCCGTTGGGCGCCGCGAGCACCTGGTGCACCCCGTGGCCGAGCTCGTGGGCGAGCGTCATCACGTCCCGCGGCTTGCCCTGGTAGTTCAGCAGCACGTAAGGATGCGCCGAGGGCACCGTCGGATGCGCGAAGGCGCCCGGGGCCTTGCCGGGCCGCGTCGGCGCGTCGATCCAGCCCTCGTCGAAGAACCGGCGCGCGATGTCCGCCATCTGCGGCGCGAAGGCCGAATAGGCGGAGAGCACGGTCTCGCGGGCCTCCGTCCACGGGATGGTGCGCTGCTCCACCTTCGGCAGCGGCGCGTTGCGGTCCCAGTGATCGAGCTTGTCCTTCCCGAACCAGCCCGCCTTGATCTTGTAGTAGCGATGGGAGAGGCGCGGATAGGCCTCGCGCACCGCCGCGACGAGGGCATCTACCACCTCGCGCTCCACGCGGTTGGCGAGGTGGCGCGCATCCGCCACGTCCTCGAAGCCGCGCCAGCGATCCGAGATCTCCTTGTCCTTCGCGAGCGTGTTGGTGATCAGCGTAAAGGTGCGCAGGTTCGCCTTGAAGGTGCGAGCGAGCGCATCGGACGCATCCTTGCGCATGCTCTCGTCCGGATCCTGCAGCCGGTTGAGGGTCGGCTCGATCGGCAGCTCCTCGCCGCGGATCGTGAAGCGCAGGGACGCGATGGTCTCGTCGAACAGGCGGTTCCAGGCGGAGCGGCCCGTCACGGACTTCTCGTGGAACAGCTTCTCGATCGTGTCCTCGAGCTGATAGGGCTTGTCCTTCCTCAGGTCCTCGACCCACGGGCGGTAGCGGGCGAGCGGCTCGTCCCGCATGGCCTTGTCCATCACCGCGTCCTCGATGCGGTTGAGCTCGAGGCCGAAGAACAGGAGCTCGCTGGAGGCGGCCGTGAGGCGCTCCTGCGTGTCGCCGTAGAACTTCGCCCGCACCGGATCGGTGGTATCGCCGGAATAGACCAGGCCCGCGAAGGACATGAGCCGGCCGAGAAGATCCTCCACGGCCTCGTAGCGCTCGATGGCGGCGCCGAGCGCCGTGGCGGCATCGGGCGCGGCCGCAAGCTCCGCGAGCCGCCCGCGATAGGCATCGGCCAGAGCCTTGCACTCGGCCTCGGCCTTCTTGAGATCGGCCCGGAACGGCGCGCTGTCGATCCCGGGATACAGATGCGTCAGGTCCCATTCCGGCAGGGCGCCGAGATCGCTCGCGCGGGGGCTCAGGGCCGCGGCGGCGCTCTGGCGGAGGGGGGAGTGATTCGACAGGTCGAGGGAAATCGGCATGTCCTGCTGGGGCTCTGGTGACGGGCTGTTCCCATATTGGCTGCCTGCCCGGCCGGATCAACCCGTCGCGCTTCCCTTGCGGCGAATGGGATTGCGGGGTCCCTTCCCGGATCCCCTCGGAATAGGGGCACTCCGAGGCGGTTTCGTTAAGAGGCGCTTTACCCTTGCTGGACCAGCATCGCGCCGCACAAACAACAACGAATCTGGCGTCGCTCCATGCCCCTGACTTCCCTGCTCGTCGACGAGATCCTGAAAGCGCGCCGCGAGGGGTCTCAAGGGAGCGGGACGGATCGGGCCATTCGCCTCGCCGAAAAGGCCGCGAAATCCGGCGCGCCGGTGCTCATCGAGGGCGAGCCCGGCACGGGCGGCGATTCACTGGCCCGGGCCATCCACGATTGCAGCGAGCGCCGCACGCGCCCCTTCCTGCGCATCCACGCGGGCGGCGCTCCCGAAACCCTCGCCGCGGCCCTGTTCGGGGTCGATCGCGGCGCAGGCGCCCGCCAATCCGGCCTGTTCACCCAGGCCCAGGGCGGCACCCTCCTCGTTCAGGGAGTGGAGGACCTCCCGGTGGAGGTTCAGGCCGCTCTTTTGCGCGCCATCCAGGACGGCGAGATCGAGCCCCTCGGCGCCAAGCGATCCCAGCGCGTGGACGTGCGCGTCATCGCGACGGCTCACGAGAGCTTGATCGACCGGGTGCGGCAGGGACGCTTTCGCGAAGACCTCTATTACCGCCTGCACGTTCTTCCCATCACGCTCGCGCCCCTGCGCCAGCGCAAGGAGGAGATTCCCGGCCTCGCCGACGCCCTCGCCCGGCGCTTTGCGGCCGAGGAAGGCAAGGCGGTGGCCGGCCTTAGCGACGAGGCCCTGCGTCTTCTCCAAACCTATGATTGGCCGGGCAACCTGCGCCAATTCGAGAACACCCTCTTTCGGGCCGTCGCGCTCTTCGAGGGCGGGAGCCTGACCCCGGCGGAATTCCCGCAGATCGCGGCCCGTCTCCAGGGCTACGCGGTCGAGATCCCGCCGCTGCGCGCCGAGGCCCAGCGCCCGCTTCGCGAAGTGGTGCGGGTCGAGGTGCGCGATCCCCACGCCCTGCCCCTCGTCAACGACGAGGGCGAGATGCGCCGGCTCGACGAGCTGGAAGCCGAGATCATCCGCTTTGCCCTCGGCCATTATCGCGGACACATGTCCGCGATCTCGCGCCGCCTCGGAATCGGCCGCTCGACCTTGTACCGCAAGCTCAAGGAACTCGGGCTGGAGGGCGAGACCGTCGAGGCCGCCTGAACGGACTCGAAAGCCGCTCCGTCCCGGTGTGTCCCATCGAGGACATCCCCAAGAAAATGCGACCGCCGATGAAGCCCCTTAAGCTTCTCGTGCGTTAGAACCGCAAAGGTGCGGTATGGCACCGGCCAGGCTTCGATGGGTGTGAGACGATCCGCGCGGTCGATCGGGCCATCGCGTAAGCGTTCGAGAGGAGCAGGTCATGCGTGCGGCCCGCAGGATCGTATTGGGATTGGGTTGTGCGTGTTCGGTGTCTCTGCTGGCTCTCGCGGCCGGCGCCGAGACCCTGCACGATCGGGCGCCGCAGACCGCTTCGGTATCCGTGCTGCCCTCCGAGAGCTTGCATGCAGTCGAGGCTCCCGCGATCGCGGCGAGCGAAGAGGCGGTGACGGTTCCGCAGCCGGTGGCCCTCGCAGCGCCGGCCGCGAACGAACCCGCGATCGATGCGCCCGACCTGCCGACGGTGACCGTCGTCATCGACGAGCCCATTGCCCGCGCGGAGGCGCCGGCCCTCGACCTTCCCCTTCCGCCCGACGCATCCGTCACGATCACGGCGGCGGACCGGCTGCAGACCGCGCTCGTCGCGAAGCTCGCCGCACTCGACGAGATTGCGCCGCGCCTGTCGCGCCGGGAACGCGAGGCCCTCGCGGCCTATTACGCCGATGCCCGTCCTCTCTGGGTGAAGGGCGATCTTTGGACCGATGCCGCCAAGGCCGTGATGCAGCGGCTCAAGGCCGCCGCGGAGGATGGCCTCGACCCGACCGATTACCCCGTGCCCGCGCTCGCTGCCGCGCGCAGCACCACGGCCGAGGACTGGGCGGAGGCGGAGCTGAAGCTCAGCGCCGCGGCGATTCTGTATGCGCGCGATGCTCGGGGCGGTCGCATCGATCCCTCGCGCCTCTCCCAGCACATCACGCCGAAGCTCGACCTGCCGGGCGCCGAATCGGTGCTCGGGACCCTGGCGGCGGCACGGGATGCGGGCGCGGCGCTCGCCGCCTACAACCCGCCCCACGAGGGTTACCGCGCCCTCAAGGCCAAACTCGCGCAGTTGCGCGCGAGCCGGCCTGGAACCCCCATGGTGCGCGTGCCCCAGGGCCCGGCCCTGCGGGTCGGCATGCGCGACGCGCGCGTGCCGCTGATCCGTGCCCGCTTCAATCTCGGCCCGGCCGGATCCGACCAGAATGCCTATGACGAGCGCGTCGCCTCCGCGGTGGCCGCCTTCCAGAAGGAAAAGGGCCTGCCGGCGAACGGCGTCCTCACCGCGCAGACCATCGCGGCGCTCGGAGCCCGCTCGGCCGCGGGGCTCGAGGGCGACCTCGTGGCCAACATGGAGCGCTGGCGCTGGCTGCCCGCCGAACTCGGCCAGCGCCACATCGCCGTGAACATCCCGGAATACCGCCTCAAGCTCATGGACGGCGACCGCTCGGTCCATGAGACGCGGGTGATCGTCGGCAAGCAGGAATCGCCCACGCCGATTTTCTCCGACACCATGGAGCAGGTGATCGTGAACCCGTCCTGGACGGTTCCGCCCTCCATCATGAAGAAGGAGTTCCTGCCGGGCCTCGCGGCCGACCCGCTCTATGCGGAGCGCCGCGGCTACAAGGTGATCCGCCGCGGCAACCGGATCTCCGTGCAGCAGCCGCCGGGCGACCGCAACGCGCTCGGCTACGTGAAGTTCATCTTCCCGAACGACCACGCGGTCTACCTGCATGACACGCCGAACCGGAACCTCTTCTCCGCCGGGCGCCGCGCCTTCAGCCATGGCTGCGTGCGCGTGGAGAATCCCTTCCGCCTCGCGGAGGCGGTGCTCAGCACGGAGGGCGCCTGGTCCGAGCCGAAGCTGAAAGCCCTCATCGGCAAGGGCGAGCGCTACATCCGCGTGAAGAACGACCTGCCGGTGCACCTCACCTACTTCACCCTGGTGATCGACGAGCAGGGCCAGATGAGGACCTTCGACGACCTCTACGGCTTCCACAAGAAGGTGAAGGCGGCGCTCGGCTACGACGCCTGAGGGCGACTGCGCCCTGCCTTTCCACAAGAGCCCTCCCCTGCGGGAGGGCTTTTTGCCGTGGCGCCTAGCCCCTTGCAGTAGTAAGGATTTTTGCGGGTCCACATCCCGCGCGGTGCGTTTTTCGCCGCCCACTTAACCCCGCGGTAACCGTCTTCGGCAAGTCTCGCTTCACCATCCTCCGCGCCGCGAATCCCGGGGCGCCAGGCAGGGACAGTATCAGTGAGCGTTTTGCGTAAGGGCCGCCCGTCGGCCGGGCCGTGTGCGGCCTCCTTTTTCGTTGCCCGCCGGGCCGCCATCGGGACCGTTGCGGCCCTGGCCCTTCTCATCGGCACGCAAGGCACCCAGGACGCGATCGCCAACGGCGATACGCGCTCGCTGCGCCTCTATCACAACCACACGAAGGAAAGCCTCACGGTCACCTTCCGGCGCAACGGGCAATACGACCCGCGCGCCCTGGAGCAGCTCAACTGGTTCCTGCGCGACTGGCGCCGGGACGAGCCGACCCGGATGGATCCGCGCCTCTTCGACACCCTCTGGGAGGTGTACCGGGAGGTGGGCTCCAGCGAGCCGATCCACGTGAATTCCGCCTATCGCTCGCCCAACACCAACGCGATGCTGCGCCGGCGCTCCGGCGCCGTGGCGAAGAACAGCCAGCACATGCGCGGCAAGGCCATGGATTTCTACCTGCCCGACGTGCCCATGGAGCGCGTGCGCGCCATCGGCATGCGGCTGCAGGACGGGGGCGTCGGCTACTACCCCTCCGCCTATACGCCCTTCGTGCACCTGGACGTCGGCAGCGTGCGGGCCTGGCCGCGCATGACCCGCGACCAGCTCGCGCGCATCTTCCCGGACGGCAAGACCGTGCACATTCCGGCCGACGGCGAGCCCCTGCCCCGCTACGAGGAGGCCAAGGCCGAGATCCTGGCGAAGGGCGGCACGGTGGGCGGCTACACGGCCGTCGCCGAGGCCGAGGAGACCACCGCCTCGACGACCCGGCGCAAGGGTTTCTGGGCCACCCTGTTCGGCGGGGGCGGCGACGAGGACGAGGATGCGGAGGAAGTCCGCACCGTGCGCGGGCGCCAGGTCTATGTGGCCCGCAGAGCCCCGCCGCCGAACATCTATGGGGACCGGGATTCGGTCTATGCGGCCCTGCAGCCCCAACAGCCCGCGCCCGTCACTGTTCGGGCGGCCCGCCCCGCGCCCCTGCCGGAGCCTGAGCCCGCGACCCGGGTCGCCATGGCGGCCGCCCTGCAAAAGCCCATGGAGGAGCCCGAGCCCCCGCGGGTGCCGCCGACCCGCATCGCCGGCCTGCCCACCACCGTCGAGACGCCGACCGGTCCGCGCCTGTCTTGGCAGCAGGGCCCGAACGGCAGCCAGAGCCCGGCCGGCCAGGAGATCGCCCTCGCGCCCCTGCCGCCCCGTCGTCCAGACGAGGTCGTGACCACCGGCGCCCTTGCCTTCGCGCCCATGCCCCCGGCCCGCCCGGGCTCCCTCGCGGCGTCGGAGCCGCTCGTCGCGGCAGGCGCGCCGGAGCTGCGCACCCTCACGGCGGCCGCGGTGACGGAGGGCGTCGACCACCCGCTGCCGCCCCCGCGCCCGGGCGCGCGCCCCCTTGCCGTGGCGGTCGCCTCGGCAGAACCGCTGCCCCTCCCGGCCGCCAAGCCGCCCCTCGCCGCCGCTGCGCCAGCCCCGATCACGGTCGCGGCCGCCTCGGCGCCCGCGGTCAAATCCGTGGCGAAGGATGCGCCGAGGGACGAGCGCGCCCAGCTGCGCGACCTCTTCTCGGCCGCCGCCACCTTCGGCGGCCCGGCGACGAGCGGCTTCTCCCAGAAGCCCTTGGGCGACCTTGCCACGAATCGCTTCACGGGACCGGCCGTGAAGCCGGTCCTGCGCTGAGCGGACGCCGCTCGCGGCGGCAATGAAAAAGGCGGGACCAGGTCCCGCCGTGTCGCCCCGATCAGGACCTGCCTGAGGATCGTCGCCTTAGAGCGGGAACAGCCCCTCGGGCCGCTTCACCTCGATCTCCACGAAGGCGATCGGGTGATCGGAGCCGTTCATCACGTCGTGGCGGATGCCCGCGGGCCGCTGGTAGGCTTGGCCCGCGCTCAAGGGCACGTCGCGCACGGCTTCGCCGTCATGGACGCGCAGGATTCCGTCCGTCACCATGATCACGAAATAGGGCCAGCCGTGCTCGTGCCAGCCGGTGACGGCGCCGGGCTCGAAATCCCATCGGGTGATCCGCACCCCCGCATCGTCTTGCTGGACGGTGGAGCGCGCCGGAACGGTGCATGTGAAGGCCATCGTCCGTCCTTCTTCTGATGAATGGCCAAGCTGGCACGGCCTTCAGCGCGGCGCAACGTGAGCGAGCCGGGACCGATGCGGGACAGGAGCCGTCTCTGGCCCGCCGATCCGCCGCCAGATGCCGCCCCGGGACATTCCCCGAAGCCAGCACCGGATCTGCAGCATGAGGGACCGCAAGGCGATGGCGCGTTCCCGGCCCGCGAGCGCGCGCGCCTCGGGGTAGGAGACGAAGGGCCGGGCCCGGTGAGAGAGGGACATGGGGTGGATCCTGTCGCATAGGCCGGTCCATCACCGGCCTGAGCTTTTTACTCCTCTCCTCCGATCAGATAATCAGGTGCTGGGGCACTTCATTCAGGACTGATCGTCATCAATGGATCGGGCACAGGAAATGGCCGTTCTGGTCGCGGCGGTCGACCGAGGGGGCTTTGCGGCTGCGGCCAAGGCGCTCGGCCTCACAGCCTCGGGGGTGTCGAAGACGGTGAGCCGCCTCGAGGCCCGCCTCGGGGTCCGCCTTTTGGAGCGGACCACGCGGCGGATCACGCCCACGGACGAAGGCGCGCAATACATCGAGGCGGCACGACACATTCTGGCCGATATGGATGAGGCGGAGGCTGCCGTCATCGAGGGGCGCGGTCACCCTCAAGGGCGATTACGGGTCAATTCGGGTGTGGCTTTCGCCGTCCACCAGCTGGCGCCCACCCTCGGGGCGTTCAGCGAGCAATACCCGCAGGTGCGGCTCGACCTGCAGGTCACGGACAGGATCGTGGACCTTGCGACCGAGGGGGCCGATATCGCCATTCGGACCGGGCCGGTGGTCGACGACCGCTTCGCGGTCCGGCGCTTTGGCGAGATCCGCCGCGTGATCTGCGCTTCGCCCGAATATCTCTCCCGCGCGGGCACGCCCAAGAGCGCGGCCGACCTGCAGAGGCATGTGTGCATCAACATGCTCTCGTCGCCCTATCTGTCCTTATGGCCGTTCAGGCAGGCGGACGGCGCGACCAGCCTCATCGAGACCCGCGGGCCCCTCAACGTGGACAATGTGGAGGCTGCCCTGGCGTTTGGACTGGCCGGGCAGGGCTTGATCCGTATCGGCGACTTCGTCGTCGCGAACGCCGTCCGCGAAGGGCGGCTCGTTCCCGTCCTGACCGACATCCACCGTGTCGAGCCGGTCCCGATCTCGTTCGTGTTCCAGCCAGGACGCCAGCGCCTCCCGCGCGTGCGGGTGTTCATGGACTTCGTGGTCGAACGGTTTCAGGCCTCGCCCTGGCGCCTCGACGGGAGCTAGGAGCATAAGACGCCCACGCTCCGCCAAGCGGTCGACCTGCGGGGCGAAAAGCGCGGTCGGAGCGGCCGCTGCCGGCGTCGGCTCGGGCCGGCGCCGGCGATGGGATCGTCATCCCTTGAGGTCCCCAGCGGCCTCCTGCTCCGGCAGGTCGGTCTGGATGAAGCGGTCGTTCAGATGGATGTCGGTGGTTTCGAGCCGGCCCGGACCCAGATTCTTGAACATGTGGGGAATGCCGGCCGGCCCGAATACGATCGCGCCGGCCTCGCACTCGAAGCGATCCTCGCCGACCGTGAAGAGCGCGCGGCCCTCGCGGACGATGAAGATCTCGTCATAGGGATGGACGTGCAGGCGGGGCCCGGCGCCGATCTCGTCGGTCGCGTAGAACAGAACCGTGACCCCGGCGCCGATGCGCCGCCCCTCGACCCGCCCCTTCCAGAGCGTGTCGTGGGACGCCCAATCGGCGCGGGAGAGAACCACCGGCTTACCTTGCGCCATCCCTACCTCCTAGGAGCGTTGCGATGGCGCCGCGGGGCGCTCAGCCCGCCATGCCGAGGGCCTGCATGTAGAGTTCGAGGATCGCCTCTTCCTCCTGCCGCTCCGCATAGTCCTTCTTGCGGATCGAGATGATCTTGCGGATCACCTTGGTGTCGAATCCGTTGCCCTTGGCCTCGGAATAGACCTCCTTGATGTCGCCCGCGATGCCGGCCTTTTCCTCCTCCAGGCGCTCGATGCGCTCGATGAAGCTCTTGAGCTGGTCGGCGGCGACCGAATCGGTCTGGAAGGCTGCGTCGTCCATGGTTCTGTGCCCCCTAGGCAAAGGTGAAGCGGTGGCGCGTCGCGCGCTGCGGAAGCCGCAGGCTCGAAGCGTCGCAGAGTTGAAGCGGTGGCGCGTCTCGCGCCGCGGAGGCCCGCAGGCTTAAAGCGTTAAGGTTGCCTACCGCTTAATGCCCCGGCTTCGACTCTTCAAACCGGGCGAGCTGCGACGGAGTCGCCTCCCCCTGGTTGTGCGCCTTCCATTCCTCGTAGGGCATTCCGTAGACGTGCTCCCGGCTCTCGTCCTTGGTGAGCGGGAGGCCGCGGGCGTCGGCGGCGTCCTTCAGCCAGTTGGAGAGGCAGTTCCGGCAAAAGCCGGCGAGGTTCATGAGGTCGATGTTCTGCACGTCCGCCCGCTGGCGCAGGTGCTCCACGAGCCGGCGGAAGGCCGCGGCTTCGAGCTCGGTGCGGGTGGCCTCGTCGATCTGGTTCATGACGGCGTCAAACTCCTTCAGGGGCGGCGGATGCGGTCCCGGGTGCGGGTGGGGCCGGGCTGCGGCAGCCGCAGGCGGGGTTCGGCGAGAAGCGGCCGCAGGAGCCGCGCGAAACGCTCGGCCCAGGCCTCGGCGCCGGTCTCCTCGGCAATGAGATCCTGGCGGATCTCGATGAGCGCGTTGGCGAGGCCGATGCCGGTGGCGTGCCGGTCCACCGTATCTCCGGCGAGCGCCCCGTCATAGGGCTCGTTGTCGCCGACCACGAGGCCGGGCTCGGCCTTGAGGCCCTCGATGAGCGGGCGCGCGAAGCGCTCGTCCGCATCCCACAGGATGCCCACATGCCAGGGCCGGGGCCAGCCGCGCCAGACCGGCGTGAAGCTGTGGACCGTGACGAGGCAGGGCGGATGGCCGGCCGTGAGGGCGCGCCCGAGCGCATGCGTGATCGCCGCATCGTAGGGCTCGTAGAAGCGCTCGATCCGGCGCCGGATCTCGGCCTCGTCCACCCGGGCGTTGCCGGGCACCACCGCGCCGTCGGAGAGGCGCATCACGAGGGTCGGATCGTCCCGGCCCCGATTCGGGTCGATCACGAGGCGGGAGAACCGGGTGAGGATCGCGGGGGCCCCGAGCCTGTGGGCGAGCGCCCGGGTCACGGCCGCGGCCCCGATATCGTAGGCGATGTGGCGCTCGTATTCGGCCGCCGGCAGGCCAAGATCGAGGTCCGGCGGCACCGCGTTCGAGGCATGGTCGCACAAGATCAGCGCGCCCGATTCCACCGCGCCCGGAATGATCTCCACGGGATGGGTCGCGGGGGCCGGGTCACGGATCGAGAGGGCGGCGGAGGCGGGCATCGGACGCGGAACGACCATGGTTGATGGGGCGGGGCTTAACCTGCCATACAGGGGCCCGCAACGCGACCTTCCGCGCCCTGCCTCCCAACCCGAGCCTCCCCCATGGTCGCCAAGCCTCGACTTCGCGCCGAGACCGGCATCGCGGCGCCCGTCGCGGCCCTCGTGCTCGGGGCCGTCGCCATGGGCATCTCGCCGGTCTTCGTGCGCTACGCGAGCGCCGATGTGGGCCCGTTCGCCAGCGCCTTCTGGCGGGTCTGCCTCGCCCTGCCGGTCCTCTATGCCTGGATGCGCATCGAGGAAGCGCGGACGCCCCGGTCAGCGAGGCCTCGCGCCTTCACCCGGCCCGTGGTTCTGGCCGGCGTCGTCTTCGCGGGCGACCTCCTCTTCTGGCACCTCGCCATCCTCAACACGACGGTCGCGAACGCCACCTTCCTGTGCACGCTCGCGCCGCTCTTCGTGGTGCTGGTGGTGTGGCTCGTGCTCGGCCAGCGGGTCTCGCGGGGAACCTGGATCGGCCTTGCCCTGTGCCTTGCGGGCGGCGCGGCCCTCATCGGCGAGAGCCTGCAGGCGGATCCGGGGCGCATCCGGGGCGATATCTACGGCATCGTGACCGCCGTGTTCTTTGCCCTCTACTTCGTGTTCGTCGGCCGCGCCCGGGAGACGAGCGGCGCGGCGCGCGTCACCTTCGAGGCCGGCATCGTCACGGCAGGCTGCATCCTGGCGGTGGCCCTCGCCTTCGAGCCGCGCGTGCTGCCCCAGACCTGGCCCGGCCTTGCGGCCCTCCTCGCCATGGCGCTCATCAGCCATGCGGGCGGCCAGGGCCTGCTGTCGGTCGCGCTCGGGCGCCTGCCGGCGGTGTTCTCGTCCCTCGTGATCTTCCTGGAGACCGTGGCGGCCGCCCTGTTCGGCTGGGCCCTTCTCGGGGAGCCCGTCTCGCTGGTCCAGGCTCTCGGCGGGGTGCTGATCTTGGGCGGAATCTGGACGGCGCGTCCAAAGCCGGAGGCCACGCTCTCTTGACGCGCCCGCGCGGAGGATGAGGCTGGGCCATCCGCCCTTGCCCACACCCCTCCGCTCCAGACCCGGAAGCCCGCCCATGAGCCCCTTTGACGGCCCGCCCACCGATGGACAGCGCCTCGTCCTGACGCAAGCCTTCGACGACGCCGTCGCGGCGGCGCATCCGGGGCAATGCCTCGTCCCGCACCTGCCTCCTCCGCCGACAGGAGGCCGTCTCGTCGTTCTCGCCGCCGGCAAGGCGGCGGGCAGCATGGCGGCGGTGGCCGAGCGCTTCTATCGCGGGACGCATGGGCTGGGTCCCGACCGTCTCACGGGCCTCGCGGTCGCCCGCCACGGCTATGGCGACGACACCGCGATCATCGAGATGGTGGAGGCCGGCCATCCGGTGCCGGACCAGGCCGGGATCGACGCGACCCGAAGGGCGATGGCGCTCGCCAGGGAGGCGGGCCCCGACGATCTCGTGCTGGTGCTGTTGTCGGGCGGGGGCTCCGCCAATTGGATCGCCCCCGCGGGCGCGCTGACGCTCGCCGAAAAGCAGGGCATCACCCGCGCCCTCCTGCGCTCCGGCGCGGCGATCGGCGAGATCAACACGGTGCGAAAGCACCTCTCCGCCATCAAGGGCGGGCGCCTCGCGCGGCTCGCCGCGCCGGCCCGCCTCCTCACGCTTGCAATCTCCGACGTGCCCCATGACGACCCGGCCGTGATCGCCTCCGGCCCCACCGTGCCGGATCCCTCCACGCTGGAGGACGCTCGCGCCATCGTGACCCGCCGCGGCATCGCCCTGCCCGCCTCGGCCAGGGCGCTCCTCGACGATCCGGAATCCGAGAGCCCGAAGCCCGGCGATCCGGCCTTCGCGCGGGCCGAGTACCGGATCATCGCCAAGCCCGCCGATGCCATCGCGGCGGCGGCCGCGCGGGTGAAGGCCGCCGGCTACGAACCCATCCTGCTCGGCGCCGATCTCGAGGGCGAAGCCCGGGAGGTGGCGGCCGAACAGGGCAGGATGGCCCTCGCCCTCAAGGCCGAGGGACGCCGGGCCGCGATTCTCTCCGGCGGGGAGCTCACGGTGACGATCGCCGGGGGCGGCCGGGGCGGGCCGAACCAGGAATTCGCCCTGGCGCTCGCCATCGCGCTCGATGGCGCTCCCGGAATCGCGGCTCTCGCCGCCGACACGGACGGCACGGATGGGGGCGGCGGCGCCGCGACGGACCCCGCCGGCGCCATGGTCGATCCCTCGACTCTCTCCCGGGCGCGTGCCAGAGGTCTTGATGCGGCCGCCCTTCTCGCCGACAACGACTCCACGCGATTCTTCGAGGAATTGGGCGACCTCGTCTCTCCGGGGCCGACCCGCACCAACGTCAATGATTGTCGGATTGTTCTCATCGGCTGATGCCGCGTGCCCGGGCTTGCCCGATCGGCGCCGCACCGCAGCCCGCAGCCCCTCGCGCTTTCCCATGAGGCGCGCCGCTCTCGCGGCGGCGGTTCTGGCGGGCGGCCTCGTCGCGGGAGCGCCCGAGGCGCGGGCGGACCTGCGCCTGTGCAACATGACGCCGAGCCGCGTCGGCATCGCGCTCGGCTATCGCGACAACCAGGGCTGGGCCACCGAAGGCTGGTGGAACCTCAATTCCGGCGTGTGCGAGACCCTGATGAAGGGTCCGCTCGCGGCCCGGTTCTACTACGTCTACGCGGTCGATTACGACCGGGGTGGGGAGTGGAGCGGCCGATCCTTCATGTGCACCCGGGACCGGGAGTTCACGATCCGCGGCGTCGAGGATTGCCTTGCCCGCGGATTTGACCGGAACGGGTTCTTTGAGGTTGATACAGGGGAACAGAAGAGCTGGACCATCCAGCTGACCGAAACCAATCGCCCGGGGGGCCCTTGACCATGCTAAGACGTGCGCGCCGCACGAAGATCATCGCGACCCTCGGGCCGGCCTCCGACTCGCCGGAGATGATCGAGAAACTGTTCGAGGCCGGCGCGGACGTGTTCCGCCTCAACATGAGCCACCTGCCGAAGGACCGCCTGCGCGAGCGCGTGGCGGTGATCCGCGCCATCGAGGCCAAGCACAAGCGCCCCATCGCCATCCTGGCCGACCTGCAGGGACCGAAGCTGCGCGTGGGCACCTTCGCTGGCGACAGCGCCATGCTGGTGCAGGGCCAGACCTTCACGCTCGATGCGGACACGACGCCCGGCGACGCCAAGCGCGTGCACCTGCCCCACCCGGAAATCCTCTCCTCCCTCGAGCCCGGCCACACGGTGATCATCGACGACGGCAAGCTGCGCCTGCGCGTCACGGAGGTGTCGAAGGGCAAGGCCGTCACCACCGTCGAGATCGCCGGCAAGATCTCGAACCGCAAGGGCGTGTCCCTCCCCGACACGGTGCTGCCCGTGGCGGCCATGACCGAGAAGGACCGCTCCGACCTCGAAGCCGCGCTCGATGCGGGCGTCGACTGGATCGCGCTCTCCTTCGTGCAGCGCCCGGAGGACGTGGCCGAGGTGCGAAAAGTGGCTCGCGGCAAGGCGCTCGTGATGGCGAAGCTGGAGAAGCCCCAGGCCCTCGCGCGCCTCGACGAGATCATGGAAGTGTCCGACGCGCTGATGGTCGCCCGCGGCGATCTCGGCGTCGAGATGCCCCTCGAAAAGGTGCCTGGGCTGCAAAAGCGAATCATCCGCGGCGCCCGGCGCCTCGGCAAGCCGGTGGTGGTGGCGACCCAGATGCTGGAGAGCATGATCTCAGCGCCGGTGCCGACGAGAGCCGAGGTCTCGGATGTGGCCACCGCCGTCTACGAGGGCGCCGATGCGGTGATGCTCTCGGCGGAGAGCGCCTCGGGCGATTACCCGGTCGAGGCGGTCTCGACCATGAACCGCATCGCGGAAGAGTGCGAGAGCGACCAGATCTATTGGTCGATCATCACGGCCCAGCGCAACGAGCCGGAGGCCACGGGCTCGGACGCAATCGCGGCCGGCGCCCACCAGATCGCCGACACGCTCGGCCTGAAGGCGGTCGCCGCCTGGACCTTCTCGGGTTCCACGGCCTTCCGCCTCTCCCGGGAGCGCCCGAACTCCACCGTCATCGCGCTCACGCCCTCCATCGACACGGCCCGCCGCCTCGCGCTCGTGTGGGGCGTGCACCCGATCCGCACCAAGGATGCGAGCGACATCGACGACATGGCCTTCCGGGCCTGCAAGTTCGCGGTGCGCGAGGGTTTCTCGAACGTGGGCGACCGCATCATCATCGTGGCCGGCGTGCCCTTCGGCACGCCTGGCGCCACCAACATGGTGCGCATCGCCTTCATCAATCAGGAACACGCCGCGCAGGCTTAAGTGGCGCGGAGCGGCTTCGCCGCTGGTTTGTTGCACTGGATCCCGGATCGGCGTGCGCGAGGCGTTGCCTCGCTCCCTTGTCCGGGAAAGGCTCTGTGGGTGTGATGAACCTCTCACCCCTTTCCCGGCCAAGTGCAGCGAAGTGGAACGCCGAGCCGGGATCCAAGCCAATAGAAGCTGCGGCGAAGCCACGCCGCATCCCCCGTCAGGGCGCCCGCGCCTCGGCGGCGGGTGTCGCCATGCGGGCCGCGAGCGCGTCGATCTCGGCGATGATGAGGTCCGCGTGGCTGTAATGGGGCATGTGGCCGACCCCCGGCAGGACCACGAGCTTGGTGCCCGCGACCTCGCGCGCGAAGGAGCGCGAGTGGAGATCCGTCCACACGATCGTGTCCGCATCGCCGCCGATCGCCGTGGCCGGCACGCGGATGGCGCCGTAGCGCGGGCTCTGCTCCGTCACCGCGTCGTGAAGGCCCGCCACGTCCTGCGCATTGGCATGGAAGACGGGCGGGCGCAGCACGAGGCGGATGCGGGCGAGCTCCGCATAATCTTGCGGCGGTGACTGGGGCGCGAAGACGCCGGCCACGGACGGCCCGACGAGAAGCGAGCCTAGCGGCGTCGTGAGCGTGCGGGTGAAGAGCCAGCCGATTAAGGACGTGGCCGGGTGGTAGTACCAGGTGATGCGTCCGCCGGGCCAAGGATGCGTCACGGCGGAGAGCAGCATGAGGGCGCCGGTGACGTCCGGGTGATCGAGGGCGAAGTTCGGCACCACGGATCCGCCCCAGGAATGGCCCGCCACGATGGCCTTGCCGGTCTGGAGCTTGCGCATGGCCTCGGCGATGAGCGCCGCCTGGCGCTGCGGACGCGCCGCGTCGGCTCCCGCGATGCGGTCGCTCCAGCCATGGCCCGGCCGGTCGAAGGCGATGACCCGGTAGCGCTCGGCGAGCCGGCGCCCGAAGGAGGCCATGGAATCCGCGCTGTTCGACGAGGCGCCGTGGAGCAGCACCACGGTCCCGAGCGGGACCCCGGAGGTCGGGCCGGCCTCCACGTAGTGCAGGCGACCGCCCGCCACGTCCACGAAGCGGCCGTTCGGCGGATAACGGGTCTCGATGCGCCACGCGATGAGCGCGGTCGCGACGCCGCCCATGACGAAGACCAGCACAAGGCCGATGAGGAAATAGCGAAGAATCGTCATGGATGGGGATACGCGACCGGCACCAGGCCGATGAGGATGTAGCGAAGAACCGTCATGGATGGGGATACGCGACCGGCGCGAGGCCGATGAGGATGCGGCAGAAAATCGTCATAGATGAAGTTGCGCAGCCGACACGGGGCCGGGAGCGGCGGGGCCTAGAGGTCCTGGCCGTCGACCTGGGGGGCCAACCGCCCGACGATGGTCTCGAGACTGGATTGCTTCGGGTAGATCTTGAGGGACCGGCGGTAGGATTCGAGAGCCCGCGTCTTGTCCTCGGCGCTGTTGAAGATGTGCCCGATGCCGGCCCAGGCGCCGAAATGCCGCGGCTCCCGGTTGATCACCTGCCTGAGGTCCGCGAGGGAGCTCACCGGATCGTCCATGAGGAAGAAGACGTTGGCGCGGCGGAACCAGGCCTCGACCCATTGGGGCTCCAGCACGAGCACCCGGTCCAGGAGCTCGATGGCGAGGGGGTAGTCCTTCCCCTCCACGGCCTGACCGGCCCGGCTCATGAGAAGATCCGCCGTATCGGAGCCCGAGCGCGCCCAGCGCCGCTCGATGAGGCCGGCAATGCCCTTGGCCTCCTGCTCGTCGGTGGCCTTGCCCAGGCGCTCGAACAGGTCGTCGAGGCTGGCTCGGCGGGGATCCGCCTTGGACTCCTCGGCCTTGGGAGCAGGCTTGGGGTCGGACTTTGGGTCAGGCGCGCCCTGGGCCACCGCGGGCAGCGGCGCGAGGGCGAGCAGAACGAGGAGCGTGGACGCGAAAAGGCGCATGCCGAGATCATCTAGGATCCCGGCATGCGCCGTCAATTCACGGGTTGGTGCGGCGAACCGCGCCTGAAGCGTCCGGGTGCGGGCGAGCCGCACCGGAGGGGCCAAGTGCGGCCGGGCCGCACCGGAGGGGCCAAGTGCGGCCGGGCCGCACCGGGAGCCTTAGCCCTGGCGGGCCTTGTAGCGCTTCTGGGTCTTGTTGATGATGTAGACCCGGCCCTTGCGACGGACCAGCTGGTTGTCGCGGTGACGGGTGCGGAGCGACTTCAGCGAGTTGCGGATTTTCATGTCCGGTCTCCAGCGGCCTGCCGCAGCAAGCCGGAAATGCAAAAAAGGGCGCAAGGGGCGGCTTTCAGGCCACCCTGACGATGTCGATCATGCGATGTCATCGTGCGGAAGCGCCCGATATACCGATCCGGCCTGAAAGCGCAAGGAAAAATCGTCGCGCCAGGGCGGTCGGAACGCCTGATTCCGCGGCCGGGCGCGAGGGCCGCGCCGGGGTGGATAGTGCAGGCTGTTCAGGGACTTGAACGGAAGAAGGATGGTGGGCGATACAGGGATTGAACCTGTGACCCCACCCATGTCAAGGGTGTGCTCTACCGCTGAGCTAATCGCCCATCCTTCGCCGCCATGGCGGGCCGCCGCGGGCCTTGCGGCCCATCGGCATAGGCGGGCCGTATAGCGAGTGGCGCGAACCGATGCAAGCCAGATCGCGGGTCTTTTCAGGCCGCCATCATCTTCTCGACCTCGTTCACGAGGTCGCGCAGGTGGAAGGGCTTCGAGAGCACCTTGGCGTCCCGGGGGGCCTTGGAATCCGGGTTCAGCGCCACGGCCGCGAAGCCCGTGATGAACATCACCTTGATGTCCGGGTCGAGCTCGGTGGCCCGGCGGGCCAGCTCGATGCCGTCCATCTCCGGCATGACGATGTCGGTGAGGAGAAGCTCGAACGGCTCCTCCCGGAGCCGGTTATAGGCCGAGAGGCCATTATCGAACGAGGCGACGTCGTAGCCCGCGTTCTGCAGCGCCTTCACGAGAAAGCGGCGCATGTCGTTGTCGTCTTCGGCCAACAGGATTTTCATCGGGCGCGGTCCAGAATCATCGCGATAACGCTCTCGTCTTGATCGGACGTCGCGGTAAATAAGCCGTGAAGGAAGCGAGCGTCATCCACCGGATCCCCAGGGGCATCCTGTCGCCGGAGCCCCCGAAAGGCAATGGACGGACGAGCCGGATCCCCGTTCGCGTCCCGTCGCCAGGGCTTCTCAGGGGCATATGGACCAACGATCCCGATCCTGGTTCTCATCTGTCGCCGGAGCCCTGAAGGGCAATGGACAGACGATCACGCCCCAGCCACATTAAGCTGATTCCTGAGCGGCTTCTCCAGCGGAATTGGTACATTGATGCGTCCAGCCATCGCCGACGATTTCGAGCCTCCCTTCATCGTCGTCGATCCGGCGCAGCAGACCGTACCCTTCGTGTTCAACGCTCCCCATGCGGGCGCGATCTACCCCACGAGCTTCCTGGCCGAGTCCCGGCTCGACCCCATGGCGCTCCGCCGCTCCGAGGACGCCTTCGTGGACGATCTCTTCGGCGCGATGGTGGGGCTCGGGGCTCCGCTCATGGCGGCGCGGTTCCCCCGCGCCTATCTCGATCTCAACCGGGAACCCTACGAGCTCGACCCGCGCATGTTCGACGGGCGCCTGCCGGCCTTCGCCAACACGCGCTCCATGCGGGTGGCCGGCGGCCTCGGCACGATCCCGCGGATCGTCGCGGACGGGCAGGAGATCTATCGCGGGCGCATCCCCGTGGACGAGGCCCTGCGGCGGATCGAATGGCTCTACAAGCCCTATCACCGCATGCTGCGCCAGCTCGTGCAGCGCACGGCCCGGGCCTTCGGCCATGCGGTGCTGATCGATTGCCATTCCATGCCCTCCACGAGCGTCAGCCGGGACGACGGGGTGAAGGCCGACATCGTGCTCGGCGACCGCTACGGGACGAGCTGCGCCGGGATCCTCACGGATCTCGTGGACGTGACCCTGCGCTCCCGGGGCTATTCGGTGGTGCGCAACAAGCCCTATGCGGGCGGCTTCATCACCGAGCATTACGGGGAGCCGGCCCTCGGGCGCCATGCCCTTCAGGTGGAGGTGAACCGGTCGCTCTACATGGATGAGCGGACGCTGACCCGCAAAGCCGGCTTCATGCGGCTCGCCGGCGACCTCGAAAGCGTGTTCGCCACGGTGATCCGCGAGCTCGGGGGCGATCTCTCCCCCCGGCGCATCGCCGCGGAGTAGTCCCTCCCGAAACCTGGCCGATCCGTCTTTCCGGAATGCGGGCAAGAAAAAAGGCCGCTGTTGCCAGCGGCCCGAAGTTTAGGGAGGAAACGCCCAAGAAGGGCAACGATCCCGCGACACCGTCGCGTTATCGCACCGCAACAATTTACGCCGCATCGCAACAGGAACAAGCGCTGTTAGGCTGTTGCTGACATGCATTTCATGCATGGCTCAAGGCAAACCGACGGTTGTCTCGGCGTCTCCCCAGGAACACCAAAGCGTTTGTTTCGAGGCCGCTTGCAGCGGCGGCGCGGGTTGATAAAAGCCCCCGAAGCGTCAGGACAAGATTGGGGGATCGCGCATGGCACTCATCGATTTCACGCAATTCGTCAACGAGCTCGCGACCCAGTCGGGCCAGGCGATCCTTCCCTTCTTCCGCTCGGCCATCGCGGCCGAGGACAAATCCCGCGGCGGCGAGTTCGACCCGGTGACGGAGGCGGACCGGGCCGGCGAGGCGGCGATCCGCCAGATGATCAACCGCAGCTTTCCGACCCACGGCATCGTGGGAGAGGAATTTGGAAGCGAGCGCGAGGATTCCGAATACGTCTGGGTGCTCGATCCCATCGACGGCACCCGGGCCTTCATCGCGGGCCTACCCACATGGGGCACCCTGATCGGGCTCAACCGCGCCGGCCGGCCCTGCTTTGGCATGATGCACCAGCCCTTCACGGGCGAGCGCTTCTTTGGCGATTGCGGCAGCGCCACCTATCGGGGTCCCGGCGGGGAGCGGGTTCTGCGCACCCGGCGCTGCGCGTCTCTCAGCGACGCCATCATCGCGACCACGAGCCCCAAGCTGTTCTCGGGCGAGGCCCTGCGCGCCTATGACCGGGTCGAGAGCGTGGCCCGCCTCGCCCGCTACGGCTGCGATTGCTACGCCTATTGCATGCTAGCGGCCGGCCATATCGATCTCGTGGTCGAGTCGGGCCTCAAGCCCTACGACATCGTGGCGCTGATCCCGATCATCGAGGGCGCGGGCGGGATCGTCACCGCCTGGGACGGCGGCTCAGCGGCCGAGGGCGGGTCGATCGTCGCCGCCGGCGACCGCCGCGTCCACGCGGCCGCGATCGAGCTCCTCGGCCGCCGGGCCTGACGCCGCGAGGGCGAGCACGGGTTCGGGAGCCGCATCCGCGTCCCCGACCCGGGGCTCCTCCACGGCCGGCGCCGGCAGGGCCGCGACGGGGGCGGCCGCCTGCGGGGCCGGGATGTCCCGCGGAGCCGCCGCCTCGGCCGGCCCCTCGCGCATCACGGCTCCGTCGGAGCCCGGGATGAAGGCGTCGAAGGCGGCCCAGAACTGCTCCCGGATCGCGTCCCGCTCCATGAGGATCTCGTGCTTGGCGCCCCGCAGCACGATGGCGTGCCCCGCCTTGAGGCGCGCGGCCAGCCGCTCCGTGACCGGCGTCGCGCAGACCGGATCGGCCCCGGCCGCCACGATGAGCGTCGGGAGCCGGACCTTCAGGCCGAAGCGCGGGTCGCGAAACGCGTCCATGAAGCGGAAGGCGGAGTGGATCCAGGCCACGGTCGGATCGCCGATCGCCCCGTCGCCCACCGCCGCCGCGGCGGCCGCGTTGCGGGCGTAGCGCACCGGATCGCTGGTGAGCCGGTTGCCCGCATAGGGTTTCTTGGAGATCGAGGTCTCGCCCCCGCCTGGGATGAAGGCGCGCCCGAAGCCGAGCATGTGGAGCACCCGGGCCACCACCGAGGCGGTCCGGAGATTGTTGATGATGCACAGGGCGATCATCGGCGTCGTGGTGACGAGGCGCCGGAAGGGCAGCGCGCCCTCGGCCGCGGCCTGGAGCGCGATGGCGCCGCCCATGGAATGGGCGAGCGCGAAATGAGGCTGCGGCATGTGGGGGATCAGCACCTGGTCGCGGATCGCCGCAAGGTCCCGCCTGTAGTCGCTGAAGCGGCGCACATGGCCCTTGCGGGCATTGCGCACCTGGCGCCCGGAATGGCCCTGCCCGCGCCAGTCGAAGGCCACCACCGCGAAGCCCCGCACCAGCAGGTCGCCCACGGTCTCGAAATATTTCTCGATGAACTCCGCCCGGCCCTGGAGGATGCAGACCGTCCCCTGGCAGGGCCCCTCCGGCACCCAGCGCGCCACGCGCAGGGGCACGCCGTCCTTGGCCGTGACGGACATCAGCACCGGCTCGGGGCCGGGGATCGGGTTGTCGGGGGTGGGGTAGAGCTGCACGGGCGGGACTGTTCCGGCGGGATCGGGAGGGAGTGACGCGTTGTGTTTCATATAGAGCAAATGCGGTGGTCTTGACACCGCGCGGAGCCGTAACCACCTCGAATCCGTGCCGGCCATGATGGCGGCACATCACCGGTCCGGCCCCCTTGGGCGGACCTTCTGCATGTCGCTTCAAGCGGAGGATATGCCATGCGACAGTTCGATCTTGCTCCCTTCTACCGCAACACGGTCGGTTTCGACCGCCTGTTCTCGATGCTCGACCAGCTCGGGAACGTGGATGCGGCCCCCAGCTACCCCCCTTACAACATCGAGCGCACCGGCGAGAACGCCTACCGGATTTCGGTCGCGGTCGCCGGCTTCACCGATCAGGATCTCTCGATCGAGGTGAAGGAGCACACCCTCATGGTGCGCGGTGAGAAGAAGGGCGCCGAGGAGCGCAAAGCCGAGGTCCTGTACCAGGGCATCGCGGCGCGCACCTTCGAGCGGCGCTTCCAGCTCGCCGACGGCGTCCAGGTGACGGGCGCGGCCCTCGAGAACGGCCTCCTGCACATCGACCTCGTGCGCGAGATCCCCGAGGCCAAGAAGCCGAAGCTGATCCCGATCGCGAGCCAGGCCGCCCGCACGATCGAGGCCAAGGTGGCGTAACGCCCGCACAGACCCTCCAAAAACGAAGGCGCCCCGGTTCATGCCGGGGCGCTTTTTTCTTGTCTGTCCTGGTCCTTTAAGCCGGGGCACGAGACCCTGGCCGAAAGCTCTTGAGGGCTCTTCTCACAGCCGATTACGGCGGAGCTGAGGCAGCCCCTGATCGACCGTCGCGCACCCCACCGCCCCTTGGGCGACATCGAGGCTGAGGCAAGCCCCTACTCGGCCGCCGCGCGCCGCACCGCTCCTCGAGCGACGTCGAGGAAGCGGGCCACGTCCTCCTCGCGGGTCGCGAAGGAGAGCACGAGCCGGATCAGCGACTCGGTCTCGGCCACCTGTTCGCCCTCGAACAGGCTCGCCTCCGTCCAGGGGTGATAGAGCGCGCCCGCCTCCCGCAGGGCCCGGTCCATCGCCTTGGGGATGATCGGGAACACCTCGTTCGCCTGGGTCGGCCAGGCGAGGCGCACGCCGGGCAGGGCCGCGAGGCCCTCGGAGAGCTGCCGCGCCATGCGGTTCGCGTGGCGGGCATTGGCATACCAGTGGTCGTTCTCGAAATAGGCCTCGAACTGGGCGGCCGCGAGCCGACCCTTGGAGATGATCTGGCCCGCACGCTTGCGACGGTAGTCGAGCCCCTCGTCCAGGCGCTTGTCGAACACCACGACGGCCTCGGCCATGAGGCAGCCGTTCTTGGTGCCCCCGAAGGACACGATGTCGACGCCCCGCTTCCAGGTCATCTCCGCGGGGGTGCAGCCGAGGCTCACGAGCGCGTTGGCGAACCGCGCCCCGTCGAGGTGGAAGGCAAGGCCGCGCTCCCGGCAGACCCCGCCGAGCGCCTCGATCTCGTCGAGGGTGTAGACCATGCCGCATTCCGTGACCTGGGAGATGGACAGGGCCTTCGGCGGCATCTGCTTGAGGGCCTTGGGCAGGCCGGCGAGGTAGGCCGAGACCGTGGCCGGATCGAGCTTGCCGCCCGCGCCCGGAAGCCCCGCGAGCTTCGCCCCGTGCATGAAGAACTCGGGCGCGCCGCATTCGTCGTCGATCACGTGGCTTTCCCGGTGACACACGGCGAGGCCCCAGGGCGGGACCGCGGCCGCCAGCGCCAGCGCATTGGCCGCCGTCCCGGTGGTCACGAGATAGACCGCGCAGTCGCGCTCGAAGATCTCGGCGAAGCGGGCCTCCACCCTCTTGGTGATCGGATCGAGCCCATAGGCCGGGAGCGCGCCCTCGTTGGCGGCGACGAGCGCCTGGAGGACCGGCGCGCTCGCGCCGACGATGTTGTCGCTGACAAAGTTCATGAAAAAAGGTCCTTTCGGGCCGAGAGCCTCCCCAGGCGGGCCCGCATGTCAAGGAGACGATCGGGTCAGGGCGGCGAGAAGGCCGCCACGGCGGCGCGCCCGCGCGTCGAAGGCCTGCGGGCCCGGCGCCGGGGCCCCCGCCGACATGTCAAGGTCGTTGACCCATCGGCTTAGACTTTCGCCCAAATCGCAGCCGGGGCCGCTTTTGTTGCGCCTCGATCGAAGCTCCTGAAATTTTTCGTCAAGGGGCGCGAGTTTGGGCTTGCGCGCCCGGGCCTCTTCTGGCAACGTCCAGAGCATTAGGACAGTGATGCTGTCCCATCGGGAGCGCCGCTTTGCCGCGCTCCGGAACGCCCGAGGATTTCTTGATGTCTGGTCCGGCGACGACCAAACGAGATCCGAATGCAACCGCCCGCAAAACGCGGGCGGCACGGGCGCTCGTCGGCTGACTGCAAGCCGGAAGACGCCCGCGGGGTGCGGGCGCTCCCTCAAGAGACCCCAAACCTCACCGACGCCGAACGCGGCGGGCTCCCGAACCGGACGCCCTCGCAAAGGCCCCGACAGACTGGACGACGCGGCAGGGACGAGCGCCCCGCCGCAGGTTCGACGACACGTGAGCTTAAGGCGAGGATTGCGATGAGCGACAGGCCCATGACGAGCGCCGACCACCACCCTGCCGTCCGCTCCCGGACGTCGTCGACCCCGCTCGTCGTCCGCGATCCGGCCCTGCCGGCCCCGCAGGGCCTCTACGACCCGGCGAACGAGAAGGATTCCTGCGGCGTCGGCTTCATCGCCCACATGAAGAACCGCAAGACCCACACCATCGTGGAGCAGGGCCTCGCCATCCTGGCGAATCTCGACCATCGCGGCGCCGTGGGCGCCGACCCGAAGATGGGCGACGGCTGCGGCATCCTCGTTCAGATCCCGCACAAGTTCTTCGCCGCCGAATGCGCCAAGGCCGGCATCTGGCTGCCGGAGGAGGGCGAGTACGGCGTCGGCCATCTCTTCATGCCCCAGGATCCCGAGGGCTTCCGGATCGTCGAGGAGATCGTCACGAAGGCCATCGCGGCCGAGGGCCTGCACCTCCTCGGCTGGCGCGAGGTGCCCGTCGACAACGCCGATCTCGGCGAGAGCGTGAAGGCGACCGAGCCCCAGCACCGGCAGATCTTCATCGGCAAGCTCAAGGACATGGACCAGGACGCGTTCGAGCGCCGCCTATTCCTCGCCCGCAAGGTGATCTCCAACGCGGTCTACGATCTCAAGGACCCGCGCACCGCCGGCTATTACCCGGTGTCGCTCTCCTCGCGCACGGTCGTCTACAAGGGCATGGTGCTCGTCACGCAGCTCGGCGGCTACTACAAAGACCTGGCCGACCCGCGCTTCGAGAGCGCGCTCGCCCTCGTCCACCAGCGCTTCGCCACCAACACCTTCCCGACCTGGCAGCTCGCGCACCCTTACCGGATGGTCGCCCATAACGGCGAGATCAACACCCTGCGCGGCAACGTGAACTGGATGGCGGCCCGCCAGGCCTCCGTGGACTCGGAGCTCTTCGGCAACGACATCTCGAAGATCTGGCCGGTATCCTACGAGGGCCAGTCCGACACCGCCTGCTTCGACAACGCCCTCGAATTCCTGGTGCGCGGCGGCTACCCGCTCGCTCACGCCATGATGATGCTGATCCCCGAGGCCTGGGCCGGCAATCCGCTCATGGACGACAACCGGCGCGCCTTCTACGAGTACCACGCCGCTCTCATGGAGCCGTGGGACGGGCCCGCCGCGATCTGCTTCACGGACGGCCGCCAGATCGGCGCGACCCTCGACCGCAACGGCCTGCGCCCCGCCCGCTACCTCGTGACCGACGACGGGCTCGTGGTGCTCGCCTCCGAGATGGGCGTGCTGCCGATCCCGGAGGAGCGCATCGTCGAGAAGTGGCGCCTGCAGCCGGGCAAGATGCTCCTCATCGATCTGGAGGAGGGCCGCATCGTCTCGGACGACGAGATCAAGCAGCGCCTCTCCACCGCCCTGCCCTACAAGGATTGGCTGAAGCGCACGCAGATCGTGCTGGAGGACCTGAAGCCCGTGCAGGCCCGCGAGAGCCGCACGGACGTGTCGCTCCTCGACCGGCAGCAGGCCTTCGGCTACAGCCAGGAGGACCTGAAGCTCCTCATGCAGCCCATGGCCGTCACGGGCCAGGAGGCGGTGGGCTCCATGGGCACGGACACGCCCATCTCCGCGCTCTCGGACAAGCCGAAGCTTCTCTACACCTACTTCAAGCAGAACTTCGCGCAGGTGACGAACCCGCCGATCGACCCGATCCGCGAGGAGCTCGTCATGAGCCTCGTGTCCTTCATCGGGCCGCGTCCGAACATCCTGGATCTCGAGGGCACCTCGCGCCGCAAGCGCCTCGAGGTGCGCCAGCCGATCCTCACGAACCAGGATCTCGAGAAGATCCGCTGCATCGGCCATTTCGAGGACCGCTTCGACACCAAGACCCTCGACATCACCTATCCGTCGGAGCTCGGCGCCGCGGCCCTCGACGGCGCCCTCGACCGCCTGTGCGACCGGGCCGAGGCCGCGGTGCATGGCGGCTACAACATCATCATCCTCTCCGACCGCATGGTGGGCCCGGACCGCATTCCGATCCCGGCGCTGCTCGCGACGGCGGCCGTGCACAACTACCTCATCCGCAAGGGCCTTCGCACCTCCGTCGGCCTCGTGGTCGAGAGCGGCGAGCCCCGCGAGATCCATCACTTCGCGTGCCTTGCGGGCTACGGCGCCGAGGCCATCAATCCCTATCTCGCCTTCGAGACCATCGCGGACATGCATGCCCGCGGCGAGCTGCCGGAAGAGGTGGACCCGGACGAGGCCGTGAAGCGCTTCATCAAGTCCATCGGCAAGGGCCTTCTCAAGGTGATGTCGAAGATGGGCATCTCCACCTACCAATCCTATTGCGGCGCGCAGATCTTCGATGCGGTGGGCCTCAAGTCCTCCTTCGTGAACCGTGACTTCTTCGGCACGGCGACCACCATCGAGGGCATCGGCATGGACGAGGTCGCCGAGGAGAACGTGCAGCGGCACCGGGACGCCTTCGGCGACGCGCCGGTCTATCGCGACGCCCTCGATGTGGGCGGCGAATACGCCTATCGCCTGCGCGGCGAGGAGCATGCCTGGAATCCGGACACGGTGGCGACGCTCCAGCACGCGGTGCGCCTCAACGCGCAGGATCGCTATCGCGACTTCGCGCGGCTCGTGAACGAGCAGGAGAACCACCTCAAGACCATTCGCGGCCTCTTCCGCATCAAGACCGCCGACGAGATCGGCCGCGCGCCGGTGCCCCTCGAGGAGGTGGAGCCCGCGGCCGAGCTGGTGAAGCGCTTCTCCACGGGCGCCATGTCCCTCGGCGCGATCTCGAAGGAGGCGCACGAGACGCTTGCCATTGCCATGAACGCCATCGGCGCCAAGTCCAACACGGGCGAGGGCGGCGAGGATGCGGCGCGCTTCCGCAACAAGAAGCGCTCGGCCATCAAGCAGGTGGCCTCGGGCCGCTTCGGCGTCACGACGGAATACCTCGTCAATTCCGACATGATGCAGATCAAGGTGGCGCAAGGCGCGAAGCCCGGCGAGGGCGGCCAGCTTCCCGGCCACAAGGTGGATGCGAACATCGCGCGCCTGCGGCACTCGACCCCGGGCGTCGGCCTCATCTCGCCCCCGCCGCACCACGACATCTACTCCATCGAGGATCTGGCGCAGCTCATCTTCGACCTCAAGAACGTGAACCCGGACGCGGATGTCTCCGTGAAGCTCGTCTCGGAGGTCGGCGTCGGCACGGTGGCGGCGGGCGTCGCGAAATCCCGCGCGGATCACATCACGATCTCAGGCTTCGAGGGCGGCACGGGCGCCTCGCCCCTCACCTCCATCAAGCATGCGGGCAGCCCCTGGGAGATCGGCCTCGCCGAGACCCAGCAGACCCTCGTGCTCAACCGCCTGCGCGGCCGCGTGGTCCTGCAGGCGGACGGAGGTCTGAAGACCGGCCGCGACGTGATCATCGCGGCGCTGCTCGGGGCCGACGAGTTCGGCTTCTCCACCGCGCCGCTCATCGCGGCCGGCTGCATCATGATGCGCAAGTGCCACCTCAACACCTGTCCGGTGGGCGTCGCCACGCAGGACCCGGTGCTGAGGAAGCGCTTCAAGGGCCTGCCCGAGCACGTGGTCAACTACTTCTTCTTCGTCGCCGAGGAAGTGCGGGAGATGATGGCCGCCATGGGCTTCCGCACGCTCTCCGAGATGGTCGGCCAGTCCGACCTCCTCGACAAGAACGAAGCCATCGACCACTGGAAGGCGAAGGGGCTCGACTTCGCCAAGATCTTCCACAAGCCGGAAGCCGGCGCGGGGGTGGCGATCCGCCATGCGGAGCGGCAGGTGCATCCCATCGGAAACGTGCTCGACCGGGAGCTCATCGCCAAGGCGGCGGAGGCCCTGGAGCATGGCCGCGCCGTCACCATCGAGGCCGGCGTGCGCAACGCGGACCGCGCGGTCGGCGCCATGCTCTCGGGCGCGGTGGCGAAGGCTTATGGCCACGAGGGGCTTCCCGACGACACCATCGTGGTGAACCTCAAGGGCACCGCGGGCCAGAGCTTCGGCGCCTGGGCGGCGGCGGGCGTGACCCTGCGGCTCGACGGCGAGGCGAACGACTACGTGGGCAAGGGCCTCTCCGGCGGCAAGCTCATCATCGCGCCGCAGGCGGGCTCGAAGGCTCTGGCGGAGCACTCCATCGTCGTCGGCAACACGGTCCTCTACGGCGCGATCGCGGGCGAAGCCTATTTCCGCGGCGTCGCGGGCGAGCGCTTCGCCGTGCGCAATTCCGGCGCCATCGCGGTGGTGGAGGGCACGGGCGACCACGGCTGCGAGTACATGACGGGCGGCCTCGTGGTGGTGCTCGGCCAGACCGGCCGCAACTTCGCGGCGGGCATGTCGGGCGGCATCGCCTACGTGCTCGACGAGGACGGCTCGTTCGCCAAGCGCTGCAACCTCTCCATGGTCGATCTCGAGCCGGTGCCCGAGGAGGAGGATCTGATGCAGCGCCTCCACCACCATGGCGGCGACCTCGAGACCAAGGGGCGCATCGACATCATGGCGAACATGTCGGGCTCCGACGAGGAGCGCCTCATGCAGCTCATCTCGAACCATCACACCTATACGGGCTCGGCCCGCGCCAAGGCGATCCTCGACGACTGGGCCACCTACCGGACGAGGTTCGTGAAGGTGATGCCGGTGGAATACCGGCGCGCCCTGCGGGAGATGGAGCGCTCGCGCACGCTCCAGGCGGCGGAATAAAGATCGGCGACCGGCGTCGCGCGCTCCCCAAAGGAGCGCGCCACTGGGACAAGGAGATGGAGCGATCGCGCACGCTCCAGGCGGCAGAGTAAGGATCGACCACCGGCGTTGCGCGCTTCATCAACGAGCGCGCCACCGGGGACAAGTAGCAGGGGCAGGACAAGCCATGGGCAAGGTCACAGGCTTTCTCGAATACGACCGCCAGGAGCAGAAGTACCAGCTCGCCGGCGACCGGGTGCGGCACTTCCGGGAGTTCACGCTTCCGCTGGACGACAACGACCTGCGCAAGCAGGCGGCCCGCTGCATGGATTGCGGCATCCCGTTCTGCCATGGGCCCACGGGATGCCCGGTGCACAACCAGATCCCGGACTGGAACGACCTCGTCTTCAACGACGGTTGGGAGGATGCGGCGCGCAACCTCCACTCGACGAACAACTTCCCGGAATTCACCGGCCGCGTCTGCCCGGCTCCTTGCGAGGAAGCCTGCACGCTGAACCTGGAAAACCAGCCCGTCACCATCAAGACCATCGAGCAGGCCATCGCCGACAAGGCCTGGGACATGGGCTGGGTGAAGCCCGAGGTGCCGGACAAGCTCACGGGCAAGCGCGTCGCCATCATCGGCTCGGGGCCCGCCGGCATGGCGGCCGCCCAGCAGCTCGCCCGCGTCGGCCATGAGGTGCACGTGTTCGAGCGCGAGGCGAAGCCCGGGGGCTTGCTTCGCTACGGCATCCCGGACTTCAAGATGGAGAAGCACCACATCGACCGGCGCGTGAAGCAGATGGAAGCCGAGGGCGTGGTCTTCCATTGCGGCGTGAACGTTGGCGTGACGAAGAGCTTCGCGTCCCTCCACAACGAGTTCGACGCGGTGCTGTTCGCGGGCGGCGCGGAGGATCCGCGCGATCCGAAGCTCCCCGGCCAGGATCTCGCGGGCGTGCATTACGCGATGCCCTACCTCACCCAGTCGAACAAGCGGGTGAACAGCGAGGCCGTGGAGGCCGAGCCGATCCTGGCGGGCGGCAAGCATGTGGTGGTGATCGGCGGCGGCGACACCGCCTCCGACTGTATCGGTACCGCGTTCCGGCAGGGCGCGCTCCAGGTGACCCAGCTCGACATCCGCCCCAAGCCGCCCGAGCGCGAGGACAAGCTCGCGGTGTGGCCCTATTGGCCCACCAAGATGCGCACCTCGTCGAGCCAGGCGGAAGGCGCCGAGCGCGAATTCCAGGCCGCGACCCTCGCCATCGAGGGCCGCAACGGGCGCGTCACCGGCGTGCAATGCGCGCGGGTGGACGAGCGGCGCCAGCCGATCCCGGGCTCGGAATTCGTGATCCAGGCGGACCTCGTCTTCATCGCCATCGGCTTTGCGGGCTCCCTGCGCACGGGCCTCCTGGAGCAGGCGGCGGTCGGCATGGACCGCCGCGGCAACGTGGTGGCGAACGACGACGACTACCGGACCTCGGAGGACAAGGTGTTCGTCGCCGGCGACATGCGCCGCGGCCAATCCCTCATCGTCTGGGCGATCCGCGAGGGCCGTCAGGCCGCGCGCTCCATCGACACGTTCCTGATGGGATCGAGCATCCTGCCGCGCTAGAACACGCATCCCGGGTCTCAGGAAGCGCCGCAGCGGCTTTGGCTGGGGTCTAAGGAGCGGCTTCGCCGCAGAGTCGTTGGCCTGGATCCCGGATCGGCGTTCCGCTTCGCTGCACTTGTCCGGGAAAGGGGTGAGAGGGTGTCACCCACCGCACCCGAATGTGCACCGGCCGGGAAAAGGGTGAGAGGTTCATCACACCCTGTCCGCCCTTTCCCGGACAAGGGAGCGAGGCAAAGCCTTGCGCACGCAGATCCGGGATCCAGTGAAAGAAGCTGCGGCGAAGCCGCTCCGCACGCCCTTAAGAGCGCGGCCAGCGGAAATCGTCCGCGCGGCCCGGGCGCGGGCTTGGCGCCACGCCCTCGCGAAGGGCCTTCTGCACCCCGTAAGTCGCATCGCCGTCGAGGCGCGGGCGGCCGGAGATCAGGGTGCCGCCGGGGGCGACCTCGGGACGGGTGAGGGGCAGCACGGGACCGACGAGGGGCTTGGAGGCGAGCGGCGGCGTGCCGGCGGGTTCCGGCAGGGCCGGGAGCGCGGCGTTGATCATCTGGTCGACGGAGGCGCCCTCGACCGGAGGCGTTGCGGCGACGGCCGTGCCGGTGCGCTTTCCTTCCAGGATCCGCTTGATCTCCGCATCCGCGAAATGGGCCGCCTTGCGGGCGCCCGCCTTGGTGAAGAGGCCGTCGTTGTTGCGCAGGCGCGAGGGCTGGCCGTCCACGTCCGGGCCCGTGGCGGTGTAGCGGTTCTCGTCGTTCACGAAGCCCGGCCACACATCCACATAGGTGCCGCCGGCGCGCTGCACGCTGTCGCGGTAGATCTCGTTCATGGCGATGTAGTCCGCCGAGAGCTTGTCGTTCCGCATGGGCGGGACGCCGACCCAGACCACGGGCACGGCCCGCTCCTGGAACACCCGCACGACTGCGTCCACGCGCTCCCGGTAGATCTGCTTCCAGCGCTCGGAGAGCGGCTCGTGGGTCGTCTCGCCCTCGCGGATCGCCTGGCGGTCGTTGGCGCCGAGCATCAGGACGGCCACCGTGATCTTCTGGCCGCCATTGAGGGTGTCCTGGATGAATTTCGGCCACTCGCCGGGCTCGGAGCGGGTCAGGCCGCCATCGGCCCGGACCTTGCGGGCCACCGCCACGTCCTGCGCCTCCGCATAGACATCGTCGAGGCCCTGGCCGGTGAGATCCGCATAGGAATCGCCGAACACCACGAGGTGGGTGGACGGGTTGACCTTCGGCTTGTCGGGCTTGGCCACCTGCACGGGAGCGGGTTTCGGCCGGGGCGCCTGGCGCGGAGCCGGGCGCGAGGCCGGGCGCTGCTCCTCCTCGTAGCCGAAGAGGCGACGCAGGCTGAAGCCGGGCTGGGGCTGGGGCGCCGGCTGCACCAGCATCCCCGGGTAATACTGGCCGGGCGCCACTCGCCGCTGCGGCGGGGGCGCGGGCTGCTGGTAGTAGTATCCGGCCGGAGGCTGCCCGTAACCGGGCTGAGGCGGGGGCGCCTGGCGGTAATAGCCGCGCCGGGGGGCCGTGTCGTAGACGATCTGCGCCAAGGCGGGACTCGCCGCGCCCATCAGGGCCGCGACCGCTGCCAATCCGACCTTCAAGGACAATCTTTGCCGCATGGCCCGATCCTTCCGACGTACCCTCCACTATAACGCCTGAGACGGGCTCCGTCAGCCAAGCGCGCCGAATTCACGCAGAGCGAGCCCCAGAGGCCGGACGACAACCCCGTCGGCGACCCTTGCGCAGGTCCAACCAAGCGCCGAATTCGCGCCGAGCGGAGCCGGGGCAGAAGGACGGCGCGTCAGCGGGCGGCCCGCAGCTCCTTGAGGAGGGCGACGCTCGCATAGCCGTCCGCCACCAGACCGCGCTGGAGCTGGAAGGCCCGCACGGCTTCGCGGGATTTGGAACCGAGCTTTCCGTCCGTCTCGCCCTCGTAATGGCCGAGGGCCGCGAGGCGCCGCTGCACCTCCTGGCGCTGATCCTTGTCGAGCTGCGGCTCGCTCACCGGCCAGGCGCCCTGGATCGCCCGGCCGCCCATGAGCCGGTCCCCCAGATGCGCCACGCCCATCGCGTAGGCATCGGACGAGTTGTAGGTCTTGATGACCGCGTAGTTCTCGGTGACGAGGAACGCCGGCCCCCGGGCGCCGCCCGGAAGATACAGGCTCGCCTCGCCGGAGCGCGGAAGCGGCTTGCCGTCCACGCGCCGCAGGCCGAGCCCCTGCCAGGCCGAGAAGCCCTGGCGCAGGTTGCGGAAGTCGAACCCGTCCGGCAGCTCCACCTCGAAGCCCCAGGGCAGGCCCGCCTGCCAGCCCTGCTCCTTCAGGTAGTTCGCCGTGGAGGCGAGGGCGTCGGGGATCGTGCCCCAGATGTCCCGCTTGCCGTCCCGGTTGCCGTCGACGGCGAATTTCATGAAGCTTGAGGGCATGAACTGGGTCTGCCCCATGGCGCCGGCCCAGGAGCCCAGCATGGCATCCCGGTCGATGTGGTCCTGCTCCAGGATCTGGAGCGCCGTCAGGAGCTCGCCCCGGAAGAACTCGCCCCGGTAGCCCGTGAAGGCGAGGGTCGCGAGGGCGCGGATCACGTAGATCGAGCCCGTGAAGGAGCCGAAATTGGTCTCCATGCCCCAGACGCCCAGCACCACGGACCGCGGCACCCCATAGGCGCGCTCCACGGCATTGAGCGTGTCCGCGTATTGCTCCGCGAGCTGGCGCCCGCGGGTGAGGCGCTCGTTCGAGATCGCCCCGTTGATGTACTCCCAGATCGGCCGGACGAACTCAGATTGCTTCTTCGTGAGCGCGATGATCTTCGGATCCGGCGCGACGCCGCGGAAAGCCTGGTCGAAGGTCGCCCGCGACACGCCCCGGGCCTGCGCCTCGGGCCACAGCCCCTCGACGAAGCGGCGGAAATCGCCCTGCGGGGCGGTCTGCGCCGGGTTCTGAGCCTGGGCCTCGCCGGCCAGGAGAGCCGGGCCGAAGGCCAGGACGCTGGCCAGGAGGGCACCGCGCAGGGCGCGGCCGGTCGGGATCGATCGGAACATGCGGTCGCTCTGGGTTCTCGGGCAGGAGCCTCTCCTGCCCGGCCAAAGCGACATTATCATGGTTAAGGAAAGGTTGAGCCGGGGCAACTTGAGGGGCCATCGCGCCCCGCCCCGGATCACACTTGCGTCAGGCCGTGGGGCTCAGGCCGCCCGGCGCTCCCCGAGGGAGCGTTCCCAGCGCAGGGCCTGCTCGACGATGACGGACAGATCCTCGAATTGCGGAGTCCAGCCAAGCTCGGCGCGGACGCGGTCCACCTTGGCGACGAGGGCCGCCGGATCGCCCGCCCGGCGGGGGGCGTAGCGGACCTCGAAATCCTGGCCCGACACGCGCTTCACGGTCTCGACCACCTCGAGCACGGAGAAGCCGCGGCCATAGCCGCAATTGAGGGTGAGGTTCTCGCCGCCCCGGCGCAGATGGGCCAGCGCCGCCGTATGGGCACGGGCGAGGTCCGTGACCTGGATGTAGTCGCGCACGCAGGAGCCGTCCGGGGTCGGGTAGTCGGTACCGAAGACCTGGAGGAAGGGGCGCTGGCCGAGGGCCGCCTGCGCCGCCACCTTGATGAGATGCGTCGCGTTCGGCGTCGACTGGCCGGAGCGACCCTTCGGATCGGCGCCCGCCACGTTGAAATAGCGCAGGATCGCATAGTGCAGGTCGTGGGCCTGGGCGGTGTCCTTGATCATCCACTCGGTCATCAGCTTCGAGCGGCCGTAGGGATTGATCGGCGCGAGGGCGAGGTCCTCGGGCAGGGGATTGACGTTGGGCTCGCCGTAGACCGCCGCCGTGGAGGAGAAGATCAGGTTCTTCACCCCGGCCTTGACGGCCGCCTCGACGAGCGCGCGGCTCTTCACCGTGTTGTTGAGGTAGTAGCCGAGGGGATCGGAGACGGATTCCGGCACCACGATCTTGGCCGCGAAATGCGCGATGGAATCGATGCCGTGCTCGCCGATGAGCCGCGTGACGAGCGCCTGGTCGCCCATGTCGCCGGTGACGAGGGTCGCCTCGGCCGGAATGCTGTTCCGGAAGCCGGTCGAGAGATCGTCGAGAACGACCACGCTCTCCCCGGCATCGACGAGTTCGAGCACCATGTGGCTGCCGATGTAACCCGCGCCGCCCGTGACCAAAACCGCCATCAGGTCCGTCCTCCTCGTGGATCTATGTTGTACATGCCACCCCAGAAACGCTCCAGCTAGGTTTCGGGTCCATAATCGGGCCGGCCCATGCAACCAGCCGGGCCGTCAGCCGTTATTCCTCGCCCGAACCTTGACAGTTCGGCGCCCCTTCCGTTCTTGATCCCATCAACTCCTCTCCAGCATGGCCAACCCGATGAAGCGCATCCGCAAAGCCGTCCTCCCCGTCGCCGGCCTCGGCACCCGGTTCCTGCCCGCCACCAAGGCGGTGCCGAAGGAGATGATGACGGTGGTCGACCGGCCCGTGGTGCAGCACGTGGTGGACGAGGCGAAGGCCGCGGGCATCGAGCACTTCATCTTCGTGACCGGGCGCAACAAGGCGGTGATCGAGGACCATTTCGACATCGCCTACGAGCTCAACGCGACGCTGGAGGGCCGCGGCAAGACGAAGGAGCTGGAGGGCCTGACCAGGGATCTGCCGAAGGCCGGCCAGACGAGCTTCACCCGCCAGCAGGCGCCCCTCGGCCTCGGCCATGCGGTTTGGTGCGCGCGGGAGATCGTGGGCGACGAGCCCTTCGCGGTGCTCCTCCCCGACATGCTGAGCCGCGGCTCCATGGAGCAGATGCTCTCCGCCTACGAGCAGCACGGGGGCAACATCATCGCCGTCGAGGAGGTGCCGGAGGACCAGACGCACCAATACGGCATCGTGTCGGTGGGCCAGGAATTCGGCCAGACCTTCGAGATCACCGGCATGGTGGAAAAGCCCCCGAAGGGCACGGCTCCCTCCAACTACATCATCTCCGGCCGCTACATCCTCCAGCCCGAGATCTTCGACATCCTCTCCACCCAGGAGAAGGGCGCGGGCGGGGAGATCCAGCTCACGGACGCCATGATCAAGCTCATGGGCCAGCAGCAGTTCTTCGGCATGAAGTATCAGGGCCGCACCTACGATACGGGCTCGAAGGTGGGCTTCCTCATGGCGAACGTGGCCTATGCCCTCGACCGCGAGGAACTCGCCCCCGCCTTCCGGGCGGAGCTCGAGGCCTTTTTGCGCGGCCAGGGCTGACGCGGCGGGGCGCTCTCGAGCCCGCCTTGCGCGGCCAGGGCTGACACGGCGCAGGGCCTTGCGCCCCAAGGCCAAGCTCCGATCCGTCGCACCGCATGAACAACCCGCCGGGGTCGCCTCCGGCGGGGGCCTGTGCTAGTGCGGCCCGCATGGCTTTTGCGAATCTGAAAACGGAACCGGCCCGGCAGGCGGTTTCCTCCGCGCTGCGGACCCTCGCCACCGAGCGGGACGGCCTTGCCGCCCTCATGGACGCCCTCGGCAACGGCCTCGGGCCGATCTTCGCCGCGGCGGTGGACCGGATCGCCGCCGCCAAGGGCCGCGTGATCGTCAGCGGCATGGGCAAGTCCGGCCACGTGGCCCGCAAGATCGCGGCGACCCTCGCCTCCACCGGCACGCCCGCCCATTACGTGCACCCGGCCGAGGCGAGCCACGGCGACCTCGGCATGATCCAGCCCGAGGACGTGATCCTCGCGCTCTCCTGGTCCGGGGAGACCACGGAGCTGGCAGATCTCATCGGCTACGCCAAGCGCTTCCGGGTGCCCCTCGTCGCCTTCACCTCCAGCGCCGCCTCGACCCTCGGCCGCCAGGCGGATCTGTGCCTCGCGCTTCCGAAGGCGAAGGAAGCCTGCCCGAACGGGCTTGCGCCCACCACCTCCACGACGGTGCAGCTCGCGCTCGGCGATGCGCTCGCGGTGGCGCTCCTCGAGCGGCGCGGCTTCACGGCGGAGCATTTTCGCGTGTTCCACCCGGGCGGCAAGCTCGGGGCGCAGCTCAAGCACGTGCGCGACATCATGCATGTGGGCGAGCGCCTGCCGGTGGTCGCCACGGGCACGCGGATGGATCAAGCGATCGAGGAGATCAACTCCAAGGGCTTCGGCTGCGTGCTCGTGGTGGACGCCGCGGGCGAGCTCGCGGGCATCGTCACGGACGGCGACCTGCGCCGACACCTGCGCCCGGATCTCGGAAGCCTCACGGTGGACGCGGTGATGAGCCGCCGGCCCCGCACCATCGCCCCCGACGCCCTCGTGGCGACGGCGCTCGAAATGCAGGAGACCGCCAAGGTCACGGCCCTCATCGTGGCCGAGAACGGCCGCCCCGTGGGGCTCGTGCACTATCTCGACCTGCTGCGCGCGGGCGTCGCTTAAGAGCTGGGCCTCAGGCCCGCTCGACCGCCCGCAAAATCCGCATCGCCTCGACCCGCCGCGCGGGCCTCGCCCGACGGGCAGGGCTTCAGGCCCGCTCGACCACGAGGGTCGAGCCGTCCACCCGCAGGACTCGGACCCGCGCACCGACGGGCGCGTCGGCCCCCTCGATCCGCCAGGAGCTGTCGTCGACCCGCACCCGGCCCTCGCCGCGGACGATCGGCGCGTCCAGCGTGAATTCGCGCCCGACGAGGGCCTCCCCGCGCCGATTGAGCCCGTCCCCGCCCCCGCCGAACGGGGTGCGCAGCAGGCGCCGTCCGACGAGCACGGACACCACGGACAGGGCGCCGAAGGTGAGCATCGCGGCCTGCCAGGAAAGGCCCACGAGCCCGTCGATGGCCGCCGTGAGCAGGGCCGCGATCCCGAGCCACACGAACAGGATGCCGGGCGCGAACAACTCGGCCGCGAAGCACGCGATCCCGATGAGAACCCAGGTCCAGGCGCCGAGCGCCTCGATCCACGATCCCAGCATCGCTCAGCCCTGCCCGCCCGTGACGGTCGGAACCGTGCGGGCGCCGCGGCCTAGGCCCGAGCCGCCCTCGCCGAAAGCCGACCGGGTCAATTCGGCGATCCCGCCGAGGGTGCCGGCAAGGCTCGCGGCCTCGATGGGGACGATCACCACCTTCTGGTTCGGAGCCGCCGCCATGGCCCGAAGGGCATCGATGTATTTCTCCGCCACGAGGAAGTTGGCGGCCGCAAGGTCGCCAGACCCGATGGCCTCGCTCACCATGGTGGTCGCCTTCGCCTCGGCCTCCGCCTGGCGCTCGCGCGCCTCCGCGTCGCGGAAGGCCGCCTCTTTCCGCCCCTCGGCGGCCAGGATCTGCGATTGCTTCTGCCCCTCGGCGCGCAGGATCTCGGCCTGGCGCAGGCCCTCCGCCTCCAGCACGGCCGCGCGCTTCTCGCGCTCCGCCTTCATCTGCCGCGCCATGGCGCCGGCGAGATCCGCCGGGGGCACGATGTCCTTGATCTCCACGCGCGTGACCTTCGCGCCCCAGGGCGAGGCCGCCGCATCCATCACCCGCAGCAGCCGCTCGTTGATCTCGTCCCGGTGGGACAGGAGGTTGTCGAGATCCATGGAGCCCACCACGGTCCGGATGTTGGTCATGGTGAGGGTGAGGAGCGCCTGCTGAAGATCGGACACCTCATAGGAGGCGCGGGCGGGATCGAGCACCTGGAAGAACGCGGCCGCATCGATGGTGACGCCCGCATTGTCCCGGGTGAAGGCTTCCTGGCTGGGTACGTCGAGCACCTGCTCCATGACGTTCACCCGCTTCCCGATGCCCTCCACGTAGGGGATGATCAGCCCGAGGCCCGGTCCGAGCGTGCGCGCATAGCGCCCGAACCGCTCCACCGTGTGGGCATAGCCCTGCGGCACCGTGCGGACCCCAAGGGCGATGGTGAGGACGACGAGAAGAACGAGGGCGACGACCACGATGTCGAAGCCGCTGAGTGGAAAGGGCATGGGTCCCCGCAGCTCACCGTTGTGCAACGGTCAAGCTGTAGCGGAAACCGTCCGGGGCTTCCAGAGCGCCGGGCGGGCCGCCTATCTCGACGCGAGCCCCAGTGCCAGCCCTTCACCATTCAAGCTGTCGCGGAAACTCGGCCGGGGCTTCCGGAGCGCCGTCCGGTCCGCGCCTCCCGGCCCGGGCCCTAGAGCCAGCCCTTCAACTCCCTGTCCACGATGGCGCGGATGACCCGCAGCCCGTCCTCGGAATCGTTGAGGCAGGGCAGATAGGCGAAATCCTCGCCGCCGTTATGGAGGAAGATCTCCCGGTTTTCCCCGTCGAGCTCCTCCAGGGTCTCGAGGCAATCGGCGGAGAAGCCCGGCGCCACGATCGCCATGCGCTTCACGCCGCTCTGGGCGAGCGCCTCCACGGTCTTGTCCGTGTAGGGCTGGAGCCACTCGTCGGGGCCGAAGCGCGACTGGAAGCTCATGCGGAACCGGTCCGGCGACCAGCCGAAAGCCTCGCGCATGAGGCGCCAGGTCTTCACGCAATGGCAGTGATAGGGGTCGCCCTTCAGGAGATATTCCTTCGGCACCCCGTGGAAGGAGACGAGGATCACCTCCGGCTCGAAGGAGAGCTTGGCGAGGTCCCGCTTCATGGAGGAGACCACCGCGTCGATATAGGTGGGATCGTCGTGATAGGGCGGCGAGACCCGCACGCTCGGCTGCCAGCGCATCCCCATCAGCGCCTTGAAGGCCTGGTCGCAGGCGGTGGCCGAGGTGGCGGCGGAATATTGCGGGTAGAGGGGCACGAGGAGAATGCGGTCGCAGCCCTGGTCGAGCAGCGCCTGGATCCGCTGGCGCACCTCGGGCTTGCCGTAGCGCATGGCCCAATCGACCACGACGCGGTCGCCCGCCACCGTCTTCATGTGCTCGGCAAGCTGCTCGGCCTGGCCCCGCGTGATGGTCTTGAGGGGGCCCTCGTTCTTCTCCTTGTTCCAGATCGTGTCGTAGTCGCGGCCCTTCTTGCCCGGGCGGGTCGACAGGATGATCAGGTTGAGGAGCGGCCACCACAGGAGCCGGTTCGTCTCGATGACGCGCCGGTCGGAGAGGAATTCCTTGAGGTAGCGCCGCATGGACCAGTAATCGGTCGCCTCCGGGGTGCCGAGGTTCATGAGCAGCACGCCGATGCGGCCCGCCCTGACGGGCGGGTGATCGACCGGGCGTGTTCCGGGAGTCTCGAGCGCGGATGGCTGGACCATCGTGTTCATGGAAGGAGGCCCCTAACGGCAGCGCGGCCCCAGGGGGAGCCGCGGTCTTTGGACGAGTTCTAGATAAGCACTCGCGCAGCCTTGGCCAATGGGACGCGGGGTCACCCTTCGGTGAAGCCCCGCCGCGCCGTGTCGGCCCGCGCGGCCGCTGCTCCAGGGGCAATCCCCGTTGCGCGGCATCGCCCCGCGTGGCCACTACTCCATCAGGAGAAACCAGCCGTAGCCCATCACCAGGGCAGGCAAGGCCGTGTAGAGCGTCGCCAGGATCGCGGCCCGGGGGGCGAGCGCGATGGCCGGGAAGAGGGCGTCGCCGTCCGTGGAGACCGCGGCCGCGATGAGCGCGGAGAGCGGGATCTGCTGCTGCAGGAAGAGCGTCGTGGTCAGCACCATGACGCCGCAGCCTGGAATGAGGCCGATGCCCGTGGCGACGAGGGGCAGGATCGCGTGGCTCGCCTGGAGCCAGGTCTGGATGCCGTTGCCCGTCAGATGGGACACGACCTCGTAGCCGAAGAACCCGAGCACCACCCAGAAGGTCACGAAATTCGTATCGACCATCATTCGCCGGAGCGGCGGCAGGTGCATGGTCGAGCGCGGATCGATGCCGCCATAGCCCTTGGCGTCCCGGCGGGTGAGGAACATCGCGATAGCGAGGACGGCGCCCGCAAAGCCGAGCCATTTCGTGGGCTCGTATTCGCCGAAGGACCCGAACCAGCTGTCCACGTCGAGCTGGAACATGCTTTGCAGGATGCCGAGCATCAGGCCCGGCACGAGGAGCGCGAGCCAGACGCCCTCCGCGAAGCGCCGCGCGGGCCCCGGCCGGTCCTGGGCCACGATGGGCGCGTCGCCCGCGAGGTTCGCCGCGATCTCGCGCTTGAGCATGCCGAGCCCGTTCGGATGCACCGCGTTCACGGCAAAGCCCATGGCGATGCCGGCCGCCGTGCACAGGCCGATGATGATGGCGGCCGAGGGCGGGTCCTTGGCGATGATGAGGAAGGCCGCGTCGCCCATCGTGGCCGTGAGGGCCGCCACGATAGCCCCGAAGCTCACCACGCCGCGGGTATATTGCGTGACGAGAAGGATCTCGGCGCCGCAGCCCGGGGTCGCGCCGAGGATCGCGGCGATCGGCACCTGCCAGGCCCGGTGGCGCTGGAGCAGCGCTCCCAAATCGATATTGGCGCCCCGCTCGAGGCCATAGAAGATCGCAAGCGTCAGCGCCACGAAGACGCTCACATCCACATAGGCATCGGCGAGCGAGGAGACGGCCGCGTCGCGAAGCTCCGGGATCGCCACCGCGAGGGCGAGAGCCGACGCGAGCACGACGATCATCCACTCCGTCCGCAAGATGCGCCAAGCCGGCATCTCGCGAAACCAGCGTCCAGCCTTCAGAGCGATATCGGTCATGGGGCCTGTCCTGGGGGATCGACGTGCAATGCGAAGATCACGATATGTGAAATTGCCAATCATTTGCAACTGGCTTGTGAGTACATCGTTCCAAATCGGGAGCTGCGGCTGATTGGAAGCCCGGCACGGCTCGCCTTCCAGCCGGTCGGCGGGCCGGGGTCGCATCTGTCCGGCGGACCTCAGGCGCCAGCATTCGTTCCTTCTTTGTTCTTGACTATCCTCCTAACCTGTGCTGTTGTGGGTGGACTCCTCTCCATCTGAGGGAGCCGCCGTGATCACCGGATCTGTGGGGCGGAGGGGAGGCGGTCCTGTGGGAGGAGCCCGGTGGCTTCTCTCCCGGGCGGCCGATGCGACGCAAGGCTGGCGGGGTTTGCTCTCTGCCGGCC
>DATCJK010000003.1:0-53958 GCA_036562855.1 Microvirga sp.
GGCGTGGACCTACACGGCGACTTCGGCGCATGACGCGCTGAAGGAGGGCGAGAAGGTCTCCGACACGTTCACGGTGAAGTCTGCGGACGGCACTGAAACCTCGGTGACGATCAACATCACCGGCACGAACGACGCGCCCAAGCTGACGGGTCAACAGACACAGCTGCCGTCTGGTGAGGAGGACGGAACGTACACCTTCGCGACGGCGGATCTACTGAAAGGGTTCACGGACGTGGATGGCGGCCCGTTGTCGGTCGTAGACGTCACGGCTTCGAATGGGACGCTAGTCAACAATGGCGGGACTTGGACCTACACGCCGAACCTCAACTACAACGGTCCTGTTACGCTCAACTACACCGTAATCGACGGTAAGGGTGGTTCGGCACCAGGGTCGCTGGAGTTCAGCTTGGCTCCTGTCAATGACGCTCCGGTGAACACCGTGGCATCGGCGCAGACGATTGGGTCTGGGCAGACACTCGTCTTCTCGGGAGCTAACAAGATCTCGATCGCTGATGTGGACGTTGGATCCGCCCCGCTCACCGTTACACTCACTGGGCAGAACGGCACCATCACCCTCGGCGGCAGCACGTCAGGGATGACGGTCAGTGGTGATGGGACGGGCACGGTGACGCTGACTGGCACGCTCAGCCAGATCAATGGCGCACTGGACAATCTTCAGTTCAAGGCGGCGACTAACTTTGGCGGTGCTGGCGGGATCACCATCAACACCAATGATAACGGTAACATCGGGTCGGGCGGTGCGCTGACCGACACGGATACGATCGCGATCACTATCAACCAGGCGGGGCCCGGGGCAGGTGGCGGACCGGCTCCGACGCCGATCTCGTTCCTCGTGGAGGAGGACGACCTTTCAGGCGGCGTGAACGACAACGGGTCGAGCACGCTCGTGAAGACGGGTACGGTTGCCAGCCTGTTCTCGGGCTCCGGCTACACCTACTCCCTGGTGGCGCCGAGTCTCCCTGCGATGACGTCCAAAGGTCAGGCTCTCACTTACGCGGTGGCGGGAACAACCCTCTTCGCCTTCATTGAGAGCAACAGCACCGCCGGGTATCAATCCGGCGTGGAGCGGGCGGTGTTCTCCTTCGACCTGAAGCCGAACGGGGACTATACGTTCACGCTTCTCGATGCTCTGGACCATACAGGCTCGCCCGGGACCAACATTCTGTTGAACCTCGGTGGTGCGATCAAAGCGACCGACCAGTTCGGCAACTCGGCGACGGCGGCCTCGACTGCCTTCAAGGTCGATGTGGTCGACGACGTGCCGGTGGCGGTCGAGTCGCAGGAGGGGCTCGTCATCAACAAGGGCGGCCAGAGCGGGACCTTCAACCTCGATACCGATGCCAACATCGACAACAACTTCGGCATCGATGGGGCTCAGGTCAGCTTCCCGACCTCTCTGAGCGGAGACAGCGGTCTCACCTCCGGAGGTGCGGCTATCTCCTACCGCGTTTCCTCCGACGGGCGAACCCTTACAGCTTTCACAGGCAGCGGGGTCACTGAGAGCACTGTCTTCACGGTCGTCCTGAACCCTGACGGTTCAACTGTCGCGAACGACAAGTACACGGTGACGATGCTCAGAGCGGTTGATGCACCTGTGACGTCGAACGACTTCGCCAGCGGCGTTTATCAATTCAGCGGCGGCAACAATCCGTGGGCTGGGTTCAGGACCGACGCCAACGACAACAGCCAGGATCTGCTGCTCACGCCGATGGCTGGAGGCGTTAGTGGGAGCACCATGAACACCACTAATACGGCCGGTGGTGTCGGGAGCGGAGCTTCGGTCAATACTGGTGAGGCCGTTCGGCTTGATTTTGTCACCGACCTGTCGGGCAACAACTCGGGTACTAACGCTGGATATGGAGATGCGATCAATCAGGATCACTCGTTCGACGGCCATTATCTGACGAACGGAGCATCAACGTTCATATCGGGCCTCGCACAGAAGACTGCGAACATCTTGGTCAAGGCTTTTGACGACCCGGATGGTGCAGCAGGTTCCACGGCTCTGAAGACAGTGGGTGACGGCACAAAGGATGTGATCAATTCGGTTGCTATCACCTACAATGGAACTACCAAGGTCGCCTCTGGCAGCAACACTGTCGTGACGCTGACCTTCGGTCTAGAACCGTCTGCCGTTTCCGTGAAGGTTAACTTCACGGCGACGGGTGAGGCCCTGGTTGAGGGGATCCGGAACGACACTCGCATCGCGGTTTTCACGGCTGACAAGTACAACAGTCTTGAGTTCCACCATGCCGGCGGTGACACGTTCGTGATTGGTGGCTTCGGCTCGACTGTATCTACGGCCGGGTCCACGGTAGATTTCGCTCTCCCGGTTCAGTTGCGTGACGGCGATGGCGACATCGCGACAGGGCAGCTGACGCTGAACCTGCGTCCTGATGGGATCACTCCAACCGTTGGTAACGACACGGCAGAGACCTTGTCTGTGTCGTCAGGCAACGACATCATCTATGCTCGTGGCGGCAATGACACCGTCAACGCTTCTGATGGTAGCGATGCTCTGTCCGGCGGGAGCGGCAACGATACCCTGAGCGGCGGCAACGGCAACGACCGGCTCACCGGCGGCTCTGGCAAGGATCTGATGACAGGTGGAGCCGACGGCGATACCTTCATTTTCTTGGCTGTGAACGACTCGCCAGCAGCTGTGGCGACCCGTGACGTCATCACCGACTTCACACCGTCCTCAGACTTGATCAACTTGGCTGGCATCGATGCCAATTCGCTGGTCAATGGGAACCAAGCGTTTACATTCGGCGGTGAAACGAGCTCTGTGCTCGCAAACCAGGTTACTTGGTACTTCGATACCGCGAGCAACACCGCGATCGTCCAGGCTGATGTGAATGGTGATACGACGGCCGACTTGCAGATCCAGCTCAATGGCTGGGATGCCACGAAAAAGCTGCTCGTGTCCGACTTTGTGCTCTGAGGTACTCCTCACACAAGGTTAGAGAGGGCGGCCTCCTGGCCGCCCTTTTGTTTAGCATCTCCATTGGGCTGCCCAGAGATGGTATCGCATGCATGACGATCCCAGATTCACTCCAAGGCCTAAGTACATCCGTCAGATCAGAATTGTGGGGCAAATTGTGGGGTGAAGATTCTAAGTCTGCGGTAAGACGCTGAAATGTCAGCAAGATTAACGCAATGTGAGCGGACTCCGTCTCCGCCATCCCCCGCAATCCAGCGCCGTCCCCCAAATGCCTAGCTGCGTGAGTGTTCGACGCTTTTGATCGTGCCGATGCCTCGTGCACCCACATGTGGGGCGGTGACAGGCGGGCGGAGCGTTATTCCCGGTTTGGTTGTGGTATTGCCGCACTGCTGTGGCCTACCACAACCGTCGCCTCTGCCTGGGTCAATGCATGTGACGAGGCACCTTCGGTCCATGCGGATGTTCCGCGTTGGGGGAGTGCGTCGTCATACTCTCAACGGGGCGTTCCATATCGTCTTGGCTATAGAGCGCGCCGTGGAGGCCCCAATAGCTCGAAACGAGCACGACGAGTGCGATAGCAAGACCCGCCGGCACCGAAGCCAGCCGCAGGGTGCTCGGTAGAGCATTGGCGAAGGCTATTGGAGCCGTGGCGGTGACTTTGCTGCAGGGATCGGCTGCGACAAGGAATAGCGTGGCCATGATCAGAGCATGGCCCACGAGATCGATGCGCCCGAACGGGTAGACGGCTGTGAAGAAGATCGCCAGTAGCGCCACGGCCGACAGACGGCGCACGAGCGCGGTCCACAATAGGCCAAAGCCCAGGGTGAACTCCGCGACACCGGCCATGGGGATGAACACGTCCCGCGGCATGCCGAAGGTGAGGAAGGGCTTTTCTTCGACCAGCGGATAGAACCAGTTCGGATAGGCGAACTTCTCCAGGCTCGACCACATGAGCGCGATGGCGATGCCCCAGCGCAGGACGAGGAAGCGGCGCTCGCGCCAGCGCGGGTTGTCCGATGAAGCGAGGAGGAGGTACCCCGCAACGGCCACACCAAGCGCCAGATAATCGAGGAGGTGAAACAGGTCGTACTCCCGCAGCGCCACAACCCACAACGAGATGATCCCGGCTGCCGCGACCGGTAGGGTCCGACGGGAGAACAGGCAGGCTGCGATGAGCAGCTGCGCCCACGAGACGATCTCCGAATCCGTCTTGAGGTCCGGCGTCAGATAAATGCCGCCCACTGCGAAGATCGCGACAAAGAAGGCTCCGGTGGACACGAGCATGAAATCGTCCGATCGCGCCCACAGGGGGGAGGTGACCCGATCCAAGCCTGCGAGAATGCCTGTCCCGAGGCGTGTGCGTTCGACCGCAAGCGTGAAGAGGAAAAAGGCCAGCACGAGGCCGATGCCGGTCCAGAACCATATGTTGGTCAAGGTCGCGCCGATAGGCTGCGGAGCGGCGTCCACGATGTAGGGCGCAAACCACTTCACGTGCGCATGCGCTGGAAGGGACGCCATCATGCTCCCGAGGAGCGTCGCAAGCCCGGCTGGCAAGGTGAGGCCGAACCTCCCCGCAACCGGTATTTGGGGGCCAGGTTTGGCGGGCACGTTAGTCATAGGACCCTCGCTTCATGGTCGTTAAGATGTGCGAGGGAGTAGGCCGACGCGGGTCGGCGACCAATTCCGGACCTATCCTAGGGGTTATCCCCTAGGTCCAGCTTGGCCGATTCCGGCCATCGCTTTCGAATGCCCGCAGCAGCGCCGCTTCCGCCGTACCGTCCAGGTTTGATCTCCGTCAAAGCCGAGGGGGTGCGACGATCCTATCGGCTGAACCGGAGCGTCTGGGGCAAGCCAGCCCGGCCTCCGGCTGCAGCCGAGCTCGGGCTTCTGGCGCGGACCTGTGCTAGAGTGGCATTGCGCGTGGCAAAGGCCATATCTTAGGCCAGAGAGATCGAGCCTTCTGTTGCCAAGTCGGCATGATGGCTCCTGCCGGGCGGAGACGGTATTGCCTGAGGCCACAAGTTTTCGAGTGTTGGCGAACGAGCAGCAATCCCCTGCGGATCTGCTGATCGATACGGTCGACGACATTGCATTGCTGATCCTTGATCGTGAGGGGCGGATCACCCGCTGGAACTCCGGCGCCGAGCACCTGACCGGCTGGCCCGACAGCGAGATCGTCGGTCAGCACGTCTCCAGTCTCTACTCGGCTGAGGATGTCGCTGTCGGTATGCCCGCGAGGGATCTCGCGGCCGCCAGGGCCAAAGGCCGGAGCGAGGAGAAAGCGTTTCGCGTCCGCAAGGATGGTTCGCCGTTTCTGACCCACGTCACGCTGACCCACCTCCGGGATCGGGATGGGGCCGATCGGGGCTTTGCGGTCGTCCTGCGCGACGCCACGGAGCGGTTGGCTTCGGAGCGTGCCCTCATTGCCCGCGAAGCCCATCTCAGGTCCATCCTGGAGACGGTGCCGGACGCAATGGTGGTGATCGACGAGGACGCCAGGATACAATCCTTCAGCACAGCCGCAGTGCGTCAGTTCGGCTATCAGCCAAGCGAGGTGGTGGGCCGGAACGTGAGCATGCTCATGCCCGAACCATACCGGACGCAGCATGACGGCTACATGCAGCGGTATCTGAAAACCGGCGAGCGCCGGATCATCGGCATCGGCCGGGTCGTCGTGGGCCAGCGGAGGGACGGCTCGACCTTCCCGATGGAACTCGCCGTCGGCGAAATGCATTCCGGCGGGGTCCGCTACTTCACAGGTTTCATCCGCGACCTGACCGAGCGGCAGCAGACGGAGACCAGACTGCAGGAGCTTCAGTCCGAACTCGTGCACATGTCGCGCTTCACTGCACTCGGTGAGATGGCATCGACCCTTGCACACGAAATCAACCAGCCGCTTACGGCGATTGCCAATTATTTGAAGGGGTGCCGCCGCATTCTCCAACGCATGGAGGGCGAGCAGGTGCCCATGCTGCGCGACGCGGTGAACCAGGCGGCGGAGCAAGCACTCCGTGCCGGGGATGTCATTCGCCACCTGCGGGAGTTCGTAGCCCGCGGGGAGAGCGACCGCCACATCGAAAACTTGCCCAAGCTTCTGGAGGAGGCGAGCGCCCTGGCTCTCATCGGCGCCAAGGAAATGGGCGTCAGGGTCACCTTCGAGCTCGATCCGGCCGCACGGCTTGTCCTCGCCGACCGGATCCAGATCCAGCAGGTCCTGCTCAATCTGATTCGCAACGCTATCGAAGCCATGCAGGAGAGCGGGCGACGGGAACTCGTCGTCGCGACCGAGCTCCTGTCCGCCGATGGTCTTGCCGAGGTTCGGGTGTCCGACACCGGGCCCGGTATTCCAGCGGACATTGCGAGCCAGCTGTTCCAGCCTTTCGTCACCACCAAGAAGCACGGGATGGGCGTGGGGCTCTCGATCTGTCGCACCATCATCGAGTCCCATGGGGGCAAGATCTGGGCCGACACGGAACCTGAGCGGGGCACCACATTCCGGTTCACTCTCCGGGCGATATCGCAACGGGAGATGACAGGTGGCGACTGAGACCAGGACCGCGTGGCTCGGCTTATCTGCGATCCTTGGCCAGGCGACAACAGGAAAGCTATCTGCAGGAGATGCTCGATGAACTCCGAAGCGGTCGTTCACGTCGTCGACGATGACACTGCGGTTCGTCAGTCCCTGGCGTTCCTGCTCGCATCCGACGGGCTCGCCGTGCGCCTGCACGACTCGGCGATCGCCTTTCTCAACAGCGTCAAGGAGCCGGCCGCGGGCTGTCTCCTCACGGATGTGCGCATGCCGGGCATGGATGGCATCGAGCTCCTTCGCAGCCTGAAGACCAGAGGCTTCAGCCTGCCGGTCATTGTCATGACGGGACACGCCGACGTGCCGCTCGCGGTGGAGGCCATGAAGGAGGGCGCCGTCGATTTCATCGAGAAGCCCTTTGACGACGATCTTCTCCTGGCCGCTGTTCGCTCCGCGTTGAGGCGGCACGAGAAGATCTCCGCCGAAGACGCCCAGACCGTGGAGGTGAGAGCCCGTGTCAGATCACTGTCCGAGCGCGAGCGCCAGGTTCTCGATGGCCTGATCTCCGGCAAGGCCAACAAGGTCATCGCCCATGACCTTGGCATCAGCCCGCGAACGGTCGAGATCTATCGGGCAAACCTCATGACCAAGATGCAGGCCGGTAGCCTGTCCGAGTTGGTGCGGCTGGCGCTCCTGGCTGGAGAGCACACCGCCCGAAACCCTTAAGGGAAGTTCCGGAATGGGGAGGGCACCCCGTTTTGAGGCATATCAAGCCGGACGTTGAACGGTCGGGGTAGACAAGAGTTCGCCCGCGAGGCCAGCAGGTCGGTACGATGCCTCAGACTTCACGAACGGTGATCGTCGTTGACGACGATGCGGCCGTCCGACATTCCCTGAAATTCGCCCTCGAACTCGAGGGCCTGGACGTGCGCCTCTACAGGGGCGGGGACGAACTTCTGGCGGCCGACGACTTCCCGGCCCAGGGATGTCTCGTCGTCGACTACCATATGCCCTCCATGAACGGCGTCGAACTCATGGACCGTCTGCGCCAGCGGGAGGTCGCCCTGCCGGCGATTCTGATCACGTCCAAAGCGAGCTGCGATCTGCGCACTCGTGCCGCACGAGTCGGCTTCGACCGGGTTCTCGAAAAGCCGCTGGAGGACAGCTCTCTCGTGGACAGCATTCGCAGAGCCCTCGCGCCTGCAATGTAACCATGTGGCTCCACCTCAGGAACATCCCTTAGGAAAGCATCTGAATTTGTCGGGCCCGCCAGAACCGGTAGCCATCTGTGCACGTCAGTTGCGAACAGGACGATGGTTCCGATGCAGACCGCGCTCACCAATACCCCAACGACAAACGGTTTCCGCCCCTATACGGAGCCCGCCCGCCGCCCGCCCGAAGCGCCGGCCTTGGGTTCTACGCGCTCATTCGCGAAGGGCGAGGAAATCTTCATCGAAGGGGGCCGCGCGGCGTACTTCTTCAAAGTCGTGTCGGGGACGGTGCGTACATCGAAGCTCCTCAGCGACGGCCGGCGCCAGATCGACGCCTTTCACCTTGCCGGCGACATCTTCGGGATGGAGTCGGGAGAGGAGCATCGCTTCAGCGCCGAGGCCGTCGATGATGCGGTCGTAATTGCATTCCGCCGCTGCAGCCTCGAAACGCTGGTGGCAAGCGACGGCGTGCTCGCCCGTCAGGTCGTCTCTGCCATCATGACCTCGCTTGAGCGGGCTCAGAATCATATGCTCCTTCTCGGCCGCAAGAGCGCCATGGAGAAGATCGCGTCCTTTCTCCTCGACTATTCCCGTCGCCTCGACGACGAGGGCGAGATCGATCTTCCGATGTCACGCATGGATATCGCGGACCACCTGGGTCTCACCATCGAGACGGTCTCTCGCTCGCTCACCCAGCTCGAACGTCAAGGGGTGATCGAACTGCCGGCCCATCGGCGGTCCATCACCCTGCGCGATAAAGCCACCCTCGGCCGTCTGGAGACCTGAGGGCGTCATCGTCGTCCGGCCGACGGAGTGCCCGACGCAAGGCTGCCGGATCTCGAACGCCGGCACAGGGCCGAGAAGGACCGCCCATAGCGGTTCGGCCCCGTGCCTGCCTCTGGCACGTGTCCACCCTTCGGCTGCTGCACCGCACGAGACCTATGCCGACTTCGCCCATCGGCAGATCCGTTGATGCAGGTCAAAGCTCACAGCACTCACATGCGCAATGGATGCCGCAGCTGGCGTCTCATGCGCCAATTGCGAGCAGATCCATGGCTTCTACACACTCGACAAAACTGATGACGGAGGGGGAGGCCGGGCTTGGCCTCGCTCTGGCTGTCGGCTTTCTGCTGTGTCTGGTCGGTGCGGCAAACGCTCAGGACCTGGCGTTCGGATTTCACGCCTACCTCGGAGCGGCGGCAAGTCTGGCGGCGCTCGTGTCGGTGTTCCACCGCTATGCCTCTCGAGGCGCTCTGCCGGTCCCACAGGAGATCGGCGGCAAGCCGAACTATTATCTTGGGCCGGTGAAGTTCGCGGCGATCGCATCCATGGTTTGGGGCATCGCCGGCTTCCTGGTTGGCTGCGTCATTGCCTTCCAGCTCTGGGCGCCAGAGCTCAACCTCGGCCTGGAATACACCACCTTCGGCCGCCTGCGGCCGCTTCACACCTCAGCCGTCATCTTCGCCTTCGGCGGCAATGTTCTCATCGCAACGTCGCTCTACGTGGTGCAGCGCACCTGCCGGGTGCGGCTCGCCGGCGATCTGTCGCCATGGTTCGTGGTGCTGGGCTACAACTTCTTCATCGTGATCGCGGCAACCGGCTATCTGCTCGGCGTCACCCACGGCAAGGAATATGCCGAGCCCGAGTGGTACGCGGATCTGTGGCTCACCATCGTGTGGGTTGCCTATCTCCTCGTCTTCCTCGCCACGATCTGGAAGCGCCGCGAGCCGCACATCTTCGTCGCGAACTGGTTCTATCTCGCCTTCATCGTGACGGTGGCGATGCTCCACATCGTCAACAATCTCGCGATGCCGGTCTCGTTCTTCGGCTCGAAATCCTACCCGATCTTCGCGGGCGTGCAGGATGCGCTGGTGCAGTGGTGGTACGGCCACAACGCCGTGGGCTTCTTCCTCACCGCCGGCTTCCTCGCCATCATGTACTACTTCATTCCCAAGCGCGCCGGACGACCGGTCTATTCCTACCGCCTGTCGATCATCCACTTCTGGGCCCTGATCTTCATGTACATCTGGGCGGGTCCCCACCACCTCCATTACACCGCGCTGCCCGACTGGGCGCAGACCCTCGGCATGACCTTCTCGATCATGCTGTGGATGCCCTCCTGGGGCGGAATGCTGAACGGCCTCATGACGCTCTCGGGCGCTTGGGACAAGCTGCGCACCGATCCGATCCTGCGCCTCATGGTGGTGTCGCTCGCCTTCTACGGCATGGCCACCTTCGAGGGTCCGCTCATGTCGATCAAGGCGGTGAACTCGCTCTCGCACTACACGGACTGGACCATCGGCCACGTGCATTCGGGCGCGCTTGGCTGGGTGGCCTACGTGTCCTTCGGTGCCCTCTATTGCCTCGTGCCGTGGATCTGGAACCGCCGCGAGGTCTACTCGCTCAAGCTCGTGGACTGGCACTTCTGGGTCTCGACCCTCGGCATCGTTCTCTACATCACGTCCATGTGGGTCGCGGGCGTCATGCAGGGCCTCATGTGGCGCGCCTACAACGCCCTGGGCTTTCTCGAATACTCATTTGTCGAATCCGTCGAGGCGATGCAGCCCTACTACCTCATTCGGGCGGTCGGCGGCGTGCTCTTCCTCATCGGGGCGCTCATCATGGCCTACAACCTCGCCATGACGATCCTGGGCTACGAGGCGAAGGAGACCGAGCCGGCACAAGACTCCCTCGCGCCGGCACTCGCCCCCGCCGAATGACCCGACGGCGCGGGGATTGAAATCCCGCGTCCTCTTCCGAACCTCTCAACGGATAAGAACCATGGCCACCGCCCAAACCGGCCTCTGGAAGAGGCACGAGCTGTTCGAGAAGAACTCGATCCTGCTCATCATCGGCATTCTGATCGTCGTCGCCATCGGCGGTCTCATCGAGATCGTACCGCTTTTTTATCTGAAGAGCACCATCGAGAAGGTGGAGGGCATGCGGCCCTACACGCCCCTCGAGCTCGCCGGCCGCAACATCTACATCCGCGAGGGCTGCTACCTGTGCCATAGCCAGATGGTGCGTCCCATGCGCGACGAGGTGGAGCGCTACGGCCACTTCTCCCTCGCTGCCGAGAGCATGTACGACCATCCCTTCCAGTGGGGCTCCAAGCGCACAGGACCCGATCTCGCCCGGGTCGGCGGCAAGTACTCGGACGAGTGGCATCGCGATCACCTGAAGAACCCGCAATCCGTGGTGCCGACCTCCATCATGCCGGCCTATGCCTTCCTCGACCGGCTGCTCCCCGTCGACAAGATCGCGGCTGACCTCAAGGCGAACCGGGCCGTGGGCGTGCCCTACACGGACGAAATGGTGAAGAACGCCCGCGGCGATCTCCTCACCCAAGCCGCGAACGACGACCCTGCGATGCCCGAGTTCCAGAAGCGCTATCCGAATGCGGCCGCCCGCGACTTTGACGGCGATCCGAAGCGGGTGACGGAGCTCGATGCTCTCGTCGCCTACCTCCAGATGCTCGGCACACTCGTGGACTTCAAGCTCTACGAGAACAAAGACAACCTTCGGTGATCCCATGGCGACGCCGCGGTTTCCCCTCATCGCATTGCCGCCCGATCCGCTGACGGCATCGCACGCCAACCATGACAACTCGCGGTGATTCCGATGACCTATCAAGTCCTTGCAGCCTTCGCGCAGACCGGCGGCCTTCTCTACTTCATCGCGCTCTTCCTGGGCGCCGGTCTCTATGCGCTTTGGCCCCGCAACCGGTCCCGTTTCGACGCGGCCGCCCACATGCCCCTCTCCGAGGACTAGACCGATGGCCGACACTGCAAAGCCCCATGTGGATGCCTCGACCGGGCGGGAGACCACCGGCCACGAATGGGACGGGATCCGCGAGCTCAACAATCCCCTGCCTCGCTGGTGGCTGATGGTTCTCTACGCCACCATCGTCTGGTCCATCGGCTATTGGATCGTCTACCCGGCTTGGCCCCTCGTCTCGGACTATACTCGCGGCGTGTTCGGCTACTCGCAGCGGCAGGTGGTGATGGAGGAGGTAGCGGCCGCAAAGGCGGCACGCGGCGTCCAGGGCCAAGCCCTCGCGGCCGCGTCGCTGGAAGAGATCCGCCGCAACCCGGACCTCCTGAGTCTCGCCATGGCGAACGGCAAGGCCGCTTTCGGCGACAATTGCGCCTCGTGCCACGGCACCGGTGCCACGGGCCGCATCGGCTATCCGAATCTCCAGGACGACGAATGGCTCTGGGGCGGCACGCTCGACGACATCCACCAGACCATCCGCGTCGGGGCCCGCGCCGGGCACACTGAGACCCGCCAGGGCGACATGCTGGCCTTCGGCCGTGACGGCATCCTGAAGCGGGACGAGGTGGAGAAGGTGGCGAACTACGTGCTGTCGCTGTCGGGCCCCGCCTTCAACCCGAAGCTCAAGCTCGATGACGGCGAGAAACTCTATGCGGCGAACTGCGCCGCCTGCCATGGCGATGCCGCCAAGGGGAACCGGGAGATGGGCGCGCCCGATCTCACGGACGCGATCTGGCTCTACGGCTCGCAGCCTCAGCAGGTAATGGCCACCATCACCAATGGCCGCAAGGGCGTGATGCCCGCCTGGGAGACCCGGCTGGACCCGGTCACCGTGAAGTCACTCGCGGTCTACATCCACAGCCTCGGCGGCGGAAAGTAGCCGCGACCCGCCCCTCCCCGCAAACGGGAGGGGCAACACCTGCCTTTGCGCCACATCAATGCGCCACGTCCTGTCTGGGTGCATCAAGGCTCCACCCGCTCTGTCGGCGGACGAGAACCGCGATGGCTGACACAACGCCGATCCCGCAGACCTATACGCTCTACGAGGCTCGTCGGAAGATCCAGCCGGCGAGCGTGCGCGGGCGCTTCCGCACCATCAAGTGGGCCATCCTCGGGGTTGCGCTCCTGGTCTATTACGGATTGCCCTTCCTGCGTTGGGATCGGGGGCCTCACGAGCCCTCGCAGGCGGTGCTGATCGATCTCGCCCATGGGCGCTTCTATTTCTTCTTCATCGAGCTGTGGCCGCAGGAGGTGTATTACATCACCGGCCTTCTTATCCTTGCGGCCTTCACGCTATTTCTCATGAACGCTGTCGCGGGGCGGGTCTGGTGCGGCTATCTCTGCCCCCAGACCGTCTGGACCGATCTCTTCATGGCGGTGGAGCGCTTCGTGGAGGGGGACCGGCGCGAGCGCCTGAAGCTCGACGCGGCACCTTGGTCCCCCCGCAAGCTGCGCCTTCGCGCGACGAAGCATGCGATTTGGCTGTTCGTCGCCTGGTGGACCGGCGGCGCCTGGGTGCTCTACTTCGCCGACGCGCCGACCCTCGTCGTCGATCTTGCAACGCTCGAGGCGCCCGCCATCGCCTATGCCTCCATCGGCATCCTCACCTTTACGACCTATACGCTCGCCGGCCTCATGCGCGAACAGGTCTGCAACTACATGTGCCCGTGGCCGCGCATCCAGGGCGCGCTGACCGACGAGCATTCCCTTGCCGTCACGTATCGCTACGACCGGGGCGAGCCCCGCGGCTCCGCCAAGAAGAATGCAAGCCTGAAGGCACGGGGGCTGCCCGCAGGAGATTGTGTCGATTGCAGCCAATGCGTCACCGCCTGCCCGGCGGGCATCGACATCCGCAACGGGCTGCAGATGGAGTGCATCCAGTGCGGTCTGTGCGCCGATGCCTGCGACACGGTCATGCTGAAGATCGGCCGTCCGACCGGGCTCATCGCCTATGACACCGATGCCAATGTGCGGCGCAGGCAGCGGGGCGAGGCGCCCGTCGTCAAGGTGGTCCGCGCGCGGACCCTGCTTTACGCCGTCCTGATTCTCGGCGTGTCGCTCGCCATGCTCACGGCGCTGGCCCTGCGCAGCTTCACCGGTCTCAGCGTCCTTCACGACCGCAACCCGATTCACGTGACCCTGGCGGATGGATCGATCCGTAACGGCTACACGCTGCGCATCCTCAACAAGCGGCCCGTGGAGCGCCTGTTCACGGTCATGGTCGAGGGACTGCCCGGCGCGCGCATCGAGGTGCCCGGCAGTGCCGCGGAGGGCGCCGGCGCTGCCGTGCGCGTCGCGCCGGACGAGACCCACGAAATCCGCGCCCTCGTCTTCGCCCCGCCCGGCATTCGCCTCGACAAGTCCACTCCCGTTACCTTCCGGGTCGTCGATCTCGCCTCCGGCGAGGCCGCCGCGGCCGCGGATCACTTCAGGGTTCCCTGACCATGGCTCTCCAAAAGACGCTCCAGCCGCCCGCCCGCCCGCTCACCGGGCGCAAGGTGGCGCTCGTCTTCGGGTGCTTTTTCGGCACAATATTCGCCGCCGATGCCTTCCTCGTCACCTCCGCGATCCGCACTTGGTCGGGCACCGAGGCTACGAGCGCCTACAAGGCCGGGCAGCTCTACAACGGCGAGCTGGCGCTCGCCCGCGCCCAGGCGGCCCGTGGCTGGACCCTCGCCCTGGGGGCGGAACGGGAGGCAGATGGGTCCGTGCGGCTCACCGTCAACGCTCGCGACGGAGCCGGCGGCCCGCTGGCCGGGCGCACGCTTGACGTCGTGCTGCAGCGTCCGACCGACCAGCGCGAGGACCGCAAGGTCACGCTGGCGGAGGGCGAGGCCGGCGCCTACATGGCCGTGATCGAGGGGATTGCGCCAGGTCAATGGGACGTCGTCGCGGATGTGGTCGAACGAGGAGAACGGATCTTTCGCCGCCGAACGCGAACCGTCCTGCGCTGACCAGAAACGAGGATCCTCATGTGCTGCGCCGATGTCGCCCAGGCCTATGTGGAGGCCCACGCCTCCTGGAGCGAAGCTAATACGCGCCCGAGCCTGAAACGGGATTATTCCGCCTTCGTGCAAAGCCTAGAGGATGGGCTGCAGCGGGTGGAGCTCGCGGTCGAGGGCGTGCGTTGCGCCGCCTGCATGAAGGCCATCGAGAGCGCGACGACCCCGCTTCCCGGGGTGATGAAGGCCCGCCTCAACTTCTCCACCCGCCGTCTCGCGGTCGAGTGGCGCGGGGCGGAGCTCGATGTGAACCGCATCATCGAGACCCTCGATACCATCGGCTTCAAGGCCCATCCCTTCGATCCGCGCCGCCGGGACGACGCGGAGGCGCGGGAGATGAAGCGCCTTATCCGCGCGCTGGCGGTGGCGGGCTTCGCCTCCATGAACGTGATGCTCATGGCGGTGTCGGTCTGGGCTGGAAACGTGTCCGATATCACCCCCGAGACCCGCGACTTCTTCCACTGGGTGCAGGCGGTGATCGCGCTGCCGGCCGCAGCCTATGCGGGCCGGCCCTTCTATGAGAATGCGATCCGCGGGCTTGTGGCGGGCCGCATCACCATGGATTTCCCGATCACGCTCGGCGTCGTTCTTACCCTTATCATGTCGATCGTCGAGACCGCGCTTTCAGCGGAGCATGCCTATTTCGACGGAGCGATCATGCTCCTGTTCTTCCTCCTCATCGGCCGCGTCCTCGACCAGACCATGCGCCGCCGCACCCGCACCCTCGCCGAGAACCTTTCGGCTCTGCGCTCGGAGCGCGCGGCCCGTATCGCGCCGGACGGCACCGTCCGCGACGTGCCGGTCTCCGCCATCGATCCGGGCGACCGGGTGTTGGTGCGTCCCGGCGAACGGGTGCCGGTGGACGGGATCATCGAGAGCGGCCGGTCCGAGCTCGATCAGAGCCTCGTGACCGGCGAGACGAAGCTCGTCGGCGCAGGTCCCGGCGATCGGGTCTATGGCGGAGCGCTCAATGCGGCCGGTGCCCTCACCGTTCGGGTGACCGCCGCGACCGCCGGGACCGTACTCGACGAGGTGGAACGCCTTATGAGCCGTGCGCTCGAGGCAAAATCCAAAGCGCTCGTGCTCGCCGACCATGCGACGCGCCTCTACATCCCCCTCGTCCATGCGGCCGCGGTGCTCACTCTCGCGGGCTGGCTCGTCGGGGGCGCAGGCTGGCACGCCTCGGTTCTCGTGGCGGTAGCCGTGCTCATCGTCACCTGCCCCTGCGCGCTTGGGCTTGCCATTCCGGCCGTTCAGGTCGTGGCGGCGGGCGCGCTCTTCCGGGAAGGCGTGCTCCTCAACAGCGGCGATGCGCTGGAGCGCCTTGCGGCCGTGGACACCGTCGTCTTCGATAAGACCGGCACGCTCACGCGGCCCGAGCCGACGCTGGCGGGCGGCCCCTACGATCCGGCGGTTCTCGACCGCGCCTCGCGCCTGGCGCTGTCGAGCCGCCACCCCATGGCGAGCGCACTCTGCGCGTCGCTCGACCGCAAGGAACCCTATCCCTCCGCGCAGGAGGCCGCGGGGCTCGGCGTGAGGGCCGTGGTGGACGGCGTGGAACTGCGCCTCGGCTCCCCTCGATTCTGCGGCGCCGAAGTCGAAGCCCAGGCCGCGCTCGCGGTTGACCCGGAGGCTTCGGTGATCTGCTTTCGCGCCGGCGACGGGGCACCCGCGGCGTTCCTGGTGCGCCAGGCGCTGCGCGAGGACGCGGCCGAAACCGTGGCGGGCCTGCGCATGGCGGGCTACCGGGTGATGATCCTCTCGGGGGATCGCAGCGCCGCCGTCGCATCAGCCGCAAACGCTCTTGGGATCCAAGACTGGCGGGCCGAGGTGACGCCGCAGGACAAGATCGCTGTCATCGAGGCCCTGAAGGCGGAGGGGCGGCGCGTGCTCATGGTTGGCGACGGCATCAACGATGCGCCCGCGCTTGCCGCAGCCGACGTGTCGCTCTCGCCTGTAACGGCTGCCCACATCAGTCAGGCGGCGGCGGATGGGCTGTTCATGGGCGCGCGTCTAGCCCCGGTCGCGGTGGCTCTAGCGGTCGGGGTACGGGCGCGGCGGCTCATGGTGCAGAACCTCTGGTTCTCGGCGCTCTATAACGTGGCGGCGGTACCGCTCGCAGCCGCCGGACTGATCACGCCCCTGATCGCGGCGCTCGCCATGTCGGGCTCGTCCGTGGCGGTGACGGCCAATGCGCTCAGGGCCCGTCTCTCGGCCGGTCCGTCGCGTCGTTCCGAGCGTTCGTCCCTGAAACCCGTCCCTGCATTGTCGTGAGGCGCCCCATGGACGTTCTCGTTTACATGATCCCGATTGCGCTCCTTCTCGGTTGCACTGGGCTCTGCGCCTTCCTGTGGGCCTTGAGATCGGGCCAGTACGACGACATCGACGGCGCTGAGCACCGTGTGTTGCTCGACGAATGAACGCACTGATGTGGCCCAAAGACTATCGGCGATGACGGGAGGCCCTTGGATCATGACACCTAATCTGATTGCTCGCTACGAGCAGCGCGTCCCCCGCTACACCAGCTACCCGACCGCGCCGCACTTCACCGACGCCGTCGGGCCTGAGACCTATGCCGCCTGGCTCGGTGAACTTGCCGCGGGATCGACGACATCGCTCTATCTCCATGTTCCGTTCTGCGCGGAGCTCTGCCTGTATTGCGGATGCCATACGACGGTAGCACGGCGCTACGCTCCAATTGCAGCCTATGTGGATATGATCGAGCGCGAGATGGATCGCGTCGCCGACGCGCTGACGGCGCCTCTCTCCGTGCGCCACATCCACTGGGGTGGCGGAACTCCGACGATTCTCAGGCCGTCGGATTTCCTTCAGCTGATGGACGGCATCCGTCAGCGGTTCGGAATTGAGAATGGCGCCGAGCTTGCTGTGGAGATCGACCCGCGCACCATCACGCCGGCCGGTATTCAGGCACTGGCGGCCGGCGGCATCAATCGCGCGAGCCTGGGCGTGCAGAGCTTCGACCCCACCGTGCAGCAGACGATCCGGCGTATTCAATCGTTCGCCGAGACGCTTCGCGTTTCCGAATGGCTGCGCTTTTCCGGTATCCAGGCCATCAATCTCGACCTCATGTACGGGCTGCCGTTTCAAACGGTGGAAAACCTCCTGACCACCGTATCGCGGGCCCTCGAGCTTGATCCCGACCGCGTGTCCCTGTTCGGTTACGCCCATGTGCCCTGGATGAAGCGGCATCAGGCGCTTTTGCCTGAGGATGCCCTGCCGCAGGCGAGCGAACGCTACGCTCAGTTCGAGGCGGCCGCGGAGGAGATCGTCAAGGCGGGCTACGTCCGCATTGGACTCGATCACTTCGCCAAGCCCGACGACCCGCTGGCCTCGGCGGCCGCAGGCGGGCGGCTGCATCGCAACTTTCAGGGCTACACCACCGACGAAGCGCCGGCTCTCATCGGGTTCGGCACATCCGCCATATCCCGGCTTCCGCAGGGTTTCGCCCAGAACACCCCCTCGACCGTGGAATATCGCAAAGCCGTTCTCGAGGAACGTCTGCCGACGGTGCGCGGGATCGCGTTGACGGACGAGGACCGACTGCGCGGCACCGTCATCGAGCGTTTGATGTGCGATCTAAAAATCGATCTCGACGAGGTGTGCCGCACGCACCAAGTCGACCCGGATCACTTCGCGGCCGAGATCGAGGCGATCGATCGCTTGGCAGAAGATCGCCTCGTCACGCGCGAAGGAATGCGGATCGAGGTTCCGGAACCCGCTCGCCCATTCATCCGCACCCTGTGCGCGGCCTTCGATGCCCGGCTCGCCAGCACGGCAGCCCGGCACGCGCCCTCTATTTGAGCGCGTGCCGGAGCGTACTTCATCGACGGTTCGAAGGCCCGGCCGGTCCGCGATATCGTGCTGACCGCTGGGCCCGCCGGCAGCACCAGCATTTGTCGCCCGAGTGAAGACATCGCAAGCCAGGCAGGCTCGCCTGCGCCTTTAAGTCTTGCCATTTGATCTGGCGCAAATGGTTCCCCGATCCGACGTGATAGAATGCTGGCCCGACTGTTTTGGTAGATGAGGCGAAACAATAAATGGCGTGATAGACATTGTCGAGCCACGGCCTTGTGAGATTTCGATCAGCAACTAAAGTGTACATGACGGAACGGCACCAGGCAAGATCTACACATACTTTGGTTTTAAATCATTCTCGTCTTAATAGTATTTATACGGCTCTTATGTCTACTACAATGCCAGGTAAGGACATAGGGGTACTACATGCAGATGGGATCCGAGATCGAGGAGCGTTTGCGCTTTTTGTTGATTGAGCCGCAAACGCGACGGGAACTTCAAAGCGTCTGGACCTTAATCGAGCCGGTCCTTCCCGCCGTTCTGGAGCGTTTCTACATCCACATCCGGGCGGTTCCCGCGCTGTCGGACCTCATCGGCACACAGCAACCCCGCCTCGTGTCCGCGCAGAGCAAGCACTGGGCGCGCCTGTTCAGCGGAGCCTTCGACGCCGATTATGTAGGGAGCATCCGCACGATCGGGCTCATCCACCACAAGATCGGTCTTGAGCCCCGCTGGTACATCGGCGGCTACTCCTACGTCTTGGGTGAACTGATCCGCCAACTCACGGCTAGGCATCGCTTCAGCGGAGCGGCCCTTGGCCGCCAGATCGAAGCCATGACGAGGGCCGTCTTGCTCGACATGGACTTCGCTATTTCCGTCTACCAAGAGGTGCTGCTGGCGGAGCGGCAAAAGCGCGGTCAGGTGCTCTCGGATGCGATCGAGACCTTTTCGAGCGCCATCGAGGTCAGTCTCAAGGTCTCCAGCGATGCAAGCCAGGCGCTCCTGCACAGTGCCCAAACCCTTGATTCCACGACAGGCGAAGCGACGGAGCTTGCCTCCCAGGTGAGCATGGCCGCCGAGCGGACATCGGCGAACATGCAAGCGGGAGCGGCCGCTACCGAGGAACTGGCTGCCTCGGTGCGCGAGATCGGCGGGCAGGCCTCGCGTTCGGCTGCCGTCGCCAACAAGGCCGTGGAATCCGCTCACCGCACGAGGGTCTCGGTCGCCGAACTTGCAGAGCAGGCGCAGCAGATCGGACAGGTGGTCGACCTCATCAATCAGATCGCAAGTCAAACCAACCTTCTGGCCTTGAACGCCACGATCGAGGCCGCCCGCGCTGGAGAAGCCGGCAAAGGCTTCGCGGTGGTGGCAAGCGAGGTCAAGGGGCTTGCGGGGCAAACCGCGAAGGCCACCACCGAGATCAGCCAGCGGATCTCCTCGGTTCAGCAGGCAACGCAGCAGAGCGCATCGGCGATACAGGACATCGTCAGCATCATCGATGAGGTCAGTGGCATCGCCGTTGCGATTGCGGCGGCTGTCGAGGAACAATCGGCGGTCACGACCGAACTTGCGGTCACGCTGCAGCAGACGGCGGGCCACACGCAGCAGGTCGCCCGCAGTATCGACACATTGAGCGCAACGACAGCAGCCGCATCCAGCGCAGCTCAGCAGGTGGGCGACGCGCGAGGCACCCTCACGCAACAACTCGCACGCCTGCGCGACGACATCGGAACATTCCTAACGGCGGCACAAGCTGCTTGAGGCCGGCGGCGGAGGCATGCGCGTGCCCATTGCACCCGTCAATCCGGAGCGGCAAGGGGCGCTACGCGACTTGGCGAACGGACGAGCGCCGAAGGCTCACGTCACGACCGCTGTCTGTGCAGCAAGGTGTGAAGAAAGTCCCGATCACCGAGAGGATTCAGCCTCGGCGCGTCGTCCGAAGGACAGGATGACCCGCATGCCAGAAGCCTCGCCCCGCCGTCGGAGAAATCTGGGACGATACCGTTGATCGAGGCGCAGGAATAAGCGCTCTCCGATCGGAGACCCGTGCTCTCGGTGCGCGTCTTGGCAAAGCCCGAGGCCGCAATCGCCCTAGGGTCCGCGCACGAAGCCAAATGTCATCATTACGAGGCGCTCAAAGACGCAGATCGAGAAGGCGAGACATCGCCTGCATGACGCCCCGCAGCTCGGCCAAACCATACAATCGGCCGATCAGCGGGTACCCGGGATGGGTCTTCCGGCCACTATCGTCGAGGAGCTCGTGACCGTGATCCGGCCGCATAGGAATTCGCCAGTGCTCGTCGGTGACTGCCCGGCGTCGATCCTGCTCTTCGAGGAGGACCCGCACCACGGCCACCATGTCGGTGTCGCCACCTATATGGTCCGCTTCCATGAAGGAGCCATCAGTCTCCTTGATGACGTTCCGCAGATGGGCGAATTGGATCCGATCGGCGAAGCGCCGCGCGATCGTCGGCGGATCGTTGGTCGGGCCTGCGCCGAGCGATCCGGGACGGGCGCGCGTATGAACTGCGTGCGCCAGCGCTGCCGATCTCGTGCGGACCGGTCTGCAAGACAACATACGCGTCATCGGGGACAGGCTCCCCACGAGCGATGCAGAATTCCTCGCGCTTGCCGTCGAGGCCGTGCAACGGCATGGCCGGCCCGTTGACAGAGCTGTCGACGCGCGAGCGATTCTCGGCTTTCGGAAGCCCGATTGAAGCCACAGGTTACGGCCTGTTCGTGGTGGCCGCCTGGCGACGCCGGCCCCCTCGCGGGTGGCTGCTCTTGCCAGTTCCCGGCAAACGGCTGTTAGGACGCCGAGTGCGGCCCTCGGCGTCCTGTTCGGTCGACCCCTGGGGTCGATCGCGTCCACGCGGCCCAGGCTTCTTCTGGCCTCCACCGCCGGAGGCCGTGCGCGGCTCCGCGTCCAGGAACGCTCGGCAAGCTGCAAAGTCGGAGATGACCGCGGGCGGACATTCGATGCCACGCTCCTGGGCAAGGGATCGGGCGTAGCGCACCATGGCTTCGCTCGGGGGACGCGGGCCGCTTCGGGGTGCGGTCTCCCCGTTGCTCGACGCCGGCGCCCGCGGGGTTGCATGCTGATCCAGAAAGGCTCGGCACACGGAGCTCTTGCTCTTCAGCCCACGTGGCAGCTTCAGCCCATGCCGCGCCGCCAGCGATGTGGCAAAGGCCACCATGGCTTGCGTTGGCGGCCGGTCGTCGGTGGCGGGGGCGGAGGCCGGCACGCCGGACAGGTCGACTGCAACGGCCTGCGATTGGGCGATAGCCGCGATCAGTTCGCGCACGCGGCCCTGCGTCCGCTCCTGGAACGCGGTCGCCCGGCGCAGCGCTTCCTCGCGCGTCTGAGCGCGGCCGATCTCCGCAAGCTCCGCCTCGAATACGGCACGCCCGACCGGATCGCCGTAAGAGGGGAACACCCGTCGCACGGCGCCGATGAAGGCAAGGCCGATCTCGGTGACCTGGATCGGCGGGTCCTTGCCCCGAAGCAGCTCCACGTAGCGGCTCTTCTCCAGCTTCGGCAGGATCGTGTCACGGGTGGCGGCCGTGCCGAGACCCTTCGGCTCGTTGGGATTTGCCGGATTCTCGAGCGCCGCCCTGAGCTTGGGATCGTCCACATGATCGATGAGCTTGCCCATGACCACAGGCAATTCTCCGCGCGTGATCCGCCGCGGCGGCTCCGTCTTTGCAGCCTCGATCCGAGCATCCGTCGCCCGTCCAGTCTCCCGATCACGTATCGGGGGCAGCCGGCCGGCGCTGGGCTCCTCGTCCGGCTTCACCTTCCCCGGGACGATATCCGGCTCTTCGTCGGCCTCAGCTCCGTAGACCGCGCGCCAGCCGGGCGCCTTGATGACGCTGCCGCTCACCGCAAAGCGCTTCGATCCGAGCGGCGTTGCCACTTCCGCCAAGACGGTGGTGCGAGCATCGATGCCATCGGCCAAGTGGGCGGCCAGGAAGTTCTTGGCAACGAGTTCCCAAAGGCGCAGGTGGTCCCCGCCGACGCTGCCCCGCTGGGGCGCCTTGCGCAACGGCACGATCGCGTGGTGTTCGCCCGGATCCTTGACGTAGTGCCCCTTGGCTCCCTTGCGGATGAGCAGCTTGTCCTCGGCGGGGACGAGATCCGCCAGCTCGGCGAGGACCGTAACCACGCTGGCGATCACGGCTCCGGCGTCTCCTGTTTGGCTCTCCGGCAGGTGCTCGGACTCCGTACGCGGGTAGCTCAGATAGCCGTGATCGTAGAGCTCCTGCGCGAGTTTGGCCGTATGCTGCGGATCCCACCCAAATCGCTTCGCGCATCGACGCGCCAGGGTATCCTTGGAGAACAGGCGAGGCGGGGAGCGTCGGATGTCCTTTTGTTGGACCCCGAGCGGGCCTGACCACGCCGCGGCCGCCTCCTGGATCGTCCTCGCGATCGACTCGTCGTGGATCTTGTCTTTCGGCGCGTGCCAGAGAGTGATCTCGGCTCCGCTCTCCGTGCGCACGAGAAGGGCGATCTTATAGTAGTCCTGCGGGACGAAGTCGCGAATGCGCTGCTCGAGATCCACCAAGATGGCAAGCGTCGGGGTTTGCACCCCACCAAAACGCCAGGGCTCTCGAAGGCTGGGCGGTCTCAACCGGAGCGAGATTGCCCGTGTGCCGTTCAGGCCGAGGTGGTAATCCTCGTATTGGCGGCAGAGCGCCTCGAGATAGGCAGCGTAGTCGCGCTCACCCGCGTCCGTTTCCTTGGCCATTTGAGCGAACGCTCTGCGGATGGAGACGTCGTCAAGGGCGCCGAGCTTGAGCCGATCCACCCGACCCCGGTAACGGAGGTGCTCCAGCACCTCCCAGGCGATCATGGACCCCTCTCTCCCAGGGTCCGTGGCAACGATCACTCGCTCGACTCCCTGAAGTGCCTTCTTGATCTCCTCGACCTTGAGCTTGTGAGACTGCCCCGAGCGGCTGGTGGCGTAGGTGACAGGAATGCGCTCCAGAAGGATCGGGAGAGCCTCGAAACGCCAGGACTTCCAATCCTGCTGGATATCGCCGGGCTCCTGTGTCGTCAGAAGGTGGCCTTCCGCGGAGACGCAGATCGTGGTGGGCGATTTGAAAAATCGCTGAAGCTGCCGCATCGCCGAGGGTTTCTCGAAGAAGAAGAGCGTCAGCGGTGTGGCAGTCGTGCTCATGGGGTCGGTCGACCGAAATCCGGACCAGAGTTCAGCGACGTCATACACCAAGAACGCAACAAGAACAAAGCTATCTTGGTGCTGAATTCAGCCAAATCCGTTAGAGCGGGATCGTCTCATCGGTGGCTCCATTGGGCCGACGATCGAAAACTATTCGATGGTGATGCCGCATGAAGCGAAGGCGGACTGCCGGCCGGCGTCGCTCCGAGCTCGGCAGACGGGGGCTTCTGCTATAACCTATGCCATATTGTCCTGACGGATTTTCAAGTTCACGGTGAGATCGCTGCCGTCAGCATCCACCGATGTCATCGTCAGGGTCGTAATGCGCGCTTTTGCCGTTTGTCACATCAAACGAATGCCTGAGGAAGCCGGAGCCTCGACGCTCGCAGAGGGGATGAACGCGCTTGGGGGCATACGGCCTTTTCGGTCTCGCGATGTCTGGATCGTGCGTTCGGACGCCACGTCGGATCAGATCCGCGACGCTCTCCAATCCCGTCTTCCGCCCGGCGAAGGGATAATTGTCGTGAGCCTTGGTCTCGACGCGTCGTGGCACGGCCTCGATGCCGCCGAAAGCGAGTGGCTGACGGAAAACATCTAAGGGTTCAGGAGGCAGGCTCTTTCCATGTCTGCTCCGCAGAGCAGGATCTCTGGCGGTGCCGAGCCAAGGATTGGGAGAAACGGCCTCAATCCAGCTGGTTCGTGTTGCCCCTCATCCATCGGCAAGCCAATGGCTGAAGGGTCGTTTGTCGCCACGGCAGCGGGCCGGCGTCACTCCGTCGGGCCGATGCCTCAATCCCGCCGCCGGTAGGCGAGGGCGAGGGCGGTCAAGGCCGTTCTGTTATTGACCTCGAGCTTCTGAAAAATGTTGTGCAGGTGGATCTTCACCGTGCCTTCGGAGATGTTGAGCTTGCGAGAGATCTCCTTGTTGGCGAGACCTTCGGCCACCAGAAAGGTAATCTCCCGCTCCCGTGTCGTGAGGGCCTCGTCGAGGCGGCGCGCTTCGTGCTGCCGCACGGCGGATCGTTGCAGTGCCTCATCGACGACACTGCCAGGGAGCCAGACCCCGCCGGCCGACACCGTCTCCAGGCACTGGATGAGAAGGTCTGGCGCCGTGTCCTTCAGGAGAAGCCCCCGCGCCCCGCGCCCGACCGCCCTCGAGATCTGATCGTCGCTCGCCGTCGCCGTGAGCAGCACGACAGGAGTCGTATCGCCCTCGGCCGAGAGTTTCTCCACGACGCCAATGCCATCGAGATTCGGCATCGATATGTCGAGGAGAGCGATATCCGGCCGCAATTCACGGATTTTCGCGAAGGCCTGGAGCCCGTCCGAGCACTGGGCGACGATCTCGAATTGGCCGCTAGCCTCCACAAGACCGCGCACTCCGCTCAGGACGACCGGGTGGTCGTCGGCGAGAACGATGCGGCGCAAGATGCAAGTGCCCGGGCTCATATGGGGATACCAATGCGAAGAGTGGAACCGGCGCCAGACGTTTCAAGCAGAAGACGGCCGCTGACGCTCGCGACCCGATTCAAGATCGAGCGAGGGCCGCGGCCGAGATCGCGCAGGTCCTGGTCCGTATAGCTGCCCTTGAGGTCGGCAAAGCCAGTCCCGTTATCCGCGATGCGCAGATCGAGCCGCCCGTCGGCCTCCGCCACGTCAACCTCCACCGATTTGGCTGACCCATGGCGGACCGCATTGGAGATCGCTTCCCCGACCAGGTGACGGATCTGCTGCGCAAGGCGCGTCGGCAGGGCGCGCCGGACGTCCACCGCGACTGTCGCCACACAGCCCCATTGGTCGGCGAGACTTCGGACCCGGGCCTCGATGTCGTCCCGCACATCAACGAGGTCTGATCGGATTTGGCCCGTGCGGGTGTCTTCCACGAACGCACGCACCCGCCGCTGCTCCTCTGCGAGCAGCGCCCGCAGACGTTCGATCTCCGTCACGGAATCGCCGACCGCATTGAGGGAGAGAAGCTTCAGCTTGAGATTGGCGGCCGTAAGGGACTGGAGCACGCCGTCGTGGATATCCCGCCCCAGGCGGACCCGCTCCGCCAAAGCCGCGGCCTCTTCCCGCTCCCGTCGCAACACGCCCTCGTCGAGGCTTGTCGCCATGCGCTCGGCCACGAGCTTGGTGAGGAGGAGGTCGTCAGTTCCGCGGGTGACGGGATCGAGCATGAAGATCCGCCCCGAGCAGACCGCCCCGCGGATCGGCGCCGTCAAGGCCGTGCCTATGCCGAACGTCTCCCGAAGGTCGTGGTCGAGGCCTGCGCTGGATTTGGGCGCCCGGTTGTCCCCCGACGCGTCGGGGGAAAGGGGCCATGCGAAGGATTGCCGGTCGAGCCCCGGCTCCACGAGGGAGCCGAACCGATCGGGCCGCTCCCGAGACACGGTGACTTTGCCATCCGAGTAGAGCGCCACGTGGCGGGACGGGTCGGAGCGCTCGTCCCATACGATTAGAACGCGCGCCGCCCGCACGATGCCGGCCGCATGGGCGAGGGGAGGGGCGATGGGCGCGTCCGGTCCGCCGAGCGCAGGCCAGTTCACGAGCTGGGCGAGGCGGCGGCGGCCCCTCTGCCAAACGGCGCCCACATAGCCGAACAGGGCGCCGAGGACGAGCAGGTACACCGACCGGAGCAGTGCCATTGTGGCGCCGTCGCCCGTGAGCTGGTTCGCGCCGACCGAAACGATGACGAACAGGAAGCTGCCGATGAGGATGAGCGCCGTCAGGATTGCGCCGCGCATGCGCCAGCGCAGGGTCGCTGCCATGAGGCAGAAGGTGAACAGGACAAAGAACGGGCTGACGGGCCCCTCGGTCAGGTACATCAGGGTCGAGGCGGTGAGGATGTCCAATGTGTGGACGATCTGCGTCTCAAGACTGCGCAGGGCCCGGTGCAGGACGACGCCGATGGCCGTGAGCGCGAAGGCCAGGTAGGCGAGTGCCACCCAAAGGGCGGCTGAGGGGCCGGCGAGCGGCGCTCCGTCGATGAGGGCCGCGATCACCGCGACGCCCGCCAGGACAAGCCGGCCTGCCGCGATCATTTGCTCCGGGGGGCGGTGGAAGAGCAGATCCTCGACGGCTTTGCGCGACAGACCGATGTGCATGATGCTCCCGAATGCCGAACCCTGCCTTGGTGCCCGCCGGGTCACCTCATACGAGGTTGTTAGCCGTGTTAATTAGTACATGTGCTAATTTGACAACTCCCTGCCGCCTACAACCGGGGATGCCGGGCCGTACCGCTGGGCCAAGCGTCAGGGTAGCGAGGCGCTAAATGATTGATGTTTTTATCTAAATCTCTCGTCTGTCCTGCAACGTCCCTCTTACGGGGCAGCGCTACCGTCCTGAGCCATGGCGCCTGCCATGGGGAGATCAGGACCAGCGATGCCAGCCACCACGAGCTACGATCCGACAGGCAATATCTCGATCGACGGTCTTCTGCTTGGCACGCAATGGGCTGTGAGGAACCTGACCTACAGCTTTCCGACGGATGCCTCGTTCTATGGATCGTCCTACGGGGGCGGGGAGGCGGCGAACGGCTTCCAGGCATTCTCGCCCGCGCAGCAATCGGCCGTCCGGACGATCCTGCAGGGCTACAGTGCCGTGTCGGGGCTCACCTTCACCGAGATCACCGAGACCGCCACGCACCATGCGGACCTGCGCTATGCGGAGTCGAACGCGCCGAACACAGCGTGGGCCTATTACCCGAGTGCGTCCGAGGCGGGAGGCGATGCTTGGTTCAACAGCGTGTCGGGCTATTACGATAACCCGCTGCGCGGAAACTATGCCTGGCTGACCATCCTCCACGAGATCGGGCACTCGCTGGGACTCAAGCATTCCCATGAGGCGAGCGGGGGTTTCGGCGCGCTCCCGGTCGACCGGGACTCCCTTGAATACACCGTGATGAGCTACCGCTCCTACGTGGAGGCCTCCACCGCGACGGGCTATACGAACGCGGCCTTCGGCTATCCGCAGACCCCTATGATGCTCGATGTCGCGGCGCTGCAGGCCATCTACGGCGCGAACTACGCGACGAATGCGGGCGACACGGTCTATGCCTGGAGCGCGTCCACCGGCGAGATGTCGCTCGATGGGATCGGGCAGGGGGCACCCGCGGGCGGCATCGTGTTCATGACGGTCTGGGACGGCGGTGGCCGCGACACCTACGACTTTTCAAGTTACGGCACGAACCTCAAGATCGATCTGCGGCCGGGTGCGTGGACCACCTGCTCCGTCGCCCAACTCGCGGATCTCGACGCGGTCTTCGCACCGGGCGCCCATCTCGCCGCTGGCAACATCGCCAACGCTTTGCTCCACCAGGGCAACACGGCCTCGCTGATCGAGAATGCGGTTGGCGGCTCAGGCCAGGATGCGATAGCCGGAAACGAGGCCGACAACACCCTCGCTGGCGGGCGCGGGAACGACAGCCTGGACGGCGGAGCCGGCTTGGATGTGGCCTGCTACTCCGGCCGGGTGGCCGATTATTCCTGGACCCAGAGCGCTGACGGGAGCTGGACGATCCGCGACCTGCGGGCCGGGTCCTTGGATGGGACCGATCTCCTGCGCGGCATGGAAGTCCTCCGCTTTGCCGACGGGGAACTGGCGCTTACGGCTCCGTCCGTGCCGGTCAACAGAGCGCCAATAGCCATCAACGATGCTTACGCGGTCAGCGCCGGTTCGACCCTGCGCGTGAGCGCATCGAGCGGGCTCCTGCGCAACGACTCAGACCCCGATGCGGACCCGCTCGCGGCCTCCCTGGTGAGCGGCCCAGCTTCAGGGTCGCTGACGCTCAACGCGGACGGATCGCTGGTCTACACCCCAAGGTCTCGCTTCACCGGAACGGACAGCTTCAAGTACCAGGCCTCCGACGGGCAGGGCGGCGTCGCGGTAGCTTCCGTCAGCATCACCGTGACGGGCTCGACGAAGACCGGCAAGGGCGGAGCCGGCAAGGGAGGCTCCGGGAACGACGTGCTCGCCGGCGGGAACGGCGACGACCGGATCGTCGGTGGCGGCGGGAGGGACACGCTGACGGGCAACAAGGGCAAAGACGTGTTCGTGTTCGCCCCGGGCGACACCGGATCTTCCGTGGCGACAGCCGACTTCATCACCGACTTCAAGGGCTGGCTCGGCGACGCACTCGACCTGCGGGCCATCGACGCGAACGTCAAGGCCAAGGGCAACCAGGCCTTCACGTTCGTCGGAACGGAGGCCTTCGGCAAGGCCGGGCAACTGCGCTACCACCACACGAACAAGGAAACGCTCGTCCTTCTCAACACGGATGCCGACAAGGCCGCGGAGGCGGTGATCCGTCTGAAGGGGGTGATGGACCTTCAGAAGGAGTGGTTTGCGCTGTAGAGATGCCTCTACTCATATGGTCCGTTCAGCTGCCCGAGAGATCCCAGTCATCAAAGCGCAGAGGGTGCCCTGCGTCTTTGAAGCCCTGGACGATCAATTCCGCTGCCGGAAAGCTCGGTCGGTTCCTCGGCCGAGCCCAAGATCTGTGTGGCCGGACGCGGCTGCGCGACCTGCTGCGTCGGCTCGTGGTCGCCTGCGCGAGCGCTGGGGCCAAACCCTTACGAGCTGCCCATTCGTTAATTCCATTTGTGAGATTAGCCGTTCAAGTTAGCGCGCTCGTTGGTGTTGCTCCGCTCGAGAGCAGCTCGACTATACTCGTTCTCGGGGCGCGGGGTGGGATGTGAGGGCGCAGTCGGAGCCTGCGGTCATCCACACTCCTATCAGCGTCCGACCCGCCTAGTTGCTATGCAAACTACTGAGTATATTGCAATTTTTTGGACGGCACTGAGGATTGGTGGTGGGGGCTCGAGCTGCTGCTCGTCTGCCAAGCTCGTCGCGCGGCCCCGCCTTTGGCCGTCGGTTTGGGCTATTTGTTAACGAGATATAACGAACGGCATATGGCGTCCCTGTCAAATTCGCGGGATAGCTCCACCAGACCTATCGGAGATTAAGGCGACCTGTGCCCAGCGGCATGGCGAGCGCCTAAGCGCGATAGGTGACCGGGGCGAAACAGCAACGCGCTGCCAGCCGCAGAGCTTCAACGACGGGTGTGAGCCCGGCGCAGCAACCTGCTGCGCCTTATGAGAGTACGTGACATGGCCACTTTCTTCCTGGGCAATGGGACGACCGAGCCGCTCATCCGTATCGACGTGGTGGAACTGCCGAATGGTGGGGGGCTCACCTTTACCATTACTCAGTCGGGCTCTGTGGTTGGGGACCTGCGCGGATTTTACTTTAACGCGCTGGACAAGATCGCCGGCGGCTCGCTGAGTGTTTCCAACGCTGTCTACACCTACGCAGACGGCAAGACCTGGACGGCGGACACAACAAAAGAGCTGTCGAGCCTCACCTACGCCTCGGGTGAAGGTGGCGTGACCAACCTCGGCGGCGGCGCCACTATGAGCGGCGCCTTGGGGACGTCAGGCAATGGTTACGATTTCGGCATCAGCATCGGGCAGGACGGCATTGGAACCAAGGGATCGTTGGTCGATGCGGGGAGCGGGAGCACCACAGCAAAGATCGCTGACGACGTCCGTGCCTTCACGTTCACGGTCAAGTCGGCCGACGCAAAAAATCCACTCACGCTTGCGGACATTAGTGGGTCCGACTTTGGCGTGCGCCTGACGTCGGTTGGTACCGAGGGCGGAGCCCGGACCGACTCGCTGAAGATGACGGGCGTGTCGAACCCCACGAACCCGGCCGTCACCATTAACGCTGCTGAAGCAATCGAGGGTCAACCCCTCGACTTCTCTGTTAAGCTGTCCTACGCGCCCTACGAGGCGATTACCCTCGACCTCTCGGCCGTGTCCGGTACGGCGACCGCCGGCAGCGACTTTGCTAGCACTTCCTTCCAGTACAGCACCGACGGCGGCCTTACCTGGAAGGCGGCTGGTGGCGCGAGCGGCACTCAGGTGACCTTCGCGGCCGGCCAGACGAGCCTCCTGGTCCGTGTTCCCACCCTCGATGACGCGACGCGCGAGGGCTCCGAGACGATGACGCTGAAGGCTGTCGCCGTCAGTGGCGCAGTCGGTCCAATTGCGTCTGGAATAGGGACGATCGTTGATGATGCTGCTGCTCCCGACACCACGACGGTGACGCTCGGCGACGTGACCGCGGCGGAGGGGTCCTAGGCGACCATCTCGGCGACGGTGTCGAGCGAGGTGACGGGCTCCCCGCTGGTGATCACGCTGTCGAACGGCGCGACGATCACGATCCCGGTCGGCCAGACCACCGGCGTCTCCACGCCGTTCGCGGTCGCGAATGGTGAGGACGTCTACCTGGATGCTGGCAGCTACACGGTCAGCATCACCGGCGCCACGGGCGGAAACTTCGAGGCGCTCACCACCACCGACACGGCGACGGTGTCGGTCACCGACACGATCGACACCCTAGCCGTAAGCTTGTCTTCGAACTCGCCCGTCTCCGACGGCGGTATGGTGGAGATTACGGCGTCGGTAACGCAGCCGCCGCAGCTGAGCCCGATCCTGGTCAAGCTGTCGGACGATCGGGTAATTACGATCCCAGTCGGCCAGACCGCTGGATCGATCTCGTATGTGGCTCCAGCCGAAGGCTCTTACCTAGTAACGATTGCGACTGTTTCAGGTGGCAATTACGAGAACCTGGTTGCCGGTTCCGGGACCACTGTGACTGTGGCCGACGGTCCTGGCCCGGTGGTGGGCGGGGGCGGCGGCGCACCAGCTCCGGCTGTGTCGCTCGTCGTCAATGAGGCGGCGCTCGATCTCTCGAAGTCGGGGGCGGACCTCGTCGCCGGCACGAAGGTCGGGTCCAATCCGAACCTGACCACGGAGACGGCGCAGACGGAGCTTGGCAACCAGCTTACCTTCACAGCGGGCTCCGATGCGATCACGTCGGTCTCCTTTGGGTCGACAGCCGGGATCGTGGTCAACGGTAAAGCGGCCGACGCCACCTATGCCTGGGTCGTCAACAACCTCGGCCAACTCGAGGGTCGGATAGGCACTGCTGCCGGAGCGGTCGCCATCGTGCTCGCGATCTCCGGGTCGACCGTGGCTCCCGCAGGAGGCACCGTGACCCCGACGATCACTGCGACGCTGACGGACAATTTCCGTCATGCCGCCGGTACAGGTGATATCACTATCTCTCGCCTTATCGTGGTTGCGAGGGACTCCGACGGCAGCACGGCGACGGGGGCGGTGAACGTGATCGTCAAGGACGACGTCCCGCAGATTGTCGCTAGCCAGACACAGATGGCTGTGCTGGCTAACCAGACGGGCGTGTCGGTCACCGGCAAGCAGCCGATCATCGAAGGTGCTGACAACGTCAATGTCACCCTGAACGGCACGCCGTCAGCTGACCTGAAATACGGCGGTCAACCGATCAAATATCATGGCAGCGGAGCCACCCTCATCGGGTACACAGGGGATACCTGGCCGGCCGGTGAGACCAAGCCGACGAATGTAACGGAGGTGTTCAAGGTCACGCTCGACCCGGTGAGTGATACCTACAAAGTGGAGTTGATTAAGGCTGTCGACACTGGTGTGGCGACCGAAACGGTCACGGCAGGTGCGGTAGTGACAACCGGATCGTCATCTAGCCCACTTGGCTACGCGACGATCGGCACGGCCACTCAGACTTTGGGAGTGCTGACTGGCGCAACCACATCGGCCAGCTTCAGCAGGACTGCTTGGTACGACGGGAACGGCGTCGCGACCGGCATCACTGAATCGACGGTTAACGGAAGTACCAGTGGCTGGGGCGTGAAGAACAATGAGTACGACACAGGGGAGATCATTCGGGTCGACTTCGATGATCTCGACTACATGGGTCCCTCTGGGTTCGATGGTCCTTCCGTTGCCCAGGCGCAGCTAAAATTCGAGCTCTCGAGCGCTAATCAGAAAGCCGATATCTACTACATAGTCCGATATACCGACGGCGAAGTGGAGAAGTCTGCGCTAACGACCATAACCGGAGCTAACGGCACCAGTACCCGTGTCCTATCCATCGGCAAGGCAGGCAAGCTGATAGACCACGTCCAGATCTATAATCAGGCGAGCCAGGGTTCGGTTAAGGTCGCGGTAGAGTCTGTGAAGACGGTCGCGTCGGTGACCACTGGTGGCGACGGGCGGTTCGTGCTTCCGCTCTCCGTCACGGCCACAGACGGCGACGGCGATATCGCAACCGGAAGCCTGAATGTCACGTTCGACAGTTTCAGCCCGGTCACCGGCTCGACGGCTTCGGAGGTCATCAAGGGGAGCGGCCTCATCGAGACGATCTCCGGGATGGGTGGTGACGACGCGTTTGTGTTTAATGGCTTGACCGATGCCGGTGACACCATCACCGACTTCGGGGCTGGCGATCTCCTGCACTTCAAAGCCTCAGCTTTCGGGGTGGCGGTCGGTGCAGGAACGACCTCCATCTTCACGAGCAACGCGACGGATGCTTTCGCGGGAGCCGAAAAGTTCCACTATAACACGGGCTCCGGAAAGCTGTTCTACGACGCAGATGGCACCGGCTCCGCCAGCCAGGCGACGCTCATCGCGACGCTGGAGAACAAGTATGCGCTGAGCTTCGGCCAACTACTGTTCATCTAGTCAAAGCTGGCAGGAGCGACGATCAAAACAGAACGGGCGGCCTCGCGGCCGCCCGTTCTGTTTTCAAAATCGGTGGCCTGAGCTTGAAACAACTTCGAACCCAGACATTAGCTGCGCCGGACGTCCGAACCCCACATGAACAAACCAGATTGATAATATTAGGTGGAAAGCGGGGCGCACTTCGAACCGGAAGTTTCAATTCGTTGACGATAAAAATCAATCAAAGTCTGCGCAGCGAACTCGGTCTCCGCCACTCACACAGTCCACACGTCTCGGCACCGTCCCAGAGCTCCCTTTTTGCCAAGAGAGTAGGGCTTCTGCTCGTTCGCGACCGTCAGCTTCAGCCGGCGCCATCCAGCCGAGACTGGACTTAGAACAAAGAATTGCAGGTTTTCGGAGCACCGAGACCATTATCCGAAAGGGCGCTCGCATCGGCGCCTCGAATGTTCTCCACGCGCGGCGACCCGGCCTTGTTAGGCTCACCTCGTGTCGCGGGGCGAGGCTAAGGGCTTGGCCGGGCCGGTCTCGTGCTGGCGCGGGAGGGTTCATCGGTCAGCCGCTTCAACTCCGCCGGAAGAGGCTCCGCAGCGAACCAGGCTTCCAGGGTTCGAGCGAACAGCTCGGGCGTTTCCCCGCTCCAGCCATGGCCCACTCCCGGCACCAGACGGCCCTCGGCGTCAGGAAGCGCTCCCACGATTTCCGGGACGGATCGTCGAATGAGAGCTTGCTCGCGCTCCCCAGCCACGACAAGCGTGGGGTGCGTGGCTTGTCGGAAAGCGGGATCGATGTGGAAGGCCATCAATTCGTGGCCGATCCGAAGGAAGGCGCGGAGCGACATGCTTTGTGCCGAGCGTATGTACCCGTCTTGCCGCTCACCCGGGATGCGAAGCGCCTTGGCCTGCGCGCGAAGCAGGGGCCGCCGCTTGAGAACCGGGAGCATCAGGTAGCCCATGGCGCGCACCAACATCGGATGCGCAAACGGCAAGACGTTGAGCCCGCTCAACACGGCACGGTTCACCACGGAAGGCGCGCGGCATTGAAGGCGCAGCGCCACATAGGCCCCCAGCGACAAACCCACCACATGAGCCCGACCGCCCGTGGCCTGATGCGCCACCAGTTCTGCGAGTGCGTCCGCGGTCGCATCGAGCGAATGCCAGGGCCGATCGGCGCTGTTTCCGTGACCGGGTAGATCCGGCACAAGGCATCGTAGGTGCCCCAACCGCTCCACGATCGGCTCCCACATCCATCCGCTCGTACCGGCCGCGTGGAGAAAGAGAACCGTGGGAGCCCCCGATGGGCCAGAGACGTGGCAATGCATGTGTGTCCGGAGCCTCGCAAGCGCTCAGCACCGGGGCACTCAGCTGGGGAACGTGGAGGGCAAGTCCCTAGCGCACAAGCCAGCCCGCAGGCCAGCTTGAGCATAGTCACCAAACGAGCAGCGCATCCCGGTTTCACCGGCGCGCAGGGCATGGCGGCGGGGTGGTGTCCACTTCGCGTTCGTACGGACACGACGCACCGGAGCAAATCACATACGCCGGGCAAATCCGTGGGGGCACGGGGCTCTGGGGCCGCAGCGAGGATCCACAAGAGGTCTGCTGCGGCCCATCTCGTTTCGTCTTCGCAAAACGTGCTCGGCTCCCGTGCGCGCCGGCTTGCGAGTCATGCTCGACGGAAGCGGCCCGGCGTCGATGGGCTATGCCGGTAGAGCCATCGCGATCCGCGCGCCTCGCCGCTTTCGGTGCCAATGCAATCCCCATCGCGTCCATCGCCCTTGCGGGCTATCGTCGAGGCATGGCCAAGGGCTGGTTTGCGGAACGAAAGGCCGGCCTATCCGGGTCCGGCTACGAGCATGGTGTCGAAATGGCCGCGGTGTGGCCCGCAAGAGCAGCGGAGCGTCCGAACGCTCTGTCCTACGATGCGGAACGAATGCGACCCGCGTATTCGGCGAAAGCGGCACACGTAGAAATGCGTAACACCTCGGTCTTACGCATCTAGTAATGATCCCGGGTCAAGCTGGCGCCGATCCACAGCAGACGGTTGCCAGTCGCAATGACATCGCTCCCCCTCAAAGTTTCCATTATCGGCGGCCTCTCGCTCGCCGCGGTTTTTGCCGGCGGCACAGCCTATCTGAGTGGCAGGATCGGCTCGCTCGTCGATGCCGAGACCTTCAAGCTTCAGTCCGAAACCCTCTCCCATCAAGCTGAGGGCGTTCGCTCTCGCTTGGTGAGTGCCGCCAAACCGGCGCAGGACATCGCGGCCATGGCTGGCGCGCTCCGAACGAGCGGCATTCGGGAGCGTGCCGCCTACGATGCGCTGCTCCGCGATCTCCTCACCACCAATCCGAATGTCCTTGGGACCTGGACGGGCTGGGAGCCGAACGCCCTGGACGGCCGGGACAAAGAGTTTGCCGGCACGCCGTCGTCGGACGCTACCGGCCGGTATTTGCCCTATTGGAATCGCGGCTCCGGATCGCCGAAGCGCGAGGTTCTGACGGGCTACGACAACCCGGTCGACGGTGCCTATTACCTTCAGCCGAAAGCGCACAACCGCACCATCGCCGTCGATCCTTACGTCTATCCGGTCGCCGGCAAGGACACCTTGATCATGTCCTTCGGCGCGCCGATCACCGTCGATGGCAGCGTTGTCGGCGTCGGCGGCATCGATATGGACCTCGGTGAGATGAATGCCGCGATCTCCCAGTCGAGGCCGTTCGGCACGGGCTACGTGACGCTCGTGACCGGCAGCAGCGTGATCGTCGCCCACCCCGACAAGGAATCCGCGGGCAAGCTCATCGAGAAGGTCGACGCTTCGGTCGCGACAGCCGCGAAGCAGTCCATCGCGGAGGGCAAGCGCGTCCTGTCCGATGCGCCCGGGCGGGACGGCAGGATGTGGCGGTACATGGCCGACCCGATCCAGGCAGGCGATACGAAGGACCGCTGGTCCATCGTCGTCGCCGTTCCCACCGAGACCCTGTCGGCCGTCGCCAATGACGCCCGGTCCACCCTCATTCAGATATCGGCAGCCTGCGTGCTCGTCGGCTGCGCCGTTCTCTTCGGGCTGCTGCAGCTCCTGGTCGGCAGGCCGATCCGCACGCTCGGCAGCACGGTCAACAAGATGGCGCTCGGTGAATACGATGCCACCATTCCCGAAGCAAAGCGCCGGGACGAGGTCGGGCTCGTGGGGAAGGCCGTGGCACGGCTGCGGGACGCGATCGGCCGAAAGGCGGAGGACGACGCCCGTGAGAAGGAGGCGATGCAACGGGTCATCGATGCGGACCGCAAGGAATCCATGGCGCGCCTCGCAGCCGAGTTCGAGCAGGCTGTCGGCGGCATCGTAAGCGCCGTCGGCCATTCCGCGCACGATCTGCAATCGACCGCCCAGGGCATGGCCGGAACGGCAGCGGAGACCGCCAAGCAGTCGACGACTGTCGCCGCGGCAGCCGAGGAAGCGGCGACCAACGTGCAGACCGTGGCCGCCGCAGCCGAGCAACTCGGCTCATCGGTTCAAGAGATCGGCCGCCAGGTGGATGGATCGGCGAACCTGACCCAGGCTGCGGCTGGCGAGGCGGCGCAAACGGCGGCCCTCGTTCAAGAGCTGAACCAAGCCGTGGACAAGATCGGCGACGTCGCGTCGTTGATCTCGACAATCGCGGCACAAACGAATCTCCTCGCCCTGAACGCGACCATCGAAGCGGCGCGGGCAGGCGAGGCCGGGAGGGGATTCGCGGTCGTGGCGGCGGAGGTGAAGGAACTCGCCAACCAGACCGGCAGAGCGACCGAGGAGATCGGCAATCAGATCAGCCGAATCCAGGGATCGACCACCCGTGCCGTAGACGCCATCGGGAGCATCACGCACCGGATCCAGGAAATGAGCCGTGTGTCGGCCAGCATCGCGGCGGCGGTGGAAGAACAGACGGCGGCGACGCAGGAGATCGTGAGGAACGTCTCGCAGGCCGCGGCGGGCACGAGCGAGGTGACCTCGAACATCACCGCGGTGGCGGGTGCGGCCGACAAGACCGGCAGCGCGGCAAACCATGTGCTCAGGTCGTCGGCGGAGCTCTCCGATCAATCGGCTCGCCTGGCCAAGCAGGTGCAACAGTTCCTCGCGACGGTCCGAGCCGCATGATCTCCGGTTTGGACAAGCAAGGGAGCCAACACGAGCCGGCCTGGGGCGTGGCGACGGTTCAGCGGGCCGCGGAAAGCCTACATACCTCGTCGGCGTGGCGAGAAGCGCGATCACGCCCGTTGAAGCGCGGGGCCGAGGACTGCCATCGGGGTCACGGTAATCGCTCCCCTCGCAATCAGCGTTCCGGTGCGGTCGCAGGTCCGAGATCCGGCGAGCAGGCGCGGGACTGCAAGGTCGATGTCGGCCACGCGGCCACTCCTCGGGGCGCGGCCGCCAAGCGGCGTCAGCCGGGTTGGTTGACGCGGCGTCGGGGAGGGGACCGGTCCGGGTTCGGGGCGGTTTGGGCAGCGGGTGCGGTTGTGAGCGTTCGCGGCCCTGGAGAGCGCCGGTTAGGCGGAGAGCCGATCGCTGACACGAAGCGGAACCCTAAGGGTGAGGTGCAAGCCGTCGCGCAGGAATGTCTGCTCGACCTGACCCTGCAGTTCCCGGACGATGGTCTGCTTGATCAGACGTGTGCCGAACCCCAGCTTGGTGGGCGGCTGGATCTCCCGGCCGCATCGCTCCCGCCAGTCGAGCGTGAGGATGTCAGCCGCAACCGACCACGTGATGCGAATGCTGCCATCGCCCTCATGCAGCGCTCCATACTTGATCGCATTGGTCGCCAGTTCGTGGACCGCCATGCCAAGGGCGACGGCCACCTTGCTCGTCAGCGTCACGGCAGGGCCTTTCAGCATGACCCGTGGACTGGTGAGAAACGGCTTCAACTCGGTCGCCAGGAGCTCGCGGAGGTCGACTCCCTCCCAAGCGGAGTCCGTGAGCAGGTTGTGCGTGTTTGAGAGCGCCAGCAGACGTTCCGAGAACGCCCGCTCGAAGCTCACGGGATCCGGCGTATTCCTGAGGGTGAGCCGGCTGATCGACTGAATGGTCGCCAGGGTGTTCTTCACCCGGTGGTTCAATTCCTGAATCAGGGTGGTCTGCTGCTCCTCGCGCTCGCGGAGAACATGCGTCGTGTCACGCAGAATGGCAGCGACCGCATTGACCTCCTGAAGGGACGTCTTCGGAAGGTCGATCACCTTCATCTCGCGCATCGCCATGGCTTTGGTCTGCAAGGCGTCGATAGCCTTGGTGATCCGCCGCCCCATCAGTGTGGCCAGCGCGACGGCAAGGAGGAGAGCGAGGGCAACCAGGGCCAACCCAACGAGGATGGTGTCGCGCTGCGGGGCTCGGTAGACCTCGGGCAGGGCGGTGACGCCGATGAGCCAGCCGGTCGAACTCATCCGCTGGAAGGCTCCACGCACCAAGACGCCCTCGAGGTTTCGGATGTTGTGCCATAGGCCGGCACCGCCCGGCGGCGTGTCCTTCGACAGTTCCCAGCCCTGGCGAGCCATCGGCTTGCCGACGAATTCCGCGTGGCTTTGGGAGCGAGCCAAGATGTATCCGTCACGGTCGTTGATCGTCACAACCCAGCCGGCGGGCGCGGCACGGGTGAGAAGGTCCACGAAGTACTCGGACGGAATGGCGGCCGTGATGGCGTACTTGACCTCGCCCGTGACAGGCGGAGACCTCACGGGCACGTTCACCGTGACGGCCCAAGTCTTGGCCATGGGTGCCCAGATCAGGTTCGATACATAGCGCTGGCCCTGCTCGAAGAGCACCGGGTCGCCCTTGCCCGAGAATGTCGGCAAGGGCTGCCCTGCCGGCACCGCGGTGTTCAGCAATTGTCGGCCGTTTCGGTCGCGCAGGGTGAACCAGACCGTGTCGGGAATATCGATCTGGTCGAGGCGGGCGCGGATATCGTCGGCGTTCCCATTCACCACGCTCGCGCCAACCGAGATGACGTTCAACGAAGCAAGGAACGTGGCGAGCTGGTTGTCGATCTGGGCCGCGACACTGGCTGCTTGGGTGATCGCGAGGTTCTCGATGCGTCTTTCTTCCTGACGCACGTATTGCCAGCCGATGAACCCGCTGAGCAGGAGCAGCGGGCCGCCGAAGGCTAATGCAAAGAGGAACAGCTGCCCGGTAATTGATCGAGAACGTAACATTGGCGCAAGATTGAGCCGTTCCCGGTGCGGTCCCAGCAGTCGCCAACATAGGGTGCTTGCCCGCCACACGCCAGAGCGCGCCGCCAGCGAAAAGGGACGGATGGATTCTCCCTCACGGAGCGACAGTTCCGCTACCGGTCCTGCCGAATACCATTGCGTTCCTTGGATCAGCTCTGCCGGTTCTTCGGCCGTTTCCAGCATACGCGAGGAAGCCGGCGCTCCTTCCAACGCTCACCGCGGGGCAGCTCCGACCGGGAGGAGCCATTCCACTTGCGGAGGGCTGACCGAGCGCGGGCGGAGGCCCTCGCTGGCACGCCCTGCGTCGAGGTGGCAGCATTCCGTTGCGTCCCGCTGGTCCGCAGGCGCGCGGTCATCGCGTGGGTTCCATCGGTCTGCGGTGGTATGGCCTCAGGGCGGACGCTTTCGCCGACATCGTCGTGCCGGCTGTCCGCGATAATGACCTCGGGTGCCCTGAATGGCTTCCGCACCGCTTTGCGCTCCCGAGGGATCGTTTCACCCTGAGGCGATGCATCGGTCGCTTGCCGCTTCGTCGACGTGCGACGGGGGCTTCTGTCAATGGCGGCGCGCTCCTCACGGGCGAGTGCCAGCAGGTCCGGCAATAGCCGCGCCGATTGCGGCGCGATCGGCTCAGGGGATGAACCCACGATCAACTCGTCGGCCTCGGGCTGGCGGGGCTCCGCCGGCTGGGTCGGCGGTCGGGGTGCCCCGAACACCTGGGCTGCCATCTCGAGTGCCTGCGCAAGCCCCCCATCGGCCATTTCGGACTTCTGATCGAGCCGGGCTGCATCCGGGTCCCTGGCTGGAGCGGGAACGGTTCTTTCCTGTTCGTCCGACAGGGGCGACTTGGATCGCTTGATCTCGACAGCGAAGGGGCGCGTTTGACGCTTCATCGGGTATCTTCAGCTCGGTTCGGGTAAGGAGAGCGTTCGGGACGGTTCGGCGCCTCGAGGCGACACGGTGGAGCAAGGCGGCGGCCCGGCCGCTCGAAGTGCTGTCGAGGGATCAAGCGGAGCGCACCCGATCGCCAGACACGATTCAGGCAGGATGCCCCAGATCCGCGGCGTTGGCTGTCACCCAGGAAGCACACACAGGAGGGCGGGGCCATCCGGATCCTGCTGCCGCAATGTCGCAGGACGCCGCACGGCGTTCCGAAGCCATCCTCCCCGGCAGGGTCCGTTCGAGCCACGGCGCCCGGCTCAGGCGCAGAGGCAAGCCTGCCCGGCGGTCGCCATGAGGGCTGAGAGCGCGCGGCTCCTGGCCTAGCCCTCTTCAGGCGCTCAGACGCTCGCCATCGCGTGAACGCGCAGAGCGTTGGACGGCTTGGGCCTGTTCAGGCGCTCAGACGCTCGCCATCGCGTGAACGCGCAGAACGTTGGACGGCTTGGCCCTCTTCAGGCGCTCAGGCGCTCGCCATCGCGTGAACGCGCAGAACGTTGGAGGTTGGTTCGGCCAGCAGGCATATCGTTCAGGAGGCGCTGCACCAGCCCGAGGAGCCTTGCGGGCAGGAAGGCCTTGTAGAGAAACTGCGCTCTGCCCGGCAGGTCCGCGAGGCTGCGGTAATCGTGCCCCGAGACAGCCAGAATTCGGAGCTCTGGCCAACGCTCCGCGGCATGACGAGCAAGGGTGAAGCCATCCATGCCACTCGACATTCGAACGTCCGTGATCAACAGGCGGATGCCCGACCGGCTCTCCAGAACCTGCAGGGCCTTCTCGGCGCTCGCGACGAGGAGTACCTCGTAGCCTCCGTCCTGGACAAGGATCTCCTTGATGATCTGGCGGTCGATATGGTCATCCTCGACCACGAGGATAATGTTTGCAGTTTGAGACTGACCGGTCATCTGTTTTGCCCTCAGTCCTGATGCACGCTTGTCCGCTGCAGTTCCTGCGCGGTCGGTGCCGCCTTCGCTCACGGGCCGGCTTGTACCGGCCTCCCTTGGTCGAATGCGTAGCAAGACCTTACGCTTGCTAGAGCTTGCCTCCTATCTGCATGCCCGCAGACAGTTAATGCGGGACGATGCCGATATTCCTCTGGATCGATGCGAGCGCGCGCAGATCAATCGGTGTCGGGTCTCGGCTCGACCGGACGTCCCAAGCAATCTCCGGGGGCGCTCACACGATGGCCGGTCCGCGGCTCCCCTCAGGCTCAGTGCGGGCGCCCGGAAACAACCAGCCTTTGCCGGAGGCATACCTGGAGAACACCGATACGCAAGCTGCCGCCCATCGCCGACACGGTCGTGCCGCTGACGGCTTATGCCCCGCGTCCGGTCACGTACTAACGCGGATGCCACCACGACACCTGACGCAACTGAGCCGGAAATTAGGTTTTGCGCAACTTCATCAGGCACATGCTCCCGTTGTCGATCCACGTGCGACCGATGTGAATTTTCAGCGTCGACGACGAGGCCAAGCCATGCGGGTCCTGAGCAATCTCCGACTCGTCACCGTCCCAGGTGCCGGCGGCAGCGCAGGAACCTGCGGGTCCCAAGACCTTGGCCATGGGGGCGACACCTTCCTCTCCAACGTCCAAGCCGGGTGATGCGATGCCGCTCAGCTATCTCAAGGCACTCGCCGCAGAGGGCCAGAACCGGTCTCTCCTGCTCGAAGCGCACGACGCGCTCGAGCAACTGCAACACGCACAAGTCAATCTCGAACGGACGGTTCGCCACTTGGGCTTCCGCGAGACCTTCCTCGCTTTGTCGGCCGATGCCGAGGCGAACACGAACTTGTGCGAGCTCCAACATCTCCAGGGCGAGACCAATGCCGCCTTCCAGCAACTTCGAGCCAGTGTCGCGATGTTGTGCGAGGCCCTGAGGCAAACCGCGCATCAGGCCCATGGGGCAGCCTTGGTGCCCTGATCATTCCCCACCGATGTCGCGACCGACGGGCCGAGGGACAATCCGGGTTGGGCCTTGAGCAGCCGAAGCCCTTTCGATCTGCACAGATGAGGAACGAAGACCTTGACCTACCCGGTCCCGCCGAACGAAGTCGAGCGCCTCGCAGCCCTAACCTCCCTGGAGGTGCTGGACACTCCGCCCGAGGCGCATTTCGACGCCGTGGTGAGCCTCGCGCGTCGCACCTTCTGCGCGCCCATCGTCCTGATCTCCCTCGTCGACGCGGACCGGCAGTGGTTCAAGTCCGGATGCGGCATCGAGGTGGACGGCACGCCGCGGGATGTCGCCTTCTGCGCCTATACGATTCTCAGCGACGAGCCGCTGGTCGTCGAGGATGCCACCCGTGACGAGCGGTTCGCGGCAAATCCGGTGGTCACCGGCGCTCCGGGCATCCGCTTCTATGCCGGGGTGCCCCTGATCATCGAGCCCGGCATTCGCGTGGGCACCCTGTGCGTCATCGACACCAAGCCGCGAACGTTCTCGGAAGAAGACCAGAAGAGCCTGCAGGAGATGGCCGATATCGTGGTCGCCCATCTGCGGCTCCATAAGGCGCATGCGGTCATTCAGCGGCAGGCCGCGTGGCGCATCGTCACCGAGCGGCAGCTGATCAAGAATGAAGCTTTCCTGCGCTCGGTTTTGGATTCGTCGACGGATTGCATCAAGGTCGTCGAGCTGGACGGAAGTCTTTCGTTCATGAACGCCAATGGCCTTTGCGCGATGGAGCTCGAGAGCTTCGAGCGCGTCAAGGGTATGCAATGGGCGGACCTGTGGCCGCCCGAGACGGCCCACCAGGTGAGGCAGGCCGTCGCCAGCGCGGTCAAGGGGCGGACCGAGCGGTTCGTCGCGTCCTGCCCGACCGCGAACGGGACGCCGAAATGGTGGGACGTATCCGTCGCGCCCGTGCAAAAGCCGGACGGTCGCGTCGTGAGCCTCGTCGCCGTCTCGCGCGACATCACCGAGCGCGTGCACAGCGAGACCGTCATTCGCGAGGCCGAGGAACGGCTCCGGCTTGCGCTCGAGGCAGGGCACCTTGCCACGTGGGACTGGGACATCGCGTCCGGCGAGGTGGTGTGGTCGGATCAGCACTTCACGCTTCTGGGATACGCGGTCGGCGAGATCGCACCGACCTACCGGGTCTGGGCGGAGCGCGTGCACCCGGACGACCTCGTGGACACAGAGGAGCGCATAGGGCACGCCATGCAGGCGAAGCAGCCCTACGAGCACGCTCTCAGGTTCTTGCACCCGGACGGCAACGTGGTCTGGTGCGAGGCGCAGGGCAAGTTCAGCTACGATGAGGCGGGGGCGCCGGTGCGGATGGTCGGGGTGCTCCGCGACATCACGGAACAGCGCGCCATCGAGCATGCTTTGAGGGAGTCCAAGCTGGCTGCCGAGGCGGCCAGCCATGCCAAATCCGAGTTCCTCGCCTCCATGAGCCACGAGATCAGGACGCCGCTTCACGGGGTCCTCGGCTATGCGGACCTTCTGCTCGACGACGACCTCACGCCGGAGCAGGAGCGCAAGGTGCGGCGGATCCAAGGATCCGGGACCGCGCTGCTCAACGTGGTGAACGACATCCTCGACTTCTCGAAGATCGAGGCCGGCCAGGTGGTCATGCAGCAGGAGCCGTTCTGCCTGGAGAGCCTCATCGGCAGTGCGGCCGACATCGTCCGCGCGCCGGCGGAGGCGAAGGGCGTGGTCCTGCGGGTCCTCCACGACACGGATCTTCCGGCGCTCGTCGGTGACGAGAGCCGTCTGCGTCAGGTGCTGCTGAACCTCCTCAACAACGCGGTCAAGTTCACCAAGGAGGGATCGGTGGCGCTTCGCGTCCGTTGCGCTCCGGTGGATGACGCCGGCGTGCGGGTGCGCGTCGAGGTGACGGATACGGGCGTCGGCATCCCGGCCGACAAGATCGACCGCCTGTTCCTGCGCTTCAGCCAGATCGACGGATCGCTGTCGCGCGAGTTCGGCGGCACCGGCCTGGGGCTCGCCATCTCCAAGCACCTCGTCGAGCTCATGGGAGGCACGATCGGGGTGGAGAGCGAGGTGGACACCGGATCGACGTTCTGGTTCGAGCTGGTGCTTGCCCCATACATCTCGCAGCCGACGCAATGACGGCAGGCGCCGCGGCCCTGGACCCGTTCCCAATTGGGCGCTCGGCGGCGACCGCGATGCCGGCGGGCTGAAGCCGGTGGCGGCCTCGCCTGGGCTCCGCCGATGGGACTCAGCCCGTTTCCCCACCGGCCAGGACGATCCCCGAGGCCATCGGGGCGGGAATTGCACTTTCAATTAAGGGTTACAGTCCATCGTTGTGCGTCTTCGTCCAGAACCGACGATGGGAACCGATGATGCTCACGGAACACGGCGGCCGCGACGGCGCTGCCCAGAACGCCGGAACGGTCGCTCCGCCAGCCGGAGAGCCATTTCCGCACCCGGGCATTCAACGGCGGGCCGGGCACCTGACGGCGGAATGGGACGAGGCGTCCGATGCCGTTCTGGTCGTCGACCACCACAACGATGTCGTCTTCCACAACAAGGCAGCCTTGAGCCTGCTCCCTGCGGGCGCCCGCTCCATCGGCTTGTCGCTGCAGGCCGTTCTTCCCGGCGCGCCGGCGCACCTGTCGCAGCTCGTCAAGGATACCCTCGTGACGGGGCGCCCCCATCGCGCCGATTGGCTGGACGGCACGGGGCAATCCTGGGAGGCGACGATCTGCCAGGCCGCCGGCGCGGCCGCTATCCTTCTGCGTCCCGTCCGGCCCGGCAACGGTCCGGCCGGCGAGGCCGGTCCGCGCGCCGCTTCCCTGCTGTCGTCCGACCATGAGACGAGAACTCTCCTCAGCGGCATCCTCGGCTATGCCGAGCTCCTGCTGAACGACCGGCACCTCACCCCGTCGCAAAGGAATTCCGTGCAGGGGATTCACACCGCCGGCGTCGGCCTGCTCGCCATGGCGAACGACGTGCTCAACGCGGCGACCGCGGATGCCGGCGAACTCCTCATCGAGGTGAGCCCGTTCGGGTTGAAGTCCGTGATCGAAGCCGCATCCTCCATGGCGAGGCACCAGGCAACCTCGAAGGGACTGACCTTCGAATGCGTCGTCGCTCCCGACGTACCCTCGCATCTTGCCGGCGATGCGGAGCGCTTGCGCCAGGTGCTCCACAACCTGCTGGCCAACGCGGTCCGGTACACGCACCAGGGGAGGGTCCGGCTCTCGGTCGATGTGTCTCGCCGGAGCGATCGCGCGGCGCAGATCGAGTTCGCCGTCGCCGACACCGGCATCGGCATCCCGCCGGAGCGGCAGGCCGCCCTGTTGCGAGAGGCTCACGTACATTCGGATGCGCGAGCGGGTGGGCGCGGCTTTCACGTCGCCAAGGCCATCGTCGAACGAATGGGGGGCGCCCTCCGCCTCGAGAGCCAGGTCGATCTCGGCACGAAGGTCGCGTTCTCGGTGGAGCTTCCCGTCCAGGGGAGCGCTTCCCCGCCCGCTATGCCCCGCGCGCAGCGGAGCTCCGCCAAGATCCTTCTGGTGGAGGACAACGACATCAACAGGGATATCGCGCGCGCGATCCTCGAGGCCGCCGGTCATCAGGTGGATCTTGCCTGCGACGGCTCGGTGGCCGTGTCGGCGGTCCAGAGCAACAGCTACCATGTGGTGTTGATGGACGTGCAGATGCCGATCATGGACGGGGTCAGCGCGACCCGCATCATCCGCTCCCTGCCTGGCCCCGAATGCGACGTGCCGATCATCGCCCTCAGCGCCAACGTGCTCCCCGAGCAGGTGCGCGCGTTCAAGGCCGCGGGCATGAACGACCATATGGGCAAGCCCTTCAAGCGGGATCAGCTGCTCGATCTCGTGAACCGCTGGGCCTTCGACGGCATCAACCGGGTGATACACAACCTCAACGCGCCGGCTGCCCTGCGCATGCGGGGCTGAACGCCCGGAGCCTCGCTCGCGAGAGAAGGCTGCGGTCGGCCCCAGCCAGGCCGGCCGCGCTCATCGCTCCCTTGCGTCGCTGCCTTGCCTCGTCCGGCACTGTGGTCCGGATCGGGGCGAGGAAGTGCGGCGCTCATCGCTCCCGCAGCGCGCTCGACACCGTGGTCTGGAACGGAACGAAGAAGTGTTGCAGTACGGAGTGCTCGCCCGTCACGATATCGGCCTGGACGGTCATGCCGGCCCGCAATGAGCGGATATCCGGCTCGACGCCCACATGGCTGCGGTCGAGTTCGATGATCGTCTTGTAGTACACGTTGCCGTCGGGGTCGGTGGTCGTGGAGGCGGCCACCCGCGCCAGCCGGCCCGGCACGGCGCCGTAGATCGAGTACGAGTAGCTCTCGATCTTCACGGATGCCGCTTGGCCCGGCTTTGCGTGACCCACGTCGCGGGCCGAGAGACGCGCCTCGACCAGCAGGCGCTGGTCCTGAGGGACGATCTCGGCCAGGACCATCCCGGGGGCCACGACGCTCCCGGACGTCCGGACCTTCAAATCCTTGACACGGCCCGAAACCGGAGCGCGAACCACGAGCCGCTCGGCCCGATCTCCGAGCTTCGCCATCGCCTCGCGCACCTGGGCGAGGTCCGCGGACACCTGCCCCATCTCGATCTCGGCTTCGCTGATCAGCCGCGCGTTCAGCTCCGCGAGGCGAGCCTCGGATTCCAGGACGGCCTCCGCGATGCGCTGCGACTGTCCAAGCAGGTCGGCGAGATCGCTCTGGGCCCGGTTCTCGGCCCGCTGGGCATCGATGAAGGCCGATCGCGTGGTCAGCCCCTTTTGGAACAGCTCGCGGCGGGCCTCGCGCTCCTGGATCGCCAAGGCGGCGCGGCCGCGCGCCAGTTCGATCTGCGCTTCGAGCGTGGCTTGTTCCGTCACTTTGGCGGCGCGCTGCCGTTCGAGCACGGTGCGCTGCTGTTCCCGGGTCTCGCGCTGCGCCTCCAGGATCGCCGATTGGGCACGGGACAGAGCCTCGCGGCCGCCATCCTCGTCGGACCGGCCGCGCAGTTCGCCCCCGTGCACGAACGCGGATAGCCGTCTCAGCTGAAACGCCAGTGCGGCTTCCCGGCTGCGCAACGCGTTCAGTTCGGACATGGCCGCCACGTCGTCGAGCTCCAGGATCGGCTGCCCGGCGCCGACGACGGCGCCGTCCTCGACGAGCACCCGTCTCACGATGCCGCCCTCCAGGTGCTGCACCGCCGAGATGGATCCGCTCGGGACGATCTGCCCCGGCGCCACCGCCACCTGGTGCACGGGAGTGAGCGCAGCCCACGCGATCCCGCCCGCCATCACGGCCGCGATGGTGTAGACGACCGAGGAGGCGAGGCGGGGCGGCCCGCTCTCCTCCATCTCCTGGGCAAAGCCGAGAAAGCGCAACTGCTCGGCGGGCGCGCGCGCGGCCCTGCGGCCCAGAGGCAGGAAGGAAGCTGTCATGGGGCGCTCCTGGCGGTCGGCGGGACGAGGCGGCGGAGCAGCCTCGAACGCGGCGCGATGGCGGCGCTCGTCCCGGCGGGGCGGCGGGGAGCAGGCAAGCGTCCAAAGCTGTTCATGCGGTCATCGCCTGGTTGGGGCGGGTGGGCTGGTCCGCCGTCGTTTCGCGCAGGAGGCGCCCGCCGCTGAGGTGGAAGACCCGGTCGGCGAATGCGAGGTGGCTCGGGCGGTGGGACACCAGGATGACGGTCGTCTTGCCGCGCAGGGCCCGCAGGGTGTCGGTGAGCCGCTCGTCGCTGGCCCGGTTCAGGAACCGACCCGGCTCGTCGAGCAGCAGGATCGGCGCCTGGCGGACGAGGGCTCGGGCAATCACCAGGCGTTGCACGAGCGAAGGCGGGAGGCTTTCCGCATGCTGATCGCCGACCCGGGTTTCGAGGCCGTGCGGAAGCGCGAGAACCTCCTCGAGCGCGCCGGCGGAGTCGAGGGCCGCGTGCAGCTCCGGCGTCGTGGCCGTCGGCTGAACGATCCGCAGGTTCTGGGCGATGGTGCCGTGGAAGAGCCGGCTCTGCTGCGGCAGGTAGGAGACCGCAAAGCGCAGTTCCTTGGGATCGATCTGGCGGATGTCGATCCCGTCGATCATCACCGCGCCCGCCTGCGGGCGGCACAGGCCGGCCACGAGCTTGAGAAGGGTCGATTTGCCGGATCCGTTCGCGCCGGCGATCCCAATGATTTCCCCTGGCGCCACCTCGAAGCTGACGCCGAGCAGGGCCGGGTCCTGGTCGGCCCGGTAACGCAGGCTGACGCCGCCGAAGGTGATCCGGCCGCGGAACTGGCGCTGCACGGATGGCGCCGGAAGGTTCGGGTTGCGCTCCAGCGGAAGCTGGAAGAGCTGATCCAGGTCCGCGAACGAGCGGCGCATCTGCTCGAACCGGGACCGGAGCACCAGGAAGAGCTGAAACGGCGACAGCGCCCGCCATGTGAGCAGCATGGCGCTGAGCAGGGCACCGACGGTCATCGTGCCGGCAATCGCCGCGTGGGAGCCCAGGACCAGCATCAACATGCCGGACCCCATCATGACTGACTGGCTCAGCGTCTGCACGAGGTTCGCCGCGGTCTGCGCCTGCGCGTGCGCGCGGCAGGCGTCGGCGGACAGCTCGCGGTGGCGCTCGGCCCAGCGCATTTCGGCAGCGTTCGTCCGGATGTCGCGGTGGTGGGATGCAAGTTCCACCAGGAACTCGTTGCGGGCGGCGCGCGCGCGGCCCGCGGCCTCGATCCGCCGCCGCAGGATCGAGCCGGTCAGGAAGACGAGCACGAGGAGGATGCACAGGCCAACGACGGGCACCAGAACCAGGCTGCCGGCGATCCAGGCCAGGACGGCAAGGACGATGGGGATGCTGGGAAGCTCGATGAGCGCTTCGCCGAGGGGCCCGGTGCAGGCGTCGCGGTATTGCTCCAGTTCCTTGATGCGCGCCGCCTGGCTCGCCGTCGAGGCGCTCTCGATACGACCCGCGGGCAGGTGCAGGATATGGGACAGGATGGAGGTGCCGAGCAGGAACTCGATGCGGGCCGCCGCAAAGGCCTGAAGGCGCACGCGACAGAGGCGGAACGCCGCCTCGGCCGCGAGCAGCAAGGCGACGCCGGCGCAAAGATGAAGGGCGAAGGACCGGTCCCCGGCGCCGATCACTTGGTCGTAGACCACCATGTTGGCGAGCGGAACGACCACCGCGATCAGGTTCAACAGGACCGTGAGGAGGAGGACGACCGCGATGGGACGGCGGAAGCGGTGGGTGAGCCGCAGGATCGTCTTGCCTTCGCGCACGACGGCAAGACGACCGGGATGGGCGAACGGGTAGGCGATGCCCCTCGTGTTCCCGTCGATGACGCGGGTGTGTCGGAGCGTCCCGTCGAAGACCAGGTAGCCGTCCTCGGTCAGCCCCTGAACCACGAAGGGTGCCCCCTGCGCGGTGACGAACAGGCAGGGGAGCAGGCGGGGATCGAGGCCGGACAGCGAGCAGCGCAGCTTCCTCGTCACCAGACCGAGGTGGCTCAGGGTGTTGCGCAGGTCGGTCAGATCCATGACCGATGTGGCGTGGGGCAGGGCCTCGGCGATGCTGTTGCGAGCGCCGCTCCACCCTCGGGCGGCGAGAAGCGGCACGAGGCAGGCCCCGAAATGCGAGCCGTCCAGGATCTCCGCGACGCCGCCGGCGATGTGTTCCCGCAACTCGAAGATGGGGCGGGAGCGGAGCAGGGCCGACGCGCTCATGCGGTCACCGCCGGAAGAGCGGGGCGCGGCGCGGCGAGCAGGGACCCGTCGGACAGCACGAAGCTGCGATCGGCGAGGGCGAGGAGCGAGGGACGATGGCTCACCAGGACGAGCGCGCATCCCTCCTGCTTCAAGCGATGAAGCATGCGCCGCAATTGCAGGTCGGCATCTTGGTCGAAGGCCGTGTTGGCGTCGTCGAACAGCAGGATGCGGGGGGAGCGCACCAGCGCGCGGATGATCGTCAGGCGTTGCAGCACGCCCTGGGGGAGGAAGAGGCCCTCATCGTCCACGACCGTGTCGTAGCCCTGCGCGAGGCGCATCACGTGAGCGTCGAGGCCGATCTCCGCCGAGAGCCGGGTCGCCCGCTCGATCGTGGCCCGGTCGCTGCTGAACATGGTCAGGTTGTCCATCAGCGTGCCGCGAAAGAGCGCGGTGTTCTGCGGGACGTAGCCGATGGCGCGGGCCAGTCTCTCGGGCGCGATCTCCGCCAGGGGAACCCCGCCCAGCGTGACGGTGCCCCGGTCGGGGGTCAGCAGGCCCGCGGCGAGACGCAGCAGGGTCGACTTTCCGGGGGAGCTGCTCATCAGACTGATCGTCTCGCCCGGCTCGATCCGCAGGTTGGCATTCACGATCAGCGGCCTGTCGGGCGTGTAGCCGAAGGTTACGCCGGTGAGCTCCAGCGCCCCGGTGCGCGGCTCGCGGAGAGAGGCCGTGCTCGGGCGGCTCGCCGGCAGTTCGAGCACGGCCTGGAGCCGCTTGGCCGCCTCCGAGACAGTATAGAGCTGGCTGAGCACGCCGACGGACCTGAGCAGAGGCTGCAGGGCGCGGCCGGCGAGCAGGCTGCAAGCCGCCAATCCGCCGACGGTCAGCTGGCCGTCGAGCACGAGAACGGCCCCCAGCACCACGACGCCGAAGGTCAGGGTGCGCGCCGAGATGTTGCCCGACGCCTGGGCGATCCCGCTCATGAAGGCCGAGCGGTAGCCCGCGGCGGCCGCCTGTTCGATCAGCCGTTCATAGCGTCTGATGATGGGCGTCTCGACGGCGGCTCCCTTGATGGTGTGCGCGGCGCCGAGCGTCTCGAGGAGAAAGCTGATGCGCCTGTCGTCGACTTCGGCCCGATCCTGGACGACGGCTCGCAGGCGCATGCCCGTGATCCAGGCGCCGCCGAACGCTAGCAGGAGGAACAGCACCGTCACCGCGAAAAGAGGCGGAGCGACGTACCAGATGAAGCCGAGGAAGACGAACGCGAAGGGCAGATCGACGAGAGCGACCACGCCCTGGTAGGTGGCGAAGTCCCGCAACGGCTCGACGGCGTTCAGACGCTGCACATGGACGCCCGACGGCACGGCCTCGATGGCCGCCGGCTGTGCCTGCAGGAACGCATGAACCGCGGAGCAGCTGACCTCGTGTTCGAAGCGCGCCGAGGACCAGGCTATGAGCTGGCCCTGGGCCAGCCGCAGCAGAATGTCGAGGAGGAGCGCAAGGGCCAGCCCGGCCGCGAGCACGTCGAGGGATGCAAAACCCTTTCCGGGAATGACGCGGTCGTAAAGCTGTAGGGTTACGAGCGGCAGCACCAGGGCAAGGAGGTTGCTCCCCAACGTGGCGAGCACGATGGGAAGGCGGCTTTGCGAAAGGGCCAATCGCAACAACAGATTAGACGGCCCGTTTGCAAACGTCTTCGTTAAGGAGACTGGCTTCCCCATAGCCCTCTTGGCCCGGCTTCATGGAAGCCTTCTTCTCGGATTGCTCGATTCTTAGCGATCCGGGCTAATTATTCGCTAAATTTTGTAGGGTTAGCTTGGGAGCCAGCTGTTACGCCAAGGCCCATGGTACGGCCGTCCAGGATCCCCGGTGACCAACGAATCCGATCCCCAGAAGGCCGCCGAGGACGAAGGGCGTCTCATCCTCAATCTTCTCCCGGACGAGCGGCCCGCCGCGGTGGAGCCCACCCGACACGCGGCCATTGCCGTGGTGCCCATCAAGGCGGACCCCGTCGTGTTCGCGGACATCCGATCGGGACAAGCGACCGTCATGGCCGCTCCGGGCGGCGCCGCGACCGCATTCCAGATCCCGTCCGCGGCCGGTACGGGGTTCGGCGGCACCGCCATTGCGGCAGCGACGGGGCTCCAAGGCGCCGAACAGGAGACCCTTTCGAACGGCGTGCCGGAAGGATCATCCCCCGCAGTGGCCAGCATCCCAGGGGGCGGACTCAACCCCCAGATCGCGGGCGTCGATCTCCTCAAGGCGGAGACGACGGGCAGCATCACCACGGACGCCCCGTCGGTGACGCCAGCCTCACACTCGGCTGACACGGCGTCGGTGAAAGCCGCCTCCGCGGTCGAGCCAGCGTTCCAGACAGAGCGCGAGATCTCTGGAGCCCCGCCGGATCGGGCGGAGCCAGATCAGCCTCCGAAAGAACAGCCGCCGATCGACGCTCGCCCGGACAAGCCCGGGGACAACCCTGTCGATCCCTCCATCGAGGAGCCGGGCGAGCGAACGATCGACCATCCTCCCGATCCGCCGGTTGAACCTCCCACGGAGCCTCCCGCGGAGCCTCCGACCGAGCCGCCTGCGGAGCCGCCAAATCCGCCGGTGGATCCGGTATCGGATGCGCCGGCGCTGGTGGTGGCCGGCGCGCGCGGGCTGGAGGACAGCCCGATCCACCTCGACATCCAGGCGAGCCTTGCGGACGCCTCGGAGGTGCTGTCGGTGACGATTGCCGGGGTGCCGCCCGGGGCTGCTTTGTCGGCGGGCACGGACAACGGGGATGGCACCTGGAGCCTGACCCCCGACCAGCTGGCGGGTCTGACGATCACGCCGCCGGCGCACGCGGACGCGGACTTCACCCTCACGGTGACGGCCAGCTCCCGGGACGGCAGCGCCGCGGCGGCGGTCACCAGCACAAGCCTGCAGGTCACGGTGGACGGGGTGGCCGGCACGCCAATGCTGTCAGCCGCCTCCGTTCATGCTGCTTTGTCTCGCCCTGTGACGACAGGCGGCAACTCGGGTCAGACCCTCACGGGCACTGGCGCGGCCGAGGATATTCGCGGCGGGACTGGAAACGATACGATCCGCGGTAACGGCGGGACGGGTACGGCGAGGGGTTATCTCGCCATCAGCGCGACCACCAACGACACCGACGGGTCGGAGACCTTGCGCGTCGTCGTGTCGGGCGTGCCGACCGGTGTTCTCCTCTCCGCCGGCGTCAACAATGGCGATGGCACTTGGACGCTACGAGCGGCCGATCTCGCCGGACTGACTGTGAGCGCTCCCTCCGGGACGCCCTCCTTCGAGCTCACGATCACCGCAATCGCCGAGGAAGCAGTCGGCGGATCATCGGCCAGCAGTCGGACGACGGTGGTCGTGACCGTGGATCCGGGAGGAGACCTTCTCGACGGCGGGGCAGGGAACGACAGCATCATCGCCGGCGCGACTACCGATACCCTCCTCGGCGGTACAGGCAACGACACGCTGGAAGGCGGCGCTGGACCGGATACCTTGAGCGGCGGAGATGGGTCGGACACAGCCAGTTACGCCGGCAGCGGTTCTGCGGTGACCGTTGATCTCGCCACGGCGACGGCTTCTGGTGGAGATGCAGGGGGCGACACACTTATCGCCGTTGAGAATGTCACTGGGTCCGCCTTCGCCGATCGCCTGACTGGCGACGGCGGTGCCAACGTTCTGCGGGGAGGAGACGGCGACGACACGCTCGATGGCGGGTCGGGTGCCGATACCCTGATGGGCGGGGCGGGACGCGATGCCCTATCCGGAGGCGTCGGCGACGACGTTCTGGAAGGGGGAGCCGGATCGGACGTTCTCGACGGTGGGACAGGCCGTGATACGGCGAGTTATGCCGACAGCACGGGACCGGTGACAATCAATCTCGCGACCGGCGTCGGATCCGGCTTCGATGCCGAAGGAGATACGTTCAACAGCATCGAAAGCGTGATCGGATCGTCTTTCGCCGACACTCTCATTGGCGACTCCAACGCCAACGGCCTCTTTGGCGGCATTGGGGACGATGTTTTGTCTGGCGGGTCTGGGTCTGACACGCTGGAGGGCGGATCTGGAACGGACACGGCGAGCTATGCGGCAAGCGCTCAGGCCGTGACGGTGAGCCTTGCGGGCGGCACCGGGCAGGGCGGG
>DATCJK010000016.1:0-42216 GCA_036562855.1 Microvirga sp.
CAGACGCTGGTGCTCCTCCCAGCGCTTGCGCTCGGTGATGTCGCGGAAGATCGCCGACACCCCGATCACCCGCCCCTCCGTGCTCACCATCCGGGTCGCCGAAATCGACACGTCCACAAGCGTCCCGTCCTTGCGACGGCGCAGACTGTCGAACCGCACCTGCCCATCCTGCATTGTGCGCTCGAAGACGCCGCGCTCCGTGTCGAATTCGGTGCGGTGGTCTGGGGGAACGAGAAGACCTGCCGGGGCGCCGATGGCCTCCGCTTCGGTATAGCCGAACATCGCTTCGGCAGCCCTGTTCCAGGTGGAAATGCGCCGGTCCTCCGCGGACACGGACACGATGGCATCGGACGACGAGGAGACGATCGCGACGAGGCGGGCATTCTCGGCCTCGGCGCGGATGCGCTCGGAAATATCGGTGTTCGTGCCGATCCAGCGTACCAGTTCCCCGGCCTCGTTGCGGATGGGCTCCGCCCGCGTGAGAAACGAGCGGTATTCCCCTTGCGCAGAGCGCAGGAGATAGGTGCCTTCCCAGGCGATCCCGGCAGCCCAATGGGCCTGCACCTCGGCGATCACCCGGTCCACATGGTCCGGGTGGTGGACGTCCCGCCAGCCCCAGCCCTGCATCTCCTCCAGCGTCGTGCCGGTATAGTCGTACCAACGCTGGTTGTACCAAAAGATCGCGCCGGACGGTTCGGCCATCCAGGCGAGCTGGCTGATATTGTCGGCGAGCTCCCGGAAGCGTGCCTCGCTGCCCCGCAGCGCGCCCTCGGTCTGGGAACGCTCGATCGCGGAGGCGGCGAATTGGGCGAGCTGCACCAGGACGGCCTCGTCGGCCTCGTCGAACTCGCCCTCCTCCTTGTCGGAGAGTTGCACGAGGCCGAGATTGCGCCCGTCGCTGCCGACGACCGCCGCCGCGAGCCAGCCACGCATGGGCGGGTGCTCGCGCGCATGGTCCCCGAAGCCCCGCCAGCGTGGATGGGCCTCCAGATCGGCCTGCGTCATCCGCACGGTCCGATTGCCCTCGCAAATCCAGGCATAGATGCCGGATCCGTCTGGTATGGGCGCATAATCCCGCCAGGCCGCATACCTGTCGGAGAGGGACACCGCGTTGATGGCCTGCGACCAATCGGGTCCGCGCGTGAGGCTGCAGACGGCCTGATGGGCGCCGATGATCTCGCGGGCGGCACCCGTTATCGTGTCGAGGGTCGAGGCAAGGTCGGGCGCGCTCATCACCCGACGGGCAGCGGTGGCCAGCGCCTTGATCTGCTCCAGGTGGCGGCTGGCGTCACCTCCGCGTGCCGTCCCAGGTCCTTGCGTCGCCGGCAGGCTGTCCTGCTGCCGTTCCATCCCGTCCATCGCCTGGTCTGCCTCATGCTGCGGAGCGGAGCGCGCCGGCTTCCGCCCCGATTGGGCGGCGCCGTCGCTTCGAAGGCCCCTCGTCAGACCCCGTCATGTGGCCGCGCGGGCGCCGTCTCGTCAATCCAGATGATGAAGGAGACGGAGCCGATGACGAGACCGGCCGGAGTGGCGACGCGGGCCGCATGATGGCGGGTGCCGTAACGGCAATCAGCGCCGACTTAATCTTGATGGGCCAACGGTGCTTCCAGATGCACCCGCAAGCCCTCGGGCGCGTACTCGACCTCGACCTTGCCCTTCAGCTGACGCCCGAGCACGCGCTCGAGCAGCACGGAGCCGAAGCCCTGGCGGGTCGGGGGCTGAACCGGCGGTCCATCGCTTTCGGTCCAGTGAAGGATGAGGCAGTTCTCCTGCCCCTCCAGCAGGGACCATCGCACCTCGACGCGGCCGTCCGGCAGGGACAGGGAGCCATATTTGGCGGCGTTCGTCGTCAGTTCATGGGCGGCCATGCCAAGCGCGAGGGCCAATTCCGACGAGAGCAGCACCGGCGGCCCGTCCAGGGTGATGCGCCCGCCGGGCTCGTCCCCGTATGGCGCGAGTTCGCTGCGGAACAGGTCCCCGACCGTCGCCCCGCCCCAGGCATCGTTGACCAGAAGCGTGTGCGTGCGCGCCAGGGAGACGATGCGATCGGAGACGGCTTGATAGAATTCCTGCGGCGTCTTGGCACGCCGGGCCGTGGCGCTGATCACCGCCTGCACGGTGGCGAGGGTGTTCTTCACCCGGTGGTGCAGTTCGCGCGTCATCAGGTGCTGACGCTCGGCCGCCTCCTTCTGCTCCCGGATGTCCGAGCTCGTCCCGAAGATGCGGATGGCCTCGCCGCGCTCGTTGCGCTGGATGGCCGCCCGGGCGCGGAACCAGTTGTATGTCCCCTCCTTCGAGCGCAGGCGGTATTCCAGGTCGTAGCGGCTGCGCCCCGCGATGAAATCCGCCCAAATGGCGGCGGTTCGCTCACGGTCGTCCGGGTGGACCACATCCTGCCAGCCGAGGCCGTGGTGCTGCTCCGCAGGCAGGCCCGTGTACTCGGTCCATTGCCGGTTGAGGTAGTCGCAATAGCCATCGGCCCGGGTCGACCACACGAATTGCGGGAGGGCTTCGGCCAGGGTCCGGAACTGGGCCTCGCTGTTCGCCAGCGCGATCTCCGTCTCCTTGCGGTCCGAGATGTCGCGGAAATAGATCTCCGTCCCGTGCTGGTCCCGGCAGATCGTGGACTCGATCCAGAGGCCAAGCTCCGCCGAAAAGCTCTCCGTCCGGGTGACGACCCGCTCGCCCGGCCGCTGCGGGGCCTCTCCATAGGCCTCGGGTGGCGAGGCATTGGGGAAGATGTCCCACAGCTTCGTCCCCAACACCTCCTCGCGCTTGCGGCCGGTCAGATCGAGAAGCTTGCCGTTGACCGCCTTGATGCGCCAGTCGCGGTCCAGGGCATAGTAATAGTCGTTGATGCTCTCCAGGATGTCCGCATTGCGGGCCAGCGCCGCGTTGAGCGCCTCCTCCCGCTCGCGCCTCTCCGTCACATCCCTCGACACGGACAGCAGGTTGGAGACGGCACCGTCCGGTCCCGCGATCGGGGCGACGGTAACCTCCCACCATTTGGGCGTACCCTTTGCGGTCGGGCAGAAGGCGGAGAAGTGGGTGGTCTCGCCGCGGCGGCCGCGCGCCACCGCGTCCTCGATCCGCGCCCTCGCTTCGGGGGGCCAGAGATCCCCCCAGGCCTCATTGATGAGGCAGCCGACATCGTCCACCTCCATGAGGCAGAGGCCTGGCCCGTTCATGAACACGACGCGCCCCTCGAGGTCGATGACCTTGACGCAATCCGGGCTACTGTCCAGGACGCCGCGCAAGAAGGCTTCCTGCTCGCCAAGCGCGGTCTGGGCGCGCCGACGCTCGGTGATGTCCTGCACGGTGAGCACGCTTCCGGAGACGGAACCGCCCGACCGGATGGGGGCGTTCGAGCAGGAGACGGGAACCGGCGTTCCGTCCTTGCGAAAGAAAACGTCCTCGTGCCCGGCCAGGGTCTCGCCCTTGCGATAAGCCTGAGCCACCGGGCACAGGTCCCGCGGATACGGGGCACCGTTAGGGTGATGATGGTGCAGCAGGTCGTGCAGGATCTGCCCCAGCAGCTCGGCGCGGGACCAGCCGAAGATCCGTTCGGCAGCGGGGTTGGCGAACGTGATCCTGCCGTCGGCGTCCATCATGAAAATGGCGTCGGCGGCACTTTCGGCGATCAGTTCGGCAATTTCGGAAGATCGGTCCAGCACAAGAGCCGGGCTGAACTTGGCCTCGGTGTTCAACGGGAAAATCCTACGACTTTGTCGGTTTTTAAACATTTATTAACCGGCTTGAAAGCCTGGCGTTCCAGACCTCCCGGCGGCGCAGGGCAGACCTGTTTGCACCTCCTCGTCACCGGAACGCCCACACAGGCCCGACGTTGATCGGTCGAATGGGCTGTCGAGGGCGTTTATGGCGCAAGGTGTCACCATGGCGGACGCGTTCCAGGACGATCAGGCCCGCAACCGCTTCGAGCTCGCCGTCGGCGGGCAGGTCGCGTTCGCCCGCTACGCCCGTCAGGGATCGAAGCTGGCGATCCTTCACGTGGAGGCGCCGCCTGCCCTTCGCGGCACGGGAGCCGCGGGCCGGCTGATGGCGGCTGTGGCGGAGACGGCCCGCCGCGAGGGGCTGACCCTCTTGCCATATTGCGGCTATGCCGCCACGTGGCTCCGGCGGCACCGGGAATACGCCGACTTGGTCGGCTGACGCGGGCCCAAGCCCACGCGTGGCCGCCTTGAAATGGAAGCGCGCTCCCCTCGCTTCCTCGCCGTGAGGCGACACCTCAGGCCGTAGGGTCGCGGCGGGAAGGCTCGATCCGCGAGACCACCCTTTCGAGCAGCGCCACGATATGCGCTTCGCCCTGGTCCGGGATGGCGTGATCGAGCTGACCGGCGAGCAGCAGATGCGCAAAGCCGTGAACGACCGACCAAGCGTGAACGAGTTCGGCGAGCAACTCGCCCTCGAGGGGCGCGTCGCCCGCTCCGGCCGCCAGCCTGATGGCGGATTCCAGTTCGGCGAAGGCGGCTTCTCCGGCCTCGTGCAGAGCGGGGTCGTCGTGATTGAGCCGATGCCAGTTGAACACCAGGCGGAAGCGTTCGGGATAGCGCTGCGCAAAGGTTACGTAGCCCCGGCCGATGGCCCGCAGACGCTCTCGCGGATCCTCGATCCCTTCCCGCGCCTCGCGCATGGAGGCGGTGAGCGTTGCAAAGCCAAGGGCGGCGAGCGCCGTCAGAAGACCGGTCACGTCACCGAAATGGTGTGCCGGCGCCGCATGGGAGACGCCCGCCCGCCGCGCGCATTCACGCAAGGTGAAACCGGCGACGCCCCGTTCGGCCAGCACCAATTCGGCGGCATCGAGCAGCGCCCGCCGAAGGTCTCCGTGGTGGTACCCTGCCGCTTCCGTCTTTCGCGCCATGCCCTGCCGCCGCTCGCCCGAGGATCCTGTCCGCCACCTTTGGTATCTCAGAAGTCTTGACACTGTCAAAATACCTGACATCTTCTATCTTGACGCTGTCAAGACGAGAGTACCTGCCAGCATGCCCGCTATCGATCCCCTGCTCGAACGCATGTTTTCGCTGGCCAGCCTCCTTGCCGTGAGCGGCTGGCTGGCCCTGGCCCTGGCGCCCTTGTGGCGACGGGGCGCTCAGCTGGTGGCCGGCTGGGCCATACCGGTCCTGATCGCGATAGCCTATGCGGGGCTCGTCGTTCGCTACTGGGGCGAGTCCAGCGGCGGCTTTGGATCGCTCGCCGAGGTGTCGGCTCTCTTCGGCCATCACGGCCTCCTGCTGGCCGGATGGCTCCACTACCTCGCCTTCGATCTCTTCATCGGCGCCTGGGAGGTTCGAGAGGCGGAGCGCGTCGGCCTTCCCCATTGGACGACACTCCCGGCGCTCGCCCTCACCTTCCTGTTCGGCCCGATCGGGCTTTTGCTCTTCCTCGGGCTTCGTGCCGCCCGCCTGCGTACCCGCCGCTCGCGTTCCCAGGGGGAGTCCACGTGACCATGCTCGCAACCCTTGCGAAGGCGCCCTCGCCTCGCGCGCCCATCCGGCTGTTCAGGTTCGCAGACATCCTGGAGCCCCGCCTCGCCTGGACCGGCCTTGCCTGCCTTGCCCTGATGCCTCCAAGCCTTGTCGCCCTTGCCTTCGACGAACGCCTGCTGAACGGCCTCTCGGTCTGGGTGAAGCCGCTGAAGTTTCAGGCATCGGCCGGCCTCTATCTTCTGACCCTCGCCTGGTTCGTGGGTGCATTGCCGGAGGCGGTTCGGCGGGGCCGCGTGATGGCGGCAATCGTCGCGGTCGCCGTCGCGACCTCATCGTTCGAGATCGGTTACATCACGCTTCAAGCCGCTCGCGGCCTGGCATCCCACTACAACACTGACGACCCGTTCCATGCCGCCCTCTACAGCCTGATGGGGTTTGCGGCCGTGGCGCTGACGGCGTTGAGCCCGGCTGTCGCTGCCCTTCTCCTGCGCCATCGACCCCAGAGCTGGAGCACCGCCCTCTGGGTGGCGGCGCTCCTCGGCCTCAGCCTGACATTCGTGCTCGGCGCCGGCGCGGGTGCGGCCCTGTCGTCCGGCGACGGACACTGGATCGGTGGCGTGCGCACCGATGAGGGCGGCGTGCCGATCGTCGGGTGGTCGCGGACCGGCGGCGACCTGCGTGTGGCCCATTTCCTTGGCATGCACGCGATGCATGCGCTGCCTGCTTTGGGTTTCATCCTTGGCCGAAGCCTCAGGCCGCGGCCGGCTGTGGCGCTCGTTGCGCTCGGGACCGTCGCCTATTGCGCCGCCACGGCTTTCGTCTTCCGGCAGGCCCTCGCCGGACTGCCCCTCTGGCCGGTCTGAAATGGGCGGCCCCAACCTCGTCGACATTGTTTCGGCACTGCCGGCGAACTTCCCGCCACGCTGTGCCGTTGTCTATCCAAGCGCCAACCCCGGCGCGATCCATCATGGAGGATGACATGCTGACAAGGTTTGCGATCGGCCTTTCCGCTGCCGCTCTGCTGGCGGGAACGGCTTTCGCCCAGACCCAGGGCGCCACCCAGCCGGTCGGCCAGGGCCAGGTGATGACCCAGATGCCGCAGAATCTGATGCGCGGTTCGCAGCTCATGGGCGTCGACGTCTATGGCGCCGACAATCAGAAGATCGGTGACATCGACGAGGTGCTGCTCGACCGTCAGGGCAAGATCCACGGCCTCGTGGTCGGCGTGGGCGGCTTCCTCGGCATCGGCCAGAAGGACGTGGCGATCCCGTTCGAGCAGGTCCAGTGGATGTCGAACCAGGAGGTTCAGGCCCAGTCGAACCAGGGCGGCAATGCCGGCACCACCACGACGGCGAATACCGGCACCACCGGCGGCACCAACACGGCTGGCGGCGTGACGGCTCCGAATGCGCCGGCCACGACCGGAAGCACCACCTCGGGCAACACCGGCACGGCGGGCTCGTCCGGCATGATGGGCACCGCGGGCAACAGCTCGGCGTCGGACAACAACAGCACGGCCCCGGCCCGCGCTATGGTCCGGATGACCAAGGCCGACCTGCAGAACGCGCCGGAATTCCGCTATGGCAACGATGCGAACCGCAGCACGACCACCGGCACCACGGGCGGCAGCAACACCAACCCGCCGGCCAACGCGAACCGGCCGGCGACTGCTCCGCAGTAACCGGAAACACCGATAAGGCGGGGGATCATCCCCCGCCTTTTTCGCATGAAGCGGCCGAGCGCTCAGGTCGACGGCGCTGTCTTGTAATAGGCGTCCACCTTCGCCCCATATTCCGTATCGGCGAACGGATCCTCGTCGGCGCCGTAGCGCGGCGCGGCCTCGAGCCGGTCGCGGGGCAGGTCCACCACATAGCCGCCGAGGCGGGTGTCGTAGGCGAGCGCCCGCCAGGGCAGTGGGTGATAGCTCTCGCCGATGCCAAGAAAGCCGCCGAAGCTCATCACCACGTAGGCGACTTGGCCGCTTACCTTGTCGACCATGAAGTTGTAGACGGCGCCAAGCTCTTCCCCGCTCCGGTTGAACACGGGGGTGCCCTCCACCTTGTTCGAGGCGATGAGGCGCCGGGTCTCGTCGACGGCCACGCCCTCGGCGGAGGGATCGAGCTGCATGGAGCCGGGCTCGCGCAGGGAACGCTCGTTCGGCAGGGTGGTCGGCATGGGACATCCTCTTGGCCCGCCACGCGGGCGAAATGAGCTGCACGTCTCTTGCCGGGACAATGCCACCGCGCCGGAGCCGTTCCAGCCAAGCTCGGGCGCGGCTTGTCTTCGGACTGGCGGACTCGCCGTGGTGGGCCGTCGGTTGTAGGACGGAGCCATTGCCATTCTCCAAGGCCCGATCATGACCCGCGCCGCCGCCCTCGCCCATGCCGCTGCCGCCCTCGAATCCGGCGCCCTCGAAGTTGATCTGGCGCGCCGCGTCGCCATGCCGACCGAAAGCCAGAACCCGGAACGCCGCGAGGCGCTCGCCGCCTATCTCACGCAGGAGATGATACCGGCCTTCGAGAGCCTCGGCTTCGGCTGCCGCGTCGTGGAGGAGCGACGCTTTCCGTTTCTGATGGCCGAGCGCGTCGAGGATCCGGCGCTCCCGACCGTGCTCGGCTATGGCCATGGAGACGTGATCCGCGGCCTCGATGCCGAATGGGAGACAGGTCTCTCCCCGTGGCGGCTCACGACCCGCGACGGGCGCTGGTACGGGCGCGGCATCGCCGACAACAAGGGGCAACACTCCATCAACCTCGCGGCGCTCAAGGCTGTCATGGAGACACGCGGCGGACGCCTCGGCTTCAACGCCAAGGCGATCATCGAGATGGGCGAGGAGATGGGATCGCCCGGCCTGCGCGAGCTGTGCGCGCGCCACCGGGACGCGCTCAAGGCCGACGTGCTCATCGCCTCGGACGGGCCTCGCCTCATGGAGGACCGGCCCACGATCTTTCTGGGCGCTCGGGGCGGCTGCACCTTCGACCTCACCATCGCGGCGCGGGACAGCGGCCATCATTCCGGCAATTGGGGCGGGCTCCTGTCCGATCCGGCGATCCAGCTCGCCCACGCCATCGCCTCGATCTGCGGCCCCACGGGGCAGATCCGCATTCCCGAATGGGTGCCGGAGGCCATCCCGGCCAATGTGCGCCGGGTGCTGGCCGATTGCGCCGTGGAGAGCGGATCCGACGGGCCTGCGATCGATCCGAACTGGGGCGAGCCGGGGCTCACCCCGACCGAGCGCGTCTTCGGCTGGTGCTCCTTCACGGTGCTGGCCTTCGAGGCCGGCAATCCGCGCACGCCCGTGAACGCGGTTCCGCCGCGCGCCTGGGCGCGCTGCCAGCTGCGGTTCGTCACGGGCATCGACTGGCAGGGCATCCTGCCCGCCCTGCGGCGACACCTCGACCGGCAGGGTTTTCCCATGGTGGAGATCGCGAGCGCGCGGGACGAGCTGTTTCGCGCCACCCGCCTCGATCCCGATCACCCCTGGGTGCACTGGGCGGTGCGCTCCCTTGAGCGCACGACCGGCGCGCGGCCTGCGATCCTGCCCAATCTCGGCGGCTCCCTGCCGAACGACATCTTCGCGGACGATCTCGGGCTGCCCACGATCTGGGTGCCGCATTCCTATCCAGGCTGCAGCCAGCATGCTCCGAACGAACACCTCCCCGTCGCCATCGCCCGCGAGGGGCTCGCGGTCATGGCCGGGCTCTACTGGGATCTCGGAGAAGGGCAGACACCTTAGCCGACGCCCCCGCGATCATCGAAGCGGCGCCGCAACCGGGTCGCTCAAGAGCTTCTGCACGAGACCGAGCAGGGCGGACGGCAGATAGGCCTTGTAGAGGAAATAGGCCCCGCGCGGCACCTCGCCGTTGCCCTGGTGGTCGTGGCCCGACACGGTCACGATGCGCATCGCGGGCCAGCGTTCCGCCACCCGGCGCGCGAGGTGGAAGCCGTCCATGCCGCCTGGCATGTTCACATCGGTGATGAGAAGGCGGATGTCGGTGCGGCTTTCGAGCAGCCCGAGAGCGAGCTCGGCGCTGCTCGTGAGCACCACCTGATAGCCCCCGTCCTCGACGAGGATCTCCTTGATGAGCTGCCTGTCGATGCGGTCGTCCTCGACGACGAGCACCACGTCGCCGGCGGCGGCGCGGCCGCCCGGCTCCTCTGGAACGATCGACGCCTTGGTCGCGGCGTGGGAGATTGTCGCGGCCATGGCGCACCCCTTCTGGTTGACGTCCGCACGCAGTCGGGAGGGCTGGGGCGCTCGGGTCTGGGTGCCGCCCGAGAAGCGGCCTGGGCTTCGCGGATGAATCTCACCCTAGACCGCGGTCGGCCCGCGCTCCATTCGTCAAAGGTCCGACGCTTGGCGGGCGCCGCGGACAGCGCGTTCGTTACGATTTGAGCGATCGCGATCAGCCTCATTTGACGGTTTGCTCGGTAGACCTGCGGACATGCCGCATCCGACCTTCAACCGTTTCCCGCGCCGGGCACCGCGCGTGCCCGTCACCCTGCTCGCCACCGTGCTGAAGGATGCGGGCGGTCAGGCACGCGGCTGTCTCGTGCAGGATTTCTCCGAGGGTGGAGCCAGGCTCACCTTCCCGGGCGTGCCTGCCTTGGGCCAGCGCTTTCAGCTCCTCGTTCCGCGCCTGGACCGCATCTACGAGGCGGAGCTGCGCTGGCAATCCGGCCAGGATGTGGGCGTCGCCTTCTCGGCCGTCATGCCGACCTAGCTGGACGCCCGTCCTTACGGTGAGCCGCGCGCCACCCCGTCCTTGACGAACACCCGGAACGGCGTCGTGCCGCTCGCGGACCCGTCCACGGAGCGCCAGCGGCCGTTGTGGCACAGGATCCCGCCCCGCGCCGGCATGGCATCGAACTCGACAACATTCCGGTGCACCGTTCCGTTCGGCTCGGTGGCCGTGAAGGCGGTGCTGCAGGTGGAACCCGAGACGACAGGGCGGTACTCGCCGATCACGATGCCGCCGCCGCCCGTGCTCGGGAACGAGGGCTCGAGGATGGGCCACGTCTCATAGTGCTCTTCGCCGCCTGCGCCCACCGCCTGCGCGGCGGCACCGGTCGCGACGAGACCCGCGAGGGCGACGGCGCATAGGAATGCGCCGATCCCTCCCCTGGACCGAGGCGATTTGGTCGAATGATGGCCCTGATCCGTCATCCTGCTCTCCCTGCCGGCCCGCGCCGTAGCAAGCCCTCCCCTCGCCTACACCGGAGCGCGGCTCGCGGATGCAGAGCGGCGATGGCGACCGGTCACAATTGATAAGCATGGGCGCCGGGATCTCGGCCTTAACGGAACGCCAGCCCCCCTGGCCGTTGCTTGACAACACGTGCTCGCCTCTTACTCCTTGGCCCCGAAGGAACATGCATGCCGCGCTTTGCCGCCAACCTGTCGATGATGTTCACGGAGCGTCCGTTCCTGGAACGCTTCGGAGCGGCGGCGGCGGCCGGCTTCGACGCCGTGGAGTTCCTGTTTCCCTATGCCTTCGCGGCCCATGAGATTCGTGCTCGGCTCGGCGACAACGGCCTTGTCCAAGCCCTCTTCAACCTGCCTCCGGGAGATTTCGAGGCGGGCGAGCGCGGCATTGCCTGCCTTGCCGGCAGAAGGGACGCGTTCAGGACGAGCGTCGCTCAGGCCCTCGCCTATGCGGATGCTCTCGATTGCGGCCTCCTCCACTGCATGGCGGGCGTGAGGCCGCGGGGCCGGTCGGACGACGAGCTTCTGGACACCTATTGCGAGAACCTCGCCTATGCGGCGGGCGAGTGCCGCGCTGCCGGGCGCACGCTGCTGATCGAGCCGATCAACGGACGGGACATGCCGGGCTACCTCATGAACAGCACCGCCCTGGCGCGGCGCGTGATCGACAGGGTCGGCGCCGCCAATCTCAGGCTGCAGCTCGATCTCTATCACTGCCAGATTTCCGAAGGCGACCTTGCGACCCGCATCAGGGCGAATGCCGATCTCACGGCTCACGTCCAGATCGCCGGCGTGCCGCACCGGCACGAGCCTGATCGGGGCGAGGTCAACTATCGGTTTCTCTTCGACCTGCTCGACGAAACAGGCTTTAAGGGCTTTGTCGGATGCGAGTACCGGCCGAAGGCTCGAACCGAGGATGGACTCTCCTGGTTCGCGCCCTACCGGCGCAGGGCCGTGGCGACCGCCTGACGGCCGGCGGAAGGTCTCGCGACGAGGCGACGAGCGACGATGAACGGACGTGGAGGAGCAGCGCTTGGCCCTTCACGGCAGGAAGACGATGGAAGGTAGGGTGCGCGGATGAAGGTTCTGATCCTCGGTGGCGGCGGCATGGTCGGGCGCAAGCTGCTGGAGCGCCTGGTGCGCGATGGCCAGATCGGCGGTCGCGAAATCACGGGTGTGACCTTGCACGACGTGGTGGAGCCCACCGTGCCGTCCGGTGCCCCCTTCCCGGTCGAGGCGCTGGTCTCCGACTTCTCCATGCCCGGCGAAGCCGAAAAGCTGCTGGCGAGCCGCCCAGACCTCGTCTTCCATCTCGCGGCCATCGTCTCGGGCGAGGCGGAGGCGGATTTCGAGAAGGGCTCCCGCATCAACCTTGACGGCACGCGCTTCCTCTTCGATGCGATACGCCTGATGGAGGGCTACACGCCGCGGGTGGTGTTCACCTCGTCCATCGCCGTGTTCGGAGCCCCTTTCCCGGAGGCGATCACTGACGATTTCTTCCTGACGCCGCTCACGAGCTACGGCACGCAGAAGGCCATCGGCGAGCTGCTCCTCGCCGATTACAGCCGCCGCGGCTTCTTCGATGGAGTCGGCATCCGCCTGCCCACCATCAACGTGCGGCCGGGAAAACCCAACAAGGCGGCCTCGGGCTTCTTCTCGGGCATCATCCGCGAGCCCTTGAGTGGCCAGGAGGCGGTGCTACCCGTGCCTGAGGACGTGCGTCACGCTCACGCCTCGCCGCGCTCTGCCGTCAACTTCCTCATTCATGCCGCAAGCATCGACACGGGACTCCTTGGCGCGCGGCGCAATCTCACGATGCCGTCGGTGTCGGTGACGGTGGCCGAGCAGATCGACGCGCTGCGCCGCATCGCGGGCGACCGAGTGGCAAGCCGCATTCGCCGCGAACCCGACCCCACCATCATGGGCATCGTCGCGGGCTGGCCGCGGCGATTCAGGGCCGAGCGGGCCGAGGGCCTCGGTTTTCGCTCCGAGACGACGTACGACGAGATCATCCGCGTGCATATCGAGGACGAGCTCGGCGGAAACATCGCGTCCTGAGTGCCCCGCCCGGCGGAGCGCTTACTCTGCGGCTCTCAGGAGCGGAACGACGTCCTGTGGTTCGGCCGGCCTGCGGGCCGAACCCTCGACCACCACGTAGGGTGCTCCACCGGATCCGACGGGCTCCACCCGGGCCCTGACGCCGTAGACCTGCTCCAGCAATTCCGTCGTGATCACCTGGCGAGGCGCGCCGACCGCGACGAGCCGCCCGCCCGCGAGCACCAGCACGCGATCCGCGATCCGCAGAGCCTGGTTGAGATCGTGGATGGCGAGCAGGATGCAGATGCCCCGCGTCGCCGCGAGGCGGCGGACGAGGTCCAGCACCTCGATCTGCCGGTGAAGGTCGAGGGCGCTTGTGGGCTCGTCCATGAGCAGGATCTCCGGCTCCCGCACGAGGGTCTGGGCGATGGACACGAGCTGGCGCTGTCCCCCACTGAGTTCGGCGAGGTTGCGGAAGGCGAGGTCGCCAATGCCGAGATCCTCGAGCGCCCGGTCGACCATCTCCAGATCCTCCCCACGGGCGGACCAGGCGCCCCTACCGTCCTGCTTGCGGGCGAGCAGCACGGCCTCATAGACCGTGAGGACCGCCGTGACGGCGCTGTCCTGCGGAAGGTAGCAGAGCGGACGGGTTCCCCCGACCATCACGGCGCCCGGCCCCTTCAGGAGGCCGGCGATGCGCCGGAACAATGTCGACTTGCCCGCTCCGTTCGGACCGATGACGGCGACGATCTCGCCGCCCCGGAACACAGGCGTGGTGATGCCGGACAAGGCGGCAGGCGAGTTGGAGCCGGAGCCGTAGCGCACGCCCACGTCGCGCAGCTCGAGGCTCGGTCCCATGCGGCTTGCGGCGGTGAGCGTGACATGCCCGCGTTGACGACCGTCGCGTGAGACTTGGGTGGTCACCATGAGCGCCATTTCCTGTTCGTCGAGAGAATAAGGCTGAAGAAGAAGGGCACGCCCACGAGGGCCGTGACGATGCTGATCGGAAAGGTGAGCCCAGGAACGAGCGACTTGCTGACCACGGAGGAAGCTGACAGCAGCGCCGCCCCTGCGAGCGCGGAAGCGGGCAGGAAGAAGCGCTGATCCTCGCCGATCAGCATGCGCGCGATGTGAGGGCCGACCAGACCGATGAAGCCGATGGTGCCGACGAAGGAGACCGGCACGGCCGCCAAGAGGCTGACGAGAAGCATGGTCTCCAGGCGCAGACGCCGCACATCGATCCCGAAGCTGGCCGCCTTGTCCTCACCCAGTCGCAGGGCCGTGAGGGCCCAGGCGCGGCGCATGAACAAGGGCAGGCAAAGGGCGAGAACGCCGGTGGCGATCGCAATCTTCGGCCAAGTCGTTTTCGTGAGGCTGCCCATGGTCCAGAACACGACGGCGCCGAGAGCCTGCTCGGACGCGACGAACTGCAGCAGCGAGAGCAGCGCGTTGAAGGTGAAGACCAGCGCGATACCCAGCAATACCACGGTTTCGGTGCTCACGCCCCGGCGCTGGCTGAGGGCATGGATCAGGAGCGCGGCCGCGGCGGCTGCCAAAAACGCGTTCAGCGGCACCATCAACTCGATGGCGACCGGCACGATGGCAACGCCGAGTACGAGCGCAAGAGCGGCCCCGAAGCTCGCGGCGGCCGAGATGCCGAGGGTGAAAGGGCTCGCCAGCGGATTGTTGAGGATCGTCTGCATCTGGGCGCCGGCCACGGCCAGGGACGCGCCGACCACCACCGCCATGAGGGCGACCGGCAGGCGGATGTGCCAGATGACCACCTGCAGGGCCGCCGGAACCTGGTCCGGAGCCGCGAGCGCCCGGACCACGTCAGCAATCGCATAGCGCGCCGGGCCCGTGGCGAGATCGATCAGGACGCTCATCACCAGGAGAGCAGCGAGCCCGGCGAGCACGAAGCACTTGCGGCGGGTGAGCGACCGATAGGCCTCCGCTGTGGCGGAGACCGAGGAAGCCGCCCGGGGGAACCGGGCGGCCGTCAGCGATGGGATCGCCATCAGCCGTTCACCTGCAGCGAGACCCAATAGCCCGGCTGGTAGGGAATGGGCAGGAAGCGGTCGTGCAGGGCCCGCAGGGTCGCATCCGGATCCACATCGCGGAAGAGATCCGGGTGGAGCCACTTGGCGATCTGCTGCACGGCCACGAACTGGTACGGGCTGTTGTAGAACTGGTGCCAGATCGCATGGACCTGCCCATTGCGGGTCGCCGGGAGGGTACGGAAGGCGGGCCGCTGCGTCAGGGCCGTCAGCTTGCGACGGGCTTCGCTCATGTCAGCGTTGGGACCGACGCCGACCCAGGCGCCTCCCGGCACGTAGGCATCCCAGGCACTGCCCGTGACGATGACCGCATCGGGCTTCGATGCGACGATCTGCTCGGGGTTGATGGTGCCGAAGGTGCCGGGAATAAGGTCCGAGCCGAGATTGCGCCCGCCGGCCAGCTCCACCATCCGCCCGAAATTCTCGCGGCCGAAGGACATGCAGCAATCGTCCGAGTATCCGCCCGCGCGGTCGATCATCACGAGAGGCTTCTTGGCCTCCGCGAGGTTCGCAGCCTTCAGGCGCTCTTCCACTCGCGCGATTTCCTTGGCCCGGAAGGCGATGAACTCCTCGGCCGCCGCCTCGCGTCCGAACAGCTTGCCCATGAGCCTCAACGAGGGCTCGGTGTTCTCGAAGGGCTTCTCCCGGAAATCCACATAGACGACCGGGATGCCGACGCCCGCGAGCTTCTCCACGAGCTTCGCTTCGTCGCTCGCCACCTTCGCCTCGATGTTCATGAGCAGCACGTCGGGCTTCAGCGCCACCGCCTGCTCCACATCGAAGGAGCCCTCTTTCATGCCCCCGAAGGTCGGCAGCTTGCCGATGCCTGGATTCCTGGCTTCGTAGAGCTTGAATGTGCTGGGATCCGCCTTGGCGAGATCGTCACGCCACGCGACGACGCGCCGGAACGGATCCTCCTTGTCCAGGGCGGCGACCACATAGATCTGCCGCCCCTCCCCGAGGATCACCCGGCTCACCGGCGCGCGGACGCGCACCGTGCGGCCGGCCACGTCCTTGACCTCGATCGTGTCGGCTGGTTGGGCCTTCGCCTGCGGAGCCGCAGGCTGAGCGTGGGCGGAGGCGACAGGTGAGAGCGCGGCGAGGACAGAGAGGCAAGCCGGCGCAAGAAGGCGTGCGCCAAGGGCGCCCGAAAACGTCATCATGGAAAACCTCATCGGCCAGGGTTCAAGGCCCTGCGTGAAGGGAGATGCACGGTCATGTGCAGCCCTGGGCTAACCCGGACATGAACAATAATCAATGCAAAATCAATAACTTAGAACGGTTATAGATTGGAGCTTTTCTGAACTGCGACTTCGGCGGGAGCAGTCGTCGGGCCTCCGCCGACACCGCGATCCGGCGCAGCCGAGCGGCGAGGCGACCGCCGCGCTTCAAGGCCGTCGATCCCACGGCTTCCCGGCATCGTGCCTATTGCGAGCGTCGCGTTTCCAGCAGGGTGAGATGCGCGCCGCGGGTCGCAAGGGCGCGATGCGGCGGCCCTGATGTGCCAGTCTCGAGCAAGCTGTTCAGGATTGCTCCCTATGCTGCCGCAAGGTGGCGAACGGACGATGCGTTGCCCTATCAGCGTCCTTCCCCAATTCGAGGAGATGAGCTTGGAGTTCCCGACCGATCCCAACGAGATGCTCAGGCTGAGGACTCTCGGCGAGCTTCGGCTCGAGGAGAATATCCCGGATGCGGCCATCGACCGGATCACGGCCTTCGCGCGAGCGCATTTCAAGGTCGCGACGTGCCTGGTCACCGTCATCGAGGCGCAGCGACAACTCATCCTCTCGCATCAGGGCTTCGCAGGCCGCGAGACGCCCCGCGACATTTCCTTTTGCACCTACACGATCCTGCAGCAGGATGTTCTCGTCGTAGCGGATTCCCATCACGATCCGCGCTTTCGCGACAACCCGTTCGTTCGCGGCGAGCCCTTCATCCGGTTCTATGCAGGCGCTCCCCTCACCTATGAGGGCGAGCTGCGCCTCGGGTCCCTGTGCCTGATCGATCCAAAGCCCCGTAGCTTCAGCCGGGGCGAGCAGGCGGAGCTCGTCATGCTGGCCGAGCACGTGGTCTCCGTGCTGGTGGCGCGCACCCTCAACCTTCCCGAGCCGGACCTCGACGGCGCCCTCTCGATTTGATCGAGCAGTCTTACCAGCGAGCGCGGATTTCGGCGCCGATGGCGGTGCGCTGGAACGGCTCGTCGTCTTCCACGGTCCCCGGCCGGGTGTTGTCGCCCGTGCGGGCGTAGGAGACGAGGTGGCTGGCATAAAGGCCGATGGTGAGGTTCTCGCCAACTTCGTACGAGAGTTTGGCGGTTGCGGACCCCACGAGGCCGCCGTCGCCCGGGTTCGACCGCCCGTAACCGGCCGCCGCCTGGATATCGAAGGACCAGCGCTCCGCGAGCTGCCCGTAGAAGTGCAGGCTTGCCTCGATCGCGCGGTAATCGTCGGGGTTCCAATAGCCGTTGTCTCGGACGTCCTTGAAGTCGAAGGCGGTGTAGCGGGCACCCAGCCACAAGTAAGGCCCGGCGGTGACGCGCTGCGCGAATTCGAGCTGGCCCCAGAGGCGCTCGTTTTCGTCGGTGTAGCGGCTCGCATAGCCGCGGGCGCTGATGCGGAAATCGTTCTGGGGCGTGTAATCCAGCGTGATGCCCCCATCCGTCGCGAAGATGTCGTTCACGACGGCGCGTGAATTCTCGTCCGGGTAGCGGCGCACCAGATTGAATCCGATCCGCATGCTGTCGCTGGGGATCAGGCTCAAGGTGGTATCGTGGGTCAAGGTGAGATCCTGGTCCCGCGGCTCCTCCTCCACGTTAAGAAAGAGCGAGCTCGTGAACTCGAGCCAGTCGTTGAACCGATGCCGCCCGGCAAGCCCCAGGCTGTAGATGTCGACGGTCGGGAAATCGCCGCCACGATAAGTGGAAAAGCGGGCCTGTGGCGCGATCATCGAGAGGCCCCGGTTCAGGGTCAGCTCGTGCCGGACCGTGAGGGACGAGATCCGCAGATCGTCAGAGCGCACCGCGTGGACCGCATCGAAGAAGGTGAGAGGCCGACGTTCGCGCAGGAGTTCCTGGAGAAGGCGCTCGGCGCCGTCGTCGCCGGGCTTGGCGCTCAGCATCAGCCGGGCGATGTCCTCCGCAAGGTCGGGGCGTCCCATGGCCCGCCGGGCATAGCCGGCGATGATCAGGGTGGCAGGCTCCCGGTCGCCGGCGGCGATGAGGGGCTCCACCCGCGCCAGCGCAGCCCGGGGACGTCCGAGGGAGGCTTCGGCCTGAGCGGCACCCCGGATGGCGTCCCGGTTCGAGGGCTGCACCGCGATGGCGGTTTCGAAGTCGGCGAGGGCCTCCCGGTGGCGCGCGAGGGCGTTGAGAGCCTGGCCCCGGCCGATGAGCACCTCGGCATCCCGCGGCGCGGCCTGGACCAGGAGGTCGAAAACGGGAAGCGCCAGGGCGGGCTGCCCGCTCCAGGCATAGCCGCGGGCAAGGCCGAGCCTAGCCTGGCGCAGATCCCCGGACGACAATCCCGGAAATGTCAGGACCTCCCGGTAGAGCGGGACCGCCTCGGCCGGACGGCCCGCGTAGAGCACCTGATCCGCATATTCCCGCAACAGCTCCCGGCGGCGGCCAGGAACCGCCGTCAGGGCGCGAGCGAAAAGCTCCGCGGCCTCGCCGTTGCGGTTCTGCCCAGCCGCCTGCCGGGCGCCGCCCACGAGAGCGTCGCCGAGGGTCTTGCGCGCCTCCTGGTCGCGGGGGTTTTCCCGCAGAATGGTCTGCCAGGCGGCAATCGCCTCGCGGAACTGGTTGCTCCAGAGAAGCGCAAAGGCGAGCCCCCGGCGCAGGCGCGTGCGCTCGGCCGCCGGGCGAGCGCCGTCCCGCAGAGCCTCCCGGTAGAGCGGCACGGCCTCCGCCGGCCGACCCGCATAGGCGACCTGGTCCGCGTATTCGGGCAGAAGCTCGCCCCGGCGATCCGGCAGTCCGGAGATGGCTCGCGCGAACAGCGAGGCAGCCTCCCCATTGGCGTTCCGACCCGCCGCCTGGCGGGCTGCTCCGACGAGGGCATCCGATCTTGCCTTGAGGGCTTCCCCATCCCGCGGGTTCTGCTCGACGATCGTTTGCCAGGCCGCGATGGCCTCGGGCCATTGGCTGCTCCAGAGCAGCGCGAAGGCGAGGTTGCGCGTCGTGGTGCGGCGTTCCTCGGCGGGAAGCCCCGCCTGCTGAAGCACCTCCCGGTAGACCGGCACGGCGCGAGCCGGCTCGCCCGCATAGGCGAGCTGGTCCGCGTATTCGCGCGCCAGGGTCCGACGGCGGGCGGGGTCGAGGGCAAAGGCCCGCTCGAACGCGGCAGCCGCCTCCTTGTTGGCGCCCCGGCCCGCGGCGGCGCGGGCGGCTGCGATGGCCGCATCAGCTGGGGACGCCGGTTGCACTGGAGCAGCAGGCTGTGCGGGAGGCGTCTGGGGAGCGGCCGCTTGCGGCGCCGGAGCACCGGACGCTGCGGCCGGTCCCCCGCCGGTGATGCGCGTGCGCGCATCGGCGATCGCCCGCTGGGCGTCCGCGTCACCGGGCGACGCGGCCAATACGGCCTCCAGGGCCGGCAGGGACTCCCGGTAGGCGCCGCTCCAGAACAGGGCAAAGGCAAGTCCCCGGCGCAGGCGCTGCTGGTCCTGCGGCGAACGCTGGTTTTGGAGGGCCTCCCGGTACAGGGGAACGGCCTCGGCCGGCCGGCCCGCAAAGGCGAGCTGATCCGCGTATTCGGGCAGGAGCTCGGCCCGGCGCGCCGGCGCGGTCTCGATCGCCTGGCGGAAGAAGGCGGCCGCGGGTCCGTTGCGGTTGGAGGAGGCGGCCTGCCGGCCCGCGCCCACCTGTGCCTCTGATAGGGTCCGGCGGGCCTCCTCGTCGCCTGGGCTCTCCCTTAGGATCGCGTCCCAGGCCGGGATCGCCGCGTCGAAGGCGCTGCTCCACAGGAGCGCGAAGGCGAGGCCGCGCGTCGCGCGTCGGCGCTCTTCGGGCGCGAGATTTGGCCGGGCCAGCACCTCCCGATAGATCGGCACCGCCTGCTGTGGACGCCCCGCATAGGCGAGCTGGTCCGCGTATTCCCGAGCGATCTCCGGCCGCCGGGCGGGATCGAGGGCGATCACGCGCTCGAAGCCCTGTACGGCCTCTGGATTGGCACCGCGTTCGGCCGCCGACCGCGCGGCGCCGACCACCGCATCGACCACGGCGCGCCGAGCCTCTGCGTCCGCGGGATCTTGGCCGGCAATCTGCTGGAAAGCGGCGATCGCCTCGTCGAACTGGCTGCTCCAGAGAAGCGCGAAGGCAAGCCCCCGCTCGGCGCGTCGGCGGTCGCTAGCCGGGAGAGCCCGATCCCCGAGCCGTTCCCGATAGAGCGGGACGGCCTCACCGGGACGGCCCGCGAAGGCGAGCTGGTCGGCATATTCCAAAAGCCACTCGGCGCGACGCTCCGGCGCCGTCCGGATCGCCTGATCGAACAACCGCACGGCCTCCGCGTGGTTGGCGGCTCCGGCGGCGGCCCGGGCGCCCACCGCGAGATCGTCCACGCTCTGAGCGGAGGCCGCGAGGGGGAGCAGGGCGGCAAAGGCGAGGATCAGGCCCGCGACGAGGCGAGTCAGAACAGGGCGACGCATCGACATCAACAACAAAGGCCTCGAATCGCGAACAGCCCTGACGAATCGGCCGACGCTAGCAGGCGTATCGTTAACAACGAAAACGGCTCCTGCGGACCGGAAGGAGAATTCTGGACCAGTGGGACTTTTCTTCAACACCCGGATCGCTAGAACAAAGGATCATGCTGGCGGGTCACGACGCGTTTCGAAGAAGGGCTCTGTGACACGTTTCTGGTCCCGACCCGTTTCCGAGATTGGCTCCTTGGCACGTCAATTGTCCCGTTTCGAAGCGAGAAAGCCTTGGAGGCCCCTGCCCTTCTCGCCCGTCCACGAGTTGTTTTGGCAGTTCCTGGCCACCGCCAGCATTCTCTTCGGATGCTGGTACATCGGGTGGCGCTGGGTGGGGTCGATCAACACCGAGGCCCTCTGGTTCTCGATCCCCCTGCTGATCGCCGAGACCGGAGCCTTCATCGGCCTCATCTTTTTCACCGTCAATCTCTGGACCGCCGAGTCGCCTAAGCCCGGCCCGCTGCCGTCCTCGATCCGCGACTGCACCGACGATCCCGACACTCCGGACCGTCCGATCGCGGTCGATGTCTTCTTCGCCACCTACAGCGAGGACCCGGACCTCGTCCGCCTCGGGCTTCAGGATGCCAAGGCGATCACCTACCCGCACCCGATCACCGTGCGCGTCCACGTGCTCGACGACGGACGCCGACCGGCCATGGAGGCGGTCGCGCGGGAGGAAGGGGCGAACTACATCACCCGTACCGACAATGCGGGCTTCAAGGCGGGTAACCTGCGGAACGCCATGGGGAGCACGTCTGGCGACTTCATCGTCATTTGCGACGCGGATACCCGTCCGTTTCCGAACATTCTCGAAGAGACGCTGGGCTATTTTCGAGACCCGAAGATTGCCTGGGTGCAGACGCCCCAATGGTTCTGCGACATCCCTCCCGGCGTGCCGCTCCATGCCATGCTCGACCGCTGGCTTGGGGGCCTCGGCCGGGGGGTCGGACGGGCGCTGGAGCGGGTGCTGGGTCCGATCCGCATCGGGGAGGATCCCTTCGCCAACGACCCGCAGCTCTTCTATGACGTGATCCTTCGTCGCCGGAACTGGGCGAATGCGAGTTTCTGCTGCGGGGCAGGCTCGGTCCATCGCCGGGAGGCCGTGATGGAGGCGGCCCTCCGCCAGTGGTCCGACAAGGTCGCCGGGGCTGCCGCTCGCAGTGAGCGGGACGTCCGGCGACTGACCGGCGAGAGCGCGGTCGGCGATACCATGCGGGACACCCTGCGCTGGCAGGGCGCCCTCGAAGAGGAATTCACGCCCTACAAGTTCCACGTGTCGGAGGACATCTACACCTCCATCGTCCTGCATTCGGACCGCGAGCGCGGCTGGAAGTCCGTGCTCCACCCGGTCGTGGTGTCCAAGATGCTCTCGCCGAGCGACCTGTTGAGCTGGACGATCCAGCGCTTCAAATACGCGGGCGGCACCCTGGACATCCTGGCGAACGACAATCCCCTCTTCCGGCGCGGCGGGCTCACCTTCCCGCAGCGGCTGATGTACGGGATGACGTTCTACTCCTACCTGTCTCCGATCTGGAACCTCATCTTCCTCGCGGCGCCGATCGTGTTTCTTTTCACCGGCATCGCGCCGGTGGCGGGCTATTCCCTCGATTTCTTCCTCCACATCACACCGTTCCTTCTGTTCAACGAGCTCTCGCAACTCGTGGCGCTCTGGGGCAACTCGAACGCCAAGGGCCGGGCCTGGTACCTGGCATCGTTTCCCCTGAACCTGCAGGCGCTGTGGACGGTGGTGCGTGGGCGCAAGATTTCGTTCCCCGTGACGCCCAAGGACCGGCAGGTCGGAACCTATCCGCGGCTGGTGAAGTGGCAGATCGGGATCGTGGTGCTAACGCTCGCCGGCCTCGTGTGGGGCTGGAGCGCCTTCGCGGCCGGGCGGGAGGGATACGGTCTCGGCGCCATGGTGGCGAACACCCTCTGGGGGCTCAACAACGCCCTCGCCATGCTGCCGATGATCCGTGCGGCGTTCTGGCAGCCGGACCCCGATTACGAGGCGCCGATCCTCGCGGAGGCGACCCGGTGACAACCCTTTCCTCCTCCCGGCGCCCCGACTGTCTCGGCGTCGGCCGCGGACATCATCGCCGCCCCCATGCGGCCCGCCTTCGCCCGGTCGGGCGACAGGCGGTCGTAGCGCTTCGCCGGCGTCTGCCGGCGGCAGCAAAGGCAACCTGACATGTTCAAGACCGGATTGCTCGCAGCTCGCGGCCAGATCGCGTTCATCCTCGCTCTCGCCTTTGCGACGGCCGTGATCATCTACCTGGAGAATCTCGACACGGAGACCCGCATCCAGGGCCGGGTCGAGGCGGCGCTCGCCGAGAGGAGGGGCGTGCCGGAGTCGAACGCGGCCGCTCGCAACGCCGCCTCCGTCTCCTTACGCGAGGCCGAGCGCGCCCATGCGGCCGACCCTCGCCTGCCCACGAACCAAGCCGCCCTCCTGACGGCCCTCAGCACTGCGGCCCGGACGGGATTGCTGCCCACGGAGGAAGCCTTTTCGCGCGTGAGCGCCGTGCTCGATGGGATCGGGGCCGAGCCGCCCAACGATTCGCCAGCGCTTGTGGCCGCTCTCGCCCTTACCGCCGCGACCTTCCCGACCCTGCAGGAGCGACTGACCCGGATGAGGATCTTCGCGTAAGCGGTCCCTCGGGTCGTGGCTGTGACCGACACGCCGTCGACGTTGCCGATCGGCAGAAACGGCTCTAGGACGGCGGCGCTCCGATCCGCTTGACCATGCGCAAGCGGTTCTCGCCACCGGAGGAGCTGTACTCCACCTCGTCCATGTTCATTCGGATGAGAGCGAGGCCCATGCCGGATTCGGGCAGATCATCGAGATTCGTCTCGTCGAACGCGAAGCGCTCGGCTGTCGCGTCGTCGAGGAGCCCCTCCTGCATCGGGTGCGCGTGATCCACGATCTCCACCACGAGCCTGTCCGCCTGAACGGAGAGCGCCACCTTGAGGTCCTGCCCCGGCCGTCCCTCGTAGCCGTGCTTGATCACGTTGGTCATTGCCTCCACGAGGCTGAGTTCCACGGCGTCCGCCTCCTCGGCGCTCAGCGCCTCCTCGCACACGGCCCGTACGGCTCTGGCGACCAGGGCGATCTTGTCAAGATCGCTGTCGATGAGGAGCGTGATTCCTGCCGACATCCGGGGGTCCTGACTGCCGTTCAAAACGGGTATTGCGGGGAACGGCGGACTAGGCGGCATCCGCGCCCCTGTCCTCCGCGCCATGCGGGTCGACCGGTTGCGTGGGCGCGCACCATCAGGCGCCGAGCCGACCGAGCGCGCCGTCCACGGTCTCCTCGAGCGCGAAGACTTTGTCCATGCGGGTCAGCGCGAAGAGCCGGCTCACCGCACCCTTTGCGCCGGCAACCGCCATGTTGCCGCGCGGCCCGAGGCGCTTGAGGCAGGAGACGATCGCTCCAAGGCCGGAGCTGTCGATGAAGTCGACGCCGCTGAGATCGAGGACGATCTGGGTATGGCCAGCCTCGATCCGGCGGGCCATCTCGTCCTTGAAGAGCGGCGCCTTGCTGGCGTCGACGCGCGTCTCATCCACCCGGACCACAAGGACTCCGCCCCGCTGCTCGTCGGTCAATTTCATGGTCACTGCTTCCTTTCGTACGTCGGATCCGCTTCGGAAAAGCTGGCGTCGAGCGAAGCCGCCGCGATGTAATGCCGGCTGGGGTCCCCGCGCGGGGCGCTGTGTGAGCCGGACGAATGCCCGGCCTCGCGCCATTGTTCGAGGATCAGCACGCTGAGGTCGTCGTCCAAGCTCTCAGAACCGCGCCACCGGCGCAACTCGGCATCGATGCCGTCGAGGAGATCAGCGCTCGGCGCGGAAACGTTGACCTGAAGGAGAGCTTCCAAGCGCTCCTCGGAGAAAGCCTCCCCGGCCGAACTTTCAGCCTCGATGAGACCGTCCGAATAGACCACCAGCCGATCGCCGGCCGTGAAGGAGAATTCGAGATCGTCGTAGCTCGCGTTCGGGATCATGCCGACCGGCAGACCTCCCTCCCCTAGCGGACGCACGGTCCCGTTCGAACCGATCAGGTAGGGCGAGGGATGGCCGGCCTGGACCATCCTGCCATGCCCCGATGCCGCGTCGAACTCGCCGATGATCATCGTGAAGTAGGGCAGGTCGTCGGGCCAATCCGCGTTGATCTCGGCCACGATCTGGCTCAACGGGGCGTTGTCGCTGCGCTTCAGTAGCGCCTGCGAGAGGATGTGGTGAGACGCGACGGAAACGAGGGCCGCGGGCGCGCCGTGACCGGCCACATCCACCTGGAAGAAGCTGACCTTGCCGTCGTCGCGCTGCAGGACATTGAAGGTATCGCCCGCGACGAGGCTCGACGGGCGGTAGAGCCCCGCATAGCGCAGGTCTCCCAGCGTCGCCGGCGCGGGCAGCATCGTCTTCTGGATCGCCGCGGCCGCTTCCAGGTCGCGCCGGAGCATCTGGTAGGCCTCCCGCAGCCGGACGTGCAGCTGATCCTTGTCCTGCTGAAGTCTTTGACGGCGCAAGGCGTTGGCCTTGAACACGCGAAGCGCGTCGCTCATCTCGCCGAATTCGTCCGTGCGACCCGACCGGGGGATCGACGCCGCGAGGTCGCCGTTCGCGAGTTGCAACATGGTTCCGCTGATGACCTCGATGGGGCGGACGATCCGGTTGCGCACCACGAGAATGCTCAGCAGAACCGCCACGATGCCGCCGACCAGCAGCACCGCATAGGCGGCGAGCACGCGCTCGGTCCGCTCCAGCTCCCGCGCGAGCCTGGTCCGCGAACTGACAAGAAGCTGCTGCTGGATGGTCCCGACGAGCGTGAGGGACCTCTCGGTCACTTCGAACCACTCGGTTGCCGTGATGAACGGTCGCGTCTGGGCCGCCAGGGCAGTGGCGGCCCTGCGCCCGAGCGGGGCCAGCGTGGTTTCGTAATCCTCCCGCGCCTCCCGCAATGCCGCCTGCACCGGCTCCGGTAGGGCCGTGGCGCTCTGGTCGTGGATGAGCTCCCACGCGAGGTCCGACCGGCCGATGTTGCGGGTGATGCCCTCGAGCGTGGCCGGATCCGCGCTCTGAATATCCCCGATGGCGCGCGTGAGGAGCGCTTGGTTGCGCGCGATGCTCTCGCTGAGGATCCCGCTGTAGTAGCGCAGGAGGCCGTTGGTCCGCACCTGCGGGTTCTGCGGCCGCTCCTGCTGGAGCAGGGTGAGCCGGAGGGTCTGCACCTGGTCGATGGCTTGGCTCATACCCCTGAACCAGCGCATCGCGATGGCGTTACCCGTATCGCCGGCCTGGTCCGCCTGCGCGCGCAGATCGGCAACGGACCGGCGCACGGCCGAGAGCGCCGTCAGGCTTTGATCCTGGCTGCCGAGGGTCGAATGGCCATTGGAGAGAACCCGTTCAGCAGCCGAGAAGGCCCCGTCGACCTGCTCTCGGGCGAGACCCAGATTGACGCCCGCGCCACGGGTGCCGGCAAGGTGCAGATAGGTCCCGCTCCTCTCCTGTCCCATAGCGGCCGCGGCAAGGAGAAGCTGCTCGCGCACCGCGTTGGACGACACGAGCCGTTGCGCTTCTCGGTAATCGAGGGCTTCCGTGCGGATCTGCAGGGTCACGGCCAGGATGAGGGCAGCCCCAAGACAGGCGGTCAGGGCGAGAAGGATGTGACGGATCTTCATGTCCGGCATGGAACTCCGCCGCTGCTCACGGCCGGGAGGGCAGAGTTCGGGACGGTTCGGCCCGAGGACCCGTCGAAACGGCAGCCGGCCCCTGGCCGGGGAGAGCGAATGAACATCGGTGAGCGGGTAAACAGCATGGGTGAGGTCGTGTTCGAGGTCCTAACCTAGAGCATTATGCTGCATTGTAACCCGCAGGTCGGTTCACGGTCGCGTGGTCTACCCTCGAACCCAATGCCTGGATGCAGGCGGGTTGGTTCGAGCGAACGATCGAGCCTGGCGAGATTGGCACCGGAAGCCCTTCTAGCGTGTTACCGGTCGGGCATCGAGCCAGGGGAACTGCATGGAAAAAACAGGGCTCGGCGGCGCCCGGCGGCCGCGGGCTGGCCTCAAGGATGCGGCGGCCCGGCGGGACCTTCTCTTTGGGACGGCCGTGAAAGGGGCGCTCCTCGACAGCCCAGGTTACCGGGCCGCGCTGCTGCGCGAGTGCAGCCTGCTGACCGCGGAATACGAGATGAAGTGGGACGCCATCGCGGCGGCCGGTTACGGGGCGGCGGATCGGCTCCTCGCCTTCGCGGAGACCGAGGGGCTAGCAGTCCATGGCCATACGTTGTGGTGGCATGAATCGGTGCCAGGCGACGTGCCGGCAGAGCCGCCGGCCTTTGCGGCCGCGGCCCGCGACCACCTCGCCACGACGGTCGCCCGCTACGCCGGACGGGTTCGGTCCTGGGATGTGGTCAACGAGCCGCTGAACCTGGCCGATGGGCACCCGCGCGGCCTGCGGCGGTCACCGTTTCTTGAGCACTTGGGCGAGGACTACATCGGGGAGGCCTACCGCCTCGCGGCCCGCTGCGACCCCGCGACCATCCTCGTCCTCAACGAGATGGGCCTCGAATATGCCGGCCCGGCTGCGGACGACAAACGCCGCGCCGCGCTGGCTCTCCTGTCCGGGGAACTGGCCCGCGGCACCCCAATTCATGCGCTCGGCATCCAGGCCCATCTCGATGCGGCGGAACATGCATGGTCCGACCACTCGGGGCTGCGGGCATTTCTGCGCGAGGTCACGGATCTCGGCCTTGCGGTGATGATCACCGAAATGGATGTGACGGACCGCGCCTCCCCGCGCGCAATTTCGCAGCGGGATGCGGAGGTCGCGGCAGCCTACCGGCGCTTCGTGACGCTCGTGCTCGAGGAGTGCCGCGTTCTGTCGGTCGCGACCTGGGGCCTCATGGATTCCCAAAGCTGGTTGCCGGGCTTCCGGCCACGGCCGGATGGGGCCCCCATGCGCCCTCTCCTCCTCGACTCCGCGTTCAGACGCAAGCGCGCCTGGGCCGCCATGCGGGAGGCGTTGGCCCAGCAGCCGCGCGCGGCCGAGGCCGATCAGACCAGCAGGAAATCGTCGTAGGCCAGCTGGGCCTTCGCCACATTCAGGAAGGTGACCGTGCTCCCATCGGCGAGCTTGAGAACCGCATCGCCCTCCGCGTTGTCCGCGATCTTGCGATAAAGCGCCGAGAAATTCTTCGCCCCCGAGAACGTCTTGGAGATGCGCAGCATGTCTCCGGAGAGCGGGTCGAAGTCGAGGATGCGGTCATGGCCCGTCGCCTTCGAAAGGAAATGGAAGGTGTCGGCGTCGCCTCCGCCAGCCAGCACGTCGTTCCCCTGCAGCCCCTCCAGCGTATCGCGCCCGCCATAGGTGAAGATGACGTCCGCGCCGGCGGTCCCGATCCGGGTGTCGGCTCCGGCTCCCCCTTCGATGGTGGGCTTGTAGGCGCTGAGCGCATCGCGCTGCCACACCCGGATCGAGTCGATCCGGAACTCGGCCGGGAATACCGTGCTGGCGTTCGGATCGCCCGGCCAGTTGCCGCCGACCGCGAGCCCCGCGAGCAGATACATGGGTTCGGTCATGCCCGCCGGCGTCGCGATGCTGCAGACCTCGCGACCGTCCAGATAGTAGGTGATCGTCTCCGGCGTCCACAGGCTGCCATAGGTGTGAAAGCCGAGCGAGAGATCGACGCCTGCATCCACCGGAACGGTCTCGAACGCGTGCGACCCGCCCGCATCAGACCAATGGGCACCCACGTAATAGGTCGAGGGGTCGTGTCCCAGGAGTTCGAGCACGTCGATCTCGGGCGGCCAGTTGCCGCTCTGCGGCAGGAGCCAGAAGGCCGGCCAAAGCCCCTGGCCTGAGGGAACATCAGCCGTAATTTCGAAGTATCCGTAGGTCTGGGCGAAGGTGCCGTGCGTGTTGATCAATCCCGACACATAGGGAAGCCCATCGGTGAGCCTGGGATCGGGAGACGGACGCGCTGTGATGCTGAGGATGCCGTCGCCAGGGTCCGTGGGATCGGCGGCGATGCTGAACGGATCGGTCCAAGGGTAGGACTTCACCACGGAGGTCGACCGGTCGGCGAAATACTGCTTCTCGCCATTGCTTGCGAGCGATCGACCACCCCACCAATAGTTTGTGCGCCATACACTGGTGTCGAGGTACGATCCGCTGAATTCGTCAGCAAAAGAAATAGTATATCCAGTGAGGTCGATAGCCATAGCGTCCCCCTATGCTTCGCATCCACCCATAAAAGCGGAATGTGAACTTGCAAAGGGATCGCAGATCTACGGACCTGCGACGAATCCGGCCACAGCATTCCTGTCCAGCTTTGGTTCAAGACACAGAGCCGCCCCCTGCCCTGGTGGCGTGCGCCTCCCGCTGCCGCGCAGCAGGCGCGGGTTCACGGCCCGAGAAGAGCGATGCGGGCCTCAGCAGCCGCGGCGACACGCCTGCCGTGGCGGGCAATAGCCTCGGCCGCGAGGGTGACGAGTTCCGCGTTCGAGGCGGCGAGCCGGTCTTTGGTCACGCGGATATTGTCCTCGAGCCCCGTGCGAACCGCGTCTGCGCCGCGGACAAGCGCCCAGTCCATGACCCGCGCCTGGTGCCGCCCGATGCCGGCCGCCGTCCAGGTGCAGGCCGGAAACAGGTGGCGGGTCTCGCCCAGGAGAATGTCGAGGAGGCGCTCCTCGGCCGGCATCGCATTCTGCACGCCCATCACGAACTGGATGTGCGGGCGCTCGTCCAGGAGCCCCTGCTCCTGAAGCCGCTTCGCCCCATGCAGGTGCGACAGGTCGAAGATCTCGATCTCCGGGCGGATGCCGTTCCGGCGCATGCCCGACGCCAGTTCCGTCACGAGGGTGGTGTGGTTCTCATAGATGATCGTCGGGAAGTTCACGGAGCCTGTGGAGAGCGAGGCCATGTCGGGCTTGAGGAAGAGAGACGAACCGCGGGCGCTGGGGTCCCGCCCGCGCCCGCCGGTGGAGAACTGCACGATCATCCCGGGGCAATACCGGCGCACGCCCTCCTGGACGGCAGCGAAACGAGCAGGATCGGACGAGGGCGTCTCGTCGTCGTCGCGCACATGGATATGAACGAGTGTGGCGCCGGCCTCATAGGCTTCATGCGTCGACTCGATCTGCTCGGCCGGCGTGATCGGGACGGCAGGGTTGTCCTTCTTGCGCGGCACCGATCCGGTGATCGCAACCGCAATGACGACAGGACGGGTTTCGGCCATGACATTCCTCGCCAATCGAATTGGTGTTCGTTACGTGGCGCTTGACGCCAACGCTTCCCTTGCCCAGAGGTCGCGCCGCCGCCGGCATTCGCGCCTCATCAGAGGCGCGGCATGGCGCGGTGAGCGGAGAGACGGGTCTGCGCGGAAAGGCGGATCGGGGCATTGACGGCTCCGTAGCCGCGGTAGTTTCGCCGCTCCACGATTTCGAAGAAGAAGCCGCCCTCCAGCGTTTGCGTATAGACCTGAAAATACTCGGTGCCCCCGTCAGCGTCGTAGAGGATGTGATGCCGCCTCAGACGCTCGACGGCCTCCGCGGATAGGTCCGTGCGCACTTCGAGATCGTCATAGTAGTTATCCGGAATGGGCAGAAGCTCGACGCCGTTTGACCGCAGCCGTTCGACAGTGCCGAAGATGTCGCTCGTCGCGAAGGCGATGTGCTGGACACCGGATCCGAACAGGTCGTTGAGGAAGCGCGACGAGAGAGTCTGCCGGCTCTGCGAGGCGTTGAGCACGAGCCGCAGGGAGCCGTCGGACGTTTCCACCACCTGGCTTTGCACGACGCCGCCGGGATCGATGACCGTCTGGACGGGGGACTTCTGGGCATCGAGAAGAGATGTGTAGAAGAGAAGCCAGGTCAGCATCTCCTCGTAGTGCATGGACTGGGAGATGTGATCCACCGTGAGGAGGCCCGCATCGGCAGCGCCGTTGTCGGAGGTGGGCTCGAAGTCCACATCCCAATGCCGGTCGAGGCCGTTTCGCTCGTCCACGAAATAGAGCAGGCTGCCGCCGAGCCCGCGAACCGCCGGAATGTCCATCTCGCCCGGACCCACAGGCTGCTGGAAGGGCTGATCGAGGAGCGTAAGCGCCCGCTCGACCGTCGCCGGCGCGTCGCCGACCCGGAGCGCGACGGCGCAGACGGAGGCTCCATGGGTGATGTTGAAGGAATGGGCGAAACCTTCCTTGTCGGTGTTCACGACGACGTTGACGTGGCCCTGCCGCCAGCGGGTGACCGCTTTGGAGCGATGAACACCGGCCTTCTGGAACCCCAGCCCAGATAGAAGGCCCTCGAACCCGGGCGCGCTTCGTTCATCGAGGGCGAATTCCACGAAATCGACACCGGTGCAGGTTGCCTTGGGCGGCAGAACCGGTGCGGATGACGCTCCATCTCCCCCCGTGCGGCGGCGAAGCTCATCGAGCAGCACGATGAGCGAACGCTGCCCGTCTATGGCGACGCTTCGGGCCGATCCGGCGCGGAACCGATCGTTGAAGATCTCCAGCGACAGCAGCCCGTCGAAGCCTGTTGCCTGGAGGGCCAGCATGAAATCGTCGATGGGCAGATCGCCCTGCCCTGGGAAGCAGCGGTAGTGCCGGCTCCAGGACAGAAAATCCATGTCGAGGCGGGGCGCGTCCGCCATCTGCACGAGGAAGATGCGGTCTTTCGGAATGGCGTGAATGGCGGACAGGTCCGTGCCGCGGGCCAGGATGTGGAAGGAATCGAGCACCACGCCGACGGCGGGGTGGTCCGCCCGTCGCACCACTTCCCAGGCGTCGCGGTAATCGTGAATGTGGCGCCCCCAGGACAGCGCCTCGAAGCCGACGCGCATCCCCCGCCGGGCGGCCCTTTCCCCGAGCTCCCGGAAATCGGCGGCGGCCCGGTCGATGCCGCCGAGGGAGTCAGGCGAGACGTTGCTGCAGATCATCAGGAGGTCGCAGCCCAGCTCCTGCATCAGGTCGAACTTGCGCTCTGCCCGGGCAAAGACCTTGGAGCGTTGCGGCTCCGGCATGCCTTCGAAATCACGGAAGGGCTGAAACGTGATCGTCTCAAGGCCAAGATCGGCAATGATCCGGCGTGCGTCGGCCGGAGTCCCGTTGAAGGATAGGAGGTCGTTCTCGAAGATCTCCACGCCCTTGAAGCGCGCGGCCGCGATGGCCTCCAGCTTCTCGTGCAGGGTCCCGCTCAGGCAAACCGTCGCGATGGCTGTGCGCATTCTTGGTCGACCCGCTTTCGTAGGGGCGCGAGGGCGCCCTCAGCTTCAAGTGATGGTGCCCGTGGCGAGGGCATGCTCGACGCCGCCCTCGACGTGCTGGCGCAGCACCTCGCAGGCTTTCGCGGCGTCGCGTTCGAGAGCGCTTTCCAGCAGCAGCGCGTGCTCCTGGGAGGCGACGTCGCCGCGATAGCTCAAGGCGATCATCTGGTAGCGGAGATACTTGTCGAAGACCGCCGCATGGGTGTCGATCAAGAGACGCGACCCGCAGGCCGAGATGAGCGCCTGGTGAAACTGCCAATCGTACTGCTTCCACTCCTCGGTGCCGCTGCGGTCGCCCTGTGCCATGCGTTCCTCGAGGCGCGCGAGGCGATGATGGGCGGCCACGACCCGCCCCTCCCAATCGATGTCGCCCGAGCGAAACGACTGCTCCAACGCCCGGCATTCGAGGAGCTGCCTCAGGGCGGCGATTTCCCTCAGGTTGGCGACGGAGACCGGCGCGACCTCAAACCCCTTCTGGCCCTCGGCCACGACCAGGCGCTCGGATTGGAGCCGGTTCAGGATCTCGCGCAGGGTGCTGACGCTCACCCCGTAATCCGCCTTGAGCCGGTCGAGCTTCAGCTTCCTGCCCGGCACCAAACGCCCGAACACGATATCCGCCCGGATTCGTCGATACGCGCTCTCGCCGACCGTGATGAGCCCCGCCTGCCCGATCGCCTCGTTCATGGCAGAGCCCCGCTCTCCAGGGTGTGGGTGACGCATCCCTTCACGTGCCGGTCGAGAATCGCGCAGGCTTCACCGGCATCGCGAGACAGGGCGCAGTCGAGCAGCGCACGATGCTCTCCTGCCGCGATGTCGCCCCTGAAGACTACGGCGATCATCTGGTAGCGAAGGTACTGGTCGTAGACGCCCCCGAAGAGATCCATGAGGGTCTGCGAGCCGCAAGCTTCGATCAGAACTTGGTGGAATTCGCGGTCGTAGCGCTTCCAGAGGGCCGTCTCGTCGCGCTCCCCGGCCGCCATGCGCCGCTCGAGAGCGGCGAGCTTGTAATGGGCGGCCACGACCCGGCTCTCCCATTCGAGGTCGCCAGCCTCGAAGGAGAGCGGGATGGCATAGGTCTCCAGCAGCAGCCGCAAGGCCGCGACTTCCTCGAAGCCTGCCGAGGAGACCGGCGCCACCTGGAAGCCGCGCTGACCCTCCGCCACGACCAGCCCTTCGGACGAGAGGCGGCTGAGGATCTCTCGCAGCGTGCTAACCCCGGCGCCGTAATCCTCGGCGAGCCGGTCGAGCCGGAGCCTGGATCCAGGCTCGAGGCGTCCGAAGACGATGTCGGTCCGAATCCGCTCATAGGCCCGGTCGGCAATGGAAGCTGAGAAGAACTCGATGTTCATGGACGACCCGCGCCGGTCGACGGCGCTCCCTCTCCGCTCCATCCGCCCGTGGCCGCGCCCTCCCCCGATGGGATCACGGCCGGCACATCAGACGATCATAGAAATATCAGACAAAAACCGAAAGGCCTATTGATTTCATGAAACTTGGGTCTGATAGTCAGGACCAAGACGCAGGAAATGCGCGCCACGAACTCGAGGAGAGGGACACATGACACTCGCATTGAATCGCCGCTTGCTCATGGCCGCGGGAGCGGCATTGCTCGCGTGGGGCGCAGGCTCGCCGGCCATCGCCCAGGCGCCCGCCAATCTCAGGTTCTCGGCCGTTTTCTCGGAGCAGGACATCCGCGCCGAGATGATGAAGCGGTTCGGAGAAGAGGTGAAGGCGCAGGGCTTCAACCTGCAGCCCTATTACGGCGGCACTCTCTTCAAGCAGGGCACCGAACTGGTGGCCATGCAGCGCGGCAACCTGGAGATGGGCAACATCGCGCCGCAGGACATCTCCAACCAGATCCCCGCCTGGTCGATCGTCACCTCAGCCTATCTCTTCCGTGACGCCGACCACCTGAAGAAGGTGTTTGCCGGCGACGTCGGCCAGCAGCTCAAGAAGATGGCGGCCGACCAGCTCGGCATCCACATCCTCGGCCCCACCTATTTCGGCGCCCGACATGTGGGCCTGAAACCGAAGAAGAAGATCAACACGCCCGCAGACCTCGCCGGGATCAAGCTGCGCATGCCCGGCGGCGACGCCTGGCAGTTCCTCGGGCAATCGCTCGGCGCCAACCCGACCCCCATGGCCTATGCGGAGGTCTATACGGGCCTCCAGAGCGGCGCCATCGACGGACAGGACAACCCGCTGCCGAACGTGCAGAACATGAAGTTCTACGAGGTCAGCTCGCAGATCGTTCTGACCTCGCACCTTGTCGGCTTCGATCTTCTCTCCGTCTCGAAGAAGATGTGGGACGCCATGCCGGCCGACAGGCAGGCAGCTTTCCAGGCCGCGGCAGACAAGGCCATTGAATGGAGCACCCAGGAGCACCTGAAGAAGGAGGCCGAGCTCGCCGACTTCTTCAAGAAGCAGGGGCTCGAGGTCTATACGCCCGACGTGAAGGCGTTCCGGGAGTTCGCCCAGAAGAAGTACCTAGCCTCCGACCTCGCCAAGGCTTGGCCGGCCGGCATGCTGGACAAGATCAACGCCATGTGACGCACCGGTGGGGGATGCCGCGACCCTCGTGTCTCGCATCCCCCTTCGGAACCGAAAGGCGGCGCCGCTCGGCAGCGCCTGCCTGAGCGCCCGCATCGAAGGATCGCTCCATGACTGCTCGCCTCCGCTCCACGGGCGCGTGGCTCTCGCGCCGGGCCGAGAACGTCCTGGCCGCCATGCTCTCGGTGATTTTCGTCGCCTTCCTGCTGCAGATCGCCTTCCGCTACCTCCTTGGCCTACCCATAGGCTGGACGCACGAGGTGAGCGCCATTCTGTGGGTGTGGCTGGTGCTCTGGGGAGCGGCCTTCGTGGTGAGCGAGCGGGAGGAGATCCGGTTCGACATCATCTACGGCTCCGTCAGCCCCCGCACGCGGCGTATCATGGCCGTTGTCACCGCATTCGCGCTCGTCGCGCTCTACCTCGTCTCGCTTCCTGCCGTCGTCGACTACGTCACCTTCATGAAGGTGGAACGGACGGCCTATCTGAAGATCCGTTTCGACCTCCTCTTCTCCATTTACGTGGTGTTCGTGGTCGCGGCGATCGTTCGCTACGTCTGGCTCGCCTGGACCGCGCTCCGCAGCGACGCGCCCGTGGCCTTCGATCCCACCAAGGCGAGTTCGGGCGTATGAACCTCGCGAGCCCGTTCTCGCTCTCCATCGTCGCCATCACGGCGCTTGCCTTCCTCGGCCTGCCCATCGGGCATTCGATGATCGCGGGATCCATTCTCTACCTGCTCCTCGCCGGGCAGGACATGGGCACCGCGGCGGAGCAGCTGCTCAACGGCATGTACACCAACTACGTGATCCTAGCCGTGCCGCTGTTCATCCTGGCCGCCGAGTTCATGAACATCGGCAGCATGACCGACCGGCTGATGACCTTCTGCAACGCCCTCGTGGGCCGCTTCCGCGGCGGGCTGGCGCAGGTCAACATCCTGCAAAGCATCATCTTCGCCGGGATGTCCGGCTCCGCCATCGCGGACGCCGCAGGCACCGGACGCATGATGCAGGCGATGATGACCCGGGGCGGCCGCTACACGGCGAGCTACGCGGCGGCCGTGACCGCAGCGTCCTCGGTCATCGGACCGATCATCCCCCCGTCCATTCCGATGGTGCTCTACGCGCTCATCTCGGATGCATCGATAGGCTTCCTGTTCCTCGGCGGCGTCGTTCCCGGCCTGCTCATGGCCCTGAGCCAGATGATCATCGTCGCCATCACGGCGCGCCGGCACAACTTTCCCGTCGAGGAGCCCGTGCCTCTCCGCAAGCTGCCCCGCATCACCTGGGAGGCCCTGCCCTCCTTGATGATGCCCGTCGTGCTGCTGGGCGGCATCTATGGCGGCGTGATGACCCCGACGGAAGCCGCGGCCGTCGCCGCCGCCTATGCGCTTCTCATCTCGGCCGGATTGTATCGAAGCGTCTCTTGGGGCGACTTCTACCGCTCGATCGCGGTGAGCGCGCGCACCACCGCCTCCATCGGCATGCTGATCGCCGGGGCGCTCGTATTCAACTACGTTGTGACGGTCGAGAACATCCCGGAAACCGTGAAGGGTCTGCTTGCCGGCTGGGATCTCTCGCCCACCGCCTTCCTGATCCTGGTCAATCTTCTGCTCCTGCTGCTCGGTTGCGTGCTCGAGGGAACGGCCATCCTCCTGATCGTGGTGCCGGTCTTCATCCCGACGGTCCAGGCGCTCGGCATAGACCTCGTGCATTTCGGCGTCGTCGTCGTGGTGAACATCATGATCGGCCTGATCACGCCGCCCTACGGGCTTCTCCTCTTCATCATGGCGAACATCTCCGGCGAGCCCCTCCGGCTCATCGTCCGTGACACGCTGCCCTTCCTGTTCGCCATGTTCGTGGCCCTCGCGATCCTCACCTTCGTCCCCGCGACCGTCCTGTGGCTGCCGCGGCTGTTCGGATACCAAGGCTAGGCCGTCGGATGCCCCTCATGCAGAAGCCCATCTACATCCTGAACGGACCGAACCTGAACCGCTTGGGGATGCGGGAACCGGAGATCTATGGCCGCACGACGCTGGCCGAGATCGAGGCGTTCTGCCGGGAGGCGGCCGGGGACAATCCGGTCGTGTTCCGTCAATCGAACCGGGAATACGAGCTCATCGAGTGGGTGCACGAGGCCATCGATGCGGCGAGCGGCATGATCATCAACCCGGCGGCCTTCACCTTCACCTCCATGGCGCTCATGGATGCGCTCAAGATGTTTCCGGCGCCCCTGATCGAGCTCCACCTCTCCAACATCCACAAGCGCGAGCCGATCTACCACAAGTCCTACGTCTCGCCGGTCGCCACGGCGGTGATCGCCGGCCTTGGCTCCCTCGGCTACCCGACCGCCGTCCGCGCCATGTGCGCGCTGACGAAGGACGCCTCCGTTGCCTGACGCGGGTAGCAGCCTGACGGTCCTCGGCCCCTCCGTTCTCGTCGGCCTCGTCGGGTCTGGCATCGGGGCATCGCGGACCCCGGCGCTGCACGAGCGGGAGGGTGCCGAGCAGGGCCTGCGCTATGTCTACAAGCTCATCGACCTGGAGGCAGGCGGGCTTGGGATCGAAGCCCTGCCGGAGATCCTGCGGGCGGCCCGGCAGTTCGGGTTTGCTGGGCTGAATGTCACCCATCCGTGCAAGCAGGCCGTGATCCAGCACCTCGATGAGCTGTCCCCGGATGCGGCAGCGCTCGGAGCGGTCAACACGGTGGTCTTCACCGAAGGGCGGACCATCGGCCACAACACGGATTGGTGGGGGTTCGCGGAGAGCTTTCGGCGGGAGCTCGCCGACGCGCCAAGGGATCGGGTCGTCCAGTTCGGGGCAGGCGGCGCGGGAGCCGCCGTCGCCCACGCGCTCCTGACGCTCGGCGCTGCCGAGGTGGTGATCGTCGATACGGACGAGGCCCGGGCCGCAGACCTCGCGGCGGCACTTCGCGGGCGGTTCGGAGCCGGTCGCGCTTCTGCTGGCCAAGGGCTCGACGGGGCCCTATCGGGAGCCGACGGCGTCGTGAACGCGACCCCCCTCGGCATGGCGAAATACCCCGGCATGGCTCTTCCAGCAGATCGTCTGCGCCCGGATCTGTGGGTCGCCGACATCGTGTATTTCCCGCTCGAAACCGAGCTCCTTCGCACGGCGCGCGCGAGGGGATGCCGCACGATGGGCGGCGGCGGCATGGCGGTCTTCCAGGCCGTGCAGGCATTCCGCCTGTTCACCGGGCGAGAGCCGGACCCGACCCGCATGCTCCGCCATTTCGCAGAGATGTGAGCGGACGGATTCGAGCGAGGCGCTGGACCGGCTCAGGCCGGCGTGATCCGCTGGACTTCACTTGGATCGAGCACGGATGTCATCAGGTGCAGCGGCTCACAAGGTCACCACGATGGCGCGGCTCATCGCGCTGCACCCTCAGGCTGATCGCCAAACGAATTCAGTTGGATCCCCTCGTCCCGCTTTTGAACGCCCATCGGGGTGCGAAGATCGCTTGCACCCACCGGCCGCAGCGAAGGCGCACCGGCTGTGCTTCAGGTAGACCAAGCAAGACAGGCCGCCTCTGTCTTGGCAGCCTAGCAGCTGGCGCGATAGTGGCCCGGCGCCCTCACTGACGAGCGCGCCGCTCGCGATACGCTGACCATGGCAGCCAAAAGCGGCCCCGTATGACCAAGACCTTCCGCGGCGTGAGAAAGCTCAGAGCAGACCGGTGCAACCGGGGCATGTTGCACTTGCAGGTGCAAGGATCTTACGGACGACGCCGGTGTGAGCCGCATCGTCGTGCTGCCTACTCATGTGGGCGGACGGGTCACACCGAGACTCTGCGCTGTCCATCGCTCAAACCGGCTCGCACTCCGCCAGCAAAGAGTGAACGCGCTGCACCAAGGACGCCGCCGTAAACGGCTTCGAGATCAGTTCGACCCCCTCATCGAGCCGCCCGTGATGGACGATGGCGTTGCGCGTATAGCCCGTCGTGAACAGCACCTGCAGGTCGGGGCGCAGCTTGAGGGCTTCATCGGCAACCTGCCGTCCGTTCATCCCCCCGGTCAGCACGACGTCGGTGAACAGCAGCGCGACTTCCTTGTGCTCCTGGAGCAGCTGCAGGGCCTCGGCACCCTCGCTGGCCGCCAGCACCCGGTAGCCGGCCTCCTCCAGGGCCGAGACCGAGAAGTCCCGAACCATCGTGTCGTCCTCAAGGACCAGGATCGTCTCACCCGCTGCGACAAGGGGCGCCGGCGCGGCGGGCGCCACGTGGAGGGGCTGGACTCGATCATGCGCTCGCGTGACGCGCGGGAAGTAGAGCTTGACGGTCGTGCCGTGGCCAGGCTCCGAATAGATCGCCGCATGGCCGCCGGATTGCCGCATGAAGCCGTAGACCTGCGCGAGGCCGAGGCCCGTGCCCTTGCCCACCGGCTTGGTGGTGAAGAACGGCTCGAAGACCTTCGCGCGCACCTCCGGTGTCATGCCGACACCCGTGTCCGAGACGCTCACCAACACATACTGGCCTGGTTTCACCTCGCCGTTGGTGCTGGCGGAGTAAGCCTCGTCCAGGTGCCAATTCGCGGTCTCGATGGTGAGCTTGCCGCCGTCGGGCATCGCGTCGCGCGCATTCACCGCAAGGTTCAGGACCGCGCTCTCGAGCTGGTTGGGGTCGGCCTCGGTGCTCCAGGCGCCGCCGGCCAGCACGGTCTCGATGGAGACCGTCTCGCCGAGCGTGCGCTGCAGCAGGTCCGACATGCCGGACACGAGCTTGTTGACGTTGACGATTTCGGGCTGCAGCGGCGATTGCCGGGAGAAGGCCAGCAGGCGATGGGTCAGCTGCGCGGCGCGGTTGGCTCCTTCGATGGCGTTGTCGACGTTGCGAATAAGCCGGAAGTCGCCGACGCTGTCGACACGCTTGCGGAGCATGTCGAGGTTGCCGGTCACGACCGTCAGCAGGTTGTTGAAGTCGTGCGCCACGCCACCCGTCAGGCGGCCGACAGCCTCCATCTTCTGCGCCTGCCGCAATTGGGCCTCCGTCTTCTCGCGCTCCGCGATGGCCTCCTTCACCCGGCCCTCGAGGGTTGCGTTCAGCTCCCGCAGGCTGTCCTCCGCCTGCCGGCGCTGCTCGACCTCGCGCTGCGCCGCGAGATAGAGGCGGGCATTGTCGATTGCGGTGGCAGCCTGTCCAGCGATGCCGGTGATCAGCCGCTCGTGGCGCTCGTCGAAACGGGCGGGTTCCGGGTGGCCGAAGAACAAGCCACCGATAACCTCACCGGACCGGGACACCACTGGAACGGCGAGATAGCTTCGCACGGGCAGGTGCCCCTTCGGCATACCCCGATGCGGCTCGCTCTTGCCGTAGCGCTCGTCCGCCAAGATGTCGTCGGAGCGGATGACCCCCTCGCCCCTGAAGGTCGGGGCGAAGACGCTCGTCGCCCTCGGCTGCGGGAACCCTTCGAAAGCGGAGCGGTCCACGCCGGAGAGCGTGTAGAGCATCAAGCTCTCGCCGGCCGCATTGGTGACATTGTAGAAGAACGAGCCGAACTTGGCGCCCGTGAGCTCGACCCCGGCATCCGTGACGAGTTGGACGATCTTCTCCAGTTCGAGTTCGCTCGAAACCGCGGCGCCCGTCTGGTTGAGGGTATCGAGGGTATGGCTTTCCTCACGCAGGCGCCGTTCGCTCCCGCGCAGTTCCGACGAGGCTGCCGACAGGGTCTCGGCGACCTGACTGATCTCTCTCACGCTGCTCTCGACGGGATGCGCGATATCCCCGCGTCCGATGGCGGCAGCCTGAGCGGCCAGGGCGCGCAGCGGCGCCGTCACGCGCTGCCCAAGGAAAAGCCCAAGCATCGTCGACGCGACCAAGAGGCCAAGGCCCAGGCTGATGAACCAGGACAGGGACGCCCATAGGGGCGCCGCCAGATCGGAACGCCGCACGCCGACCGCGATGCGCCAATCGGCGAGCCTGGATCGCGCGTAGGCACCCATGACCGCCTGGCCGTCGGCGGTCGATCCGTTCCAGGTGCCCTGTGGCCCCTTGGTGTTGTCCTGAAGATCCTGGGTGGCCGGGCGTCCGACGAATTCCTCATGGCGGCTGTTGCGCGCCATGATCGCTCCGTCCCTGTCGACGATCGCGACGGTCCATCCGGAGGGCGGCTGCTCGCGCTGGATGATGCCCCGCAGGCGCTCGGCCGGAAAGCTCATGTTGAGCAGAAAGGCGAGCTCTCCGCTGTCGCGCAGCACGGGGACGGTCACGGCGAACAGGGGCGCGCGCGAGACACCACCGGTGAAAAGATCGGAAACAGCCGGTTCCAGGGTGCGCAGGACGCGCTCGTCGGAGCCGATCCGCACCTTGGGCAGATCGGACCCGAAGGGCCGCAGCGGGCTGACAACCTGCTGCCCGTCGGGCGTGCGGAGCACGGAGATGATGCCGAACTTGCGATGCATATCCTGCGTCAGTCGGTGGAACTCCTCGAACCGGGCAAAGCGAACGGCCGGAGTCAGAGCCAGGATTTCCGCCGACACGAGGAGTTCGCCGAGTTCGCCATCGACCGCCTGAGCGATGTCCCGAGCCTCCTCGATGGCGGCCTGTTCGAGGCGCGCCTGCTCCCCCTTCGCGTACTGCCCCAGGAGCACGGCTGCAAACAACAGGATCGGAAGGGTCAGCGAGGCCGCGAGCGCGGCCATGAACGCGCGCACGGACCAGCGCCGGCTGATGGATTCTCGGCCTGCAGGCATCACGATCGGGCTGCCATTTTGTTGTTTGTTGCGCCCCCGGCAGGGTTCTCTCCCGAGGGCGCAGGGCTGTCAACCGAGCGCAAAATCACGTTCGGAACGAGGTGCGGCGCCCAGCCCTGCGTCAAGTTCGACTTCGGGCAAATCCCCGAGGCCCGGCCCGATGGGCCTGCTTCGCGCCAAGGGGGCTCCGGGGACAAGGATGACACGTGACGGTTGTTTCAGCCGCCGAGCCGCCGCGTGGCTCCCTCGTGAGGCATCGCCCAAGCGTTCGCACGGAGCACGGCTGGGCCCTCTCGCGAGATCCCGACCGTGCCGCGCCCGGCCGTATCGCTTCACCAGGAGATACGCTCGACGCCCTCGAAGGTCAGCGTCGATCCGTCCATCAACGTCACCGTGCCGGCGGCGTCCCCCGACAGGACGAACTCGTGCGCGGAACTGGACTCGACGGTGCCGGATGTGAGCGCGAGGGTCCAACTTCCCGTGCCGGCCATACCCACGGAGGACAGGTCGATTCGGTCGTCGCTCCAATGTCCGCCGCTGAAGGTGTCGTGACCGCCCGACAGGGCGAACATGTAGACGTCGGCGCCCTCGCCGCCCAGGGCCACGTCGTTCCCGCCGCCACCGTCGAGAGTGTCGTTGCCCGCCCCGCCATCAAGCCTGTTGTCCGCATTGCTGCCCTTCAGCGTGTCGTCGGATGCGGACCCCACGACATTCTCGATGCCGATCAGCACATCGTCGTGAACGTCGCCCCCGCTTCCGCTGCCGGTCGCCAGATCGATCGTCACTCCCGCCGAACTGTCGGCATAGGTGACCGTATCGAGCCCAGCCCCGCCATCCAGGGTGTCGGCTCCCGAGCCGCCGCTCAGGGCGTCGTTGCCGGCCCCGCCCGATAGGGCATCGTGACCGGCCTCGCCCGTGAGCACGTCGTCCCCGGCCCCGCCGGTGAGAGTGTTCGCGAGAGCGTTTCCGGTTCCAGCGAAATTGCCGCTCCCCGAATAGCTCAGCTTCTCGATCTCGGCGCCCAGCGTGTAGGCGGATGCGCTCGTGCGAACCTCGTCGATTCCCCCGCCGGTCTGCTCGACGACCTGTTCCAACCCCTCGGTGAGATAGACATCGTTGCCGCCGCCGCCTGCCAGGGTATCGTTGCCGCCGCCGCCTGCCAGCGTGTCGTCGCCACTGCCGCCGGAGAGCAGGTTTGCGGCACCATCGCCGGTCAGCAAGTCCGCGAAAGCCGATCCGACCACGTTCCGAATGTCAAAGAGGCGGTCCCCCTGA
>DATCJK010000017.1:0-18329 GCA_036562855.1 Microvirga sp.
GTGTGCCGGCCAGAGGCACTAAGGGACGTCTGCACGTTCTATGGCTTGCGACCAGGTAAGGAGGCTCCCCGGCGTATGACCGGCAGCCCCGCAGGATGACCCAGGCCTGCACGCCCGAGCAGCCGCGGCCAAGCCACAACGTGGCGCAGAAAGGGCAGCAAGGCCGATGCGCACCCGGGCACCCTGGCGCAACACCGACACGGCAGGCTAGACATTGAACTAAGCTAACCTCAGCATCCGCCCGACCAAGGTGGTAGCCTACCTGTAGGCAACTAAGCCACAGCATAGCCCCCATCGACCGGAACAACCGCTCCAGTAATGAAAGCTGCAGCGGGAGAGCAAAGGAACAGGACGGCGCCTGTAACGTCTTGCGGGCGGCCCCACCGACCTAGCGGCGTGCGACCCAGAATAGCACTGCTACGCTCTTGGTCGCTACGCAGGGCTGTCGTAAGTGGCGTTTCAATCCAACCAGGGGCAACAGCGTTTACCCGGATGCCGTCCTTCGCGTAGGCAATCGCAAGCGACTTCGTCAACTGGGCTATCCCACCCTTACTCGCTGAATAGCCAGGAACTAGCCCGCCACCGAAGAACGAAAGCATCGAGGCCAAGTTGACGATTGTGCCGCTTGTTTCGGTGAGAAGGGAACGAGCACCTGCGCACACGCGCATCGTTCCATTCAAGTTCACGTCAACGACAGCCTCGAACACTGCCGGATCATGCTCATCACCCCGCCGAATGACGCCAGCACAGTTCACCAAACAATCAAGCCGATCAAGGCTGCCCAGGAGTTCTGTCACGTCATCCAGCCGACGGACATCGAACGTCTGAAAGACTCCATTCCGCAATTCACTCTGCCTCGACGCCGCCTCGACTTCCGCATTAGAGACACCTGTCCCGATAACCCTCGCACCAGCCTCAAGGAACCCTCGAACGATGGCTGCCCCTATGCCCGATGTACCACCAGTGACCAAAACGCATTTGCCTGAGAACCACTGAGATGCCCATGCTCCTGACGGGGTGTTTTGATCATCACTCATAGTGAGGCTCGACCTCGCACTTCAACGAATGAACTGATCAATGTAGTCAGGCCCAAGCCCCACATCGCTGTAGTGCCGGCGGCACATATCAATTTTTGTAAACACGTCTTCGAAACCGATGTGACGATTGTTCTCGTCAAGATAGATCATGCACCCGCTGATGTTGAAGAAGGTGATCATCTCGGGGCAGTCATCTGGTACGACCAGAGTATGGATCTCACCGGGTGGTTCGAACACGTAAGAGCCCTCATTCGCTACCCAATCATGTTCGCGATAGTGCCATTTCCCACGAATGACAAAGCCATGGACTGGGCTTGGATGCAGGTGGCGGGATAAAACACCAGACTTGCGAACCCGCAGCAGATTGCACCACTGACCCTGCAATGTATTCAGCATCAGCGGCCGAAACCAGACATTGGCTGCCTGAGGAACCCAGACGCGTTCATCTTCGGGAATTGCTGCAATAGCGAGTTCGGCGGGCGCGAGCGGATGCGTCGAGCCTTTCATTGACTGGTACATCGTCAACCCTCCTCCTGACCGCGGGGTGCAGCTGGCGCTTGTTTGCGCCGCTGGACGCTTGCGAGCAGTGTCCATACCACCAAGGCGACTGTGATGACGGCAAGAGTACCCCCGATCGGTCTGTTGACGAGCCCAATAGGGTTTCCATCTGCCTTGATCATGGAGTTGATAAAGTTCTCCTCGAGCAGTGGTCCCAGCACCACACCAAGAATGGTCGGAGCTACCGGAAATCCATTGTCCTCCATGACAAAGGCAAGAAGGCCGAAGGTGAGCATCAGCCCAACATCAAACAACGAGTTGTTGATCGAGAACGATCCGACAATCGCAAACAGGAGAATGATCGGCATCAAAACTCGCCGCGGCACCTGCAGCACCCGGGACGCAATCTTGATCATTGCCCATCCGAGCGGCAGCATGAGAAGATTAGCAACAATGAACACAAGGAAGAGGGCATAAACGTTCTCAGGATTGTTGACGAAGATCGTTGGCCCAGGTGCCATATTCTTCATGAGGAGTACCCCGATGGCGATTGCAGTGATCGTGTCACCTGGGATTCCGAACACCAGCGCTGGGATCCATGCGCCCGCCAATGAACTGTTGTTTGACGCACCCGCTTCAATCAATCCCTCGGGGTGTCCAGTGCCAAACTTCTCGGGCGTCTTCGAGAATCTCTTGCTCATGGCATAAGACATCCAAGCCGCCATATCGGCTCCGCTACCTGGCTGGATCCCAATTACTGTTCCAAGAGCACTGCCTCGAATGAGCTGCCAGGGGTAGGCTTTTGTCAGTTGCCACATATTAGCGAAGATCGAACCAACGTGGGCGATGCGGAGCTGTGCCCCAGCGCTGCTCGAGATCATGTGACGGAGGACCTCCGAAACTGCGAACATACCGACCATCATTGGGATCAGGGAGACCCCTCCCAAAAGCTCAGTCGATCCGAATGTGAACCTTGGTTGCGCTGCAGGGTTGTTCATCCCAACCGTCGCGATCGTCAGGCCAAGCAGGAGGGAGATACTCGCTTTAAGCGGGCTTGCAGAGCCGATGAAAACAGCCCCACTCAGACCCAACATAACAATCCAGAAGAACTCAACCGAACCGAAGTTGAGGGCGAAATCCGCAATCGCTGGAGCACCCAGCATCATCACGGCTGTTCCAAACAGGCCGCCGATCACCGAGAACCATAGACCGATGCCCAGCGCGAGCTCCGGCTGGCCTTTCAAGGTCATGCTATACGCCTCATCCACATACGCAGCTGATGCAGGCGTTCCAGGAATTCTTAAAAGGCAGCCGGGGATATCACCGGAGAAGATGGCCATCGTGCTGGTTGTGACGATTGCCGCCACAGCCGGGATTGGGGGCATAAAGAACGTCAGAGGCACGAGCAGCGCTGTGGCCATTGTGGCTGAAAGACCTGGAATGCACCCAACGACGAGACCGTAAATTGCCGAGAGCAGTATGACGACGAGCACGTAAGGCTCGAACACCATCCCAATGGCGGTTGTGTATGCCTCAAGCATAGGGCGTCACCAGCGGATCGGCTCCAGAAGACCCCAGGGCAACTGCACGCCGAGGCCAAACTGGAAGATTGTATGAATGGACAGGGCCGCCGCGGCGGCAAGAGGCAGAGCCCTCGTGAACGACACTAAGCCAGCGAGAAGCAGCACGAGCAGGATACTCGTCGCTGTGAGAAGGAAGCCGACGGGCTCCACGAACGCGACGTAGGCCACCACCGTCAGTGGCACTAGCAGAAAGCGCGCGATCAGACCTGTGTTCGACACCCAAGGTGCAAGCGTAATAAAGGTGGTACGGTTTGGGAGGACGACACCCCGTGCCGCGAGCACTAGCGCGGACACTGCCATAAGGGCAGCCAGCAAGAGCGGGAATGCGCCTGGGCCAAGGGGCTGCGCTGCGGGGTTGGGTAGAGTCCAGGCAGCGCCGGCAAGCACTATCGATACAACCAGGAAGAAGATACCGGCGCCGAGATCGCTAACCTTCATGCGTTACCCCTATGGTTTGAGGTCAATGATTGGGCGGCCTTGCTCGCGCAAAGCCGCCCTCGCACTGGGCTACTGCCGAACGCGCAAACCGAGAGCGCCCATGATCTCGCCGTTTTTCTTATGTTGCTCTGCTAGGAACGTGCCGAAGGCGTCGCCTTTTGCAAACTGATAGCCAAAGCCTTTCTCGCTGAGGAAAGACTTGTACTCGCTCGAAGTCGCTACCTTCTCGACAGCGGCGACCAGCTGAGCTGTAATATCAGCCGGCAAACCGGCCGGTGCCGTTAGGCCTCGCCACGTTCCACCCGCGTAGTCCTTACCAATGGCCTCTTTGACGGTCGGCACATTTGGGAAGGCGCCGATTTTCTCGCTAGACAACACAGCGAGTGACTTGACCTTGCCCGCATCCATCATTGGCTTGCCTTCAGGCAGCGAGGATGGAACGATCTGCACGCCGCCTGAGGCAAGCTCCTGGAAGCCAGGAGCGGCACCCTGGCTTGGAACGACAACAACACTCTTAGGGTCGATGCCCTCAAGCTGCAGCAGGCCTGCGAATGCCAAATGGTAGGCAGCCCCTGATGCCATCCCCGACATCTTGTAATGTCCGACCGGCTGCTTGCGGATTTCGTCAAGGGCTTGCCTGAGGTTCGCCCAAGGACTGGAAGACGACACGTTGAAGGCCGCAGAATCGAAGTTGACTAACGCCAGCGGTGTCAGCTTCTCATAAGTGAACGGAGCCGTGTTGGACCAAAAGTAGGTTGTCAGCTCCGCCGTCGCGAGCCCGATCGTATAACCATCAGGCTTGGCATTGACGATCTCGGTGTGCCCAACCACACCACCGCCGCCGGTGCGGTTCACGACGTTGACCGGCTTTCCAAGCTCTTTCTCGAGCCCTGCCGCCAGCACACGCGCAACAGCGTCCGTGCCGCCGCCGGCCGCCCAGGGCACAATGAGCGTAATCGGTCTTTCTGGCCAAGCAGCAAGCGTTGGCGCTGTGAGAGCCACCAGTGCGACGGCCGCTAGAAAACCTCTTCTGATCATGGCGTCACTCCCTATTGCTTCTTCTGATGAGCCGCCGACGGCGGCATCCCAGCATCCTCGGCTAGATGTTTTTCCGTGAAACCGAGGAGGCATTCCATAGCCGAGCGGGCACCCGTAGGCTCGCCTGCCAGTATTGCGTTGGCAACCGCCGCGTGGTTCGGCAGGTTCTCGGCATATACATCGACGGCAACATCGAACACGGCGCTCAAGATTGTGTCGATGGCACTGCGAAAGCTGCGCAGCACGGGGTTATGCGTCGCATCGAGGATCGCAAGGTGAAAGGCCTTGTCCGCTGCGATCGCCGCAATGGGATTGTCGCGACTAACTTCCATAGCGGCGAAGGCATTCATAATGCGCTCCCGATCCGCCGGCGTGGCGCGGCTTGCAGCCAAAGCCGCCGCACCTGGTTCGATGATCCCACGAACCTCCTCCAAAGCCAGCAGGAGGTCGCGATCAAGTCCGCGGCCTGCGCTGAGCCACGCTAGGACATCGGTATCGAGTAGGCTCCAATCGTGCGGGGGGCGCACGTGGGTCCCATGCCGTGGGCGAACACTAATGAGGCCTTTGGCGGCAAGGGTCTTTACTGCTTCGCGAACGACACTGCGGCTGACGCCAAAGCGCAACTCGAGCTCGGGCTCAGAGGGGAGCGCAACTCCGGGTGGGATCTCCCCACGCACGACGGCGCCGCCCAGGGAAGACACCATGCTGCCGATCTTGCCTGGTTTGGACCCACGCGCCATCGCTTCTAGAACTTACCGTAGCGCAGGTACGCCTGTTGAGGATCCTGGCCATCTCGTACCGCACGCCGCAAATCAGACTCCGTGCTCATCACTGCCTCCGTTCGCGCGATCACGTTCTCCGCTTCCGCGCTCGGAATGAGGATGATGCCGTCGCGATCCGCTAAAACATAATCGCCGGCGTAGATCGTGACGTTGCCGATAGTTACAGGTTCGTCGAACGCCTCAGGGCGCCAAGAGGCAACGATGTCGATCGGGCTCGTGTAGCGGCAGAAAACGGGAAACCCCTGCTCGCAGATGAGCTCCGTGTCACGACATCCACCATCAACAATGTAGCCGCGCACGCCCCGAAGCCTGAGGGCTTCGGCCGAGAGCTCGCCCATCAATGCTCGAACGTCATCCTGTGGCTGACAGATCACCACATGACCGGCGGGCGCCCGGGATAGAAGACCTGTCCATTCGAGCAGAGACTGGTGAGCATCGATGGTCGGATCGGGCCGGCCGCGCACCGTGAATACCGGCCCCGCAACCTTCATCGTTGGCTCTAGGCCGACAATCGCTCGCGGCAGGACATGAGGTCTTAGTCCTAAGTCGCGCATCACATCGTAGACTGCTCCCGAGTAGCAACTCTGTAAGCGGTCAGCGAGCAATTCCATTGGTTTCCCTTCCAGCTGCCGTGACGCTCGCATAGGCCGAGCTCTTGCGCAAGCATTCATATGATGTTTAACATCAGATGTTTATCGAGGTTGGAGCTGTCATGACACTTGGCCACCGGTTTCAGGGCGTCTATCCGGTGCTGTATGCATTCTTCGACAAGGACGGAGATCTAGACCGCGATGCCATGAGCCGTCAGGTGGAGCACTGTATTGCGTCGGGTGCGCATGGACTGATGGTACCGGGGTTGGTCAGCGAGGTGCACAAACTGACCCCAGTCGAGCGGCAGAACATGGTCGAGCTGGTCGGTAGCCTCAATGCGGGGCGAGTTCCGTATGCCGTCACAATCGGGGATACTAGCGCAACAGATCAACTCGCTTCCGCCCGAGAAGCGCGTAGAGCGGGAGCAGATTGGGTGATTCTTCAACCACCGCCCGCAAACACTGGCGGCGATCCGGAACTCATCCGATTTTTCGGGCGCACAGCAGACGCTCTCGACTGCCCGGTCGGGATTCAACACAATCCCTTTAATCTCCCTGTCTGGCTCTCAGTCGAGGGAATGATAGAATTGCATCGACAGCACCCCAACTTCAGTGTCCTGAAAGGAGAAGGTACTGCCGTTGAGACCGAGCAACTCATCGCTGGCACAGAGGGCAAGCTCGATGTTTTCGGTGGTCATGGTGGTATCGAGTTTTTGTCTATCCTTCGCGCCGGAGCTGCTGGCTTAATTCCGGCTCCGGATTGTCTGCCAGTTCAAGTTAGAATCTACCAATTGGTGAGGCAGGGGACACCAGAGGCGAAGGCTGAGGCTGAGCGACTTCACAAAGAGCTCCTTCCGCTCATCGTCTTTATGGTCCGTTCGATTCCGGCGCTGCTCTGCTACGGCAAGCGCTTTATGGCCAAGCGGCTCGGCATCACCGATATATTCGAGCGTCAGCCTGCGCTGATACCAACGAACTTTGGCCTCGCTGAGACGGATCGATTGTATTCGGAACTTCGATTGCTCGAAAGCAGGGCGGACCTCAAAATGGCTAGTTGAGCACTGAAGGAATTGCTATTCGTTGCAGCGTTAATGGATATCCTGCTTACAGTGGTGAGATCGTGAGCTACAGCATCCTTATGATGCAAGCGAACCGTTAGGCGGATCTATACGTGAGCTGGTCCACCATTCGCTGTTTACCTTCAAAGGCATCTCAACCAATTGCGTCCGCACGGCCTAGCCGGCTTGGAGTGATGCAACAGTCTGGAGGAACCCCTGCGCACCCGCAAGGATTCGGTTCTCCCGATCGAAGGCTGGATCGTAAGAGGCGACACAAGCCGCAGCAATGTGAAAGTCATGGCCAGCGAGTGCTACTGCATCGAGCACCTCTTCGGGCCGAAGACCACCTTTGGGCGCGAATGCATTTGCCGGCGCGTAGACCGCATCGATGACATCGACGTCGAGATGGACATAAAGGCGCGTCACACCTCGCTTCTGGAGCGCAGCAAGAGCCGCCGGCAGCGCATCCCTCGTCCGCAACGCCTCGGGTGGGATCGTTGTGATCTGAGAAGCTGCGAGGACGGACCGGGCACCACTGTCCATACCGTGCCCGCCCACCAGGATGACAGCGTCATCCGGCACTGGGCGATAGCCAGGGATCGTTGCGCACAAAGCTTGCCAGCAGCGGCCGGTGAGGGTGCTGAGCCCCATGGCGTCAAGGAAGGTGCCAGTGAAGGTCTCTGGTGTGTTGCTATCGCCGTGTCCGTCGAACCACAGTACGCCGATGCCATCGTCCTGTGTGGCGGCTGACAGGCCTGACACAGTGCCAATGGCGCTGTTGCAATTGCCCGACAGGACGAGGGGCAGTCGCCCCGCCTGCACTGCGGCCGCAACCGCGCAGGACAACGCGCGATGGAGTTCGAAGGCCGTGCCGATCTCTGTAGGTGGCTCGCCATGCGGCTCAATAGCGATTAGGCGTGCATCTGTCAGGCTCTCTAGGAGCCCGTGCTCGATCAGATAGAGCGGGCCCGCTCCCATCCGCCGTGCACGGTGGCCTGAGTCCCAAGGGATCTGCATCACGTCAACAGCCATGATCACCTCAACTTAGGGAAGACATCCGAAGTCCATGGTCGGTTCGAGGGGCAACGCACGAAGCCCGCGCATCTCGCGCCACGTCGAAAGCTGCGGACTCAAGCGGCACGGTGGAGTACCTACCTCCAACGTATCTGGATCGAATAGGGCCACGCGGTCTATACCCAAGGCACTCTCGAAAATTCTTCGTGGGATTTGTAAGCTCGCAGGGGAGAAACAACTCGGGAAGCTTCGCTATGTCGATAATGAGGATTGCGTTTGCATGTGCTGTTCTGGCTTGGGCATTCTCCCCGGCAGCAGCGTCAACCTTTTTCGGTTGGCAGGTGTCTGATGTGCCCGAAGGCGATCTTCTCTACGTCCGTGCCTCTCCGGGCCCCAAGTCGCGGTCTCTCGCTGGTTATCCCAACAAGACCCCGTTGAGCCTTACGGGGCGGTGCAAGGGCCTGCATCTGAACACAACGGCAGGTCACCCGCACTGGAGGCAGCGGCAAGCGGTCCGCAACACCTGGTGCGAGGTGTGGCTGGACCCGAACGGCAACGGGCAATTCCGCGCCGGCTGGGTTCACGGGCGCTACATCCGTCCGCTCTAGCGTGCACTTCACCCGCCCTAGCAGCCACACGCAGAACCGCTCCCCCAGGAGGAACAGATCGCGTTCGAGCGGGCGATGGCTGCCGCGCCAGCCGTGCGCGAGTGCCACAATGTGACCGGCGCGGTGGAGTACCTCCTCCGGGTGGAGGTCGGTGACCTCAAGGCTTACAAGCACTTCCACCAGGAAGTGCTTGGTGCGCTAGGCGAGGTGAGCACCATCACCTCCTACATTGTCATGGCCTCGCCTAAGGACGAGCGGGCCTGATCGACGACAGACACAAGGGGCGTGGGTGTGCAACGCGGTCGCCGAGCCGATCATGTGTCCCGGTTTATGGCTTGAGCGAGGGCGGTTCTTTGCCTACTGACCTCGCCATGCTGACAATCCGCCGATCCAGCCCCAGCGACCTTGAGGCCTTGTTCAACATCTGGCGGGAGGCAGTGCGTGCTACTCACTCCTTCCTGAGTAAGGCCGATGTTGAGTTCTATGCCCAGTTAGTCCGCAACGATTACCTACCGCATGTCGAGGTCTGGGTAGCGGTTGATCCGATGAATGCTCCCATAGGCTTCATAGGCATGACTGGCTCCATGATCGACGCATTGTTCATCGCGCCAGAACAGCATGGGAGAGGGGTCGGTCGTAGGCTAGTTGAGTACGTACGCAGCCAAGAGGGCAGTCTCAGGGTCGACGTCAATGAGCAGAATGAGGGAGCGCGCGCGTTCTACACAAGGCTTGGCTTTCAGGAGACGGGTCGGTCCGAGCTTGATGGGAGCGGTCGGCCATTTCCGCTCATCCATATGACGCTAGCGCCCGCCCTGAAGTGACCACCACCCTCACCCCAGGCCGGCGCCCGTAAACTGTGCAGACTAGCGACGGCCCTTTTGTGGAGTTGAGCATCTTGGTGTCTGTCGCTATATACTGAACCTCCGGGCGGGACTGCAGGATCTGCGAGCCTCATCCGCGCTTCCTGCCGTAAAGACCTTGAACTGAGCTTCAGTCCTCTCTTGTTGGGAGTACCACGCTGATGGCTTCTCGGCTGGGGTCAACTAGTCAGCTGTCTGGCCCCATAAGTCCATCGTCGATGGCTCTAATCACAACCCAGATCGCCTACCACCGCCAATAGGGCTCGCAGGCGATGCCGTCGTTGTCGGCGTCAAGGTGCGGCGCATAGCCGGGGTCACCTCGCCGCATCGAGGAGAACCCTTCCGCACGGGCCTGCCGACAGGAGCGGAATGGTCCTGCGCTATGGGTGGTGATCACCGGTGCCTCTGCCCTCAGTGCCGGGAGGCCTGACGCTGCGCGGTGGAGATACTGCTCGCCTTCATACCAGACAAAGGCCACGGCAGCGGCGAAACCGGCGAGCCCTGTCAGGCCAAACAGGCGTGCCTGACGCCAGAAGCGGTAACGGCGGATCTGCTGTCCAAGATGCTGGAGATCGGCAATAGGGTGAGGGTAGCCGACACGTGCGTTAGAACGCTGGTCCGGCTCTCTGGTGCCAAGTGGCTCAACATTGGTATATGGCGCAGCCTGATTGTTGGGTGCACGCCAGGGTGACTTTCTCATTGGGCGAGGCTAGCCGGGCTACCCTGAACGAACGGTTGCAGCGATCGTGAAAACACAATCTGATCGACTGGTGACCTACAGGCGTCGGCTCAGCCCTCCGATCCGTCGCGAGTCAGTGCCCGCACAATTTTGACGGGATCAGAGCCAATCGCCTTAGCGAAGGCGATGAACTCGATGAGGTCGAGCCTGCGCTCACCGCCCTCCACTTTAGCCACATAGCTCTGCGGCTTGGACAGGCGCTGAGCCACCTCAGCTTGCGTCAGGCCCGCCCGATGCCGTGCGTCCTTCAGGAGGACGAGCAGTTGGCCGTGAGCCGAGGAGCGGAGGGACTTGGACAAGGAGAGCGGCAGACCTGAAGGCTACCCGCAGACCATCATCCCAGGATCGGATTATCCCATTTTAGGATAGGTTCAGAGATTCCACCTTAGACCTACACCGTCAGTCCTGGACTTCACCCCCACGGCAAGCGGTGGTGTCCACCCGCCCCGCTTCTGGGGCTCATATGCGAGTGGTGTTGGTGATGCTGGCTGTTCTTGAGAACGATACTGGACTTGAGGCGGCTCTGCGCGGGGCTGAGCTGCGCTACATCAAGCTCGGATCGGGCAATGCTTGGGCGGGCCAAGCTCTGGAGGCAGGTGAGATCCACCTTGGCCACCTGGCTGTACCCCATGAGCTTGCTCTCACCGGTGACCGGGATGCCATCACAGCTCATCTTGTCGAGCAGGGCAGAAGCCCAGCCAAAGCGCGGGACTTTGCCCGTGAGATCGCCGACTTCTATACCCTGCCCCAGGACACGGTCTGGATCACCTTCGCCGAGGGGCAGCTGTGGTGGGCACAGGCCCACTCTGACGTGACCTGGCTAGGAGTGGGCGAGGGTCACGGCGCCCGCATGCGCCGCACCCGGGCACCTTGGCGCAACACCAACATCGCCGGCCAGACCCTCACCCAGGCGGCTCTGAGCACCCGGCTCACCAAGGTCGCTGCCTATCGTCAGACCCTGTGCGGGGTGGAGGCTGACGCGTATCTGCGTCGTAAGCTGCTGGGCGAGGAGGACCCGCTCGTCACCAGGGCGCTTGCGGTGCGGGGTGAGGCTGTTGAGGCAGCCTCCAGTCTCATCACAGCCCTGCACTGGGCGGACTTCGAGACCCTGGTGGACCTCCTGCTCGCCCGTGGTGGCTGGCACAGGACCTCGGCACTTGGCGGCACGATGAAGGATGCCGACCTTCTCGTGGAGCAGCCGGTCACGGGCGAGACGGCGCTGGTGCAGGTGAAGTCAGCCGCCTCGCAGGCAACGCTCGAGGACTATGTGGCCCGCTTTGACGCTGACCCTGCGCTGAGCCGGCTGATCTTCGTGTGCCACTCGCCTCGTGGACAGCTGACCCGGCCGGACCGGAGCGATGTGACCCTCTGGACCCGGGAGGGCCTAGCAGAGGCAGCCCTCCAAGCCGGGCTCCTCGACTGGCTCATCGCACGCTCAGGGTGAATTGACCGGGCTCGGCCCTGGCCCGTCCACCCGCAACCCAACCTGTAGCGCCCACTGGCCTTAGAACCGCAAATATGGTCAAGCTCTCGGCAAAGCTGGCATACTGCTAGGGGGCAGGCATGGGGCACAAGCGAACACAGCGGCGCGCAACGCACAAACGCCAGGCAATTGCAGTCTTCTCTACTCTCGCCTTGTCCCAGCCCGCCATTGCCCAGCAGGCAATCTGGTTGGGTACCGCCGACTACGAACTCGACAAAGCGGCGAATTGGAGCACTGGCGCCGTACCTCGCAGCGGCGTCGCAATCTTCGATGACAGCTTCCTACGCTTGCCCGAGCTCGATGAGAACGACTCGCCGACCACCTTCGGCACAATGCGCTTTGTCGGCCAGAGGCCATATCGCATCTACCTCGCTGAACACCTCACCCTCTCAGGGACGGGCATTGAGACTGCACCAGGCAGCCCGGCTCCATACTTCATCACCTACGATCGCTTTGGAAAGCTCATCTTCTCTGGCTCAAGCTCCGCCGGCAATGCTACGATTGAGCACGACAGCCTTCAGCCTCTCGAGTTTCGCGGCAACAGTTCTGGGGGCACAGCGCGCCTCATCCTCAATGGCCCAATCGTTGGTTTAGACATCTCACAAGCGACCAAAACCACAATTGACGTCGGCTCGATTGAGGGCAGTGCTGCCATCACGCTAGGCTCCAAGACCCTTCGTGTTGGTGGCAACAATGCTTCTACTGTTTATTCGGGTGTGATCTTCGACAATTTCTTAAGCCTTGGTGGAACTGCAACTGGCGGCCAGTTGGTGAAGGAAGGCTCAGGCACGCTGATACTGACGCAAGACCAACGCTACACGGGTGGCACGGCTGTATCGGGGGGCACGCTTCAGATTGGTGATGGCGGAGCGACGGGCAACCTTCTCGGTCCTGTCTTCACGCGGGCCAACTTCGCGATCAACCGCTCGGGCGACTTCACGTTCGCAAACGTGATCTTTGGCGACGGCGGCATCACCAAGCTTGGGACAGGTACAACAACGCTGACAGGCAGCAACTTGTACGGCGGACCAACTCAGATCGCTAGTGGCACGCTTGTTGCGCAAGGCGGCAACGCAATCGGCTTTGGGTCCGCTGTTACAATCAGTCCTGGAGCAACACTCAGGGTCAGAGCATCCGAAGGCATCGGTTCATTGTCCGGCGGCGGCTCGGTGCAAATCGATGCAGGTGCGAGCCTTGGAGTCGGTGAGCTTCGCGGAACGGGGGACTACGCTGGGCAGATCTCCGGTGCCGGTCGCCTTATTGTCGCGAACGGAACACAGTCTCTGAGTGGGATCAGTACCTATTCTGGCGGAACGCGCATCGCCTTTGGTACGCTCCTGGCCAGGAACGGTTTGGCACTTGGATTCGGGGCCATCGAACTCGGCCAGAACGGGCGTCTTTCCTATGCATCAGGCATTTCATTGCCTAACGGTATCGCGATCAACGGGACTGGTAGCTCATTGCATGTTGAGGATGGGATCGCCCTTCAATCTGGCGCGATCAGTGGCAGCGAGGTTGTGACTAAAACGGGCCTTGGGACCCTTGCTCTTGTTGGCAGCCATAGCCTGGAAGGGGGCGTGCGCATCAATCAAGGCCGTATTGATGTCAACGGCAGCTTGCCATCTGCGGTCACCGTCAACAATGGTGGAACGGTCGGCGGCGATGGCACGATTGGCGCTCTTACGGCGACTGGCGGCTCCAGGATCGCACCTGGTACCGCACTCGGTACCTTGACGGTCGCTGGCAATGTCACGATCAACACGGGCGCCACTTATGCAGTCGACGTCAAGGCGAATGGTGAAGCAGATCGTCTCCACGCAACCGGCGCAATTTTTCTGAACGGCGGCATTGTATCGGTTCAGGCCATACCCGGTCAGTACCAGCCATTCACCAGATACAAAATCTTGTCGAGCGACGATGGCGTGACAGGCCGCTTCAGCGCTGCCGTTACAAACCTCGCCTTTCTCTACCCAAACCTGCAGTTCACACCGTTCGATGTGACGCTCGAACTCGAATACGCCTCAGGCGCTCTAGCCGCTGCAGCGTTGACGAACAGGCAAGCTGAGGTAGCGACTGCTGTGGAGGCGCTTGGCATCAACCATCCCGTCTTTGCCAGCGTCGTCAGCCAGTCGAGAGCCGACGTGAATACGGCCTTCGATGCCCTCTCAGGTGAAGTCAACGCAGCCTTAGGCAGTGTTGTCGTCAACGATGTAGCACTGACAGCGACATCGGTACTGAACCGTATTCGTCCCACGCTTATCGTCCCCTCACGGGCACAAGGCGGTCCCCTCACCCACCAGAGAGGCCCTGTTGCAAGCGAGCGTCACCAGCCCTCATTGAGCCCCGGACAGGCCGGATTGCCTTGGACGCCAGTCTCTATATGGGGTCAGGCGATTGGCTCACGAGGATCAGTGGATGCCACTCTCGAGACAGCGGGGCTCACGCGCCGAACGGGCGGCCTCATCGTCGGTGCTGATCTTGGGTTTGGGGGTCGGTGGAGAGCAGGTTTCGCTGGCTCTTGGGCCCGCTCGTCATTCGACGTGGCGCAGCGCCAGTCTTCTGGTGAGACCGACACCTATGGAGCGACCATCTACGGATCGGCTGAGCTCGGAGCCCTCGGCTTTCGTGGTGGGCTCAGTTATGCCCAGCACGAGATCGATACCAACCGCACTGTCTCATTCCCAGGTTACTCCGGACGAGTTGCAGCGAGCTACAGCGGACGGTCGGTCCAAGCTTTCGGCGAGGTTGGCTATCGGGTGTCGCTGGCCCCGCTCGTGATTGAGCCCTATGCGGGTTTAGCGCATGTAGGAACGCGCTTGGGCTCCTTTCAGGAGACTGGAGACGCAGCGGCGCTCACAGGGGCTGGGATGCGTCGGGACTTAACCTCGTCTATTCTCGGTCTACGTCTGGCTGCTCCTCTGGGGGCACTCACAGCCAAAGCTGGGGTGAGCTGGCGACATGTGATGGGAGACAAGACACCCCAAACGCTTTCAGCATTCTCGTTCAACCCTGCCCTGCCGTTCAAGGTCGTGGGCTCGCCGATTGCGAGTAATACGGTCGGTGTTGAGGCTGGACTCGAGTGGGCAGTCACTCCGCACGTGCAGATCGGAGTGTCATACGATGGGCAATTCGCCTCAAGCGCACGTGAACACCGCGCATCGGCTGACCTGCGCATATCGTTTTGACAGCTACACTCCAACGAGTGTGACCAAAGCGCGCGACTTTGCACGTTGATGAAATCCAGACAGGGCACCGCATGGACTTTGCGTTTGGGGCGTGATGGAGGATGCTCTGTGAACCCCACTCGACATAGCAGCGCTTAGCACTCAAGTGTGGGTGTTGACTCCCTGTAAACCCGGGCGGGGACAAGATCTGTGACGGACCACACACAACCAATGAGCGGCATGGACATGGCCGCCTGCATGACGACTTAAGCAGCGGTTGCAACGCCCAGCGCTTCGAGACGATCTGACGGCAAGGTCGGACTAGGACCACCTTCCACTCATCGAACGGTGAGGCTGTTGTCAATGAACGCGGCGGTTTCTTGCTGGTATCTCTGCCGACCGAAACATCTCATGGAGAACTGCCTCAACGGCCAGACGTCGCAAATTGCTTCGACCCAGTTCGCCACGACTACAGGTTCCACATCCCGAAATTCGCCTGTAGCGACACCTTGGGAGTAGAAACACATTGTTTAAGCAGCTGCGTTCGGCGTCCGGATTGCACCGCCGTCAGCTCCTCTCCACCGTTCAATTGCAGCAAAGAGTTCGTCGCGCTTAAAGGGCTTGCCGACGTGGTCGTTCATCCCGGCGGCCCGGAACTGCGCCACCTGCTGGGGCAGCACGTTGGCTGTCATGGCAATAACTGGCACATGCCTTTGCGGACCGTCGAGAGCACGGATGCGGCTGGTAGCGCTAACCCCGTCGAGGATAGGCATCTGCACGTCCATGAGCACTAGATCGTAGGCTTTCGATTGCACGGCACCTACAGCAGCCGCGCCGTCGCCAACGATATCCACCCGATAGCCTGCAGCTTCCAACACGATCCGGGCAATCTCTTGATTGATCTCATTATCCTCCGCGAGAAGGAGTTGAACTCCTGACGCCGCGGCCGGTATCGACGGGCACGATGGTACCTTTTCATTTAATGTGGCCCGCTCAAGGCAAACCTCAAACCAGAATGTTGAGCCCTCGTCAGGATTACTTTCAAATCCGATCTGCCCACCCATGAGCTCAACCAGCCTCTTGGAGATCGCCAGACCAAGCCCAGTGCCACCGAACTCGCGCCGTTTTGAGCTATCCACTTGGCTGAAGCGTTTGAAGAGCCGAGATCGATGTTCTGGGGGGACTCCGATTCCGGTGTCCGTAACTGAAAAGCGGACCGCAACGTTCCCCGAAGAGAGCTCAGAGGCCGACACAGTTAGGGTGACAGAGCCCTGCGGTGTGAACTTGACCGCGTTGTTCAGCAGATTGAGCAACACCTGGCGTAATCGGTTTTCGTCTCCGATCAACCCCTCTGGAAGGAGTGGGTCGAGCTCGGTTCTAAGCTCAAGGTTCCGTTGTGCTGCCACCCCATTCACGATGGAGAGCGCATTGTCGATCAGCGCTGCAGGTGAGAAGCAGACTGGCTCTAGATCTATTTCTCCGGCCTCGATCTTCGAATAATCGAGCACGTCGTTCACGACAGTTAGTAGAGCGGAGCCCGCAATCTGAACCCGCTCGATTGAACGTCTTTGGGAACCGGTGAGGGCCTGATCAGTCAGGAGGAGATCGGCGTACCCAAGAATCCCGTTAAGGGGCGTGCGCACCTCGTGGCTCATGTTGGCAAGGAACTCGGCTTGCGCCGCTGCTGCCTGCTCGGCTACCGCTTTGGCAGCTTCAAGCTCTGCGGCCTGCCGCTTGCGATCCGTGACATCGCGCAAGGCACTGACTATGCCAGCCGGAGCATTAGTCATGGGGTGCCGGATCAGCCTCATGTTTGCTTCGACCCAAACCCAATGACCTCGGGAATGGCGCAGGCGGTACGTTGCGGTCAGCCTGTCGGCCTCTCCTGAGGCGAGGCGGCTGATGACGCTTCGTGTCGTACCCTGGTCCTCCTCATGGATCATCTCTCCCGGAACACGCCCGACGAGGTTCTCTGGCTCGTAACCTATAACCTCGCGGCAGGTTGGCGACACATACTGGCGGACTCCATCAAGATCCATGCGGACGATCATATCCGTGGCATGGTCTGCCAACAGACGGTACCGCTCCTCGCTTTCTCGAAGAGCCGCCTCCTGGCGAACCATTGCGGTCACGTCCTCATGGGTGGCCACCCAGCCGCCGCCAGGCATAGGCCGGTGTAGAATTCGGATGATACGGCCATCGCTGAGCTGCGAGATTGTGTTGGTCGACTTGTTGGCTCTGACGACCTCACGCCGTTGCTCTATGTTGGCCTGAGCGTTCTCCGGGCTGTAAGCGCCAATCTCGACGCGCCGCCTAAGAATCTCATCGAGGGAGGTCCCCCGCTGCGTCAACTCAGGTGTGAGTCCATACATCTCAGCATAGAGTCGGTTGCAGACGATCAGGCACTCATCGCCATCGAACAGGCACAGCCCCTGCGTCATGTTTTCGATGGCCGTGTTGAACCTGGTGTTCTGCTGTTCGAGCTCAGATTGGATTTTGACGCGCTCGGAGACATCCTCATACGTGGCGACCCAGCCGCCGCCGCGCAGGGGGCGATAGGAGATTTCGATCAGCCGGCCATCCCGGAACGACTGCAATCGTTTACTGGGCATTTCATGGACAGCAACGAGGCTGTTGGCGTAAAGATCGTTCCCGTTCAGGCCCGGCTCACCTTGTTTCGCAAGCCCGTGATTAATGATTTCTTTCAGCGTAGCGCCAGGCCGCACGACATCAGAGGATAGTCTGTACAATGCAAGGTATTGCGCATTGCAGACGATGAGGCGCTCGTTCTCATCGAACATAGCGAGGCCTTGAGCCATGTTGTTCAAGGCAGCATCGAAGAGGGTGTTCTGACCTTCTAGCCGGCTGATCGCCTCGCGCTCAGCCGTAATGTCGGTCCCGCATCCCCTGTAGCCTAAAAACTGACCTTCGGAATCGAACATGGGCAAGCCGCTAATCTTGAAATAGCGGGGGCGCCCATCTTTGTGGTTGTACGGGTAAACGAAATCTCGGAACGGTCGGCGTGCGAGGAGATCGTCGGTATGAGCTTGCCAGAAGGCCGCATCGGACGAGTTGCGGGCAATTTCGACCCTGCTCTTTCCAATCTCCTCGTGAGGATCGACCCCGGCGACCTCCCTTAGCCGGCTTGAGAAATACGAGAACCTTAAGTTCTCATCCATTTCCCAGAACCAATCAGAAGCAATCTCGGCAAAGTCTTGGAGGAGTCGCTCGGCCATGGTGGCGTCCCAAGGAGCCTGTATGGTGGTGCAAAAAACTGAACGAATAGTTGGCTGAATCACGCTCACGAACTTCTATGGTCAGGTGACCAAGGTCATTCCCCGGCCGAGCGGCCGTCCGTGGGTCGAGATGACGCCGTACCTTGCTCCGAACCTGCCTGGCAGCAGCACATTGGATCTCTACGACACTTGGGAGATCAT
>DATCJK010000019.1:0-2179 GCA_036562855.1 Microvirga sp.
CCCGCCCTGCCCGGTGCCGCCCGCAAGGCTCACCGTCACGGCCTGAGCGCTTGCCGCATAGCTCGCCGTGTCCGTTCCAGATCCGCCCTCCAGCGTGTCAGACCCAGACCCGCCAGACAAAACATCGTCCCCAATGCCGCCGATCAGCGAGTCGTCGCCGGCCGCGCCCCACAAGGTATCGTTGCCACCGCCACCGGTGATCCGGTTCGCAAGCGCGTTTCCGGTGCCCGCAAAGCCCGTGTGGCCCGCGTAGGTCAGCATTTCGACATTGTTCACGAGCGTGTACGAGCCAAGGCTCGTGATCACCTCGTCCTGTCCTTCGCCGGCACCTTCGAGAACGACGTCGCCGAGGGAGTCGACCACGTAGATGTCGTTTCCGGTTCCGCCGATCATACTGTCGGTTCCGCCTCCGCCATCGAGCGTGTCGTCGCCGGCCCCGCCCGTGAGGGTGTTGGCATTCCCGTCGCCGGTAAGCGCATCCGCAAAACCGGAGCCGATCACGGCTTCCACGGCGCTGAGCACGTCGCCCGCGGCATCACCGGCGGTGCCGATCCCGGTTCCCAGATTGACGGTCACGCCGGAGGTGCTGGCGGCATAAGTCGCGAGGTCGGTCCCAGTGCCTCCGTTCAGCGTGTCCGCGCCCTCTCCGCCCTCCAGCGTATCGTTCCCGGCATTGCCGTTGAGGACGTCGTTGCCCGCCGCGCCGGACAGGGTGTCGTTACCGTTGCCGGCGCCGATCGTGTTGGCAAGTTCGTTGCCGGTGCCCGAAAAGGCTGTTGTACCGGCGTAGGTGAGAGCCTCCACGCCTGCGCCGAGGGTGTAGGCCGAAAGGCTCGTTCGAACCTCGTCGCGGCCTTCGCCCCCGGCTTCGATCACCACGTCGCCGACCGCATCCACGATGAAAACGTCGTTGCCCGCGCCGCCCGTCAGGGTGTCGGCCCCCGTACCGCCGTCGAGCGTATCGTCGCCCGCATTGCCATCGAGGGCGTCGTTGCCGGTTCCGCCGGACAGCGAGTTGTTGCCGGTACCGCCCGTGAGCGTGTCGGCAAAATTCGAGCCGACCAGGTTCTCAATGGCGGTCAGAGTATCGCCATCCGCATGAGCGCCGCTTGCCGTGCCCGCTCGGAGGTTCACGGCGACGGCTCCAGAGCTCCCCGCATAGGTGACGGTGTCTATGTCGGCCCCGCCGTCGAGCACGTCTGCATCGGCTCCGCCGTCGAGCGTGTCGCTCCCCGCGCCGCCGCTGAGGGTGTCTCGGCCAACCGCGCCGATCAGGCTGTTGCCGACGGCATCGCCGGTCAGCGCATCGTCGAAACCGGAACCCGTTAGGTTTTCGATGCCGGTCAGCACATCGCCTTCCGCATCGCCGCCCCCAGCCGTCCTGGCGAGAAGGTTGACGCTGACCCCGGCGCCGCTCGCCCCATACGTCACGGTGTCGATGCCGGCACCGCCGTCGAGGCTATCGGCTCCCCCGCGACCATCGAGGGTGTCGTTACCGTTGCCGCCCATGAGCGTGTTCGCATGAGCATCGCCCGTGAGAGTATCGTTGCCACCCGACCCAATCACGATCTCAATGTCGAACAAGGTGTCGCCTGCCGCGTCCCCACCGCTGCCGGGCCCCGCGGCGAGGCTGACCGAAACAGCTGAAGAGCTGGAGCTGTAGGTCGCCGTATCGATGCCGTCGCCACCATCGAGCCGGTCATTACCGCTCCCACCGACGAGCGTGTCGTTGCCACCGGCTCCGTTCAGCGTGTCGTTGCCAGCGCCCCCCGTGAGGACGTTACTCCAGTCCGAGCCCTCCAGCTTGTCGGCACCGCTGGAGCCAATCACGTTCTCGATGTCGAAGATGAAATCCTCTTCCGCGTCGCCGCCGCTCCCCCTGCCGGCATTCAGGTCGATCGTGACGGCGCCGCTGCTCGCGCCATAGTTCGCGGTGTCTATGCCTGCGCCGCCCTTTAGGGTGTCGCGTCCCCCCGATCCCTCGAGCAAGTCGTCGCCGTCCTCACCCGATAGGGAGTCCTCGCCGAGACCGCCGACGAGGGTATCGTTGCCGCCGCCGCCTGCCAGCGTGTCGTCGCCACTGCCGCCGGAGAGCAGGTTTGCGGCACCATCGCCGGTCAGCAAGTCCGCGAAAGCCGATCCGACCACGTTCCGAATGTCAAAGAGGCGGTCCCCCTGA
>DATCJK010000020.1:0-41231 GCA_036562855.1 Microvirga sp.
GGACGACCACCTGCGCACCACCCCCTTCATCATGGTCACGGCCGAATCCAAGACCGAGAACGTGATCGCGGCCAAGAAAGCCGGCGTGAACAACTACATCGTCAAGCCCTTCAACGCCCAAACGCTGAAGACCAAAATCGACGCCGTGATCGGGGATTGATGCAGATGGCGCGGGACACGACGACGGCACGCCACCCCTATCGTATCGAGGCCATCGGTGCTCCAGCGCGTACCGCAGGCAGCGGAGGCGGCGATGAGCGGCACCGGGAGGTCATGGAGGCTCTCGCCTCGCTTCAGCGCCTGCTGACGCCCTCCCAGCAGATTTCGCAGGCCGTCGTCGACGAACACCGGCGTGACCTGACCGAGCTGCACCGGATCAAGGCGGAACTCGACGCGATTTCCTCCTCGATCCGGCGCACGAAGGAAGAGATCGCAACCCTCCATTACGCAGGGGCTCAAGGCCACCAGATCACCCGCGTCACCGACGAACTCGGCGCCGTCGTCGAAGGCACGGCCGGTGCTACGAACACGATCCTGGAAGCCGCGGAGCGCGTGGACGAGCTCGCCGGCAACCTGTCCTCGCGCCTCGTCGGCGCGGACGGCGACATGGCCATCGAGATCGCCGACAACGTGGTCCGGATCTTCGAGGCCTGCAACTTCCAGGACATTACGGGACAACGCATCGGCAAAGTCGTGGGCGCGCTCCGCTTCATCGAGGAGCGGGTCGGCCACATGATCGAGATCTGGGGCGGTCTGGAGACGTTCAAGAACATTCCGGTTCAGCCGGACGACAGCCGGAGGGGCGAACGCGCCCTGATCAATGGCCCTCCGCTAGCCGGCGATGACTGCCAATCGCAGGACGACGTGGACGCGCTGTTCGACTGAGCGGCATGAGCGAATGCGTGGCAGCGAACCGATAGGCCGGATGACGCAGGATCCGAGGCTTGGGAAGACTTGCCCTCGCCCGTCCCGATGCCTCGGCAATGGCCGAGCTCCCAGGGGCGCGGAGCTGCCTACGCGGCGCTCCTCAGCGGCTCCCCGAGCGGAACCGTGATCTCGCAGCGCAGGCCATTGGCATCGAAGGCGAGGTCCAGATGCCCTCCAAGCTCGCTCACGACGGCGCGCCGGATCAGGCGCGACCCGAAGCCGGTCTGCGTGGGCATACGGACCGAGGGGCCGTCGGACTCGCGCCATTCGAGGCGGAGCATGGTCCCGCCCTCCCCCTGCTCCCGGCTCCACTTGACCATCAACCGCCCGTTGGGTGCGGACAACGATCCGTATTTGCAGGCGTTGGTGGCAAGCTCGTGAACCGCCAGCCCCAGGACGACCGCCATGGACGCCGGGAGCTCGATGGACGGGCCCGTCAGCTGCACACGGTCCCTCTCCGTCGCGTAGGGCTCCAGCTCCGTTTGCAGGATGCCGCTGACGGTCGTGCCCTCCCAGCTCGTTTGGTTGAGCAGGTTGTGAGTTCGCGACAGGGCAAGAAGACGCTCCTGAAACCGCTCCTGGGCAACCTGCGGGGTCACCCCCGGGCGGGCCGATTGCATGGCCAGCGACTGCACGGTCGCGAGCGTGTTCTTCACACGATGATTCAGTTCGTCGACGAGAAGCTTCTGCCGAACCTCCGATTGCTTGCGCTCCGTGATGTCCTCGACGATGCGGACGGCATACAGGAACGTGCCGCCGGGATCCCGGACTGCGGTGCTCGACACGCGCACCCATCCGCTGGTCCCGTCCTTGCGGCGAAAGCGGTTCTCGACCGTATAGGTGTTCAGCTCCCCGGCCACCTGGCGCTGAAAAAGGCGCATGTCCTCGGCGATGTCGACACCGTAGGTCGCTTGTCCGAAGTGCTGGCCGAGCAGTTCGCCTCGGGAATGGCCTGTGAGCCTGCAGCGCATCTCATTGACGGCGATGAACCGGCCCTCCCGGTCGACCTCCACGATGCCCACGGCGGCGTTCTCGTGGGTTGCGCGCAGGCGCTCCTCGCTCGCGCGCAGCTCGGCCTCACGGGCCAGCAATTGCGTCGAGGCGATCGAAAGCGCATCGCTCACCACGTCGAGTTCCGCCGGTCCGGTGCGGGACGCCGCGACGGGGTGGCCTTGCCCGACACGCTGAGCATCGGCAGCGAGAGCATAGACCGATCGGGCGATCTGACGACCGAACCACAGAGCCAGGAGGAAGGAGAGCGACAGCAACGAGGCGCCGAGCACGGCCAGCGTCCATAAGGATTGGCGCAGCGCCCCCTGAAAGAGACTGGACGGAATGCCCACGAAGGCGAGCCACCCAGAGAAGCTGGAGCGGGTGTACCCACCGAGAATGGCGGCCTCTTCCAGGTTGGTGCCCTCGTAGATGCCTTCGGGAGCGGTTGCAGTTCGGAGGAACTCGGCTGGCGCCGATTGGCCGAGAAACGTCTCCGATTGATGAGAGCGGGCGACTAGGCGGCCGGACCGGTCGATCACGGCCGCGATCCAGGTGGGCGACATCTTCTGCGCGAGCAGAACCTCGGTAAAGCGCTTGGGGTCGAGGGCCATGGAGAGCACGTGGGTGACCTCGTCCCCGCGCACGACGGGCACCCTGATGCTGATGATCGGCCGACCGGCGGTCGCCCCGACGAACAGGTCCTGGATGACGGGCTTGCGCGATTGCATCACCTCCAGGTCGGCTGGCAGGTTCGCTCCCTTCGGCAGCGGGGCTCCCCAAGGCAGGCGCGTATTGGCCACCTGCTGCCCGGTGCTGTCGCGCACGACGATGGCGAACTCGCCCGCGTGGCCGTCGGACCAGGAGCGGAGGGTCGCCACCGCCTGCCGGTGGAAGGCCTCGTAATTGCCCTCGAGCAGTGAATTCGACGTGGCAAGGGCCTGCGCGGCCGAGAGGATCCCGGTCAATTCCCGGTCGACGGCCGCGACGATGCGCTGCGAGGCATCCTGAGCCTCCTGCCGGAGCCTCTCCTTTTCGGAGGAGGTGTAATTCCAAAGAAGGACAGCGGCGAGAATCAGACCCGGCGCAAGGAGACTTACCCCGAACGCCATAAGGTAATGTCGGATCGTGAAGCGTCGCAGTTGCGGCATGAGCCCAATATAGCGTCGATCTGGACCGGGCCAGTCTCTTCACGCAACTTAGCTCACGAAACCGCAAGTCGCCAGGGGATGCTCCCCGTTCTTTAGCCTAGGCATCGTGGACCGCCCGCACGATCCACCGGAAGTTGCGCCCGCGCATGCGGCCGAGCGCTCGTCCCCTGGATGCTCCAGGGCCCATCAAGCGCCTCCACGATGCTGTTGCGTCGATCCGCCCATGGCGGCACCGTAGCGGACGGTGCAGGGTCCGCTGTCGCCCGTCGCGCGATCCTGAATTCCGGCGGGATCATTGGGCCGGAACCTTGACTTCTGGCCCTTGCGCTGCAGAACACCGGCAGGCCCAAAGCCCCATTTAGCGTCGTAATGATCGCACGTTCGCTGCCCTCGACGAACATTCTGGTGCTCTGGGCGCTGCTCGCCTCAGCGCTGACCCTTCCGGCTGTCCTGTTCGGAGCCGTCGCGTGGCAGAGCCGCACCAGCGCGATGGAAGACGCGGGACAACGGGTCGAGCGGACATTGCTGATCCTTCACCTGCAGGCCCAGAACGTCTTTGAGACATACGACCTCATGATGGATCGGATCGCGGACCGCGTGCGGGACCGGTCCTGGGAGGACTTGCGGGCAGCGGAGGACGTCCATGTCCTCCTCAAGGATCTGGCGAGGGCGCACCCTCAGATTGGCACCGCGCTCCTGTTCGACGCCCAAGGGACGGCCCAGGCGAGCAGCGTCAACTTTCCGACGACCCCCGTGAACGTTGCCGACCGCGACTACTGGCGCGCGTTCCAGGCCGGTCATCGGGACACCTTCATCGGCGAGACGGTCCGGGGCCGAACGACGGGTAATCTGTCGTTCAATGTTGCCCGTCCGCTCTTCGACGGCCAAGGAACGCTGCGCGGCGCCATCGTCCTGGCGGCCTATCCAAGCTATTTCGCTCAGATCTACGAGAGGACCCTTCCGGGCCTCAACTATTCGGCGGGCCTCGTTCGCGAGGACGGCATCTTCCTGATCCGCGATGCGGAGACGCGAACCAGCAACGAGCAGCCGCGCGCGAGCGCCAACTTCATGCGCGCCAGGGAGCGCGCACCGGAAGGACGGTTCGTCTCGGCCTCCACGGTGGACGGCATCGAGCGGATCGTGGCTTACAAGAAGCTGCCCAAGCACCCCGTCTACGTCATCTACGCCCTCAGCACGGAGGCCGTCCTGGCAGGCTGGCGCAGGCAGATGCGCTCCTTTGCGCTCTTCATCGGCCCCATCGCCGCGGGGCTCGTGGCCATGACCGCCTTTGCCCTCCTGCTGACGAGGCGGGAGCAGCGTGCGGCCCGCCAGTTGCGCGAAGAGATGAGCCTGCGGAGCGAAGCCGAGCAGAAGCTCCTGGATACGCAGAAGATGGAAGCCCTCGGCCAACTGACGGGTGGCATCGCGCACGATTTCAACAATCTCCTGACCGTCGTCATGGGAAATCTCGACCTCCTCAAGCGGGCCCGGGAGGACCGGCGACCCCGTCTGCTCGAAAATGCCCTGCATGCCGTCGAGCAGGGCCGCAAGCTGACCGGCCAATTGCTGACATTCGGACGGCGAGCGACGCTGAATCCGGAAGTCGTCGATCTGCACGCCCTCGTCAGCAGCATGCCCGACATGCTCCAGCAGTCGCTTCGCGGCGACATCCACCTTCGGCTCGATCTCCAACCCGGTCTCTGGCCCGTCGTGATCGACAAGAACCAGTTTCAGATCGCATTGATCAATCTGGCCGCGAACGCACGGGACGCCATGCCCAAGGGAGGCGAGTTAAGCATCCAGGTCCGAAACGTCGTCCACGGCGACCGCGAAAGCGTCGTGGTTGCCCTGAGCGACTCGGGCGTCGGCATCCCCAGCGAGACTCTCTCGCGGGTGTTCGAGCCCTTCTTCACCACGAAACCGGTCGGGAAGGGCACTGGGCTCGGACTGGCGCAGGTCTATGGCTTTGCCCGGCAATCGGGGGGATCGGTCGATATCCAGAGCGAGGAGGGCCGGGGCACGACCGTAACCCTCTCGCTGCCCCGAGCCCAGCCGGCGACGACACGCGTGAGCGAGAACGAGCGCCGTGAGCCTGTTGGTCGATCCGGTCGGACACTCAACGTCCTTCTCGTGGAAGACAACGATCAGGTTGCCGAGGTCGTCGCAGCCCTGCTGGTCGAAGACGGGCATGACGTGACCCATGCCAGCAACGCGCCCAAGGCGCTGGCGCTCCTGGAGGAGAGCGCGGACGCCTTCGATGTGATCCTCTCCGATCTCGTGATGCCGGGCGATCTGAACGGCCTGGATCTTGCCAGGATCGCTCGCCAACGCTGGCCAAGGCTGAGCGTGCTGCTGGCGACGGGCTACAGCGAGTTCGCGAGCGATGCCGAGCAGGAGGGTTTCGCCCTCCTGCGCAAGCCCTACCAACCCGAGGCATTGGCCGAGGCGCTCCAAGGCATCGCACCCGTATCCGTGGCCGACCCGTCAAACACCGTTGTTCGACTGCGAGGCTGACCGCGGACCGCGCAACGGACTGAGGCTCCCCGCGGGGCGGATGTTCATCGGTCCCGACACTCCATTGCGCATGACGCGTGCGTCGGCGCCGACGACCAGCAAGGATCATTCCATGATTGCCGCCCCGGCCTACGTCGCAAGCCCGCCCTGGTCTGAGGCGGACCGCCTCGAGGCGCTGCGCTCCTACGGCATCCTCGATACGCCCCCGGAACCCGCCTTCGACGAGATCACCCGCGTCGCGTCGCTCGTCTGCAAGGCGCCGATCTCGGTCGTCAATCTGATCGAGGACGATCGGCAGTTCTTCAAGTCGGAAATCGGTCTTGGCGTGCGCGAGACTCCGGTGGATGTGTCGATCTGCGCCCATGCCATCCTCCAGCGCGATCTGTTCGTGGTGCCGGACACCACCAAGGATTCCCGTTTCGCCTGCAATCCCCTCGTCACCGGCGAGCCGAATCTCCGCTTTTACGCCGGAGCCCTGCTTGAGACCCCGGACGGCCTGCCGCTCGGCACGGTCTGCGTTCTCGACTACTCGCCGCGTCCGGAGGGGATCACCACCGAGCAGGCCGAGGTCCTGCGGGCGCTGGCGAGAGCCGCCATGGCGCAGATCGAGTTGCGCCGGTCCAATCGGATTCTGCACCAGAACCAGGAGCATACGCGGCTCGCTCTCGACGCGGGCAATGTGGGAACCTGGGTTTGGAACATCCCGAACGGCACGATCGTGGGGGACGAGCGTCTCGCGCGGATGTTCGGCATCGCTTCGGATGAAGCGGCGCGCGGCGCGCCCGTCGAGCAATTCGCCGCTTCCGTGCACCCGGACGATCGCGAGCGGATCGATGCCGTCCTCAGCCAGGTGATCGAGCAGGGCGGCGAGCACGAGGTCGAGCACCGCATCATCCAGCAGGGCCAGGTCCGCTGGATCGTGGCCAGGGGCCGGTGCGAACTCGATGCCCAGGGGCGGCCGCTCCGCTTTCCCGCCGCAACCATCGACATCACCGAGTTGAAGCAGGCCACGGAGACCCGCGAGCTCCTGGCGAGGGAGCTCTCCCATCGCATCAAGAACATCTTTGCCGTCGTGAGTGGGCTGGCGGCGCTCTCTGCGCGCGGCTATCCGGAGGCCGCAAGCTTCGCTCGGAGCTTCCGGGAGCGGATCAGCGCGCTCGCCCAGGCGCACGAATACGTCATGCCACAGGGCCCTGAGACTCATCCGCAATCTGCGAACGAAAGCGTGATGGGACTGATGAGGGCGTTGCTGGAGCCCTACCTTCATGATGGGTGCGACCGGGTCAGCCTCTCGGGCGATGACGTTCCGATCGGCTCGACGGGGGCGAGCGCCCTCGCCCTGATCATGCACGAGCAGGCCACGAACGCAGTCAAATACGGGGCCTTGTCGAACGATGTCGGGCGGGTCCTGCTCGAGGGGGAGCGGAATGGGGACAGCTATCGGCTGACCTGGACGGAGGTGGGCGGCCCGCTCGTTCAGGGCCCACCCCAGCGACAGGGGTTCGGCACAGTGCTGGCGGCCAAAAGTGTGGCCGGCCAACTCGGGGGCGAGATCGAGCATGTCTGGGTGCCGGAAGGCCTGACGGTTCGGCTGACCCTCGCCATGGAACGGCTTGCCCGATAGGCGGTGCCGCCGACGCGCCAGAACCTGGAGGCGTCGCAAGCCTGTATGCCTGTTCTGAGAGCCGGCGCGATGGCCGGGATGGCCTAGGGCCGGACCCGACCTTTGGCTGCCGAGCGCCGGGAGGCGAGTTCGCGATAGAGCGCCTCCGGGCTCACGCCGATCTGCCCGGCGACGCCCCGCCATCCGCCTCGCGCGGGCAACTCGCCCCCGTTGAGGGCGAGCCACGCGTCCAGGCGAGCCTCGACTGTCTTGAGCGACACAATCTCGGCACGGGCTCGGGCAGCCTGAACCTCAAGGGCAAGAGATCTGGCAAAAGCCTGCGCCAAGGCCGGGTCGCGCGCGAGTGCCGCGACCACCCGCGTGACCGCCAGCCCACGGAGCGACGTGGGCTCCTCGGCCACCGCGTCGCAATGATACTCGCTGGCGAACAGCGACGCCTCGGCGAGAATGGCACCCATGCCTGCGCGCTGGATCACGAGTTCGGCCCCATGGGGCAGAGGGCGCACCAACCTCATGGCCCCGGCCCCCACCCGGTAGAGCCATCGCACCGGGTCACCCGCCCGGAACAGCACCTCGCCGGGCAGGAGAGCCCGATCCCGCGCCTCGTCTCCCCATAAAGCTTCAAGAAGGTCAGACATGATCGCTATCATGCCGGGACGGCGGGGCTGATGGCAATGAGGCCTGGATGCTGGAGAATCACGATGCGGCGCCTTCCCCTGATTGCCATGGCAAGCCTCCTTACCCTTGCGTCCCCGGCTCAAGGCCAGATGCACGGCGGCCACCACGGCGGCCACGCACCGGCGTCCGACCCCTATGCCGGGTTCGAGCGGCGCCCGATCAAAGCGCTTTCCGATCAGCAGATTGCAGACCTTCGGGCCGGGCGGGGAATGGGTCTAGCGCTCCCAGCCGAGTTGAATGGCTATCCGGGACCGCTGCACGTTCTGGACATGGCCGACGCCCTCGCTCTTACGGAAGACCAGCGCAGGCGGACCAGGGCGTTGTTCGAAGCCATGAAGTCGGAGACGATCGCACTCGGGGAGCGGATCATCGGCGAGGAAGCGGCCCTCGACCGGCTCTTTGCGGAGCGCAGGATCACGCCCGACGCACTCTCGGCGGCAACCGCCCGCATTGGGAATCTGCAAGGAGAGCTGAGGGCTGCGCATCTGCGCTACCACCTTGCCATGCACGGGCTCCTCTCGCCTGACCAAGTGGCCCGCTACGACCGCCAGCGAGGCTACGCGCGGCCCTAGGGCGTGGCGGATCAACCGCCCCGGAGCAAGCGAAAACGCCGGGCGATAGCCGCCTCGGGCTCCGTGCCCGGTTTGGCGCGCCGCTCCCGGTATCGATCGCGCGGACGACGCGTTTCGAGCAGCTGTCCGCTGCCGGCGTTCCAGCGGCGCCGCGGGAGTGTGGAGCCCGTCATGAGCTCTGCTCGCGCATTCCAACGGCCGGCGCTTAGGAGAGATTGCTCATCCCATGCGCCGATCCGGTGCTGTCGCGCGTTCACCTCACTGGACTGCCTGCCACCAGCCCTTGTTCCAGGCGCGGGGTCGAACGGGAGGAGAGAAGTTTGGGCGGCAATCGCTTCGCATGGACCGCCAGTCGGCTAAGGCATGTGTCGGCGCTGGTGCGGGGCCAGTTCTGGCTGATCCCCGCGGCCATGGGCGCGGGCGGCCTCGTGCTGGCCCTTTGGGTGCTCAGCTCCGGTGCGGCTCTCCAGAAACCCTTCGGCGAGAATGCCTGGTGGCTCTACAGCGGCGATGCGGCGACCGCGCGGGACCTGTTGTCGACCCTGCTATCCGGCGTCATCACCATGGCTTCCCTCATGGTGTCGCTCACCTTCGTCGTGCTCTCGCTTGCCGCCAACCAGCTCGGGCCGCGACTCGTGACCATCATCACGGGCGACCGGCAGATCCAGGGTGCCCTCGGCTTCCTGCTGGGGACCGTCGCCTACGTGCTCGTGATCCTGCGCTCCCTCGACGAGACGCTCGGCCGGGAGGGCGTGCCGCACCTTGCCATCACCGTCGCGAGCGGCCTCACCCTGCTCTGCCTGCTCGCTCTCCTCCTCTACATGCACAAGATCTCGCGCTCGATCATCTCGGACGTGGTGGTCCGCCGGGTCGCCCACGAATTGCGGCAGAGCATCGAGACGGCGCCGGAGCCGAGCCAGCGCGATGCGTCCGTGCCTCAGGATTTCCACCGGGTCGGAGGTCTCGCCCTCGGCCGGGCCGGATATGTGGAGACCATCGACTACGACAGGCTCGTCGCGGCGGCGGAGGCGGCCGGCGCGGTCCTTCGGCTCCACGTGAGGGCCGGTCACTTCGTGCTGCGCGACGGCGAGCACGCGGAAATCCTTGCGCGCGGCCCGCTGCCGAGCTCCATCGACGAGGCCGTCCGCGACGCCATCGCGGTCGGGCCGGAGCGAAGCCCGGCCCAGGATCTCGAATATGCCATCCGGCAACTCGTCGAGACCGCCCTACGCGCCCTCTCCGCCGGCATCAAGGATCCCTTCACGGTGGTAGCGGTCATCGATCAGCTCGGCGCGTCCCTGGAAGTCCTGTTCCGACGCGGCGAGCCGCCGGCCTTCTTCACGGATCGCGCGGGCGCCCTGCGGGTGATCGCCAATCACTCCAGCCTGGATGGGCTGCTGGACGCGGCCTTCGACCAGATCCGCCAGGGCGGCGCCGACGACCCGGCCATCCTGATCCATCTGGCCGATACATTCGGCAAGCTGGGACGGTCGACGGCGGCCGGCGGCATCAGGCGCCACCTGCTCGTTCACCTCGACAGGGTCGCCGAGACTGCAAGGAACAGCCCAATCATCCGCTGCGATCTCGACCGCGTTCTGCAACGTACCGAAGACGCGCGGTCGCATGTGTCGGCCGCGCAGCCAACGAAGCCTGCGCCCGCAGGCCCTTTCGGGCACCAATGACGGATCGGAGCCAAGGAAAACGGCGCGATCGTGAGCGGTTCCGTCACGATCCCCAGAGCGAAACGCCGCCCCGGCGGGGCTGGTGGCCGCTCCACGCCGCACGAGCGGCTGGGCGGAGCGCGGTCGTCAAGCTCGGCCGTGCCGGGAACACTCCCTTGGGCAAAACATTAGCTTGTCGGGTTTTCGCCACCGCGACAGACGAAGCGCAGCATTTCCGAATTCCAGGACGTCCGAAACACTGCGCGTGATTGGAAAGAGGCGCCATGTCTGACATCGTTACAAGAACGCCGATGCAGTATCTCGACAAGGCCACCTCGGCCCTGCGGGAGCTCGGGATCATCCCTCCCCAGGCGATGGACGCGCCGATCAACGGCCTGCTCGAGAAGATCTCCGACCTGGATCAGGACCGGATCGTGATCATCGCGCGCACGCTGGGCCAAACGAGCGTCTTCAACGAGGTCGTTCGCGAGCAGACGCAGGCGATGGAGATCGGCGAACGCTACCGCCAGATCACGGAATCGTTCAATTCCATCCGCGACGACACCAAGAAGATGGTGGACCAGCTCGACGACCAGAAGATCGATCTCTTCGAGCGGATCAACAATGTCTGGATGAAGATCTCCCGCGGCGACGTGGCGGACCGCTTCGACACGATCAAGGAGGTCTATCTCGACGTGACGCGGTCGACCAAGGATCAGATCGAGCGCGAGCTGATCATCCTCGACGCCTACCGCGACTTCCGCGGCGCCCTCAAGCATGCGGAGGTGATGGCCCTGGAGGTTCTCCGGACAGCGGAGCGGAAGCTCGAAGCGGCCAAGGCGGAGTTGCAGGGCGCCTCCGACGCGGTGGTCAACTTCAAGGGCTCCGAGATCGCCGAGCGGGCCCGGCTGGAGCTGACCCGCGACGAGCATTTGCGCCGGACGCAGGACGAGGAGAAGCGCTACCAGATCGCCAAGGACCTCTCGGACAACCTGACGGTCAGCTACAACACCTCCGAGGTCATCATGGCGCGCCTGATGCAGATGACCAACGCCAAGGAGCGCGTCTACGCCCAGGCCGTGACCTTCTTCTCCACGAACGATTCCGTGTTCACGGCCCTGAAAGCGTCCTTCACCGGCATGTTCGGCCTGAACGAGTCGACCCAGACCCTGAACGAGATGAAGGAGGGCGTCTCCCGCAGCCTGGAGGTTCTGGCCGAGATCGGCGATCAGGTCGGCGAGGCTGCCGTGAGGGCCGGCTACGGCCCGACGATCCGCGCCGACGCGGTCAAGAAGCTGGTCGAGTCGGTGATCACCTTCCAGGAGCGCTCGCAGGAGATCGTCGGCGAGATGCGCCGGCTCGCGACCCAGAACTCCGCGGAGATCCGCGACGCCGTCGAGGACGGCAAGCGGCGGATCGCCCGCCTTGTGGCAGAGGGACAGGCCCTGCCGGCCAATGGCTGAGACGGTCGCGCAACAGCCGGCAGGCTCGGCCGCCAGGCCGAGCCGAAACCTCGACGAGGTGATGCTCGCGATGGACGTGGTGGACACGCTCCGCCACCAGGAGAGCCTCGTCAGCCGCGAGCTCGGCGAGGAGGACCGCGACGCACAGCTCCTGCGCCGCCTGCGCGACATCTACCGGGGCCAGGGCATCGAGGTTCCCGATCGCATCCTGCTGGAAGGCGTGCAGGCCCTCAAGGAGCAGCGCTTCCTCTACACCCCGCCGGGGCCGAGCTTCGCCCGCACGGTCGCCCACGCCTGGGTCAATCGAGGGCGCTTCGCCCGGGGCGTCCTTGCCCTCGCGGCCCTCCTCGGCCTTGGTTGGGGTGCCTATCATTTCGGCGTCGTGGAGCCCGGCCGGCAGCGGGTCCTTCAGGAGCAGGCCCAGGCGGAGCGGAACCGCATAGAGCTTGCGGAGCGGCTGCCCGCCGCCCTGGAGCGGGGGCACGAGGATGTGCTGCGGGAAGCCCAGGCGCAGGATGCGCGGGACAGAGCCGATCGGCTGCTGGCGGACGGACGGGCTGCCGTGGCGCGCGGCGAAGCCGAGGGCGCCCGGCAGGCCATCAACGACCTGGAGGTTCTGCGCGCGGAGCTGCGCCGGGAATACGTCCTGCGTATCGTTTCCCGCCCGGGCGAGCCCACCGGCGTCTGGCGGGTGCCGCAGCGCAATCCCTCCGGCCGCAACTACTACCTGATCGTGGAGCCGGTCGCCCCCGACGGGCGCATCCTCACCCTGCCGATCGTCAGCGAAGAGGATGGTCGCACCGTGACGGCGTCGAAATGGGGCATCCGCGTCAGCGAGGCCGTGGCCATGCAGGTGCAGCGGGACAAGAGCGACGACGGCATCGTGCAGCGCAATCGCCTGGGCGAGAAGCGCCGGGGCCAGCTCGACGTGAACTACCTCATGCCGGTCCTCGGCGGCGCGATCACACAATGGTAGGGCCATGATTTCGGGACGGCAGGCGCTCGCGCAGATCGAGCAGACCATCGAGAAGGCCCGGCAGCAGGAGGCGCAGTTCGGGCGCGCCTACGCCACCGCCACCGAGGAAGTCGGGCGCCTGCGCATCCAGCGCACCGAGGCCTTCCGCGAACTCGCGCGACTGAAGCTCGATGCGATCACGAAGGAGAAGGTCGTCCAGAATCTGGATGCCGCCGAACGCCAGGCCATCAGCATCCTCAACAGCCGTCAGGAAGCCCTGCGGCAACTGACCGAGCGCCGTCGCCAGGCGGAGGAGCGCGTGGGGCAGGCGGAGGCGGCGCGGCAGGCCAAGGCGGACGCGCTCGAAAGGGCCTTGGCCGACGTCGACGGGGTCCGCAAGGACGTCGAGGCCAAGATCAGCATCAACACCGAATGGCTCTCGGCCCGTGGGCTTGCCGATCAGCTCACCGGACAGGCGCAGCAGGCCGAGAAGAAGGCCGTTCAGGCGGAAACCGACCGGGACGAGAAGCGTCGTCCCTATGAGGAGGATCCCCTCTTCATGTACCTTTGGCGGCGAAAGTTCGGCACCGCCGAATACCGGGTCAATTCCTTCACCCGCTTCATGGACCGTCTGGTGGCGCGGGTGGTCGGCTATGACAAGGCGCGGGTCAATTACGTCCTCCTCAACGAGATCCCCGAGCGCCTGCGCGAGCATTCCCGCCGCCTCATCGGCGAGTTGCGGGAGGCCCGCGACAGGCTGACCTCCATCGAGCGCAAGGCGCTCGTGGAGGGCGGAGTCGAGGCCAAGGAAGCCGCCGCCGCGACGGCGCGCGATGCGATGGCGGAGGCCGACGGCAGGCTCGCCGAGGCCCGCGAAGCGCTCGCCTTGCTGGACCGCACCTACGATTCCTCCGTCCTGGAGGGCGATGCCCCCTATCGCGAGGCCGTGGAGGTTCTGGCTGCCGCCGACCAGCGTGAAAGCCTCAAGCAGCTCTACGAGGAAGCGCTGCGCACGCCGACGCCGCGCGATGAGGACCTTCTTCGACGCATCCAGGCGACGGACGACATGATCGACCGCGCGCTGCGGGACGCCGTCGCCGCTCACCAGAAGCTCAAGGACGTCGCCCAGCGGCGTGCGATGATCGAGCGGGAGTGGCAGGAGCTCCGGCACCAGGGCTACGACACGCCCTACGGCACCTTCGGCAACGAGGCCGCTCTCGGCAACGTGCTGGGCAGCGTGCTCACGGGCGCGCTCGGCGGCGCCATCCTGGGGCAGGTCCTGCGCGGCGGCTTCCACCATGGGCCGAGCCCATGGGATTCGGGCTTCGGCGGCGGGTTGCCCATTCCGCCCCTGGACGGGTTCGGCACCGGCGGGTCCTTTGGCGGCGGCGGCTTCGGGACAGGCGGATCGTTCTGATCGTCGTAAGCCGGAGCGTCGATGCGAGGAACCGGGAGCGGGCGATGTCGACCGCCCGCGGACTGAAGCTCATCGGGGCCGCGGCGCTAATCCGCCACCGCCAGCTGCGCCGCCACATCGGGCCTTCTGTCCAGCAAGGCGCGCCACCGCTCGGGACTCTCCGCGCCGAGCAGGCGCGCGCTCCTGAGGGCACTCGCGAGATTGCCGGTGCGCAGGCGGTCCTCGACATTCTCCACCATGCAGTCGAGGAAGATGCCGGTGAGCAGCCCCAGGCCGTGGTGATAGGCCGCCTCGGCGTCCGGGTTGCCCCGGACCAGCGGCCATTGCCGGGCATAGACGGTGCGGATGCTGTGCAGCATGCGCTCGCCGTCCCGCGACGAGCTCGCGCTGTAGCGACGGTAGCGGGTGACGGCCGGCGACTGATAGCAGCTGGCCTGAAAGCGGTGCGCTAGCCTGAGATAGAAGTCGAGGTCGTCGGCACCCCAGGGATCCCGAAACCCTCCGACCGCCTCCACGGCCTCTCGTCGGACCATGACCGACGAAGGCGGGATGATGTACCAGTCAAAGCGCAGAAGCGGCAGGTAGATATCCGCCTGCGGCGGCGGCGGTGGCACATGCCACGGCACCGGCTCGCCCTCGAACGTCATCTCTTCGCGGGGACCCACGGCAAACGCCGCCTCGGGATGCCGCTCCAAAGCCTGAAGCCCAGCCTCGAGAGCATGGGGAAGCAGGTGATCGTCCGCATCGAGGAAGACGAGATAGCGTCCGCGGCTCCGGGCGATGCCGGTATTGCGGGCAACCGCCGGCCCCGCATTGTCCTGATGCAGGATCGTGGCCCGAGAGTATGCGGCAGCCACCGGCGCGGCGGGCACCGGCGAGCCGTCGTCGACCAGGATCACCTCATGATCCCGGCAGGTCTGGACCGAGATCGTATCCAAGGTCTCGCGGAGCAATTCGGCCTGGGCCGATGTGCCCAGGTGGCAGGGCAGGATGATGGAGACGAGAGGCTGCTCATGTGCGCGGGACGACAGGGACACGGCGACACCTCCGACATTCTGCCCGATGGAAGGTGAGATAGGGCGAGAAAGGCGCAGACCAGAGCCGGTGCTGGTGCGGTGGAGCCCCAGCGTCTGGCCTTCACGTCATCCACTCACCAGGGGTGGCCGCCCAGCGCCGCCACGGTCCGGGGCAGAATGCTTCGAATAGCCCACGACGGAGCCGCTACATCAGTGCCGCGAATGCCGCGAATGCCGCGACAATCTCCAGCATTCTCCGTCAAAGCCGCCCGCTGGCAGGATTTCGTCAACCATACTGCGCCACGATCGAGGGATGCCGCGCTCGCTCACCCGCCTCGTCGCCGTCTTCTCCGTCGTCGCCTTCTGCTGCATCGCCGCGAGCGAAGACTCGTTTGCGCTCGATGGCGTGGCGAATGTCGACCCCGTTCATGACCGCATTGCACCCTCGCCGCGCTCGCCCGATGGAGGCTCGATCACCCGTCAGCCACGGGCAGCCGGCGAGACCCAAACGAGACCGGCGCTCACCCTGCGCGTTCCGGCCGCAACGCCTGTCGCCGCGATCTCGCAGGATCCGCGTCCGACGCTCGACGGCGACACCTTCATGAACACCATGCGGGCGGCCTCCCGCTACCGGGACATCGCGGAGGCTGGTGGCTGGCCGACCCTGCCCGAGGGCACCGTTCTGAAACGCGGCGACAAGGGTCCGGCCGTCGCGTCCCTGAGGACGCGCCTTGCGGCCGAGGGCGATCTTGACGCCGGGACGGCCGCAGCTGAGGTCTTCGACGGGGATGTGGCGGCCGCGGTCAAACGCTTCCAGGCGCGCCATGGCTTGAGCGAATCCGGCGCGGTGCGCGCCAAGACCCTGAAGGCGCTCAACGTGCCGGCCGCCGCGCGGCATCGACAGCTCGCGGCCTCGGCGCAGCGTCTCCTGCTCGTTGGCGGCAAGATCCCGCGCGGCGAGCGCTATGTGGTGGTGAACATTCCCTCGGCAGCCGTGGAGGCCGTCGAGAAGGGGCAGGTGGCGCGGCGTTACGTGGCTGTCGTCGGCAAGCCCGACCGCCCCTCGCCGGAGGTGGAAACCCGGATCAGCGCGGTCAATCTCAACCCGACCTGGACCGTCCCGGTCTCCTTGATCCGCAAGGACGTCATCCCGCACATGCGCCAGGACCCGGCTTATCTGTCCAAGATGAAGATCCGGGTGATCGACGGGAGGGGCCAGGAGGTGGACCCGTCCACGATCGACTGGTCCACGGAGAACGCGGTCAACTACACCCTGCGCCAGGATCCCGGCAGCGCGAACTCGCTCGGGCGGATCCGCATCGACATGCCGAACCGGCACGCGGTGTATCTCCACGACACGCCCAAGAAGCGGCTCTTCGCGGAGGATGCGCGCTTCCATTCCTCGGGCTGCGTGCGCGTCGCCGATGTGCTCTCCTTCGCCGAATGGCTCTTGCGCGATACGCCGGGCGCGAACGGCGCCTGGTCCGTGGCGGAACTCGGCACCCGGATCGCCAGCGAAGCCCGCCACGACATCCGGCTCGAACGTCCTGTCCCGGTGGCGTGGGTCTATCTCACGGGCTACGCGACCGCCGACGGGGTCGTGCATTTCCGGGACGACGTCTATGGCCTCGACGTGCCCAAGACCGAGCCGGACGCGGTGGCGCCCGACGTCACGGCGACATCCACCATCCCAAGCAAGCGCCCGGTTCGCTAACCCGGCATCATGCGCGGGCTCGTCACGCCGATGCCAGGGCGCGGCTCGGCCTGAAGGCGTCCATCAGCAGTTCGTAGGAGCGCAGGCGCGCCGAATGGTCGTGGATCGCCGACGCCACGATGAGCTCGTCCGCGCCGGTCTCAGCGACGAAGGCTCCGAGGCTGTCCCGGATCGTTGCGGGCGAGCCCACGAACGAGCAGGCGAGCATGCGGGAGGCATGAGCCTTCTCGACGGGAGACCAGTACGTCTCGATATCGTCGATGGGGGCCTTCAGGAGGCCGCGCGCGCCTCGGACCATGTCGGTGAAGCGCTGCTGGAGGGACGTGAAGAGCCGCCGTGCCTCCTGGTCGGTCGGCGCGGCGATCACGTTGACGCCCACCATCGCGTGGGGCTGGTCGAGCTGGCGGGAGGGCTGGAAATGCGACCGGTACACATCGAGAGCGCGCATCAGCGCATCCGGCGCGAAATGCGATGCAAAGGCGAAGGGCAGGCCGAGCATTCCCGCGAGCTGCGCCCCGAACAGGCTCGAACCGAGGATCCAGAGCGGCACCTCCAGACCCGTGCCGGGCACCGCCTGCACGGCCTGGCCGGGCTGGAGCGGGCCGAAATAGGCCTGAAGCTCCAGCACGTCCTGCGGAAAGGTGTCGGCGCTCGCCGGATCTCGCCGCAGGGCCCTCAAGGTCATCTGGTCGGTGCCGGGCGCGCGGCCGAGACCCAGATCGATGCGGCCGGGATAGAGGGTCTCCAGGGTGCCGAACTGCTCGGCCACCACGAGGGGCGCGTGGTTCGGCAGCATGATGCCGCCGGCGCCCACGCGAATGTTGCGCGTGCCCCCCGCCACGTAGCCGATCACCACGGCGGTCGCCGCGCTGGCGATGCCGGTCATGTTGTGGTGCTCGGCAAGCCAGAACCGGTTGTAGCCCAACCCTTCCGCATGCCGCGCGAGATCGAGGCTGTGGCGCAGGGCCTCAGCGGGCGTCGAGCCCTCCGAGACGGGAGCGAGGTCGAGGACGGAAAGTGGGATCACGGCATCACCTGTCATCTGATCGCGCCTGTTGTCCGATCACGGCCGCAACACCGCCCGGAGAGAAGGTTGGAGCTTCCTACCATTCCCAGGCGGGCTCCTCGTCCTGCCATTCCTCGTCGAACGGCTCGATAGGCTCCGGGGACGGCACCACGAGGGTGCGCGGTTCCCACGACAGGTCCGGCGACGCGGGCGACGGCCGCAGCCTCCGCTCCGGTGCCGTGGGAGCGGCCGCGGCGGACCGGGGCCGAGGTCTTGGAGCCTCGACCACGGAGGGCGGCTTCCGGTTTCCGGCCGTGGCCGGCGGAGCGGGCGACTTGCGGTCCCCTCCCCGCTCCTGCTCCAGGCGGTAATCCATCATCGCGTTCGCGCTCGTGGAGACGCGGCGGAAGAACTCGGCGGGCGCATCCTTGCCCGCGACGGCACCGCCCTCGGCGTCCCGGCGCTTGCCCATCCATACGCCGAGAACCCGGCTCTCGCTCCAGCCCACGAACCAGGCATCCGCGTTGCCGGTGGTGGTTCCGGTCTTCCCATAGGCTTTCCAGCGCGAGAGCGCCGCACGCCGACCCGTGCCGCTCTTGACCACCGCCTGCAGCACGGAGCGGGTGGGCTCGATGCATTTCTGGGGAATGACCCGGGCGCGGGTCTCGTCGAGAAAGGTCGCGCGCACCTCGCCGCGACCGTCCACCACCGCCAGCACCCCGCGCGGCTCGACCCGAAACCCGCCATTGGCGACGGACGCATAGGCCGCCGTCACATCCATGACGTTCGTCGAGAAGGGACCGAGCACGAAACCGGGATCGGGTGTCGCTCCCGGGTCGAGCCCGAGCCGCCGGCTCACCTCCGCCACCTTCCGGACACCGATCTCCCGGGCAAGGCGCACGGCCGCGGCGTTGCGGGATGCCGCAAAAGCCTCCGTCAGGGTCGTGGTGCCCCGGTAGCCCAGGGAGCCATTCGAGGGCCAGTTCTCGGTGAGGGGAAGATCGGTCACGCGGCTTGTGGGCGTGCGGCCCGCCTCGCAGGCGGCCACGAGGAGCGGCAGCTTGGCCGTCGAGCCCGGCTGCACCTGCGCCTTCACGGCGGTGTTGAACTGCCGCTTCGACCAATCCACCGCGCCGATCATCGCCTGGACCTGACCGTCCGCTGCCATCATCACGGCCCCGGCCTCGTATTCTTCGGGCACGGCGCCGGCCTGGACGAGCTCCGCGAGATGCCGTTCCGCGAGCCGCTGGAAGCGGGGCTCCAGCGTCACGAAGAACCGGACGGTCTCGCCCTCCTTCACCGTGGCGGAGGCCCAGTTCTGCACCACCCATTCCACGAAGGGCTGGGCCTGGATCCGGAACGGCGGCAGCATGCCCGGACGGACACCCGTCTGCTCGGCGCGCGTGCGCTCGGCTGCCTTGATGTGCCCCTGCTCCACCATGAGCCCGAGGACGAGCTTCGCCCGCTCGTGGGCGCGCTGCTTCGTCCCCTCCTTGAGCGGGTTGAGGCGGGCCGGCGCCTGGACCATGCCGGCGAGAAGCGCGGCCTCGTAGAGGTTGAGGTCCTTCGGCTCCTTGCGGAAATAATGGCGCGCCGCCCGGTAGAGGCCCACGATCTCGCGGCCGCCGAACTCGATCTGGTTCAGGTAGGCGGCCAGCACCTCGTCCTTGCTGGCCGCGCTGCTGAGCGCGCTCGCATGCCAGACCTCGGAGCCCTTGCGCTCCAGCTTGCTCAGGAGGTCGCGCCCCTGCAGATCGTGGAACACGAGGTTCTTCATGAGCTGCATGGGAATGGTGCTGCCGCCGCGGCTGAAGCCGCCGCGCAGGATCGCGGCGAGCGCGATGAGATCGACGCCCCCATGGTCCATGTAGCGCTTGTCCTCGACCGCGATGATCGCCTTCTTCATCGCCTCGGGAATTTCGTGGGGCTTGAGAACCACGGGACACCGGCAATAGGCGTCCCAGCCCGTGGCGGTTCGCGTCACCATCACCTGAGGCGTGGCCAGGAGCGAGCGCACCACCTTGGGGTCGAGGTCGAAGAACGACGGGCGCTCGTCTGCGCCGGCCGGGGAGGCCGACAGGGCGGCGGCCACAAGGATTGCGGCCGGGGCAGCACCCGGGAAGCGCGTCATCGTCTGTTCGGCTGCCTCCGTGGCCTCGGCGTCGAACACGGATCGACCGCCAGAACCGATGTGTGTTGAGGTCCGCCCTTCGACAAGAGCGCCGGCTCCGGCCAAGCTTCGATTGCAGCATCGAGGAGCAAGATTGAGCGGAGAAGGGCCAAGCTCGGAATGCCGGCCGATGCGGTGCGTTTAACGATGTCCGCGACCGCAGCTTGTATCACCTTATGGCCAAGCTGTAGGGTTCCGCCGCAACCTAGAACCAGGTGACCCATGGCCCGCATCGAAGCCAAGAATGGCTACGGTTACAATCTCTCGCTCCTCGACCTCAACGCCATCTACGAGGCCGACAATTATGTGGCCGATGGGAGCGTGTTCCAGGCCAGCTACTACGGCGGCTCATCCGACACGTTCCGGGGCTATGGCTTCACCTACAACTTCATCGGCGAGCCTACGGGCGGCGTGATCACCTCCTATCAGGCGATCCGCTTCGGCCGCGTGGCCTTTACCGTCACCGGCGTGGAGGTCTCCGTGCCCGCGATCGTGGCGGCCGCCCAAACGGCCTCGACCGGTGACGACTTCCAGCTCTTTCGCTCGACGCTCGAAGGCGCCGACGTGATGATCGGCAGCACGGGCAACGACACCATCCTGAGCTTCGGCGGCAACGACGACATCAGGGGTGGTGTGGGCAGCGACACCCTGGATGCGGGCGGCGGAGACGACAGGCTCACGGGCGGAGCCGGCAAGGACATCTTGTTCGGACGTGACGGGCGGGATGTCTTCGTGTTCGAGAAAACATCCGACACGCTCACCTTCGCCCGCGACACGATCCGCGACTTCCAACGCGGCCTCGACAAGATCGACCTGCGCAAGATCGATGCGGACCAGGACGGCACGGCCGGCAACCAGGCCTTCAAGTTCATCGGCTCCAAGGCGTTCACCGGGCGCGACGGCGAACTGCGCTTCTCGAAGGGCGTCCTCACCGGCGACGTCGACGGCGACATGGTGGCGGATTTCGCGATCCGCGTGGCGGGGCCGACGAAGCTTGCAGCCACCGATTTCGTGCTCTAGGCCATGGCGCCCTCCCGCTCGGGGCTTGAATAACCCCGGGCGGCGCCCCGGGTTAACCTCTCGTTAACCATACGGTGTGACCCTTCGGTCACATCGGGCCAGCCGCTCCCGTGCTACACGCCCCGCCTTTCAGTACGGAGGCCGTTTTGAACCCGCACCTCGACCACGACAGCGCCGGCCCGGCGGACCACCCCGATCCGACCGCCCCGCAACCGCCGATCGACACGGCAGAGCGCCCGCCGGTCGAAGCGTTCGATCCGCATTTCGCCAAGCGCCCGAGCGATCAGGGCACGGCCACGTCCACCTACGATCCGCATTTCGGGTGAGCGAGGGCCGCCGGACGATCCGGCAGCGCTCCTGTTGAGGGTGGACCTGCCGTTTCGGGCGGTTAGGATCGCCCGATGACACGCATCGACGAAGCCCTGGCGAATTCCCCTGACGACGTGGCGGCGCGCATTCTCGCCGCCCATGCGCAGGGTCGCCAGATCGCTCCCCTGACGGCCCGCCCCGAGGGGCTCGGCCTCGCCGATGCCTACCGGGTGGCGGCAGCCGTGCGCCGGGCCCGGGAAGCGCGGGGCGAGCGGGCGGTCGGCCGCAAGATCGGCTTCACGAACCGGACGATCTGGGACGAGTACAACGTCCATGCCCCGATCTGGGGCTATGTGTTCGACACGACCCTCCACCGCATCGCGGAGCTGGACGGCGCGTTCGACCTCTCCGGCATGGCGGAGCCGCGGATCGAACCGGAGATCGTGCTCGGCCTCGCCCGCGCGCCCGAGCCCGGCATGGACGAGCGGGCCCTCCTCGGCTGCATCGCATGGGTGGCGCACGGATTCGAGATCGTGCAATCCCTCTTTCCTGGGTGGCGGTTCGAGGCCGCCGACACGGTGGCGGCCTTCGGATTGCACGGCGCCCTTCTCCTTGGGCCGCAGCATGTCGTGACGGCCGAAAGTCACGACCGCCTCCTCACCGACCTCGCGGGCTTCGACATCAGGCTCCTCAAGGATGGGGCCGAGGCGGACCATGGCTTTGCGGCGCATGTGCTCGGGGGCGGGCCGCTGACGGCCCTGCGCCACCTCGTGGAGGTGCTGGCAGCGGACGCGGACAGCCCGCCCCTCGCCGCGGGCGAGATCGTCACGACCGGCACCCTGACGAAGGCGCTTCCGATCGCCCCGGGCGAGGCCTGGAGCACACGCCTCGACGGCCTGCCGGTGCCCGGGATCAGCGCCGCGTTTCGCTGACGGCCCATGGCACCGTCGGCGCGCCCCGCGCAGTCGCTCGCGGACCTGCCATTTGTTATAGGCTCCCCAGAGCCCTCTCGGCACGCGGGAGCCAATGGCCTACGATCTTGGCATCGATATTGGCACGTCGGCCGTCAAAGCGGTGCTCGTGGACGAGCGCCAGCATGTGGTGGCCGCAGCCGCGGCCCCGCTCGAGCTGGCGCGGCCCGAGCCGCTCTTCAGCGAGCAGGATCCCGAGGATTGGTGGCGTGCGGTGGGCGCGGTCGTGGGCGCCCTGCGGCGGGAGGCGGGGCCATGCTTTCCTGGGATCCGCAGCATCGGATTGTCAGGGCAAATGCACGGGGCCGTGCTGCTCGACGCCGAGGACCGTCCGCTCAGGCCTGCGATCCTGTGGAACGACGGCCGCTCCCACGCGGAGGCGGAGTGGCTGCACCGGCATCACCCGGATCTCGCACGGGTTGTGGGCGTCCTGCCGATGCCGGGATTCACGGCGCCGAAGCTGCTCTGGCTGGCCCGCCACGAACCTGCCACCGCCGCGGCGATCCGGACGGTTCTCCTGCCCAAGGACTACGTGCGCCTGAAGCTGACGGGCGAACGGGCCACCGACCTATCCGATGCGGCCGGCACCTGGTGGCTCGATCAGGCCCGGCGCCGGTGGTCGCCCGAGGCCCTCGCCGCGACTGGGCTCCAGCCGGCGCAGATGCCACGGCTCGTGGAGGGCACGGAGGTCTCGGGCCGGGTGCGATCGGCGCTCGCGGCGGAATGGGGCCTGCCCCCTGGAATCGCGGTGGCAGGCGGGGGCGGCGATGCGGCCGCCGGAGGGGTCGGCCTCGGTGCCGTGCATGAGGGCGACGCCTTCCTCTCGCTCGGCACATCGGGCCAGCTCTTCGTGACCGCATCGGCCTACAGGCCCGCTCCCGAGACCGGGGTGCATGCGTTCTGCCATGCCCTGCCGGGAACCTGGTTCCAGATGGCCGCCATGCTGAACGGCGCCAGCTGTCTGGCATGGGCGGCCCGGCTGCTGAACCGCGACATCCCGCAGCTGCTGGGCGATGTGGAAGCTCAATTCCAGAGACCGGCGGATCTCCTGTTCCTGCCCTATCTTTCGGGCGAGCGGACGCCCCACAACGACCCTCATGCGCGCGGGGTGTTCTTCGGCCTGTCCGCGCGGACAGACCGCGCAGCGATGGCGCAGGCGGTCCTGGAAGGGGTCGCGTTCAGCTTCGCGGATGCCAAGATCTGTCTGGAGGCGGCCGGTTCACGGATCGATGGCGCCGGCCTGATCGGCGGGGGAGCGCGAAGCCGTCTTTGGACGCGGATCCTGGCAAGCGTCCTCGATGTGCCGCTCACGCGCTTTGCGGGCGGCGAGACGGGACCGGCCTTCGGCGCCGCGCGGCTCGGGCGCATGGCCGCAACGGGCGAGAGCGTCGCCAGCGTCTGCACCCCGCCGCCGGTGCTCGACCGAGTCGAGCCGGAGCGATCCCTCGCCGAGGCTTATCGCCCGCGCGTCGCGGCGTTCCGGCGCCTTTACGGGGCGCTGCGAACCGAGTTCCGCGAGCCCTGCGCCTGATGCCCGGCAGGCGGCCTCGTTCCCGATATGTCGGCGGCGGGGCATCCACCGGGCATCGCAGCCCTTCCGACGCGAACTCGATCGATACGCGGCCTTGCGGGATTCTGCCCGAGGTCGCGCCCGATGAGCGCCTGCCCGAGCCGCGCGGCCTGTCGAGCGACCATTCGATCCGCACCTCGCCCGGTAAGCCGGCTCGCCCTAGGCCGATCATAGGTGGCAGGACGCTCCGACCGGCCGCGCCCCGCCATGGGACGACGGCCAGCCCGACCGGCGCCACCGGTACAACCCTATGAGCCTTGCCGGGCAAGGGTTACAGGCGCAAGATGCCGACTGCGACCGTGTGACGAAGCGTGTGAGATCGTGCCGTGACAGGCCCGGCGCCTCGCACTGGCGCAAGCGCCGGCTCAGCCGACCCGCGGACGTTCGGCTCCGGTCTCGATTCGTCCGCGCGGCGGCCAGCAGGCCGCCGAGAGCAAGGGAGGACATCATGCCCAAGTTCATGATCGAGCGTAATATCCCGGGCGCCAGCGCCCTGACGCCTGACCAGCTGCGTGACATCTCCGCGAAGTCGAATGCCGTCGTGGCCGGACTCGGCGAGCCCTATACGTGGCACACGAGCTTCGTGGCTGGCGACAAAATCTACTGCGTGCACGAGGCGGAGAGCGCCGAGGCGATCTATCGCCATGCGCAGGAGGGCGGCTTCCCGGCCGACAAGGTTGTTCCGATCAGCGAGGTGATCGGACCGGACACCGCAAATCGGGCCTCCACCTGAGAGCTTGACGGTTCTTACGACCCTATGACCGGGAGGGAAATCCGGCCTTCCTCCCGGCTCCGCTGCCGCGCCCATTCCAGGACACGGCCCGAAATCATGCGCTCCTCCCGGTCTGCATGCCGACGCGAGTCATGGACAGCGCCGCGGGCCTGGAGCTTGCGCGAGAGCCTTGGGATGGGCTTGGTCCCCGCGATCCATCGCTGAACGCCGCAATGGCAAAGCCTAGCCCGAGGCTCAGGCCACGCGCTCGCGCGGGCTTGTGGCAACTCCGGCGTCCCTGCCCGATTATCCTTGTTCGGGGCCCGCCCGCAGGAGCGTCCGAAAGGTGAGTGCATGACCGTCGTCCTTCCCCTGGAAAACACCTATGCGCGGCTGCCGGAGCGATTCTTCGCCCGCCTTCCGCCGACGCCGGTCGCGGCGCCGCAGCTGATCCGCCTGAACCGCGACCTTGCGGCCACGCTCGGCATCGACCCGGGCTGGCTGGCTGGCCCTGAGGGCATCGAGGTTCTGGCGGGACGGCGGGTGCCCTCGGGCGCCGAGCCTCTCGCCATGGCCTATGCGGGTCACCAGTTCGGGCAGTTCGTGCCCCAACTCGGGGATGGCCGCGCGCTGCTTCTGGGCGAGGTCGTGGACCGGGAGGGCACCCGCCGCGACGTGCAGCTCAAGGGTTCCGGGCCGACGCCCTTCTCCCGGCGCGGCGACGGGCGCGCCGCCCTCGGGCCGGTGCTGCGGGAATACATCGTGAGCGAGGCCATGGCCGCTCTCGGGGTTCCGACCACCCGCTCCCTCGCCGCGATCGCCACCGGCGAGACCGTCTTTCGAGAAACGCCCCTCCCCGGCGCGGTTCTCACGCGGATCGCGGCGAGCCACATCCGGGTCGGCACCTTCCAGTTCTTCGCCGCCCGCCAGGACGTGGAGGGCCTGAAGCTCCTTGCCGATTACGTGATCGCACGCCTCTATCCGGATGCGGCTGAGGACGAGGCGCCCTATCGCGCGCTCCTCGCGAACGTCGTCGACCGGCAGGCCCGTCTCATCGCGCAATGGCTGCTCGTGGGCTTCGTCCACGGGGTGATGAATACCGACAACATGTCGGTGGCCGGCGAGACCATCGATTACGGGCCCTGCGCGTTCCTGGACGCCTACGATCCTGCGGCGGTGTTCAGCTCCATCGACCAGCTCGGCCGCTATGCCTACGGCAACCAGCCCCGGATCGCCGTGTGGAACCTGACGCGTCTCGCCGAAACGCTGCTGCCGCTCCTCGCCGAAGACACGGACGCGGCGGTCGCCATCGCCGAGGAGGCCCTTGGGGCCTTCGCGCCCGCCTTCCAGGGCGCCTACCAGGAAGGTCTGTTCCGCAAGATCGGCCTGCTGCACCCCGAGGCCGGCGACGCGGCGCTGACCACGGATCTTCTCACCCTCATGGCCGAGAACCAGGCGGATTTCACGCTTACGTTCCGCGCCCTGAGCGAGGCGGCTCTCGGCCCTCAAGGGGACGAGGCCGTTCGCAACCTCTTCGTGAACCCGCAGGCCTATGACGGCTGGGCGGCGCGGTGGCGGCAGCGGCTCGCGGGGGAGCCGCAGGAGCCCGCCCGCCGGCGTGACGCCATGAGGGCGGTGAACCCGGCCTATATCCCCCGCAACCACCGGATCGAGCAGGCCATCGCGGCCGCCGTGGAGCGAGGCGATTTCGAGCCCTTCCACACGCTCGTAGCGGTGCTGGCGCGGCCCTACGACGACCAGCCGGAGAACGCGGCTTACGCTCAGCCGCCCGAGGACCATGAGAGGGTGCTGCGGACCTTCTGCGGCACGTGACGTCTCGCGACGGCCGGGGCGGCCGCGGCCGCTCCAAGACGAAGGCGCTACAGGAAGCCGTGCTCGCGCAGGGCGGCGATGGATTCCTTCGCGGTCCGATGGTGGATGAAGACGCCGCCCGCGCCCTCCCAGAGGCCACGGTACTTGTCGCGGTCGTCCACCAGCGCGTCGCCGGGCCGGCAATGTTCGCGCTTCAAGGCGGCGCTCGTGGTGATGACGGGGACATTCGGGAAATGCCGCGCCGCCCAACGCCGCTTCTGCGGCTCCGCCCAGGCGCCGCGCGGCAGGCCCGTCAGGATCACGGGCTCGCGCTCGCGTAACGCGTCGTAGAGCTCCATGGCATCCGGCATGAGGTCGAGGGAGGCGAAGAAGTCCGGCGCCCGGGCGAGTTCGGCCCAGAAGCGCTTGAGGCCGAAACGCGCCTCGAACGTGCCCGGCGGCATGCCGAAGACCCGCGCGGCGCCCCGGTCGAAATCGGCGAGGACGCCGTCGCAATCGAGATAGATCATCGGCATGGGGCCGCTCCGGTCGCCCCGCCTGGCGCCAAAGCACCTCTCCGCCGATCACGTGTCCCTGCCGCTTCGCCCCCGATCATCATATCCGCGTCTCCACATCCACCTGTCATGCCGTCAATGAACGACCCAGCGGGGAGCCGGTTGCCAAGAGACCGACCCTGGAGGCTGGGACGCGCGCCGGCGGCCCGGACCCGCGTGTCGCGAAAACGCCGAATCCCGATCCGGCGGGACCTGCCAGGGCGGTCAGTCCTCCCAAGCATCCTCCACGTTCGCCCCGGAGGGAGCTGCCGTTGACTCCGACGGCGTTCCTTTTAAGGAACGATCATCCGTTTGAGCGAATGGCGGGTCCGGTGGGCGATTCCTGGCGCAACGATCAACTTCCCCCCGAGGGCGAGACCCATCTCGACACCCGTCTCGTGCATGGGGGCATCCTGCGGTCCGCCTTCGGGGAGACCTCCGAGGCGCTCTACCTGACGCAGGGCTTCGTCTACGACACGGCGGAAAGCGCCGAGGCCCGCTTCCTCAACGAGGAGCCGGGCTTTTCCTACACGCGCTTCTCGAATCCGACGATCACCATGTTCGAGGACCGCATGGCGCTTCTCGAGGGCGCCGAGGCCGCCCGCGCCACCGCGACCGGCATGGCCGCCGTGACGGCCGCCATGATGGGCCAGGTGCAGGCCGGCGACCACGTGGTGGCGGCCCGGGCGCTCTTCGGCTCCTGCCGCTGGGTGGTGGAGGACCTTCTCCCCCGCTTCGGCGTGCCCTGCACCCTCGTGGACGGGCGCGACCTCGACGCCTGGCGGCGCGCCGTGCGCCCCGAGACCAAGGCCTTCCTGCTCGAGAGCCCCACGAATCCGGGGCTTGAGATCGTCGACATCGAGGCCGTGGCGGCCATCGCCCACGAGGCCGGCGCGACGCTCACGGTCGACAACGTCTTCGCCACGCCCCTGCACCAGAAGCCCCTCGCCCTCGGCGCCGATTGCGTCGTCTATTCGGCGACGAAGCATATCGACGGCCAGGGGCGGTGCCTTGGCGGCGTGATCCTCGGATCCACGGCCTTCATCGAGGAGAAGGTGCAGCTCTTCTTGCGCATGACGGGCCCGACGCTCTCGCCCTTCAATGCCTGGGTGCTGCTGAAGGGGCTGGAGACCTTGCCGCTCCGCGTGGAGCGGCAGGCCGCGACGGCCGGGCGCATCGCCGATGCGCTCCACGGCCATCCCAAGCTCGAGCGCGTCGTCTATCCGGGCCGCGCGGACCACCCCCAGGCGGCGCTCATCCGCCGCCAGATGCTCGGGCCTTCCACGATGCTGGCCCTCGACGTGAGGGACGGGAAGGCAGGCGCCTTCCGCTTCCTCAACAGTCTCAAGCTCGTCACGATCTCGAACAATCTCGGGGATGCGAAAAGCCTCGTCACCCACCCGGCCACCACCACGCACCAGCGCTTCGCGCCGGAGCTGAGAGGCGAGATGGGGATCACGGACGGGCTCGTGCGCTTCTCCACCGGCCTCGAACATCCGGACGACCTTATCCGCGACCTGCTGCAGGCCCTCGATCGGGTGTAGGATCGCGCCTCGGCCAAACGCCGCCCTGGCCGGGCATAGGCCGGGCCGAACGCATCAGGCGCTTGCGGCCGCCATGGTCTCCGACATTGCGGAATCCTGGACAAGGCGCCGGAGCGCCGGGCGCATGCGCCGTGCCTCCCGCCGGACATCCGCGAGCGACGCCGCCATGCGATCCGCATCCGCGACGCGGCAGGCGTCCTCGAGGGTGCCGCATGCCTTCGACAGGGCGAGGAAGCCGAGCTGCCCGGCCGAAGCGACGAGGCGGTGCGCCTCCGCAGCGATCTCATCCGAAGGCATCGGCTCGGCAACGATACGCGTCAGACGCCGGTCGAGATCCGCGGCGTATTCATGCAGGAGATGCGGAGGCATCTGTTCGAGGAGGGTGCGGGCCAGAGCCTCGTCGTCCCCATCCGGCGCGCCGTCGTCCGGCCGCGCGGATGTGGCGGCCTTGAGAGCCTGGAGCAGGGCGGCTCGGCTGATGGGCTTTGTCAGGTGCCCGCTCATGCCCGCCTCGCAGCACCGGGCGATGTGCTCCGGCAGGGCGTTCGCGGTGAGCGCGATGATCGGCGTTCCGGCGGAGGGATGAGGCAGGGCGCGGATCGCGCGGGTGGCCTCGTAGCCGTCCATCACGGGCATCTGGATGTCCATGAGGATCACGTCGTAGACGCCCGTCTGCGCCTTCTGCACGGCCTCGGCCCCGTTCGCCGCCTCGTCGATGGTGTGGCCGCCGCGGGCGAGCAGGCTCACCACGAGTTCGCGGTTCATGGGCACGTCGTCGGTCACGAGAATGCGCATGGGCGCCACCGTGACGCTGGGCGCCTCCGTGGTTTCCTCCAGCGCCGGCGCGGCGGCTGCGGGCAACGGCAATTCGAACCAGAAGGTGGAGCCGCGTCCGGCCGCGCTGTCGACCCGGATGGTGCCGCCCATGCCTTCGACGAGCCCCTTGCAGATGGCAAGCCCGAGCCCCGTGCCGCCATAGCGGCGGGTGGTGCTGGCCTCCACCTGCGAGAACCGTTGGAACAGCAGGCTCTGCTTCTCGGGCGGGATGCCGATGCCCGTATCCTCGATCTCGAAGCGCAGGGTTTCGCCTGCCGATCCCGGCAGAACCCGCAGGGCCACGCTGCCGCTTGCGGTGAATTTCAGGGCGTTGCCCAGGAGATTGACCAGCACCTGCCGCAGGCGGGCCGGGTCGCCGGTCACGAAAGCCGGTACCTGCGGCCCGATGGTCACATGAAGACCAAGGCCCTTCGCGGCGGCGGTCGGCGCGAACAGCGCCCGCGTGCTCCTTGCAAGATCGGCGAGCGAGAACGGCACCGCCTCGAATTCGACGCGCCCCTCCTCGATCTTCGACACGTCCAGGATCTCGTTCACGATGTCGAGGAGATTGCGCCCCGCATCGCGGACATTGGTCGCGTGGCGGCGCTCCTCGGGCCCAAGGCGGCCTTCGAGCAGGAGGTTCGCAAAACCGATGATGCTGTTGAGCGGCGTGCGCAGCTCGTGGCTCATGCTTGCAAGGAAATCGGATTTCGCCTGGCTCGCGGCATCCGCGACGGCTTTTGCCCGCAGGGCCTCCGCCTCGGCGCGCCGCCGCTCGTCCAGGCGCTCGATGAGCGCCGAGAGCGAGGAGGAGAGCTTGCGCACCTCCTCGTAGCCCCGCACTTCGGGAAGACGCGACCCCTCGGGCCCGATGCGCAGCCGATCAGCGGCGTTCGCGAGGGAGCCGAGCGGCCGGGCGATCCGGGACGCCGCGATCCAGCCTGCGCCCGCGAAGACGAGCGCAAAGATGATGCTCGCCCCGAAGATCTCCCGGCTCAGCCGGACCGCCGGAGCGAGGGCAATCGCGGAGGGCTGGCGCACCAGCACGGTCCAGCCGAGCCCCTCGAAATCCTTGAAGCCCCGCGTTCTTTCCTGGCCGGACACGTAGGACAATCCGTCCGGCCAGGTCTGGCCCTTCCCGTCCGGCGCCTTGGCGAGCCCCGGCGGCAGCTTCTGCCGCAGGTACTCGCGGGGCCCGAGGATCACCGTGCCGTCCTGCGCCAGGATGAACACGTCGAGCCCCTGCCGACGTCCGCGCAGCGGTCCCATCAGGGTCTGCTCGAGCTCGCTCGCCCAGGACCAGTGGAGATGGGCCGCCACCACACCGACGAGGCGGCCCTCATCCGTGCGGATGGGGGCCGCGAGATCGACGAAGCGCATGGGATCGTTCGGGTCGCTGCCGAGCAGCTTGGCGAGGAGCACCGCATCGTGCACGTCGGCCACGAAGGGACGCTTGGCGCCCTCCTGGAAATACTCGCGCTTCGACACGTCCGCGCCCTCGACGAGCCCGTTGCTCGTGGCGAGGATCTGCCCCTGCGGGCTCACGAACATGACGATCGCGTAGGCCGGATAGGTGTCGTGGAGGCGCTGCAGCACGGCCCGGCGCGCGCCGAGCGAGGTGTCCGGATCGCGCATGGTGTCGAGGGTCGCCGCGATCTGCACGTCGCGCAGGCGGTCGAACAGGCCGCGGTCGAGACCGTCGCGCAGCTGCTCTGCGACGCTCGTCAGATCCTGTCCGATCTGCTGCTCGGCCCGGCGCGTGACCACATGGGAGGCCAGGAGCCCGCCGGCGAGAGTCAGGCCGAGCGCGATCCCGCCGAACGTGACGGCCATCAACTTGCGCAGCTGCATCTCAGGGCCGCCCGCGCGGGGTGTCGCGTCCGGTCCGCACGATACGGGCGGACCGGAGGAAGACGCCGATCCGTCCCGGATCCGTCGCGGTGTGCGCCGCTGCTCGATTGGATTGCATCATGACACTTGCCTGCGCTCAAGGCGCGAACCTTGCCGATCACCGTGCCTTTCACGGGCATCGACACCTAAGCACAGACCTTGGATGCAAAAACTTTAACGCATTGGCGGCGCGCTCATAGGAGTTAAGGCGAAGGCCCTGGCGGCTGCCGGACCTGCGGCCGTCGTCCCGTCACCGCCGCGCGCGGGCGAGGCCCTTCGTTCCTATGAGGAGCAGAATGCCGGCCGTAAGGGCGAGCCCGAGGGCCGTGCTGGTCTGGCGTGCCGAGTGGGGCAGGTTCTTGGCATCCCGCCAGCCACCGCTGACCCCTCGTCCCGTCGGAACCGTGCGCAGCAGCGCCCCTTCCGTGCGCGGCGCCCGCTCGGCGCGCCGCAAGCCGCGCCGGACGAAAGCCCCCATGAGATGCTCCGTCGGCCCCGGCGCGACCGCATAGGCGACCTGCGCGGCGCGGGCCGGCCAGCCCACCGCCACCTCGTCCCGGGGCCAGCGCACCAGCGAAACGAAGGTCTCGGCCACGTCCTCGGGGGCGTAGATCAGCGGGCCGGGATTGATCTGTCGTCCGGAGACGTTGGCGCCGTGATCGAGGCCCGGCGTGTCGATGATCGCCGGAAAGACACCGCAGACATGGATGTCCGGGTGATCCCCGAGTTCCTGGCGCAGGCTCGCCGCAAAGCCGCGCAGGCCGAACTTCGAGGCCGTATAGGCGGAGGCGAAGGGCGTCGGCGCCCAGCCGGCGAGGGAGATATTGTTGATGAGGATGCCGCGCCCCCGGCGCAGGAAGAGGGGCAGCACCGCATAGGCTCCGTGCATGGACCCGAGGAGGTTCACCTCGATGGTGCGCCGGTGGAGCTCGATATCCGCGTTCTGGTAGGGCCCGAACACCCCCGTGCCCGCATTGTTGATCCACACGTCGATGGAGCCGAAGGCGCGCTCCGCCGCCTGAGCGAGATCGCGCATGGCGCCCGCATCCGTCACATCCGTCGGCACCGCGATCGCATGGACGCCCAGCGACTGGCATTCGCGGGCGACCTCCTGCAGGAGATCCGCCCGGCGCGCCGCGAGGGCGACGTTGGCGCCGCGCTTGGCGAAGGCGACGGCGGCCGCCCGGCCGATGCCGCTCGACGCTCCGGTGATGACGACGGACCGCCCCTCAAGATCGCGCTTCATGGCCTTCCTCCGCTCCAGGGTGCGGGCCCATTCCCGGGAGCCGCATCCCGTCGTCAACCCGGCCCAGCGGGATGGGTTCATCCCGGATGGTCACGAGCCTGAGAGGAGCGCGTCCGTTGCCTTGCTCGGGCCGCAGCAACGCCGGGCCGATTGCGGCCGATGCTACGCCACGTCGCGGCTTTGCGAGGAACCGGGCCCCGGGCGCATCGTTTGTCAGCCGTTGTCTGTCGCAGGAGACTCCCATGACCACCGATGCCCGCTCGCTCTACGCCATAGCGTTGCGCAACACCCATGCCATGGAGGCGCAAGGTCTCCGGCAGATGGAGATCCAGGTCTCGCGCCTCGAGCGGTATCCCCAATACGAGGCGCTCCTGCGCCGCCACATCGAGACGACGCGCCAGCAGCTCAACCGCCTGGAACAGGCCCTGGAAGGCGAGGGCGAGAGCATCTCGGCCCTGAAGGAAGTCGTGACCAACGTGGCCGGTTCGATCGGGGCCACCGTGCACAGCCTCTTCAAAGACGAGACGCTGAAGAACCTCTATGCGGGCTATGCCTACCAGTACGAGCAGATCGGCGCCTATCGCTCGCTCATCACGATCGCGGAGATGGCCGGCGCGACCCAGCACGTTTCGCATTTCCGCCAGTCGCTCCAGGAAGAGGAGCAGGCGGCCCAGCAGGTGGCCGACATCATCGAGCCCGTCACGCGCACCTATGTGGAGCTGACGGTGCAGGGCGAGAAGGCGGACCGTTGAGCCTTGGAGAGATGCGGGCCCGCGGCTCGGCCCCGGCCCGCATCCCTTCCCGACGCCGATGACGGCTTCGTTGCGCTCCCAAGGCGGCTCCTACCTTCCCTATGCGGACGACGTGGAGACGATTCCGCCGGACGAGGAGCAGGTGATCGCCGATACGGTGGCGTCGCTCTCGCGCGTGGGCCGCATTCTCGCCGAGCGCTACAGTCACGCGGTTCGCCCGTCCCACGCCAAGAGCCATGGCGTTCTCAAGGGCACGCTCGCCGTTCTCGACGGGCTGCCCGAACCCCTAGCCCAGGGTCTCTTCGCCGCGCCGCGAAGCTATCCGCTCGTCGCGCGGATCTCCACGGAGCCCGGCGAGCTCATGGCCGACCGGATTCACACGCCGCGCGGCTTCGCGCTCAAGGTGATCGGCGTCGAGGGTCCCATGCTGGAGGGCCATGCGGGCGAGGTCACGCAGGATATCCTCCTGAGTTCGGGGCGGCGCTTCGCGGTTGCGGATCTGCGAGGTTTCCTGCGCATCCAGCGCTTTCTCGAAACCATCATCCACCAACCGGAGGGCATGAAGCGGGCCGGCACGGCGCTCGGCTTTGCGGCAAACGGTCTGCTGCACGGCTTTGGCGCCGACAGCGCGCTGCTGGACTTCTTCGGTCACCCGCACACCCATCCCCTGGGCGAGCCCTATTTCAGCCATGCGCCCCTGCGCTACGGGGCCTATGTGGCGAAGCTCGGGCTGTTTCCCGTCTCGGACGCGCTCGCCCGGCTGGAAGGATGCCTCGTGGATCCGGCGGCGAGCGAGACCGCCCTGCTCGATGCCATGAGCGCCTTCTTTGCGGAGCACGAGGCTGTGTACGAACTGCGTGCCCAGTTGCGCACGGACGCGGCTGACATGCCCATCGAGGACGCCTCCGTGGAATGGCCCGACGATGCGAGCCCCTTCCGGACGGTGGCCAGGGTGACGTTCCCCCCTCAGGATCCCGCCAGCCCCGCGCGGCGCGCCTTCGCGGACGACCGCCTGTCCTTCACGCCGGCCCACAGCCTGGCGGCTCATCGGCCCCTCGGCTCCCTCATGCGCGGGCGCATGAAGGCCTATGGTGCCATCGCCCGGCTGCGCGCGGATCTCAACGGCACCACGCGGGTCGAGCCCCGGCAGGTGGACGTCATCCCGGATTGAGCCGCCGACGCAGAGCTTGGCCGACCTTGCCAAGAGCGCGCGCGGCGACACAATCACACGGCCATGATCCGCCCCCGCTCCCGCCAGACCGCCGAAGCGGTTGCCGCCCATTACGACGAACTCGATCCGTATTACCGGGAGATCTGGGGCCGCCACGTTCATCACGGCCTGTGGACCACCGGGACGGAGACGCCGGAGGAGGCCACGGAGGCCCTGGTGAATCGGGTGGCGGCGGCGCTCGATATCCGCCCCGGTCAGAGCCTGTGCGATATCGGCTGCGGCTATGGGGCCACCGCTCAGCACCTCGCAACGCGCCATGACGTTTCGGTCACCGGTCTGACGCTCTCGCCCATCCAGGCGGAGCGCGCCTCGGAGCTCGCGGCCGACGATTCGCGCCTGTCGTTTCTGTGCCGCGACTGGCTCCACAACGGCCTCGCCGATCAGAGCTTCGATGGCGCCTATGCGATCGAAAGTTCGGAGCACATGGAGGACAAGGCGGGCTTCTTTCGCGAGGCGTTCCGCGTGCTGCGCCCAGGTTCGCGCCTCGTCGTCTGCGCCTGGCTTGCCCGGGACGACGCGGGCGCGCGTGAGACCGCATGGCTGCTCGAACCCATCTGCCGCGAGGGACGCATGCCCGGCATGGGCACGGCCGGAGAGTACGAGGATCTGGCGGCGTCCGCCGGTTTCGCGGGCCTCGACCACCAGGACGTTTCGCGGCAGGTGAGCCGCACCTGGACGATCTGCGCGAAGCGCCTCGCGCGTCGCCTCGTGACGGATGCGCCGACCCGCCGCTTCCTGCTCGACGGCAACGCCCGCAACCGGGTCTTCGCCCTGACGCTGCTGCGCCTCATCATGGCCTACCGGACGGGCGCGATGCGCTACGGGATCTTCACGTTCCGGCGGCCGTGAGGCACGCACGAGGCGGCGCCCGTCCTCGTGAGACGGGCGCCATCCTGATCACGCGGCCTGATCGACAGGCTCTGCGCCGTTCATGGCGCGCAGATACACGTCGAGAAGCGTCTCGTGCTCCTCGCGCTCCTCCTGATCCTGCTTCCGGAGCTTGATGATCTCCTTCAGGATCTTCACGTCGAAGCCTTCGCCCTTCGCCTCGGAGAAGACCTCCTTCTTCTGCTCGGTCAGCTCCGCGATCTCCTGATCGAGCTGCTCCACACGCTCCACGAAGGAGCGCACGCGAGTGCCCGCGATCCCAATTCCATCCGACATGGTTGCCTCCTGGGTTTTCAGGAGGCTGTCGTCCCACATGGTTGCCTCCTGGTTGATTGGAGGCGCGAAGCTCCACCACCGAGGTCAACGCGGGGTTAACGCTGCCCGCACGGGCGCATCAGGGGACGCGGCGCTTCTCCTCCTCGGTGTGCTGATCGCCATGGCCCGCAACGCCCACCATGTGGCGATAGGAGAGTTCGGCGCCGGCCCAGCCGGTTACGCCAAGCACGGCCGCGGTGCCGGCCGAGAGGGCAAGCTCCGTGCCGCTCGGCGGATCGGCCGGGTTGCGTTTGGCGCGCAGGGCGAGATTCGCGGCCGCAAGGCCGAGCGCGAGCGGGTTGCCGTAGGCGTGGAGCTTGCCGACCGATTTTTCGCGCGCGCGGCGAATCGTGAAGTAATCGATGGCGCCGACCGCGCCGGCGACGAGCCCCGTCACGATGCCGGCGCCGAGCATCCAGCGCGAGGTGCGTGACCAGAACGGATCCCGCGTCTGGCGCGCGGCCACGTCCGTGGCGAGGGCCACGGTGAGGAAGGTGATCGGAAACGGGATCAGCATCGGATGGATGGGATGTCCGACGATCGCCGCGGTGCTCGGAAGCCCGCGCACGGGGTGCTCGCGGCTTCCCTGCTCCGGGCTGAGATACGCCGCGTAATCCGACAGGGAGGAGGCGCCGCCCGGTTCATGGTCCGACATCGGCGGCTGTTGAGGGGGCACGGATGGCCGCTCGGATCCGACCTGCTGCATGGGGGCGCTCCTCTGGTTGATCAGGAGGCAAACCCCGCAGGAGCCGTTCGGTTTGGCCTGCGAGCGGCGGCGGAAGGCCGCAGTATGGAACGGTATTTCAGACAGCTTCCAGGCGCGACAGGCCGAGATCGAGTTCTCGCAGGCACTGGAAGATGACGCCTTCCGTGAGCAGGTCCTGGCTGGCGTCGAGGACCCTCAGGTTGGTGAGCGCGCGAAGCTCGGGGATGCTCGCCCGGGCGAGCGCCTCGTCGAAGGCCGCCTCGACGAATGTCCAGGCGCGGGTGCCCGGGCCGCAGATCACCACATGATCGGGCTCGAGGGTCTGGATGAGGATGCCGACCGCATCGCCCAACACCTCGCCCGCGCCCTGCAGCAGATCGAGGAGCGCCCGGTCGCCGTCCCGTGCGCGCTCCAGCAGCGCGGTCATGGCGTCCTCGGTCGGCATGAGGCTGTCGGGCGCGGGCTGCTGTCCCATGAGCTGCGCATCGCGGTAGAGCGCGTAATCGGCCAGGAACGCCTCGATGCAGCCGCGTCCGCCGCAGCGGCATTGCGGCCCGCCGCGCCGGATCCGCACATGGCCGAATTCCGACCCGCCCGAGCGGGCGCCGCGATAGAGCTCGCCGTCGATGAGAAGGCCCATGCCGACGCCGTCGCCGATCATCAAGGTGGCGGTGCGCCCCGTGCGCAGCTCCGGATGGCGGCGGGCGATGGCGAGGGCCATGGCGCTGGCGTCGTTCTCGACCACCACGGGAAGGCCCAGCCGCTCCGCGAGCCCCCGGGAGATCGGGATGTCGCGTGCGGCGAAGACGGGGCTCCAGGTGATGATCCCTTCCTTCGAGTCCACATAGCCTTGAGCGGCGACGCCCACGGCCCGGATCGTGAGGTCGCGGCCGGCTTCCGTCGCGAAAGCCATGATGGTGGCGGCAATCTCGTCGAGGAAAAGATCCGGCGCCAGGTCCTGGAGCGGGCGTTCGAGGCTGCGTGTCGCCCGGGTCCGTCCGGAGCTGTCGACGAGGCGCAGCTCCACCCGGTTGTACCCGACCCATACCCCGATGACGGCTCCAAGATCGGCCGCGAAATAGAGGCGCTGCTTGGGGCGCCCGCGAGCCCCCGCCACCTCGCTGGTGTCGTCGAGAACGAGGATGCCCTCGGTGAGAAGGCTCGACGTGAGTTCGGAGATCGTGGCCGGGCTCAGGCCCAGCTCCTGACCAAGCTCCACCCGAGCCAGGGGGCCCTGGCGCCGCAGGGCGTCGAGGAGCCGCCGGCGGGCAAGCTCCTTCGGGGCGGTGGGATGGGCCGGAAAGGTCAGCATCGATGATATAATTTGATCTGCAAATATTATCGGCGCCAGCCGCAGCATATGTCCAGCGGAAATCCACAATCCGGCGGTTCCCACCCTGACGTATGTTCGATGGCCAAAAAAATCCCTTTGACAAAGATCGGGAAGTGGTTTCCGCTGAGGAGAGCTGGATGCGCCGTCAAAGAGCAGCATCAGCCAGGAATCGCACTTGGAGGAGATGCCCCATGGCCCTATCGAAAGTTGCCCTGACGAGTCTTGCCGCCCTCATCCTGTCCGCCGGTCTCGCCCAGGCCCAGGGCAAAGGCCCCGTGGTCGGCGTCAGCTGGTCGAACTTCCAGGAGGAGCGCTGGAAGACCGATGAAGCCGCCATCAAGGCGGCGGTCGAGAAGGCGGGCGGCACCTATGTGTCGGCGGACGCCCAGTCCTCCCCGGCCAAGCAACTCACGGACGTGGAGAGCCTCATCGCCCGCGGCGCCAAGGCGCTGATCGTGCTGGCCCAGGACGCGGAGGCGATCCGCCCGGCCATCGAGAAGGCGGTGAACGAGGGCATCCCGGTGGTCGGCTACGACCGCCTCATCGAGATTCCGCAGGCCTTCTACCTCACCTTCGACAACGTCGAGGTCGGGCGCCTGCAGGCCCGCGAGGTCTTCAAGGCGAAGCCCGAGGGCAACTACGTGTTCATCAAGGGCTCGGGCTCCGACCCGAACGCCAACTTCCTGTTCCAGGGAGCCATGGAAGTGCTGAAGCCGGCCATCGATTCCGGCAAGATCAAGAATGTCGGCGAGGCCTTCACGGATGGCTGGCTGCCCGCGAACGCGCAGCGCAACATGGAGCAGTTCCTCACCAAGAATAACAACAAGGTCGACGCGGTCGTGGCGGCGAACGACGGCACCGCGGGTGGCGCCATCGCGGCGCTCGCGGCGCAGGGTCTTGCCGGCTCCGTGCCGGTGTCCGGACAGGACGCCGACAAGGCGGCCCTCAACCGGGTGGCGGCCGGCACGCAGACCGTATCCGTGTTCAAGGACGCCCGTGAGCTCGGCCGCAACGCGGCGGAGATCGCCGTGGCGCTCGCCGGCGGCAAGAAGCTGAACGAGATCCCCGGCGCCCAGACCTGGAACCAGGGTCCCAAGAAGCAGAACATGACCGCCGTGTTCCTGAAGCCGGTCGCGGTCACCAAGGACAACCTGAACGTGGTGATCGACGCGGGCTGGGTGACCAAGGACGTGGTCTGCCAGGGCGTGCCGAAGGGCAAGACGAAGGCTTGCGACTAAGCCTGACGCCGAGCGGGTCCCGGGCCTTCCCGGGATCCGCCGCGCGGCTGGCCTTCACGCCTTCGAAAAAGCCCTGACGCGGACAGCGCCGCGGCAGGGCGATGCCAATGGATCGCCCCATGACAGCCACCACCGCCCCGACCCCGGCAAGCTCGTTCGGCACGCTCACCTCGAAGCTCGAGATCGACGTGCGGCTCATCGGCATGCTCGCCGCCCTCGCCGTGATCTGGATCGGCTTCGACCTCCTCTCCGGCGGCGTCTTCCTCACCCCCCGGAACCTCTGGAACCTGTCGGTCCAGACCGCGTCGGTCGCCGTCATGGCCACGGGCATGGTGCTGATCATCGTGACCCGCAACATCGACCTTTCGGTCGGTGCCATCCTCGGCTTCGTGGGTATGATCGTGGGTGTGGTGCAGGCAAGGCTCCTGCCCGGCCTCCTCGGTTTCGAGCATTGGCTGACCGCGCCGCTCGCCGTGCTCGCCGCTCTCGTGACGGGCGGCCTCATCGGCCTCTTCCACGGCTGGCTCATCGCCTATCTCGCCATCCCCTCCTTCATCGTCACCCTGGGCGGTCTGCTGGTCTGGCGCGGGGCCGCCTGGTGGGTCACCACGGGCCAGACCGTCGCGCCCATGGACGGCCGCTTCAAGGTGCTCGGCGGCGGCATCGAAGGCGCCGTCGGGGCCACGGCCACCTGGGTCATCGCGGCCATCGCCTGCGGGCTCATCGTCGTGGCCCTCGGCCTTGCACGCCGCCGCCGCGTTCGCTTCGGCTTTCCGGTTCGGGCCGGGTGGGCGGATGCGGTGATCGCGGCCATCGCCTGCGGCGCGGTGCTCGGCGCCGCCGCCATCGCCAATGCCTATCCGGTTCCGGTCGGCGCCGCGCGCCGTCTCGCGGAAGCGCAGGGAATCGCCTGGCCCGATGGCGGGCTCTTCATCCCGCACGGGATCGCGGTGCCGGTTCTGATAGCGGTCGCGGTCGGCCTCTTCATGACCTTCCTCGCCACCCGCCTGCGCTTCGGGCGCTACGTGTTCGCGATCGGCGGCAACCCGGAGGCCGCCGAGCTCTCGGGCATCCCGACCCGCTGGGTGCTCATGAAGGTGTTCGGCCTCATGGGCGTGCTGTGCGGCATCTCCGCCTGCATCTCGACCGCCCGCCTCAACGCCGCCACGAACGCCGCCGGCACCCTGGACGAACTCTACGTGATCGCGGCCGCGGTGATCGGCGGCACCTCGCTGGCGGGCGGCGTCGGCACCATCGCGGGCGCCATGCTCGGCGCTCTGGTCATGCAATCCCTTCAGTCCGGCATGGTCCTGCTCGGGGTCGATACGCCCCTGCAGAACATCGTCGTCGGCGCGGTGCTCGTGGTGGCCGTCTGGCTCGACGGGCTCTACCGGCGGCGCATTCGGTAAGGAGGCGCGCATGGCTGTCTCACCTGCAACCGCAGCCCCGTCCCGCGAGGAGCGCATCATGGCGCATGAAACCGGCACGCCGCTCGTGGAGATGCGCAACATCTCCATCAGCTTCGGCGGCATCAAGGCGGTGGACGACGTGACCGTCGACCTGCGTCCCGGCGAGGTCGTGGGCCTCCTCGGCCATAACGGAGCCGGCAAGTCGACGCTGATCAAGATCCTGTCGGGCGCCTACCGGCCGGATGCGGGCGAGATCTACGTGAACGGCACGCGGGCCGACATCGCCTCGCCCCGGGACGCCAAGGCGCAGGGCATCGAGACGATCTACCAGACGCTCGCGCTCGCGGACAATATCGACGCCGCCGGCAACATCTTCCTTGGCCGCGAGATGATGACCCCCTACGGCACCCTCGACGATGCCTCCATGGAAGCAGAGACCCGCAAGGTGATGGCGCGCCTCAACCCGCATTTCCGGCGCTTCAAGGAGCCTGTGAAAGCCCTCTCGGGCGGGCAACGCCAATCGGTCGCCATCGCGCGGGCGATCTATTTCAATGCGCGCGTGCTCATCATGGACGAGCCGACCGCGGCGCTCGGGCCCGCGGAGACGAAACAGGTGGCGGACCTCGTGCTGCAGCTGAAGAAGGAGGGCATCGGCATCTTCCTCATCAGCCACGACATCCACGACGTGTTCGACCTCGCCGACCGGGTGAGCGTGATGAAGAACGGCCGTCTCGTGGGCTCCGCGAAGGTGTCGGACGTCACCCAGGACGAGGTGCTCGGCATGATCATCCTAGGCAAATGCCCGCCGGGCGCGATCCCGGGTCCCGGCGCGAGCTGATCGCTGCGCCGGGCAGGCGCCCGCCTACTAGGCCGCCTTCACGTTTCTCAAGAAGGTATCGACTTCGCGACCAAGGCTGTTGGAGTGCCGGGCGAGCTCCTGGGCGGCGGCCAGCACCTGGGAGGCGGCAGCCCCCGTCTCGCCCGCGCCCTGGCGCACCTCGCCAATGCTCCCGGTCACCGCCTCGGTGCCCTGCGCGGCCTGCTGCACGTTGCGCGA
>DATCJK010000022.1:0-17934 GCA_036562855.1 Microvirga sp.
CGCCTCGTCCGCATGGGCGGCCTCGTAGACCTTGAAGCCGGCCTCCTCGAAGCTGTCGACGAGCATCATCCGGACGAGGACCTCGTCTTCGACGACGAGGACGATGGGGCGTTGTGAATGGGGCATGCGGCTAGAACGGGCAAGGCGGGATCGCGTTTCAGCGCGGCCATAGGGTTTCTGCCCTCAGTCGACGCCGAGCCGGTGAGCGGAAGCATTCCCGCCACGGTCGCCGCAGGCTTGCTGCGGAAGTTCGGCTGGACGGCCTTGGCATAACTTGCCAACATCCCTCCCGCAGCATCGTCTCACATGGAATGTCGGGCCCCTGTCCCGCCGGCCCTTGGATGTGTGATGGGGGTGAGGAATGGAGCGGAGCCCGGCCCCGGCCGGCATGGGCGCAACGGTGTCCCCATGAAACGGCGTGATGTGCTCTTTGCGCTGGGTGCGGTTGCCATGCGGACGCGCCCGGCTCGCGCGCAGCAAGCGGCCGTGCCTGTTGTCGGCTATCTCAGTCCTGAGGCGCCGCTCCCCTTTGCGAGCCGTGTCAGGGCCTTTTGCGAAGGATTGGCCGAAGCCGGCTTTGTGGAGGGCCGGAATGTCGCGATCGCGTTCCGGTGGGCCGAAGGGCAGTATGCCCGCCTCCCGGAGCTCGCCGCCGATCTGGTGGCCAGCCGCGTGGACATGATCGTCGCCCCCGGCGGCGCGCCGGTCGCACTCGCCGCGAAGGCGGCGACCTCGAGCATACCTATCGTCTTCGAAATGGGAGGCGATCCTGTCGCGGTCGGGGTTGTCAGCAATCTGTCGCGGCCGGACGGCAACATCACGGGCGTGTCGAGCCTCAGCGTGGAAGTCTCGCGCAAGCGCCTCGAATTCATGCGCGAGCTGCTTCCCGGAGCCGGTACGTTCGCCGTCGCCATCAATCCGACGAGCCCTACCGTGCCCTCGCAACTCGCCAATCTTCAATCGGCGGCGGATGCGCTTGGGGTGCAGCTGCGAATCTTGCATGCCGGCAGCGAACGGGAGTTCGAAACGGCGTTCGCGATCACGGCGGAGCGACGGGCCGGCGGGCTTGTGTTCACGTCCGACCCGTATTTCGCAAATCGCAGCCAGCAACTCGCCGCCCTCGCCACGCGTCACGGCGTGCCTGCGGTCACCCAATCGCGCGACTTCCCGGTGGCCGGGGGGTTAATGAGCTATGGGGGCGACTTCACCCAGTCGCACCGCCAGGCGGGCGTCTATACCGGGCGAGTGCTCAAGGGTGAGAAGCCGGCTCACCTGCCGGTTCAGCAGATCACGAAGGTCGAGCTGTTCTTGAACCTGAAGGCAGCCTCTCAGCTGGGCCTCGTCGTTCCGCCCTCGATGATCTCCGGCGCCGACGTGATCATCGAGTAGGAGGCCCGCGCCGGCCGGGCGGGTTGCTCGGGAGCTGGACTGAGATCCAGGCCGAATATGGGAACTTCGCCCTCGTATCCTTTCATCGCGCGAAAGCCGAGAGGGATGATGGAGCGCTGTTGGCGAGCGGCCGCAGCGGCCGCGGCGTCCACCAGGATCTCCCCGTCCCGCGCCGCTGCGCATAGCCTTGCCGCGAGGTTCGTCACGCAGCCGATCGCCGCGTAGTCGTGGCGCCCCTCGTAGCCGATCCGTCCGACCGTGGCGGGGCCGAGCGCCAACCCCATGCCGTGGCCGATCCTATGCCCCCGCTGCTGCCACGTCACGACGAGCTCCCGAACCGCGCATTGAATGTCCCTGGCCATGTCGAGGGCCTGATCGACCGGGTCCGGGACCGGCACAGGGGCGTTCACGAGGATCATGAGGCCATCGCCGGCAAAGCTCGTCAGCGTGGCCTGGCGGGCGGTGACGATGGCGCCGACCGCCTCATGGTACTCGGCCAGCACCCGCATCACCGCGTCCGGTTCGGCATTGGCGGAGAATGCCGTGAAGCCCCTGAGATCGCCGAAGATGGCGACCACCTCGACCCGGCGCCCCTCCAACATGTCGTCCCCGCCCGCCCGCTCCACGAGTTCGGCCACTTGCGGCGCGAGGAAGCGCTTCAGCTTGGCGATCCGCTCCTGCCGCTCCTGGGACTCGGCCAAACCTGCCGCCATGCTGTTGAAGCTCTCCGCCAGCCGTTGCAGCTCGTCGCCCGTGCGCAGGCTTATGCGATGCTCGAACTGGCCCATGCGGATGCGCTCCGTCCCCTGCTGCAGGAGCCGGATGGGGCCCGTCATGCGGCGGGCGAGCCAATAGGCGAGCAGGGCCGCCACGAGGCTGCCGCCGACGAAGATCCCAGCTGTCCGCAGGAGCGCCGCATGGATGGGGCGGAAGGCCTCGGCCAGAGGCTGCTCCACGAGCACGGTCCAGTCGACGCCTGGAACGGCCGAGGCCGCCGCGATGACGGCGCCGCCGTCCGCGTTCTGGCCAAAGGCCGTCCGCCCCTCGGCCACGGCGACCGCCGCTCTGATCGCCCGAAACGGCCTCAGGGTAGCGTCGTCCGCTCCGCGAAGGACAAGGCTGATGTCGGGATGCGCGATGAGCCGGCCCGGGCCGTCGAGGAGGTAGGCGTGTCCCGTCCCGCCGATCCGAATGCCCGCGATCACGTCCCAGATGAGCTTCAGATTCACCTCCGCGAGCACGATGCCGACGGAGGGGCGGCTGCCGGCAAAAGCCACCGTCACATAGGGCTCCGAGCCCCGCACATGCGTGATCTCGCTGAACCAGATCCCACGGGCTCTTGCTCCTTCGACACCCGGGTCTGCCTGGCGGTCCGTGCGAGCCTCGAGGCGGTTGAGGCCGATGCGCGATACATGAAGCCGCTCCCGGCCCTGTCCATCGATCAGCGTGACATTGGAGACGGCGGGCACCTGCCGCAGGAGGCGCAAGGCGTCGATGCGGCGGCGCTCATCCACCTCCTCCGACCAGGGCAGCTGGACCAGCCAGCCGAGTTGACCCGTGATGGTGTCGATAAAGCCCTGGATGCGGAAGGCGGCTGCGCGCGCCTCGACGCCGAGCAACTGGTCGAGGCGATCGCGTTGGGCCCAATAGCCGAACCAAGCCTCGCCCAAGCCGCTCGCCGTCAGCGGAACGACGACCGCCAGGAACAGGGCGAGGAACGACTTCCCGAACAGCGAGCCGCGAAGGGAGTAGCCGCGCCGCCGATCCGCGCCCGGCCAAGGCGCAGAGCAGTGCTCGTCCGGATGGCAGCGACCGGACGGCCAACGGGTGTGTGAGCTGGATACGCTGGTCATCACCGTGTCCCCGACTCCATGACGGTGCCGGCAAGGTTCGATGTCCTCGAGAATCGGTGCGCATCCGGAGCATTGCTGACCGGCGGAGTACCGATTCCTGTTTGCGCCAAGAAGCGGGCGAGCCTCCGTGATCCGCCTCGCGCCCCGACGGGAAAGGGCCGCTCGCGACACCCTGCTTCCGGTGCCCCGCGCATTGCGGGTGGCGGGTCTCGCGAGCTCGCGATCGTCGAGGCGGCTGCTCTGGAGGGCTCCATCGCCGCCGCCTCAGGTGCGGCACCTGGCATGGGTGCCTCCCGCACGATCCGGCTCTCAGCGCCGGGTGACGACGGTCTCCAGATACTCGCTCGGTACGACCATCGAGCCGTCGTCGGCGCGGTTGAACCGCCCGATAAGCATGAGAAGGTCCTGTTCGAGATCGGCCTGAGCCGCCGGCGGGAGAGCGGCGAATGCCTTCAGGAGCGGACCGTAATAGGTCTTGAAGACCTCGATCCAGTGGCCGGGGGAGCGGTAGCGCAGCACAAAGTGGCGGGGCTCCGCTTCGATGGACGAGGCGCCCGCTTCGAACAGCTGCGCAAGCCCGATGTGGGTTCCCCAGCGGGCCGGTGACTTGGCGCCGGCTGCTGGCGGCAGGTACTTGGCGATGGTCTTGAAGACCTGGCCGATGAACCCGTCCGGCGTCCAGTTCGCCAGCCCGATCCGGCCCCCGGTTCTGCAAACCCGCACGAGTTCCGCGGCAGCCCGTTCCTGATCAGGGGTGAACATCACCCCGAAGGTGGAAACGACCACGTCGAAGCTCTCGTCCCCGAACGGCAGGGCTTCGGCGTCGGCCTCGCGGAAGGTGATGGGAAGCCGCTCCGCCCGCGCACGCTCCTGGGCTCGCTCCAGCAGCGAGGGCACGTAATCCGTCGCGACAACATCGCACCAGCGCCTGGCCGCCGCCAGGGAGGCGTTCCCGTTGCCGGCCGCCACGTCGAGGACGCTCTGACCGGCCCGCAGATCCAGGGCTTCGCAGAGTTGCTCGCCGACGATCTGCAGGGTGGTGCCCACCACGGCGTAGTCGCCGGACGACCACGCCCCATGCTGCCGGGCCTTCAGGGCGGAAAGATCGAGAGGGGCCGACGTCGCGGCAGGCGAGGGGGCAAGCGCGGAACTGGTCATCGTATCGCTCCATTGGTCGGGTTTCGTCGACGGAACGGTGCGACCCTTCGGTCGGACGCTCACCTGTTCCGATGGAGCCGACTCTAGTCCTGGACCGGATGGGAAGACTTTGCGGCCGGCATGACGTACCCTTGAGATTGGCCTGATTTTTCCGTGAGGGCAGGGCGGCCGCTGGGAGCGGGGACGTGCTGTTTTCGTTTGGTGACTGCACGCTGGATGTCGAGCGCCGCGAGTTGCGGCGCCGCGCTGAGCCTGTCGCCGTCGAACCGCAGGTGTTCGACCTGCTGATCTACCTGCTCCACAACCGTGATCGCGTGGTGAGCAAGGACGATCTGCTCGCCGCCATATGGGGTGGACGGATCGTCTCGGAATCCACTCTGACGAGCCGCATCAACGCCGCGCGCAAGGCGGTCGGGGACAGCGGGGGCGAGCAACGCCTGATCCGCACCATTGCGCGCAAGGGCATCCGGCTCATCGCCGAGGTGCGCGAGGACGCGCGCGGGGCGGCCGATGGGGTGCCCGTGGCCGGCGGTGCGAGCCGCGTCTCCATCATCGACAGGGCTGCTCCGGACCTCCCCGGAACGCCTGGCCGCCTGGATGGCAGCCGGCCGGCACACCAGCGGGCCTCGATCGCCATCATGCCGTTCGCCGACATCTCCCCCGTCGCGGGCATCCGCGGCGGGCTGGCCGACGCGCTCGTTCACGACGTCATTACCCGATTGGCCAAGCTGAGAAGCCTGTTCGTGATCGCGCAGGGAACCGTCTTTGCCCTGCGTGACCGGAACATCGGGCCGGAGGAGGCCGGCCGTGTCCTGAACGTGGATTACGTCGCCAGTGGATCCGTCCGGCGCTCCAATCAGCGCCTCCTGGTGACGGTCGAGCTGCTCGAGGTCCGCACGGCGCGCATCGTTTGGGCAAGCGATTTCGACCGTGCTTTGGACGACGCCTTTCTCATCCTGCATGAAATCGGCGACAGCATCGTCGCATCGATCGCGAGCGAGGTCGAAGCCGTCGAGAGAAACCGCGCGATCCTGAAGGCCCCGGATTCCCTCGATGCCTGGGAGGCGCTCCATCGCGGCCTCTGGCATATGTACCGCTTCAACAAGGTGGACAACGATCGCGCCCAGCACTTCTTCGAATTGGCGATCCGGCTCGATCCAACGTTCTCCCGCGCCTATGCGGGCCTATCGTTCGCGCATTGGCAGAACGCCTTCCAGGGATGGGAGGAGCGAAAACCCCAGATCGAGCGCGCCTACGCGGCTGCCGGCGAGGGCCTCATGGCGGACGACCGCGATCCGGCCGCCTACTGGGCCATGGGCCGGGCGCTGTGGCTGCGCGGGCTCCAGGAGCAATCCCTCGACCACCTCAACCAGGCTGTCGATCTGAGCCCGAATTTCGCGCAGGCCCATTACGCTCTCGCCTTCGTCCATTCGATCACGGGCGATCCCGTTCTGGCGGCTTCGGCGGCCGACCACTCGCGCCGGCTGAGCCCCTACGACCCGATGCTGTTCGCCATGTTGGCCGTGCGCGCCATGGCGCTCGCGCGCCTCGGCCGCTTCGAGGAAGCCGCCGACTGGGCGGTCAACAGCGCCACGCGGCCGAATGCCCATGTGCATATTCAGGCGCTCGCCGCCTACATTCTCGCGCTCGCCGGCCGGACGCATGAGGCGCGCATCTACCTCGCCGCCATTCACGAGACGCACCCGCGCTACCGGATCGACGATTTCCTGGCGGCCTTTCACTTCGAGGCCGAGAGCGCCGCCCTCTTTCGCAAGGCTGCCGAAATGCTGGAAACGGGGTGACGCCACGCCTTTGCCGCGCGCAACTTGTTTTCGTCATGGGTCGAAAGCCGGATGAGCCGGATCCGCCCCGACCATAGCACCGAGCCCATATCCGTATCGTCCCTGCGGAACCTGGGCCGAATGCACCCGGTTTAAAGCCAAGCCGCCCGCGACGATGCCACGCTCACGCCCAGCCATTCTCGGGTATGCAGGGAGAAACCGGGGCGATGGAGGGAGTAGCCGTGGAAGTCTTGCGACCCGGTGATACGTGCTGGCGCATCGAGCGGGCGGACCGTGTCGCTCTCATCGTCGATGCGGCCGACTATTTCCGGGCCGCTCAGGCCGCCATGCTGAAAGCGCAGCATTCGATCCTCATGATCGGGTGGGACTTCGACACGCGCATCGATCTCGATCCGACCAGGGATGGAGGGGGCCATCCGACTGGGCTGGGAGCGTTCCTGACGTGGTTGGTGGAGGCCAAACCGGAACTTCACGTCCATATCCTGAAGTGGGATCTTGGCATGGTGAAAGCCCTATGGCGCGGCACTACCCTCTTCCGGGTGGCTCAATGGGCGTTCCACGAACGCATCGCCTTCAAGCTGGATGGGGCTCACCCGACCGGGGCGGTGCATCATCACAAGATCGTGGTGATCGACGACGCGGTCGCCTTCTGCGGCGGCATCGACATGACGGGCGACCGGTGGGATACCCCGGAACACCGGGACGAGGATCCGCGCCGTCGCCGGCCGTTCACGCGGCGCGCCTATGGGCCGTGGCATGACGCCACCACGGCGGTGAGCGGGCCGGCCGCCAAGGCCCTGGGCGATCATGCCCGGGAACGTTGGCATCGGGCTTCCGGGGAGATCCTGGCGCCGCCGCCCGCCGGCTCGGACCCCTGGCCCGACGGTCTCACGGTCGACATGGCCGACGTCGGGGTCGCGATCGCCCGCACCATCCCGGCCTACGAGGATCAGGCGGAGGTGCGCGAGATCGAGGCGCTGTACATTGCGGCGATCGCGAGCGCGCGCAGGAGCGTCTACCTCGAGAGCCAATACTTTGCCTCGCGTGCCATCGCGCAAGCCATCGCCCGTCGCCTCGACGAGCCCGACGGGCCCGAATTCGTGATCGTCAATCCCGAATCGGCCGAAGGCTGGCTCGAGGAGGAGGCGATGGGGTCCGCCCGAGCCCGGCTCCTTGCCATGCTGAGGCGCCGCGACCGCTTCGGCCGCCTGCGGGTCTACACACCCGTCACGGCGGGGGAGCAGCCGATCTATGTCCACGCGAAGATCATGATCGTGGACGACCGGCTGTTGCGCGTGGGCTCATCGAACCTGAACAATCGCTCCATGGGCTACGACACCGAGTGCGACCTCGCCATCGAGGCGAATGACGATGACGCCCGCCTGTGCGACGCGATTTCCGCCTTTCGGGCGAGGCTGCTGGCCGAGCATCTCGGGACATCGCCCGATGAGGTCTCCGCTGCGGTCGCCAAGGGGCGGTCGCTGGTCGCGGCCATCGAGGCGCTGTCGGGTCCCGGACGCTCCCTTCGCGCGTTCACTCCGCCCGAAATCAATGAGGCCGAGAAGGCGTTGGCGGATCATGAACTCATGGATCCCGAGCGGCCGCGTTCCCTATGGCAGGCTTTGTCCCGACCGCTCCTGCCGGTCCTGAGGTGATGGCAATCGGGTCTGAGCACGACTGCTGCCCGCTCAGCAAATGTTGGACGATCCTGATCGGGGCGGATAATAGCTGATCAGCCAACCGAAGGAACGATCCCCTCATGCCTCGTTTCACCATCCCTCTTTTCGGAGCCGTGTTGATCGCCATGACCCTCGATGCTTCCGCGCAAAATCTCGTCAGCATGCCCTCAGGCCTCAAATACAGAGATGAGGTCGTCGGCACCGGGCCCGAGCCGAAGGCGGGCCAATCCGTCAACGTGCATTACACGGGCTGGCTCGACCAGAACGGCCAGAAGGGCGCCAAATTCGACTCGTCGCGCGACCGCGGCCAGCCCTTCAGCTTCACGCTCGGCCAGGGCCAAGTCATCGCCGGTTGGGATCAAGGCGTCGCAACCATGAAGACGGGTGGCAAGCGCACGCTCGTGATCCCGCCAGAGCTCGGCTACGGCGCCCGGGGTGCCGGCGGGGTCATTCCGCCCAATGCCACGCTGATCTTCGAGGTTGAGCTGCTTGGGGCCCGCTGAGGCGGGCTGTCCGAGCGGTCATTCACACCCATCTCGGGCCAAGCATTGATAGAAACGTCCTGGGTCGCTCTGGCCCAGGACGAATCGGGTACCGAGCCCATACCGTTTCTGCCATGGCCGACGAGAGCGCCCGCTTTGAGCAGTCTGTGGGTGCGTGCGAACCAACAGCCGTACTGCACCGCTTGGGTTCGAGTAATGAGCCGGCTTCCGACCTCCTGTAAGCTGGTGTTGGAGCCGCTCCCGAGGTTCCAAGAGGGGCGGCACACAGCCAAGACGGATCGCGCCCGCAGATTATGTCCGAGCGGCCGAGCAGAAACAGAGGCTTAACGGTGGCGGAGCAGGACGACCTGGATCTCTGGTGCCGGTGTCGGAGGCGGCCCGCTTAAGGAGCGGAAGGGGTGCGCGGATTTAACTACACCCTTTTCCGTGCCAGCCCACAAAACGGTTCCCCTCCATCCACGTGCCGACCATTCGTCAAACCTTGCAGAAGTCGGCATTGTGCCTGAAGCCGTCGTTCGAGCCGCCGCTTGCCTCCGTTTGCGGCTTAGCGACAGAATGTGAAAAGGCGTGCGATTGTGCTGGTGGAGCATCCTGGCCCCGACCGGTCACTCGGGCAGCCCTGCTGCTCGCAACTCGTCGCAGAAGTGTTCCAGCACAGGCCACCTGCGGAGGATGCGGTACGTCGGGTAGATGGCGATGAACTGCAGGGCGAGCATCCTCGCATCGGCCACCCGACTCAGTCGCATGAGGCTTGCAATTGAGATCAAAAAGCAGGGCGTATGGGTGGGGTAGATCTGCAGTCCTTTCCGAGCGTTGCTCAATGAAGCCTCATAGTGACCCGTCATCAGGTGCGCGCCCGCCTTGCCCGCAAGGGCCATGACATTCAGGGGATCGAATGGGGAGAGCCGAAGCGCCCGGTCCGCAAGAGCGATCGCCCGATCATAATGGCCCGCCCAGGTATTGATCACCGCACCGTGGCTGTGCGCGTGGATGGAGTTCGGATTGAGCGCAAGCGCGCGTTCGATAAGCTCCAGGGCGGCTTCGAGATCACGCGTTGCAAGGGCCAGTGCGATGGCGGCATGAGCAAGCGTCGTCGCATCCTCGCTCTGGAGGGACTGAACCGCCTGGGCGTGTCGAAGAGCGCCTTCCCGATGATCGTTCGAGAACCCGCCCTCCCAAAGTGTCTTCGCGAGATAGCACCAGGCGGCCACCCCGTGCGCTTCGGCATAGTTCGGGTCGAGCGCCAGCGCTCGGTCAACAAAGCCGAGGGCCGCCTCTCTCCCCTCGGGGGTCACCTCGTACATATGAGCGACCGCGCGCAAGTAGAGGTCATAAGCGTCTAGATCATCCGGACGCTTTCGCTTTGCCCTGGCGATCTCCGCCTTACGGAGCGTCGGCTCGAGGGCTCCGACTACGCCTTCGGTGATCTGGTCTTGAAGCTCGAACACGTCTGCAGCGGACCCCTCGAAACGATCTGCCCAAAGGTGTCCACCGGCCTCTGCCTCGACCAATTGGGTGCTGATACGGATCCGGTCGGCACCCTTTCGCACGCTTCCCTCAAGGATATAGCGAACGCCCAATTCGCGGGCGACGGATCGAACGTCGACGGCTCTTCCCTTGAAGGCAAAAGTCGAGTTCCGGGCAATGACGGTGAGCCAGTGGATGCGGGAGAGGCCCGTGATGATCTCATCGACCATTCCATCGGCGAAGTATTCCTGTTCGGGGTCGCCGCTTACGTTAGTGAAGGGCAACACGGCGATGGAAGGGCCCTGGGCGGCACCGGATGGATTTGCCGGAAAGGCCGTGACCGCCGCGCGTCGTGCTCCGACCTTATAAACCCGCACGGGCCTCGCTATGTTCTTGACCTGCTTCTCGCCCAAGTCTTCGAACCGAACAGGCAACTTGTCTCGGACCTCCTCATAGACCTTGGCGGAGATACAGATGGAACCGGGGCTCGCAAGTTGCTCAAGGCGCGCCGCGATGTTGACTCCCTCGCCGTACACATCGCCGTCATCCTCGACCACGATATCACCGAGATTGATCCCAACGCGGAGCAGCAGGCCCCCCAAAGGATCCTGAGCGTCGTTGGAGGCAAGAGCTTCGAGGATCGCCATGGCGCACCGGACCGCCTCGACCGGGCTGGGGAACTCGATCAAGAGCCCGTCGCCCGTGGTCTTGAAGATGCGCCCGCAGTGCTCGGCCACTCGGGGCTCGACGACTTGATGCCGAAGGCTCTTGATGCGGGCGATCGTGCCGTCCTCGTCCGCTCCCATGAGCGCGGAGAAGCCCACCACGTCGGCCGCGAGGATTGCGGCAAGGCGCCTTTGGACACGCGTGCTGGCCGGAACGGTCATGGGCCTCCTCGGATGTACGGCTTGCGTCGATGGTGCTGTGTCAGCAACTCATAGTCCAGAGGAATGCCCGAGCGAGCCGGCCTCGCTCTGCTTAAGCTTGACCGAAAACGCCGACCCTGCGGGCGCAGCCGCCCCCTGCTATGGGTCAGAAGCAAAGCCGAGGCTTAGGGGCTGCTCTCAAGTTGAGAGCCGACGGCGGCGAAATGGCAACCAGACCGTTCCGCAAAGCGGCGGGAGAGCCTGGAAGGGTCCGGTCAGCGAGTCTCGGACGACCAGGGAAAGTTGATGAACCTGTCCCGCGTTTCGAAGCAGATGTTGCCATACAACGCCAGGTATTCGCTGCGTTTTTTCTGATCACGATAGACGGCGCCGGGGTTGCGCCCGTCTTCCTCGTACTGCGCAAGCGTCTCCTGCGTAAGCGCGCGAGGCAGGATGTCCATAGCCTGAGGTATGCTCTTGCCCTCCAGCCAGTCGGCGGCGTGCTGGCCCATGGCGTAGCCGAACACGGGGGAGGACAGGCTGATGCTCGTCCTGTAGGGGCTGTCGGGCTTGCGAAGCTCCACCAGCGCTTCCGGCTCTCCATCGATGCCGCCGAAGAACTGGTCGGGTCTCACCCTGCCGGCGGCCCGCATGGCCGCAAGCGCCCCCAGCACCACCGTATCGGCACCCAGCACCACATCGATGCGTGGATTGGCGACCATGATCGTGTTCATCATGTCGAACCCGCCTTGATGGTCCACCGTCACCGGGGAGATGTCGGCCACGATCGTCGCCCCGGGGACCTGCCGAAGGGCATCCCGCATCGCGACAAAACGCGGGGCGAGAAACTCCAGGCTGTCATGTGACAGGATCACCACGTTCGCGCGGCCCGCGAGACGCTCCCGCACGTGGCGAACCGCTGCCTCGCCCAGCAACTGGCCGGTCCGATATTGCGGAGCGTTGAGCAGGGTGACGGCAGGTGGTGGGACGATCGTCCCCACGTACACTCCATTCAGGATCAGCCGTCTCAGATGCGGGCCGATCGCCTCGGAATCCACAGGCGCAACGACAACGCCGCCAACAGGCCGGTCGTGAAGGCTCGTTATCTGGGAAAGAGCCCTGTTTGCGTCGTTGGCGGCCAACAGAACCGAATAGCTCAGGCCCCGGTCGCGCGCCGCGGACGCGAGACCAAAGCTCACGCCCTCCATGAACTGCCGTTGATTGTCCTGGGCGAATACAAGGGACTTTTCGCGGTTCGGCGGGGCATTGCAAGGCGCGTGATTCTCATTGAAGGGCGGCAGGACCACCGGCGTGGTGACCCCTTCCTGCTGCGCTGACGCGCCTGACAGGGATTGAGAAAGCGTCCCGATCACGAGAGCTGACATCATGAGGCTCTGTCGGCGATTCACAGTCTTCACCCTCCCGCAACCGATGCGACATCCTTGTCGCCGTCGGCACCGGCGCCGACGGCGACCCCGTCCTCGTCGAAATCGATGCTGAACTCGGTGCCGGGGTTGCGCGCCCGTCGACTGAGTTCAGCATTCATCGCCCGCGCCATGGACGCCACGATGCGAGATCCAAGGCCCGTTCCCTTCGGCAAATCCCCGTCGTCGAATCCAAGGCCGTCATCCGCCACCATGAGGCGCAAGCGACGTTCGCCCAAGCGTTCGAGGCTCACCCGCACCTGCCCGCCTCCAGCCGGGTAGGCGTATTTGTGCGCGTTCGTGATCCACTCGGTGACGATGACGCCCAGATTGATCGCTGCGTCCGTGCGAAGATAAGCCGGCGTCAGGCTGTACACCAGATCGGCCCCGAGCCCCTGCACGTTCATGGCTGAAGCAAGCTGCTCAAGAAGGCCGGACAGGTACTCCCGCAGCTCCACGACGCCGACGTCGCCTGAGCTGTAGAGATGTTTGTGAACGAACCCCACCGCGCTGATGCGCGACTGGGCTTCTATGAGCGCGTCGCGGATCGCGGAATCCTTCGCTGCCCGGAGCTGGAGCCCGATCAGGGCCGCGACGAGGGCGAGGCTGTTCGCGACCCGATGATTCACTTCCTGAAGCAGCGCCTCCGCCCGGTCCCGCGCGATGCGGATCTGGCGCTCCGCCCCGCGTTTCTCCTCCTCGAGGCGATGCTTCGCAAGCGCCTGTTCCAGCGCTGCGGTGAGCAGGGCGAGGAAGTCGTCTCCGACGGCCTTCGGCACGAAATCGGCGGCACCAGCCTTGAGAGCCGCAACGGCGACGGCCGTCTCCGTTGAGCCGGTCACGTAGATGACGGGCGGTGCTCTCTCAAGGGCGGACAGTTGCTTGAGAACCTCCAAGCCCGTGCCGGAGGGAAGGTAATGATCGAGTACGATGGCATCCGCGCCGGAGTTCGCGACCACCGCGAGCGCAGCCGAACCGGATTCCGCATGGGTCACAACGAAACCTTCCCGACCCAAGGCCTTTTGCACCAGCCGGACGAGAATGGCGTCGTCGTCCACATAGAGGATGCGCATCCCCTTTGTGCTTGCCAGGTCAGACATGGGGGGCAACCTGCATGATCGTGAAGAGAAGCCCCAATTGCCGAACCGCGTTGGCGAAGCCGTCGAAGTCCAGTGGCTTGGTCACGTAAACATTGGCCCCAAGCTCGTAGCACTGTCGGATCTCGTTCTCATCGTCAGTCGTTGTCAGGATGATCACTGGGGCAAGGCGCAGACGGGGATCGTCCTTGATGGTGCGCAGCACCTCTATGCCGCGCATATCCGGCAGATTGAGATCGAGAAGGATGAGATAGTTGCCGTCGTGATTGGCGGGGCTGGTCAGGTGGGCGATCGCGCTGCCCCCGTCGGCGAAAGCCAGAATGTCGTTCGGCACGCAGGCCCGGCGGATGTTCTTCTCGATAAGGCGGGCATGACCGGGATCATCCTCGATCATGATGATTGTGACGGCGTTTGTGCGGGACATGGATCAGCTCGGCTTCGCTGGAGGATCGAGGGGCAGCGATAGCGTGAAGGTGCTGCCTTCCCCTAAAGTGGATCTCAGGGCGATATCGCCTCCGAGCGCACGCGCCAGGATGCGGACATGGGCGAGACCGATACCCTCGCCCGGCTGATCGACCGCCACTCGCCTGAATAGCTCAAAGACTCGTTCGTGATCGCCAGGGGCGATCCCGCGGCCATTGTCGGCAACATCGATCCGAACGCCATCGCTCGAACGCGCGGCCCTGATCGCGATTTGTATGGGTCGGTCTTCGCTCGCATACTTGACGGCGTTGTCGAGCAGGTTCGCAAGGATTTGGCCGAGCGCCAGCCGGTCGGAGGTCACCTCGATCTCGCCGACCTCGGACGACACCGTCCCAATGGCTTTCCCCAGCCGGTGGCTTACGAGCTTGACGTTCTCCTCAACCACCTCATGCAGCCGCAGACGCTCAAGCCGAAGAGGCCGGCTGCCCTCCCGCGACAGGCGGAGGATCGCATTGATGAGGCTGTCCATCTTCTGAGCCGAGGCACGGATGAAGCCGATCGCCTCGGGAATGTCCTCCCGCACCGCAAGGAGAGCATCCCGCGCCGCGTGGTCGCTCGCTAACGTTTGCTGATGACGCTGAACGAGCTGCTCGATCGCCTGCGTTCCCTTGTGGATTTCCCCGGTGAACCCAATGATGTTGACGAGGGGAGCTCTCAGGTCGTGCGTGACGATGTAGGCAAAGCGTTTGACCTCCTCGTTGATGCGCGCGAGATCCGTGGTCCGTTGGGCGACACGCCGTTCGAGCGTGGCATTGTAGACGACGAGTTGCTTCCGAGCCGCATCGATCTCCCCGGTATATCGGCGCGCGAGCCATGCAATCGAGGCTGCGACCACCAGGATGACGATGACGCTCAGCACATTCACGAGCCGGAGAACGGCGGCGTTGTCCGTCTGCGCGACAAGGTCCCGCTCCAGGCGATCGTCGACCTCACGAACGATGCCGGCGAGAAAGACATTGGCTTGGTCCATGAGCGCCTTCCCGCGATTGGAGCGCAGGATGGCCAGGGCTTCGGCGTCGCGTCGATCGCGTTTCTGCGCAATCGACTGATCCATCTCGGTGAATTTGGCGGATGCGATTGCCGAGAGGCGCTCGAGGACGACGGCGGATGCAGGCCTGCCGGACAGGAGGCGCTCAAGCTCGAGAAGGTGACGCTCCGCCGTCGCCCGGGCGACGCCATAGGGGGCCAGATAGATCTGATTGCCGGTGGCGATGTAGCCGCGTTGGCTCGATTCCGCTGACTGGAGCGCATTGCGCATCTCGCTCGCGGAAGCTCTGATCAGGCGCGCGTCCGTGATTTCCCGCGAGAGGACAGCTGCGCGCTCTCCCAGCCAGAACGACATGACCAGAATGCAAAAAAGTCCGGCGACCGCGACGCTGGTGAGCGCAAGTGAGGTGAGGAGAATACCCCGTTTCATGCGCCCCCGCGTAAGGAGTCGAACGCGGCCGAGTTGAGGAAGATAGTCTGGAATATGTCGCGGCCGATTAGACGTCGGCTGCGATTTAACGCATCCCTTGCGTCATAGGCAAGTGATTTGAGGTGAGGGAGGAGCATCCATTCGAGGCGTCTGTCCGAAATATGCGGTAATCAGAATCGGATGTACGGGCACTCTTCAGTAAAGTACGTTAGTCATACAAAGTATCGTCCGCCGATGACAATCAGGAGCAGTTAATATATCCAACAAGCTGTTTCCGCTTTGCTCCGCACGTTCGCGGCAATGGTCCAGTGTGAATGGTGACATCGGGTCCAAACCCACATCGCATACCCGCACTCAAGTGGAAGAAGCGGCAAGTCAGGAAGGCGTGGGGCGCATTGGAGCGGCCAGAAGTTCTGTCGTGGCGCGCTCTTGTGCAATGCTGGGGTGGGCTTTTTGGACCACCCCGGCTAGCTTGCGAACGAGCTTCAGCTCAACCGGCTCAGCGGCTTACCTTCTGGTGAGCCACAGTGGGGGCCAACTGCGCATGTGCCTTGGACTTTGCCGTTTCGGTGCGCGTGGCCGCCCACTTGGAGCTGCCTGACGACACAGACCGCGCGCGTGTATTCGGCGATAACCTGCTCCGGACTGGCGCCTCCGCCACGCTTGCTGTTGCAGGCGGGGAGACCCGAACATTGGTCGCAAGCGCTGGGAGTGCGGCGTTGGCAAGGGCAAGAGCAAGTGCTAGCCCATCAAAGGCTAAAGCGGGCGCAGGCATCAGCAGAAGCGCTGTCAACATAGCAATCTTGATCTTCATGGGGCCTCCAACGTTCTCTGTTGGGCCGCCGAACGAAGACATTGCCTTCAGGCAGCCATTTCGCAGACCAACATCCACAGACTCTGAACGCTCTTCGGTGCCGGCAGGCATCAATACTTCAGCCGGACTGAGATCGCGTGTGGATGCTCCGCAGATGTGACGATTGCCGAGTCGCTAGAGCGCGTCCGTAGCTAATTTATTCATTCTTTGGAAAGTTATGGAATTTGAGGTACATCTTGAAGAACCTCAAAAACTTCCTCCTCAATCGGGGGCTGTCACAGGAACTTCATCGGGAATGAAAAATCATGGCAGCCCCCCGAGAGCACTGACTTCACCTGCGGTGGACGAGCGAGTTTCGGGGTCACCGGTCGCCTTGAAGTTTAAACTCACCTTGCTGGCTCTTGGCGCTTCGCCGAAGGATCTCTGCAATCACTTTGCTGCTGTGAACCCGCGGACAGCGATGACGCAGCAGAACGCTTATAAGTGGCTGGCTGGCAAGTCTGCCCCTCGTATGTTCCAGGTCTATGACGATTGGGCTCGTGTTCTAGGCGGTGATCTGACGGGCGCGTTCATTGCAGCTGCGTCGATCCACGAGTTCGCAACGTCCATCTCCGCTCGCTACGCTATCCCCAGCACCGCGCTCAAGGACCTCATGCACGACGTGCCGCAGGACCGGGAGCTCGGGCCTCTCGTAAGCTCAGCCAACGGCACTTGGGCTGCCGATCAGCTTTTCCTCGGGCGTTACCTTGCACTCTCTCCCGCATGGTCGCCAGCGCAAGCTGGCAAGCTAATCCTGGGACATACGGAAGTGGTTCAAGAGAACGGAGCCGTGCCGCAGCTGACCTACTCGGAAATATTTTTCGGACAACGGGTGGATATGGTTGGTGCGCTGCACTGCGACGGTCGAACGGCTCAATCCATGGTGCGATGCCGCCAGAGCGGGAAGTATTTCTTCTTCGCATTTCAGGTGCCCCCGCCGCCAGCGAACCTAATTGGCGGGGTGTTCAGTGGCTCTGCAATTCACGATGCAAGTGCTCGTCCTGTTGCCTGTCGAATCCTATTGGTCCGAGATCATGCCAAGGATCGGCAACTGACCAACCGAGCTACTTATATGGCCGCTTCAGCGGATCTCATCGGGGGGCTGCTGGTGAGTCTCGGATATGACCGTGAGAAGGATTGCCTCAGCCTGGCGGACAGGTTTCAGGCCTTTCTGATGGGCGAGGCAAGTCCGGCCCTGTTGGACATACAGCCTAATGCTCTCGGCCAGTTGGGACAGGAGTTGGACAGCCTGGTCATGCAATCAGACTAGGTGCAACGGTACCTTGCTGAGCTGCGTTGGCAGAAGGGGAACGAGGCTGGTGTGAGCGTCGAGCGAACCGCCTGACCAGAAAGTCTCGCGGGTAGCACCTCGGTGGGCTTCCGGTGCTTCGTCTAGATTAGCGAGCAGCTTGGGCAGCCTCTTGGGCACCTTAGCGCGGAGCTAGCTTTGCACGCTTTGTCTAAAGTTCTGATCCCTGCACCTGACACGACAAGGGCTGGGGGCGTACTGCTGGATCCTTTGGTGTAGCCGAAGCTTCAGGACGGCCGCTCTATCCATATGACGATCGACGAATCCGCCACTGGGGCCTGACGAACCTCATTGACACGGGCATGTTAGCCGTTTCCGCTTTTTACTCGCCACGCCTGAATCCGACCCTCCGATCCATGGCAAGCGTCGAATGGGAACCTAGGGACTGTCTACGGCTTCACCAAACCGCTGTACCGTGAACTGAGTAGCACACTCAACATTTTATTCAGTAACGTAGTCCAGCTCGGGTCGGCCCTGTTGCGCTTTTGCGCCGCGTTGTGGCTTGGCCGCGGCTGCTCGGGCGTGCAGGCCTGGGTCATCCTGCGGGGCTGCCGGTCATACGCCGGGGAGCCTCCTTACCTGGTCGCAAGCCATAGAACGTGCAGACGTCCCTTAGTGCCTCTGGCCGGCACAC
>DATCJK010000032.1:0-9200 GCA_036562855.1 Microvirga sp.
CCCTGAGAGGGGCGGCCTGAAAACCGCGGGATGCCGGGGCGTTGGGCCGCCCTGCCCCCTACCCTTAGCCCACCCGGCGCCTCGGCGTCCCGCTCCCTCTCACATGAGAGGGACCTAAGACGATCTCAGCCCCTGCCGTGGGGACGACCACGGGAAAGGGGCCGCTCCTTGAGAGCGCCGATGACGGCGCGCATCCGCTCGGTGCCCGCGTCACGGCCCCGCCCCGACGAACAAGGGCTTTTCCAACTGGCACTGACGGATCCTTCGAAACGCGCTCGACGGGCGCTTCGCAGGGTGATCGGTGAGTGCCGTGGTGCCCAGCCTCGACCAGCGCTCCGCACGGTGTGGCCGGTGCGTGTCGTCCTGCTCAGCCTTGACCAGCACTCCGCAAGCTGTGGCCGGTGTGCGGTCGTGCCCAGCCGCGACCAGCGCTCCGCACGGTCATGGGTGCGTGCCGTCCTGCCCAGCCTTGACCTGCCGCGCTCAATCCACCATGAGGGCTCGCAAGGTTTATGAACCCGACACCCCGGCCTTGCGCCGGGGTTTTTCATGTGAGGTGAGGCCATGGCCAATGTCGTCGTCGTGGGCGCCCAATGGGGCGATGAGGGCAAGGGCAAGATCGTCGACTGGCTGTCCGAGCAGGCGGATGTGGTGGTTCGCTTCCAAGGCGGGCACAATGCGGGCCACACCCTCGTCATCGGCGACAAGGTCTACAAGCTCTCGCTCCTGCCCTCGGGCGTGGTGAGGCCGGGCAAGCTGTCGGTCATCGGCAACGGCGTGGTGCTCGATCCCCATGCGCTCGCCACCGAGGTGGAGCGCCTTCGCGAGCAGGGCGTCGCGATCACCCGCGAGAACCTGCGGGTCGCGGAGAACGCGACGCTGATTCTCTCCCTCCACCGGGAGCTCGACGCCCTGCGCGAGAGCGGCCCCGCCGGGACCAAGATCGGCACCACCAAGCGCGGCATCGGGCCGGCCTACGAGGACAAGGCGGGCCGCCGCGCCATCCGGCTCATGGACCTCGCCGACCTCGGGGCCCTGCCCGACAAGATCGACAGGCTCCTCACCCACCACAACGCCCTGCGCCGCGGCTTCGGCCTGCCCGAGTTCGAGGCGAAGGCGATCTACGAGGAGCTTGCCTCCATCGCCCCGAAGGTGCTGCCCTACATGGATGCGGTCTGGCGCCTCCTCGACGGCGAGCGCCGGGCCGGGAGGCGCATCCTGTTCGAGGGCGCGCAGGGCGCCCTCCTCGACGTCGATCACGGCACCTATCCCTTCGTGACCTCCTCCAACACGGTGGCGGGCCAGGCCGCCACGGGCTCGGGCCTCGGGCCCGGCGCCGTCGGCTACGTGCTCGGCATCGCCAAGGCCTACACGACCCGCGTCGGCGAGGGACCGTTCCCGACGGAGCTCCACGACGAGATCGGCGAGCTCATCGGCCAGAAGGGCAAGGAGTTCGGCGTCGTCACGGGGCGCAAGCGCCGCTGCGGCTGGTTCGACGCCACCCTCGTGCGCCAGACCGTGCGGACCTCCGGCATCGACGGCATCGCCCTCACCAAGCTCGACATCCTCGACGGGTTCGAGACGATCCGCATCGGGGTGGGCTACCGGCTCGACGGCCAGACCATCGATTATTTCCCGGCGAGCCAGGGCGCTCAAGGACGGGTCGAGCCCATCTACGAGGAGATGGAGGGCTGGAGCGGCACCACCGCAGGCGCCCGCTCCTGGGCGGATCTGCCGGCCCAGGCCATCAAATACGTGCGCCGGGTCGAGGAGCTGATCGGGGCGCCGGTGGCGGTGCTCTCCACCTCGCCGGAGCGCGAGGACACGATCCTCATGCGCAACCCCTTCGAGGGTTGAGATCGTGGGGCCCGCCGTTACGGGAGGCCCCGCGCGACGATACGAAACGCTGTAGAACCGCATTCCAGGGTTGACGCCGCAGGCCCATCAGGACAAGCCGAGATCGCATGGCCGACTACTATCCCCTCATCGCCCGCGCCATCGACGGGCTCGCCGATTCCACGCCGGAAGCCCGGCGCGGGGTCTATGAGCGCGCCCGCGCGGCCCTGACGGAACAGCTGCGCACCCTCGACCCGCCGCTCTCCGAGACGGATATCCGCCGCGAGCAGCTCTCCCTCGACGATGCGATCGAGCGGCTCGAGGCGGAGCGCGACCCGGACGCCGCCCGTCCGCGCCTGTCGGACGGCGTTTCCCTGCCCGGGGCTACGCCCGCCCCGGGGCCGACGGACGGCAGCGGCCAGCAGGCGCCCCCGCCGGCCGCGCCCGAGCCGGCCGAGGATGCCTTCGACGAGTACCTGCCCCAGACCACTGTCGCCGATTACGAGGAGGCGAGCGGCCCGTCCCGGCCGCGGGTCGACAGCCGCTCGCCCGTGATCCGGTCCGCCGGACGGGGCCGCACATTGCTCCTGGGGTCCATCCTGGCGCTGGTGATCGGCGTGATCGCGGTCGCGGCCTGGTACCTCAACACCAACGATCCAAGGCAGCTCGCGGCCCAGCAGACGCCCGCCCCCGAGGCTCCGGCGCCCCGTCCGACCGACGGCCAGAAGTTCGGCGAGCGCGTCGGCGGCGGTCCGCCCCTGCCGCAGCCCGCAAACCCGGCGAGCCCCGCGGCCCCGGCCCGGACTGACGTGACCGTCGCGCAGCGGGCCATCTTCTACGAGGAAGACCCAGCCAATCCGCAGCTCCCCAAGGCCCATCCCGGGCGGGTGGTCTGGCGGCTCGAAGCCGTGAATGCCGGGCAGGGGCGCCCCCTCGAGACGGCCGTGCGGGCGGTGGTCGAGATCGCGGATGCGGGCCTCACCCTCAACATGCTGATCCGCCGCAACACGGATCAGGCGCTTCCGGCCTCCCATACGGTGGAACTCACCTTCACGACCCGGGCCGGGGAGGCGGGCCGCGCGATCCGCGATGTGGGCCTCCTCCAGTTCAAGAACGAGGAAGCGGCCCGCGGCACGCCTGTCGCCGGCCTTCCCGTTCCGGTGCGGGAGAACCTGTTCCTCATCGGCCTGTCGAACCTCCAGAACGACATCGACCGGAACATCGAGCTGATGGTCCGCCGCGCCTGGGTGGACCTGCCGGTGCGCATGGCCTCGGGCCAGCGGGCGATCCTGAGCATCGAGAAGGGCGCCGCCGGCGAGCAGGTGATGAACGACGCCTTCCGCCAGTGGCAATAGGCGCTCTGGCCTCGGATCCGCCCCGCCGGTGATCCCGGGCTGCCCGGGCTTCATCTACGACAAAGGCCGCGGAGCGATCCGCGGCCTTCGTGTCGTCGAACGGTCTCGTCAGGCCTAGTGCCGCGCGCCTTCCAGCGCGGGCGCCGATTGCGGCGCCTCGATCTGGGCGAGGTTCTTCTTCACCGCCTCCTGCACCTTCTCGAAGGCGCGCACCTCGATCTGGCGCACGCGCTCGCGGGAGACGCCGAACTCCGTGGAGAGCTCCTCCAGGGTGATCGGATCCTCCGCGAGGCGCCGGGCCTCGAAGATGCGCCGCTCGCGCGGGTTCAGCACCGACAGGGCCGAGCGCAGCGCCGTGAGCCGGTTCTGCCCCTCTTCCTCGGCGGCGAGGATGGATTCCTGGCTGGCGCTGCTGTCGACCAGCCAATCCTGCCATTCGCCCTCGCCCTCCTCGCGCAGGGGCGCGTTGAGGGAGGCGTCGCCGCCAAGGCGCCGGTTCATGTCGATCACGTCCTGCTCGGTCACGCCGAGCTGGGTCGCGATCTGCTTGACCTGATCGGGCCGAAGGTCTCCCTCCTCGTAGGCGGAGATCCGGCTCTTGGCCTTGCGCAGGTTGAAGAAGAGCTTCTTCTGGTTCGCGGTCGTGCCCATCTTCACGAGGGACCAGGACCGCAGGATGTATTCTTGAATCGCTGCCTTGATCCACCACATCGCATAGGTGGCCAGGCGGAAGCCCTTCTCGGGCTCGAAGCGCTTGACGGCCTGCATCAGGCCGACATTGCCCTCCGACACCACTTCCGAGATGGGCAGTCCGTAGCCCCGGTAGCCCATGGCGATCTTCGCCACGAGGCGCAGGTGGGACGTGACGAGCTTGTGGGCGGCATCGCGATCGCCATGCTCGCGCCAGCGCTTGGCGAGCATGTACTCTTCGCTCGGTTCCAGCATGGGGAACTTGCGAATTTCGTCGAGATAGCGCGAAAGGCCCCCTTCATTGGCGAGCACGGGAAGCGCTGTGGCCATGTCTTTCCTCCTTGGGCTCCCTCGAGCGAGGCAAGCCTGAAGCGGCCCCCGGTAGCGGCAGGCCGCGGACCGTCCTTATAGACAATCCAACCTTGACCGAACAGAGGGCGCCAGGCTCCAGAATTACGGGTCAACGCTCCAAGCGCAGTGCGGTGCCGCACATGAGCGCCCGATGCGGCGCATTGACTCAAAGCCCCCGGGGCTAGGCGGGTTTGCCCCGCAGGGCATCGAGGAGCGCCTGCAGATCGGCCGGGAGCGGGCTTTCGAAGCGCAGGGTTTCGCCTGTCGCCGGATGCTCGAACCCGAGCACCGCCGCATGGAGGGCCTGGCGCCCCAGGCGCGCGAGGGCCGCCTGCGCGGCTTCGGGGAGCCGGTTCGCCTTGGTCTTGAACCCCGATCCGTAGAGGGCATCGCCCAGGAGCGGGTGCCCCAGATGGCCCATATGGACGCGGATCTGGTGGGTGCGGCCCGTCTCGAGCTCGCATCGCACCAGGGCGGCCAGGGGCGCGCCCTTCGGCAGGGTCTCCTCGACCGCGTAATGGGTGATGGCGTAGCGGCCCCGCTCCTCGGAGACCACCGCCATCTTCTCGCGATTGTGAGCGCTGCGCCCGAGCGCGGCCGCCACGGTGCCGTGCGACCGGGCGGGCGCGCCCCAGACGAGGGCGCAATAGGCCCGCTCCAGGGGCCCGGTGCGGCCATGGTCGGCGAACTGCGCCGCGAGGCTCTGATGGGCCTTGTCGTTCTTGGCCACCACCAGAAGCCCCGACGTGTCCTTGTCGAGGCGGTGCACGATGCCGGGGCGCCGCACGCCCCCGATTCCGGAGAGGCTGTCGCCGCAATGGGCGATGAGTGCATTGACCAGCGTTCCGGTCTGGTGCCCGGCGGCCGGATGAACCACAAGGCCGGCGGGCTTGTCGATGACGATCACGTGGTCGTCCTCGTGCACCACGGCGAGGGCGATGGCCTCGCCCGACGGTTCGGCGGGAGCGGCCGGCGGCAGGTCGAGCACCACGGAGGCGCCGGCGGCGACGCGCTGGCTTGGGTCGCTCGCCACCCGCCCGTCCACCGTCACCCGCCCGTCGCGGATCAGCGCCTGCAGCCTGCTGCGGGAGAGATCGGCAAAAGCCTGGGCGAGCGCCCGGTCGAGCCGGTCCGCCGCCTCCGCGCTCGTCCAGCTGCGCTGCTCTGCGCCATCGTCCGTGATCATTCGCTCCCCGCCCCTCGCGGCCCGCCGCGTCGCTCTGTGCGGTCGTCCGTCCGCTTGCGCGTCCAGACCCCGCCGTCTCAATCAAGGTTGCCGGCGCCCCGTGACAGGACACCGTCGTCGTTCCCGGCCGCCCGCGGCACATTTTTCAGCGCACGGGACTTGATGGCGTGGAGCAGGACCGATATACGACCCACCTTCGCGTTGGCTAGCTCCCTTCGTCTAGCGGTCTAGGACGTCGCCCTCTCACGGCGAAAACAGGGGTTCGAGTCCCCTAGGGAGCGCCAAAACGCCTAACCCCCACAATCGCGGGCCAAGGTCAGCCAAAAGGGCGATCCGGCGCGTGTGGGGAGGCACTGCCCTGGCTGTGGCCTGATCTCTCCGCTCTTTGCTCACAACACGGCGGCGCCGGTGCGCGACCGCAGGGTCCCGGTTTGACCCATGTGCCGCATGATGGGGCGCGGCCACCCTGCATCATCCTATTGCGCGCCATGTGTCGAATGATGTTGCCAAAGGTGTCGTCTGGCTAATTCATGTAAAAACTTTTGCAAATTAGCGGTTTAGAGGTTTGTTTACCTAAACAGAAGCCTCTGCGGTTAGCGTTGTGAACAGCAAGAACCTTGGGCTATCTTGGCGGTTGCCTGAGCGGCGCTCAAAATTTATCCCAGGCCAACAGAGCTGCGATGGGGAGGGTGATGCCGAAACGGTCGATGTCAGAGCCGCCGGACGAGGATGGCGGCAGCGCCGGTTCGGAACAGAACACTTACGCATTGGCACCGCGGCTCGCGGCAGCCCTTGCCCGCAAGGGCTGGACCTTGGCTCGCGCCGCCCGGGAGGTGTCCGGTCTTCTGCCCGAGGGCGAGACCTTCCATGCGGCCAATCTCTCCCACTACCTTCAGGGCCGCAGCATGCCGCGGCCGCACTACCGGGATGCCCTGGTTCGCGCCCTGGACCTCGGCGACGTGCCGGACGAGGTCTGGTCGCGTGCCGATCGCCGTCGCACCCGCGGAGGGGACATCTCCCGGGCGCCCGAAACGCCGTTCGTTCGCGTCGCCGATCTCCAGGACGGCACGGCCCGCCTTCAGGTGGATCAGGTTCTGCCCTGGCCGCAAGTCCTGGAGGTTCTGCAGGTGCTGAAGCGGGACGACAGAAGCGATGGCGATGAGTGAACCACGCCGTCAGCTGCCGGAGGGGCGACGCGAATGACCGGCGGGTGCCGCTCCAAGCCCAACGATGCAGCGCAGTCCGAGATCGATGTCCGCCGGAGGCCCAAGGCAGAATTCAAGCCTTGGACGCGTGTCGAAACGACCTGTGAAGGTATGCACGCTAGGGTGCGGTCACCGGTCGAGAGTTTATTCCCTTGCGTATCAATATATCACTTTGGTATAAGCTCCGCCGTTAATCCTTTCGGAAGGATGCCGCCATGGTCGTTGCCCTTGTGCTAACCGCGATCGCCTCAGGGGCCGCTGCCATCTTTGCTCTGTCGAGCTATGGCCTCGTTGTGGCCCTGGTGGGCGCATCCTTCGTGGCAAGCTTCGCGGTCGCGATCGGCGCCACCTTGCTGACACGCACGCGCCGGAAGGCGACCGGGATGTCCGCACTGAAGCCAAACATCCTGGATGGCGGCACGCCTTGAGGGCCTGAGCCGACTTTCGCCGCCTGCGCGGTGTTTCATCCAGCTTCGGAGAATGGGCTCGCCGCCATGGCCCGAACCCCCGCCGGAGCGCCGTCGTCCTTACGTCAAAGCATTTACGCCCTCGCGTAGACGTCCTCGAAGCGCACGATATCGTCTTCGCCCAAATAGGGGCCCGACTGAACCTCGATGAGGTTGAGGGGCAGCTTGCCCGGGTTCTCCAGCCGGTGCACGCAGCCCAGCGGCAGAAACACGGACTCGTTCTCCCGCAGCAGGATCTCCTCGTTGTCCCGCGTCACCAAAGCCGTGCCGTTCACCACAACCCAGTGCTCGGCCCGGTGGTAGTGCTTTTGCAACGACAGCTTGGCTCCCGGCTTCACCGTGATGCGCTTGACCTGATAGCGCTCGCCCGCCTGGATCGATTGATAATAGCCCCAGGGCCTGTGCACCTGCGGCGACTGGGTAGCGAGTTCCCGTCCCTCGCGCTTGAGGCGCTCCACGAGCCCCTTCACGTCCTGGTCGTGCGCCTTCGTGGTCACCAGCACCACATCGGGCGTCGCGATCACGATGAGGTCCTCGACCCCGAGCGCCGCCACCAACGGGCCCTCGCTGCGCAGGTATGAACCGCGCGCGTTGGCGGCGATCACGTCTCCTGTGGTCACGTTGCCGGCCTCGTCCTTGGCCCCGATCTCCCACAGGGCCGACCAGGCGCCCACATCCGTCCAGCCGAAGGCCGAGGGGACCACGACAGCCTTGTCGGTCTTCTCCATCACGGCAACGTCCACCGACACGGAGGGGCAGCGCGCGAACGCATCCGTATCCAGGCGCAGGAAATCGATGTCGCGTTGGCCCCGCGCCAAAGCCTCGCGGGCGGTGGTCAGAACCTCGGGCGCAAGGCGTTCGAGCTCCGCGAGGAACGCGCGCACGGGCAGCAGGAAGATGCCCCCGTTCCATAGGTACTCGCCCGTCGCCAGATAGCGCTCGGCCGTTGCCTGGTCGGGCTTTTCATAGAAGCCCGCGACCGCGTGCAGGCCAGGCGAGCCGGCGAGGGGCTCGCCCATGCGGATGTAGCCATAGCCCGTATTGGGTTCGTCCGGGCGCATGCCGAACAGGGTGAAGTGTCCGCTGCTGGCCGCGGCGGCGCCCTGCGCGACGGCTGCGCGAAAGCCGTCCGGATCCTGGATCACGTGGTCGGCCGGCATGACGAGGAGCGTCGAGTCCGGATCGTCCTTTTCGGCGGCGAGCGCAGCGACCGCCACGGCCGGGGCCGTGTTGCGTCCGAAGGGCTCCAAAATGATCGTCGCGTCACCGATGCCGATGGCGCGCAGCTGCTCGGCGATGATGAAGCGGTGATCCTGGTTGGCGATCACGAGCGGGCTCGCGAACACCGTCCGGTCGGCGGTCCGCATGGCCGTCTGCTGCAGCATCGTGGCCTCGCCAGCCAGCGGCAGGAGCTGCTTTGGGTATGCCTCCCGCGACAAAGGCCACAACCGGCTCCCCGTCCCACCAGATAGAAAGACAGGAACGATCCGCGAGCCTGACATCGATGTATCCCCCTTCATGACACCGGTCTGCCGGCTGTCGCAAGGCGCCGCCTGAGGCCCACGCCATCGGCGGCGAGCGCTGGCCCGAATTCTACCGGATCCCGCGAGCCGTAGAGCGCCCCGGTCCGGGGGAAGAGAGAGCCGGCCGCCGTTCCGTCAACCCCTGCACCTGCAATCGGGTGCCAGCCTGCGGCAGACGAGCCGCCTTGGCGCGCTTGCGTTCTTTGGCTCTTTCGAAGTAATCCGTGATTTGCAGAAAGACTAGACGAGAACTCTACAACAAGCACCCGGCAAAAAACTGTAATATTTATAAAAAACTTCCTAATTTTGTCGGTCAAATTTGCTGATTACAGTCAACGGCATTCAAAAGAGTGAGGAGTACACTTCACCTAACGTCAATTGACGGTGCCGATTGCTCACGTGGGGACGTTGCAATGGATTATTTCACGACTGGGGGCTTCGAATTCCAGGATGGCGGGTATGGGTGGAGCCATTCTGTTTTTGGGTCTGGGATGCGGTTTGAGGTTCGCTCGGGCGACCGGTGGCGGCATGACGGCACTGGCAAGGAGCGGGCGGAGATCGCCTCCTATGCCAAGCTCGACTATGGC
>DATCJK010000037.1:0-164097 GCA_036562855.1 Microvirga sp.
TTGTCCTAACCTGTGCTGTAGCTGTGTGGCTTCTCTGGCACCGAGGGAGCCGCCGTGATCACCGGATCAGGAGGCGCCAGGGAAGGCGGTCCTGCGGGGCGCACCCGGTGGTGCGCCTCCCGGGCGGCCGCCGCAACACGGAGCCAGGGGAGCTTATCCCTGCCCTGGTTCTAAGACCCCCGTCCGCCGGGCACTACGACCCGGCCGCGCTGGTGGGCGCTCCAGCAGGGGATCACCCGTGAGGGTGCGAGCCTGTGATGCGCGGGGTTGCGGTGGTTGGAAAGCGTGCTTGCGACGAGCAGGGCAGCGCCAGAACCGTGCGGGATGCCGGGGCGTTGGGCCGCCCCGCCCGCTGCCCTCAGCCCACCCGACGCCTCGGCGTCCCGCTCCCTCTCACCTGAGAGGGGCCAAAGACGGACCTCAGCCCCTGCCGTGGGGACGACCACGGGAAAGGGGCCGCTCCTTGAGAGCGCAAACCCTTCCGCGCATCCGCTCCTTGCCGGATCAGGCCCAGAGCCGCATCCCATGAGCGTTGGCCAGACCGCGAAGCCCTCGACTTGGGCCCGGCCCGCTGTTGCCGAGGCTGGACCCGTCCCCCATGATGCGGCCATGCTCCCCGCCATCAATCCCCTCGTCGCCGATGTCGGCTCCCCGCCGATCCCGGAAGCCCAAGGCTGGACCCGCCGCTACGACGGCGCTCGCGGTCCGCTGATCGATCTCTCTCAGGCGGTGCCCGGCGCGCCTCCCCATCCCGATCTCCTGACCCGCCTCGCCGAGAGCGCGGGCTCCGCGGCCGGCGCCAAATACGGCCCGATTGCCGGCGATGGGGCCTTGCGTGAGACCTACGCGGCCGACCTGTCCCGCACCTATGGGGGCTCCGTCGAACACGCCGATGTGGCCGTGACCGCGGGCTGCAACATGGCTTTCTTCGCGGTCATGATGCTGCTCGCCCGCCACGGGGATGCGGTGCTCCTGCCGACCCCGTGGTACTTCAATCACCAGATGAGCCTCGACATGCTCGGGGTGGAACCCCGGCCCTTGCCCTGCCGGGCGGAGGCCGGGTTCGTGCCCCGTGTCGAGGACGCGGAGCCCCTGATCGACGGGCGCGTGCGGGCCATCGTGCTCGTGACCCCGAACAACCCGACCGGCGCCGTGTACCCGGCTCATGTGATCGAGAGCTTCGCCGAGCTCTGCCGCGCCAAGGGAATTTACCTCGTCATCGACGAGACTTATCGCGACTTCCTGCCGTCCGGCGCGAACCGGCCCCACGGGCTTTTGGCGGATCCCGCGTGGCGCGACACGGTGGTGCAGCTCTATTCCTTCTCCAAGTCCTACGCGATCCCGGGCCACCGGACGGGTGCGGTTCTGGCCGGGGCCGACCGGATCGCCCAGCTCGCCAAGATCCTCGATTGCATCCAGATCTGCGCCCCCCGGGCCGCGCAGGGCGCGCTGCCCTGGGCCATCGAGGGCCTGCGCGTGTGGCGGGAGGCGAACCGCGCCGACATCAACCACCGTGCCGAAACCTTCCGGCGGGCGATGGCCCCGCTCGATGGCTGGCGCATCGATTCGATCGGGGCCTATTTCGCCTATCTGCGCCATCCCTTCGCGGGCCGGACCGGGCGGGAGGTCGCGGAGCGCCTCGCCACCGAGCGCGGAATCCTGTGCCTCCCCGGCAGCTATTTCGGGCCGGGGCAGGACGGGCACCTGCGGGTCGCCTTCGCCAATGTGGGGGCGGACGTCATCGGCGGGCTTACGGAGCGGCTCGACGGATTCGCGATGGGGTAGGGCATCGCCCGTCTCTCCTCCGAGACCGAACGGGTCCCAGGGTGACGCCCCCGTCCGATGCGCTACATTCGAGACCGACCGAGGAGAGCCCGATGTCCGACCCTCACGCGCGTGATCCCGAGACCGTCGGCGCCCCCGGCGCTCCGGCCGGGTGCTATTACGGGGCCTATCTGAAGCTCGACCAGTTGCTTACGAGCCAGCAGCCCGCGAGCGACGCGGCCGGCAAGCCGGCCCATGACGAGATGCTCTTCATCACGGTGCATCAGGTCTACGAGCTTTGGTTCAAGCAGATGCTGCACGAACTCGCCCGCATCGAAGGGGACCTCTCGGCCAATCCGGTGGACGACCGGGTGCTCGGGCGCATCATCCACGGGCTTCACCGCATCCACGAGATCATGAAGCTCCTGGTGCACCAGCTCGACGTCATGGAGACCATGACGCCCCTCGACTTCCTCGATTTCCGCGACCTGCTCTATCCGGCCTCCGGCTTCCAGTCGGCCCAGTTCCGCGAGATCGAGATCCGGCTGGGGCTGCCCCAGGAGAAGCGCATCGCCTTCGACCGGGCACCCTTCGAGGCGAAGCTCTCGGATCGCGACCGGGAGCGTCTGCGGGACGCCGCGTCGCGCCCGACGCTTCTCGCGCTTCTCGATGCGTGGCTCGCCCGCACCCCGTTCGTGGATTGGGGCGGCACCTCCTTCCGCGAGGCCTATCGCGGCGCGGTGGTGCGCATGCTTACGGCCGACCGGGAGAAGGTGAGGGGCGACGCGCACCTCTCCTCCAACCAGCGCGCCGCCGAGGCGCTGGCCATCGAGGCGGCGCTCAAGAACTTCGCGGCGATCTTCGAGGACAGCGAGGTCGAGGGCCAGTGGCGCATGTCGGGCCGCGCCATCGAGGCGGCGCTCCTCATCACGCTCTACCGGGACGAGCCGGCGCTCAACCAGGCCTTCCGGCTGCTGCAAGGCCTCATGGATGTGGACGAGACCATGACCCTGTGGCGCTACCGCCATGCCCTCATGGTGAGCCGCATGCTCGGGGTGAAGGTCGGCACCGGAGGCTCCTCGGGGCACGATTACCTGCGCGCCACGGCGGAGCGGCACGGCATCTTCACCGATCTCTTCCGCCTCTCCACCTACCTCATCCCGCGATCCGCCCTGCCGCCTCTGCCCGCGCCCGTGGCCCGCGGCATGGGCTTCGTCTACGCCTCGGAGTAACCCTTGCGGCGCCCCGCGACGCATGGCCTCCGTCCCGACCGTTTCTCAGCCTCGGAGTAGGCCCGTGCTCGATCTCGCCTCCCATTTCTCCCGCTTCATCGAGGCCGAGCCGGAGCGGATCCATCTCGCGGCCCACAGCCACCATTACTGGCCCGACGTGACCTTCGCGGCCCAGCAGCTGTGCTGGGAGGAGGCGGCGCTTCACGCGGACGAGAAATGGGGACCGGTCTTCGGGGGCGTGATCCCGGCCGTGCAGGCGGGCATCGCGCGGGTGCTGAACCTCCCCGATCCCACGACCGTCGCGGTCGCGCCGAACACCCACGAATTCCTGCTGCGCCTCCTCTCGGCCTTGCCGCTCGGGCGGCCGGGGCGGATGCTCACCACGGACGGGGAGTTCCATACTCTCACCCGGCAGGTGGCGCGGCTTGAGGAAGACGGGCTTCTCGCGGTCGAGCGCATCCCCGTCGATCCGGCGGCCACGTTCCCGGAGCGCTTTCGCGAGGCCTGCGCCCGGGGCGGGCACGACATCGTCTTCGTGAGCCAGGTCTTCTTCAATTCCGGCGCCACCTGCGGCCCTCTTGACGAGCTCGCCGCCTCGGTTCGCGATGCCGAGACGCTCGTGGTGGTCGATGGCTATCATGGCTTCATGGCGGTCCCGACGGACCTCGCCCCCGTGGCGGGCCGCATCTTCTACCTTGCCGGCGGCTACAAATACGCCATGGCCGGGGAGGGCGCCTGCTTCCTCCACTGCCCGCCCGGCTATGCGCTTCGCCCCCGCAACACCGGCTGGTTCGCGGCCTTCGGCGCGCTCACCGCGAGGCAGGTGGGCGTTCCTTATGGCGAGGACGGCTCGCGCTTCCTCGGCGCCACCTTCGATCCATCGGGGCTCTACCGGCAGCGAGCGGTGTTCGATTGGATGGAGCGCACGGGCCTTAACGTCGCCGCGATCCACGCCCATGTGCTGCGCCTGCAGGAGCGTTTTCTCGAGGCGGTGCGGTCCGGCGCCTTCCCGGACCTGCGCGAGGCCCGTCTCGTGACGCCCGTCGACACGTCGGAGCGCGGCCACTTCCTGACCTTCGATTTCGACGATGCGCCAACGCTCTACAAGGCTCTTCTCGACAAGCGCGTGATCACGGATGTACGCGGCACGCGCCTTCGCTTCGGCTTTGGCTGCTATCACACGGAGCGGGACATCGCGCGGGCCGCGGAGCGCGCCGGAATCGCATCCTCGGCTGCGGCCTGAGGCGCATTGGCAAAGGTCTTGGCTGCTGCCATACGGACCGGGGACCTCGTCCTCGGTTGCGGCCTGAGGCGCATTAGCAAAGCCGAAACCCGGGTCGGCTAGCCTCAAGGGGCATGATTGCGACCCCGACCTTCCCCGATCTCGCCGCGCTCGTCGTGGACGAGAGCCTCTATGTGCGCCGCATCCTGCGCGACATGCTGGCCCGCGTCGGCATCAAGCGCGTGCAGGAGGCGCCGGACGGGGCCGAGGCCCTCGGCATCCTGGGGGAGAGCAAGCCCGACCTCGTCATCCTCGACTGGGACCTCGCGATCCTGTCGGGGGAGGAATTCATCCGCCTCACCCGCACACCCACCACGTCGCCGGCGCCGACGGTGCCGATCATCCTCATGTTGTCGAAGCCGCGGCGCTATGTGGTCGATAGGTCCATCGCGCTTGGGGTCAACGAGATCATCGCCAAGCCGTTCTCGCCCAAGGTGCTGTGGTCGCGCCTCGACGAGGTGATCAACCGCCCGCGTCCCTTCGTTCAGGTGCGCGGCATCGTGCGCCCCGCGCCCCGCGTCAGCCCGCCGGAAGCCGCGGCCGCCTGACCGGACCGCCCTGCCGGCTTCAGCTCGGGTGACGAAGCCATGGCCGCCTGACCGGACCGTGCTGGTCTGCGCAGTTCCAGTGATGAAGCCGCCGCCGCCTGACCGGACGGCGCTGCCCGTCTCCTTAGTTCGGGTGATATCGTTCCCTCAACCCTTGGCAGGAGGATGAACGGGGCGTTACTCTCATTCCGAGACAGGGCGACGGCCGTTTGGGCCGGAGTCGCGGGATTGCGGTTTTGGTGGTTCAGAAAGAAGCGATTGCACAGGCCGAGGAGGTGACGGCGGAGGTCTCCACCCAGACGAGCGAGTCGTCATGGGGAGCGAGCCGGCCGGTATCCGCGGCCGCGCGCGATCCGCGCCGCCGCCGCAACGGGACCTATGCGGCGCTGGATCTCGGCACCAACAATTGCCGCCTGCTCATCGCCGAGCCCTCCCATTGGGGCTTTCGGGTCATCGATGCCTTCTCCCGGATCGTGCGCCTCGGCGAGGGGCTTGGATTGGGCAACCGCCTGAGCGACGCGGCCATCGTCCGCACCATCGACGCGCTGCGCGTCTGCAAGGACAAGATGGCAGCGAAGGACGTGGGACGCGTCCGCCTCGTCGCGACCGAGGCCTGCCGCCTGGCGGAGAACGGGCCGGATTTCATCGCCCGCGTGCGATCCGACCTCGACCTCGAACTCGAAATCGTGGACCGGCGGACGGAGGCTTATCTCGCGGTCACCGGATGCGCGTCCCTGGCCGACCCTAAGGCCCAATCCGTCATCGTGTTCGATATCGGCGGCGGCTCCACGGAGATCGCCTGGCTCGATGGCCCGGCGCCTGGGCTCTTCGCGGATCCCTGCAAGCGTATCCGCGCCTGGGATTCGCTGCCCGTCGGCGTCGTGACCCTGGCGGAGCGCCACGGCGGCATCGACGTGACGCCCGAGATCTTCGAGGGCATGGTCGAGGAAGTCTCCGAACTCCTCCTCGATTTCGCGCTGATCGCCGCCAAGGCCGGCCAGTCGCCCGGTTTTCATCTCCTTGGCACCTCCGGCACCGTGACCACGGTGGGGGGCATCCATCTGGGGCTTGCCCGGTACGACCGGCGCCGGGTGGATGGCCTGTGGATGCGCGACGCTGACGTGTCGGAGGTGATCGACCGCTTGATCGGGACCGACTTCGACGAGCGGGCCGCCAATCCCTGCATCGGCAAGGAGCGGGCCGATCTCGTGCTCGCCGGCTGCGCCATCCTGGAGGCCATCCGCCGGGCCTTCCCGTCCGAGCGACTGCGCATCGCCGATCGGGGGCTCCGGGAAGGGATCCTCATGAAGATGATGCGGGAAGATTCCGTCTGGCGCCGCGGCAGCGGGCGCTGATCCGAGCGATTCGCTCTGGCGCCGGCACGCTGTCCACTGATAGGAACCGGAACCTGGAACGGACCCGCAGGGGCGCCCGTTGGTGTGCGGTCCGCGCCGGAAAGCATCGGACCGTGAGCGAGATGCCCGGCACCGGCACCCGCAAGGTAGCGACAGAAGGATGAGACGTTGAGCGAGAAGGCCGGCACCGGCACCCGCAATCTCAAGCAGAGGCTCAAGACCGCGCGCAAGCGCACCCTGTCCTCGCAGAAATGGCTGGAGCGCCAGCTCAACGATCCCTATGTGGCCCGCGCCAAGCGCGAAGGCTACCGCTCGCGCGCGGCCTTCAAGCTCCTGGAGATCGACGAGAAATACAATCTGCTCAAGCCCGGACAGCGGGTCGTGGACCTCGGCGCCGCGCCGGGCGGCTGGTCGCAGATCGCGGCCCGGAAGGTCGGCAGCGCCAACGGCCGGGGCCGGGTGGTCGGCATCGATCTTCTGCCCATCGACACCATGCCGGGCGTGGACTTCATCGAGCTCGACTTCCTCGACGAAACCGCCCCTGGCAAGCTCATCGAGATGCTCGGCGGGCCGGCGGACGTCGTCATGTCCGACATGGCCGCCAACACCACGGGCCACAAGAAGACGGATCACCTGCGCATCATGGGCCTCGCCGAGGCGGCGATCTACTTCGCCCGCGAGATCCTGGCCCCCGGCGGTGCCTTCATCGCCAAGGTGTTCCAGGGCGGCACGGAAACGCAGCTCCTCGCCGACCTCAAGCGCGACTTCGCGGTGGTGCGCCATGTGAAGCCGGCCGCGAGCCGGGCCGATTCCTCGGAGCTCTACGTGCTCGCGACCGGCTTTCGCGGCGGCGAAGCGCCCGCGTCCGACCACTGACCTCCTCCGGCTCAACAGGGATGTCCCAGATCATGGCGAAGCACCGCATCGGCATCATCGGCCTTGGCAAGATCGCGCTCGACCAGCACGTGCCGGTCATCCAGGCGAACGCCAATTTCGAGCTCTTCGCCGTGTCGAGCCAGCGAGGCATCCAGCTTGACGGGGTGTCGCACAGCTTCAAGGACCACGGCGAGATGCTGGCGATGGCCGATCTCGACGCGGTGGCGATCTGCACCCCGCCCCAGGTCCGGCACGCGATCGCGCTGGAGGCGCTGAAAGCCGGCAAGCACGTGCTCCTCGAAAAGCCGCCCGCCGCGACCCTGACCGAGGTGGCCGACATGAAGCGGGTCGCCGAGGAGACTGGCCGGGTGCTCTATGCCACCTGGCATTCGCGCCATAATCGCGGCGTCGAGGAGGCCCGCAAGGCTCTCGCCGGCGAGCGCGTCCGCCGGCTCCTCATCACCTGGAAGGAGGATGCCCATCGCTGGCATCCGGGCCAGTCCTGGCTTTGGGAGGCGGGCGGGTTCGGGGTGTTCGACCCCGGCATCAACGCCCTCTCGATCCTCACCGCCATCATGCCGGAGACGGTGGTGGTGCGCAGGGCCGAGCTGATGGTGCCCTCGAACAAGCAGGCTCCGGTGGCCGCCGACATCACCTTCGCGACGGCGCGCGGGGAGGGTGACCTGAGGGCCGAGTTCGACTTCCGCCAGACCGGCCCCCAGACCTGGGACATCGAGATCGAGACGGAAGCCGGGCGCCGGCTCCACCTCACCGAGGGCGGCACGAAGCTCGCCATCGACGGGAAGCCCGTGGTCTCGGAAGCGTCCGAGGAATACCAGGGCATCTACGAGCTGTTCGACCGGCTCCTCACCGAGGGGCGGTCCGACGTGGACGACAGCCCTTTGCGCCTCGTCGCCGACGCATTTCTCGTCGGACGGCGGACGCTGGTGGAGGAGTTCCACGAATAGGCCAATCCCTCTCCCCTGAAGGGAGAGGGGCCGGCGCAACAGGAGAGCGGCGTCTACCCCGCGTGCTTCTTGAGGAACGCCACCGTCCGGCTCATGGCCAGATCGGCCGCGGCCTTGTCGTAGCGGGCGGCGTTGGTGTCGTTGTTGAAGGCGTGATTGACGCCCTCGTACATGTAGAGCTCATAAGATTTGCCGGCAGCCTTCAGGGCCGCCTCGTAGGCCGGAATGCCCGCGTTGATGCGCTCGTCCAGGCTCGCGTAATGCAGCATGATCGGCGCGGTGATCTTCGCCACGTCCTCGGCCTTGGGCTGTCCGCCGTAATAGGCGACGCCCGCCGCGAGATTCGGATCGTTCACGGCAAGGTTGTTCACCGCGCCGCCGCCCCAGCAGAAGCCCATGGCGCCCGCCTTGCCGGTGCCCTCGGAGCGCGCCCTCAGGAAAGCGATGGCCGCCTTGCCGGAGGCGATCACGTCCGGCTGCTTGAGCTGGCCGATCATCTCGCGGCCCTTTTCCTCGTCGGCCGGCGTTCCGCCCATGGGCGACAGGTAGTCGAGCCCGAGCGCCACGAAGCCTTCCGTCGCCATGCGCCGGGTCACGTCGCGGATATGCGGGTTGAGGCCCCGGTTCTCGTGGATCACGAGCACGGTCGGGAGCTTGCCGGACGCTTGCTTGGGCAGGACGAGATAGCCCTTGAGGCCCTGGACGCCCGGCACGTCCACCATCTCGCCCGTGATGCGCGGGTCGTTCTCGGGCACGGTCTGCGCGTGGGCGTAGTTGTTGGTGAGGACCGGGAGGATGGCGGTGGCGGCCGCGGTGCTGCCGGCGAGCGCGGCGAGCTTGTCGAGGAAGTCGCGGCGGCTCACGCCGCCATGGGTATAGAGGTCGTAGAGGTCGATGATCTTCTGGTTCATGGGCGTCGTCCCTCGCGCTGCGGCGTTCGGCAGCCTTGGATCCACGGTAACGGCTTGACGGAAGAGGTCTAGCTGTCGCCTAGGCCTGTGGAGGGGGGACGTCCCTTCACAGCTTGGTGACCGGACATCTCGGCTCCGGCGCCCGGGTCGAGCCGGGCGAAGACGAAGCCCGACAGGCAGGCGATGCCGGCGACGAGCCAGAAGGCCGGCGCGAAATCGGCCGCGATCAGGGTTTCGGTGCCGCGCATGAGCGCCGCGCTCTCGAGCGCGAAGGCGCCAAGGGCCACGCCGACGCTGAGAGAGAGCTGCTGCGCGACGCTGGACAGGCTCGTCGCGGAGCTCATCTCCCGGTTCGAGATGTCCGCATAGCCGATGGCGTTGAGGCTCGTGAACTGGAGCGAGCGGAAGCAGCCACCGATGAAGAGCACGAGCATCAGCAGCCAGGCGGGCGTCGACGGGGTGAAGAACCCGTTCGCGGCGATGAAGGCCGCGCCCACGAACGCGTTTACGGTCAACAGCCGCCGGAACCCGATCACCGACAGCACCCGCTTGGCGATGGTCTTGGTGAACATGGCGCCCGCGGCCGCGATGAAGGTGAGGGAGCCCGATTGCAGCGGGTTGAGGCCGAAGCCGATCTGCAGCAGCAGCGGCAGGAGAAAGGGGATGGCCCCGACCCCAACCCGGAACAGCGACCCGCCGACGACGCTCGCCCGGAAGGTCGGGATGCGCAGGAGCCTGAGCTGGAGCACCGGAGTCGGGGAGCGCCGGGCATGGACGATGTAGGCGATGGCGCAGGCGGCGCCGATCGCAACGCAGGCCACCGAAACCTCGGCCGGGATCAGATGGCGCCCGCCCGTGGCGAAGCCCAGCATGAGCAGGGCAAGGCCGATCCCGGAGAGGAGAAAGCCCCTGAGATCGAGGGGCGGAACGTCGTCTTCCTTGATGTTCGGGATGTAGAGGGTGGCGAGCACGATCCCGAGGATCCCGATCGGGATGTTGATGAAGAAGATCCAGCGCCAGTCGAAATAGGTGGTGATGAAGCCCCCCAGGGGCGGGCCGACGAGGGGACCGATGAGGGCCGGGATCGTGAGGGTCGCGAGCGCCTGCACGACCTCCGATTTCGGCACGCTGCGCAGGAGGACGAGGCGCCCGACAGGCACCATCATGGCCCCGCCCGTGCCCTGGAGGAAGCGGGCCGCCACGAAGCCGGCGAGCGAGTCCGCGAAGGCGCAGGCCAGGGACCCTGCCATGAACACGCCGATGGCGGCCCGGAACACCGTGCGGGCGCCGAACCGGTCCGCCATCCAGCCGGAGATCGGGATGAAGATCGCCAGGCTCACGAGGTAGGAGGTGACCGCAAGCTTCAGGGCGATGGGATCCTCCCCCAGATCCGCCGCGATGACCGGCAGCGACGTGGCGATCACCGTGGAATCGGTGTTCTCCATGAAGAGCGCGGTCGCGATGATGAGGGGAACGAGGCGGGAGGGGCGCATGGGGATCCGACTTAAGGCGCCGCTCCGGGCTTGCAAAGCCTCGGGGCGAGCACGGCAGAGGTGAGCGGGCGGCATGGGCCCGCCTGCCTTCGAAGGTGCGGAACCTGCTCTAGGCGAAAGCCGAGACCCATGATACGGACCCTCGCCAACTCGGGCGACCGCATTCAGGTCCGCCCACCTTTCCCAGATCAGGAGTTGGCCATGGCCCGTATCGTTGCAGATCAGCTCATCGAGGGCCTCACCTTCGACGACGTGCTGCTGCGGCCAGGCCGCTCCGAGGTGCTGCCGGCCGATGTGGACGTGGCGACCCGGCTCACCCGCACCGTGCGGCTGAACCTGCCCATCATCGCCTCCGCCATGGACACCGTGACCGAGGCCCGCATGGCCATCGCCATGGCCCAGAGCGGCGGGCTCGGCGTGATCCACCGCAACCTGGAGCCAGAGGCCCAGGCCGAGCAAGTGCGCCTCGTGAAGCGCTATGAATCCGGCATGGTGATGAACCCGATCACCATCCACCCGGACGAGACCTTGAGCGACGCGCTCGCCACCATGAAGCGCCACGGCATCTCCGGCATTCCCGTGGTGGAACGCGGTCCGAACGGTTCCAAGGGCAAGCTTGTCGGCATCCTGACCAACCGGGACGTGCGCTTCGCGTCGAGCCCGTCCCAGCCCGTCTCCGAGCTCATGACGAAGGACCGGCTCATCACGGTCCGCGAGGGGGTGACCCAGGACGAGGCGCGCCGCCTCCTGCACCAGTTCCGCATCGAGAAGCTCCTGGTAGTGGACGATCATTTCCGCTGCATCGGCCTCATCACCGTGAAGGACATCGAGAAGCAGGTCGCCTATCCCCATGCCGCCAAGGACGAGCAGGGGCGCCTGCGCGTCGCCGCCGCCACGACCACGGGCGAGCAGGGTTTCGAGCGCTCCGAGCGCCTCATCGATGCGGGCTGCGACGTGATCGTGGTCGACACGGCCCACGGCCATTCCGTGCGGGTGCTGGAGAGCGTCGCGCGGGTGAAGAAGCTGTCGAACGCGGTTCAGGTCATCGCCGGCAACGTGGCGACGAAGGAGGGCGCGCAGGCGCTCATCGACGCGGGCGCGGACGCCATCAAGGTCGGCATCGGTCCGGGCTCCATCTGCACCACCCGAATCGTGGCGGGCGTCGGCGTGCCGCAGCTCACCGCCATCATGGAGGCCGTGGAGGCGGGGGAGGCCGCAGGCGTGCCGGTGATCGCCGATGGCGGCATCAAGTTTTCGGGCGACCTTGCCAAGGCCCTCGCGGCCGGCGCCTCCTGCGCCATGGTGGGCTCGCTTCTCGCCGGCACCGACGAGACCCCGGGCGAGGTGTTCCTCTACCAGGGCCGTTCCTACAAGTCGTATCGCGGCATGGGCTCCGTTGGCGCCATGGCCCGCGGCTCCGCCGACCGCTACTTCCAGGCCGAGGTCCGCGATACCCTGAAACTGGTGCCCGAAGGCATCGAGGGCCAAGTGGCCTACAAAGGCTCGGTCTCGACCGTGCTTCACCAGCTCGCCGGCGGCTTGCGCGCCGCCATGGGCTATGTGGGCGCCGCCACCCTGGAGGAATTCCGCGAGAAGGCGCAGTTCATCCGCATCACCAATGCGGGCCTGCGCGAAAGCCACGTCCATGACGTGACGATCACGCGCGAGAGCCCGAACTACCCGACGAGGTCCTAAGCACTCCCATGAGCATCCAAGCCATTCTCGCGCCCCTCTTCGTCCACGTGGCGCTCACGTTCTTTCTGCTGTTCTGGACCGGGCGGACGCGGTTCGCGGCGATCCGGGCCAAAGAGGTGCGGGTGGGGGACATCGCGCTTGGGCAGAGGGCTTGGCCGGCGAAGCCCACGCAGATCGCCAACGCCTACGGCAACCAGTTCGAGCTGCCGGTGCTGTTCTATGCGGTCGTGGCGCTCGCGCTCGTCACGCGTCAGGCGGATTTTCTGTTCGTGGTGCTGGCCTGGGTGTTCGTGGTGAGCCGGCTCGTCCATGCCGGGATCTACACGACCACCAACACCATCATGCATCGCTTCCAGGCCTTCGTGTTCGGGGTGCTGGTTCTGATGGCGATGTGGATCCTCTTCGCGGTGAAGATCCTCCTCGCCCTGTGACGGGCCGGCGCGGACGCCGGCCCTTTCCCTTGCGGTGGACCGCGTTCAGAACTTGCGGCCGCTCTCGAGCTGGGTCTTGGCGTCGGCCTGCTTGCGCGCCGGGGGCGTGAGATCCGCCGGCGGGGGCGTGGTCGCGCAGGCGGCGAGGCTGAGGGCGAGACCGATCGCAAGAGCGCGGGTCACACGGGTCATCATCGAATTCAAGCTCCAGAATGACGGGCGGGATGCCCGTACCGGTGGGTGATCGGGCCGGATTCGGCGCCGAGCTTGGCTATAAAGTGTCGTTTTCGGGGCGCAAGGGCGCTGTGCTTTTCTGGTGACACTCTTGCGCCCGGCCCTGTCTTCTGGTCCCAACGCTCCATGACTCCAGCAGCCCGCCTTTCCGCCGCCATCGAAGTTCTCGCCGATATGGAGACCCGCCGCCGGCCGGTGGTCGAAGCCCTGAAGGATTGGGGCCTGTCGCACCGCTTCGCGGGCTCGAAGGATCGCGCCGCCATCGCGAGCCTCGTCTACGATTCCTTGCGCCGGAAGGCGTCCGCCGCCTGGATCATGGGGGAGGGGACCCCGCGGGCCGTGCTCCTGGGCATGCTGCGCCTGCAGCGTGGACTCGATGCGCAGGCGATCGCGGCCCTCTGCTCCGGCGAGCGCTTCGCACCCGAGCCGCTCTCCGACATCGAGCGGGAGCGGCTGGCCGGTGCCTCGCTCGACGGCGCTCCGGCGCCCGTGGCCGGGGACTTTCCGGATTGGATCGAGCCATCGCTCGCCGCCCTGTTCGGTGACGATCTCGTCCCGGAGATGCAGGCGCTCGCCACACGGGCGCCCCTCGATCTGCGGGTGAACCACCTCAAGGTCGCGGACAGGGACGAGGCGCACGACGCGCTCCCCCATCTTGGCGCCATCGAGACGCCGCTCTCGCCGCTTGGCCTGCGCATCGCCCCGAGCGAGGACGGCCGCGGCCCGGCCGTGCAGGTGGAGCCCGAGTTCCTGAAGGGCTGGATCGAGATCCAGGACGAGGGCTCGCAACTCGCGGCCCTTCTGGCAGGGGTGAAGCCCGGCGAGCAGGTGGTGGACCTCTGCGCGGGAGGCGGGGGCAAGACCCTCGCGCTCGCCGCCGTCATGGACAATCAGGGCCAGATCTACGCCACCGACAACGACGCCCGGCGCCTCGCCCCGATCCACGAGCGCCTGACCCGGGCCGGGGCCCGCAACGTGCAGGTCCGCACCCCGCGCGCCCGCGCCGATGCGGTGACCGATCTCGACGGGCGGATGGATTGCGTGCTGGTGGACGCGCCCTGCACGGGGCTCGGCACCTGGCGCCGCAACCCGGATGCCAAGTGGCGCCTGCGCCCCGGCAGCCTGGAGGTTCGCCAGAAGGAGCAGGCGGCGGTGCTCGACCGGGCGGCGCAGCTCGTGCGGCCGGGCGGGCGCATCGTCTACATCACCTGCTCCGTCCTGCCCGAGGAGAACGACGAGACCGTTCAGGGGCTGCTCGACCGGGTGCCCGCCCTCAAGGTCGTGCCAGCCCCGGAGGTCGTGGCGGCTTCCGGCCTCCCGCTCGCCGGGCGCGTGCGCTTCACACGCCATGGGCTGCAGATGACGCCGCGGCTCACGGGGACGGACGGCTTCTTCGTCGCCGTTCTCAAAGCCTGAGCGCACCCTTCGGGGGCGCGGATCGGTGGCTGCGTTGCCGAAGGGCGGGGCCTGCATCGTGCGGTGGCTTGTCCTTCGTCGCCTTGCTGAAAGCCTGAGCGCGCCGCCTGTTCACGCGGCAGCCGGGCCCATTGCCGGAAACCGCGCAATCCCTTAACTCCGGCCCATGACCCAGTCCCACGACAAGATCCTCATCGTCGATTTCGGCTCCCAGGTGACCCAGCTCATCGCCCGACGGGTGAGGGAGCAGGGGGTCTATTCCGAGGTGGTGCCGTTCCAGAAGGCGGAAGCCGCCTTCAAGGAAATGAAGCCCAAGGCCGTGATCCTCTCCGGCGGCCCGGAATCGCTTACCGTCGCGACCTCACCCCGCGCTGCCGACAGCCTGTTCGAAGCCGGTACACCGGTCTTCGGCATCTGCTACGGCCAGCAGGCCATGGCGGCGCAGCTCGGGGGCGAGGTGGAGGGCGGCCACCATGCGGAGTTCGGGCGGGCGGAGATCGAAATCCTGGCCGACAGCCCGCTTTTCAAGGGCATCTGGCATGTGGGCGAGCGCTACCCGGTCTGGATGAGCCACGGCGACCGGGTGACGAAGCTCCCCGACGGATTCGAGACCCTCGCGGTCTCGGCGAACGCGCCCTTCGCGGTGGTGGGCGATGAGGCCCGCAAGCTCTATGGCGTGCAGTTCCACCCGGAGGTGGTGCACACGCCCCACGGTGCGCTCCTCATCCGCAACTTCGTGCGCGACATCGCGGGCTGCCAGGGCGACTGGAGCATGCGCGCCTTCAAGGACGAGGCGATCGAGCGCATCCGCGCCCAGGTGGGCAAGGGCCGCGTGATCTGCGGCCTCTCGGGCGGCGTCGACAGCGCAGTTGCTGCCGTGCTCATCCATGAGGCCATCGGCGAGCAGGTCACCTGCGTGTTCGTGGATCACGGCCTCATGCGTGCCCACGAGGCCGAGCAGGTGGTGACGCTGTTCCGCGACCACTACAACATCCCCCTCGTCCATGTGCAGGCGCAGGATCTCTTCATCGGCGCGCTCGAGGGCGTCTCCGACCCGGAGGTGAAGCGCAAGACCATCGGCAAGCTCTTCATCGACGTGTTCGAGGCGGAGGCCAAGAAGATCGCAAGTGATGGAAAAGGATCGGCCGAGTTCCTGGCGCAAGGAACCCTCTATCCGGACGTGATCGAGAGCGTCTCCTTCACGGGAGGTCCCTCCGTCACCATCAAGAGCCACCACAATGTGGGCGGCCTGCCCGAGCGCATGAACATGAAGCTCGTGGAGCCCCTGCGCGAGCTCTTCAAGGACGAGGTGCGGGCGCTCGGCCGCGAGCTCGGCCTGCCCGACGCCTTCGTGGGCCGCCATCCTTTCCCGGGCCCGGGGCTCGCCATCCGCGTGCCGGGCGAGATCACCCGCGAGAAGCTCGACATCCTGCGCAAGGCCGACACGATCTATCTGGAGGAGATCCGCGCCGCCGGTCTCTACGACGAGATCTGGCAAGCCTTCGCGGTGCTGCTGCCGGTGAAGACCGTCGGCGTCATGGGCGACGGCCGCACCTACGACCACGTCTGCGCGCTTCGCGCCGTCACCTCCGTGGACGGCATGACGGCGGATTTCTACCCCTTCGACATGAAGTTCCTCGGCCGCGTCGCGACCCGCATCATCAACGAGGTGAAGGGCATCAACCGCGTCACCTACGACATCACATCGAAGCCGCCGGGGACGATCGAGTGGGAGTGAAGGGTGAGCTGATCCGGCGCCGCGAAACCGCTTGGGTACATGATACGACTTTGCCATGACTGCTAACAACAGGCCTGCTGACAATCGTATTGTCCTTTCCAGCGACCACGCAGCCATCCCACTTCGGCAGGCCCTCGCCGCCCATATCGCGGCGCAGGGCTGGGTGGTCGTGGACATTGGGCCGACCACGCCGGAGAGCACGCCTTATCCGAAGCACGGCGAAGCGGCAGCACGGCTCGTTGCCTCGGGCGACTGCCGGTACGGCATTATCCTATGCGGCACCGGTCAGGGCATCATGATGGCAGCGAATAAGGTCAAGGGCATTCGCTGTGGGGTCTGCGCCGACACGTTGTCGGCCCGCATGATCCGGCAGCACAATGATGCCAACATGCTGTCGATCGGCGCGCGCGTGGTGGGCGAAGGGGTAGCGCTCGATATAGTAGATGCGTTCCTGAGCGCCCGATTCGAGGGTGGCCGGCACGCGGCAAGAGTGCAGATGATCGAAGCGCTGGAGTTGGGGCGCGATGACTGATCGATGCGGCCTGCGTGCCATCCTCACCATCGAATGCGACTGAGGAGGCGCTCGCCTCATCTCATCATTTGCAACCAGCCGCCCGCTGCTGGAAAAGACCCCCTGGGCTCGTGTCCTCAATGAAAATCGCGCGATTTCGGGATCACGCGCACATCCCTCGGGTGCTTCGCGCCCGGTGAGTGGCGCGGGTTGACGAGGGTCTCGGCCGGGGCGCCCTGAAGGTCCGTTCCCCCGTCCGTCAGGCGCTCCAGCTCCGCGGTGCGGTCGAAGACCCGCTCGCCCATCAGGTGGACCACGCCCTCCGGGCTCTTCTGGACGCGCCCCTCCACGAGGAGGAGGCGGGCGCTCATCACGGCGCGGCGGAAGCGCTCGAAGGTGCGGGCCCACAGGAGCACGTTGGTGATGCCGGTCTCGTCCTCGAGGGTGATGAAGATGGCATTGCCCTTGCCGGGGCGCTGGCGCACCAGCACGAGGCCCGCATTGCGCACCCATGAACCGTCGGGCCGCGCGCTCGTGCCGGCGCAGCTCTCCACGCGCTCGGCGGTGAAGAGGGCGCGCAGGAAGGTCATGGGGTGGTCTTTGAGGGAGAGGCGCAGGGTCTGGTAATCCACTGCCACGTGCTCGGATGCCGCCATGGCAGGCAGAGCCGCATCGGGCTCTGCCCCGAGTTCACGGGCATCGGCCGCGGCGAAGAGGGGGAGGGGCGCATCGTCCGGCAGCCGGCGCACGGCCCACAGGGCCTCACGCCGGTCGAGGCCCATGGAGCGGAAGGCATCCGCATCGGCGAGTCGCTGCAGGGCGCGCATGGGCAGGGCAGTGCGAGCCGCAAGCGTCTCCACGGAGGTGAAGCCCACACCGCGCTTCGCCTCGATCGTGAGCGCCCAATCCTGGTGGAAGCCGTCGATCTGGCGAAATCCGATGCGCAGGGCGAGCGTCCCGTCGGCCCGGCGCTCCAGGGTGTTGTCCCAGCGGCTCGCATTCACATCCGGCGGCCGCACCTCGACCCCGTGCTCCCGCGCGTCGCGCACGATCTGGGCGGGCGCATAGAACCCCATGGGCTGCGAATTGAGAAGGGCGCAGGCGAACACCGCCGGGTGTCGGCATTTGATGTAGGAGGAGATGTAGACGAGCTTCGCGAAGGACGCCGCGTGGCTTTCCGGGAAGCCGTAGCTGCCGAAGCCCTTGATCTGCTCGAAGCAGCGCTGGGCGAAGGCGCGCTCGTAGCCCCGCGCCACCATGCGCTCCACCATCAGGCTCTCGAAGCGGCCGATGGTGCCCACGTTCTTGAAGGTCGCCATGGCGCGGCGGAGCTGGTTCGCCTCCACATCCGTGAAGCGTGCCGCCACCATGGCGAGCTGCATGGCCTGCTCCTGGAAGAGGGGCACGCCCTTGGTGCGGCTCAGCACCTTGTAGAGCTCGTCCGCATCCCCTTGCTCGGGAGCAGGCGATGGGTAGGTCACCTCCTCGATGCCGGCGCGTCGGCGCATGTAGGGATGCACCATGTCGCCCTGGATGGGCCCCGGCCGCACGATGGCGACCTGGATGACCAGGTCGTAGAATTCCCGCGGCTTCATGCGCGGCAGCATGTTGATCTGCGCCCGGCTCTCCACCTGGAACACGCCGATGGAATCGCCCCGGCAGAGCATGTCGTAGACATCCGGCTGCTCGCGGGGGATGTCGTGGAGGGCCCAGTCGATGCCCTCGTGCTCGCGCATGAGATCGAGGGACTTGCGGATGCAGGTGAGCATGCCGAGAGCCAGCACGTCGACCTTCATGAACCGCATCTCGTCCACGTCGTCCTTGTCCCACTCGATGAAGGTGCGATCCTCCATGGCGGCGTTGCCGATGGGCACGAGATCGTCCAGGCGCCCGCGGGCGAGAACGAAGCCGCCCACATGCTGGGAGAGGTGGCGCGGATAGCCGAGAAGACGCGCCGCCATGTCCACGGCCCGGCGCACGAGGGGGTTCTCCGGATCGAGCCCCGCCTCGCGGATCTGGCTCTCGCGGATGCCGCTGCCCCAGCTTCCCCACACGGTGCCGGCGAGCCGGGCCGTCACGTCCTCCGTGAGGCCGAGCGCCTTGCCCACATCGCGGATGGCGCTGCGGGGGCGATAGCTGATCACGGTGCCGACGATGCCGGCGCGGTGGCGGCCGTAGCGCTCGTAGATGTACTGGATCACCTCCTCGCGGCGCTCGTGCTCGAAATCGACGTCGATGTCCGGCGGCTCGCGGCGCTCCTCCGAGATGAACCGGGCGAAGAGCACCTCGCTGTCCTTCGGGTCCACGGCCGTGATGCCGAGCACGTAGCAGACAGCGGAATTCGCCGCCGATCCGCGCCCCTGGCAGAGGATGCCGCGAGCCACCGCGAAATCGACGATGTCGAGAATGGTGAGGAAGTAATGCTCGTAACGGAGCTTCCGGATGAGAACGAGTTCGTCGCGGATCAGCCGCTCCACCTTCGCGGGCACGCCCTCCGGGTAGCGACCGGCGGCGCGCTGCCAGGTGACGTGCTCCAGCCAGTCATGGGCTTCCCAGCCGCGCGGCACCGGCTCGTCCGGATAATCGTAGCGGAGTTCGCTCACGCAGAACGCGATCCGGTCGAGAAAGCGGCCGGTCTCGGCGATGGCCTCGGGCGCGTTGCGGAAGAGGCGCGCCATCTCCTGAGGCGTCTTCAGGTGCCGCTCCGCGTTGGCCTCGAGCCTGCGCCCCGCGGCTTCGATGGTGGTGCCCTCGCGGATGCAGGTGAGCACGTCCTGGAGGTCCCGCTGGCCGGGCTCGTGGTAGAGCACGTCGTTCGTCGCAAGGAGCGGCGCGCCGGTCGCCTGGCCGAGCGCCTTGAGGCGCGCGAGCCGCCGCTCGTCGCGGCCCTGCCGGCTCATGATGGCGGCAAGCCACGTGGCCTCGGGCGCGGCCTCGGTCACGCGGGCAAGGGGATGCGCGAGGTCGTCGATACGCCGTCCTGGCATGACCACGAGGAGGAGGTCGCCGGGATCGGTCAGAAGATCCTCGAGGCGCAGGATGCACCCGCCCTTCTCCGTCCGGCGCTTGCCGAGGGTGAGGAGCCGGCACAGGCGTGCCCAGCCATCGCGCTTTCGCGGATAGGCGAGGATGTCCGGCGCGCCATCGGCAAAGACGAGGCGGGCACCCGTCACGAGCTTGAACCTCTTGGCCCGCGCCTGCAGCACGTCCGATTGCGCGGCGAGCGCCAGGGTCTCGGGATCCTCCAGCCAGGTTTCCTCGCCGGGTCCGGAGCCCTCGCGCACCTTCACGGGCGGCGGTACCCCGTTCTCCCGGATCTCGCGCAGGGCGCTCAAGGCCCGCACGACGCCGGCGACGGAATTGCGATCCGCGATGCCGATGCCCGCATGGTTCAGAAGGAGCGCGGTCATCACGAGGTGGCCCGGTTGCGAGGCGCCGCGCAGGAAGGAGAAGTTCGTGGTGGTGGCGAGCTCCGCGTATGGGATCATGCGTCTCGCCTGCGTCGCGGCCATGCACGCGGTGGCGAAGCCATGGAAAGAGTCCGTGCAGGAAGCGGCGCTGCTCGCCCGCATCGCTTCCAAGTCGTCGATGACGCCGTCATGGGAAGAGCCCGTGCACGAACCAGCGCGGCTCGCCCGCGTCGCGGCCGTAGAGGCCTGAGCGGAACACCCAGAAACGGCGACCGTGCTGGTCTTCCAAGCGGTAGTAGTCCCGCGTCGGCGCATCCTTCCGGCGGCGCCACCATTCGGGGGCGATGCGCTCCGGCCCCTCGGCGCGGGCGACCTCGTGCAGCATGCGCCGCCAGCGGAAGCGCACGGGCGGGCCGTCGGGAATCTCGGCGATGGTCTCGATGGGCTGGGGCGGATCGAAGAGGCGCAGGGGCCGCGCGGGCGGCTCGTCGGGCTCGGGCTCCGGCCAGGGCAGGGAGGAGCGGTCCGTGGTGGCGGCCGGCACGAGGCGGGCGGCACGCTCGGGCTGATGCGTGTCGCGGACCGCAAAGCGCAGCACCCGGTCCGGCCCGAACCGCGCGACGAGCCGCTCGACGAGGCAGTCCACCTCGTCCTCGGCCTGTGCCTCCCGGTCGAGGCTCGCCTGGGCCGGATCGAGCGCCTCCGTCACGGGCACGGAGAGGCGGATGAGATCGAAGCCGAAGCCCGGGTCGATGGGATCGGCGAGGGCGTCGAGGCGCTCCCGGTAAAGGCGCAGCACCGCCCGCGCGTCGCGCAGGGGCCGTACGGTCTCGACCCTTACCCGACGCACGACGCCGTCGGTGCGAAAGAAGCTCGCCTCGAAGACGCGCCCGCCCTCGCCGCGCTGTTCCAGCATCCCGCCCGCCTCCACCACGAGGGCGATGAGGGTGCCCTCGATGTCCTCCGTGCGGGCGACGGGCTCGGGGAAGCGCTGCTCCACGAGGCAGGGCGCGGGGGCGCGACGGGGGGTGATGCGCACGTCCTCCTGCCCGAGAAGGCGCCGCACGCGCCGGCTCAACTCCTCCCCGAACCGGGCCGAGACCGGCAGGCTCGGCCGAGAGGCGAGATGACCGACGGTCTTGAGGCCCGCGCGGGCGAGGGCGACGGTCACGGGATGCGGGGCGCCGAGCGCCGCGATGCTTAAGTCGCGCACGGCCTCCGCCTCCTGGCCCGGGGGCACGATGCGAACGCGCCCGAACCGGGCCAGCGCCCGGGCCGCATCCGGCGTGCCGGCGATGACAGCGCGGGCGCCGATTCCACCCTGCACGAACCGCTCCACGAGAGCCGTGCGCAAGGAGCGCTCGCCGCCGAAGAGATGGGCGCAGCCCGTAATGTCGAGGAGGAGGCCGTCCGGCGGATCGAGGGCCACGAGGGGCGTCCAGCGGTCGCTGTCCTCGGCGAGGCGCTCCAGCAGCGCGGCATCGGCGGCAGGATCGTGATCCGCGACGCCGAGTTCCGGGATGCGCGCGCGGGCATCCGCCAGGGTCAGGCCCGGCGCGAGGCCGAGCGCATGGCCCTGTCGGTCCACCGCCGCGAGGCGCAGGGCGCCCTTCACCTTCTCGACGAAGACGAGAGGCGGCTCATCCGGCGCGCCGGATGCGCGTATCCGCGAAGGGCTCCGCCGCATCCGGCCGGTGCTCCGCCGCGAGCGATCCGCCGACAGGAACGGGAACCACACGGCGAGATAGCGGCGCGGCATCGTCGAAGGCGCATCGGTCACGGTCCCACTCCACAAGCCAGGTGCGCGGCGGCAGGCCCGCGCGGTGGCGCAGCAAGGTGGCGCTGAACACGGGAAATCCCGGCGCGTTCGCCTCGAGCGCCGCCGAGGCTCCGGCCCGGACGGACCAGCGCGTCGCCGCGGCGCTGGCCATGGGCTGCGCCGCAAGGCGGATGAGAAAGGGCGTGACGCTGGTCTGCCCGGCCGCGAGCGCGAGCCGACGCGTCGCCGTGAGATCCAGCACCTTCGGACTGCCCCAGGGCTCCATGAGCACGGCCCCGAGCGCGCCGCAGCGCAGGGCCTCGGCGCCCGCCTTGAGCACGCCTGCGGCGTCCGGCACCTGAATCAGGATCAGGCGATCCGGATGAAGGCCGAACTCCACGAGGCCCGGCGCATGCAGGCGCCCCGTCTCCACATCCACGAAATCCTGACGGACCCAGGCGATGGGCCGTTTTCCGGCAGCCCTGAGGGCGAGGCCCGCCGCAAAACCCGAAGCCGCCGCCGCATCTGCGGTCGCGGCCGCATAGACCTCATGCAGCGCCCCGCGAGCGAGGCCCCCACCTAAGAGCTCGTCCAGGACGGGCGCCCCGCATGTGAAAAGGCCATGCGCGGCTTGCTCGCGACCCTGCCCGAGACGGGCCAGGGTCCGCCGCAATCCGGAGAGGTTCTCCCGAGGCGAACGCATTATTGTTCCTGTTTTGTTCTATACAAAACAGAACGCAGAGCAGGGGAGAGTCAAGCAAGCTTGGCCGTGGTCCTGGCGAGTTATCCCCATTATCCCCACGCGGGTGCATGGACTTTCGGGCCAGCAGCCAGCGATGATCCCCCAATGCCCCGATCCCTGGCCGCACGACACCCCGTCGTCGGCCGCGAATGCCGGATCTTCGAGCTGTGGATCGCAGCTTGGCCATGTCCCGACGGATACCCCATGACGCTCCTGATTCTCGGTCTTGTCCTCTTCATCGGCACCCATGCCTTCACCATGGCGCGAGGGCCGCGGGCGGCCGTGCGGGGACAGGTCGGGGAGGGGCCATACAAGGGGCTCTACTCGCTCCTCTCACTCGCCGGCATCATCCTCGTCTCCATCGGCTATGGGCAGTATCGGCAGGCCGGATACATCCCGGTTTGGGACCCGCCGGTCTGGACCCGGCACCTCTCGCTTCTTCTCGTGTGGTTCGCCTTCGTCGCCTTCGTGGCGGCCTACCTGCCAGGGCGCATCAAGAGCACCCTCAAGCATCCCATGCTGGTAGGCGTGAAGATCTGGGCGCTCGCCCATCTCATCGCGAACGGGGATCTCGGCTCGATCCTCCTCTTCGGCTCGTTCCTTATCTGGGCGGTGGCGGCGCGCATCTCCATCAAGCGCCGGGACGAGGTGGTGGTGCACGGGGGCCCGGTCGCACCCCCGCGGGGCTTCCGGAACGATGCCATTGCGATCGCGATCGGCACCGTCGCCTACATCGCCTTCGCGATCTGGCTCCACCCCTGGCTCATCGGCGTCGCGGTGGTGCCGGGCCGGGCCTGAGCCGCCGAGGGCTTCGGCCGCTCGAAGGGGAGCGGGGCCGCGGGCCCTGAGGCCCTGCGGCCTCTCGCCATCCCAGGGCGGACGTGTTAGGCGACCCCTTTCGCCTAGACAGGTTTCACATCAGGGTTCCCATGGCGCCGAACGACGAGTTCATCCGCGAGGTCGACGAGGAATATCGCCGCGACCAGATCACCCAGATCTGGAACCGCTATAACGGCCTCATCATCGCGGCCGCGATCCTCGTGGTGGCCGCCGTCGGTGGCTGGCGGTTCTACGAATACCGTCAGGAGGCCGGCGCCCAGGCGGCCGCTTCCCGTTTCCAGCAGGGCCTGCAGCTCGCGGCCGAGGGCAAGAGCGACGAGGCCGAGAAGACCCTGGAGGCGCTCGCCCGCGAGGCTCCGGACGGCTACGCCCTTCTCACCCGCTTCCGCCTCGCCGCCGAACTCGGCCAGGGCAATCCTGAGGATGGCGCGAAGGCGTTCGAGGCCCTTTCCCAGGATTCCGCGCTGCCCCAGCTCTGGCGCGACCTCGCAAAGCTCCGCGGCGCCATGCTCCGCATGGACGGCGGCGACCCGGCACCCGTGCGCCAAGCCCTCGAGCCGCTGGCGGCGCCCACCAATGTGTGGCGCCACTCGGCCCGGGAACTTCTCGGCCTATCGGGCCTTAAGAGCGGCGACATGGATTATGCGGGCCGCTGGTTCGACCAGATCGCTGCCGACCGGGAGACCCCGGCGACCCTGCGCCAGCGCTTGGAGACCTACACGGCCCTCGTGGCCGGCGGTCCCGTTCAGGTAACGCAGTAGACCGACCCGGATCGCCGCAGGAAGAGAGTGCAACAGACATGACGCCCACCGTCGCCATCGTCGGACGGCCGAATGTCGGCAAATCGACCCTATTCAACCGGCTCGTCGGCAAGAAGCTCGCGCTCGTGGACGACCGCCCCGGCGTGACACGCGACCGCCGCGAGGGCGAGGCGCGGCTCGGCGACCTCGAGTTCCGCATCGTGGACACCGCCGGCCTCGAGGAGGCCGACGAGGAAACGCTGCTCGGCCGCATGCGCGCCCAGACCGAGGCCGCCATCGGCGATGCGGACCTCATTCTCTTCCTGATCGATGCCCGCGTCGGCGTGCTGCCGGCGGACCGCCCCTTCGCGGAGCTCGTGCGCCGCTCGGGCAAGCCCGTGATCCTCGTCGCCAACAAGGCCGAGGGCGCCGCCGGCATGACAGGGGCCTACGAGGCCTTCTCGCTCGGCCTTGGCGACCCCGTGCCGCTCTCGGCGGAGCACGGGGAGGGATTGGCGGACCTCTTCGAGGCGCTTATGCCCTACTTCCCCGATCCGACCGCGGAGGACGCGGACACGGAGGAGGAAGAGGACCCGAACAAGCCGCTTCAGGTCGCCATCGTCGGCAGGCCCAATGCAGGCAAGTCCACCCTCATCAACCGCATGCTCGGCGAGGACCGGCTGCTCACCGGCCCCGAAGCCGGCATCACGCGGGATTCCATCTCCCTCGATTGGCGCTGGCGTGGACGTCCCATCAAGCTCTTCGACACCGCCGGCCTGCGCAAGCGCGCCCGGGTCGAGGACAAGCTCGAAAAGCTCTCGGTCGCCGACGCCCTGCGTGCCGTGCGCTTCGCCGAGGTGGTGGTGGTGCTCCTCGATGCCACGATCCCGTTCGAGAAGCAGGATCTGTCCATCGTCGATCTCGTGGAGCAGGAGGGCCGCGCCCTCGTCATCGGCCTCAACAAATGGGACCTCGTCGCCGACCAGCAGGGCCTCCTGAAGGACCTGAAGGAGAAGGCCACGCGTCTCCTGCCGCAGGTGAGGGGCGCGCCGGTGGTGCCGCTCTCGGGTCTTGCCGGCAGCGGCATCGACCCGCTCATGAAAGCGGTGCTCGACGTCTACAAGACCTGGAACATCCGCATCTCGACCGCGCGCCTCAACCAGTGGCTCGGCAGCGCCACGGAGGCGAACCCGCCGCCCGCCGTCTCGGGGCGCCGGATCAAGATCCGCTACATGACCCAGGTGAAGGCGCGCCCGCCGCATTTCGCGGTCTTCGGCAACCAGCTCGACGCCCTGCCGAAGAGCTACACCCGCTATCTCGTCAACGGCCTGCGCGAGGCCTTCGAGCTTCCGGGCGTGCCCATCCGCATCTCCCTGCGCACGGGCGCGAACCCCTTCGACAAGGGCAAGCGGTCGGGCTCCTAAGGGCGACCGGAGAAGACGGGGCGCCGCTCAGGCGTCCCGGGTCGGCGCCTGATGGCTCAGCACCACGCCGCCGCTCGGGAAATCGTATATCTTGCCGGTCTCTGTCCAGGAGGGGAGCGCCAGCGTCACCACGTGGGGCGCCAAATCCTCCGGCGTCTTCAGGGTGAGGGGGTCCTCGCCCGGCATCGCGGCGCGGCGCATATTGGTGCGCAACGGGCCAGGATTGAGCAGCATCGTCCGGATCGGAGTCGTGGCGGTCTCGGCCGCATAGGTGCGCACCAGGGCCTCCAGGGCCGCCTTCGACACGGAATAAGGCCCCCAATAGGCGAGACACTTATAGGCCGCCCCCGAGGTCACGAAGATGGCGCGGCCCGCATCCGACGCGCGCAGCAGCGGATCGAGGGAGCGGATCAGCCGGTAATTCGCGGTCACGTTGATCGCCATCACCTCGTCCCAGACGGGCTGGTCGATATGGGTGACGGGCGCGAGTTCGCCGAGGATACCCGCATTGCCGAACAGGATGTCGAGCTTGCCCCAGCGCTCGTAGATCGCGGCCCCGAGACGGTCGAGGGCATCGAGATCCTTGAGGTTCACGGGCACCAGGGTCGCGGTCGAACCCTTGGCGCGGATCGCGTCGTCGAGTTCCTCGAGCGCTCCCTGGGTGCGGGCGAGCGCGATGATGTGGGCGCCGGCCTCGGCGAGCTGGAGTGCCGCCGCGCGGCCGATGCCGCGGGAGGCGCCGGTGACCACGGCGACGCGGTTGAGAAGGGGCTTGTCCATGGGAGCTCTGGTTCGCTGGCGCGTCCATTAGGGCGCGCGCTTTCACGGAGTCAAACGGGCGCAGGCTTATGCCGTCAGTCCGCTTCGGCCAGCATCGAGAGGCGCTTGGGCGTCGCGACGGCGAGGTCCGTCAGCGGCGTCGGGTAGTCGCCCGTGAAGCAATGGTCGGTGAATTGCGGCTGCACCGGGTTGCGCGCGGTCTCGCCCATGGCCCGGTAGATCCCGTCGATCGACAGGAACGCGAGGCTGTCCGCGCCGATGTAGCGGCGCATGCTCTCCAAGTCGTGGGTGGCGGCCAGGAGCTTCTCCTTCTCCGGCGTATCGATGCCGTAGAAGTCCGGGTGCGTGATCGGCGGCGAGGCGATGCGGAAATGCACCTCGCGGGCGCCGGCCTCGCGCATCATGCGCACGATCTTCACGGATGTCGTGCCGCGCACGAGGCTGTCGTCGATGAGGACGATGCGCTTGCCTTCCACCGCCGTGCGGTTCGCCGAATGCTTCATGCGAACCCCGAGCTCGCGCACGGACTGGGTCGGCTGAATGAAGGTGCGGCCCACATAATGGTTGCGGATGATGCCGAGCTCGTAGGGCAGGCCGCAGGCCTGGGCGTAGCCGAGCGCCGCCGGCACGCCGGAATCCGGCACCGGAATGATCACATCCGCGTCGGCCGGCGCTTCCGAGGCAAGCTCCCGGCCCATGGACTTGCGGACCTCGTAGATCGAGCGGCCGTTCACCACGGAATCGGGACGTGCGAAGTAGATGTACTCGAAGACGCAGGGGCGCGGCGCCATGCGGGGCGCAAAGCGCAGGGACTCGACCCCTTCGTCCGAGATCACCACCACCTCGCCGTTCTCGATGTCGCGCACGAAGCGCGCGCCGATGATGTCGAGGGCGCAGGTCTCTGATGCCAGGATATAGCGGCCGTCGAGTTCGCCCAGCACCAGGGGACGGATCCCGAGCGGGTCGCGGGCTCCAATGAGCTTCTTGTTCGTGAGCGCCACGAGGGAATAGGCGCCCTCGATCTGCTGGATCGCCTCGATGAACCGGTCGACGAACTGCTTCTTGCGGCTGCGGGCCACGAGGTGGACGATCACCTCGGTATCCGTGGTCGACTGGCAGATGGCGCCGTCGCGGATCAGGTTGCGGCGCAGGGTCAGGCCGTTCGTGAGATTGCCGTTGTGAGCGACCGCGAAGCCGCCGCCATCGAGCTCGGCGAAGAGGGGCTGCACGTTGCGCAGCACGGTCTCGCCGGTGGTCGAGTAGCGCACATGGCCGATCGAGGCGTGGCCTTCCAGGCGCTCGATGGTGCCGCGATCGGAGAACGAGTCGCCCACGAGCCCAAGCTTGCGCTCGGAATGGTAGACACGGCCATCGAAGGAGACGATCCCGGCGGCCTCCTGGCCGCGATGCTGCAGGGCATGGAGACCGAGCGCCGTGATGGCGGCTGCGTCCGGATGGCCATAGATGCCGAAGACGCCGCATTCCTCGCGCAGGGTATCGCCGTCGCAGTCGAGGTCCACCGCCCGGGGCTGCTCGACCTGCCAGGTCTCGGACCGTGCAGACATTGGGTTTTCCTTGGGAACGCGCCATCCCGCGGGCGCGAGCGCCTTATTTAAGGATTGATCGACGAAACACCAGCAGAATCCGTGCAAGCACCTCTCACCGATGCGCGAGGCGCATGGGAGAAAAGCTTGGCGGGATCGGGCCGGGATAATCAGCCCCGGCGGGGCGGCGCCGGCGGGGCAGGGCGCTGCGGATCGGGCTCTGCCGGCTCTTCAGCCTCCGGCGCAGCCCCCTTGTTGCGCAGCTGCTGGAGCAGCCCCTCCGGATTGTCCGGCAGCATGGTGATGAGGCTGCTCGACGTGCTCTCGAGCGCCGGGCGGGTGCGGGCCGTCGTGGCCCATTCCGGGTTCTTGCCCTGGAGCAGCCAGTTGAGGAAGGCCCAGCCGATCACGCAGATGAGGAAGCCCCGGGCCGCGCCGAAGACGAGGCCGAGGGTGCGGTCGAGTGCGCCGATGCGCGAGTCGAGGATCAGATCCGAGATCTTCACCGTGATGATCGAGACCACGATCAGCGTGATGATGAAGATGCCGCCGATGGCGGCGATCAACGCGACCGTCTCGCTGCCGATATATTGCTTGGCGAGCGGCAGCGCGAGCGGGTGCAGGTACCAGGCCGCCGCCGCGGCGGCCACCCAGGCCACGATCGCCAGAACCTCCCGGGTGAAGCCGCGCACGGCCGCGAGCAGGGCCGAAATGACGACGACGCCGAGGACGACAAGATCGAGAACCGAGAAGGGCATGCGGGGCTAGCCTGTTGCAGTGTCGCGGTATGGGAAGGGCTGGGACAGGCGGTGTATAGCGCCAAGAACCCCCGGCGTCACCCTGGGGCTTAACCCTGCAGCATCGAGACCCATACGGAACTCCGCATCGGTCAACCCTTCGCGGCTCAACCCTCCGAGCGGCTCTCCCGCCGGAATGGGACGGCACGGCCACGAGGGCGCTCGGCCGCGACGCCGGCCACAAGGTCCGCGATATGCCCGATCGAGCTCGTCGCCAGGGCGGTCCGCTCCGGCTTGTCCGTGCGGGCGGCCGGGGCCACCGCCCGGTTGAAGCCGAGCTTTGCGGCCTCCTTCAGGCGGGCAGGCGCCTGGGCGACCGGCCGGATGGCACCGGAGAGGCCCAACTCCCCGAAATACACCGTATCGGGCGGCAGGGGCGAGCCCGACAGGGAGGAGACGAGGGCGGCGGCCGCCGCGAGGTCCGCGGCAGGTTCGGTGATGCGCAGGCCCCCGGCCACGTTCAGATAAACGTCGTGCATGCCGAGCTTCAGGCCCCCGTGAGCTTCCAGCACGGCGAGCACCATGGAAAGGCGGTTCGGATCCCAGCCCACCACGGCCCGGCGCGGGGTGCCGAGCGACGAGGGGGCGACGAGCGCCTGGATTTCCACGAGGAGCGGGCGGGTGCCCTCCATCCCGGCGAACACGGCTGTGCCCGGCGTCGCAAGGTCGCGTCCGGCGAGGAAGAGCTCCGAGGGGTTCGGCACCTGGCGCAGGCCCTGGTCCGACATCTCGAACACGCCAATCTCGTCGGTGGGCCCAAACCGGTTCTTCACGGCGCGCAGGATCCGGAAATGGTGGCCCTGGTCGCCCTCGAAGGAGGCGACCGCGTCCACCATGTGCTCCACCACGCGGGGACCCGCGATCTGCCCGTCCTTGGTCACGTGGCCGACGAGGATCACGGCCGTGCCTGACGTTTTGGCGAAGCGAATGAGGGCCTGGGCCGAGCCTCGCACCTGGGTCACCGTTCCGGGCGCCGATTCCACGGTCTCGGTCCACATGGTCTGGATCGAGTCGATGATGGCGAGCGCCGGCGGGCGGCCCTGAGTCAGGGTCGCGACGATGTCCTCCACATTCGTTTCGGAGGCGAGTTCCACCGGGGATTGGGCAAGGCCGAGCCGCTCGGCCCTGAGGCGCACCTGCGCGACCGCCTCCTCGCCCGAGATGTAGGCGACCCGGTGCCCCTGGGACGCGAGGGCGGCCGAGGCCTGCATCAGAAGGGTCGATTTGCCGATGCCGGGATCGCCCCCGAGCAGGATCACCGATCCGCGCACGAAGCCGCCGCCGGTGACGCGGTCGAGCTCGTCGATGCCGGAAGGCGTGCGCGGCGCCTCCTTGGCTTCGCCCGTGAGCCCTTCGAGGGGGAACACGCGCCCCTTCGCCCGGGCCGGGCGGGTCGCGACGGGCCCCACCATCGGGCTGGCTGACCCCGTCTCCTCGACGATGCTGTTCCACCCGCCGCAAGCCTCGCACTTGCCCTTCCAGCGATTGTAGACGGCGCCGCAGCTCTGGCAGATGAAGTTGGGTTGACGTTTGGCCATGGGATCAGGATCCGGCTGCGAAACAGCGGGCAGGAGGGTTCGGGGGAGTTCTCCATATGGGGATTGCGGAGGGCGTTTGCACGCAATCCGGCCGCCGCCGAGCGCCACGCGGACCGCAAGTCGCAGCCTCTCGCTCAGCCGCCCGCATAGGTTCTCGCATAGCGTCGGCCGAGGCCGGTGAGCACCTCGTAGCCGATGGTGCCGGCCCGGCGCCCCACCTCGTCCACGGTCAGGTCGCCCCCGATCAGGATCGCGGGATCGCCCCGGTTCACGGCGCCCTCCGGCAGGTCCGTGACGTCGAGGATGATGAGATCCATGGAGACCCGCCCGGCGAAGGGACAGCGGTGACCGGCCACGATGGCCTCGCCCGTCGGCTCTCCGGCCTTGGCGTCGGTGGCGCTCGCCGCGCGGGGATAGCCGTCCGCATAGCCCGTCGATAGGGTCGCGAGGCGCCGCCGCCCGCGGGCCGTCCAGGCTCCGTTATAGCCGACGCCCGCGCCGGCCTCGATCTCGCGGAGCTGGAGAACGCGGGCTTCGAGCCGTATCACGGGCCGCATCGGGTTCGGACGGTCCGGCACCGGGTTGCCGCCATAGAGGGCATAGCCGGGCCGGACGAGGTCGTAATGCGGGCCGGCCTCAAGGTGGATGCCGGACGAGTTGGCAAGGGAGGCGCGCATGGGCGGGAGCGCCAGGCGCACCGCTTCGAAAGCCTCGATCTGGCGGGCGTTGACCGGGTTCGCCGGTTCCTCCGCGCTCGTGAAATGGCTCATGAGGAGCGCCGGCTCGAAGCTCCCGAGCCGCGGATCGTTGCCCAGCGTCAAGGCTTCGACGACCGGGAAGCCGAGCCGCTGCATCCCCGTATCCACGTGGATCGCCGCCGGCAGCCTCACGCCCTCAGCCCGGCAGAACCCGGCCCATTCGTCGAGCTCCTCCGACGAGCCGAGCACCGGCCGCAGCGACAGGCCCGCATAAGCCGGCGCGGTGCCCGGCAGGAACCCGTTGAGCACGTAGACGACCGCGTCCCGGGCAACTTCGCGGACCCGCGCGGCCTCGGAGAGATGGGCCACGAAGAAGGTGCAGCAGCCGGCCCGCGCAAGGGCGGGCACCGCCGCTTCGATCCCAAGCCCATAGGCGTCGGCCTTGACGACCGCCGCGCATTCGGCACCGCCGGCCCGGTCGCGCAGCGTGCGCCAATTGGCGGCGAGCGCCCCCAGATCGATCGTGAGGAGCCCGCCGGCTTCCGCCGCCGGAACCTGGGCCGCGCCGCGGCCGCCTGAGACAAGATCGTTCAATCGCCCATCCGTTCCGGAAGCTTGTCCTCGTCCGCCAGGTTGCCGAAGCGCGTCACCTCCGCCTGGAACGAGAGCTGAACCGTGCCCGTGGGGCCGTGACGCTGCTTGCCGATGATCACCTCGGCCTTGCCGTGCACCTGGTCCATCTCGGCCTGCCACTTGAAGTACTCCTCGGTGCCGGGCTTCGGCTCCTTGTTCTTGAGGTAGTACTCCTCGCGGTAGACGAACATCACCACGTCGGCGTCCTGCTCGATAGAACCGGATTCGCGCAGGTCCGACAGCTGCGGGCGCTTGTCGTCGCGGCTCTCCACCTGACGGGAGAGCTGGGAGAGGGCGACGATCGGGACGCTGAGTTCCTTGGCGAGAGCCTTGAGGCCCGTGGTGATCTCGGTGAGCTCCTGCACCCGGTTCTCGCCCTTCTTGGCGGAAGCGGAGAGGAGCTGGAGGTAGTCGACCACGAGCATGTCGAGGCCGCGCTGGCGCTTGAGGCGCCGGGCGCGGGCGGCGAGCTGCGCGATGGAGATGCCGCCGGTCTGGTCGATGTAGAACGGCACCGTCTGCATCTCGCGGGCGGCCTCCGTGATCTTGTAGAAATCGTCCTCGCGCATGTCGCCGCGGCGGATCTTGTAGGAGGCGACCCCCGATTGCTCGGCGATGATACGGGTGGCGAGCTGCTCGGCGGACATTTCGAGGGAGAAGAAGCCCACGATGCCGCCATTCACGGTCTTCGTGGAGCCGTCGGGCTGCTTCTCGCCCTGATACGCCTTCGCGATGTTGAAGGCGATGTTGGTGGCCAGCGAGGTCTTGCCCATGGCCGGGCGTCCCGCGAGGATCACGAGGTCGGAGGCCTGAAGACCGCCGAGCGTGCGGTCGAGATCGTGGAGGCCCGTGGCGATGCCCGAGAGCTTGCCCTCGCGCTTGTAGGCGGCCGCCGCCATGTCGATCGCCTGCGTCAGCGCGTCGGAGAAGCGCTGGAAGCCGCCATCGTAGCGCCCGGTTTCGGCGAGCTCGTAGAGCTTGCGCTCCGCCTCCTCGATTTGGTCGCGGGGCGAGCTCTCCACCGGCGCGTCATAGGCGACGTTCACCAGGTTTTCGCCGATGGTGATGAGATTCCGGCGGATCGCGAGGTCGTAGACGGTGCGGCCGTAATCCTCGGCGTTGATCACTGTGGTCGCTTCCGCGGCGAGCCGGGCGAGATATTGCGAGATGGTGATGCCGCCCAGGTCGTGATCGCCGAGGAAGGTCTTCAGCGTGATGGGCGTCGCGACCTTGCCGGCCTTGATGAGGGTCGTCGCCACCTCGTAGATGCGCCGGTGCAGCTCCTCGAAGAAATGGCTCGGCTCCAGGAAGTCGGAGACCCGGTAATAGGCGTCGTTGTTGACGAGGATCGCGCCGAGCAGCGCCTGTTCCGCATCGATGTTGTTGGGCGCGACCCGGTAGGACGGCTCGGCGGTCTCAAGGCGGGCAATCAGGGCGTTGGCGGCCATCCGGGACTCCGGCGGGAGGGGTTTCGTTATCCATAGGGCGGATCGAGCACCCCGGCGGGGCGCTCCATCGCGCCACCCCCGCTGTCCCCGATTCCCACAATGGGCCAAGGATACGCACCACGTACGCTTGACAGGCCGTTAACCCTGCACGCCTGCCGACGCCATTCGCCCTCCCAGCGACCCCAAGGCTCAGGCCACCGAGAAGCCGCCACAAACGAAAGGCGCCTGACGCCCGAAAACCGGCACCCAAGGCAGGGTTGCCGGAATCGGGCGTCAGGCGCCAGTTTAGAACGAAGCGGGAACGCCTACAAGCGCCCCGCTTGGCTGGGGCTTAGCGGTCGTCGTCGCCGCCGGCTTCCGCCAGGGCCGCACCGACCTCGAGGCCGAGATCGTCGAGGTTCATCTCCTCGCGGGTCGTGACCTGCTCGCCGCGGCCCTGGCGCTCGGCCTCTTCGGGGCTGCGGGCGATGTTGATCGTCACGCGCACCTCGACCTCCGGGTGGAGAGACACCGGCACCACATGGAGGCCAAGCGTCTTGATCGGGGTGTTGAGGACGACCTGGTCACGGGACACCGTGAAGCCGCCCTGGCCGATGGTCTCGGCGAGGTCGCGGGTCGAGACCGACCCATAGAGCACGCCGGTCTCGCCAGCCTGGCGGATGACCGTGAAGGACTGGCCGTTGAGCTTCTCGCCCACGGACTCGGCTTCCTTGCGGCGCTCGAGATTGCGGGCCTCAAGCTGGGCGCGCTCGGTTTCGAAATGCTCCTTGTTGGTCTTGGTGGCGCGCAGCGCCTTGCCGCGGGGGAGCAGGAAGTTGCGCGCGAAGCCGTCGCGCACCTTCACGGTCTCACCCATCTGGCCCAGCTTGGCCACGCGCTCGAGCAGGATCACTTCCATGGTTCTCTCCTTGAGTTTCTAGTGATCGGGGGAAGGGTTTTCCGGGCCGGTCGGACCGGCCGGAAGGGGCTTGCGCAGGGGCAGGGCCAGATCGGCGAGCCCAAGGATCCCTACGAAGAACAGAAACAGGCCCTGCGTCGCGAAGACGAGGACGTAAGTGGCGGCCAGGATCGCCGTGCGGCTCGACTGGCCGAGCGTCCGATGGTGGATGAAGGCCAGCCCCTGGAAGGCGCAGGCGCCCAGCAGGGCGCCGCTCAGCGCAAGCCCCGCACCGCCGACGATCCCCGGGGCCATGGAGGCTCCGGCCGCACCGATGAGGAGCCAAAGCGTCGCCCGTGGCATCCGCGTGTTCGGGATGAATGGCCAAGGGCGCGGCAGACGTCCCGAAATTTGCACTGCCTTGGCGGCCAGCCAGAGGTTCAGGGCCAGGATCATCGGGAAGTTCCAGGCGAACAGGAACGGCATCGCGCCGATGAAGGCTGTCAGAGCCTCGGTGGACGGCTGCGGCCCCCCGGGCGCGGGAGCCGGCGATCCAGGCTGGCGGATGATGAGGTCGATGGTCCGCTGGACGTTCTCGATGAACGCCTCGTAGCTGCCGCCGCCGAGCGCCAGGATGCCGGCCAGGGTGATGGCCGCCGCGGCGAGGGCGATCCAGAGGAGCAGGTTTCCAAGCGGATACCATTCCATCGTGCCGTCCCGGCCCGGACGCCCGAGAAGGGCGAGGTAGCCGAGCCACCAGGCCGGGAGGCCCCAGCCCAGGATGAAGGCAATGCCTGCGACCCAATTGAGGGCGGCTCCGATCGCGATCCCGCCGGCCGCGGCCGCGACGAGGCCGGCCCGCTGGTGCCAGCCAAGAGACGCGATGAAGATGGGGAGGGGAGCCACGAAGGACAGCATCATGGCGAGCGGCGATCCGCTGATCACCACTCCAAACAGAAGCGCGGAGACGAGGCCCGCGCCGATGCCGACGGCCAAAGTGTACATCGATCCTGCTGTCCCGCTGCTCGTGGCAGGGTTAGGGGCCTATGGCCCCAACGGACCCGGCGGAGTTTCACCGGCGGGCGAGATGGGAAAGCGGGCCGCGCCGAGGCGCGGCCCGAGGGGTCTTAGCGGATCACGTAGGGCAGGAGGCCAAGGAAGCGGGCGCGCTTGATCGCCTGGGCGAGCTCGCGCTGCTTCTTGGCCGACACGGCCGTGATGCGGGACGGGACGATCTTGCCACGCTCGGAGATGTAGCGCGACAGGAGCTTCGTGTCCTTGTAGTCGATCTGCGGCGCGTTCGCGCCGGAGAACGGGCAGGTCTTGCGACGACGGAAGAAGGGACGACGGCCACCGCCGCCACCACCACCGCCGGAACCACCACCAGCACCAAATGCCATGATTAAGCCTCCTCGGTTTCAGGGGCGCCGCCGAAGCTGCCGTCGCGGTCGCGGCGCTCGCGGTCCTTGCGCTCGTCGCGGTCCCGCTTCTGCATCATCACGGACGGCTCGGTCTCGAGCGCGTCCACGCGGATGGTCATGAAGCGGAGGATGTCCTCGGAGATGCGCATCTGGCGCTCCATCTCCGCCACCGCGGCCGCAGGGGCGTTGATGTTGAAGAGGGTGAAGTGCGCCTTGCGGTTCTTCTTGATGCGGAACGCGAGGGACTTGACCCCCCACATCTCGGTCTTGTCGACCGAGCCGCCGTTCTGCTCGATGACGCCCTTGTACTGGTCGACCATCGTCTCGACCTGCTGGGACGTAACGTCCTGGCGGGCCATGAACACGTGTTCGTAGAGAGGCATAGCGGGCCTTTCTTCGGGTTGATCGAAGCTCTTGAGCTGGATTGTGCAGCCGGTGAGCCGGTTTCGCGCATCCGATCGGCGCCAAGCCCTTCGAGCCATCTTGAAGGCCCGAACGATTGTCGAAGGCGGAGACACGGGACGACGGGTCCAAAAACCCTATCCGGCAAGCCGGACCGTCCGTTCAGCCCCCGGCCGGAGCGAACGCGAAGGCGGGCGTATAGACGGGATCAGCCGGGAAGGCAAGGCGGAGAGGTTCCCCCAGCCGGGCGCGCTTGGATTTGCGGACCGTTCGGCCGATCGCACGAGGCGTGGCAGGGGGTGGTCGCGGCCCGGCGCGACATCGGCTAAAAGGCCGTCGAGGAGATCGCATGAAGCCCCAACCCCTCCGCCTCGGTGTCAACATCGATCACGTGGCCACCATCCGCAACGCCCGCGGCGGGCCGCACCCCGACCCCATCCGGGCCGCCCATATGGCCGTCCTGGCTGGGGCCGACGGCATTACGGCCCATCTCCGGGAGGACCGGCGTCATATCCGGGACGAGGACATGGAGAGGCTCAAGCGCCAACTCTTCGTGCCGCTGAACTTCGAGATGGCGGCGACCGACGAGATGATCACGCTCGCGATACGCCTGCGGCCGCATGCGGCCTGCCTCGTGCCGGAAAAGCGCGAGGAGCGCACCACCGAGGGCGGTCTCGATCTGTCCGGCGCCCACCTGCCGGATGCCGTTCGCCGCCTGAAGGACGAGGGGATCCGGGTCTCCCTCTTCGTCGAGCCCGACATGGCGGTGATGGATGCGGCCTGCGCCCTTGGGGCGCCCGTGGTCGAGCTTCATACGGGCACCTATTGCGAGGCGGTGGCCGAGGGGCACGAGGACCGGATCGTCCGCGAGTTGGAGCGCATCCGGGCCGCAGCCGCTCACGGGTCCTCGATCGGCCTCGAGATCCATGCCGGGCACGGGCTCAACTTCGAGACCGCCCGCACCGTCTCGGCGATTCCGCAGATCGCCGAGCTGAATATCGGCCATTTCCTCGTCGGCGAGGCCGTGTTCACCGGCCTTGACGATGCCGTGCGCCGGATGCGGGCCGCCATGGACGAGGGCCGGGGAGCGGGCGCATGATCCTCGGCATCGGCTCGGACCTGTGCGACATCCGCCGCATCGAGCGCTCGATCGAGCGGTTCGGCGAGCGCTTCACTCACCGCATCTTCACGGAAGGCGAGCGGGCCCGCAGCGACCGGCGGGCGGCCCGCGCTCCGTCCTATGCGCGCCGGTTCGCCGCCAAGGAGGCCTGCTCGAAAGCCCTCGGCACGGGGCTTCGCGGCGGGGTGTTCTGGCGCGACATGGAGGTGATCAACCTGCCCTCGGGACGCCCCACCATGCGTCTCACGGGCGGCGCCCTGGAGCGCCTCAGGGCCATGACCCCACCAGGACACGAGGCGGTCGTCCACGTCTCCCTCACGGACGACCCGCCGCTCGCCCAGGCCTTCGTGGTCATCGAGGCCCGGCCGATAAAATGAGGCGGGCGCGTTGCCCCGCGCCCTGGTCGAGCTTAGATCGCAGGTCAGACGGCAAGCGGCCTGCGTTGCCCCGACTCTCACCTTAGGCTAGACCGCCCCCTCGGGCCTGGGCGGCAGGCGCCGGAATTGCACATGGATCAGGTTCACGTGAACGAGACCATCAAGAAGGACGAAGACGGACTCTGGGAGACCATCAAGGTCATCGTCCAGGCGCTGCTTATTGCCGTCGTGGTGCGCACCCTGCTGTTCCAGCCCTTCAACATTCCCTCGGGCTCCCTGATTCCGACCCTGCTGGTGGGCGACTATCTGTTCGTCTCGAAATACTCCTACGGCTATTCCAAGCACTCGATGCCCTTCAGCCCGCCCCTGTTCTCCGGGCGCGTGTGGGACAGCGCCCCGAAGCGCGGCGATATCGCGGTCTTCAAGCTGCCGAAGGACAATTCCACCGACTACATCAAGCGCGTGATCGGCCTGCCGGGCGACCGGGTCCAGGTGATCAACGGCGTCGTGCATTTGAACGGGCAGGCAGTCCAGCGCGAGCGGATCGAGGACTACAAGACAACGGACCTGTTCGGTCGCGTTCAGTCCGTGCCCCAGTACCGGGAGACACTGCCAGGCGGGACCAGCCATTTCATCATCGAGCGGGATGGGGACCGGGGCTCTTGGGACAACACCAACGTCTACACGGTGCCTGACGGCCACTTCTTCATGATGGGCGACAACCGGGACAACTCGACCGATAGCAGGGACGAGGCCGGGGTGGGCTTCGTCCCTTACGAGAACTTCGTCGGGCGCGCTGAAATCATCTTCTTCTCCATCGACGAGAACGCCACCCTCTGGAAGGTCTGGGAATGGCCGACCTCGATCCGCTGGAACCGCATGTTCCAGCCGATCCGGTAGCCGCGTGGCCCGTCGCAAGCCCGATACGGACGGCCTTCAGGAGCGTCTCGGCTATGCCTTCAAGGATCCGGATCTGCTCGTCCGCGCGCTCACCCATGTGAGCGCGCCCGGCACCGGGGCCGAAAGCAACTACCAGCGCCTCGAGTTCTTGGGCGACCGGGTGCTCGGCCTCGCAGTGGCCGAGATGGTGTTCCGCGCCTTTCCGGATGCTCCCGAGGGCGAACTCTCCCGCCGCCTGTCCGAACTCGTCCGCCGGGAGACCTGCGCCGAGGTCGCCATCGCCTGGGATGTGGGTCCGAACCTCAAGCTCGGCGGCGGCGAGGTGCAGTCCGGCGGGCGACGCAATACGGCAATCCTGGCGGATGTCTGCGAGGCGATCATCGGCGCGGTGTTCCTCGACGGCGGATTCGAGGCCGGGCGCGCCCTCGTCGAAGCCGCCTTCCAGGAGCACCTGCTCCTTCCCCGGCGCCCGCTCCGGGATCCGAAGAGCGCGCTGCAGGAATGGGCGCAGGGCCAGGGCCTGCCGACGCCGACCTACACGGTGGTGGAGCAGATCGGCCCCGATCACGCGCCGGAGTTCCGGGTCATGGCCAAGGTGAAAGGCTTCGAGAACGCGGTTGGGATCGGCCGGTCGAAGCGGGTGGCGGAACAGGAGGCGGCCCGCAACCTTCTACTCCAAGAGGGCGTCTGGACCGCAGAGGAGCAGGGGGCCGTATGACGGCCCCCGAGAGGATCGAGAGCATGGAAACGGCCGAAACCAAAGAGACCCGCGCGGGCTTCGTCGCCCTCATCGGGGCGCCGAATGCCGGCAAGTCGACCCTCCTCAACGCCCTCGTGGGCTCCAAGGTGTCGATCGTCTCCCGCAAGGTGCAGACGACCAGGGCGCTGGTGCGGGGCATCGCCATCGAAGGCGAGGCGCAGATCGTGTTCGTGGACACGCCCGGTATCTTCAGGCCCAAGCGCCGCCTCGACCGGGCGATGGTCACCTCCGCCTGGGGCGGCGCCAGCGACGCCGACGTGGTGGCGCTGCTCATCGACGCGCGCAGGGGCCTCGACGAGGACGGGGAGGCGATCCTCGCGAAGCTTCCCGAGCTGCGGCAGCCGAAGGCTCTCATCCTCAACAAGATCGACCTGATCGAGCGCTCGAAGCTCCTGGCGCTGGCCTCCGGGCTCAACGAGAAGGTCCCCTTCGCCCATACCTTCATGATCTCCGCCCTCAAGGGCGACGGAATCGACACGCTCCGGCGGACCCTCGCCGGCCTGATGCCCAAGGGCCCCTGGCTCTACCCGGAGGACCAGATCTCCGACGCGCCGCTCAGGATGCTCGCCGCCGAGATCACCCGGGAAAAGATCTACGAGCGCCTGCACGAGGAACTGCCCTACGAGTCCACCGTCGAGACCGACCAATGGGAGCAGCGGCCGGATGGCTCGGTTCGCATCGAGCAGACGATCTTCGTGGAACGCGAAAGCCAGCGGAAGATCGTGCTGGGCGAGGGTGGCCAGACCATCAAGTCCATCGGCCAGGCGGCCCGCCGGGACATCGGCGAAATCGCCGAGACGAAGGTCCACCTCTTTCTCCATGTGAAGGTGCGCGAGAACTGGGCGGACGACCCGGAGCGCTACCGGGAGATGGGGCTGGAATTCCCCCGTGGCTGAAAGCCCTTGACCCGTTTGACCCTTCGCGGAAGGTTAATCGGGTGCCGCGGCCGCTTCGCACGGCACCGGGGTCGCGCGGGGCGTCCGACTGGACTGCTCGGCATCCGCGTCGCCGCCCGGTTCCGTCCCGGTGATTTGGCCGTTCACCCGCTGCCTGCCTCTGGAGTTCAAGACACCATCGTCATGGTAGTAGTCCGCTGATGCCCGTCTCCGGAGCGCACGATCTCGTTCTCGTGGTTCTGTCCGTGTTCGTGGCGGCCTTCGCCTCCTACACGGCGCTCGACACGGCCGGGCGCATCAAGGCCCCGGACGGGCGGCTCCGCAAGGAGTGGCTCGCGGCCGCCGCAATCGTCATGGGCGGCGGCATCTGGGCCATGCATTTCGTCGGCATGCTCGCCTTTCAGCTACCGGTACAGGTGAGCTTCGACATCGGCCTCACCCTCGTTTCGCTCATCCTGCCAGTTGTCGTCACGGGCGTCGGGTTCTTCGTCATGTCCCGGCGGCGAGCCGGGTGGGCCACCCTCGCCGCAAGCGGGCTCCTCATGGGCCTCGGCATCGCGGCGATGCACTATACCGGCATGGCGGCCATGCACATGACGGCCGACCTGCACTACTCGGCCTTGGGCGTCGGCCTCTCCATCCTGATCGCCATCGGCGCATCCATTGCCGCCCTCTGGCTTGCCTTTCGGAAGGCGAGCCGTTTCGAGAAGGTGATGGCCGCCTCGCTGATGGGGATCGCCATCGCCGGCATGCACTACACGGCCATGCACGCCACCGCCTTCACGGCCGCCGCCGGCACGGACCAGGCCACCGGCCAGGCGAGCCTCGGACAGACGAACCTTGCCCTGATGGTCACGCTCATGACGTGCCTGATCTTGGGGCTTGCCCTGACGGTCGCCTCGCACGACCGGCGCGAGCGCGCCATCGCCGAGGGCCAAACGCCTATCGGGCCGATGGTCCGCACCCCGCACTACTCGACATTGCTCATCGCGGCCTCGGTCCTCGTGCCGGCGCTCGCCTTCGCACTCGCGGCCTGGCAGAACTGGCGCCACCTGGAGGTGGTCGCGGAGGATCGCTCGCGCAAGCAGGTCAGCCTGATCGCCGAGCACGCCCTAAAGGTGTTCGAGAACAACGAGCAGGTCCTAAGACGCGCCGACGAGCGGTTGGGCAGTGTCCCGCCCGGCGAGATCCGCACCTCGTTCGACATCAACGTCTATCTGAACCGCATCGTGGAAGACCTCGATCACCTGGAGGGGATTGGCTATGTGGGCCCTGACGGGCGCCTCGTCGCGGTGAGCCAGAGCTTCCCGGCGCCCGCCATCGATCTCTCCAGCCGTGACTACGTGGCCAACGCGCAGGCCCAGGGCCGCCGGAGCTTCGTGTCGGCTCCGGTTTCGGGCACCATATCGGGCCGCTCTTTCTTCCGGCTCTCGCGCGCCCGGTTGACGTCGGACGGCCAGCCCAATGGGGTGCTGTTCGCCTCCATGGACCCGGCCTACTTCCTGCGCTTCTACCGCTCGGTCGCCGAAGCCGGGGACTCTGTGACGATGATCCGCCGGGACGGGGCCGTGCTCATGCGCGATCCTCCGGTGACCACGGGCGTGCAGGTGATGACGCCGCAAAGCGGTTTGCTCTCCGGCATCGCGCGCGCGGAGCGAGGAACCTACCGGACCACGTCGGAGCTCGACCAGGTCACCCGCATCCACGCCTACGAACGGGTCGGAACCTACCCGGTTTTCGTCAGCTATGGGCTGAGCCTCGCGGCTATCGAGCGCGAATGGCGCGCCAACATCCTGTCCTTCGGCGTCATCGCGGCGCTCGCCGCGCTGGCGCTCTCGATGCTGAGCCTGTTTGCCCTGCGCCGGGCCAACCAGGAGCACCGGATCTTCCTGCGCTGGCAGGAGGAGACGGCCCGTCGCGAAACCGCGGAGGAGGCCTTGCGCCAGGCGCAGAAGATGGAGGCGGTGGGCCAGCTCACCGGCGGCATCGCCCACGACTTCAACAACCTGCTCACCGTGGTGGTGGGCAACCTGGAATTCGCGGGCCGCGCGCTTGAGAAAACCAATATCCCCAAGGCCCACCGCAACATCGAGGCCGCGCTCCAGGGTGCCCAGCGGGCCGCCGCCCTCACGCACCGGCTTCTCGCCTTCTCGCGCCGCCAGCCGCTCCAGCCCCAGGTCGTCAACCTCAACAAGCTCGTCGCCGGCATGTCCGACCTGTTCCGGCGGACCCTCGGAGAATCGATCCAGGTCGAGACGGTGCTCGCGGGCGGCCTCTGGATGACAAGCGCCGATCCGAACCAGCTCGAAAGCGCGCTCCTCAACCTCGTGATCAATGCTCGGGACGCCATGCCGGAAGGGGGGCGTCTCACCATCGAGACCGCGAATTGCCACCTCGACGATGCCTATGCGGCCCAGAACGCGGAAGTGGATCCCGGCCAGTACGTCCTTGTTGCCGTGACCGACACGGGCACCGGCATGCCGCCGGAGGTGGCCGCCCACGTTTTCGAGCCGTTCTTCACCACCAAGGAGATCGGGCAAGGGACGGGTCTTGGCCTATCGATGATCTATGGCTTCGTGAAGCAATCCGGCGGGCATGTGAAGATCTACAGCGAACCGGGGCAGGGCACGAGCGTGAAGCTCTACATGCCACGCACCCTCGCGGCCGAGGAGGCGCCCCGCGTTCCGGTTCCGGATTCGGCGCTGCGTTCCCGCGCCCAGGAGACGATCCTGGTGGTGGAGGACGACGCCGATGTGCGGGCCTATTCCATCGAGACCCTGACGAGCCTCGGCTACCGGGTGATCGAGGCGCGGGACGCGGACACCGCTCTTGCGGCTCTTGAGGGTCATCCAAAGGTGGACCTGCTGTTCACGGATGTGGGGCTGCCGGGCCGCAACGGCCGCCAGCTCGCCGACGAGATCCGCCGCCGCCTCCCGCACCTGCCGATCCTGTTCACCACGGGCTACGCGCGCAACGCCATCATCCACAACGGCGTCCTCGACTCGGGCCTGCACCTGCTGCCGAAGCCTTTCACGGTGGAGCAGCTCGCCGCGAAGGTGCGAGGCGTGCTGGAGCAGCAGGCGGAGGTGGTCTAGAAGCGGACCGGGTTTCGCTGCGAGTTCCTGCGCTGGGGTCCAGCGCGGCGTTCCGTTTCGCGGCGCCAGGATGCGTGGGGGAGGGGCGAGTGCTTCTCACCCGCCTGCCTCTTTCACGGCAAGGGAACGGTGTCGTCGGTCGCGACCCTCACGGGCCCTTGGCAGTTACCACCGGCGCATCCGGCAACTCCTCGACGAAGCCCCACCCGGTCGGGGTCTCGGCTTCCCGTTTGACGAAGGCGTAGGACGTCTCGTCCCACCGCTTCACCGCGTAGGTCTTGTTGTCGAGGATGAGGTCGCTCTTGTCTGTGCGAATGGTCAGCACCGCGTGGCCCTCGCCAGCCTCGTCGATCACCACGGTGATCGGCATGGCCCGGCGCGGGATGCCGGCTTCCGCGAGGTAGCGCCGCTTCAGGAGCTGGATATCCTCGCAATCGCCCTTTCCGTCGACCGGGTAATCCCAGCGGTCGACGACGCCCCAACGGTCCTTGTCCGTGATGGGGGTGACGGTGCGGTTTACGTGGGCGTTGACTGCGTCGAGCAGATCGAGGAGCTCGGGCGTCTCCGCGACCACCTCGGCCTCCGATCGGTCGACTTGGCACTCCGCCGGGTTCTTGGCGCAGAAGGCCTTCCAGGCCGTGATCGGCGGTGCAGGGTCGCCGATGGTGAGGACAGGCGAGGCCTGGGCGGCGCCGGCGAGGCCGCACACGGCGGCAAGAGCGAGTAGCGAACGTACGGCCATCCTGGCCCCCTGGTTGAGAGGGGCGGATGCCGCTTTGATCGCGGTCTTGGCCGCCCATCTCCCGATGCTGGGCGGTGGTGGTTACCGAGTCATTAACAAAGTCACGAAACCGGCTGCGACCTTTGGTGCGGTGTCGCAGCGGAAAGGTGTTCGGCCCGGTGGGCGGTGTCCCTGCGGCAGGGTGCCCATCGCGTGGCAAAACGGGCAGAAAATGCTTATCTCAGGAGAGCAGTCTCCCGAGGATCATGGGAGCGGGAGCCTCCATGCAATGGACCGACGAGGGCATCGTTCTCGGTGCCCGCAAGCACGGCGAATCCAGTGTCATCCTGGAATTGATGACCCGTGAGCACGGGCGGCATCTCGGCCTGCTCCATGGCGGCCGCTCCAAGACGCTTCAGCCCGTGGTCCAGTCCGGCAATCTCGTGCGCGCCACTTGGCGGGCGCGCCTCGATGAGCATCTCGGCACCTATCAGGTCGAGGGCATGGAGATGCGCGCGGGTCGCTTCATGGCCTCGCCGCTCGCCCTCTATGGCCTTGCGACCCTAGCCGCGCTGCTGCGCTTCCTGCCGGAGCGGGACCCGCATCCCGCCCTCTATGAAACCCTGACCGTATTGGTGGACCATCTCGACGACCCGGACATCGCCCCGGCGCTCTTCGTGCGTTTCGAGCTGGCGATCCTGGCGGACCTTGGCTTTGGGCTCGATCTGGATTCCTGCGCGGCCACGGGCTCCACGGACGACCTCGCCTATGTGTCGCCGAAAAGCGGGCGGGCGGTCTCGGCGGCTGCCGGGGAGCCCTATAAGGGGCGGCTTCTTGCCCTGCCGGGGTTCCTCTCGGGGCGTTCCCGGGCTAATCGTCCGGCCTGGGAGGAGGTGGTCGCGGGTTTCGCGCTCACGGACTACTTCCTGCGCCAGCATGTGTTCGAGCCGCGGGGAGAGGCCCCGCCGGACGAGCGGCGCCGGTTCGTGGCGCTGGCGACCGCGCGGGATTAAAGGTGCGCCGGCGGTTTGGCCGGGGTGTTCTGTTTCTGTTATGTTCTCATCCCAAAACACCACAATGATTCGGATCCGGGGGATCTTCTCTCATGGGTAAGCCGGTAAACCCGCCATCGGGCGGGGACATCGAGACCATCAACCTCAAGGAAGCGCTGGAGGAGCGGTATCTCGCCTATGCGCTCTCCACGATCATGCACCGGGCGCTGCCCGACGCGCGAGACGGCCTGAAACCCGTCCACCGCCGCATCCTGCACGGCATGAATCTCCTGCGTCTCAACCCGGGCGGCCCCTACAAGAAGTCCGCCAAGGTGGTGGGCGACGTGATGGGCTCGTTCCACCCCCACGGCGACCAGGCGATCTACGACGCCCTCGTGCGCCTCGCCCAGGACTTCGCCTCCCGCTATCCGCTCGTGGACGGGCAGGGGAACTTCGGCAACATCGACGGGGACAGCGCGGCGGCCTACCGCTACACCGAAGCGCGCATGACCGACGTGGCCCGGATGCTGCTCGACGGCATCAACGAGGACGCGGTCGATTTCCGGCCCAACTATGACGGCACCACGGACGAGCCCTCGGTCCTTCCGGCGGCCTTTCCGAACCTGCTCGCCAACGGGTCGCAGGGCATCGCGGTCGGCATGGCCACCTCCATCCCGCCCCACAACGCGGCGGAGCTGTGCGACGCGGCGCTCTATCTGATCAGCCACCCCACGGCGACCTCGGACCAGCTCGTCACGTTCGTGCCTGGCCCCGACCTGCCGACCGGCGGCATCTGCGTCGACCTGCCGGGCTCGATCGCCGAGACCTACCGCACCGGCCGCGGCTCCTTCCGGATCCGCGCGCGCTGGAAGAAGGAGGAGACCGGCCGCGGGACCTGGGCGATCGTCGTCACCGAGATCCCTTATGGCGTGCCGAAATCGCGCCTCATCGAGAAGATCGCGGAACTCCTCCAGGACAAGAAGCTGCCGCTTCTCGCGGATGTGCGCGACGAATCCGCGGAGGATGTGCGCGTGGTCCTGGAGCCCCGCTCCCGCACCGTCGATCCTGTGATCCTCATGGAGTCGCTCTTCCGGCTCACCGAGCTCGAGAGCCGCATTCCGGTGAACATCAACGTGCTCGCCGGCGGCAAGGTGCCGAAGGTGCTCGGCCTCGCCGAGTGCCTGCGCGAATGGGTGAACCACCGCCGCGAGGTGCTCATCCGCCGCTCCACCCATCGCCTCGGCGTCATCGAGCGGCGTCTCGAAATCCTCGGCGGCCTCCTAATCGTCTATCTCGACCTTGACCGGGTGATCAAAATCATCCGCGAGGAAGACGAGCCGAAGCAGGAGCTGATGCGCTTCTTCAAGCTCACCGAACTCCAGGCGAACGCCATCCTGGACACGCGCCTGCGCTCCTTGCGCAAGCTCGAGGAGATGGAGCTCAAGCGCGAGCAGAAGGAGCTTCAGGACGAAAAGGCGAAGATCGAGACCCTGCTCGGCTCCGAGAAGATCCAGTGGAAGACGGTCTCGGCGGAGATCCGCGAGGTCCGCAAGACCTTCGGACCCGATACGGCGCTCGGCCGTCGCCGCACGACCTTCGCCGAGGCGCCGGACACCTCCGACATCGACTTTGCGGAAGCCATGGTCGAGCGCGAGCCGATCACCGTGATGGTCTCCGAGAAGGGTTGGATCCGCGCCATGAAGGGCCATGTGGCGGATCTCTCCGCAGTGACCTTCAAGGGCGACGACCGGCTGAAGACGTCGTTCTTCGCCGAGACCACCTCCAAGATCCTGGTCGCCGCCACGAACGGTCGCTTCTTCACGCTGGAAGCTTCCAAGCTCCCCGGCGGGCGCGGCTTCGGCGATCCCATCCGCCTCATGGTGGACCTGGAGGAGGGTGCCGATTTCATCGCAGCCTTCCCCTACAAGGCCGGCACCAAGCTCCTCGTCGTCGGCACCGACGGTCGCGGCTTCGTGGTCCCGACCGAGGAGACCCTCGCGAATACCCGCAAGGGCAAGGGGATCCTCACCCTCGATGCGCCCTCCAAGATGGTGGTCTGCGCCGAGGTCGAGGGTTCGCACGTGGCGATCATCGGCGAGAACCGGAAGATGCTCGTCTTCCCCCTGAACCAGGTGCCCGAGATGACCCGCGGCAAGGGCGTTCGGCTCCAGCGCTACAAGGACGGTGGCGTCTCCGACGCCAAGACCTTCGCGCTGAAGGAGGGCCTTACCTGGAAGGACACCTCCGGCCGTACCTGGACGGTCGCCAAGGAGGACCTGCGCGACTGGATCGCCAGCCGCGCCGAGGCTGGCCGTCTGCCCCCCAAGGGCTTCCCCAAGTCCAACCGCTTCGAGTAACGAGCCCAGGATCGGGCGTGGGCGCCCACGCAGGAAACCGTTCCATGCCTGATCTCGTCCTCTACGGCAGCCGCCATTCGGGCCATTCCTACAAGGTCCGATTGGCGCTTCGCCTGCTCGACCTCCCGCACGCGTACAGGTCCATAGACCTGGCGGTGGCGCGATCCGACCGGCCGGCGGACTTTCAGGCTGTGAGCCGCTATGGGGAAGTGCCGGTTCTGGTGACCGACGGCGAGCCCTTGGTGCAGTCGAACGCCATCCTCATGCACCTCGCTCGGACGACGGGGCGCCTGCGCGGGCAGGGGGATCCCGACCGGGCCGTGGAGTGGCTGTTCTGGGAGGCGAACCGCATCGGCTTCTCGGTGCCGAACCTGCGCTACGCCCGTATGTTTCAGACCGACACCCCGGCGGACGTGGTCGCCTGGCTGGAGGCGAGGGCTGTGTCGGATTTAGCCCGCCTGGATGAAGAACTGGCCAGGCGGTCGTACCTCCTCGACACCCTGTCGATCGTGGACGTGGCGTGCTGCGGCTATCTCTATTGGGCCGATCAGGCGGGCCTCGATCTCACGCGATGGCCTCATGTGGCGGCCTGGCTCGACCGCCTGAGCCGGGAGCCCGGCTGGGCGCATCCGGATGTGCTGATGGGCGCGTAACGGAACGAGCGTTGCCTCGTCCGGGAGAGGAGTGGCGCGGCCGTCAGACCAGCCGCGCCGTCCGATCGTCAGCCTCGGCCGAAGAGGCGGCTCAGGAGGCCTGGCTTCGGGGTTTGCGTTGCCGCAGCCGCAATCACAGGAGCGGCAGCCGGCTCTTCAAGGCCGATCCCGGTGATCTGCGCCAGCGTCTTGCCCGCGCAGGGATTGCCGAAATACAGCGAGCCGTTCCGCTCCAGCACGTCCCGGGTCTCGACCACGCGTGGCGGGTTGTCGCCGATCTTGATGGTCTGGGCGCTGCGGTGATGATTCGGCACCGCGTCGAAGTGCAGAACGTAGCTCTGGCGCGTCTTCGAGGGGTTGGTGACCGGCGACCCGCCATGAACGAGCGAGCCGTGCCAGATGAGGATCTCGCCGCGCTTGGCCAGGAAGCGTTCCTCCTTGAGACCCTTCTCGTCCAGTTGCCGCTTCAGGTCGGCCATGTGTGCTTCCTTCGACTCCTGCGTCGCCGCCGGGTCGTGGAATATGATGTCGCCTGTATTGAGGGGCAGGTAGGGCAGGCGGTGCGAGCCGGGCACGTAGCTCAGCGGACCGCTCTCCTCCGCGATGTCCTCGAGCGCGATCCAGGCCGCGAACAAGGTGGAAATGGGGGTCGTCACCACGAACCACGGGTCGCGATGCGCATTCTGCGTGCTGCCGTACTTGAAGTAGAGGCTTTGGGTGGCGACGCACTTTTCGCCGAGCAGCAGGTCGACGATCCGGTGAAGCCGCGGCAGCGCCGTCAGCTCCAGGAACTCCGGCAAATGCGAATGGGCATCGAGCATGCGGCATCCCGGCCGGATCACCTGGTCGGCCGGGAACATGGATTGCGGCATGGGCCGCCCATTGTTCAGACCGGGGTCGGCGCAGAGAAGATCGTCGTTGCGTTGCTGCCAAAGGGCGTCCGCACCCGCGACCGTCCGCTCGAAGAAGGAGTCGGGAAGACCGCTCGGGAAGACCACGTAACCGTCCGTCCAGAGCCTTGAGAGGATCGAAGCCTCCTCTTCGTTGATTTCGCGAGCCTTCAGCTTCGCTTCGATCATCGACGGGGCGTCGGGCCTATCGATCCAAACGTTGCTCGCGATGGTATTGTCGGCTGCCAGAATGCCGGTGCGCGCCATGATTGCGGTCCCCCATTGCAAATCAATGCCATGGGTATACTCACCGCTTCCAGGGGCAGCAACAGAGTTGTCCCCGGTGCGCTGTCGCAGTAGCGCCAGCCTCAGGCGGGAGCGAACCAGCGCTACCCAACCCGCTCCCAACCCCCCGGCATCAGCCGCTCCTGGGGCGTGAAACGGGCCTTGTAGGCCATCTTCTTCGACCCCTCGACCCAGTAGCCCAGATACAGATAGGGCAGGCCCAAGCGGCGGGCGCGCTCGATATGGTCGAGGATCATGAAGGTGCCGAGGGACCGGTCGGTCTCCTGGGGGTCGTAGAACGAGTAGACCATGGAGAGGCCGTCGGCCATCTCGTCGGTCAGGCACACGGCCATGAGGTCGCCCGTGCCCCGGCCCGTGATGCCGCTGTCGATGCCCCGGCGGCGGTATTCGATCACCCGGGTGTCCACGTGGCTGTCCTCGACCATCATGGAATAGTCGAGCACCGTCATGTCGGCCATGCCGCCATCCGTGTGCCGGGCGTCGAGATAGCGGCGGAAGAGGGAATACTGGTCGGAACTCGGCCGGTTCGGCATGGCGGCGCCGATCAGGTCACGGTTCGTCTTGAGCACCCGTCGCAGGTTTCCGGACGGCTCGAACTCGTTCACCACCACCCGCACGGAGACACAGGCCCGGCAGCTCTCGCAGGCCGGGCGGTAGGCGATGGTCTGCGAGCGCCTGAAGCCACCCTGTGTCAGAATCTCGTTGAGGTCCCGGGCGCGCTTGCCGACGATGTGCGTGAACACCTTCCGCTCCTCTTTGCCGGGCAGGTACGGGCAAAGAGAGGGTGAGGTGAGATAGAACTGGGGGGCTTCCCTGGGATGGCTCGTCACGCTGTTTTGGGCCTCGCACAACCTGGAGCGTAGACTTAACGCCTGAGGATAGCATTGGTGCCACGCTCGTCCAGGGCCGCCGCGTTCACGGCCCTGCGACTCTTGGCGGAGATCCTCGGTGTTCTATCCCCCGCGAGCGGTCGTCCGGCGATCTCGCATCTGCGGCTCAATCCCCCGCCTGGGCGGTCAATCCTCAGCCGCGCACGAACACGACGTTGGTGAGAATGTCGCGGCCCATGCGCCGGTCGGAGCGGATGAGGCCGAAGCCGATATCGAGGGCGAGCAGCAGCCCGGCGCTGGCAACGAACACATAGAACAGGAGCGCATGAACGGCAGCCGCCAGGAATCCCACCGAGCGGCCGGTGCTGGCGTCGAGCACGCGTAGCCCCGCCATCCGCATCCCGACCGTGCCCTGGGACGAGCCGCTGACGGTGATCGCGTTGTAGAGAATCGCCACAGGCACGCCGAGGACCGGGAAGAGCAGCCAGCCGAGCCCGAAGGTGAGCACGCCGAGGATGCTGATCGCGAAAAAGAGCAGCGTACCGAGCATGAACAGCACCACGAAATCGATCGCATAGGCCATGAGCCGCCGGCTCATGGTCCCCTCGGTCGCCCGTGGGTTCACCGCTCCGTGCATGGTCCCGTAACCGCCCGTCATCGGGGTCTCCTTCTCTTCAAACGGAGAGATAGGAAGCGGGACGGCCGGGTGAAAGGGGATGGCCTAGTAGGCCGTCTCCGAGAGGCCGCGCGAATCGAGGCGCTTTGGGGCGAGCCCGTCGGCGGCGAGCGCGGCGAACACCTCCGCCGTGTGGGCGCCGTCGCGGGTCTCGATGGTGACGTCGATGGTCACGCCCTTGGCCGGCACGTCGAGGAAGAGCCGCCCGTGGTTGACCTCCAGGATGTTGGCGCCGAGCTCCCCGAGGCGGCTCGCTAGCCGGCCGAGAAGCCCCGGCCGGTCGTTGGAGGTGATACGGAAGGAGGCGATGCGGTCGTCGCGCTCAAGCTCGCGCACCATGACGGAGGCGAGGAGGCGCGCGTCGATGTTGCCGCCGCAGAGCACCAAGCCGACGCGCTTGCCCTGGAAGCGCTCAGGGTATGCCAGCATGGCGGCGAGCCCTGCCGCGCCCGCTCCCTCCGCCATGGTGCGCTGGAGGATCGCATAGAAGTTCACGGCCCGCTCGATCGCCGCCTCGTCCACCAGGAGGATGTCCGAGACGAGGTCGCGCACGATGGGGAGCGGCTGGCGCCCCACGGTCTTGACGGCGATGCCCTCGGCCAATGTGGCGCCGCCGATCGGGCGCGCCTCCGCCCGGATCTCGTTGTGGAACGAGGGGTAGGACGCCGCCTCCACGCCGACGATTTCAATGGCCGGGTTCAGCGCTTTGACCGCCACGGCGATTCCGGAGATGAGCCCGCCGCCGCCGATCGGCACCACGATCTGGTCGATCTCCGGCGCATCCGCCAGCATTTCGAGGCCGATCGTGCCCTGGCCGGCCATCACGGCCGGATCGTCGTAGGGATGAACGAAGACGAGACCCTCCTCGGCCGCGATGGCTCGGGCCCGCTCGGCCGAATCCGAGAGCGTCTCGCCGAACAGGATCACCCTGGCGCCATGGGCGCGGGTGTTCTCCGCCTTCACCAGCGGCGTGCCCTCGGGCATCACGATGGTAGCCGGGATATCGAGGCGCTTGGCATGGTAGGCGACGGCCTGGGCGTGGTTGCCGGCCGACATGGCGATGACGCCCCGGCGGCGCTCGTCGGCCGAGAGGCTATCGAGCTTGTTCACCGCCCCCCGCTCCTTGAAGGAGCCCGTCGGCTGCATGTTCTCGTGCTTCACGCAGACGGTGGCGCCCGTGAGCTGGGAGAGGCGCGGGGCCGGCACGAGGGGCGTGCGCAGCACGTGGCCGCGGATGGTCTCCGCCGCCCGGCGGACATCCTCGATGGTTATCGCGTAGGCCATAGGCTCCCCCATATCAGACCGGTCGTTCCTGGAGTCCGCTCCAGCCAAGGAGCCCGCCGGGTCGATAGATCAAGAACAGCACCAGCGCCGTGTAGAGCGCCAGGTCCCGGCCCTCGATGGGGCCATACGCCGACCAGAGGGTTTCGAACAAGCCCACCAGCACCCCGCCGAGGAGGGCGCCGGGCACGGAACCGATGCCGCCGATGACGGCCGCGATGAGCGCCTTCAGCCCGAACTGGAAGCCGCCGGCAAAACCGAGCCCACCGTATTGGGCCACGATCAGCATGCCGGAGAGCCCCGCCATGGCGCCGGCCAGGGCAAGCGTCCGCCGCAGAAGCCCGGTCTCGTCGACGCCGAACAGCGCCGCGGCCTTCGGGTCGTCCGCATAGGCTCGCCAGGCCCGCCCGAAGGGGGATCCACGCATGAGCAGGAGGAGGAGGCCGGCGGCCGCCCCGCCGATGCCGGCGGTGACGAGTGTAATGGGCGTGACGCTCACCACGAAATCGCCCGCGCGGGCGAGTGGCAGAGCCTCGGACCAGATCGGCGGGAGCCACACGGTGACGGGGCTTTGCGCCAGCCGCAGGTATTCCATCAGCACCAACGACAGGCCGACCGTGGCGATGAGGCTCGGCTGCGGGCTTTTGGCCGCAATGCGCGCCAGGGTGAAATGGCCGCCGACCGCCGAATGCAGCGCGCCTGCCCCGAGGGCCGCCAGGAGCCCGGCGCCCAGGCCCGCGAGCGGGGAGGCGGCTTCCAGACCGATGGTGACGATCGCGGCTCCCGCCACCGTGGCGGCGGAGCCCACGGCGGCGAGCTCGCCGAAGGCGAGATTGATGCGCCCCACGAGGCCGAAGACGAGGGCGTAGGCCACCGCAAGCAGCGCATAGATCGCCGTGCGCGGAAGGCTGACAAGGGTTTGCTGAAGCGCATAGGCGGCGACCCGGGGGATCTCGGCGAGCGTGGCCTCCGCTTGGCTGCCGGGATCGCCCGCCACGCCCTCGGGCGTGTCGAGGTAATAGCGCTTGAGAAGGTAGAGGTTCGCGCCGGAGAGCGGACCCTCCTCGGTCATGACGCCGACAAGATCTGCCTTGCGCACCGCAAGGCCCTCTCCGGCGAAGATGCAGGTGACCTCCCGCTCCAGGGGCGTCCGGTCGATCCGCTCCACCTCGTATTGGATGCGCAGGGACCGGGTGATAGCGCCGGGCTCGGCGCGCAGCACCGTCACCCGCTGCCCGGAATTCAGCGCCGGCAGGATGGAGCGGCAGACCCGGACCTGCTCGCCGTCCACGAGGCCTGCGCAAGCGGTGACGAATGCAAGGCATAAGGCCGCCGCAACCCATTGCAGGCTGCGAGCGAGGCACGGTCCGGGCAGGAGGCCGCGCGTGCCCAAGGCTGGACGCTCAGCCCTGGTTCTTCAGCTTCTCCGCGACCCGCGGCGCGAAATAGGTGAGGATGCCGTCGGCGCCCGCGCGCTTGAAGGCCAGAAGGCTCTCCATCATCGCCCGCTCCCCGTCGAGCCAGCCGTTGGCGGCCGCGGCCTCGATCATCGCGAACTCGCCGGAGACCTGATAGGCGAAGGTCGGGACCGAGAACGTGTCCTTCACCCGGCGCACGATGTCGAGGTAGGGCAGGCCCGGCTTCACCATCACCATGTCGGCGCCCTCGCCGAGGTCGAGCGCCACCTCGCGCAGGGCCTCGTCGGAATTCGAGGGGTCCATCTGATAGGTGCGCTTGTCGCCGACCAGCGTCTTGTTCGTGCCGACCGCGTCGCGGAACGGGCCGTAGAAGGCGGAGGCGTATTTCGCCGCGTAGGCCATGATCTGCACATGCGCCATCCCATGGGCGTCGAGAGCCTCGCGGATCGCGCCGACGCGCCCGTCCATCATGTCCGAGGGGGCGATCACGTCGGCCCCGGCCTCGGCCTGGATCACGGCCTGGCGCGCGAGGAGGGCCACGGTCTCGTCGTTGAGGATCGTCTCGCCCTGTAGAAGGCCGTCATGACCATGGCTCGTATAAGGGTCGAGGGCGACATCCGTGATGAGCCCGATGCCGGGCACCTCGGCCTTGATGGCACGGCAGGCACTGCACACCAGGTTGCGCGCGTTCAGCGCCTCGGTGCCGCGCTCGTCCCGGAGTGACGGATCCGTGTACGGGAAGAGGGCAAGGGCCGGAATGCGCAGGCTCGCCGCCCGCGCCGCCTCGCGAACCGCCTCGTCCACCGTCAGCCGCTCCACGCCTGGCATGGAGCCCACGGGCTGGCGCCGATTCTGCCCGTCCATCAGGAAGATCGGCCAGATCAGGTCGTCCGTCGTCAGCCGGGTCTCGGCCACGAGCCGCCGCGACCAATCGGCCTTGCGGTTGCGCCGCGGGCGCTGCGAGAGGGAGAGCGACGGAGCGGGCTCCGCTGCCGGGCGGGGAAAGGGCGTGGGCATCGACATGGGTCGAGGGTTAGCACATTGGAGCGGTTCTAGAAATGCGACCCACCTGCCGCTCCACGCCGGATCAGGGGTATTGCCCACAACCGTTCGCAGAGGTGCATGGCGAGGTCCGGCTTGGACACAGGGACGGGTAGGGGGAGCGCACATTGACGCTCTCGCACCCCCCGTCTAAGCCGCGAGGGTCCAGGAGCATTCCATGAGCGATGTCGAAGCGATCTGCGAGCGCCGGGGATCGGCCGGTCTCATCACGCTGAACCGCCCACAAGCCCTCAACGCCCTCACGCTGGCCATGGTCCGCCTGATGCGGGAGGCCCTCGACGCCTGGGCCTCCGACCCAGCCGTGACCCGCGTCGTCGTCACGGGAGCCGGCGAGAAGGCTTTTTGCGCAGGCGGCGACATCCGGCGCCTCTACGAGCTCGGCCGTGCCGGGCGACAGGACGAAGCGCTGGCATTCTGGCGCGAGGAATACGAGCTCAACTGCCTCATCAAGCACTACCCGAAGCCCTACCTCGCCCTGATCGACGGAATCGTGATGGGCGGCGGGGTCGGGGTGTCGCTCCACGGCTCCCACCGGGTCGCGGGCGACCGGTACCTCTTCGCCATGCCGGAGGTCGGCATCGGCTTCTTTCCCGATGTAGGCGCGACCTACGCATTGCCACGCCTGCCGGACCGGACCGGCACCTACATCGCCCTCACGGGAGACCGGATCCGCACGGCGGACGCCCTGGCGCTCGGCCTCGCGACGCATGCGGTGCCCGCCGAGCGGATGGCCGGCCTGAAGGAGGCGCTGGTCGCGGGCGAGCCCGTCGATGAGACCCTGGCGGCGGCGGCCCAGGACCCGGGCCCCGCGCCGCTCGCGCCCCATCGTCCGGCGGTCGCCCGCTGTTTTGCGGGCGAGAGCGTGACGGCCATTCTCGAAGCGCTCGACCGGGACGGTTCGGACTTCGCCCGAGGCTGCGCCGCCACCATGCGCACGAAATCGCCCACCAGCCTGGCGCTCGCCCTCGAGCAGATGCGCCGGGGCGCGGGGCTCTCCTTCGAGGAGGCCATGAGGACGGAATTCCGCATCGTCTCGCGCATCTGCCGAGGGCACGATTTCTATGAGGGCGTTCGCGCCACCATCATCGACAAGGACGGCACACCCGCCTGGAATCCGGCGAGCCTCGATGCGCTCGACGAGGCGGCCATCGCGGCCCATTTCGCCGATCTCGGCGCCAACGAGCTGAACGCCGCGTGATGGCCGGCGCAAACCCGCTTCTGGAGAACGCCTGATGGCCGCCCGCGCGACACGCCAGCCTCTCGACGTCACGAAGGACCGGGCCGACGACCGGATCGAGGAGCGCCCCGCCGCCTCGGGCCTGCGCTGGACCCTGGTGCTCACCTGGTTCATGCGGCTCCTGGCGCTGATCTGGATCGTCAAAGGCCTGAGCTCCTGGGCCATCGTGCTCGGCGCCTGGGGCCCGGAGAACGGCTTTGAGGGGCGCTCCACGGGCTTCCAGGCGACGATCATCTATTTCGCGGTGATCGACCTCGTCGCGGCGGTGGGCCTCTGGATGGCGAGCACCTGGGGCGGCGTCCTGTGGCTGCTGGCCGTCATGAGCCACCTGATCCTGGGGTGGTCGTTCCCGCGGATCATCACGCTGAGCTATGTGACCATCGGGCTCTTTCTCAGTCTCATCGCCGTTTACCTAGCGATTTCATGGTTTGCTGGGAGAGAAGAATAGAATTGTCACAAGTTGTTCTGTTCGAGGAAACGAATTGGCAGGGTAAATGCCTGTTCATTTATGGTTCTGTTTACGCCAATTCGTAAATAGAAGATTCATCCTACAATTTAAACTGACTTTCACGGGCCTCAACGACACTGCGTCTCACCAATGAGCCGGATGAACCGGCCGTTTACAATAACAGTGAGGCGTACCATGAAGACCGCGATGAAGATGGAGGCCCCTGAGGCTTTCTCGGCCGATGCCGAACCGATGGTGGTGGTGAAGTCCCGCTACCTGGAAGCCCTGCACCTCGTTGAGCGCCTGCACCGGCGCCTCCTCGATGTGATCAAGGACGAGTTCGAGCGGCGCGGCCGGGACGACGTGAACTCGGTTCAGGCGCTCCTGCTCTACAACATCGGCGACAAGGAGCTCACCGCGAGCGAACTGCGCACGCGGGGCTACTATCTCGGCTCCAACGTGTCCTACAACGTGAAGAAGCTGGTGGAGATGGGCTACCTGCATCACGCCCGCTCCCGGGTCGACCGTCGCTCGGTGCGCATCAGCCTCACCGACAAGGGCCGCCAGGTTCACGACGTGATCCAGGCCCTCTACGACAAGCACGCCCGCACCATCGAGCCCATCGGCGGCATTTCGCACGGCGACTTCGAGCGCCTGAACCAGTCGCTGATCCGCCTCGAGCGCTTCTGGACCGACCAGATCCGCTACCGGCTCTGAGCCCAGGCACGACGCATACCATCGGTGAAGGGACCTCGGCGTCTGGAGCGATCCAGACGCCGAGGCTTGTTCAGAGGCCTTGTAGGCTTGCGGCGAGGTCGGAGCGCTGCGCGGGGTGCAGGGAGAGCCTCTGCCCCGTCCGACGATGGCGCCGCCGCCTGGGTCCGGTGCCGTCCGCAGCGAAAACTCACAGGTTCTGGGCCGCCCCCGCCGCGATGGAATACTGTCACCCAAAATCCACACCTGTGGACGACCTGCCGTTACGGGCGCTCCTCTCGGCCCCAAGAGCGCACGCCTCCGTGAATTGCCTTATTACTGCCCCGATGTTCTTGGTTTTGGACACCGTCCGTTAATCGTATCCCGGCCATTCAAGAGCCGGAACGATGGGGGATGAGGGACCATCTGCTGGCCCTGCCGCCTGCGTTGTCGCCACCTGTATTGAAAGAAGAGCCTGCGTATCATGCTGTCACGCCGTTCCCTCCTGACCGGATCGCTTGCCCTCGTCTTCACCCCGGCATCCGCCGCCTTCGCGCAGCAGATGGCCCAGCAGGCCGAGTGGAGCCAGAATTACGAGGCCGTGTCCCGCACGCGCGTGCAGCGCTCGACGACCCCGGTGCTCTCGCCTCAGACGCTCGCCGCCACGGAGCAGGTGATCGACCAGTACCGGAGCATTGCGGCCCGCGGCGGCTGGCCGATGCTGCGCGTCGGCGCCAATCTCCGCGTCGGCGTGAAGAGCCCTGAGGTAGTGGCCCTGCGCCAGCGCCTCATCGTCACCGGCGACCTTGATCAGACCGCCGGCGAGTCGCCCGTCTATGATTCTTACGTCGAGGCCGGCGTGCGCCGCTTCCAGGCCCGCCACGGCCTTAACGCCACCGGCGCCATGAACGGCGCGACGCTCGCCGCCATGAACGTGCCGGCCGATGTGCGCCTGCGGCAGCTCGAGCTCAACATCGTGCGCCTGCGCTCCCATTCGGGCAATCTCGGCCAGCGCTACGTGGTCGTGAACATTCCGGCCGCCCTCGTGGAGACGGTGGAGAACGGTGTCGTTCATTCGCGCCACGCGGCGGGCGTCGGCAAGATCGACCGCCAGTCGCCGATCCTCTCCTCGAAGATCATCGAGGTGAACTTCAACCCCTTCTGGACCGTGCCGGCTTCGATCATCCGCAAGGATCTGATCCCGAAGATGCAGAAGGAGCCGAACTACCTCACCGACAACAAGATCCGCATCTTCAGCGGCGACCGGGAGCTGTCGCCTGCCCAAGTGAACTGGTTCTCGGACGAGGCGACCCGCTACCGCTTCCGCCAGGATTCCGGCGGCGAGCTCAACTCCATGGGCTTCGTGCGCATCAACATCCCGAACCCGCACGGCGTGTACATGCACGACACGCCCTCCAAGGGCATCTTCGGCGACGATTTTCGCTTCGTTTCCTCGGGTTGCGTCCGCCTGCAGAACGTGCGCGACTATATCGAGTGGCTCCTGAAGGACACGCCCGGCTGGAGCCGCGAGCAGATCGACGCCACCTTCAAGTCCGGCGAGCGCATCGACGCCCGCATCGCCAATCCGCCGAACGTGTACTGGACCTACGTGACCGCCTGGGCGACCCCCGATGGGCTCGTCCAGTTCCGCGACGACATCTACAACAAGGACGGCTTCGGCAACGCGATCCCGGTGGCGAGCCGCGTTCCCACCGAGCCGGACGAGGAGATGTTCCTCAACTGAGGAACGCTCTCGCGAACGCGAATAGGAAAGGGGCCTTCGGGCCCTTTTCTTTTGGCTGCAGCAGCCCTGGATTAGGCTGCGGCATCGGGTCGTTCTGAAAAGGCCATTGTGGGCAGTATCCCTATATAGACGTAGAGTTGTAAGGCGACCAGCAGCTTTCTACGCCCTGAGTGCAAGTTCGCCGGGGCGACAATGGCCGTTTTCGATATGCGCAACGAATTGGGTCGGGGCTTTCAGATGTCTGGGAGCGCTGCCCCCACGTGGCACTTCTTCGACGCCTCCTTCACGGGCAAAGCGACCTTCAGATCCGATACCAACAACGTTCTCTTCTGGGACGTTCCGGACCTTGTGGGCATCAACGAGTACAATGTCGGCGTCTCCCGCCTCGGCTCCGCGACAAGCGTCGTCGATGTCCAGTACGAGTTCGTGCAGCGTGTCCTGCTCACCGTCAAAGAGATCTATCTGAATGTATCCGAGGCCGAACTCCGGACCGGGGCCTGGTTTTCGCAACTCCTGCAAGGAGGGGACCGCTTCGAGGCCACGGATTATCGCGATGTGATCTATTCCGGGCCCGGGGGCGACGAGATCTCGGGTTATCGGGGCAACGACGACCTCTATGGCGAGGAGGGCGCCGACACGCTTTATGGCGGAAACGGAAACGATCTCCTCGTTGGCGGCCTTGGCATGGACGCGCTCTATGGAGGCGCGGGCGACGACACGTACCATATCGAAGCGGGCGAAATCTGCTGGGACAGCGGCGGCATCGACACGTTCGTCGTGATGGAGAGCTTCCATGTCGGGGCACCTCAAATCGGTGTCGAGAACCTCGTCTACGCCGGTGCCGGCGACTTCGTTGGCACAGGGAGCGGCGGAGACAACAAGATCGTCGGAGGTGGCGGCGCCGACCGGCTGTACGGTGGTTACGGCGACGATCTATTCGATGGCGGAGCGGGTGCTGACCGTTTGGAAGGTGGCTTCGGCGATGACATCTTCATTGTCGACAACGTTCGCAATGTCGTCATAGGCGATTACGTCAGCCACGATACCGTGCGCACGACGCTGAACCGCTACACGTTGCCCGCGACGGTAGCCGCGCTGGAGTTCATTGGAACGGGGAACTTCTCCGCACGTGGCAGCAAGAGCAAAGACTGGATCACGGCGGGGGCTGGCAATGACCGCCTCGACGGAATGGACGGACATGACAGGCTGACTGGCGGGGCAGGGTCCGACATCTTCGCATTCAGCACAAAGGCAGGTCGCACGAACAACGACCGCATCCGCGACTTCTCGGTCCTCGACGACAGCATCTGGCTCGACAATGCCGTGTTCAAGGAACTTGGGAGCAAGGGCAGCGGAACCGCGCCAGCCAAATTGCGCAAGGATGCCTTCTACCTAGGAACGAGAGCCCGAGATGCGGAGGATCGCATCATCTACAACAAGAAGACGGGCGCCCTTCTCTACGATGCGGACGGCAGCGGTTCGGGGGCAGCCATCCAGTTCGCTACGCTGACGAAGAGCCTCAAGCTGACGGCCGCGGACTTCTTCGTGATCTAACGCGAGCGCCGTCGCGATAGGCGCTCCCCCGCTCCACCGACAACCGTCATATAGGAGGCCATCATGGCAGTGAAAACTTACGGACAGACGTATGAAGCCAGTCGACGCGGCACGTTCCAGGAGGCCTACCAGTATGTGAGCAACAATGCCGGCGATCGCATGCAGGGTGGTGGTGCCGGTACCATCTTCAAAGGCAATGGTGGCAACGATGTCATCTATGGCCGGGGCGGCGACGATGTCCTGATCGGCGGACGCGGTAACGATGTCCTCGTCGGCGGCACCGAGGCGGATTCCTTCGTCTTCAACACCGCTCTTGGGGCCGGCAACGTCGACCGGATCTCCGATTTCAGCCGGCGCCAGAAGGACAAGATCGTCCTGGACGACAAGGTTTTCGTGGGGCTCGTCCTGACTCCTCTGGCAAACCCGAATGTGGTGAACAACGATCTGGGCGTGATCACGAAGCAGGTGGGCGGGCTTCAGACGGAAGCCTTCCAACTCGGAACGACGGCTCTCGATGCGGATGACCGGGTCTTCTACGACCGCGCATCCGGCGCCCTGTATTTCGATGTGGACGGCACGGGCGCAGCGGCGGCCATCAAGTTCGCGCAGGTCAAGAAAGGCCTTCTTCTGACCGCGTCGGATTTCCTCGTTTGCTGAGGGAGACCGGATCGGTCGTGGTCGCACCCATGATCCGGCTTGAGATCTCAACCGGACCAGCAAAGGGGCCTTCGGGCCCCTTTGTCATGCGCGGCGCCAAAGAGGCCATTTTGACCAGGCGAGTCGTTGAGTGATACAGTTTCGCTTATGGTCCGAGCCCCCGGCAGCGGGGTTGACGCAGGAGTGAGCCGACATGCGAAGTCATGTATCCGCCGATGGGGGTGAGACTGCTCCTGGCTTTGCCTATTACAACGAGGGTTTCGTCGTCGCCATTTCCCTGGTCGCCAAGGAAGGTGAAGAAGAGAACGTCGCCAGGCTTCTCGAAGGACTCGTCGCGCCCACCATGGCCGAGGACGGCGTCAAGCTTTTCCTCCCCTACCGCTCGCCCGACGACAAGGCATCGTTCTTCCTGTTCGAACTCTACCGAGACCAAGCCGGGTGGGATGCCCATCAGGAGACGGCTCACTTCAAGGAAGCCATCAAGGAGCTTGCGCCTCGGCTCAGCAAGCGGGAGCGACTTCCATTCATCCCATTCGCTGTGAGTTAATCGAACGAGCCTTCACGCGCAGCAAGGGCAGGGCAGCCTCTTCGTTCGGCCGCATCGGACCAACTCTCGCGGTTGCGGCCTGGTTTTCGCGTCCGCATCTGGCATTGTCGCGAGGGGGTGAATGAATGGGCAATTGACGGCCCGGCGGCTTGCGCCATCCGAACGGGCGAACGCATTTCGGATCGTCGTGCACCTTCGTGCCCACTTGGGCGAAGCGGAGTTCATCAGCCGCGCCGGACGCCAGAGTTACTTCAGTTATGAATTGGTGGGCGCCTTTGACGATGGGCGCATCGTCGGCGTGCTCGGGATGCGACCGGTCCATACGCTGGCGCGCGGATCGCATCTTCATGTGGATGATCTCGTCACGGGCGAAGCCGCGCGGAACCGGCGCCGACCGTGCCTTGATGACCTTTGCAGAAGCGGACGCGCGCCCGGGGCATGAATGCCGTCTCCCTCGACGCCCGGCCGGAAGCCGTTCCCTTCGATGGGAAGGCCGGCTACGGCTACCATCCGGCGCCTTCGATGAAGAAGCTCATCTGACGGCTGTGCGTTGCCGTTCTGAAGCCCTCCAGCGCCGCGCGTCACGGCTGCTGCGATGCGGTTGCGAAGTGGGGGCCGCTCTTCACGCTCTTCCTGGCATTTGAGAACACTCGTCAGGAGGGGCTCCCCCATTCGCAAGCTATGATTGCAGATATGGATGTTTGCCCCTAAGGGTTGTGGTTTTTGGGGGGCTGCGACGTCGGTTGGCGGCCAGGGCTGCGGAATGCGACAACTTTCGATCATTATAGTGGCCTCTCGCCTTTTGCTTGGGAGCGCGTGCTCAGCGACTGCCCAAGGTATCGCCGCCTCCGGCGGCCGAGCGATGTCCCCACAGACGGACCGCATCCAGCTCGCCCAGCGATCCCGATCCTGCAAGGCGGCGCAATCCTGCGAGGAAGCCGTTCGCATGTGGTGTGACGGCTACGGCCGCGCAGATGCGGATGACGACGGGATTCCCTGCGAGAACGTCTGCCGGTCCCTGGCTCAGGTGGAAGCCATCAAGGCGAGGATCGACTGCTAGGCGCGAGGCCGCCTTGAGCCTCACCGCAGGCGTCGCCTCCGCCGGAGCATCACGGCGAGGCCCACCAGGGCCGCCGCGACGACCATCAGGCCGAGAATGATCGCCACCCAAGTCACGCCGCCTTCCATGGAAGCCTCCTTTTGGGCCGGCAGGTGGCCGGGAGGGCAGGGGCCGCCCGGCACTTGGAGCTTAGGTGCCGCAGGGCTGGCCCGCGTCCAGATGGGCTTTGCGCGCCAGGACGCCGCATGGTAAGTCCGCCGCATTCTCCCAGATGGCGGTGCGTCCATATCTAGACGGGACCGCAGGCTGTGCCCCCAACCCATAGGGGCGCGACACGACGAGGCTGACCCCATGAGCGCCACCCAGGCCCCGAACCACCTGTCGAACTCCTTCTTTTCGGCGAGCCTCGCCGATACGGATCCGGAGATCGCCCGCGCCGTGGAGCTGGAGCTCGGTCGCCAGCGCGACGAGATCGAGCTGATCGCCTCGGAGAACATCGTCTCCCGGGCCGTGCTGGAAGCGCAGGGCTCGGTGATGACGAACAAGTATGCCGAGGGCTATCCGGGCCGCCGCTATTATGGCGGTTGCCAGTTCGTCGACATCGCCGAGACGCTCGCCATCGAGCGCGCCAAGCGCCTCTTCGAGTGCGGTTTCGCCAACGTGCAGCCGAATTCCGGCTCCCAGGCCAACCAGGCCGTGTTCATGGCGCTCATGCGGCCGGGCGACACCTTCATGGGTCTCGATCTCGCCTGCGGCGGCCACCTCACCCATGGCTCGCCCGTGAACATGTCGGGCAAGTGGTTCAACGTGGTGAGCTACAAGGTGCGCGAGAGCGACCAGCTCATCGACATGGACGAGGTGGAGCGCCTCGCCCGCGAGCACAAGCCCAAGGTGATCGTGGCCGGCGGCTCGGCCTATTCCCGCTTCTGGGACTTCCCGCGCTTTCGGCAGATCGCCGATGAGGTCGGCGCCTATTTCATGGTCGACATCGCGCATTTCGCGGGCCTCGTCGCCGGCGGCGCGCATCCCTCGCCCTTCCCGCATGCCCATGTGGTGACGACGACCACCCACAAGACGCTCCGCGGCCCGCGCGGCGGCATGATCCTCACCAATGACGAGGATCTCGCCAAGAAGTTCAACTCCGCCATCTTCCCCGGTCTCCAGGGCGGGCCGCTGATGCATGTGATCGCCGCGAAGGCGGTCGCGTTCGGCGAGGCGCTGCGGCCCGAGTTCAAGCTCTATGCCCGCGCGGTCGTGGAGAACGCGAAGGCGCTCTCGAGCACGCTGCTCGCCAACGGCTATGCCATCGTGGCCGGCGGCACGGACAACCACCTGATGCTGGTGGATCTGCGCCCCAAGGGCCTCACCGGCAAGGCCGCCGAGGCGTCGCTCGGGCGCGCCCACATCACCTGCAACAAGAACGGCGTGCCGTTCGATCCTGAAAAGCCGATGGTGACCTCCGGCGTCCGCCTCGGCACGCCGGCCGCCACCTCGCGCGGCTTCGGCGTCGCCGAATTCCAGCGGGTGGGCGAGCTCATCGTCGAGACCCTCGACGGGCTCGCGAAGCATGGCGAGGGCGCGAACGGCGCCGTGGAGGAGGCCGTGAAAGCCAAGGCCCACGAGCTCACGCGCCGCTTCCCGGTCTACGCTTGAGCGCCTGATCACTCATGCGCTGCCCCTATTGCGCGAGCCTCGACACGCAGGTGAAGGATTCGCGGCCGACGGATGACGCCTCGGCGATCCGTCGCCGTCGCATCTGCCCGGATTGCGGTGGCCGCTTCACCACCTTCGAGCGTGTGCAACTGCGCGAGCTCTTCGTCGTCAAGCGTTCGGGGCGGCGGGTGCCTTTCGATCGCGACAAGCTCCAGCGCTCCGTCGAGATTTCCCTGCGCAAGCGACCCGTGGAGCCCGAGCGCGTGGAGCGCATGATCAACGGAATCGTGCGCCAGCTCGAAAGCATGACCGACGGGGAGGTCCCCTCCGAGACGGTTGGCGAACTCGTCATGGAGGGCCTGAAGGGCCTCGACGATATCGCCTATGTGCGCTTCGCCTCCGTCTACAAGGATTTTCGCGAGGCGAAGGATTTCGAGGACATCATCGGCCAGCTGGCAGGGGACGAGGCCGAAACCGGCGGCTTGGCCGACGAGGCTGCGCCTGTCGGCGCGGCGGACCCGGACGCTGAGGCCGACGGTCCCAAGCGCCGGCGCAAACCCGCATCGACCCCATGATCCCCGCGATCCTGCCCGCGTCCGGACCCGAGGTCTTGCTCGAGGATGAGCGCTTCATGCGCTTGGCCCTTGCGCTCGGCGAGCGGAATCTCGGCCTCACCTGGCCCAATCCCGCGGTCGGCGCCGTGGTGGTGGCCGAGGGCGCGCACGGACCGATGATCGTGGGGCAGGGCGCCACGCAGGCGGGCGGCCGGCCTCATGCGGAGCGCGTGGCTCTCGACATGGCCGGCGATGCGGCGCGCGGCGCCACCCTCTATGTGACTCTCGAGCCCTGCTCGGCGCGCTCGCGCCAGGACCATGGGCCCTCCTGCACCGATCTCGTGCTCCAGAGCGGCATCCGCCGCCTCGTGATCGGCGCCCCGGATCCCAGCCCCTTCGCGCACGGAGCCGGCTTCCCGCGCCTCGAGGCCGCCGGCGTCACGGTCGTGCAGGGGGTTTTGGCGGAAGACGCCTGCCGTGCCCATCGCGGCCATGTGTTGCGGGTCACCGAGGGGCGGCCGCTGCTCACCCTCAAGTTTGCCCGCACGGCCGATGGTTTCGCGGCGCGCCGGAACGGTCCCCGCCTGATGATCTCGGGCGAGGCTTCCAATGCCCGCACCCATCTCCTTCGCGCCCGGCACGACGTGATCATGGTGGGGGTCGGCACGATCCTCGCCGACGATCCTGTTCTCACCGTGCGCATCGCCGGGCTCGAACACCGCTCGCCGATCCGCGTCGTGCTCGACAGCGACCTGCGCACGCCGATCTCCTCCCGCCTCGTTTCGGGCGCGCGCAGCGTTCCGGTCTGGATCGTCGCCGGGGAGCACGCGCCCCTGGAACCCGAAGCCGCCCTCAAGGCCGCCGGCGTCGAGGTGATGCGCGTCGCGGAGACGGGCGGACGCGTCGACGTGACGGAGGCCCTGCGGCTTCTGGCGTCCCGCGGCGTCACGCGCATCTTCAGCGAGGGCGGGCCGGCGCTCGGCGAAGCCCTCGTGGAGGCCGACCTCATCGACACGCTGGCGCTCGCCACGAGCCGCACGGCACTCGGCGAGGAGGGCGTTCCGGCGCTTGGGCCCAGCCTGGCCGCGGCGCTCGCCACCCGCTTCACGCCCCTGAGCCGCGAGGATCTCGGGACCGACGTGCTCGAAATTTTCGAGCGCGCGCGGTGATGGGATCCAGTGCGGCTTCGCCGCTGCTTTCTGTACTTGATCCCGGATCGGCGTCCGCGAGGCTTTACCTCGCTCCCTTGTCCGGGAAAGGCTGTTCAGGGAGTGATCACCCTCCACCCCTTTCCCGGACAAGTGAAGCGAAGCGGAACGCAGATCCGGGATCCAGTGCAACAACTCGCGGCGAAGCCGCTCCACATCCCTCACCAACGAAATACCTGACCAGGAGCCCCAAAGCATGTTCACCGGCATCGTGACCGACGTGGGCGAGGTGGTCTCCGCCGAGGGCGGGGAGGGCCAGGTGCGGCGCCTGCGCATCCATGCCTCCTACGACCCCGCCACCATCGCGCTCGGCGCCTCCATCGCCTGCGGCGGCCCCTGCCTCACGGTCGTCGGCTTCGGGCCGCGCGAGGGCGGCTGCTGGTTCGAGGTGGACGCGGCCGCCGAAACCCTGCGGCTCACCACCGTCGGCACCTGGCGCCCCGGCACGCGGGTGAACCTGGAGCGCTCCCTGAAGATCGGCGACGAACTCGGCGGCCATATCGTGACGGGCCATGTGGACGGGCTCGGCACCATCGTTCGCCGCGAGGCCGTGACGGCGGGAGACGACCCTTGGGGCCCGACCGCCCGGTTCGACATCCGCGCCCCGCGTCCGCTGGCCCGCTTCATCGCGCAGAAGGGAAGCGTGTGCCTCGATGGCACCTCGCTCACCGTGAATAGCGTCGAGGACGACGTGTTCTCCGTGCTCCTTATCCCGCACACGCTGGCGGTCACCACCTGGGGCGAGCGTCAGGCGGGGGACCACCTCAACCTGGAGGTGGACCTCATGGCCCGCTACGCCGCGCGGCTCGCCGAGGCGCAGCCAGGAAACGCCGCCGCGGCCGGATAACCCGCTGCGGCTCCGTCATCAGCGGACCGGCTTGCGGTGGCGCCGCCGGCAGACGGTGCCTTAGCGTATCCGTCCAATGCGGCTCCGTCATGAGCGGATCGGCTTGCGGCGGCGCGGCCGGCAGGGTAGGGGACCGCCTCCCCTTTAATGCCTCTTCCCCAAGGCGGGGAGGAGGAGAACGGTTCGCATGGTCTCCCACACCACCACCCGCGCCCCTCGTCCTCCCGTACCCGGCGCCCGCGTTCTCGTCGTGGAGGCGCGGTATTACGAGGACCTCGCGGACGAATTGCTTCGCGGCGTGCGGGCTGTGCTCGAGCGTGCGCAGGCCGCCGTCGATGTCCACACCGTGGACGGCGCCCTGGAGATCCCGGCCGCGACCGCCATCATCCTCGATGGCGCCGCGCGGGCAGGGCGCCCCTACGATGCGGTGATCGCCCTCGGCTGCGTCATCCGCGGCGACACGGGCCATTACGACATCGTGGCGGGGGAGAGCGCGCGGGCGCTCATGGATCTGTCGGTCGCCCGGGCCATCCCTTTGGCGAACGGCATTCTCACGGTCGAAAACGAGGCCCAGGCCTGGACCCGCGCGCGGGTGAACGAATTAGATAAGGGCGGCGGGGCGGCGGAGGCGGCTCTCGCGGTCTTGCGGATCAAGAAGAAGCTGGAGGAAGCCGCCCGATGACCAAGCCCGCCGAACGCTCGGCCGCGCGGCTCGCCGCCGTGCAGGCCCTCTACCAGATGGACGTGTCGGGCAAGAGCGTGATCGACGCCTTCGCCGAGTTCGAGGCCTTCTGGATCGGCCGCGAGGTGGAGGGCATCACGTTCCAGCCCTCCGACACCGAATTCTTCCGCAACATTCTTTCCGGCGTCGTGGAGAACCAGCGCGCCATCGACCAGCGCATCGACACGGCGCTTGCCGCCGGCTGGCCGCTCACCCGCATCGAGGCGGTGCTCCGCGCGATCATGCGCGCCGGCGGCTTCGAACTCATGTTCCGCAAGGACGTGCCCGCCCGCGTGGTCATCACCGAATACGTGGATGTCACCCACGGCTTCTACGGAGAGGACGAGCCGGGGCTCGTGAATGCCGTTCTCGACGCGGTCGCCCGCGAGGTGCGCCCGGGCGAGCTCGAGAAGAAGGCGGCGCGGAAGTAGGGGTGGCTTGTCTGGAGACTGCGGAGGTTCTCCCCTCACCCTGTCTGCTGCGCAGCCCGACCTTTCCCCACCGGGGAGAGGTGTGGCACCGACGGTGCGACACGCTCCCACCTCTCCCGCGCGCGGGAGAGGTCGCCGCCCGAAGGGTCGGCGGGTGAGGGCCGTGTCCGCCATGCGCGCGGCGGTTCACCCCGTTCCCGGCCCTGCTTCGCAGGCCCGCCGTGTCCTTCCAGGGTAGAGGGACGCTTTGTGTGCGACCCGATCCCCACTACCATCGCCGCATGCGCCCCACCGAAGACGCCCTCATCGCCCGCTATTTCGCTCCCCTCGCGGGGCCCGGCGGGCTCGGGCTCATGGACGATGCGGCCCGCATGGCGCCAAAGCCAGGGCATGATCTCGTCGTAACCGTCGACGCTCTCGTGGCGGGCGTTCATTTCTTCCCCGACGACCCGCCGGCCTCCGTCGCCCGAAAGGCCCTCGGTGTGAACGTGTCGGACCTTGCCGCCAAGGGCGCGGACCCGGCCGGGTTCGTTCTCGCCCTCGCGCTCCCGGAGGATTGGACGGAGGCCTGGCTCGCGAAATTCGCGGAAGGTCTGGGGCGGGCGGCGCAGGATTGGGGCTGCCCGCTCCTCGGCGGCGACACCGTGAAAGCGCGGGGGGCGCTGACCCTGTCCGTTACGGCCCTCGGCGAGGTGCCGGCGGGGCGGATGGTGCCTCGGACGGGGGCACGGCCGGGCGATCTCGTCTGCGTCACGGGCACCATCGGCGATGGGGCGCTCGGCCTTCGCCTGCGCGCCGGTCCGTCCTGGGCTGCGGCCCTCGGGGATGGGGACCGGGCGCAACTCGCCGATCGCTATCTCCACCCGCAGCCGCGCATCGCCTTCGCGCGCGCTTTGCGGGAGGCCGCCTCCGGTGCCATGGACGTGTCGGATGGGCTGGCCGGCGATCTTGCCAAGATGGCCCGCGCGAGCGGCGTTTCGGCGATCGTCGATGCGGAGCGGGTCCCGCTCTCGCCCGCCTGCCGGACCGCCGTCGCCGCCGAGCCCGCGCTCCTCGATGCGGCGCTCACGGGCGGCGACGACTACGAGATCCTCTGCACCGTGACGCCCGACCGGCTGGACAAGCTCCGCGCCGGGGCGCAGGAAGCGGGCGTCCCGCTCACCGTGATCGGGGAGATCGTCGCCGGCGACGAGGCTCCCCTGTTCCGGCAGGGTGGGGCGGAGCGACGCTACGCGCTGGGCTCCTACTCTCATTTCTGAAGAAGAGCCCATGCCGAACGACACCGCCGCCAAGCGCAACGCCCTGATCCTCGCCTGTGCCCAGTCCCTCGGCGGCGCGAGCCCGGCGATTGTGATCTCGCTCGGCGGCCTCGTGGGGCAGAGCCTCTCGCCGGACAAGGAATTGGCGACGCTCCCCGTGAGCCTGCTCCAGCTGGGGCTGGCCACCGGCACGATCCCGGCGGCCATGCTGATGCGCCGGGTCGGGCGGCGGACGGGCTACGTGATCGGAGCCCTCATCGGGGTTCTGGCCGGCTGCGTCGCCTCGGCTGGCATCGCTTCCGCGGCCTTCGCCCTGTTCTGCCTCGGCACCTTCCTCGCCGGCTGGTGGGGCTCCTTCGTCCAGAGCTACCGCTTCGCCGCCACCGACACCGCATCCGACACGTTCAAGGCCCGGGCGATCTCCTGGGTCATGGCCGGCGGGCTCGTGGCGGGCTTCATCGGCCCGCAGAGCGTGATCCTGACCCGCGACCTCCTGCCGGCCACCCCCTTCGCGGGCGCATTCCTGGCCCAGGCCGGGCTTGCGCTCCTCACCACCCTCGTGGTGTCGGCCCTGCGCCCGACCCCGGTCGAGCAGGTGGTCGTCCAGGGCGGGCGGCCGCTCGGCGAGATCATGCGCCAGCCCCGTTTCGTGACCGCGGTGGTGGCGGGTCTCGTCACCTACGGGCTCATGAGCTTCGTCATGACGGCGGCGCCCATTGCCATGGTGGGCTGCGGCCACAGCGTCGGGGACGCGGCGCTCGGCATCCAGTGGCACATCCTCGCCATGTTCGGCCCAAGCTTCTTCACGGGGCGCCTCATCAACCGCTTCGGCAAGGAGCGGATCACCGCTCTCGGGCTCATCCTCACGGCTGCCGCGGCGGTTGTCGGGCTGTCCGGGCTTGCGGTCGCTCATTTCTGGATCGCTCTCATCCTTCTCGGAATCGGCTGGAACTTCGGCTTCATCGGCGCCACGGCCCTCGTCACCGATTGCTACCGGCCCGAGGAGCGGACGAAGGTCCAGGCCGCGAACGACTTCCTGGTCTTCGGCTCGGTCGCCATCGCCTCCTTCGCCTCCGGCAGCCTCCTGCACAACGGCGGCTGGGACCTGGTGAACTGGCTCGTTTTCCCGCCCGTCGCGGTGGCGCTCGCCCTCGTCGCCTGGCAGGCGCGGGGCCGGGGCGCGCTGTCGCCGGCGACCTGAGATTCCGGGCGGAACCCCCGCAACCCCTTGTTTTTTGTGGGTCCTGCCCGGCTCCGCCCCGAGTCTCGTTGCGGAACGTTCATAATTTTGGCAGTGATGAAAGCACCTTCCCGGGGGGCGGGGGGCTGATCGGGCGCGCGGGAGGCGCGTCCCGCCGGTCCCGTCAACGCCGTCTCCCCACCAGATAAGGACGGACGAATGACGCTACTCCTGATTATTGTGGGCGGTCTGCTATCGATCGCCTATGGCCTGTGGGCCATCTCAGACGTGATGAAGCGCGACGCGGGCACGCAGCGCATGCAGGAGATCGCGGGCGCGATTGCGGAGGGCGCACAGGCCTATCTGCGCCGCCAGTACTTCACCATCGCGATCGTCGGCGTGGTGCTCTTCGTCCTCCTCGCCTACCTCCTCGGAATCCGGGTCGCCGTCGGCTTCGCCATCGGCGCGATCCTGTCGGGCGTCGCGGGCTTCATCGGCATGAACGTGTCCGTGCGGGCCAACGTGCGCACCGCGCAGGCGGCCACCCAGTCCCTCGGCGGCGGCCTCGACGTCGCCTTCAAGGCGGGCGCGGTCACCGGCATGCTGGTGGCGGGCCTCGCGCTTCTGGGCGTCGCGCTCTACTACGGCTACCTCACCCGCATGGCGGGCCTCGCCTCCTCCAGCCGCGAGGTGATCGACAGCCTCGTGGCGCTGGGCTTCGGCGCCTCCCTGATCTCGATCTTCGCGCGTCTCGGCGGCGGCATCTTCACCAAGGGCGCCGACGTGGGCGGCGATCTCGTCGGCAAGGTCGAGGCCGGCATTCCCGAGGACGATCCGCGCAACCCCGCCACCATCGCCGACAACGTGGGCGACAACGTGGGCGATTGCGCCGGCATGGCCGCCGACCTCTTCGAGACCTACGCGGTGACCATCGTCGCCACGATGGTGCTGGCTGCCATCTTCTTCGCCGGCCAGCCGGTGCTGGATGCGATGCTGCTCTATCCGATGGCCATCGGCGCGGCCTGCATCGTCACCTCGATCATCGGCACCTTCTTCGTGAAGCTCGGTCAGAACCAGTCGATCATGGGCGCCCTCTATAAGGGCCTCATCGCCACGGGCGTCCTGTCCATCGGCGCCATCGCGGCGGTGAACTACTCGCTCCTCGGCGGCTTCGGAACCGAGTTCCGCACCGGCACGGGCGTGGCGTTCTCCTCGGCCGATCTCTTCTGGTGCGCTGTCGTGGGCCTTGGCGCCACGGCGCTCATCGTGGTGATCACGGAGTACTACACCGGCGTCGGCTATCGACCGGTGCGCTCCATCGCGCAGGCCTCGGTCACGGGTCACGGCACCAACGTGATCCAGGGCCTCGCGGTCTCCCTCGAGGCCACGGCGCTCCCGACGATCGTGATCGTCGCGGGCATCATCGTCTCCTTCAAGCTCGCGGGCCTCTTCGGCATCGCGATCGCCGTCACCGCCATGCTCGGCGTCGCCGGCATGATCGTGGCGCTGGATGCCTTCGGCCCGGTGACGGACAACGCGGGCGGCATCGCCGAGATGGCGGGCCTGCCGAAGGAGGTCCGCAAGTCCACGGACGCTCTCGACGCGGTGGGCAACACCACGAAGGCGGTGACGAAGGGCTATGCGATCGGCTCCGCGGGCCTCGGCGCGCTGGTGCTCTTCGCGGCCTACACGTCGGACCTCAACTACTTCGTCCAGAACTCTCAGCAATACCCCTACTTCCAGGGCGTCGAGGCGAACTTCTCGCTCGCCAACCCGTACGTGGTCGTGGGCCTGCTGTTCGGCGGCCTCATCCCCTACCTCTTCGGCGGCATGGGCATGACGGCGGTCGGACGCGCTGCCGGCGCGGTGGTGGAGGAAGTCCGCCGTCAGTTCCGGGAGAAGCCGGGCATCATGCAGGGCACGGACCGCCCCGATTACGGGCGCGCCGTGGACATGCTGACCCGCGCGGCGATCCGGGAGATGATCATCCCCTCGCTCCTGCCTGTGCTGGCGCCGATCGTCACCTACTTCGTGGTCTACTGGATCGCCGGCAAGTCTGAAGCCTTCTCGGCCGTGGGCGCCATGCTCCTCGGCGTCATCGTGACGGGCCTCTTCGTCGCGATCTCCATGACCTCCGGCGGCGGTGCGTGGGACAACGCGAAGAAGTCCTTCGAGGACGGCTTCACGGACGAGGCCGGCGTCACGCACCACAAGGGCTCCGAGGCCCACAAGGCTTCGGTGACCGGCGACACCGTCGGCGACCCCTACAAGGACACGGCGGGCCCCGCCGTGAACCCGGCGATCAAGATCACCAACATCATCGCCCTTCTGCTCCTCGCGGTCCTCGCGCACTCGTAGGAGCCGGCGACACGACAACGAAAAACCCCGCGGTGCGAGCCGCGGGGTTTTTTCTGTTCGAGGTCGCTCGAAAGGGTGCTTCGCGGAACCGTCCTTGGCGGGCCGGATCCCGGCTCCACGCAAGCGCCTGCCGTAGCGCAGCCGAGCTCCCGGGCCGAAGCCGCTCCGCCAACGAAAAGGCCGGGCAAAGCCCGGCCTTTCGCAACCGATGGAAAGAAGCCCTTAGGCCCCGAACGGGTTGAACCGGGTCGTGCCGCGGAAGAGCTGGCCGACGAAGCTGAGGTCCTCGCCGCCCGTGGGGGTCGTGCGGCTGACGAAGTCGAACACCTTGCCGTCCTGGATGCCGTAGAGGGCGATGCGCTGGACGCGCAGGCGCTGGTCGAAATAGACCGCCGTCACGCGCTGGTCGGTCACCGTCTCGCCCGCGAACTGGAACGTGCGCTTGGAGGTCTGGCTGATGTAGTACCAGTTGCGGTTGCCCACCGTGGAGACCGTGGAGGGCGTGCCGAGGGTCTCGAGGACCTGGTCGGCACTCATGCCGGTCTTCACCTGCGCCACGGCCCGCTCGTCCAGCACGTAGCCGCGCTGGAACTCTTCGGCGCCGAGGCAGCCGGCGAGCGCGGAGGACAGGACGATGGCGGCGGCGAACCGCGCGAGCAGGGGGGTGTGTCGACGCATCATACACATCTTCCAAGGCTGCGGGCGCGAAGCGTGGCTTGCGCCGGGGGAGGGGGATGGCGTAACCCGGGCCCATGGCTTTGACAAGGTCGCAAATCCTGCGTCCCCATGCGACGATGTCCGCGCGGCCGCGCCCGCCGATGCGGCTTCGTCGGGCCCCGAATGCCGCAATTCGACGGTTGCCGCCCCCTGCCAAAGCGGCGCTCGGTCCGCCTCTTTGCCGCGCCTGCATTGTCGCCGCAGGCATCTTTTCTTTGTCCCCGCGACACCCGACATGATGGGGGTCGCCGCAGCGCCCTGGGGTCGCACCTGGGCGCGAGCGCCTTCGCGGTCCAGCGGGCTTGAGCCCGGACCCGTTTCCCGGAGCCCGACCCTATGATCCTGAGTCTCTTTCGCCGCGATCCCCGCCGCGCCCTCATGGCGACCCTCTATGCACGGGTCGCCGAGGCCTCGCGCGCGCCGGGCCTCTATGCGGCGCTCGGCACGCCGGACACGATCGAAGGACGATTCGAATCCCTGTGTCTCCACGCCATGCTGCTCCTGCGCGCCCTGCGCTCGAAGCCCGGCGAGGCCGCGGAGGTGTCGCGGGACTTCGCCGATGCCCTGTTCCGGGATCTCGACGCGGTGCTCCGCGAGATGGGGGTCGGCGATACGCGGGTGCCCAAGCGCATGAAGACCCTGGCCGAGGCCTTCTATGGGCGGGCCCAAGCCTATGACGGCCCCCTGGACCGGGGCGACGAGGCGGCGCTCGCCTTGGTGCTCGGCCGCAACGTCCAGGGCGGCGATGCACCCGCCCCGGGGCTGGCGCGTTATGCGCTTGCGGCGGATCGAAGCCTGCGCGAGCAAGACCTGTCGGCGATCCTCGAGGGCGGCCCGCGCTTTCCGGCGCCCGAGGCTTTCGCGGGCTGACGGCCCGAGGCCGGTTGCGGCGGGGCCGCGATCCCGCCATTCATGGAGCGTTGAAGGGAGTGCCCGGCATGAAGGACATCAAGAGCCGCAAGGGTCCGGTCAGGGGAGCTGGCAAGGGTATGGGCAAGGATGCCGGCAGGGGCATCGACGCCGGGCCCGCCCGCGGGCAGGCTCTGCGCGGAGCGCGGCCGGGCCGCCAGGGCCGCGACGAGACGCGGGAGGTCCTCTCGCCCGACGCGGTCGGTCCCCTGTCCCGTCTTGTCGACGTGTCGAACGTGCCGCCGCACGGCACCCTGGTGCATGTGCAGGCGACCGAGGAGGAATGCGCGGCTCTCGCGAAGGACTTCAACCTTCCCGTCATCCGGTCGCTCAAGGGCGAGTACCGCGTTACGGGCTCCGCCAAGGGCGTGCACGTGGCCGGCGCCGTGACCGCCGAGATCACCCAGACCTGCGTGGTGACCCTGGAGGATTTCGATTCCACTCTCCGTGAGGAGGTGGAGGTGGATTTCGCCGAGCCCCACGGCATGCCGGCCGAGCCTCCGACCGAGATGCACGAATACGAGCCGCCGGACGAGATCGTGAACGGCCACGTGGATTTCGGCGCTCTCACAGCCGAGTTCCTGGCCCTCGGCCTCGATCCCTATCCGCGCAAGCCCGGAGTCGATTTCGACTACAAGGACAAGGGTGACGAGCGGGATAACCCCTTCGCGGCCCTGGGCAAGCTCAAGGGCGAATAGGCGGGGACCCGCCTTTAGGATCTCGGTTGCCCCTGCCTGGGTTCACGGCGCCAAGCCGGACGATCCCCCTGTCGCCCTGGGCAAGCTCGACTGCCGTGGGGAGGGCGCTCCGGACCCCGAGATTTCGGTTGCCCCGGCCCCCTAAACCGGTATTTTCCGCCGCCTGTCCCGAGGCTTGATCGAAAGAACGTCCCGCCGATGCCCAAGCCAGTGCGCCTCTCGCTCGACGCCATGGGCGGCGACCACGGGCCGTCGGTGGTGATCCCCGGGGCCGCCCTCGCGCTCGAGCGCCATCCCGACATCCGTTTCCTCCTGGTCGGCAACGAGGCGGCCATCATGCCGCTCCTGGCCCAGCACCCGCGCCTCAAGGCGGCTTGCGAGGTGCGCCATGCCGAGATGGCGATCTCCATGGACGAGAAGCCGAGCGTCGCCATCCGCACCGGGCGCGGCAAGTCCTCGATGTGGAAGGCCGTGCAGGCCGTGCGGGACGGGGAGGCGGATGCCTGCGTCTCCGCCGGGAACACGGGCGCCCTCATGGCGACCGCCAAGGTCTGCCTCAAGACCATGGCCCATATCGAGCGCCCGGCGATTGCCGCCATGTGGCCGACCCTGCGCGGCGAGAGCATCGTGCTGGATGTGGGCGCCACCATCGGCGCCGATGCGGGCCATTTCGTCGATATGGCCATCATGGGCGCCGCCATGGCGCGCATCGTCTTCGACCTCGACCGCCCCACGGTCGGTCTCCTCAACGTGGGCACCGAGGAGATGAAGGGCATCGAGGAGGTCAAGGAGGCGAGCCGCATCCTGCGCGAGATGGACAGCCCCAACTTCGACTACCGCGGCTTCGTCGAGGGCGACGACCTCGGGAAGGGCACCGTCGACGTGGTGGTGACCGAAGGCTTCACCGGCAACATCGCCCTGAAGACCGCGGAGGGCACGGCAAAGCAGATCGGCGAGTACCTGCGCTCGGCCATGAGCCGGACCCTCATGGCGAAGATCGGCTATCTTTTCGCGCGCCAGGCCTTCGATGCGCTGCGCGACAAGATGGACCCGCGCAAGGTCAATGGCGGCGTGTTCCTGGGCCTCGAGGGCGTGGTGGTGAAGAGCCACGGGGGCACGGACGCGCTGGGTTTCGCGAGCGCCATCGACGTCGCCTACGATATGGCCCATTTCGAATTGATGAAGACCATCCGCGAGATGCTGGAACTGTCCTCCGACGAGGACGAGACAGTGGCCGACGCCGGCGGCATCTGAGACACATCCGCGCTCGCGCGAGTTCAAGGATCATCCTGTTGAAACGCATTCGTTCAGTGGTTCGCGGCGTCGGCTCCTACCTGCCGGAGCGCGTCGTCACGAACCAGGATCTCGAGGCGAAGGTCGAGACCTCGCACGAATGGATCGTGCAGCGCACCGGCATCGAGCGGCGCCACATCGCGGCTGATCACGAGACCACCTCCTGGCTCGGCATCCGCGCCGCGCAGGCCGCCTTGAAGGATGCGGGTCTCGATGCGCAGGACATCGACCTCATCGTCGTCGCGACCTCGACGCCGGACTACACGTTTCCGTCCACGGCGACGATCGTGCAGGAGGGGCTCGGCATCCACCACGGCGCCGCCTTCGACGTGCAGGCCGTGTGCACGGGCTTCGTCTACGCGGTCTCGGTCGCGGACAAGTTCATCGCGTCGGGCTCCCACAAGCGGGCGCTCGTCATCGGGGCCGAGACCTTCTCGCGGATCCTTGACTGGGAGGATCGCACGACCTGCGTGCTCTTCGGCGACGGGGCCGGCGCCATCGTGCTGGAGGCGCAGGAGGGCGAGGGGACGAGCGACGATCGCGGCGTTCTCACCTCGCATCTGCGCTCGGACGGGCGGCATCGCGACAAGCTCTATGTGAATGGCGGCCCGGGCTCCACGAAGACCACCGGCGTCCTCAAGATGGAAGGCAAGGAGGTGTTCCGCTTCGCGGTCGGCTCCGTGACCGACGTGGTGCGCGACGCCTTCGAGGCGACCGGCACGACGCCGGACGACCTTGCCTGGTTCGTGCCCCACCAGGCCAACAAGCGCATCATAACCGCGAGCGCCGAAAAGCTCGGGATCGCCCCGGAGAAGGTGGTGATCACCGTCGACCGCCACGGCAACACCTCCGCGGCCTCGATCCCGCTCGCCCTCGACGCGGCAAAGCGCGATGGCCGCATTCAATCGGGCGACCTCGTGATGATCGAAGCCATCGGCGGCGGCTTCACCTGGGGCTCCGCGCTGATCCGGTGGTGAGCGCTGGGGCGGCTCGGCTCCGCTGCTGATTTGTTGCGCTGGGTCCCGGCCCGGCGTTCCGCTGTGCTGCACTTGGCCGGTAAAGGGGTGCTGTGGATTTCATGAGCCGCCACGCCTTCTCCCGGTCAAGGGAGCGAGGCAACGCCTCGCGCACGCAGATCCGGGACACAGTGTGGGAGGAAGCGGCAGAGCCGCGCCGCACCGCCCGACTAGAGCCAGTAAAAGCCTCTGACCTCAGATTCATGAGCGTCGCCGCAATGCCACACTCATCCGATGTTCGCGCTCCCGCGTAAGCAGTCACGAGGTCACCTGGGGTAATCCCCCATTGACCATGTCAGCCGCTCCCAATAGCGTCCGACCTCCATTGCTGAACCGGCCAGGCGCCAGGGGGCCTTGATGCCAGGACGAACCATTACGCGAGCCGATTTGAGCGAAGCCGTCTATCAGAAGGTCGGCTTGTCGCGGACCGAGTCTGCTGCGCTCGTCGAATCCGTTCTGGGCGAAATCTGCGAGTGCCTCGCCCAGGGCGAGACCGTGAAGCTGTCCTCCTTCGGCTCGTTCATCGTGCGCGACAAGGGTCAACGCATCGGCCGCAATCCGAAGACCGGGATCGAGGTGCCGATCGACCCCCGTCGCGTGATGGTGTTCAAGCCGTCCAACGTGCTGAAAGCACGGATCAACGGCGAGACGGCCTCCGGCAGCGACGACTGATTCCGCCCGGCCCGATGGACAAGAGCCCCGACGCCTTCCGAACGATCTCCGAGGTCGCCGAGGAGCTCGACCTGCCGCAGCACGTGCTGCGGTTTTGGGAGACGCGCTTCGCGCAGATCCGCCCGCTCAAGCGCGGCGGCGGCCGTCGCTACTATCGCCCCGACGACATCGATCTCCTGAAGGGCATCCGCACGCTCCTCTACGGCGAGGGCTACACGATCCGGGGCGTGCAGCGGATCTTCAAGGCGGAAGGCATCCGCTTCGTCCAGGCCATCGGCCGAGGCGAGCAGAGCGTTACGCCGGCCGCTGACGCCGAGGACGAGGCCGCCGACCTCCCAGCCACCGAGCCGCTGGACGCCTCCGCCAGGCTGCCGCGGCCGGCCCTACCCACCGCCGCCTTCCAGCGCCTGCGCGGCGCCCTCGACGAACTGCACGAGGCCGACCGCGTGCTCTCGACGTTGAAACCCGTGGACGGCGTGGAGTAGGGGAGCCCCTCACGGGTGCCGGTCGATCTGGCAGGTCTGATCCTTCGCCGTCACGTCGTCCGTAATCACCCAGTGAAACACCCGCTCGTCCGGATCGATCTCCAGGATCATTTCGAAGATCGCCGCTTCCGCGTAGACCGCGAAGAATCCGTAATGCCGCTGCCCATAGGACGGTAGGCTCAGGCGGCCGATCCGCCCCGTGAGCGCATGGCAGCGGCCGAGCACCGCCTCGAGGGTCTGCGGCGCGTACTTCGCCTTGAGGGCTGGCGCGAGCAGCCCGTGCAGCGCGGCCACGTCCCGATCGTTATAGATCTGCATGAGCTTCCGGGAGAGATCGGTGACCGCGTGAGGGCCGGGCTCGGCGGCTGCGCCTTGGATGCAGGCGAATGTCAGCAGAATCGCCGTCGCGGCGTTCAGGAGCAGCCCGCCCAACCGATTGCCGCGCCTCCGTGTCACCCTCACGACTTCCATGATCCACCGCCTTGACTACGCGCTGATGGAGGGCGGCGGCGCAATGGGTCAAGGATTCTGGCGGCAGATCGAGGCCGCAGCTCGCGGCGGGTTCGAGAGCGGTCGCGTCAGCGCAGGCCGCGTCTGCCCCGTCAGACGTTCAATGGCCGGTATGTGGCGATGGACGTGACGAGTGCTGGGAAGGGCAGGGTCCTGAGCCGGCCTCTTGCGAAGCCGGAGCGGCGTCCCCGCGCGGACACGGGTGTCGCGCGTCGACCTTCCCCGAACGATCGAGGGGGCGCGTTTCGCCAAGGTGTCCGAAATCGGAAGGTTATAGCTCATTCCCCATCCCTCCCCATCCGAGAGAGGGGAGAACGGGGCGAACTTGCAAACTGTTCTGCAAACCGAGGCCCGCCGGTACGGGCTAAGTAATGGTCGGAGCGAGAGGATTTGAACCTCCGACCCCTAGTCCCCCAGACTAGTGCGCTAACCGGGCTGCGCTACGCTCCGACTGAGAGGGCCATATAGGCCGTTCGGCGCGAAGACGCAATCGGGAACCTGCGTTCCTGCTGCAGCCCATGGCGTCGGCGGTCCAAGGAAGCCCAGATGCCTAGATGAGCCCATAAGGCTGCCAAAGTCGGCGAGCGTCGGCGACGAGCCCCTCGAGGCGCCGGCCGTACCGACTCTCGTGAAGCGGAGCTGGATCTCTGCCGAGAGGGCTGGGCGGTGGACCACTTCGGCCCACCGCGCCGGAGGGGTTTAGCCGCCGCGGTTGGCGTAGCGCTTCTTCTTGGCCAGGTTCTGCTGACCCTCATGGGTCTTGGCCGGCGCCACGACTTCCTTGTAGCGGCGGGTCTCGTGCTTCCAGGTGGGGCGACGACGAGCCTTCTGCGCCATGATCGGTCTCCGTGAATGGCGTGTGGGAGCGAGCGGAGAACCCGCTCGCCATCGCGCCTTCTCTAGACCGGGGCCGGCCGTTTGGCCAGCAACGCCGCACCGCCCAGGCGGAGGTATCCTCTCGGCCGCGGCGTCAGGCGATCCTGCTCACATGAGCGCGTCGACCGTCGCGCCCGTGATCGCCACGGCCGCCAGGAGGACCGGGGCCACCATCATGAATTGCTCGGCGCTGGCCGACTTGACCTCTGCTCTGACGCGACGCAACCAGCTCATCGGTGCTCCTCCTCGGAAGCGCCGTTTCCCGCGAAGGGATCGGTCCGGGGTGACAGGGGTGGCAGGTCCCATGACGGTCGAAAGCCGCAGGGGGCTGCTCGGAATGCCAACGCACGAACGCGCTTTCGAGTTCAGTGGGGCGCCGGGGCGGGGTTGGGGCGGACGATCCTCCGAATCCGGGAGCGATCGCTGCGCGGGAGCGGGGGAGCGATCCGCAGCCGGGGCGGATATTCAGGCGAGCCCGTGTGGATCTTTCGGCCCGCCACCGGCGTCTGGGGCCATTGCCAGCCGAAAGGCGGGGGCCTCCGCCATCCCGCCTACGCGAGCGGAGAGGGAAACGGAGCAGGGGCGCAGGGCAGCCCTGCAACGGAAGGCCTGTCGGTGCGTTGTCCGACGGCCTATCCTAGCGGCCGATCCGAGGAGCGCTCCTGTTGCCCTACCGTGCCTGGTCGCGCCTCATGCGTGACACCACCCTGCTCGCCATGGAATCTCAAGCCGTCATCGGCCTGCGCCTCGCGCGGTTTGCCCTTGGGGGCCAAGATGCGGGCCTCGAGGCGCAGCGCATGGTGACCGAGAAGGTCAGCGCGGCCATCGAGGCTGCCGGTCTCCTCGCGGGCGGCGGCTCGGCTCATGCGGTCTGCAACGGCTACCGCCGCAAGGTCCGCGCCAATGCTCGCAGGCTGCGCAAGGGCTGAAGGCCGCGCGCGCATCTCTGAAGGGGTGGCGGCGCTGGAGCGCCGCGCCCGGCGCCTATCCCTGACATCACGCGAGTCCACCGGACGGCGCTGGATCCGGCCAAGCGGCGCAGGCTGGTTCTCGGCGTGCCGGGGCCTGCAACCTGAACGCGGTTAACCATCCGGCTTCAGCCCCAGTTAAGCTTTCGGATGTGTATGCTCCAACCACGCAATTGGAGTCAGTCATGGCCCGTCTCGTGGTGTCCCCCAACTTCTCGCTTCGCATGGACCTCATCTCGGTCGCCGATCTGTGGGACGGCAGGGTGATCGTGTCGGATGGCGATTACATCCGTATCCGGAACGACGCGGCGAGCGTCACGGATTACGACGGCGCCTTTCTCTATGACTTCGCCACGGATGAGCTGGTGGGCGGCGATCTTTTCGAGATCACGCATTTCAGCGGGTTGTCCGTCGCTTACACGATCACAGGCCTCGACCTCGACATGGGCCGCTTCCTCGACTGGGCCGAGGGCGATCTGACGGATCTGGCCCTTGCGAACATCTTCGCCGGGCGCGACCAGCTCACCGGAGGCAGCGGGGCCGATTATCTCGAAGGTTTCGGCGGGTCGGACGTGCTGGACGGGCGGGGAGGCGCTGACGACCTCATCGGCGGCTTCGGCAACGACACCTACTACGTGGACAACGCCGGCGACGCGGTGATCGAAGAGGTGGGCCAGGGCAACGACCGGGTTTTCACCCGCGTGAGCTACGCGCTGACGGAAGGCTCCGCAATCGAGGTTCTCTCCGGAGCATCGGCATCCGCGGCGCGGTCGCTTTCCCTGACCGGCAACGCCTTCGCGAACACGCTTGTGGGGCACGACGGAGCGTCGCGCCTCGACGGCGGGGGCGGCAACGACCGACTGGATGGCGCCTATGGCAACGATTGGCTCATGGGCGGCTTCGGCCAGGACCAGTTCCGCTTCACCACGCAACTGAACAGCCGGCGCAACGTGGACACGATCGCGGACTTCAATTGGCTCGACGACCTGATCGTGCTGGAGAACGCGATTTTCCGCGGGCTTCGCGCCGGGGAGCTTCGGGACAGCGCGTTCCGGGTCGGCGCGACCGCCACCGATGCCTCGGACCGGATCATCTACAACAAGGCAAAGGGTACGCTGTCGTTCGATGCGGATGGGGTCGGCGGCGTCGGTGCCGTGAGGTTCGCCAAGGTTCAGCCCGGCCTCGACCTGCGGGCCGAGGATTTCTTCGTCATCTGAGGGCTTTGCCACCCCGGGTGGCATCGTGCGGCCTAGGAGGAGCTTCACAAGGTCGCATTTCCGGCCGATAGGCACTTAACTTTAAATACTTTACCGGGTTTCAAGCCGTGCTCGTTAGATTATAACCTCTGTAGAGGAGGGAGTTGTGCGCGGGTTGAAGCCTTTCTGGTTGTGCTTGGTCGTGTGGCTCTGGGCCGGTGCCCTCGCCGCAGAGCCCCTGCCTGTGCCGAGCGGCCCGGTTCTGCTGACCCTCAGCGGCGCGATCACCGAAACGAACGCCCCCGGCGAGGCCCGGTTCGACCGAGCGATGCTCGAGGCCCTCGGCGTCGAACGCATTCGGACGAAGACAGCCTGGACCGATGGGGTGAAAACCTTCGAAGGTGCGTCGCTCGCGGCCGTGTTGCAGCGGGTCGGGGCCGCCGGTACGCATCTGCAAGCGACCGCGCTGAACGCCTACACCGTGCGGCTCAACCCCACCGTGCTTCGCTACAATCCAATCCTAGCCATGCGCGTGGACGATACCGTCCTCACCGTGCGCAACAGGGGTCCGCTCTGGATCGTGTTCCCCCGGGATCAATATCCCGAGCTCGATAACGAGGCCTCAGACGACATGTGGGCCTGGCAGCTCAGCCGGTTGCACGTTGAATGAGCTGGCTCTTCAAACGGCCGACCCGGCACACGCTCCTGACGGCGGTCGCCGCCGTGAGCCTGATCGGCTGTCTCGTCTTTGCGGGCGTTCGCCTTCTTCAGACCGATCGGGCACTGCGCCGGCTCCAAACGTCGACCGATGTCTGGCACGTCATGCAGGCTCAATACGAGATGGCTCTTTTCAGTCAGAGCCTCGCTCGCCAAGCGGCCGGCGAGGTCTTCGCGACACCGGAAGACGCGCCGCCGTTTCGGTTCGACATCATGATGAGCCGGATCGAATTCCTGATGGAAGGGCCGCAGCTTCGTGCCCTCCAGAACCTCGCCCCAACCGATGAGCTCGTCATGCTGCATCGGCAGGTCGCGTCCGCCGAACAGGCGATCGAAGCGGGGTTGTCGCCCCCGGAGGCTCTCTCGCTGGCAGCCCAGGCGATCCGGCTCGGTGACATGCTGAGAGGGTTCGCGAACACGCAGGTGCACCGCAACAGAGTGGATAACGCCCGCAATCGCGAATACTACCTGCGTATCGTGTACGAGAGCATGGCATCCGTGCTCGGCATCATCGTCAGCGCCGGCATCCTCGCTTTCCGGCTCTGGAGCGGCCTGCGCGAAACCAAACAGGCGCAGACCCTTCTCCGGCAGGAGCAGGAATTCTCCGAACTCGTCATCGACCTCTCCAACCAGGGCATCGTGATCCTGGACCAGACGCTCACCTGCCTCCTGTGGAATCCGGGAATGGAGGCGCTTCTGGAGGCCAAGGCCGAGAACGTGGTGGGGCGGCCGGTGCAATCCGTGTTGCCGATCTTCCGTTCGCCCCGCATCGAGGCCGCCATGCTCCAGGCCATGGGCGGCGCGAGTTCCATGGTGGAGGACGAGAGCCTCACGCCGCAGCTCCAGCTGCGTTGTCTCGAGATCAGCTGCCATCCCCTGCGGATGTCGGGCCGCAACCTCGTCATCGCCTTCGTGCGCGACATCACCGAGCGGTGGCGGGCCAGGAAGGAGGCCGAGCAGCAGAACGTCGACCTCGAGATGAAGGTGCAGCAGCGTACCGCCGCGCTGCGTCAGGCCGAGAGCCGCCTTGTCGCCGCCATCAAGACTGCGTCCGACGGTTTTGCGGCCTTCGACTCGGAGGGACGTCTTCTCATCGCCAACGAGCGCATCCGCTCCATCGAGCCAGTCGTGGCGTGCTATCGGGAGGACATGTCGCTCAAGGAATTCCTCCGCTGCCTTGCGGCCTGCGAGGGCGCCGACGAGCGTCTGCTGGCGGACGACGACTTCGGATCCATCGAGCTGGACTTGCGCCTCTCGCCGGAGGTGTGGGCTCATCTTTCCGTGCAAGAGGTGGACGGGGGCACGATCTTCGTACGTCTGACCGATGTGACGCCTTACAAGAAGGCGGCATTGGCTCTGCAATCGGCTCTCACCAGGGAGCGCGAGATTACCAGCGCCTATCGGACATTCGTCTCGATGGTGTCGCACCAATTCCGGACGCCGCTCGCCATCGTGGATTCGACGGCGCAGCGCCTCCTTCGCAAGAAGGGCGTCAGCGACGAGGAACTCAGCGAGCGCGTGCAGAAGATCCGCAACGCCACGAGCCGGCTCACCCGACTCGTCGACAGCGTGCTCAACGCGGCGAAGCTCGATGCCGGGCAGATCACCGTCAACCCCACGGCGTGCGATCTCGTGGAGCTGGTTTCCGATATCTGCGAACGCCAGCGCGAGCTGACGCCCTCCTTCGACATTCGCCTGATCGCGCCGCCGCACCCGCTCGTCGTGACATGCGACACGACGCTCGTGGAGCAGGTGGTGGTGAACCTGATCTCCAACGCCGTGAAGTATTCCACCAAGGCGGAACGCATCGACGTGAAGCTTTGGTCCGGCGATCAAAGCGTCAATTGCTCCGTGTCGGATTGGGGTCTCGGCATCCCCGCGGACGAGCAGGGCAAGATCTTCGACCGGTTCTATCGTGCCCGCACGGCCGCCGGCATCGCCGGCACGGGCATCGGCCTCAACCTTGCGCGCCAGATCATCCGCATGCATGGGGGCGAGATCCGCGTCGACAGCCTGGAGGGGCAGGGCTCGACCTTCGTCTTCACCTTGCCTGCCATCAGCGCCGCGCAAAAACCGCAGGCGGCTTAACGATTTGCGAGTGCCCGATCCATGAAAGTGCGGTCACTGACATCATGCGCCGGAAACGGCAGGAACGGAGCGGGCAACGCTTCGTCAACCATATCGACGTCGTTCATCCATAAAGTTGGCCCTACCTCAAGGTTGGCCTGAAACAAGCAAGGGGCATCCACCATGGCATCGCAGCCGCTCATCTTGTGCATCGAGGACGAGGAAGACCTGAGGGTCGACATCGCCGACGAATTGCAGAGCGCCAATTACCGCGTGCTGCAGGCCGCCAACGGTGCGGAGGCGCTGCAACTGCTCGCCGGAAACCGCCCGGACCTCGTGCTGTGCGACATCACCATGCCGGGGCTGGGCGGCTACGACGTGCTCAAGGCCATGCGCGATCAGGGCACGCTCGCCGACGTGCCCTTCATCTTCCTGACCGCGCTCGCCGACCGGAACGACGTGCTGGTCGGCAAGCAGGCGGGGGCCGACGATTACCTCGTGAAGCCCATCGACTACGATCTCCTCCTTGCCACCGTGGAGACCCGCCTCAACCAGGTGACCCGGGTGCGCACTGGTGCCGTGCAGCGGGCCGAGGAGGCCTGGCGCGAGGTGGTCACCTCCGCCCGCGGCCGCGCCATCGAGGCCATGCGCAAGGCGACCCTCGCCTTCGACCGCTTCATGATCGGCGTCGTGATCCTGGACACCATGGGCAATGTGCGCGTCATGAACGATGAGGCGAAGCGCATCTTCGCCGAGGATGACGGGCTCACTCTGTCGCTCGGCCAGGTCAAGGGCGCGAGTCCCAAGCAGAACGCGCGCCTGAAGAGCTTCCTGGAGCAGGCCTACCAGCTGGAGGCCGAGGACGAGATCATCCCATTTCCGCGCATCTCCGGCGGGCGCCCGTATCTCGTGCTCATCCCGGGCCAGAATGTGGGCCCGCGGGAGGACGCCGATGCGGTTGTGCTCCTTCTCATCGACACCGAGCAGCGCACGAAAGTCTCGGGCGAGACGCTGGTGCGGCTCTACAATCTGACCCCGGCCGAGACGCGGGTGGCGCTCCTGCTGATCGACGGCAAGCGTCTCGATCAGATCGCCGAGGAACTCGACGTCGCCCAAACGACGATCGTGTTCCACCTCAAGAACCTGTTCCGCAAGACCGAGACCAACCGTCAGGCGGATCTGGTGCGCGTGCTGCTCTCGGTGCCCCTCCGCACCAGCGCGCAGCCATGATGCCGGCGAGGTCGGGAGGACGCGCCTGTCCATAGCCGGGTAGGGGACCGGAACGGCCTCCGCGACCGGAACGATCGCGGAGGCGCTAGCGCGCGGGCCGCACCGCCGGCAGGCTGAAATGGCCGGGACGAGCCCGGCCATGATGTGGCGACGACCGCGATCGGCAGTTCCCCATCGCGGCTTCGATCTGCTGGTTCGTTGCCGACTGTGCGACCGCCTGGGAGACGCCGCCGATTGCGGCGTCCGCCACGGGGGCTCCAGAAGAACCGCCGTAGCCCCAGCCCCATTGCGGCACGGCTGCGGCCGAACCGATTTCGGCACCCGCGCCCACGACCGTCGCGCCCATGGCCGCATTGGCCCCTTCCATTGCTTGTCGGTGCGGCGCAGGCGCTTGGCTTTCGCGGCCGTCAGCGTCTTCGCCTTGCCATCCGCCGTTTGGACCACGTCGCCGGCCTGGTGGTTCGCCGTCTGCGTCGTGCCGCGGCGGAGTGCGCCAAGGCGGGCATGCCGGCCCCCGCGATGGTGAGCACCTTCCGCTTCATGTCTCTGAAGCCTTTCCCTGTCGGCTTCGTCCGTGGTCCGGCCTGCAGGCGGCTTGTCGTGCAACCCGCCCTTAGGCGTACCGCCGGGCCTTGAAGCCTTCCGACCCTTCGCGGCGGCAGGTTGAATATCGTCCCATCAGGAGCCATCTCGGTTTGGGCGCGCGCAGTCAAGCTTTCGCGAAGCGCGGATCGCCCGGAAGCGGACATGCGCGCTCCGCGTGACGCCTCGCCGTTCACCCTTGATCAACCATGAATCCGACCCGTCGCATTCGCCGTGGCGTCGCCAGGATTGATTCAGCATTCGGGAAGGGTCTGCATTTAGTGATTGCGGCAAGGCGCAGGTTCAGGACGCCCGTGGCCGGTTCCAAAGGGGCGGCGCGGACGGTGCCTTAAGGAGCGCGGTCCGGCCTGGCCGAGCCCGCGGTTCCGGATCCTGGGGTACAAGGGTTGATGACCATGAGAGCAATTCCTGTTTCGGCCGGCGGCTTTGCCGTCATGGCCCTGGCGGCCTCCCTGGCGGCCGCATCGCCGGCATCCGCCCGCGACCGGCTGTCGCCCGGAGCCGCGGCGGCGCTTGGCGTCCTCGGTGGACTGGCTGTCGGCGGCGCCATCGCGGCCTCGCAGGCGCCCGTCTATGTGGAGCCGGCCCCCGTCTATGTGGCGCCCCCGCGCCGCGTCGTGGTGGAGGAGGAGCGCTGCTTCACCGAGCGGTCCAGCGAGTTCGTCCCCGGCTGGGGGTGGCAGACCGTCCGACGTCGCGTTTGCGAATAAACCTCATTCTTGGACGAGACCTAGAATGTTACTCGGCCCGCAGCGATGCGGGCCTTTTTGCTATCGACACGACCACGTCGGGTACGCATAGATTGACACATATCCCCTCCTTCTGGAGGGTAAACCTTTGGCAGGGACACGCAGGCGAGTATATTCCTCTCATTGAGCAGCGTTATGTCCACGAGCACGCAGTCCCTGATAGAACGCATTTACGAGGCGTCGGTCGCCCCGGAGCAATGGTCGGATCTGCTGAAGGACGTCTCTTCCCTGGCGGGGGCGTCAAGCGCCGCCATGTTCGTCACCACGTCCAAGAACCACCGCTTCTGGGCCACGCCACGGGACCAGAGGGAGCTCTATGACGCGTGGTTCAACGCAGGCTGGCCTGGGCGCAACGTCTATGCGGAGCGTGCCGCGACGAGTGGTTTGAAGCGGTTCTTCGGGGAGCTCGATCTCTTCACGCCTGACGAGCTCGACCAAGACCCGATGTACCGCAGTTTTATCCGTCCAAACGGTTTCGGCTGGTGCGCTGCCGCCTTCTTCAACCTGCCGACCGGGCACAAGGTGAGCCTGCGCTTCGAGCGCGCCTTCGAACAAGGACCCGTGACCGCAGAAGAACTCCGCCGTCTCGATCCGCTCCGGGCGCATTTCGCGCGGGGTGCGCTCCTGTTCGGCCATCTCGGCCACCAGAGGTCCCGCAGCACCCTGGAAGTGCTTCAGCGCATCGATATTCCGGCGGCCATCACGTCCGTGAGCGGCCACCTTCTGGTCGCCAATTCCGCTTTCGACGAGTGCCGGACGCAGGTCGCGACCACGGCCTGGAACCGCCTGATCTTCACCGACGTCCACGCGCAAGAGGGCTTCCTGCGCGGCCTGGATGCCTTCCGCAACACGGCTTACGCCCATGCGCCGAACTCGATCCGGGTGCCGTCGACCGGCCTTCCGGGATCGCTTACCTGATGCCGGTCTTAGGCGCCGCCAGGGAGATTTTCGGTTCGGATGCGGCCGTGCTGATGATGCCCGCCGCGGTGCAACACTCGCACAGGTCGACCCTCGTGCGCCGCCTTCTCGAAACGCCCGCCGAGCCCAGGCGCTACGTACCCGGATGCCTCTTCCCGCGCCTGACCGTCAACCTCCATGTGGCTCGCGCGGTGCTCGATGCGGGATTGGGGCGGGCCGGGCGGCACTTTTCCCGCCCGGTGACCTGAACGCGATCCCGAGCGCGCCCGCCGGCCTTGCATTCGGCAACCGCAGGCGCGGCGTTGCGTTGGCTTAGGGAAGACCAGCCCAGGAGCCAGGCCATGTCAGGCAGCGCCAAGACGACACCCAATGCCCCTGAAGGGGGTGCGCAGATCAACCCCGGCGACGATGCGGCGCCCGGAACGCCCGGCACCGGCGAGAATGTCTGCCCCGATTGCCGCGGATCCGGAAAGATCGACGCGCAGGCCTGTCAGTCCTGCGGCGGGACCGGCAAGGTCATCGAGGGCATTTCGGGAGGCTAGGCACGCCTCTGCGGCGTCAGGCGCCGTCCGGGTCCGGCCGCTCCATCCAGCGGATCAGCGGCATAACGGGCAGCACCCAGACGAGGCCGAGGACGATGTAGGCCACCACCTGCCAAGCGTAGGGCGCCTCCATGATGCGGCTTTCCGCCAGCGCCATGGCGACGAGGCTGTAGAACAGGATGAAGGCAAGCATCGCGGCGGTGCCGACGAGCTTGCGCGTCCGCTTGCGCATGGAATCTCCGATCGAATAGGTCGCGGCCGTTGGACCGTGTCCCACCATATGTGACGCCGACAAACGCCGCGCCAGAGACGCACCCGGCCCCACGGGAGGGTGCGTCACCGGTCGAACTTGTCCGGCCGCGCTGCCGGTCATATGTGACGGGCACGCGCGATGCGCCAGGGGTCCTTCCATGCCTCCCGTCGCCGCGGATCGCGATTTTGTCCGAGCCTCCCCGAGCACCCCCATGGCCGTCTCCGCCGCGCTTGCCCTGCCTACCGAACGCCTCGACGGCCTCAGGGCCGTGCGGGTCTGGCTTTATGTGCTCGCGGCCCTCGTGGTTGCCATGGTCGCGGTCGGCGGCGCCACCAGGCTGACGGGGTCGGGGCTCTCGATCACCGAATGGAAGCCCGTCACCGGCGCCATCCCGCCGCTCTCGGAGGGCGCCTGGGCGGAGGAATTCGCCAAGTACCGGGCGATCCCGCAATACGAGCTTCTCAACAAGGGCATGAGCCTTGCCGAGTTCAAGGTCATCTACTTCTGGGAATGGGGCCACCGCCAGCTCGGGCGTTTCCTCGGCCTCGTCTTCTTCATCCCGCTCGTCTGGTTCTGGACGCGCGGCATCGTCAAGGGTCGCTTCGCGTTGACCCTGCTGGCGATCGGAGCCGCCGGCGGCCTCCAGGGCGCGGTCGGCTGGATCATGGTGGCGTCGGGCCTCAAGCCCGGCATGGTGGCCGTGGCTCCGATCAAGCTGACCCTGCATCTCACCATCGCGAGCGCGATCTTCGCGAGCCTCGTCTGGGTCGCGACGGGTCTCTCGGACACGCTCAGGACCGCGCGGACCAGAGCCGTTGCGGCGCTGCCGGGGCGGGTGTCCGCGCGGGTGCTGCTCGGCCTCGTCGTCTTCCAGATTGCCCTCGGCGGGCTCGTGGCGGGCTCCAAGGCCGGGCTCACCTACAACACCTGGCCGCTGATGGACGGCGTGCTGGTCCCGTCCGCGGCCCAGCTCTTCGTGGTCCAGCCCTGGATCGAGAACTTCGTCGACAACGTCACGCTGGTGCAGTTCAACCACCGCATGACGGCCTACCTCCTGGTGGGCTTTGCCCTGTGGCACGCCTGGAGCCTGCTGAAAGCGGCGCCGGAGAGCGGCGCGTTCCGGCGCGCGCGCGTGCTCGCGGGGCTCTCGCTGGCGCAGATGGCCCTCGGGATCGTGACCCTGCTCCTTGCGGTGCCCCTCTGGGCGGGGCTCGCCCACCAGGTATTCGCCCTGGCGGTGCTCGGCATGGCGGTGGCCCATGCCCGGCTCACCGGGGCGGGCGCGTGACCTCAGGGCCTAGACGACTTGAGCCGGCGGTTGTTCACAGCCTTCGGCTCCAGGTCGCGGACACTTGAAGACTTCGCGTATTGTTGCACATGCTCACGGGCGGCGGTGCCGCCCCGTCCTCGACTTCTATGAACCGGATCCTTGTCCCCATTCAGCCCATCGGCCGACCCAGCCTCTCTGCGCGACGCAGCTCCCGTGGCTAACGGGGATCCGTCGCTGGAGATCGAGCGCCTGCGCCGGCGGGTGGCGGCGCTCGAGGCGGAGCGGCAGATCCACCGGCTGATTCTCGAGAGCGCCACCGAATACGCGATCTTCACAAGCGACCTCGAGGGACGCGTGACCACCTGGAACGAGGGCGCGCGCCGCCTGCTCGGCTGGGAGGAGGCGGAGATCCTCGGGCGCCCCGTGGGCGTGATCTTCACGCCGGAGGACCGGGAGGCCGGCGCTCCCGAGGCGGAGATCGCCGGGGCCCTCGCCACGGGCCGCGCCTCGGACGAGCGCTGGCACATGCGCCAGGACGGCACGGTGTTCTACGCGAGCGGCTTGCTGATGCCGCTCCGGGACGAGGACGGCCGGGTCGTGGGGTTCCTGAAGATCCTCCGCGACCGCACCGACCGCATCCAGGCCGAGGTGGAGCTGCGCATCAGCGAGGAGCGGGCGACCGCACTCGCCGACGCCCTGCCGCTCTTCGTGTCCTATATCGACCGCGACCAGCGCTACCAGCTCGTGAACAAGACCTACGAAACCTGGTTCGGACGGGCCCGCTCGGCGCTGCTCGGACGAACGGTTCGCGAGGTTCTCGGCGATGCGGCCTACGAGCCCCGCCGGCCCTATATCGAGGCGGTGCTCAGGGGTGAGCGCGTGCGCTTCGAAGCCGTGACGCCGCAGCCCAGCGGCGTGGCGCGGCATACGGAAATCGATTACCTGCCGCGCTTCGATCCGGACGGTTCGGTCGCGGGCTTCTACGCGGTCGTGAGCGACATCACGGAGCGCAAGGAGGCCGAGGAGGCGATCCGCACCAGCGAGGCCCAGCTCCGGCTCGCCCTCGAGGCGGGCCGGCTCGCCATCTGGGAAATCGACATCGCGACCGAGACCGTCTCCTCCTCGCCGGAGCTGAACCGGCTCATCGGCTTTCCGGAGGACGCGACCCCAACCCTCGACGAGATCCGGGCGCGCTACCTTCCGGGTGAGCGGGAGCGGCTTCAGGCGGAATCCCGCGAGGCGCTCATGCGCGGTGAGCGGTTCCTCGAACTGGAGCTGCGCCTGCGCCTGCCCACCGGGCAGATCCGCTCCCTGATGCAGCGGATCGAGATTCACTACGACGCCGAAGGGCGGCCCGAACGGGCGGTCGGCGTGGTGCTCGACGTGACCGAATGGCGCGAGGCCGAGGCGGCGCAGCGCCAGAGCGAGGCAGCGCTCCGGGAGAGCGAGGCCCGGTTCCGCGCGATCACGAACTCGGTCGACCAGATGATCTGGTCGACCCGGCCCGACGGCTTCCACGACTACTACAATCAGCGTTGGTACGATTACACGGGCGTGCCCGAGGGCTCCACGGACGGCGAGGGCTGGAACGACATGTTCCACCCGGCCGACCAGGAACGCGCCTGGGGGGTGTGGCAGCGCTGCCTCGAGACCGGTGAGCCCTACCACATCGAGTACCGTCTGCGGCACCGCTCCGGCCAATACCGGTGGGTGCTCGGCCGCGCGCAGCCCGTGCGCGACGAGGCGGGGCGCATCGTCCGTTGGTTCGGCACCTGCACGGATATCCAGGAGATCGTGGAGGCCCGCGAGGTGCTGGCGCAGTCCAGGGTCAAGCTGGAGCAGCGGGTCGAGGAAGCGCTGGCCGAGCGGCGCCTGTGGTCCGACATCTTCGAGACCACGGATTCGCTTCTGGCCGTGATGGGCCCTGATTTCAGGTACCGGGCCGTGAACCGGGCCTATGCGGACGAGTTCGAGCGCATCTACGGCCTGCGCCCCAAGGTGGGCGACAGCCTGCTCGACCTGCTGGCGGATCGTCCGGACCACCAGCAGGCCGCCAAGGCCGTATGGAGCCGCGCGCTTGCGGGCGAGCGCTTCACCCTGATGCAGGAATTCGGCGAGGAGAGCCGGGTCCGCCCCACCTACGAGCTGCGCTTCGACAGCCTACGCGACACGCAAGGGCAACTCGTCGGGGCCTTCCAATACGCGACCGACGTGTCCGAGCGTCTGCGCAACGACGCGCGCCTGCGCGAAACCGAGGAGGCGTTGCGCCAGGCGCAGAAGATGGAGGCGGTGGGCCAGCTCACCGGCGGCATCGCGCACGACTTCAACAACCTGCTCGCCGGCATCGTGGGCTCGCTCGATCTGATGCAGACCCGCATCCGGCAGGGACGGATCGAGAACGTGGAGCGTTACGCGCAGGCGGCCATGACCTCCGCCCAGCGGGCGGCCGCGCTCACCCACCGGCTCCTTGCCTTCGCGCGCCGTCAGCCGCTCGACCCAAGGCCCGTGAACGTGAACACCCTCGTCACCTCCATGGAGGACCTGCTGCGGCGGACCATCGGTCCCTCGCTCGCCATGGAGATCGTCACGGCGGGCGGGCTCTGGACCACGCTGTGCGATCCGAACCAGCTCGAGAGCGCGATCCTCAACCTCGCCATCAACGCCCGGGACGCCATGCCGATGGGCGGGCGACTGGTGATCGAGACCGCGAACGCGCATCTCGACGCCGCCTACGCGGCCGCCCACCAGGACCTCGCGCCGGGCCAGTACGTGATGGTCTCGGTATCCGACACGGGCACGGGCATGCCGCCCGACGTGATCGCCCGCGCCTTCGATCCGTTCTTCACGACGAAACCCCTGGGCCAGGGCACGGGGCTGGGTCTCTCCATGGTCTATGGCTTCGCCAAGCAGTCGGAAGGCCATGTGCGCATCTACTCGCAGGAAGGGCAGGGGACCTCGATCAAGATCTATCTTCCCCGCCATCGTGGCGCGGCGGCGGAGGACACGCTGCCCACCGGTTCCATGGCGGAGGCGCCTCGCGCGGAGGCCGGCGAGACGGTGCTCGTGGTGGAGGACGAGCCCGTGGTGCGCTCCCTCATCGTCGAGGTGCTTCAGGATCTCGGCTATACGGCGCTGGAGGCTGCCGACGGCCTTGCGGGCCTGCGGCTCCTCAACAACGCCCGCACCATCGACCTTCTCGTCACGGATGTGGGACTTCCGGGCCTCAACGGCCGCCAGCTGGCTGACCAAGCCCGCGAGCGCCGCCCGCACCTGAAGGTGCTTTTCATCACGGGCTACGCGGAGAACGCGGCTCTCGCCCACGGCTTCCTGGAGCCGGGGATGGAGATGATTACCAAGCCCTTCGCGGTGGACGCGCTCGCCGCGAAGATCCGCAGCATGATCAGCGCACGATAGGGCGGGTGCCGCCGTCGGCGTCGGTGAAGCCCGCCCTCCGTCTCCTTGCGTGGACCATGCCCGCGCAGGTCGCGCGATGAGGCAGAAAGTTGTGAGACCCCGGCCGCTCGGCGCCCTACATTCCCGGCGAACCAGGGGAGCCTCCGCGCATGAACGAACCCTCTCAGCCCGTCGGTGGCTGCCGCTACTACGCCACCACGGGCTGCCTGCTGGCGCTTGCCGCGGTGCTGCTCGTGATCTTCTTCGTGGCCGCGGCGGGCACCGGGTTTGCTTGGATCGTCAACGCCCTGTGGTCGCTCGTGGGCTGACGCGGCAGCCGAGTCTTCGCCCCAAACGGGCACGAGCTTTTCTCGGCTCCGCCCGACGCCCCGCGCCAACGAAAAGGGCGGCCCGAAGGCCGCCCTGTCCAACGCAACTGATCTTTCCGCTTAGCGGATGACCTGCACCACGCGGCGGGTGCTCGGCTCGACGATGACCGGCACGTCGTTCACGACGGTGTAGCGGTAGCCCTTCGCGCCGTAGGTCTCGGGGACCTCATAGTAGGTCACGCCGCTCTCGGGCAGCACCGCGCCGACGCGCAGTTCCTGCGAGTAGCGGTAGGACGGGACGCTGCGGGTCTCGACGTACTGGCGGAACTGGGGCTGCTGCTGCTCGGCGATGCCGCCGGCGATGGCGCCGGTGACGCCACCCACGACCGCGCCCACCGGGCCGCCGACGATGGCACCCGTAGCCGCGCCCGCGGCGCCGCCCGTGACTGCACCGCCGCCCGTCTGGGCGAAGGCGGCGACCGGGGAGAGAAGCGCAAGGACCGCGCCGGTGAGAAGAATCTTCTTCGACATTGTGAATCCGCTCCGTTGTTGGATCGGCGGTAGAACGGTTGAGCCACAAGGGGAGTTCCAAGCGCCGGTCTTGCCGCCGCCATTGTCCACAAGCTTCCAAGGGCTTGCACGATTTCCATCAGGTGAAATACGAGCGCGGGAACGCAGCGCGCGCCATGTGCGTTCCGTTCCACTGGCCCCGTCGTGAACCGTCGGCGTCGTCAGCTCCGGAGCGGCCTCTTCAATCGCCGGCGCCAGCCTGGTACGCGTTCAAGATGCGCAGGAGCTGCGCTTCGCTGAAGGGCTTCTGCAGGAAGGCGAGGGGACCCGTGGCTTCGGCGCGGGCTCGCGTCATCGGATCGCCAGAACCCGAAATGTAGAGATGCGGCAGTCCCCGTTCGCGGAGGTGGGTGGCGAGCGCGATCCCGTCGGTCGAGCCCTTCAAGGTGATATCCACGATGGCGAGGTCGATCTGCGCCTCCGCCACGCGCCGCAGGGCTTCGTCCGCCGTCGCGGCCGTGCCGACCACCACATGGCCGGCGCTCTCGAGAATGTCGCTCGTGTAATCCGCGATCAGGAACTCGTCGTCCACCACGAGCACCCGCAGGGAGCGAAGCATGTTGTCGGCGGGGTGCGTCATGCGGTGGAAAGCCTGCCTGTTCAAGCTGGGGTAAAGGAAGGGCGTCGTGTCGGCGTCGATGTGGTCAGGGCTGATATGCCCATCGATCCTTGTGCGCCAAGTCCGCGCGGACGGCTAGGGGGCCCGGGGCGGCGCCTCCCGTATTCGGCATTCGCGTGCATCGCGCGGATACGGTCCGTGGCCTAGCGGGCCGCGCCGAGGGGCGTCGTGACATGGCAGGCCATGCCGGTGGGCAAGCGCTCATAGGCGATCGAGCCGTTGATCTGGTCGATGAGGCGGTGCACGAGCTTGCGGCCGAGCCCGTTCCCGGACGCGCGCTCGGGATCGAAGCCGGGCCCGTCGTCGGCGATGGTGAGCAAGGCCGAACCGTTCTCCCGCCGCAAGGACACCGAGAGCGTGCCGGGGCGGCCGTCCGGGAAGGCGTGCTTCAGGGCATTGGTGATGAGTTCGTTCGCCACGAGCCCGAGGGGGACCGCCACGTCGACCGGCAGCTCGAGCGGATCCGCCGCCACTTCGAGGGCGACCCGCACGGCCTCGAAGGCCACGAGCCCGCCCGCCAGCCGGGTCAGGTAGGAGCCGAAATCCACCCGGCGGAAGTCGTTCGAGCGATAGAACTCCTCCTGGAGGGCGCTGAGCGCCTGGATGCGCTGGCGCAGATCCGCGATGCGCTGCCGGTCGCCCTCGTCGCGGATCGTGCGCTCCGTGAGCCGCAGGAGGCTGATGACGATCTGCAGGTTGTTGTGAAGCCGGTGGTAGAGCTCGCGCAGCACGAGGTCGCGGCTCTCCTCCAGAGAGCGCCCGCGCTCGCCGCGCTCATAGGCGAGCCGCGCGCTGACGGCGAGGCGCTTGAGCTGTCGGGGACCCTTGACCACGTAATCGTCGAACCCGGCCTTGATGGCCTTGACGGCGAGCTCCTCGTTGCCGGTTCCGGTGAACATCACCGTCGCGCAGGCGGGCGACGCGGACTTTACCCGCTCGAATACATCGAAGCCGGTGGCCCAGCGCAGGTCGTAATCCGTGACGAGGATGTCCGGGACGGCCTCGGCGAGGGAGCGGTCGAGGCTCTCGAGGTCCATCGCCTCCCGCGGTTCCAGCCCTTCGATTTCCTGGGAGAGCGCCCGAATGGCAAGGGCCCGGGTATCGGGGTCGTCGTCCACGAAGAGCGCACGCATGGGAAACGCACCGTCCGGCTGGGGAGTGGTCGGATACCCCGACAACGGCGAGCGCACCGATCGGGTCCCCTCGTGCGGCCTGGGAGGTGAAGGATGCGGGCGCGGCACTAGATCCATGATCAGGACCCGGAGAACGCCCTGACCCCCGCCACCGCTTCCCGACCGGCCCCATGGCCGAGCTTTCGCACCCTGTTCGGCGTCGCCGCCCTGGCGCTGGCGCTCATCTTCCTCGTGGCGAGCGCAATCGCCCTCAACCTCAATCTCACGCGGCTCAACGACAGCCGGGCCCTTGTGTCGCGCACCACCACCATCCTGGAGCGCACGGCCATGCTCCAGAGCCGGATCCGCACCGCGGAGGCGGGCCAGCGCGGCTATATCCTCACCGGCGAGCGGCGTTACCTTCAGCCCTATCTGGAGGCGAGCGCGCAGGTCTGGCCCCTATTCGCGGAGCTGCGCGGGCTCGTCCTGCGCCAGGATCTCTCCCAACGCCTCGCGGATCTCGAGCGCCCGATCCGCGCCAAGCTCGACGAGCTGGCGCAGACCGTCTCCCTGCGCGAGCGCGGGTTCGAGGATGCCTTGTCGGTGGTGCGCACCGATGTGGGACAGCGGCTCATGGAGGAGATCGAGGAAGGGCTCCAGGCCTTTTCAGAGGCGGAGCGGCGTCTTCTGGAGGAGCGATCCCAGGACGAGGCCCGCGCCGCCAATTCCATCACCTTCGTGGTGGAGGTGACGGGCCTCTCGGCGCTGCTCACCGCCACGCTGGGGATCGTGCTCATCGCCCGCGATCGCTCCCGAGCCCGGGTGCTCGCCGCCGAGCAGGGGTTCCGGCAGGAGCTGGAGCAGCGGGTGGAACAGCGCACCGCGGAACTCTCGGAGGTGAACCGGGAGCTCGATGCCTTCGCCTACACGATCTCCCACGACCTCAGGGCGCCGCTGCGCGCCATGCACGGTTATGCGGATAGCCTCGAGGAGGATTTCGGGCCGGAGCTTCCCCCGCAGGCCCGCGGCTATACCCACCGCATCACGGCAGCGGCGCTCCGCATGGAGGAGCTCATCGAGGACCTTCTCTCCTATAGCCGCCTCACGCGGGTGGAGATGACCCTCGGGCGGGTCGATCTCGAAGCCGTTGTGCGGCGCACTCTGGACGGGCTGCGGCCCGCGCTCGACGGAGCTGGCGCCCGGGTGGAGGTGGCAGGTCCGATGCCGCTCGTGCGGGCGAACGCGACCCTGCTCGGGCAGGTGATCGAGAACCTCGTCACCAACGCCGCCAAGTTCACCGCCCCAGGGCGCGGCCCCGTGGTGCGGATCGAGGTCGAGACCGTGGAGGACAGGGTGCGCCTCGCGGTGCGGGACGAAGGGATCGGCATCGAGCCCGGCCACCAGGAGCGCATCTTCCGCCCCTTCGAGCGCCTCCACGGCACCGAGGCCTATCCGGGCACCGGCATTGGACTTGCCATCGTGCGGCGAGCGATGGAGCGCATGGAAGGCCGGTACGGCGTCACATCGGTCCCGGGGCAGGGGAGCCGCTTCTTCATCGAGCTGCCCGCCTATGCGGAGCCGTCTCGGCCCGGGGCGCCGTCCGCCGCGGGAGGCGCCTCGTGACCCTTCGCCCGCTTCCCGCCTCCAACCGCCGCGTCAGGCCCGCCCTCGGGCCGGAGGAGCTGCCATGAACGTCCATCGCGTGCTCATCGTCGAGGACGACCCGGACGACCGGCACATGATCGCGCGGGCGTTTCGAAAGGCGAATGTGGAGGCGGAACTCGACTTCGCGGAAGACGGCGATCAGGCGCTCGCCTATCTGGACGGCGCCCTGCGCGGGGAGGGCGCCGTCGTTCCCACCGTGATCCTCCTCGACCTCAAGCTTCCGCGCCGCTCGGGCTTCGAGGTCCTGGCCTATGTGAAGGCCGACGGCCACCTCCGGCGGGTGCCCGTGGTGATCCTCACCTCCTCGCGGGAAAGCACCGATCTTGCCCGCGCCTACGACCTTGGGGCCAATTCGTATCTGGTGAAGCCGGTCCGGCCCGACGCGCTCCTGCAGATTGCCGCGCAAGTGGACAGCTACTGGCTGCGCCTCAACGAGCAGCCGGGCCATCCGCGGCTCTGAGCGGCGCGCGGTTCGGTCCCCGGACAGGAGATTGGCCCGGCCAGCTTCCTGTGCACGAGGGCGCGAGCCGGCGCGGCGGCTCGGAACCGGCGCCCCGACCGGCCGTTGGCGCCGAGAGATCCTTTGTTCCGGCGTTGTCATGAAGCCCCGCGCACCCATCCTCAAGCGCCCCGTCGTCCTCCTGGTTGAGGACGAGCCGCTGGTCCGCACCGTTCAGGTGGACATCCTGCGCGATTCCGATTTCTGGGTCGTGGAGGCCCAGGATGCGGACGAGGCCTTCGAGATCCTCAAGCGCCGGCGCGATATCCAGGTGGTGCTCACCGACGTGGACATGCCGGGCTCCATCGACGGCTTCGAATTCGCGCGCCTCGTGGCGCAAGGCTGGCCCGACGTGGGGGTCCTGGTGATCTCGGGGAAGACGGCGCCGGATGAGGGCGATCTGCCGCCCTCGGCGATCTTCGCCTCCAAGCCCCTGCGCCCCGCCGAACTGATCCGTCAGATCAACGGGCTCATGGCGCGCCACGCCGTGCCCGAGGCCGAGTAGCGCTTGCCTCCGGCCGATCTCGTCCCCCGGATCAGTCCCCCGCCGTTCCGCCGCGCCGCGCCCGCGTGATCGGCTCGCCGGCTCGGTCGGGATCGGCCTCCGCCACGGCGCCGACCTCCTGCTGGAGAATTTCGAGAACCCGCAGGGCCACGGTCCAGGGGACCACCTGGTCGAGCTGCAGCCGGGCCTGACCGTCCTGCATGTCCTGGAGACGGATGGTCGGGTTTGGCTCTTCGGCCGCCGGGCTGGCGCGGCGCCGGCGGCGCGCGCGCACGATCCGTGGGGGGGCGTCGAGGTCGAGCGCCTTGGCGAGGGCCTCCCGGTACTTCGCCCGGGGGAGGCTGCGGCCTTGCAGATAATGGTGGAGGTTGACCGGGCTGAAATGCTCGCCCTCGGGCAGGTGGCGCGTTACCTCCCGGGCGGTCTCGGCCTGGCTCCAGCCCTTTTGCTCGATGGCGGCGGCCAGCAGCTCGGCAAACGTCTCGCCTTCGTCTCCGACGGGAAGGGCCCCGCGCTCATCGTCATCGACCATGCTTGTCCTCGTTGCGTCCGGTAAATCCGGCTTCGTGCTTCGCGCTGCCCCGGCAGGCCGGGGTTCTCAGGGCCTATGTGGCCCACTGTTCTGGAATTGCGAAGACTCCGGCTGCGACATGGTGCGGCGGTCCACAGAGAACGTCCGGTTCCGCGCGAGGCGGCGGCGGCGGGAAAAAGGATGCCGCGCGGTGGCCTTAGCCTAGTGGCGAGCTTGACAGCATGTCGCAGCGGAAGGTTCCATGAGGGCGGCGGCAACCAGCGATGGCGCTGCGGCCGCACAGCCCCATCGGCGGCAGAATTCGCGCCGCCATGTGCCCCAGGATCAGGCCGCGTACATGGGTACCGCCACCAACACGCTCCTGGACGTCCTCGACGCGCTCTACGATGCATCGCTCGCCCCTCATCTGTGGCCCTCCGCGCTCGATGCGCTCGCCAGGCTGTTCGACGCCAGGGGAGCGCTGCTCTTCGAGTTCCCGGCGGAGCCAAGGCCAGCCCTGACCTCGCCGGGCTTCGAGGCCATCACGGCGGAATACGCGCGGACCTGGTGGTCCCAGGACAGCCGGTCCGCCCGCATGCGCCGGTTGCCCCAGGGCACCGGGCGCCCGCTGAGCGACCACGACCTCTTCACGGAGGCCGAGATGCGCCGGGACCCGTTCTACCAGGACTTCCTGCGCCCTCACGGCCTTGCCCGCTTCATGGGCATCGTGGTGGCGCCGGCGCCCGGCCTGAAGGTGGCGCTCACGGTGGAGCGCGGGCCCAAGCGCTTCGATGCGGCGGACATCCAGCACTTCGCCCGGATCAGCCGCCACGCGGCCCAAGCCTTCGCGGCGACGACCCGCCTGTCCGTGACGGAGAACTTCGCCAACGACCTTTCGGCCGCGACCGAGTGCCTGGCCTACGGCATCATCACCCTCGATGCGGAGGCCCGCGTCACCTACGTGAATGCCGCCGCGCGCCATCTTCTCGGGGCCGAGCTGGCGATCAAGCAGGGTCAACTGCGGGCCGCCTCCGCGCGCGACCAGGATCGGCTCGACCGGCTCGTGGCGGCCGGGCTCTCGGGGCCGTCCCTGTCGCCGGTGGCCAGCGTGTTCCTCACGAACGCGCAGGGGCGAGCGTCGCTGCTCGTCCAGGCGGTGCCGGTGCGGCGGCGGCATCAGCAGCGCTGGCAGGAGATGGGCTTCAAGGCGGGCGGCCTCATGCTCCTCGTCCAGAGCCTCTCGGTGGCCCATGCGGGCAGCATCGTCCCGCATCTCCAGCGCATGGGCCTCACGCCGGCCCAGGCCCGCGTCGCCGAGCTCGTGGGCGCCGGCAATTCGCCCCGGGAGGCGGCCGAGGAACTCGGCACGACCGAGGGCACCATCCGCACCCAGCTGAAGGCCGTGTTCTCGCGCCTCGGTCTCACGCGCCAGACCGAGCTCGCCATCCTCGTGACCAAGCTGCGCCTGTCCGTGCGCAGCTGACCCACTCCGCGCCGGGCGCGCCGCGTGCCGCCGTCCGAAGCGAAGCGAGGCCGGCCCCGGCGGAAGGCGGACCGCGCGGTCCGTATTCTCCCGGAGGACGCCATCGGCAGGGAACCGAGCTCGGCCGTATCCGTTCTTCGGGTAACCTGAGCCGTAAGGCGCCCCGCGTCCCGGCCGAATCCGGAGTTGTGCCGATGAGCGTCGAACCTCTGATCCGCGAGCAGCTTCTGGCCGCCATCCCCAGCCTGCGCGCCTTCGCGATCTCGCTGTGCGGCAACCCCGACCGGGCCGACGATCTCGTCCAGGACTGCCTCATGAAGGCCTGGACCCATCTCGACCGCTTCCAGCGCGGGACCAATCTCAACGCGTGGCTGTTCACCATCCTCCGCAACGGGTTCTTCTCGGATCACCGCAAGCGGCACCGGGAGGTGGAGGACGCGGACGGCAGCTACGCGGCGGGGCTCACCACGGCGCCAGACCAGCTCTCGCATCTGGAATTCGACGACGTGCGCCGCGCCCTCCTGAGGCTGCCGCCCGACCAGCGCGAGGCGCTTCTGCTCATCGGAGCCGAGGGCTTTTCCTATGAGGACGCGGCGGCGATCTGCGATTGCGCGGTCGGGACCATCAAGAGCCGCGTGAACCGGGCCCGCACTCGCCTGGCGGAAATCCTGTCCTTCGCCGAGGACGACCTCGTCTCCGACAGCCTCGTGATGGCGGCGCTGCAGAAGGCCGCCTGATCGGCGGATCAGCCGACGCTCGCAAAGTGCCCTCGACGAACTTTCCCATCGCGTCGGAATGCGCGGAGCACGACCTCGGATTCCTGCGGCCCATGCGTACTATTCCGGACCCTGACGAAAACTCACAGCCAAGCTGAAACAGGCGCGACTAACCTACGTTAATGGCCGAACAGGATTTGAACCCAGCCTGAACGAAGCTGGGTCAGCAGAGGTTTTTCATCATGAGTTCTGGTTCTACCGGTTGGGCTGGACCCGACCGCGTCCGCGTCGTTGCGACGCCCGTTCCCCGCACGCGACTTCTGCGCTCGTGCGAAGAGAAGCTGCGCCAGATGTACGGCGAAATTCTCGAGGCTCCGCTGCCCGAGCGCTTCGTCAAGCTGGTGCGCGATTTCGAGGCGGGCCGGGCGCTCGCCGATCGCAGGAGCGACCCCGTTTCCTGACGACGCCGTTCCTTGCGCATCATGCGTGATGCGGACGGAGCAGCGCGTCCTGGCTTTGAAGCCAGGCTCGGCGGCCGGCTTCGCTGAGCTTCGCTGGGACAGGGTGCGGGGGGCTGTCACCCCGAACGCCCTATCCCGGACTGGGCGGCACAGCCTCAGCCCAGCGCAACGCGATCCCGGATCCAGCGAACAAAGCTGCCGCGAAGCGGCACGATCGACACCAGAGCCTGAACCTGAGGAGAACCCCATGGGACGTGCCGCTCCAGCCCGCATCGCGCTTGTCGTGGAAGATGACACGGAGGTCCGCGGCCTTGCGGTCGCCCTCCTCGAGGAGACGGACCTCGACGTGGTGGAGGCGGCGAGCGCCGAGGAGGCCCTCGACTTCCTGCGCGGCCGTGCCGACGAAGTGGCCTTCCTCTTCGCGGATGTCCGCTTGCCCTGCCTCATGACCGGGCTCGATCTCGCCCGCTCTGTGCAGATCAAATGGCCTTGGATCCGCACCGTCCTCACATCCGGCGCCCCCCTCGGTGGCGACGAGGCCACCCGCGTGCCCCGGGACGTGCGCTACATGCCCAAGCCCTGGCTGGCGCTCGAGGTGCTCATGGAGGCGGAGCGAGCCGCGGGTGCGAGCCACGGCCGGCGCTCGTAGGGCCGATCGGAGCCCCCGGCGGCCTCTTGAGGTGCTGCGGTCCCGGCGACGGTCGACCCGCGCCGGACGAAGGTTCGAGGCCTTGGCAAAGCCCACGGTTGCGGATACACACCGCGCCCCTTTGCCGGAGCCTCCCCATGTCCGCGCCTTCCTCAACCGGTGCCGCCGGCGCCGCGCCGTTGCCGCTGTCCATCGGCGTCGATTTCGGGACCAGCAACACGGTGGTGGCGCTGGCCGACGAGGCGGGGCGGGTCGAGGCCGTGCGGTTCGACCACCATGGGGGCAGCCTCGACGTCTTCGTGTCGGCCCTGTGCTTCACGGACGAACGCCACGGGAACGGCCGTCGCACGGAGGTGGAGGGCGGGCCCTTCGCCATCGACCGCTTTCTCGAAGGCGACACGGCGCACCGCTTCATCCAGTCCTTCAAGACCTTCGCGGCCAGCGCCACCTTCCAGGAGACGCGCATCTTCCGCGAGCGCTACCGCTTCGAGGACCTGCTCGCCGCCTTCCTGCGCACCCTTGTGCGCCATGGCGGCGACGCCGTGCGGCTCGATGGAAGCCGTGTGGTGATCGGCCGGCCCGTCACCTTCGCGGGGCACAACCCCAACGAGGCGCTCGCCATGGACCGCTACCGCAGCGCCTTCGGGCGCCTCGGCGCCCGGGACGCCACCTATGTATACGAGCCCGTGGGCGCGGCCTTCTTCTATGCGCAAGGCCTGACCCGGGACGCCACGGTGCTCGTGGCGGATTTCGGCGGCGGCACGAGCGACTTCTCGGTGATGCGCTTTTCCCGCGAGGGCGGGATCCTGCGGGCCGAGCCCTTGAGCCATACGGGCATCGGCATCGCGGGCGATGCGTTCGATTACCGGATCGTCGACCGGGTGGTCTCGCCGCGCCTCGGCAAGGGCGGGCAGTATCGCTCCATGGGCAAGGTGCTCACATTGCCCGGCAGCTACTACGCGAACTTCGCGCGCTGGAACCAGCTCGCGCTCATGAAGACCTCCGGGGAGCTTAAGGAGCTGCACGAACTGGTGCGCGACTCGCTCGACCCCGGGCCCCTGCAGAAGTTCATCGACATCATCGAATACGATCTCGGCTTCGCCCTCTACCGCGCCGTCTCGGCCACCAAGATCGCGCTCTCGGGCGCCGACGAGGCGCCGTTCCGTTTCGACGAGGAGGGCGTCACCGTGGAGGCCACCGTCACCCGCCGCGACTTCGAGGGCTGGATCGCCGGGGACGTCGCCCGCATCGCGGCGACCGTGGATGCGGCGCTCGCCGAGGCGCGCGTCTCCCCGGGCGAGATCGACCGGGTCTTCCTCACCGGCGGCACATCCTTCGTCCCGGCGATCCGCCGCCTCTTCGCCGAGCGCTTCGGCGAGGAGCGCCTCACCTCCGGCAACCAGTTCGCCTCCATCGCCTACGGCCTCGCGCTGGTCGGCCAGACGGACGCGCCCGAGCGCTGGTCGCACGAGGCGCGGGCGGCGTGACCCAGGCCGCTTTTCCAGCGCTGTAAAGGCGCGCTGTTGACCGGCCGCATGGGCGATGCTTCTTTGTAACAAAGAAACATCGGATCTCGGCATGAAACGCTTCGCAATCCTTACGATCGGCGCGCTCGCCCTCGCGGCACCGGCATGGGCCCAGGAGATCAAGGCGACAGTCATCGCCGGGCGGCCCACGAAGGTGAGCTGGGCAGTCTACCTCAATCCTGACTGCACGCGGATCGGCAAGACAGAGTTCCGCTTCGTCGCGCTTCCGACCCACGGCAAGGTCACGATCCGGGACGGACGGGACTTCCCGATCTACCCGGAATCCAACGTCCGGCATGTCTGCAACAAGCGCGCCGTGCCATCCGTGCAGATCTGGTATCAGGCGCCGCGCAATTTCGTCGGCACCGACCGTTTCAGGACGATCCGCATCGAGTCGGACGGCTCGACCCTCGAGCGTGAGTTCTTGATCACGGTCGTTCAATAGGCGATGCCCGCAGCCGGTGCGCGGGCTTTGCTGCGTTCGCCCGTGTCAAGTCCTTGCCGCCGCGCGCACGCTCCCTAGGTCGCCTCGGATGCCCGACCCGCTCGCCTCCCAACGCGCCGTCGCTCTCGTCGTCGAAGACGAGGCGCTCGTGCGCATGGTGAATGCCGATATCCTCGACGAGGCGGGCTTCCAGGTGCTGGAAGCGGCCAATGCGGACGAGGCCCTGCGCCTCTTCGAGGCGGAGCCCGCCATCGCGCTCGTGGTCACGGATATCGAGATGCCGGGCTCCATGAACGGCCTCGACCTCGCGCGCCGTCTCTTCGAGCGCCGGCCCTCCATGCCGGTGATCGTGATCTCGGGCCGCATGCGCCCCGACCCCGCGAGCCTGCCGCCTGTCACCCGATTCGTGCCGAAGCCTTATGCGCCCAACGTGCTCCTGCGCGCGGTGGAAGAGGCCATGGCCAGCACCGCCACGTGAGCGCTCGCGCAAGGCTCCGGGCCATGCGTCGGCAACCAGCAATGAAATAGCAGAATTATTATTTCTTAATACTATTGTTAATATTTAATGCTAGGCGCACACTCTGCCTGCGGTTGGGGAGATTTCGGTTCAGGGCAGTTGCAGCGCGCCGTCGCGTTTCCGTCGCTGAGCGTGCCATCCGAGAAATCAGGCAGAAACGCACCACAAGGGTCGATCCGCCCCAAGCCCGCCGCGACGACCTGTGACGCGGAGGATCCCGATGGTCAGCTCTCCTTTCACGCCCACGATTTGGGCGGCTCAACAGCAGTTCAACCCGACGGCGGCAGGAACGCAGAACGATCCGAAGGCGGTGGCGCTTTCAAACGGCAATTTTCTGGTCGTTTGGGAGGAAAGTGGGAGCGCTGTCATCGCTCCGAGCCCCGGGACCGATCTCGTCGGACAAATCTACGATGCGCTCGGCAATCCGGTCGGCTCCGAATTCAGGGTGAACGATACGTTCACGGAGGACACCGAGACCAACGTGTCGCTGGCTGCACTCGCCGATGGCGGCTTCGCCGCCGTCTACGTCGACACCGACGCCAGTGGGTCGTCCATCCGGGTTGACACCTTTGATGCTAGCGGAAACCGGGTGCCCGGGCCGCTGGTCACCATCCAGGCGGACGACGGGGCCGACGCGCTGGGCGACCCTCATGTGGCCGTCAATCCAGACGGGAGCTACCTCGTGGTCTACGAGCGCTTCGTCTCGCCGACGGAGCACAAGATCATGCAGCGCTTCGTCAGCGCAGCTGGCCTAGTCAGTAGCGAGACCGAGGTCGAGTTGGACGCGGACGGCGCCCAGCTCGGCGGCCTCGTCCGGCTGGCGAACGGCAGCTACGTGGTCAGCTTCGCGGACGATGCGGGACCGGAATCGGATCCGGCCTTCCGTATCATCTCGTCGGCGGGTGTGGTGGGAGGAAGCGTCTTCGTCAATTCCGGGCTCAACGATCAGACCGACGTTCAAGTCGCGGCCTTGGCGGGCGGCGGCTTCGTCATGGTCTGGCAGGAGGATAACATCGACGGAGCCGGGGAGGGGATCCGCGCCCGGATCTACGACGCGACGGGAACGGCCGTCTCAGCGATCTTCACGGTGAACGCCACCACGGTCGGCGACCAGAACGAACCCACCGTCACCGCCCTTCAGGACGGCGGCTTCCTCGTCGCCTGGGACGACGATACGGCTGGAGTGGTCCGCGCCCAGCGGTTCGATGCGACCGGCACGCCTCAGGGGACCGAGTTCCTGGTGGGCGACTCGACGTCGGAGACCACGCCGGTCTTGGCGACGCTGAGTGACGGCAGGGTGCTGTTCGCGTTCGACAGCGACGAAATTCTGGGGTCGATCTTCGACCCCCGCGGCCCTATCGTCAACGGCACCGCCGGCGCGGATGTGATCGCGGGGCGCGTCGATGGGGGGCTCGTCAACGGCCTTGCCGGCAACGACCGGATCACGGGCCTTGGCGCCGCCGACCTCATCGATGGCGGGCCGGGCGCCGACAGCATGACGGGCGGCGGCGGCAACGACACCTACCGGGTGGACGATGCGGGCGACCTGGTGACCGAGCTGCCCGGCGGCGGCACGGACCTCGTGGAGGCGGCGATCTCCTACGCGCTCACCGCGGAGGTGGAGAACCTCACCCTCATCGCGAGCGCCGCCAACGGCACGGGCAACGGGCTTGCCAACGCAATCACGGGCAATGACCTCAACAACGAGCTCTCGGGCGGGGCCGGCGCTGACCAGCTCCTGGGGCTCGGCGGATCGGACAGGCTCGACGGCGGCGCGGACAACGACGTGCTCACCGGGGGGCTCGCCCGCGACTTCCTCACGGGCGGCGCCGGGCGCGACCTCTTCGACTACAACGCCTCCAACGAGACCGGCAAGACGGGCGCCTCCCGCGACCAAATTCTCGATTTCAAGCGCGGGCAGGACGACATCGACCTGCGCACCATCGACGCGAGCACCAAGAAGGGCGGCAACCAGGCCTTCAAGTTCATCGGCGAGAACGGTTTCTCCAACACGGCCGGCGAGCTGCGCATCAACGATCTCGGCACCAACGTGATCGTGCAGGTGGACCGCAACGGCGACGGACGGGTCGATTTCGAGATCCTCGTGCGCGGCGTCGGCACAATGGTGAAGGGTGACTTCCTGCTGTGACGGAAACCGCCTCTCCTTGACAACCGCCATGGCCGGTGCAGACCGGCCATGACATCAATACCGGCGGCGCACCCAACGACGCCCGCCCGTGGCTCCCGCACCCGGCGGCGCAGCGAAAGACACCTGCGGGCAGCCCGCACACCCGGCGGCGAGGTCATTCCCGTCAGCGCACCCAACGATGCCCGTGGGCAAGCGGCACACCCGGCGACCGCCCCATCCCCGGCGGCGCATCACACGGCGCATCACACGGCGCTTTCGGGCAGCCGGCACACGTCGACCCAAGCGGCCCCCGCGATTGCCGCCATGCGCTCCGGCGCGATGCGCAGCGCGCTCGTGACGGAGCCGGCTGCCGGCACCACCTCCTCGAAGGTCCTCAACGACACGTCGCAATAGACCGGCAGCGGCGTCGCAAGACCAAAGGGGCAGACACCGCCGACCGGGTGCCCCGTGAGCGCCTCCACCTCCTCGCCCGTCAGCATTGACACCTTCCCACCGAACGCCGCCTTCGCCTTCCCGTTGTCGAGCCGCGCATCCCCCCGCGCCACCACGAGAAACGCCCGCGCCCCGACCCGCAGCGACAGGGTCTTGGCGATCTGCGCAGGCGCAACCCCATGCGCGTCGGCGGCCTCCGCGACGGTGGCGGTGCTGCGGTCGAGGACGATAATGGAGAGATCGGGCGCGGCGGCCGCGAGATGGGCGCGGACGGAGGTGAGGGACATTGCGTGAACTGACGCTGGGGCGGATCGGGCCAAGGCGGCGGCCGCACCATAATCGAGCGAGGCCGCCCCAGGAAAGGGGCCAAGCCGAGCGCCGTACATTCATCCGGCGCTGCGACGACCGGAATACGGCGCCCCACCGCGTGGCACAGGTCGTCGGTCCCCAGGCGGCTGCGGGTCAGATCGGCCACGAGCTGCGGCAGCGGGTCGGCGAGGTCTCCGAAACGGGTGGGCGAGCGGTCTCTGTAGGGGATCGGCAGAGAGAGCGGCCGCCCGTCGAGGGTCGGGCTCGGGCAGCCACTTGCGGTGCTGTCGAACCCCTTGCGGGAAAAGATCAGTTTCAATGACGGCCCCGGCTTGAGGATGAAGCGCCGCTGCGCGCCCTCCAGCGCTTTAAGCGCCGTCCACGGGTTTGCGGACGGGCTTCACGTCCGTTTGCGCTTCTTCCCCCGCGGGCGCTCCAGCTCGTCGAAGACGCGGGCGGCGCGGGCGAGGCGGAGGGCGGCGCGCAGGGCCATGGGGTTTGGGGCGGTGCGGGCCTCCGAGGCGGCGAGGTAGCGCTCGGCCTCCTGCATCAGGCGCTCCGCCATGGCGCCGCGGCGCCGGCGGCGGGCGGTGCTCTCCGGCTCCTCCTCGGCGGGGGTGCCGGGGAGGGCGGCGGGGAGGGGGCGGGTCCAGCGGTGCTCCTGGGCCCGGCGGGTCACGGTGGCGGGGGAGACGCCCGTGCGGGCCGCGATCTCCCGGAAGGTGAGCTGGGTGCTCTCGACGAGGTGGCGGATGGCCTCCAGGGTGCGCTGGCCATAGGGGCGGCCCCAGCCGGGCTTCGCCTCGGCGCGAAGCTCCTCCGGCGTCGGCGCGAGGCGCACCACCTTGAGGCCGTCGCTCCCCGGCTGCCGGAAGGGTGGCGCGATGCCGGCCGGGCTGTCCATGATGCCGTAGATTCGCTCATACCCCATGCCCATCGCTCCCTCTGTCGCCTCACGCCAGCCGCCCTCGGCACGGGCTTGGAGCCCTGCCGCGAACAGCCTCTCCCGAACCGCCTTGCCTCACGCGCGGCCCGGCCGGAGCCGAACCCGCGAGAGGCGATTCAGGTGTGAGAACATAACAGGAACATAGGCCTATCGTCAAGGTTCGGCCCAGAGGTGCGGGTTCTCCGGTGCAACGGGCCTGCAACGGGTGAAATTTGCGTTTCACTGGCGCTGGCGGGAGGCTCGTGGACGGATCGGCCGAACGCGATTGTGCGCGCGGCGGCGCGGCCGTGGGGCCGTGCCTGCCGTTGCTGCCGCCTGGGGTGCTGCCTGCCGCCGCCGGGCTGCCGCTGGCGCCGCCCCCGTTGCCGCTGCGATTGCCGGGGTCAGGCCGCGTCGAGGGCCTGGTCGAGATCGGCGATGAGATCCGCCGGGTCCTCGAGGCCGACCGAGAGGCGCACCACCTCGGATCCGGCTCCGGCTTGCGCGCGCTGCTCGTCCGTGAGCTGGCGGTGGGTGGTGGAGGCCGGGTGGATCACCAGGGAGCGGGTGTCGCCGATATTGGCGAGGTGCGAGAAGAGCCGCAGGTTCGAGACGAGGCGCACGCCCGCCTCGTAGCCGCCCTTGAGCCCGAAGGTGAAGACCGCGCCCGCGCCCTTGGGGCAGTAGCGCTTGGCGAGGTTGTGGTAGCGGTCCGAGCGCAGGCCCGAATAGTTCACGTAGGACACCTTGGCGTGGCCCTGCAGGTGCTCGGCGAGGGTGAGCGCGTTCTCCGAATGGCGCTGCATGCGCAGGGGCAGGGTCTCGATTCCCTGCAGGATCATGAAGGCGTTGAAGGGCGAGAGCGCGGGGCCGAGATCACGCAGGCCCAGCACCCGGCACGCGATGGCGAAGCCGAAATTACCGAAGGTCTCGCCCAGCACCATGCCCCCGTATTCCGGGCGGGGCTTGGAGAGCATCGGGAAACGGTCGTCGCCCGCGAAGTTGAAAGAGCCCCCGTCCACGATCACGCCGCCGATGGAATTTCCGTGGCCGCCCAAGAACTTCGTCGCGGAATGCACCACGATGTCGGCCCCGTGCTCGAAGGGGCGGATGAGGTAGGGGGAGGCCATCGTGTTGTCCACGATGAAGGGGATGTTGTGGCGCTTGGCGATGGCCGAGATCGCCTCCAGATCCACGATCACGCCGCCCGGATTGGCGATGCTCTCCACGAAGATCGCCTTGGTCTTCGGGGTGATGGCGGCCTCGAAGGTGGCGGGGTCGTCGGAATCCGCCCACACCACGTTCCAGCCGAAGTTCTTGTAGGAATGGTTGAACTGGTTGATCGAGCCGCCATAGAGCTTCTTGGCCGCGATGAACTCGTCTCCGGGCTGCAGCAGGGCGTGGAACACCAGGAATTCCGCCGCATGGCCCGAGGCGACCGCGAGCGCCGCCGTGCCCCCTTCGAGCGCCGCGACCCGCTCCTCCAGCACCGCGCAGGTGGGGTTGCCGATGCGCGAATAGATGTTGCCGAAAGCCTGCAGGCCGAAGAGCGAGGCCGCGTGGTCCACGTCGTCGAAGACGAAGGAGGTGGTCTGGTAGATGGGAGTCGCCCGCGCGCCGGTCGCCGCATCGGGCGCTGCGCCGGCATGGATGGCGAGGGTGGCAAAGCCGGGGACGCGGTCGGTCATCAAGACATCCTTCAGGAGGCTCGGGCGAGCCGGAACGAGAGACGGGGCGCAACGCTTGCCGGCAGCCGCGATCGGCACCAGATAAAGCCGCACGAGCAAAGCTCGCGCCCCCGTCATTGCCGCCCAAAATGCCGCCCTGGCACCGTTCTGTAAAGAGGAAATTCGATCCGCTTAAACGGACGCAGCGGCCGCAACGGCCTTATTTCGGCCGATCCAGGGAGAGCTTTTGAAAGCCCTTGCCGGCCAGCACCGGCTTCTTGGCCGAGACCATGCGCGAGTTCACGCCCTGCCAGGAGATCTCACCCGAGAGGCGGCCAAACTCGATCTTGGGGCAGCGGTCCATGACCACCTGAACACCCCGCGCCTCCGCCCGCGCGGCGGCCTCCTCGTTGCGGACCGAGAGCTGCATCCAGATCACCTTCGGCAGCGGGTCGAGGGCAAGCGCCTCGTCGGTGATGGGGCCGGCCGCCTCGGAGTTGCGGAAGATCTCGACCATGTCGATGGGGTGGGGGATCTCCCCCAACGAGGCGTAGACGCGCCTGCCCAGGAGTTCGCCCCCGGCAAGGCCTGGATTCACCGGCACCACCTCGTAGCCGCGGTCCAGAAGGTATTTGGTCACGATCCAGCTCGGCCGCGCCGGGTTGGCGGAGGCGCCAACGAGCGCAATCGTCTTCACGCTCTTGAGGATGCCGCGGATATAATCGTTGGGGTACGCGTCGTGGTTCATGCTCTATGAGGTAAAGCCCCGCTGACGAAAGGGCAATGTAGACGTGGTTGCCTTCCATCTGCGGGCCTCGAGGCCATCAGAGGAAGAAGTCGGATGCGGAGAGAGCTTTCACGCCCGTGAGCTTCACCGCGAGATCTGCGACGCCATCGCCGTTCACATCGCCGTAGAGATTGCCGCCTGAAAAGCGCAGTTCGCCGTCGCGCCCGGTGAACGCCTTGGAGCCGATGAACTTGAAGGCTTGGTTGCCAGCGGTGCCGTCCTGGTCCGCATCGATTTTGCGCAGGTCGATCTTGTCGAAGCCGCGCCTGAAGTCCTTGATGGTGTCGCGGATATCCAGCGTGGAATGCGCATTCTTCTCGAACACGAAGACGTCGTTTCCGGAGCCGCCGGCCAGCGTGTCGCGCCCGCCGCGCCCGATCAGTATGTCGTTGCCGTCGAGGCCCTGCAGCTTATCGCTGAACTTGGCGCCGATGAGCACGTCGTCGCCCGCAAAGGCGGCCTTGAATAGAGCAAGGTCATCCGCCTTCGTCTCCGAGGCTATCGCCTGCACCATGACCTTCGCGTCGATGTTGAGGCCGCTGATCTTGAAGTCCATGCGGCCGCCGCTGAAGGAGCGCTCATAGGCGCTGATGGTGCCAGCGGACGGGCCGATCTTGTCGCCGTAGGTGAAGCTGCCGTGGAAGAGGTCAAAGCCCTTGTGAATAATCGAGTCCGCGTCGAAATAACGGGCACCGAAGACATTCGCCTCTCGGACGAAAGTGTTGCCGTCGTAAGGAATGCGATGCGTGCTGATGTACTCGAACGCGAACCAGCTGTTGTAGGCTTGAACGGTTGCCATGTGTCTCCCCCAAGGTGATGCGGAGACGTATCAAACCCGTCTGTTTCGGCCGTATTTCGCGGCGGAGCGGAATTGTTGCAACCATGTGAGCGACTGGCATCGTGTCGGCGCAGGCGCAGGCGCAGGCGCAGGCGCGTTCGCGTTACGCGGCCCTGCGGCCCCCGTCGAGCCGGATAACCTCGCTGGTGAGGCGCTCGACCTCGTCTAGACTGTGGCTCACGTAGATGATCTGGATTGCGAGCTCGTCGCGCAGGCGCTCGATATATGGCAGGGTCTCGGCCTTGCGGGCGGCATCAAGAGACGCCAATGGCTCGTCCATCAGGAGAAGGCGTGGGGAGGCCAGAATGGCGCGGCCAATCGCGACGCGCTGCTTCTCGCCGCCCGAGAGAGTTGTGGGGCGCCGCGCCAGCAACGGCTCGAGGCCCAGCAGCGCGGTGATCTCCTCAAGGCTCCCGAACCTCTCGCCGCGTGGCGTGAAGCGGCGGCCGTAGAGCAGGTTCTGGCGCACGTTCAGGTGCGGAAAGAGGCGCCCCTCCTGGAACACATAACCGGTACGACGCCGATGGGGCGGCACATGCAGGCCGGCAGCCGTGTCCGTGAGCAGCCGCCCGCCTACGCTCACGCGTGCGGTTTCCGGGCGCAGCAATCCTGCGATGGCGTGCAGCACGGTACTTTTGCCGGAGCCGGATGGTCCGAACAGCGCCACTACCCGCGCACTGCTCTGAAACGCCAGGTCAAGGGTGAAGTCGCCCTGTCGGTGGCGAAGGGTCACGTCGATCGTCACGTGAGCCGCCCGGCGGCGCCGATGCGACGCGTGAGCACTTCGGAAGCAATGACGGCGACGAGCGCGATAACGGCGGCGACGACACTCAGCCGGAAAGCGCCTGCGTCCCCGCCTGGAACTTGCGTGTAGGCGTAGATCGCCGCGGGTAGCGTCTGGGTCTCGCCTGGAATGGCGGAGACGAAGGTGATGGTGGCGCCGAACTCGCCGAGTGCTTTGGCGAAGGCGAGAATGACGCCGGCGACGATCCCGGGGAGGGCCAGCGGCAGGGTGATGGTGAAAAAGACGATCACTCGGCTCGCGCCCAGGGTTCCGGCCGCTTGCTCAAGGCCACGATCGACCGCTTCCAGCGAGAGGCGGATCGCCCGCACCATGAGCGGGAACGCCATGACGGCGGCCGCGAGGGCAGCACCTGTCCAGCGAAACGAGAACACGATTCCGCAGCAGGCCTCGAGCGCGCTGCCGAGCGGGCCTCGGCGTCCGAATGCAAGAAGCAGAAGATAGCCCGTTACCACCGGCGGTAGCACGAGCGGCAAATGGATGAGTCCGTCGAGCAGCGACCGGCCCGGGAAGCGGCCACGGGCAAGCGCGTAGGCGGCCACGATGCCGAGGGGCAGGCTCGCCAAGGTGGCGAAGCTTGCCACCCACAGGCTGAGGCGAATGGCAGCCCATTCTTCCGGGGTGAACGTGAAGGGTAGCAAACGATCGTCTCAATCGAGTACGGAGAAGCCCTCGCGGGCGAAGATCGCGGCACTCGCGGGGCCGCGCAGCACGGACAGGAATTGTCGTGCCGCGTCGCTCGTGGAAGTGGCCGTGAGGGCAACCGGATAGACAACAGGCGGGTGGCTGGTTTCAGGGAAGCGGGCCACGATCGCGACCTTCGGCTCGGCCTTGGCGTCAGTTTCATAGACGATGCCGAGGGGCGCCTCGCCGCGCGACACGAAGGTGAGCGCGGCCCGCACGTTCTCGGCCTCCGCCACCTTGCCCGAGACCTCGTTCCAGAGTCCGAGGTTCTCCAAAGCCGCCTTGCCATACTTGCCGGCCGGCACGGTGAGGACGCTTGCCATCGCGAGACGCCCGCTGCCAAGGGCACCGAGCAACGCGCCCGGTTGCAGGTCCAAGGGCTTTGCGGCGTCGGCGGGAGCAACGATGACGATGCGGTTGCCCAGGAGGCTGTGGCGGGTGTCCGGCCGAATGAGGTTCTTCTTCTGCAGGTCGTCCATCCAGTCGACATCCGCCGACAGGAAAAGATCCGCGGGCGCGCCCTGCTCGATCTGCCGGGCCAGCGCGGAGGAGGCCGCGTAGGAAACGGCGACGCGCCGGCCCGTAGCCTTGACGTAGTCGGCCACGACCAGGTCGAGAGCGTTCTTGAGGCTAGCGGCCGCAAGCACGGTGACATCCGCCGGCTGCGCCAGGGCGGCTGATGCGGTGAGCACGAGCGAGGCCGCGGCCACGAGGCTTTTCATCCACGAAGGCATGGATGTCTCCTGCAGACGGTCAGATCGGGGATGGGGCTCCCGCCGGAACCATGAAGGGCGCGGCTCGCCAGCCGACGCCGATAAAGTGTGTCGTGCGCGGCTGGGACGGTCAAGGGTGCCCCGGCCGTTCGTACCGTTCGACCAAGCAGGCGATCACCCCTCCCAACGGGGCTCGCGCTTCTCCATGAAGGCGCCAATGCCTTCCTCGGCATCCCGGGCGAGCATATTTTCGACCATGACGGCCGTTGCGTGGTCATAGGCAGATGCGAGCGGCATCCCGGCTTGCTCATAGAAGGCGCGCTTGCCGATGCGCAGGGTTGCCGGAGACTTCGACGCGATGGTCGCCGCCATGTCCCTGGCGGCGCCCAGGGCTCCGCCCGCCGGAACGACACGATTCACGAGGCCGAAGCGGTGGGCCTCGTCCGCCCCCACCATGTCGCCGAGAAGCAGCATCTCCATGGCGTGCTTGCGCGAGAGATTGCGCGAGAGCGCCACCATGGGGGTCGAACAGAACAGCCCGATATGAACGCCTGGCGTACAGAACCGAGCGTCCGCTCCTGCCACGGCCAAGTCGCAGGTCGCGACGAGTTGGCAACCTGCTGCCGTGGCGACCCCCTCGATGGCCGCTATCACCGGCTGCGGCAATGCCACGATGCGCTGCATCATCGCGGAGCAGCGGGAGAGTGTGGCGGCAAAGGCTTCTCTCCCGCCGTCTGGGTTCCGCCGGTAGCCGGTCATCTCTTTCAGATCGTGGCCGGCCGAGAACACGGGTCCCTCCGCCGCGAGGATCACGGCGCGGATCGTGCGGTCAGCCACCAGGGCGTCCAGCTCACGGGTGAGCGCATCGAGCAGCGCCTCCGAGAGGGCATTGCGGGCCGCGGGCCGATTGAGCGTCAGCACGGCGACGCCGTTCGCGTCCTGGCGGAGGAGGGGAGGTTGGGCGGACGTCGGCGCGTTCATGCGGCACCTTGATGGGGATCGTTGCGGCTTGCCCCATTGTCCGGCGGCGCGGCCCGTGGTGCAACCGGGTCCCTAAGCGAGAGAGCGAGACTGGGATGCAGCAGCCGATCATGAGCGTCGCCGACCTCGAAGCCTTCCTTGACCGTGAGTTCCCGCAGATCCACCACGGGGGTCGCACCTACAGCGTCGAGGCCGTCGGCCCTATGACCGCCCGCTTGCGGATGACCTATCACGAGCGCCACATCCGCCCAGGCGGCACGCTCTCCGGCCCCTCCATGATGGCTTTGGCGGATCTCGGCCTTTACGTGGCGATCCTCGCCCATATCGGCCCGGTCGCCCTTGCGGTGACCACCAACCTCTCGTTCAATTTCCTGCGCAAGCCCGAGCAGCGGGACCTCATCGCCGAGTGCCGGCTCCTGAAGCTTGGCAAGCGGTTGGCGGTCGGGGAAGTAAGCATGATGTCGGAGGGCGCCACCGAGCTCGTCAGCCATGCGACCGGCACCTACTCGATCCCGGATCGGCGTTAGAGCCTCCGAGCCCGGGCCGGCGCAGGGCGGCTCCCCGCCTTGTCGATCGCTGCGGCTCATCGCACCCGTGATGTTTGGGAGCCCGGCGGCGCCCTGAGACCTATCGAGCAAGCCTATCATTTTCGGTATTATAATACCCCATATACGGTATTGAATTACCGCTTCCCAAAAAGTGCTGCATTTGCAATGGTTTCGGACGTATCGACCAGCCTGTTTTCAGATTGACTTTATGCGTTCCAAGCCGTAAATGACCGTCACTCGCCGCCGCACCTCGCGGCGGTTTGTCGTTTCAACACCTGAGCCCAGGGGCGATTGCCCCGGCTCTAGCCGGGATCTAAACGCGATGAATACTACTTCGCTGAAGCCCGCCGAGGTCGAGAAGAAGTGGGTTGTGATCGATGCGAAGGGCCTCGTCGTGGGCCGTCTCGCTTCGGTCGTGGCGATGCGCCTGCGTGGGAAGCACAAGCCTTCCTACACGCCCCACGTCGACTGCGGCGACAATGTTATCGTCATCAACGCCGATAAGGTGGTGTTCACCGGCCGCAAGCGCGAGCAGAAGGTGTACTACCATCACACCGGCTTCCCGGGTGGGATCAAGGAGCGCTCGGCGCGGTTCATCCTCGATGGGCGTTTCCCGGAGCGCGTCGTCGAGAAGGCCGTGGAGCGCATGCTTCCCCGCGGTCCGCTCTTCCGCCAGATCATGGGCAACCTGCGCGTCTACAAGGGCACCGAGCATCCGCATGCGGCTCAGCAGCCCGTGGCGCTCGACGTGGGTGCCCTCAATGCCAAGAACGTGAGGGCCTAAACCCATGGCGACTCTTCAGTCTCTCGCCGACCTGGGCCAGAACGCCCAGACCGCCGCTCCGGAAGCCCCGAAGCATGTCCAGAAGATCGACGCCCAGGGCCGCGCCTACGCGACCGGCAAGCGCAAGGACGCGGTCGCCCGCGTCTGGATCAAGCCGGGCAAGGGCACGATCACCGTCAACCAGCGCCCCGTGGACGTCTATTTCGCTCGCCCGGTGCTGCGCATGATCCTGCAGCAGCCGCTGCAGCTCGTGAACCGCGCCGACCAGTACGACATCATCGTGACGGTCGCCGGCGGCGGTCTCTCGGGCCAGGCCGGCGCGGTGCGCCACGGCGTCTCGAAGGCGCTTACCTACTATGAGCCGGAGCTTCGCGGCCCGCTCAAGAAGGAAGGCTTCCTCACCCGCGACCCGCGCGTGGTCGAGCGCAAGAAGTACGGTAAGAAGAAGGCCCGCCGCAGCTTCCAGTTCTCGAAGCGCTAAGCGGATTTCCAAATTCGGCGAAAAGGGCGGCTTCGGCCGCCCTTTTTTGTTGCTCCAGCCCGGGAGCCTTACCGCAGCGCGCGCTCCAGTTCCGCCTTCGACATGCGCGAGCGGCCGGCCACGTTCTGCTTGCGGGCCTGATCCATGAGCTGCGCCTTCGTCAGCTCCGGCCCGCGGGAGGCGCTCCTCGTCGAGCACTTGCGGGCGCCGGCGGCTTTCTTTGCCACGTCGCGCGGCTGCTTGGAGAACTGCTTGCCAGCCCTCGTGTCGGCCCGCTTCTTGTCGCTGGTGCGCTTGTACTCGGAATCCGACAGCGTCTTGCGCGCCTTCTTTGGCAGGTAGCGCTCGCCCGTATCCTTGCTCTTCTTGCCGGACTTGGTGCCCCATTCCTCCTGCTGCCACTGGGAGAGGTGGTTGTCGGCGGTCTTCCTGCCCTCGTACCCGCCGCCCTTCGCCTTGTATTCCTGCACCGCCATCTGGGCCTTGCGGGCCGACCACTCACCCGCGTCGCCGCCCTTCGTGCCCTTCGTGATCTTTGCCTTCACCCGCTCCCAAAGCTTCGGGTCGGTCTTCTTCGCGGTCGCTGCCATGCTGCACCTCTCGTTCCGTCGTGAACCTCGAACAGCCAACAGCGCCGATTTCAGCGGGGTTCCGGGACCGGCCCTGCGACCGAATGAGCCGTTCGATCCTCGATTTCGTTGACAGGGCAGGGGATCGGGCGCATATCCGCCTCATGATCACGGCTCCTAACGTCCGCCGCCGAACCGCCGCCGCGCCAGCGCGGGAGCGATGAGGGCTGCCGTTTTTCGCCCCGTCCGCGCCGCGCTCGACCAGCGCGGCTTTTTTGTGCCCTCGTCCCGCTGAACTCGTTGGCCGCTCCCGGTTTGACCCGGTAGGGCCCTTCCGACGGACCAGACCATGACCGCTCTGACGAACCCCACTGCCGGCCAGCGCACCGCCACCGTCTTCATCGACGGAGAGGCTGGCACCACAGGCCTCGGCATCCGCGACCGGCTTGCGGGCCTGCCGGGCGTTTCCGTGAAAAGCATCGCCCACGAGCGCCGCAAGGACCCGGAGGCCAAGCGCGAGATCCTCTCCGAGGTCGACCTCGTGGTGCTCTGCCTCCACGACGACGCGGCCCGCGAGACGGTCGCGCTGGCTGATGCCATGACGGGCGCAAAGCCGCGCATCCTCGATGCCAGTACGGCGCATCGGGTAGCGCCCGGCTGGGTCTATGGCTTTGCGGAGCGCGACGCGGGCCAGCGGAAGGCGATCGCTGAGGCCGAGCGGGTCGCCAATCCGGGGTGCTACCCGACAGGAGCCATTGCTCTCATCAAGCCGCTGGTGGATGCGGGCCTGCTGCCGCACGACTTCCCCGTGAGCGTCAACGCGGTTTCGGGCTATAGTGGCGGCGGGCGCTCGATGATCGAAGCCTACGAGAACGGCTCCGCCCCGAGCTTCGAGCTCTACGGGCTCGGCTTCGAGCACAAGCACGTGCCGGAACTGCAGGCGAATACGGGCCTCACCCGGCGTCCCATCTTCATCCCTTCCGTCGGCAATTTTCGGCAGGGCATGCTGGTGAGCGTACCGCTCCATCTCGACCTCCTGCCGGGCAAGCCCAAGGCCGGGGATCTCGAAGCGGTGCTCATGAAGCATTATGAGGGCGCCGAGCAGGTCGCTGTTGTGCCTTCCGCCAGCGAGGGCAAGCGGGTTGAGCGGATCGAACCCGAAGCGCTCAACGACACAGACCGAATGGAGCTGCGGGTTTTCGCCAAGGACGATTATGCCCACGCGGTGCTCGTCGCCCGGCTCGACAATCTTGGCAAAGGCGCATCCGGCGCGGCCGTGCAGAACATCCGGATCATGATGGGGGTGTAAGGCTCTAGAGCGGACCCTTCGGGGCGAGCCGCCGCCAGGTGGCGGGCGAGGGGGGCCTCACCCGCCGGGAGCAGGTCAGGACGCCCGCTTGCCGTGGCTCGTATCGATGCCCGCCTCGTCGTGGCCGCGCACGCGCTGGCGTTGCTCGCCGAGGCCCTGGATCCCAAGAGCCATGGTGTCGCCAGCCTTGAGATAGACCGGCGGCTTCTTGCCCATGCCGACGCCGGGCGGTGTGCCGGTGGTGATCACGTCGCCGGGCTCCAGGATCATGAAGTGCGAGACGTAGGATACGATCTTCGCCACGTTGAAGATCATGGTGCGCGTCGAGCCGGTCTGCATCCGCTGGCCGTTCACATCGAGCCACATGTCGAGAGACTGTACGTCCCCGACCTCGTCCTTGGTGACGAGCCAGGGGCCGAGCGGCCCGAAGGTCGGGCTGCCCTTGCCCTTCGTCCAGGTGCCGCCGCGCTCGAGCTGATACTCGCGCTCGGAGACGTCGTTGCAGACGCAGTAACCCGCGACGAAATCGAGGGATTCGTTGGCGCCCACGTAATACGCCCGCTCGCCGATGACGATCGCGAGTTCCACTTCCCAGTCGCTCTTCAGCGACCCGCGCGGCAACACCACATCATCGTTCGGCCCCACGATGCAGGAGGGTGCCTTGTTGAAGATGATCGGTTCGGCCGGGATTGGCGCGCCGGTTTCAGCCGCGTGGTCGGCGTAATTGAGGCCGATGGCGATGAAGTTCCGCACCTGCCCGACGCAGGCACCGAGCCGCACGCCGGCGGGAGCCTGCGGGAGCGAAGCGGGATCGACCCCGGCGAGGCGCTTCAAGCCCCCATCAGCCAGCATCGCGCCGTTGATATCGGGAACGACCCCCGACAGGTCTCGGATTACCCCGCTTTGATCGATGAGGCCGGGCTTTTCGCTCCCGGGCTGCCCGAACCGTACCAACTTCATGCGATTCTCCTGACATTGAGGGCTCAGACCCTAGGCCCCACGCCCTACCTGCCGCAACGGGAAGGTCGGATAATCCTAAAAAGCGGCACCGCTAGGCATTTTGCCATAAGGGTGTCTTCCCGTGCCATCGTTGCCGTGTTGCGCAATTGTCACGAGTGGCTGAAAAGCGGGCAATTGAGCTCACTGCGAGCGCCGCTTCGCGCCCCAAGAATTAACCGGCCTACACTACAGTTTACACATGAACGATCCCGAATAGGGTTGCAATTACCAGTTCAATAATAGACATGGGAAGTATTCGGTGGTGTCTAGGTGACGTTTCATCAAGGTCATCTCGCGCCGGTCGAGCCATCGTTAACCAATTGCGGCTGAATTGCAGCATTGGCAGAGTGGCTATCAACGCCTGGGCCGATCCCGGGCGAACCAAGCAATCCGAGGGCAGGAAGCTTCCATGAGCCTGAATATCCGTCCCCTGGCGCTCGCCGCCGTGTCCGCCGTCACGATCATGGCTGCGACCGCCGCCCATGCCAGCTCGTTCTACATCCGCACCGGCCAGAGCGCCGAGGGCCTCGGCATGCAGTTCTCCGGCGCGGCCGCCGGCGGCATCGGCCTCGGCTCCATCGGCTGGAACCCGGCGACCATCACCATGTTCCCGGGCCGCAACAGCCAGCTGAACGGCACCTACCTCCTGCCGCGGGCCGAGTACGATCTGGAGCGCACCAACCTCCTTCCGATCCTCGTGCCTGGTCCGGGCGCTGCCTTGTACGGCACCCGCGCCGGCTCTGGGGAAATCGGCGGTGAGGGCGCCTTCGTGCCTGCCTCCTACAGCACGTTCCAGCTTACCGATCAGCTCTTCTTGGGTATCTCGTCGGGCGCGCCGTTCGGCCTCGCGTCGAAGCCGGAGAACTTCAACTTCGCCGGGCAGGTCTATGGCCGCTCCGCGAAGATCCGCACCTACAACGTCTCGCCCATGGCCGGCTACCGTGTGAACGAGTGGCTCTCCATCGGCGGCGCCCTCCAGGTGCAGTATTTGAAGGTGAACCTGAAGCAGGCGGCGGCGCCGTTCCCGAATGCGCCGAGCAACATCCTCGAGGGTGACGATTTCGCCTTCGGCTATCGCCTGGGCGTTACGGTCAACCCCTGGGCCGGCGGTACCATCGGCCTCGGTTTCCGCTCGGCCATGCACCACGACCTCGAAGGCTCGTTCAACTCCGCTGGCATTCCTGCCGGCCGGGCCCTGCCGCGCGGCGAGTACGACATCACGGCCAACGTGAACCTGCCTGAGGTGTTCACCTTCGGCTTCTCGCAGCAGATCAACGAGCGCCTCCAGTTCCATGTGGGCGCCGAGTACGAGAACTGGAGCCGCTTCCGCCGGATTCCGGTGGTGCTCGATCTCGCTGGCCGTCCCTTCACGAGCCTCAACTTCGAGTACGAGGATTCCTTCTACGTCTCGGCGGGCCTCGAATACGCCTTCAACCCGGCCCTCACCCTGCGCACCGGCATCTCCTACGAGTGGTCCGCGGTCAGCGACCGCGTGCGTCAGGTGCTCGTGGCCGACAACGACCGTCTCGGCCTCTCGGCTGGCCTGAGCTATCAGATCTCGCCGAAGCTGAAGCTCGACTTCTCCTACGCGCACTACTTCATCCAGGATGCCCGCGCCGCCATCGTTGGCCCGGGCAACCCGGCGAATCCGGCCGGCAACCCGGCCTTCGTCGGCGTCGATTTCGTCGGCACCGCCAAGCCGTCGCTCGACGTGGTCTCGGCGGCGCTCACTTATCGCTGGGACGACCCGCAGGTCGCCGCCCCGGCCCCGATCGTGCGCAAGTACTGATCGAACGCGATCCCAATGCGAGAAGGCCGGCGGTGACGCCGGCCTTTTTCGTTTTGGAGGACGCCCTAGCCTGCGAGGGCGCGCGGGGCTTGGCGCGTCAGGCCCGTTCCCTCACATAGGTGCCAGGCGCGTCGCAGAGCGGCTTCAGTTTCCCCGTGCCGGGCTCTCGCGCCTTCACGCGTTTCGGGGCCTGCGCCTCGATCCAGGAGAACCAATAGGGCCACCAGGTGCCCGGGTGCTCCTCGGCTTTGGCGATCCAGTCATTGAGGGAGCCCTCCACGGGCCCGCCGGTCCAGAACTGGTACTTCGGCTTGGAGGTCGGGTTCACGACGCCGGCGATGTGGCCCGATCCCGCGAGCACGTAGTCGACCTTGCCGCCGAAGGCCTTCGATCCCTCGAATACGGAGCGGGCGGGGGCGATATGATCCTCCCGGGCCGCGAGGTTGAAGACCGGAATCTTCACCTTGCCGAGGTCGAGCCGCACGCCGCCCACCTCCATCTCGCCCTTCGTCAGCTTGTTCTCGAGGTAGCAGTTGCGCAGATAAAAGGCGTGGTTCGCCGCAGGCATGCGGGTCGAATCCGAATTCCAGTAGAGAAGATCGAACGGGAAGGGCGCCTGCCCCTTCATGTAGACGTTCACCACATAGGGCCAGATGAGATCGTTCGGGCGCAGCATGTTGAAGGCGTTCGCCATGCGCGAGCCTTCGAGATAGCCGCGCGCCTTCATCCCGCTCTCGGCTGCCTGCAGCTGCGCCTCGTCCACGAAGACCTTCAGGTCGCCCGCATGGGTGAAGTCCACCTGCGTCGTGAAGAACGTCGCGCTATCGATCCGCGTGTCCTTCTTGGCGGCCATGTAGGCGAGCGTCACCGCAAGCAGGGTGCCGCCGACGCAATAGCCGATCGCCGTGGTCTTCTTCTCGCCGGTCGCCTCCTTGATGGCGTCGAGCGCCTCGAAGATGCCTTCGCGCATGTAGTGCTCGAAGCTCTTCTCCGCGTGCCGCTCGTCAGGATTGATCCAGGAGATGCAGAACACCGTGAGCCCTTGCGAAACGGCCCACCGGATGAAGCTCTTCTCGGGGTTCAGGTCGAGAACGTAGTACTTGTTGATCCAGGGCGGCACGATGAGGAGCGGGCGCTTCAGCACCGTATCGGTGGCGGGCGCGTATTGGATCAGCTCCATGAGGTCGTTGCGGTAGATCACCTTGCCCGGCGTGTTCGCCATGTTGACGCCGACCTGGAAGCGGCTTGGATCGGTCTGGCGCAGCTTCAGCTCGCCCCGCCCAGCCTCGATGTCCTCGGCCAGCATGGTCATGCCGCGCACGAGGTTGGCGCCGTTCTCCTCGATCGTCTTGCGGATGAGCTCCGGGTTGGTCGGAACGAAGTTCGAGGGCGAGATCGCGCCGGCGATCTGCTTCACGTAGAAACGCGCCTTGTGGCGGGTGTGCTCGTCCACGTTCTCGGCGCCGTCCACCATGTCCTCGGCCCAGCGCGTGGTGATGAGGTACGCCTGCTTGAGAAAATCGAAGACCGGGTTCTCGGACCATTCGGGATCAAGGAAGCGGGAATCTTTCGCTTCAGGCTTCGCCACCGGCTCGACCGGCTCACCTTGGACCCGCTTGAGGGTCGAGGCCCAAAGCTCGAAGAACTGGGAGCCGAGCCGGGTCTGCGCCTCCACGGCCTTCTGCGGATCCGTCAGCCAGGACTCGGCCACGTTGCCGAGGGTTTTCACCACTTCGCCCACCTCGGTCGCGAGGCCGGGATTCGCCTGCTTCTGCTCGAGGGGCTTGATGTAGGCCGCAGTGGCTTTGCCGGCCTCCTCCACGAAGCGGGCCATGTTGCGCGACAGCTCCTCGAAATTTGGAACTGCGGGCGTCATCACCTCGTTCTGCGGCCTGTCCATCGGTCTCCCCCTCCCAAGATCCCGTCCGTCTGCGAGCCGGTCCTGCAGCGATCACCCACCGCGCCCCGCGGGGCAAACCAGCCGCTTCCGATTGCTCTTGCGCCTGGTTTCGGACATTTTAGCGATCAGCGGGCCGTCAAGGCCAGTTTTTTCCCAAGGTCATTGAGTGAAAGCATGAAACCGGTTACGGCCCAGTTCTCGCTTGGAGCTTTGCACCGCCTCGTTCTGCTGGCCCCGCTTGCGCTCACTGCCTGTGCCGGGGACACGAACCCTGTGCGCGATGTGCTGGTGTCGGTGGGCGCCGGCGCCCAGCCGACGGCCGCGCCCGAATTCGTGCAGCAATCCCGTCCCGCGACCCTCGACTACATGCCGGTCGGCACGCGGGCACCGGACAGGGACACGGCTGCTCGGAGCGCTGCCGAGGTGAAAGCCACCGAGGCCGAGCTCGATGCGATCCGCACGCGAAACGAGGCGGCTGCGAGGGCTGCCGAGGCGGCAGGCGCAACCCCGCCTCCCGAGCCCGCCACGGTGCGCCGACCGGCAGCCCGCTCCCGGCAGCCTTAGCGCCGGGGCCTGGAACAGGGGCCTGGGACTTGTGGGGGGTGCCGCCTCCGCCTGGCCGGTGATATTGATTCGGCACCCCCGACCGCTCCGAGGATTGCCGATGGCCGATTTCCACCGCATCAAGCGCCTGCCGCCCTACGTGTTCGAGCAGGTGAACCGGATCAAGGCCGCGGCCCGGGCCAACGGTGCGGACATCGTCGATCTCGGCATGGGCAATCCGGACCTGCCCGCGCCCCAGCACGTTATCGACAAGCTCGTGGAGACGGCCGGCAAGCCGCGCACGGACCGCTACTCGGCCTCGAAGGGCATCGCGGGCCTCCGCCGCGCCCAGGCCGGCTACTACGAGCGCCGCTTTGGGGTAAAGCTCAACCCGGACACGCAAGTGGTAGCGACCCTCGGCTCCAAGGAGGGGTTCGCCAACATGGCGCAGGCCATCACGGCGCCAGGCGACGTCGTGCTGGTGCCGAACCCGTCCTACCCGATTCACGCCTTCGGCTTCCTCATGGCCGGTGGCGTCATCCGCTCGGTCCCGGCCGAGCCGACGCCGGACTTCTTCCCGGCGGCCGAGCGGGCGGTGGCGCATTCCATCCCCAAGCCCATCGCGCTCGTGGTCTGCTACCCGTCGAACCCAACCGCCTACGTGGCTTCGCTCGACTTCTACCGGGATCTCGTCGCCTTCGCGAAGAAGCACGAACTCATTCTGCTGTCGGACCTTGCCTATGCGGAGGTCTATTTCGACGAGAGCAACCCGCCGCCCTCCCTTCTCCAGGTGCCCGGCGCGATGGATGTGACGGTCGAGTTCACTTCCATGTCCAAGACCTTCTCGATGGCCGGCTGGCGCATCGGCTTTGCGGTCGGCAATGAGAGGCTGCTCGCTGCGCTGGCCCGGGTGAAGTCCTATCTCGATTACGGCGCCTTCACGCCCGTCCAGGTGGCCGCGACCGCGGCGCTCAATGGGTCGGACGAGTGCATTCGCGAGATGCGAGCCGTGTATAAGCGCCGCCGTGACGTGCTGGTCGACGCCTTCGGGAAGGCGGGCTGGCCGATCCCGGCTCCGACCGCCTCCATGTTCGCTTGGGTTCAGATCCCAGAGAAGTTCCGCCCCCTCGGCAGCCTTGAATTCTCCAAGCTCCTGGTGGAAAAGGCGGATGTCGCGGTCGCTCCGGGCGTCGGTTTCGGTGAGCACGGGGACGATTACGTCCGCATCGCGCTGGTCGAGAACGAGCAGCGTATCCGCCAGGCCGCCCGCAAGCTTCGCAAATTCTTCGACACGGCGGACGAGCGTCTGCACAACGTGATGCCGATCGCCAAGGCTGGCTAGTCGGCCGCCCCGCCGGCTCCGGTGGGGACGAGGATCGGGAACCGCTCCGGCGCGGGGCGGTTTCCCACCCCATGCGCTTCTTGCCCAGCCGGATCCACGGCATCATCGACTATCTCTGGGGTGTCGCTCTCCTGGCCTCTCCGTGGGTGCTCGGCTTTTCGGACGTGACCGCAGCCAAGTGGCTTGCGGTCGTATTCGGCATCGGCGCCGTGCTCTACAGCGTGGTCACCGATTACGAGCTCGGTCTCATCCGGTTCCTGCCGATGCCCCTGCACTTGGCGATCGACGGGCTCGGCGGCGCCTTCCTGGCGGCTTCGCCTTGGCTGTTCGGCTTTTCGGACAGGGTTTACCTGCCCCACCTCCTTTTCGGCCTGTTTTCCGTCCTGGCGAGCCTGATCACCCGAACGGGACCGGCTGATGCCCCCAGTCAGCGGCGCATGGCCTGAGCCCTTTTAAGGATCTGGCGATCAGGCGGCTTGCCCCACATGGACAGGCAAGCTCGGCTTTCGTAAACAGCCGAGACGCTTCATGGGGGACGACCAGGTGACACAGCCTCTTCGGATCGGCGTAGCCGGCCTCGGCACGGTGGGAGCCTCCGTGGTGCGAATTCTCGCCCGGCAGGACAATGCCCTGAGCCAGCGCTGCGGCCGGCCCGTGCGGGTCACCGCCGTTTCCGCTCGGGACCGGACCCGCGACCGCGGCATCGATCTCTCCCGTCTGGCTTGGTTCGACGATCCGGTGGATCTCGCTCGCTCCGGCGAGGTGGATTGCGTGGTCGAGCTTGTCGGAGGCTCGGAGGGCGCGGCCAGGCACATCGTCGAGACCGCCGTCGATGCCGGCAAGCATGTTGTGACGGCGAACAAGGCGCTTCTGGCCAGGCATGGGCTCGCTCTCGCGAGCGCCGCCGAGGCCAAGGGCGTGGCGCTCGCCTTCGAGGCTTCTGTCGCCGGTGGCATTCCGGTGGTGAAGACGCTCCGCGAGGCGCTGCCCGCCAACACCGTCTCCCGGCTGTTCGGGATCCTGAACGGGACGTGCAACTACATTCTCTCCCGGATGGAAATGGAGGGGCTGACCTTCGACGCATGCCTGAAGGACGCGCAGCGCCTCGGCTATGCGGAAGCCGACCCCACCTTCGACGTGGAGGGCTTCGATACCGCCCACAAGCTTGCGATCCTCACGAGTCTCGCCTTCGGCACCAAGATCGATGCGGAGGCGATCTATGTGGAGGGCATCTCCAAGATCGCGCCTCTCGACCTCGCGATGGCGAAGGAGCTCGGCTATCGCATCAAGCTGCTAGGCGTCGCCGAGCGCACTAAGACGGGTATCGAGCAGCGCGTGCACCCGACCATGGTGCCGCGTACGTCCTCCATCGCGCAGGTGATGGGCGTCACGAACGCGATCACCATCGACGCGGACGCCGTGAAGGAACTGACCCTGATCGGCCCCGGCGCCGGCGGCGATGCCACGGCTTCTGCGGTTGTTGCGGACATCGCGGATGTGGCTGCGGGCCAGGTCGGCGCCCCGTTCGGCCGCCCCGTCGACAGGCTGGAGACGGCCGAGCGCGCGCCCATGCAGCGGCACGAGGGCGGCTACTATATTCGCCTCACGGTCCACGACCGGCCGGGCGTCGCGGCGGGTGTGGCCACCAGGATGGCGGAGGGAGAGATTTCCCTCGAGAGCATTCTCCAGAAGCGCTCGGAAAGCGCGGCGTCGATGGACCCTCATGGGCGTTCCGGCGCGCCCGTGCCCCTCGTTCTCATCACCTACGCGGCGACAGAGGCCTCCATCCGTTCGGCGCTCGATAAGATCGCGGCGGATGGTCTGATCGCCGAACCGCCCCAGGTAATCCGCATCGAGCGCGAGTAGCGCTACGCCCATTCAACAGAAGATCTTCAGGGAGCCGTCACGTCCATGTCGCAGGGCATTACCGTCCAACCGGGTCAAATCATCGAGCGTATTCTGACCCTTGAGCTGGTGCGCGTCACCGAGCGCGCCGCCGTGGCTTCGGCCCGCTTGCGCGGGCGGGGCAACGAAAAGGCCGCCGACCAGGCGGCCGTGGACGCCATGCGGCGAGAGCTGAACAAGCTCCCGATCGACGGCACCGTGGTGATCGGCGAGGGCGAGCGCGACGAGGCTCCGATGCTCTTCATCGGTGAGCGCGTCGGCAACCGGAACGGCCCCAAGGTGGATATCGCGGTCGATCCGCTCGAGGGAACCACGCTCTGCGCCAAGGACATGCCAGGATCCATCGCTGTGATGGCCATGGCCGAGGCCGGCACGCTCCTCGCGGCGCCGGACGTCTACATGCACAAGATCGCCGTGGGCCCGGGCTATCCCACCGGCGTCGTCGATCTCGATGCCTCGCCCGAGGAGAACCTGCACAACCTCGCGAAGGCGAAGGGCGTGAAGATCAGCGAGCTGACGGCCCTCGTCCTCGACCGCCCGCGCCATGCGGACCTCATCGCGGCGATCCGCAAGACCGGTGCCGGCATTCGACTCATCACCGACGGCGACGTGGCGGGCGTGATCCACACCACCAAGCCTGACGAGACCGGCATCGACATCTATCTCGGCATCGGCGCCGCGCCCGAAGGCGTCCTGGCGGCTGGTGCGCTTCGCTGCATCGGCGGCCAGATGCAGGGCCGCCTGATCCTCGACACCGAGGAGAAGCGCTCTCGCGCCGCCACCATGGGCGTCTCGGATCCCAACCGGAAATACGACATGACGGACCTCGCCCGCGGCGACGTGGTGGTGGCCGCGACCGGCGTCACCGACGGCGCGCTCCTCAAAGGCGTGAAGTTCAACAAGGATGTCATCGAGACGGAGACGGTGGTCTATCGCTCGGCGACCGGCACCGTGCGGCGGATCTACGGCGAGCACCGCGAGCTTGGAAAATTCCACCTCGACTAGGCGCGAAGCGATCACGGCGCACTGCGAAATCTCGATGTTCCACCTCGACTAGCGAAATGGGAGCGGCCGATGCCCGGGCGGTTTGAAGGCAGGCGAGCGATCGTCACCGGAGGCGCATCGGGCATCGGGCTCGGCGTCTGCCGCCGGCTGGTGGAGGAGGGCGCTCGGGTCGCCATCTGGGACATGAACGCGAGCGCCATCGACGCGGCTCGCGCCGAGCTCGGCGGCACCGTCGAGGGCATTGCGGTCGACATCACGGATACGGCCGGTGTCGAGCGCGCCGCCCAGGAAACCGCCGATCGCCTCGGCGGCCTCGACATCCTTGTTGCGAGTGCCGGGATCACGGGGCCGAACGCAACCGTGTGGGATTACCCCGTCGATGCCTGGCGGCAGGTCTTCGAGGTCAACGTCCACGGGCTCTTCTACTGCAACCGCGCCGTGGTGCCGTTCATGCTGGCAGGCGGCTTTGGGCGGATCGTGAATGTCGCCTCCATCGCCGGCAAGGAAGGAAATCCCAATGCCTCCGCCTACAGCGCCTCGAAAGCCGCGGTGATCGGGCTCACGAAGTCCCTTGGCAAGGAACTGGCGCAAAAGGGCGTCACCGTGAACTGCGTGACGCCGGCTGCGGTCCGCACGGCGATCTTCGACCAGATGAGCCAGAGCCATATCGACTTCATGCTGTCCAAGATCCCGATGCAGCGCTTCGGGCAGGTCGAGGAGGTGGCCTCTCTCATCTGCTGGCTGGCGAGCGACGAGGCCTCCTTCAGCACCGGCGGCGTTTTCGACGTGTCGGGTGGGCGGGCGACCTACTGATGGAGGCGCTTGCGATCCGCCGCCTCGGGCCCAGCGACCGGGCGGCCTGGGAGCCGCTCTGGCAGGGCTATCTCAGCTTCTACAAGGCGTCGCTGGCGCCTGACATGACGGACCTGACCTGGAATCGTTTCCACGATCCGGCCGAGCCGATGTTCGCGCTCGGGGCGTTCGCCGGCGCGGATCTCCTCGGGATCGTCCATTACATCTACCACCGCTCGACTTGGACGGCCGGGCCATACTGCTACCTCCAGGACCTCTTCACGGGCGAGGAGGCGCGTGGGCGAGGCGTCGGCCGGGCGCTCATCGAGGCGGTGTACGAGCAGGCGAAAGCCGACGGGGCGAGCCGGGTCTACTGGCTTACGCACGAGACCAATGCGACGGCGCAGGCTCTCTACGAGCGTGTCGCGAGTCGCACCGGATTCATTCAGTACAGGCATATGCTCTAGCTGAAATTCCGCCTTTAATGCGCACAAATCGGACGTGTTTCCGTCGGCATTTCGGACGCTCCAGCAGGGTTTTACGTAAGCGAGGAAGAGTAGAGACAAGCACAATCGTCTCCTCGTCCCTTGTATTTCCGACCCGAACGTCCTATCTTCAGATCATCGACTTTTGGCCGGACAATCGGGCCGTTTCGCTTTTGGCCTCGCCAGGCGCACGTTCGGACTTTCTACCAAACATCGACTAACCGAGATCGGGTGCATTCTCGCGCCCGGCTCACGTGCATCTGCAAGACAAGCGAAAGGGTCTCCCATGAACACGGGAACCGTGAAATTCTATAACGATCAAAAGGGCTTCGGCTTTATCCAGCCGGATGATGGCGGCAAGGACGTTTTCGTCCACGCCACGGCTCTGGAGCGCGCTGGCCTTCGTGGTCTCGTGGAAGGCCAGAAGGTCTCCTTCGACACCGCCGAAGACCGCCGCAGCGGCAAGGTCGCGGTCCAGAACATCGCGACCGCCTAAGCATGAACCGGCGCTCATTAACGCGCTGATCCTGAAAGCCGCTTCCCGAGGAAGCGGCTTTTTGTTTGCCGTCCAGCGAAGGGAGCCATCATGTTCGCCTATAAGAAGTCACCCGACGCAAGAAGCGCCCGGACCGTCATGTTCGAGGTCACCTACGACCATGGGCGGGCGGCCTATCTCTGGCTCGATAACCACGGAAAGACGGGCGACGACCGCCTCGTCACCGCGATCGCTCAGACGCGCCAGGCCGAGGGTGCGCTGCCGCCAGGCAATATCGTGCGCATCCGCCGGGTCCGCTAGCCACCCGGGCTCAGTCCGCGCAACGCGATCCGGCGCGGCCTACGGGCCGCAACCCACCTCCTGAAGGAGAACGACGATGTCCCACAAATACAAGCTTCGGCAGATGGTCCGCTTGGTTCGCCCGGCTATCATCGACAGCCGCACCAGCACCTCCGCCCCATATGAGGTGATCCGCCTCATGCCCGCCGACGAGCGCGGCGAGGTCTCCTACCGCATCAAGTCCGGCATGATCGAACGCGCCGTGCGCGAGAGCGAAATCGTCGGCTCCTGACGCGAAAAGCGGGGCCTCCAGCGGAGCGACTCCTGCGGCCAGCGGGTGTGCCGGCGGTGAAATCGGCGTGCCACTTTCACCGCAATCGGCGCTAGTCTCCGCCTCGTGTCCGAATCAGCCGCCCCTGCCGTCCCACGCGCCTTCCTTGGCGTGACCCGCTCCGCCCTCGGGCGGACCTGGACCGAGCGCTGCGATGCGTCCGGGAGCACGGTGGCGCTTGCCATTGCCCAGACCCATGGCCTGCCGGACGTCCTTGCCCGCGTGCTCGCAGGGCGCGGGGTCTCCGTTCAGGAAACCGAGCGCTTCCTCAATCCGCGTCTCAGGGACCTCCTGCCCGATCCGCATCGTCTAACGGATATGGAAGCCGCCGCGAACCGCCTGGCCAGTGCCGTCGAGCGCGGCGAGACGGTTGCGATCTTCGGCGATTATGACGTGGATGGGGCCTGCAGCGCGGCGCTGCTCGCCGAGTACCTGCGCGCCTGCGGCACCCCCTATCTCATTCACATCCCGGACCGCATCACCGAGGGCTACGGCCCGAACGTGGACGCGATCCGCAGCCTTCACGAGCAGGGGGCAAGGCTGCTCGTCACGGTGGATTGCGGGACCGCGAGCCATGAGCCCCTGGCCGAGGCGCGGCGGCTTGGGCTCGACGCTGTCGTGCTGGACCACCACCAGGCGCCCGAGCACCTGCCGGACGCGGCAGCGCTCGTGAACCCGAATCGGCAAGACGATCTGTCGGGGCTGGGGCATCTATGCGCCGCAGGGGTGGTCTTCCTGACGCTGGTGGCCCTCAACCGGGCGCTTCGCAGCCGGGGTTTCTTCGGAAGCCGCCCGGAGCCCGATCTCCTCGCCAGCCTCGATCTCGTGGCGCTCGCCACTGTCGCGGACGTGGTGCCGCTCCAAACACTCAACCGGGGCTTCGTCCGGCAGGGATTGCAGGTCATGCGCTCGCGTCGGCGGGCCGGGCTGGCCGCGCTCCTGGATGCCGCCGGCCTCGCCGGTGCGCCGGAATGCTGGCACCTCGGCTATCTGGTCGGCCCGCGCATCAATGCGGGCGGCCGCATCGGCGACGCGGCGTTGGGTTCGCGGCTTCTCCTGACCGAGAGTCCCGCGGAGGCGGGTCGGATCGCGGGCGAGCTCGACCGCCTCAACCGGGAGAGGCAGGTCATCGAGCAGGTGGCCGTCGAGGACGCACAAGCCCAAGCCCTGCACGCCTTTCTGACCCAATCCGATCTGCCGGTCGTGGTCACGGCCTCGGCCGAATGGCATCCCGGCGTGGTCGGTCTCATCGCGGCCCGCCTCAAGGAGCGGTTCCGCCGCCCCGCCTTCGCCTTCACCCTCAACGCGGACGGCACCGCGACCGGGTCCGGGCGCTCCGTACCGGGTGTGGATCTCGGGCGCGCCGTGCGCGCCGCCGTGGAGGCGGGTCTTGCAATCAAGGGCGGCGGTCACGTGATGGCGGCCGGGGTCACGATCCGCGCCGCGGAGCTTGCCCGGTTTACGGCTTTTGCCAGCGAGCGCCTCGCCGAGGCTGTCGGCGATGCCACCGCGTTCGACAGCCTAGCCGTGGATGCCAGCCTCACGGCGGGCGGGGCTCAGACGAGCCTCGTTGCGGCGCTGGAGCGTGCGGGCCCCTTCGGTTCGGGCCAGCCGGAGCCCGTTTTCGTGTTCCCGAACCATCGGATGGTCGACGTTCGCGAGGTGGGGTCGGGCGGCCATGTGCGGGTGAAGCTGCGGGCCGGCGACGGCTCGACTATCGGCGGGGTCGCCTTCCGTGCGGCCGGTCAGCCCCTCGGCGATGCCCTGCGGGCCGGCCTTGGCAGCGCGCTTCACGTGGCCGGTACCCTCTCGCTCGACCGTTGGGGCGGGCAGGAAAAGGTGGAGGTCCGCATCACGGACGTGGCCAAGCCCGGCTGACGCGTGGCGATCGCAGCCTTCGACCCCCAAGGAACATGAGGAATGGCTGCGGCTTGATGGCCGGGCATCGCGGATCGCCCACCACCAAAGGAGCGGACCATGGCGGATCGAAAAGAGCAGCGCTCAGAGAGCCTGCAGCAGCGCTATCAGGTACGGCAGGTCACCAATATCCAGGCGTCCTGGACCGAGCGTGAGCGGGGTGAGGAGGGTCGGTTCACCCTTCAGCTCATCCTCGACAACGGTGTCGAGGAATACATCCTGGAGCCGGATTCCGACGATCTGGAGCCGATGCTCCGCCTGTTCGCGATCAGCGAGCACACCACCTTCGACCTGGAGCGCAAGGTCCTGATGTTCTCGAATCTCAAGACCAAGTAGGCCCGACCAAAACCGCGATGGCTCCGCCCCGGCGGAGCCTCAGACAGGATCGGCCCGATTTCGGGAATGAGGACGGCTCGCTCACCTGACAAGACGAAGGCTCCGCCCCACGGGGCGGAGCCTCTCCCGCAATCCGACGGAGGCCTGGACCTCCTCCGCCAGTGCGTGAAGACGGTCCGATCGTCACTCAGCCGGGGCGAAGATCATCGGACGGCTCTCCGAGGCGAGTGCCAGACGGATGAGGCCGGCCATGAAGGCGGCGACGCCGGCGAGCCAGAGGAACGAGGCCACAATCGCGACCGCCACGGTGACGCCCGTAATGGAGAGCGCGATGCCGAACGGAAAGAGCAGGGCGCTGACCGCGGCGAGCACGAAATGCAGCCCCGCCAGCCAGGATTCCTTCATGGCCGGATAGGCCCGGTAGGTGAGGCCGAAGAGGGCCAGGGACGCCCAGCCCAAGAGATTGAGGTGGGCGTGGACGGGCGCGAACTGGAAATCGTGGATGACGCCCATCCAGATGCCCATGCCGACGCCGACCATCAGCGCGGTGGTGGCGAGGAGCAGGAACCAGAGATCGATGCGGCGCATGGGAAACCCCTTCGACGTTGAGCCTTGCGGGCCCGGTGCGCCGGGCCGCTTTGTACCTCTGGTCTAAGAGGTCTCCTTTGCGGCATGATTGCGCGAAATGTTGCGTCGGGCTCCGCCGCCGGTCAGCGCTTGCGATAGACGAGCAGGCTCTTGAACATTCCAAGCTTCTCGACGCCGGCGCTCTCCTCCCATTCGGCAATTACGTCCTTGGCGCTATGGTCGGCGCGGTCGAAGGCGAAGGAGCCGGGGAAGAAGAGAATATAGCCCCCCGGGCGAGTGTGATCCGTCAGGAGCTGCGTGACCTCGAGATCCGTCAGGGCGCCGTAGGCGTCGTTCTTGTCGCCGCGGAACTCACAGAGGTGAAAAAGCGTCACTACGTCGAAAACGGGCAGGAGCCTGCGGTTCAGGAGATAGATATCGCCAAACACCGCATTGTAGTGGCGCAGCACGTCGGGCCGTTCGATCGCGAGCTTCACGAAGCTCTCGTATTCCTGCGGCGCCGCGGTAATGCCGAGCACCGCGTTGCGCCGTTCGGGCGCCGCGCATTCGATGCCCACGTGGTGATGGGCGCCGGTGCCGAAATGGTAAATCGCGGAGTCGCGGATGCCGTTCGCATCGAGCCATTCGACGAAATCCACGTCGCAGGGGCATTCGTGGGGGCGAAGGTCCCAGGAGGCGTCCCAGAAGTGCAGGGCGGCTGGTGCGGTCATGAGAGAGATGGTCTCCGGTGATAGGGGCGGGAGCTGCCGGCGTCCAAGGTCAGGGCCTGGGGTGAAGGGAAGGGCGGCGATGGGGCTGGATGCCTCGTCGTTTCGATGAAGGGCGCGCCGTTCAGGCGGTGCGCACGGCTTGCAGTGCTGCGCGGACGGGGCCTGGCTGCGGCTCCTCCTCGATGATCGAACCCTCGTTTCCCTTGCGCAAGAGGAAGCAGCGGGTGTGAAAGGGGCGAAGGCTCGGGCGATGACCGATGGAGATGATCGTCGCCTCGGGGCATTCACGCAGCAGGACGGCCATGAGTTGCGCCTGCGAAAGCTCGTCGAGGCCTGAGGTCGCCTCGTCCATGATAATGCAATCGGGCCGCTGCAGCAGGAGACGGGCGAAACCGAGGCGCTGTATCTCCCCTTGCGAGAGAATGCGGTCCCACCGCTCCACCTGATCGAGGCGGTGCCTCAATTCGGGCAGGTTGCATTGGACGAGCGCTTCCGCCATCCGCTCGTCGGGCGGCGGCGCGTCCCGCCCCGGATAGGCAAGCGCGTCCCGCAGGGTGCCGAGCGGCAGATAGGGATGTTGGGGCGCGTAACCCAGCCGGAGGCCGGCCGGCATCGCGGCCGTTCCCTCGCCCCAGGGCCAGAGGCCCACGAGCGCACGCAGCACCGTGCTCTTGCCGGCGCCGGATTCACCCATGATGAGCACGCGGTCGCCCGGCGCGATGACCAGGTCGAGATCCCGAACCAGCAGGCGCCCGGTTCGGTCGGCGATAACGACGCCTGTGAGCCCGATGGTGCCGTCTGGAGCCTCCCGCCGGGCTATCGCGGAGATGGTGGTCGGCTGCTCCAGCTCTTCCACGGCTTGGCCGAGCGCCAGCACCCGCTCCGCCGAGGCATGCCACTGGGCGACCTGCTTGTAATTGTCGACGAGCCAGGCGATTGCCACCTGCACTTGCGTGAAGGCGGCAGCGAGCTGCGTGACCGCACCGAGGGACAGCTCGCCCGACAGGTATTTCGGTGCCGCCAGCAGCAGCGGAATCACGGGCACGAGCGTGCCGCTTGCATTTGTGATCCAGGTAAGGCGCCCGTGCAGCGCCACGACGGCGAGCCAGCGCTCCACGAGCGTCGTGTAGGTGTGCCCGATCCGTCCGCGCTCGGGCCCTTCACCCCCGATCATCGCGATGCTCTCGGCGTTTTCGCGCAGGCGGGTCAGTTCGAACCGGAGCCTCGCCTCCGCCTCGTTGCGCTGCGCCACCGCCCCGATGAGCGGCCGCCCCACGCGCAAGGTGAGCCAGGACGCCGCCGCCCCGTAGGCAAGGGCGGCGAGCATCAGGTAGGCCGGGACGTGGATCGACATGCCGCCGAGGGGCACGTCGATCCCCCCGCCGACCGACCAGAGGATCCCGACGAAGGCGAGCGCCGTCAGCAGCGCATGGACGAGCCCGATCACGAAATCCACCACAGGCTCCGTGGCCATCCGGCTGTCGTCGGCGATGCGGTATTCCGGATTGGCGGGCTCAAGCCCGGCGAGCGGCAGGCGATAAAAGCGCTGGCGCGCCAGCCAGCTATCGGTGAGGCGCCCCACCAGCCATTGCCGCCAGCGCACCTGCAGCGTCTCGCGCACGATGACGATGAAGACGCCGACCACGGCGACGAGCACCACCACGGCCACCAGCGCCACCACGAGGAGCCCCAGGGTGCGGCCGCTCCTCTGCTCCAAGGCGTCAAAAAACGCGCGGTTCCACTGGTTGACGCAAAGGCTGATCCCGATGTTCAGCACGAGAAGACCGGCGAGCCCCAGGCTGAGGCGCCAGGCCGTTCCGGCCGTCTCGCCGCCCCACCATCCGCCCGCCAGCCGCCGAAAGGCCAAAAGCACCGCTCGCGCGGAGCGCTGCTCGGCTGAGGCCTCGGTCTGGGATGGCGGCATCGAAGGTCCCGGGGTGGCGCAATGTCCGGACAATGGCACGCCGCCCCGGAGGCGTCACCGTGCCGTAGGGGGCGGGGAGGGCGCGACTTTGGACGGGGGCAGCGCCCCCCCGATCACGCGTCGATCACGCTCGCCTGCGCCGGAGCCGGCATCCTGGGGGCAGCGAGGTGAGCCATGGCTGCAAGGTTTTCCGGGATGTGGGTAGCCCCCACGGGGCTGTTTGTCTGGTTGGCTACCGTGCTCTTACCCGGAGCAGGGCTAGATGCGGCCCCCGTCGGCGTCGGCGCGATCTGCACGGCCTATGACCTAGAGCTCGTCACCCGCATCGAGGACCACGCCCTCGTCGGCAGCACCGCGCCCTCGACGCTCGCAGCCGCAGCCTTCGCGATCCTGGATGCCCGCACCGCCTGCCTGTCCGGCGACATCGACGGCGCCGTCAGGCTCTACGAGGCGATTCCGCTCGGGCGGATCGGCATGTCGCCGTTCCACCGGATGCAGATGTGGTGAGGGGGAATGCGCCTTCTCAGTTGAAGAGCTTGCGTAGATCGTCCGTAGTCTGCGAACCGGCCTCGTGCTCCTGCCGGCCTTCCTTCAGCACGTAGCGCAGATAGGCCTGCAGCATGAGGGCGCTTTCCACGGAGACGTTGTAGCCCTCCTCAAAGCGGCCCTTGTTGCGCTGAATACGGCCGTTGGTCGACCCGTCGTCGTTCACCTTGAAGAGGATCTCTGTCGAGGCTTTCCCTTCAACCTTCTCGCCCTCGGGTGGGCAGCTCTCCGTAGGGAAGCATTCCAGCCGCTTCTGGAAATCGCGCCGGATCTTGCGTTCGTGCGCGATTTCCGACCACTCGTGCAGCTTGAGCAAGGCCCGCTGGGTCCGCTCCAGCTCCACGGGCTTCATCTCGATGGAAGCACGGGTCTTGTCGTCCTGGGACGTCTTGTCGATGAAGCGGAACTTGAACAACAGGTTTCCCTCGTCGCTCACCTGGGGCTCCACCCAAAACTCACCGATCTCCTTGGTCCCCGGAATGTAGTATGGCACTTTCGGATAGATCTCGGAGGCTTTGCGGGCCGTGACTCCAAGATCCGCATCGATCGGGCGGATGTTGGTCTGGTACTTCGACCGCTCCTTCTTCTTTTCGGAGTGATCGGCACGCAGCTTCGTCAGCCGCTGCTCGATGGCCGCCACCGTCCTGTCCACCGCGACGGATGCCTCGCGCCCGGAACTCTTGAGCGAGCGCTGGTCCTCGATGACCCGGGAGAGCAGGACGATCTGTCCCTCCAGATCCGCGGCGTCCTTGTCGAGATTCTGCACCACCACGTTGACGTTGACGGTGTTGTTGATCTGCTGCTGGTTCACCACGGCCGGGGCGCCCACGGGCGCCCCGGTCCGGATGGATTCGTACCGCAGATAGAACTCCTCGCTGACCGGCGTGAAATTGCGGGTGGAGCGCTGACGGCAGTAGGTCCTGCCGTTGGTCGCTCGCGCGCAGTCATACAGGCCGTCGATCACCAGTTCTTGGCTTTCAGCGGGGCTCATGGAGCCGAGTGCGGCGAGAACGACGGCACCCAGCGCGTAGCGATACGAGAACATTGGTCAGGCCTGTTTTCAGGAGAAGCAAACGGTCTCTTCCGACGTACCCTGCTTACCGTCGGGCAGCGTGATGGTCTCTTGAACCCGCGAGCACTTCTTGCCGTCCGCCGAGGCGACCGCACCCTTGTTCACGTAGGTGGCTTTCTTGCCGTTCTTGCCGGTAGAGGACCACTTGGCGGACTTGCCCTTGGCGGCCTTCTGCAACGCCTGCTGCCGGTTGTTCTGCTCGGCCTGGCTCAGCTGCTCGAGGATCGCACCCATGGCGATCCCGACGATGCCGCCCATCACGGCACCCGCGCCCGCATTGCGGCCGCCTGCTGCAGCCCCCACTGCGGCGCCGATGCCGCCGCCAAGCACCGCGCCAAATCCCTGTGCGCTCGCAGCGCCCATTGATGACAACGTCATCGAAGCTGCCAGTACCAAAGCAATCGTCGTCTTCATGTCTGCCCCCCTTGATCCAACCGTCTTGGTTGTAGCCTCAACGAGACGTTTTTTGACATTAAAGACAAGTTTACGGGCCGCCGTCTACCGGGATTGCCCTCGGATAGCCGCCAACGCGGTTAAAAATATCTGGGGATACGTGTAAATTTTTAGACATTCCCTGCGCCATCCGCTCACGTCCTGCGTGCAACATGCGACGAGCCGGTACGGCCGGTGCCGACAACCAAAACACGTGTGGGGAAGCGATGGTCAGGTGGGGAGCGTGTTGGGCGCTGGGCGGGGCGATTGCGGTACTGGGCCTCGGGATCAGTCCCGCAGCGGCCGACGTCATGCACAAGGGCAATTCCCATACGCCGGAGGCGAGGAGCTGCGCTCGGTTCGTGGAGCAGCGCTATAACCGCGTTCGGCGGGACACCGACGATTGGCGCGCCGATACCGAGCGCGTCGTGGAGATCACGTTCTTCTCGGTGGCCCAGGTGCCGCAGCTATTCGGCGGCAACAAATATGTGTCCATGGCCGTCAAGGAACACTTCTACCAGGGTGACCAAATCGTCGAGACGCGGCCGGTCAGGGCGGCGTCCTATTGCGTCCTCGACTCCGCAGATCGCGTGATCGGCCTCGAGCGTGAAATGCGCTGAGCCGGCCGGCCGCTCTCGATACTCCTCCAGGAACGGAATTCCGTCATGTCATATGCCCCTTGGCTGAAAGCGGCAGCTTGCGCCGCGCTGATGCCGCTCGCCGCCTGCAACACGACCCAGAACACCACCTATATTCAACAGCCGATCGTCGTGGTGGCGCAGCAGCGGGCAGCCCCGGCGCCGAGGCGTGAACGGTTCTCACCGGACCCTGTGACGCCATCCGAGCGCGGCGCTTACGTTTCGGCGAAGGAGTGCAGCGACAAGCACTTGATCGAGCTTGCCGCGACCACTGGGGAGACGGCCACAGGGGTCGCTCGGCTCGCATTCGCCGAATGCCACGCCTACTGGGCGGTGGCGGCACAGATCTGGGCCGATTCAGGCCGGTACGACATCCCGTCCCACCGCATTTATCTGGCGCTGCGGGCGAACTACGAAACCCGCATGGCACCGGCCGTCGCCAGAGGCCGAGCCCGCGCGGCTGTTCGGCGGGCCGTGGACTGGGCGGAGGACGAAGACTGACCGACCGAGGAGTGGCCCTGACGCCGTCGATGCGTGCGGAACAGGCGTTACCCCGATCGACGAATACCGAACTGGGGAAAATGGCGCGCCCTACGGGACTCGAACCCGTGTTTTCGCCGTGAAAGGGCGACGTCCTAGACCGCTAGACGAAGGGCGCGGGATCGGGGGCGCGAAGCGCAACCACCGGATCGGGGCGTGATATAGAGGGGATCGCCGGGAGGAGCAAGCCGTCTTGAGGTGCGACTTCGGGGCCATTGCACAGCTTCCTGCCGCCCGTCCGCCGTAGGCGCAGGCCCGAGGACTGCCTTGACGCGGCACGGAAAAATCGGGACGCATGGGGCAGCGGCTGTTTGGCCGCGACCTTCCCCCGATTGCCTGCCGTCGCCCGAGAGCCGCCCGATGAGCCAGAATCTGTTCGACCGCCTCGTCCGCACCATCGCCGATCCGGGCCGGGCCGCCATCGAAACGCAGGGTGGGGCGCGGTATTCCTATGAGGATCTCGTGGCGTGGTCGGGGCGCCTCGCTGGCGCGCTACGGGAACTTGGCGTCAGGCCGGGAGACCGTGTCGCCGTTCAGGTCGAGAAGTCGTCGGCGGCGCTCGTTCTCTATCTGGCGACGGTGCGAGCGGGCGGTGTGTTCCTCCCCCTCAACACGGCCTATACGCCGACCGAGATCGAGTACTTCCTGACCGACGCGGAGCCCACGCTTTTTGTCTGCGATCCGGCTCGCGAGGCCATGCTGGAGCCGGTGGCGGCGCGGGCCGGCGCGCGGGTCCTGACGCTCGATGCTGCGGGTGAGGGGACCCTCGCGGACGCCGCGGCCGGCAGGGGGGACTCCTTCGAGACCGTGCCGCGTGCAGGCGAGGATCTGGCCGCCATCCTTTACACGTCAGGCACCACGGGGCGCTCCAAGGGCGCCATGCTCAGCCACGACAATCTGGTGTCGAACGCCGAGACCCTGGCGCAGGTGTGGCGGTTTACCCGCGACGACGTGCTGATTCACGCGCTCCCCATCTTCCATACCCACGGGCTGTTCGTCGCCAGCAACGTGACGCTCTTCTCCGGCGCGTCGATGATCTTCTTGGCCAAGTTCGACCCGGACGAGATCATGCGCGCCATGCCGCGCGCGACCGCGCTGATGGGGGTGCCGACATTTTATGTGCGCCTCCTCCAGGATGCGCGCCTGTCTCGCGACACCACGGGCCATATGCGGCTCTTCGTGTCGGGCTCCGCGCCGCTCCTCGCCGATACGCACCGGGAATGGTTCGAGCGCACCGGCCACGCGATTCTCGAGCGCTACGGCATGACCGAGACCAATATGAACACCTCGAACCCCTACGAGGGCGACCGGGTGCCTGGCTCAGTCGGCTTCCCCCTGCCGGGCGTGGAACTGCGCATCACGGATCCTGAGAGCGGCAAGCCCTTGGCTCAGAGCGAGATCGGCATGATCGAGGTGAAGGGGCCGAACGTCTTCGCAGGCTACTGGCGCATGCCGGAGAAGACCGCGGCCGAGTTTCGCGCCGACGGGTTCTTCATCACGGGCGACCTCGGCAAGGTGGACGAACGCGGCTACGTGCACATCCTGGGCCGCGGCAAGGACCTCATCATCACCGGCGGCTACAACGTCTATCCGAAGGAAATCGAGAGCGAGATCGATGCGATCGACGGCGTGGTGGAAAGCGCCGTGATCGGCGTGCCGCATCGCGATTTCGGTGAAGGGGTCACGGCCGTCGTGGTGCTCGCGAAGGGTGCGTCGCTCGGTGAGCGTGAGATCCAGGCCGTGCTGGAGGAGCGCCTCGCCCGGTACAAGCTACCCAAACGCGTGCTGTTCGTGGACGATCTGCCACGCAACACCATGGGCAAGGTGCAGAAGAACCTCCTGCGCGATCAGCACGCCGCCTTGTTCGGGTGAGAGCGCGAGCGAAACTCGCCGCGTACACTCCGAGCCCGCTTGCCCGGCGCCAGGGCGACGACCGGGTGAACCGCGCTCGGCGGCCCGTTCCGGCGGACGCCTGCAGCGTGGCTTACTCCGCAGGTTGAGGCGCCACATCCGGTTCGCGCGGGGTCGCGAAGCAGAGGATCAGGGCCACGGCGGCGCATGCGGCGATCGCCGCCGCCATCGGCAGCGCCGTTCCGTCGAAGGAAAGGCTCGCGACCACGATCATCACGCCGCCCACAAGCATCTGGAGCGTCCCGCCCAGCGCCGAAGCCATGCCGGCGATGGGGCCGTGCTCCTCGAGCGCCAGCACCATGGTGGCGGGCACCACGAGGCCGAGGAAGGCGAAGGCGATGAAGATGAGCGCCATCAGCACCGGCAGGGTGGCATAGCCCGCTCCCGTCACCGCGAGGAGGACAAAAGAGGCGGCTGCGTAGGCCACCACCGCTCCCGTCACGACCCGGCCCATGCCGAACCGCTCCCCGAGCTTCGCGGCGAATTGCGACGCGCCGATGAAGCCCACCGCATTGAGCGAGAAAGCGAGGCTGTACTGCGTGGGGGTCAGCCCGAAACCATCGATGTAGATGAAGGACGAACTGGCGAGAAAGGTGAAGAAACTCGCCATCCCGAATCCGCCGATGAAGGTGAGGCCCATGAAACGCCCGTGCGTCAGGAGGTACCCAAACCCGCCTAGCACTGCCCGGAGGCTCACGGGCACACGCTCCTCCTCGGGCCGTGTCTCCGCCAGCGCGGTCGCGACGAGAAACAGGCCCAGGATGGCCACCAGGGTCACGGCGGCGAACACGGCGCGCCAGCCGAAGGGCACGATGAGCGCGCTTCCCGCCAAAGGCGCAAGGATCGGCGATACGCTGAAAACGAGCATCACGAGAGCCATGAGGCGCGTCGCCTCCGTGCCCGTGTGCAGATCGCGGATGATGGCGCGCGGCACCACCATGATCGCGGAGGCGCCGACCCCTTGGAGAGCCCGGAAGGCGATGAGCCATTCGATCCCGGGCGCAATGGCGCAGCCGACGGAGCCGATGGCGAAGACCGCGAGGCCGAAATAAAGCGGCGGCTTGCGGCCCACCATGTCCGAAAGGGGGCCGTAGACGAGCTGGCAGATCCCGAAGGAGACGAAGAAGGCCATGAGCGTCATCTGGGTCGCGGCCGTCGTCGTCTTCAGATCGGCCGTGATGGTCGGCAGGGCCGGCAGGTACATGTCGATGGCAAACGGGCCCACGGCCGAGAGGAGGCCGAGTACGACCGCAAGGCGCACGAAGGGGGAAACCATGGGCTGCATCCGATCAGAAGTTGCGGCGAAGCTCTATCAGTACTCGCTCTGCCGGCAAGCCGCTCTCGGGCGCGGCAGGGCTGCCCGTCTGGCATGGGTCGGCGCCGGCTCCCATAGGGCGCACGAGGCAGGCCGTCTGGCTGGATCTGTTGTCGGGGGCGGCTGATCGATGGCCGCAGGCGGGACAGGGGAGGACCTAAAGAGCGGCACGACCCCGTCGAAGGCCCAAGCTGAGCCATTCGCTGCGCCCCGGTTTGCACCAAGGTGCAGGGCTCGACACCTTGCCGCCCCCGGGCAGGGGGCCAGTTACCAAGAACCGAGGGCACGCCCGCCCGGTGCGTTGCCACACTCCCCCAAGGAGAGAGCGCATGGCCTCCCGTCTCCGTCTGCCGAGCCTCGTGCTGGCGCTCCTTGGGTTGTCGCTGGGCGCGGCGCGTGCCGAGACGGAGGTCGACCTCGCCCTCGTTCTCGCCGTCGACGTTTCGCGCTCCATGGATCCGGAGGAGCAGGAGCTCCAGCGGCAGGGGTTCGTCGAGGCCTTCCGGTCGTCGGTCGTGCATGAGGCCATCAAGGGAGGGATGCTGGGCCGCATCGCCGTCACCTACATGGAATGGTCGGGCGAAACCGAGCAGCGGGTGGTGGTGCCCTGGACAGTGGTCGAGGATGGAGCTGGGGCCGTCGGCTTTGCGGACAGGCTTGCCGAGGTGCCGCCGGGCCGCATCTTCCAGACCTCCATTTCCGGCGCGATCGATTTCAGCCTGAAGCTGCTCGCGACGAGTGGGGTGACGCCCCTGCGGGAGGTAATCGACATCTCCGGCGATGGGCCGAACAGCAGCGGGCGCCTCGTCACCCTGGCCCGAGACGCCGCCGTGGCCCGGGGCGTCACGATCAACGGGTTGCCCATCATGCTGAAAAGGCCGACCGGCTTCGGGGACATGGAGCATCTCGACCGCTACTACCGCGATTGCGTCATCGGCGGGGTCGGCGCCTTCACGGTGCCGGTGCGCGAGCGACAGCATTTCGCGGACGCGATCAAGACCAAGATCATCCGCGAGATCGCCGGCTTCGCTCCAGCGCCCCGCATCATCCCGGCCCAGGCCGAGCCTGCGATCGATTGCGCCACGCGCCAGGGCGGCGGGTATTATTGGCGAAACCAGGGCCCATAAGACACCGGGTGCCCGCCCCACGCGCCCCGTTCCAGACTCGATGAGCTTGGCCATTGCTGCTAATGGGCAAGTTCCGCGTTAATGACCTGGGGCCCTGGGGGCCCGGGCATATCGAAGGGAATTGCCGTGAGCACTGGGCTGATCGCTCTGTTGGACGATATCGTGGGATTGGCGAAGGTCGCTGCGGCCTCCCTGGACGATGCGGCCGCGCAGGCTACCAAGGCCGGCGCCAAGGCTGCCGGCGTCGTCATCGACGACGCTGCGGTGACGCCGCGCTACGTGGTTGGCTTCGCGTCCGACCGGGAGCTTCCCATCGTCTGGCGCATCGCGCTCGGCTCCCTCAAGAACAAGTTGCTCTTCCTCACGCCGGCCGCCCTTCTGCTGAGTGCCTTTGCACCCTGGCTGATCACTCCGCTGCTCATGCTGGGTGGAGCGTACCTTTGCTACGAAGGTGCCGAGAAGGTGTTCGAGATTTTCTTTCCTCACAAGGCTCATGCCCACGAGGCCGCCGTCACCCCCGAGGCCATGGACCCCGCGACCTTCGAGGACCAGAAGGTGAGGGGCGCCATCCAGACCGACTTCATCCTCTCCGCCGAGATCATGGCGATCACGCTCGCCACCGTTTCCACCACGTCCCTGACGCAGCAGGTGGTGGTGCTGATCGTGGTGGGTCTCGGCATCACGGTCGCGGTTTACGGTACGGTGGCGCTGATCGTGAAGGCGGACGATGCGGGCGTGGCGCTCGCCCAGAACGACCGCCCGATCTCGGGCATCGGGCGCGGCGACCGGAGCCTTGCACCGAGCGGCGCGGATCGTGCTGTGCGGCCCCTGACGCAAGGCTTCGGGCGGGGGCTCGTCTTCGGCATGCCCTACTTCCTCAAGTTCCTTAGCATCCTCGGCACCGCCGCGATGGTGTGGGTCGGCGGCGGCATTATCGTCCACGGGCTCGAGGAATACGGTCTTCCGAGCCTTGCCCATGGCATCCACCACATCGCCGAGATGGCGGCCCACGCGTTCCCCGCCGTAGGCGGGATTGTCGAATGGGCGGTCACGGCGGCCGGGTCGGGTGTGGTGGGCCTCGTGGTCGGCGGGCTGTTGATTCCGGTTGCGCAGTTCGTCATCGCGCCGATCGTCAACAGATTCAAAGGCCGGTCCGGAGCCAGCGCGTCGCACGCTTCCTGATCTTTTGCCTCGCGGCGCCGGGAACTGCCCTCGGCGCACGCCGTTGACTTCGACACCCTAGAACGGGGTGAGAGGCCGCGCGTCGCAACGACATGGGGACGCTGCCTGAACGGCCAAGCCGGAGGACCGGGCGATGGCGCGCATCAAGCTACTGCTGGCATTGAGCCTCGTCTCGCCGCTTGCCCTGGGCGTTGCCGTTCTGGGCGAGCCTGGGCAGAGAGGTGTCGACGATCCGCGCCCGCAGCCCGGGCCTGCCGACGGACGGGTCTCATCATCACCGCAGGTCTCCGCGCCAACCCTCGATTGGGCCGACCCGCCGGAGGCGCAGCGCTACCGAGCGAGCACGTCTTCGCCCGTCAGTCGGGGGGAGCCGGGATGGATCGATCCCGCGCCTAATCCGGCCGAGACAAGGATCGTGGTTGAGCTGCCTGAACCGCTGGCAGCTCCCGAGATTCCGCCTGCCTTCGCTCCGACCGAGCGAGCGGTCGCCACATCGGTGGAGCCTTCCCCGGACGCCGCTCCGAGCGAAAATAAAGTCGTGGTCGAATTGCCGGTACCACCCGCGGCACCTGAGATTCCGCCCGTCATCGCTTCGGCCGAGCCGATCGAGCCGGCGCCGGAGACGAAAGCTCCGACCCTTCCGTCAATTGCCGCGCTATCGGCGCTCCCCGCTGAACGGAGCGACGCGACACCCGCCGTGGCGGTGCGCCCGGCGCCTTCAGCTCCGAGGGTAAGGGCGCCAACCGCAGAACCACCGCCTCGGACGCGGGGGCCGGCGCTCCGGGCGCGCATCGAACCGAATGCGGAGCGCGTCAAACCGCCGGTCCCGCCCCCTGCACGGGTTACGGCGCGGGTTGTGGAGGAGCCGATCCGCTTGCGCCTGCGGGAACGGGTCCCGGTCGTCCTGCCGCCTCAGGAACGGAAGCCCCGCCTTGCGCGGGTGCCGCCGACCCGGCCACCGCGCCTGGACGTGGGGCCCCAGACGCCGGACCTGCCGTCGATCCTCAAACCTGACGCCAAACTCTGGGACAGCGCCTCCTAAGGACGCCGGCACGCCTCAGCTCGGAGCTCATTTCCGCCCCGAACAATGGGACCCAGCCGGCGTTGGTTTCACCCAATGAAAGGCAGACACACCATGACCAGGTCCAGTCGCCTACGCCTCGCCGTTTCGTTCGCTCTTCTGACAAGCGCAGCGCCGTTCACCTCGACCTTCGCGCAAGGTCTCGGCGGCTCCATCGGAGCCGATGGAGGGGGCGGCATAGGATCTGGCGGCCTCGGCGGGTCTGTCGGCGTCGACACGGGAGGAGGCGCTTCCGTCGGAGGCGGAGCGGGATCGGGTAGCCTCGGCGGATCGGTCGGGGTCGACGCGGGCGGGACATCGGGCTCTGTCGGGGCCGGTTCAGGCGCGTCCGGAGGCGGAGTGGGGGGCTCGGGCGGCGCCAGCGTCGGTACAGGCGGAACTTCGGTCGGCGGATCGGCGACGGGCGGTACCGGCACGGGATCGACGGGCGGATCCGTGAGCGGCGGAGTCTCGTCAGGCTCCGGCGGCGTAGGGTCCTCAGGCGGCGTCTCTGGCTCCGTGGGGACAGGATCGTCCGGAGTTTCGAGCGGCGTCGGCGGCTCGGTCGGGACCGGGTCGTCTGGGATAACGGGCGGCGTCGGCGGCTCGGTCGGTACTGGCTCCTCAGGGGTATCCTCGGGCGTCGGCGGCTCCGTCGGAACGGGTTCGTCTGGCGTCTCTGGGAGTGTCGGCGGCTCGGTTGGCAATAGCGCGACGTCGGGCAGCGTCGGCGGCTCCTCGGGCAGCCGCGGCTCGGCAGGCAATGTGGGGTCGTCGGGTGGCCGTGGCTCGTCGGGGAGCGCGGCCGGCCGAAGCGGCGAGGCACGGGGAGCGGCCGGTGGGGCGCCAGCCAGCGCCGGGTCGTCCGCCGCCAGCTCAGGTCGGGATGGCGCGGCGAGGAGCAGTGGAGGGAACGCCCAGCGGCCTTCCGGCACGCCATCGACGGTCGGAACCCTCGCGCCTCCACCCTCGGTGCCGACCACCGGCAGCCTCGGGGTCACCCTCCCGCCGGCCCTTCTGCCGACCGATGGCGGGCGGAACGACGAGGCGGCCCGGCGGCGGTCCACGGCGCTTCGTCCGGTTCCGGGAACGCCCCCGACGCTCGTGCAGGCCTGCCGGAACGCTCTCGCGGTTGCGGCCGCGTCCTACGGAGGCGTTCAGGTGGAGGCGGTGAGCGCCGGGGAAGCGCAGGCGCTGGAGGACGGCACGATCTCGGCGCCCGTGGCGGCGCGCATCACCTATGCGCGGGGCCGCCTCCGCCAGATTCGCGCGGCGGAGGTGGATTGCCGGCTCGACGGCGACGGACAGGTGGTCGCGACGCTCTGACAGGCGCCGCGACCGTCGGGATCAATCGTCCCGGCACAGCACCCGCGGGCGGGAGACGCCGTTGGCGTCGACCGTGCGGCCGTACTTGCAGTTACCGTCGTCGCGCTCTTCCACGAAGCCGGGCGCCTCGCGATAGGGTTGCTGGTAGGAGCCCTGCGAGCGCGGGCGGACGTCGTAGCGGGTATCGCTCCATAGGGGCGAGCCGTTCCAAGGCTGGGCGAGGTTCTGAGGCACGCGGTCTCGTGCGGTCGGCGCGCGGTCGCGGCTTTGGGCGAAGCTGTCGGCCGCGAAACCGGCGACCCCAATTCCGGCGGCGGCAAGCAGAACAAGCGTTTTCATGGCACGTCTCCAACCATTGTTGTTGGAGCAACGTGATTGCGCGACATCGGTTGCACGGCGCCGGGATCGCAAAGCACCACGGGCCCGAATGCTCTCGTCCTCCGCCACGTTTCCCCGACAACGCGGCTGGGGCTTGGCGGCCGGGAGGGCGCCGCGATCAGGCGCGGGATCGATCCGGGAGGGTCGTTCCTTCAGGCTCCCACAAGATCGACTCGCAATTGGCGAGGAACCGCCCGGTCATGGCGTGGAAGAACGTGCCGTGGCCCACCACCGCGATGCGGCGCTCGGGCCGCGCGAGGAGCCATTCGCCGAAGCGCGTCACGCGCTCCTGGAAGACATCCGCCGGCTCGGGACAAAAGCCCCGCTCGTTCGTCTCCTCGCCCACATGCCACCAGATCGGCTGGAGGTGATCGAAGCCAAGGTGCGGGAAATCGGCGGCGAGTTCGTGCGGGCCGCGGCCCACATCGCAGCTGCTCTCCAGTCGCTCCCTGTGGCGGCAGGTGACCTCAAGGGGGATCGACCGGTGCCCGAAGATGCCTGTCGCGGTCTGGATAGCGCGGGTGAGGGGCGAGGCGACCACGAGATCGAAGGCGATGGGCTCCAGCCGTTCGCGGGCGGCCGCCACCTGCTGGCGGCCGAGCTCGGTCAGCGGCGCGTCCGGATGGCCGGGATCGACGCCCGTCGCCGCATGGACCGCGTTGAAGGTGGATTGTCCGTGTCGGATGAGATGGATTTCGAAGGCCATGGGTCGGTTCTTTGCGCGGGGAGACCTTTCATACCGGGCCGAGGCAGCTGGGCAAGCGCGCCTGCCGCCCCGCGGCCATGCCCACCGGTCATGATTGCCCCTGCGGAACGGCTGGAGGGTGATCCTTTCCGGCCCGGTTGACCGGGACTCCGCCCCCGCTGTAGACGACGCGCCCCACCCGGTGCGGCCGTGGCCGCAGGAGACCTCCATGGCATCGATCACCCAGCGCCTTGCGGCCGAGCTCAACGCCCAGGAATGGCAGGTGAAGGCGGCCGTGGATCTCCTCGACGGCGGCGCGACGGTGCCGTTCATCGCCCGCTACCGCAAGGAGGCGACCGGCACCCTCGACGATACGCAGCTGCGCAATCTGGAAGAGCGCCTGACCTACCTTCGCGAACTGGAGGCCAGGCGCAAGGCGATCGTCGAGAGCATCAGCGAGCAGGGCAAGCTGACGGAAGAGCTGTCCGCGCAGATCGCGGCCGCCGACACCAAGGCCCGGCTCGAAGATCTCTATCTGCCGTTCAAGCCGAAGCGCCGCACCAAGGCGCAGATCGCCCGCGAGGCCGGGCTGGAGCCCCTCGCCGAGGCGCTGCTGACCGATCCGGTGAAGGTGCCGGCCGAGCGCGCCGCCGCTTACGTGAATGCCGAGAAGGGCGTCGCCGACGCGGCCGCGGCCCTTGAGGGCGCCCGCGCGATTCTGGTGGAGCGCTTCGCCGAACATGCGGAACTCGTGGGCGCGCTCCGGGACATCTATTGGCAGCAGGGTCGCCTTGCCTCCAAGGTGCGCAAGGGCAAGGCCACGGACGGCGCCAAGTTCTCCGATTATTTCGACTGGGCCGAGCCCCTGACCCGGATGCCCTCGCACCGCATTCTCGCGCTCTTCCGCGGCGAGAAGGAGGAGGTGTTGGAGCTCACCTTCGAGGAGGACAAGCCCTCGGAGACGCCCCCGCCGGTGAGCCGCTACGAGGGCCGCATCGCCGTGACCTTCGGGATCGAGAACCGCGGCCGCCCGGGCGACACCTGGCTCGCCGAAACGGTGCGCTGGGCCTGGCGCACGAAGCTGAAGCTCTCGACCGAGCTCGACATGCGCATGCGCCTCTGGAACGCCGCCGAGGAGGAGGCGGTACGCGTCTTCGCGGCGAATCTCCGCGATCTGCTCCTCGCAGCCCCGGCCGGCAACCGTCCGACCCTCGGCCTCGATCCCGGCTACCGCACCGGCGTGAAGGTCGCGGTGGTGGACGGCACCGGCAAGGTGGTGGCGACCGACACGATCTATCCGCACGAGCCGAAGCGCGATTGGACCGGCTCGCTCGCGACGCTCTCGCGGCTCTGCCGCCTTCACAAGGTGGAACTGATCGCCATCGGCAATGGCACGGCGTCCCGGGAGACCGACAAGCTGGCGGTGGAGCTCGTGGCCGCGAACCCGGACCTCAAGCTCACGAAGATCATGGTCTCGGAGGCAGGCGCCTCGGTCTATTCGGCCTCTGCCTATGCGAGCCGGGAGCTGCCCGACCTCGACGTGTCCATCCGCGGCGCGGTCTCCATCGCCCGGCGTCTTCAGGACCCGCTCGCCGAACTCGTGAAGATCGACCCGAAATCCATCGGCGTCGGGCAGTACCAGCACGATCTCGCCGAGCACAAGCTCTCGCGCTCCCTCGATGCGGTGGTGGAGGATTGCGTGAACGCGGTCGGCGTCGACGTGAACACCGCCTCGGCGCCGCTCCTCGCCCGCGTGTCGGGCCTTGGGGAATGGGTCGCGCAGAACGTGGTGGCGCACCGGGATACGAACGGGCCCTTCCGCACCCGCAAGGCGCTCACGCAGGTGATGGGGCTCGGGCCGAAGACCTTCGAGCAGGCGGCGGGCTTCCTGCGCATCCCCAACGGCGACGACCCGCTCGACGCCTCGGGCGTCCACCCGGAAGCCTACCCGGTGGTGCGCCGGATCCTGGAGGCCACGAAGAGCGACATCAAGGTCGTGATCGGCAACAAGCCCGTGCTGAAGAGCCTCAAGCCTCAGGCCTTTACGGACGACAAGTTCGGCTTGCCCACAGTGGTGGACATTCTGAACGAGCTTGAGAAGCCGGGCCGCGACCCGCGTCCGGAGTTCAAGACCGCCTCGTTCAAAGAGGGGGTCGAGACGATCGGCGACCTCAAGATCGGCATGGTGCTCGAAGGGGTGGTGACGAACGTCGCCGCCTTCGGGGCTTTCGTCGATGTCGGCGTCCACCAGGACGGCCTCGTCCATGTCTCGGCGCTCGCCGACACCTTCGTGAAGGACCCGCGTTCCGTGGTGAAGCCGGGCGACATCGTGCGCGTGAAGGTCCTGGACGTCGACAAACCGCGCAAGCGCATCGCGCTCTCCATGCGGATGGGCGACGAGCCCGGAAGGGCGGCCGACAGGCCGGCGCAGGTCCGGGGGCCGGCGCCCCGTGCGGGCGACAAGCCCCGCGCGCAGGCCCAGGCCGCCCCTGGCGGCGCGCTGGCGGAAGCCCTGCGCCGGGCGGCCGAAAAGGGCGGCACCAAGGGCCAGCGCAAGTAGGGCCTAGCCCCGGCTCGTTGCCCCTGCGGCGGGTTCGGGACTGTGCGCCCCCGAGAAGGGCGGCTCGAAGGGGCAGCGCAAATAGGGAAAGCCCCGGGCCGTTTCCCCAACGGCAGAGCCGGGGCTGTGCGCCGCTGCACATTGGGGGGAGGGCGCCTGCCTTAAAACAGGATCCACGGAGAACCACCCGTGGAGACAGACGTGACGAACGAGTATTCCCAGCGCCCGGCCCCGCAGAGCCGCCGGTCCCGGGCCAGCGAGGATGAATGGGCCATCCTGCTCCTGACCCTGGCGGCCGCTCTCAGCATCGTCTGGGTTGCCATGTACGCTTGGCTCGCGGTGCGGGTGTTCGCACCGCATTAATTCCCGCCAACGGCCGGTGCGGCGTCGCGCCGGCCATTCTCGTTGCCAGGCCCCCGGAGCGGCGTCCATGACCACGACACGCAAGGTAACCGCGCTCCTCCTCGCCAACGGCTTCGTCCTGGCGACCCATACCCTCCTGGCGCGGCAGGCTCACGCCTTCGGGGTCGCGCCGATCCTCTACGCGCTCGCGAGCGCCGCGGGCGCCGCCGCCTTCCTCCTCGTCTTCCGCACCGCCCGGCAGGGATGGGCGCCCCTGCGCCGGGCCGAGCTGATCTATGCGGCCATCGCCGGTCTCGTCTCCATCGCGCTGCCCCAGACCCTCATCTACAGCGCCTCGGCCTATGTGAGCGCCGGCATCGCATCGCTCGCCTATGCCTTCCCGACACCGCTCACCTATCTCCTCGCCGCGCTGGTCGGCCTCGAGCGCATGAGCGCCGGGCGGACCCTCGGCGTCGGCATCGCGTTTGCCGGCGCGGTGTTTCTTGCGGTGAGCCGGTCCACGAATCTCGCCGGCGACGGCATCTGGGTCCTCCTCGCCATGCTGGCCCCGCTGTCGATCGCGGCCGGCAACATCTACCGCGCGCGGTTCTGGCCGGAGGGCAGCAACCCGCTCGACCTTGCGCTCGCCATGTCGGGCATGGGCGCGCTCTGGCTCCTGGCAGCGCTGCTCGCCACAGGCTCCGCGCCGGCGGGCGGGCTCAGCGGCGCGGGGCTTGCGATTCTCTGCGCCGCCTCGGCGGTCGCGGCGGTCGGGAACGTGATCTATTTCGAGCTGCAGCGCTCGGGCGGCATCGTGTCATTCAGCCAGATCGGCTATGTGGGCGCCGTCCTCGGCCTCGTGGGCGGGAGCCTGCTGCTGGGCGAGCGCTACGCCCTCGCCACCTGGATCGCCGCGGCCGTGATCGCGCTCGGCGTCGCTGTGTCCGAAATCCTGAAGCCCCGCGCCCGCTGATCAGGCGACGCGCCATCCCAAAGTCCCGTGGGTGCCGAACGGGCGGTGCAAGACGAGGCTCGCCCATGCTAGAGGCGGCTGGTCGCGTCGTTGAGGCTGTCATGGATCCTGTCACCGTCCTTCTCCTTGCGGGCTCCGGCCTCGCCGCCGGCCTCGTCAACGCCATCGCCGGCGGCGGGACGTTCTTCACCTTCTCGGCGCTCATCGCGGCAGGCCTGCCGCCCGTGGTTGCGAACGCCACCAGCGCCGTCGCCGTCACGCCAGCGAACCTCGCCAGTGCCTGGGCGTACCGAAGCGAACTCAAGCTCTATGCGCGACGCTTCATGGCGCTCGGCATGGTGAGCCTCGCGGGCGGGCTCATCGGGGCCTACATCCTGACCCGCACCAACAACGAGGCCTTCCGCGAGCTCGTCCCTTGGCTCCTTCTTTTCGCGACGCTGCTCTTCGCCTTCAGCCCGCAGATCGTGACGCTCGCGAAACGCATGGGCAAACGCGAGGCGGGTGCGCCGCCGTCGCAAGCCCTCTGGCTCGGCGGCTTGTTCATCCAGTTCCTGGTCTCGATCTATGGGGGCTTCTTCGGGGCGGGCATGGGCATCGTCATGCTGGCCTCCCTCGCCATCACGGAGGGCGACGACTTCCACGTCATCAACGCCGCCAAGCACCTCTGCTCCACGCTGATCCAACTCATCGCCGTGGTGCTGTTCGTGGCGGCGGCCCTCGTGAGCTGGCGCGAGACGGCTATCGTCGGAGCCGCCTCCGTGTTCGGCGGCTATCTCGGGGTGGTGTTCGGGCGGCGTCTGCCGGCCGTGGTGATCCGCTGGCTCGTCATCGCCGTGGGCGCGGGGCTCACCCTCGTCTTCTTCTGGTGCTGAGACGTCTCTAGCGGAAGAACGGGTTAGTGGCGCGCTCGTCTCCGATCGTGCTGGTCGGTCCATGCCCGCAGATGAAGGTGACGTCGTCGCCAAGCGGGAACAGCTTGTCCCGAACGGAGCCGAGAAGCGCCGCATGGTCGCCGCCCGGAAGATCCGTTCGGCCGATCGAGCCGCGGAACAGCACGTCGCCCACGAGAGCGAAGCGCTGCTCGGCCGCGACGAATACGACGCTACCCGGGGAATGGCCGGGGCAGTGCAGCACCGAGAGCGTCACGCCCGCAACTTCGACCGTGTCGCCCTCCTGAAGCCAGCGATCCGGCACGAGGGCGCGGGCCCCGGCGATGCCGAAGGAGAGGCCGGTCTCGGGCAGGCGGTCGAGGAGGAAGCGGTCGGCCTGGTGCGGGCCGACGACCGGCACACCGAGTGCCTCCTTCAGCTCCGCGGCCCCGCCCGCATGGTCGATATGGCCATGGGTGATGAGGATCGTCTCCACGGCGACGCCGGCGGAGGCGACGGCCTCCAGGATGCGGGGCACGTCGCCGCCCGGATCGACCACGGCCGCACGCTTCGTGGCGTCGTCGAAGAGCAACGTGCAGTTCTGCTGGAGCGGCGTGACCGGAATGATGGCGGCGCGGAGCATCGGGACGGGGCCTTGGTTCGGATGAGGCAGGCGGGCTCAGCGCAGTTCCTTGCGGACGAGTTCTGCGCCCTTTGCGAGCGCCGCCAGCTTCCCGTAGGCGACCTCGCGGCTCATGGGGGCCATGCCGCAATTGGTGCAGGGAAAGAGCTTTTCCGGCGCCACGTAGCGGAGGGCCTCGCGGATGGTGGCGGCCACCTCGTCCGGCGTCTCGATCGCATCCGACGCCACATCGATGGCGCCCACCAGCACATCCTTTCCGTCGAGGAGGCGGATGAGCTCGATGGGCACGCGGGAGTTCCGGCATTCGAGCGACACCTGGTCGATGGTGCTGCGCGCGATGACCGGGAAGGTCTCCTCGTAATGGCGCCATTCCTGCCCAAGCGTGCCCTTCCACTCCACATTGGCCTTGATGCCGTAGCCGTAGCAGATGTGCACCGCGGTCGTGCAGGTGAGGCCCTGGCGGGCGCGTTCCAGCGCAGCCATGCCCCATTCGGCGACCTGGGGCATGTAGACGTTCCAGGCGGGCTCGTCGAACTGGATCACGTCCACGCCGAGCGCCTGGAGTTCAAGAGCTTCCTCGTTGAGCGCCTCAGCGAAGGCATAGGCAAGGTCCTCGCGGCGGCCGTATTGCTCGTCCGCGATGGTGTCCACGATGGTCATGGGGCCGGGGAGCGTGAACTTCAGCGGGCGGCTCGTATGGGCGCGGGCCGTCCGGGCCTCGAGGGCGTGGACGGAGCCCTTGCGGCGGATCGGGCTCACGACGGTCGGCACCTCCGCGTTGTAGCGGTTGTTGCGGATGCCCATCACCGTCTTCTTCTCGAAGTCGATGCCGTCGAGATTGGCGAGAAAGCCGTGGACGAAGTGAATGCGCGCCTGCTCGCCGTCGCCGACGATATCGATGCCCGCATCCTCCTGCAGCTTCACGGCGAGGATGGTCGCGTCGATCTTCGCCTGGTTGAGCTCCGGACCGGCGATCCGCCAGGGCGCCCACAGACGCTCGGGCTCGGCGAGCCAATGCGGCTTCGGCAGGCTCCCTGCGATCGTGGTCCTGAGCATGTGGGTCATCCTCTCCCGCTGGCGCCGACGCCTGTCGGGCGCGGCTGTTCTGGCCCGTCCCGGCGACGCATGCAACAGACCAGAGGGGTTGGGAATGTGGACATTTGGGCAAGGCGGGGATCCGCGGTGGGCGCATGTCGGCCTGTGGGGCCCGCAGACATATTCGCCGGACGTGGTCGGCAGGCGGGAGCCCCGACCGCGGCGGGTTGAACGTCACTCCTTGGAGCCGGGACCCTTCAGCGCATCGACGACACGCAGGGCTTGCGGCCATGGCATGACTTGGTCGATCTGCACGCGCGCCATGCCGTTGGGCGCGGCGGAAATCACGACCCGCGAAACGTCGGCCTCTTCGGCGCTTGGCGCCGCTTCCGACGGAAACGCATCGAGGCCGAGAGCCTTCACGATGGCGGCCCTGTATTTGCGCCTCGGCAGGGAACGGCCCTGCACGTAATGGTTGATGTTGACGGGGTGCAGGCGCTCGCCTTGCGGCAGGTGGAGGCTCACCTGCCTGGCGGTCTCCACTTGGGTCCAGCCGTTCCGCTCCATCGCCCGCTTGAGCTCTGCGGCGAACGTCTGTCTGTCTTCCTGCCGGTCTGGTGCGCCGGCACGGCTGCCTTGGTTGCGTGCCATCGGACCCCGCGATCTGCGCCCTGTCCCCATCCGAACCAGATGGGCACCTCTGATTCAGGATGCGGTATATTTTTATTAGCCATTTCTTAATTAAACAATGGGCGAAACTTCGCCCCTTCGTCGAGGCTCCGCCGCGGTCGCGCATTCCCGGCCATGAACCTCCGATCACACATGCCTCATCGGCCTGTTCTTCAATACAGCCAGTCTGAGTATAATATCTTTGTCGATAAACGTTGCAGATAGGATTGACGGTTCACCGGTAGGATCGCATACCATTATTCCCCAGCGGCAGTAGTGGCACTTGCCAGGGAATAATCCGAAAAAGTTAGGTTTATTTTAGGATAGATTTACGGGGTCGGGCCTCGCGATGCTTTGAACGACGCCGGATCGATGGACGGTATCTCATCTGAAGCCGATCGATCATCCCGGTGGAAAACCGCTCGGCGGACGCAGCGGCAGCCATGGTGAGGGACGCCCCTGTCGTCCATTCGTGCGAAGGTTCATGATGATGTCATCAGCGATTGTTGTGTTCAGGGACCGATGAACGATAGAGCGGCGTCGAAATCCGACTTTGCCGACCGTCTCCGCGGTGCGATGGAGCGGAAGGGCTGGTCCATGAGCGAGACCGCCCGTCGGACGGCGCGACATCTCAACGACGGCGAGAAGTTCGGCCGCGCGCATATCTGGCATTACGTGCAAGGCAAGGCGCTCCCGCGCACCCGCTATCTGGAGGCGCTGAGCCTCGCCCTGGAGGTGACGCCCAGCGAGCTGCTGCCGGCCGACGCGACGCCGGCTGCGGGCGAGGAGGGCGGGCGCCCCTTATCCGCCCGCGCCAGGGCCGCGGAGGAGCGGGCAATTCTGCAGAACGACAAGGTGCATGTCCGCGATTTCGGCGACGGCACCGCGCTGCTCGAGGTGGTTCAGCGCATCCCCTGGGAGGACGCGATCCAGATCCTCCAGATCCTGAAGGCGGCGCCGCGTTCGGACAAGTGATGCGCTAGGCCGGAGCCGCATCTGCCCGGACAGACGGCCGGATGGCGATCCGCGGAGTTGATGCTCCAGGCTTGCGCGGCGCCCGAGGAAACGGGCGCTGCGGCGCCAGGTGAGTCTCCAGGACGCAGACAGGCCGGTGAAGCCCTCCCATGTCTGGGCGCAATCAGCCTCAAGAGCAGGCGCCCCGCGCACCCGTTTGCTGAATGTCCGTTCAAAAGCATTCGCACAATTTGAGCGAATATTCGGTCCATCAAACGACCGCTCTCAAAAAATCAGCATTGCTTCAAATTTGAGGATTTGCCCAAACCGGTGCTTTGAACACGCTGCCTACGGTCGCCTCACGGAAGGTGAGGTAGGCGATGGGCACGTATCAGGATCCGCTGAGCGCAAGCCAATGGCATCTTTTACAGATCGGGTACAATAAGCTCGCGGCCGAATACAACGGCGCGAGGGTGCGGATCGGCATCTTCGACGACGGCGTCGAGCAAAGCCACCCGGATCTCGCCTGCAACTACGACCAGAGCCTGCACGTGGTCCTCGGCGGCTCCGCGGTTGCGCCGGGCACCGGCACGCATGGAACGGCCGTTGCCGGCATCATCGCATCCGGGGCCAATGGGCTTGGCGGCGTCGGCGTCGCCAACGGCGCGCGGATCGCCGGCGTCAACATCTTCGACGGAGCCGCAGCCCTCTCGTTCTCCACCACCATGCGCCAGATGACGCGCTTCGATGTGGTCAACAATTCCTGGGGGCCGGCCGGCGCCTACAGCGACAATCCGCACGGCGGGCACGGCTTCGGGGACGACTTCCAGAAAGCTCTCGCCAAGGCCGCCGAACAGGGGCGCAAGGGGCTCGGCTCCATCGTGGTGAATGCAGCCGGTAACGACTGGGCCTACGATCACCGCGACGCCAACACCTCGGCCTTCAACCAGGATCGCCACTCCATTTCCGTTGGCGCCGTGACCGACCAGGGCCATGTGTCGGCCTATACCACACGCGGTGCGTCGCTTCTGGTCTCGGCGCCGTCGTCCGGCGGTGCGCGCGGGATCGTCACGACGGACGTGTCGGGCGACGACGGCTACGAGGCCGGCGACGACACGGCTACCTTCGGCGGGACCTCGGCGGCTGCGCCGATCGTGTCCGGCGTCGCGGCGCTGATGCTCCAGGCGAATGCGAGGCTCGGCTGGCGCGACGTGCAGGAGATCCTGGCAATCACGGCGGACCGGGTCGGCGGCAGCGGAGGCGCAGAGGCATTCCGCTGGACCACCAACAAGGCCGACCACGTGAACGGGGGCGGGCTGCACTTCTCCAACGATGTGGGCTTCGGCCGCGTCGATGCCTTCTCGGCCGTGCGCAAGGCCGAGGTCTGGTCGCTGTTCGGACGTGCCCAGACATCGGCGAACGAGATGAAAGCCGCTGCGGCCGGAGAGGTCGACAAGGCCGTATCCGAGAACAGGGCGGCCGTGTTCCGGTTCCGGGTCGACGACCAGATCGATCTCGAGCACGTGGACCTCTCGCTCACCCTCGGCCACCGGGACGTGAGCCAATTGCAGGTCGAGATCGTCTCGCCTGAGGGCACCCGCTCGATTGTGCTCAGCCCGGGCGGCGATTCTCGTTCGGTCTCCGATTGGACCTGGACGATGGGTTCGGAGGCCTTTCGCGGCGAAGCCTCGCGAGGCGTCTGGACCGTGCGGGTGATCGACAAGTTCGCCGGCGCCGCGGGCCGCATCGATTCGTTCGCCTTCGAGGGGTTCGGGTCGAAGGCGATTGCCGACGACGTCTTCCACTTCACAGACGAGTTCTCCGCCCTGGCGGCTGCCGATCCACGCCGGTCGACGGTTCGCGATCGGGACGGCGGCACGGATTGGCTCGATTTTGCTGGGCTAACCCAAGACATCGTACTGTCGCTGAAAGCCGGAACCCACGCGACGGTGGATGGCAGCCGCTTCCTGACCATCGCCCCGAAGACGGCCATCGAGAACGCGGTGCTGGGGGACGGGAACGACCGGGTGGTCGGAAACGATTTCTCGAACAAGATTTACGGCATGCGCGGCGACGACTGGCTGGTCGGCGGCCGAGGCGCCGATCTCCTCCACGGCGGCGCGGGTACGGACACGGCGGATTACGGATCGTCTGGGAAGGCGGTGCAGGTCGCCCTCGGTGGAGGCCGCGGCAAGGGTGGGGACGCTCAGGGCGACACGCTGCGTAGCATCGAGAACCTGTTCGGGTCACGATTCGGTGACACGCTGAAGGGAGATGGAGGCAACAACCGCCTCGATGGCCGGGCCGGCAACGACGTGCTGACCGGCGGGAGCGGCAGCGACGGCTTCGTGTTCTCGTCCGCCGGTTTTGGACACGACCGGGTGACGGACTTCACGGTGGGAGCCGATCGGCTCGACCTGACCGCTCTTGGCCTGGCCTTTGAGCAGATCGCGATCAGCGAGACGGGCCAGGGGGCACACATCGCGGCGGCAGGAGGGAGCATCCTCCTTGCAGGCGTCCAGGCGGCCCTGCTCGGGCGCGGCGACTTCCTGCTCTAGAGAGACCCCGAAACCCAAGGGGGCCTCGCTCTCCAGGCACGCGTCGAAACCCGAGGCTTCGTCATCCCCTGAGCGCGATCCGGAGCACGAGCCTTCGCCTCCCTCCAGGCACGCTCCGAAACCCACTGCGCCCCCTTGCATAACAAAAAGCCTCCAGGCTGTGGCCTGGAGGCTCGAAGGCGCTTGTGCGTAGGGCGCTCGGTTCAGAGGCCGAAGCGGTAGTTCAATCCGACCCGCACGATCTGAACGGACAACTCTTCGTCCGCGAAGGTGGATTGGCGGACCGCCACCGGGTTGTTGATGTAGTACCCGAACTGCCGCGTCGTGCTGCCGAAATCCGCGTAGAGGTACTCCGCCTTCACCGAGAGATTCGGCATCAGCATCGCCTCGATCCCGGCGCCGATCGTCCAGCCCACCTGCACATCGCTGTCCTTCGCCGATATTGGCACCGCAGCGAGCGGGCTGCCCGCCAGACCGATATAGCGGGCTTCCGTTTCCGTGTGCGCGAAGGCGGCGCCACCCGTGCCGTAGATCATGAAGGTGCCGAAGCTCACACCGAGGCGGCCACGCGCGGTCGCGAGCCAATCGATCGATGACGAGAAATCGCCGGAGAAGCCGTTCACCGGATCCGTGATGGCCGCGAGGCCGGCGCCCGCCAGCGTGGCGGCCGGGATAGCGATCGTGCGGCGCTCATCGATCCCGGCGAGGCTGAAATCCGCCTCTACGCCATAGACGAAGGAGCCCGTCTGCCAGTTCAGACCAGCCTGCAGGCCACCCATCAGGCCGGTGGAGGACTTCCCATAGCCGTCGAACCCCGCCGTACGGGTCTCGTTGGCGCCGCAGACACTGCAGTTGACGGCCAGGAAGCCAAGACGGGTGTCCTGGTCGCTGAACAGAGCCCCTGCGTGAACCCCGACGTAAACGCCGGCCCAGTTGGAGACCGGTACTGGGGCGAGGATGGGCGCAGGCGCCGCCCGGCTCGGGAGATCGGCGGCGAGAGCCGGGGAGGCCAGAGCCACAGCCACGACCACGTTTGTAAAATATTTAGAGATCATTTGCCCGTGCACCCCTGCGCCTGAGTCCAAGCGTTTGGCCGGCCTTTGATTCCGGGACGGCTCGACCCTCACGCATACATGCTCCGCACCTCTTCGAACAGAGTGGACCTGTTCGCTGAAGAGATTGCGGAAGTTTTGTTGCTTCCCCGCCACACCGTCACGCCCATTAAACATGCGTCTAATTTATATGCCGGAAAAGTTGCAACCGTCTCGCTAATTTGCCCGCGCCGCATTAATGTCCCGTTAAATTCAATCCTAATTAACCGTCGTTGCGCGGGGGAGAGTACCAATGGTCAGCTATGTTCAACCGTTTCCGGGCTGCGAGATCCTGGCGCGCAACGACACGATCCGGGCGACCGAACGGAAGAAGATCAAGGTCGACCTGCTGAAGAACGACTACGTCTCTTCCGGTCTGCCGGTGCTACAGAAGGCCGGCGGCGGGGCCGCACAGGTCGGCGACGTGATCGCCCAGAAGAAGACCGCTTACGGCGTTCTGAAGCTGGTACTCACCGCCGATGGCAAGGTTGAGTTTGTCCCCGGACCGGCTTTCGACGCCCTCAAGGCCGGCCAGGTCTTCAAGACGAAGTTCACCTACACGATCGCCGACGCCTCGGGGCAGCTCTCGACGGCCACGATCAATCTCAGCGTGAAGGGCGTGAACAACGGACCGGCCGTGACGGCGCTGGCGACCAGCAACCAGGGCCAGGTCATCGAAGCCGTCGATGCCAGCAGCCAGGACATTCGTCCGATCACCGGCAACTTCCTGGTGCGCGACTTGGACCGGGGCGACCGGCTCGTTGGCGTGATCAACAAGGTCGATGTGTCCTATAGCGGCGGTGTGGCCCTGCCGGACGGCGTTCAGGCGGCGCTCGGAAATCCGGCGGCGTTCTCGGTCGAGCCCGTCACGGCGAACGGCCGGTCGCAGGTGATGCGCTGGACCTACGATCCGGCGGCGCTGAACCTCGACTTCCTGAAGGCGGGTGAGACCATCACGATTGCCTTCAGCGTCGCGGTGTCCGACTCGCGTAGCACTGGGGCCACGCAGGTGGTTCGCTTCACCATCGTCGGGACGAACGATGCGCCCGTCGCCGACGACGACACCTTCTCTATCCTTGAGGACGCGCCGCTCGTGCTCGACGCGGCGTCCCTCGTGGGCGACGATACGGACCTCGACCGCGGGGAGGGCGGCACCGCGCTCACCATCACCGGCGTGAACGCCGTGAACGGCGGCACGGTTGCGCTCGTGAACGGGCAGGTGGTGTTCACGCCGGTGGCCAACTTCAACGGCGTCGCGACCTTCACCTACACGATCTCGGACGGGAAGGGCGGTACCGATACGGGCACCGTAACGGTGAACGTTGCGGCGGTGAACGACGTGGCGATCATCGGGGACCTCCCGGATGCAGGCGTGACCGAGGACGAGACGGACCCGACCCTCACGGCTACGGGAACCATCTCGGTGGTCGATCCCGATCAGGGCGAGGCTGCTTTCAAGACCACGGTCGGGTCCGCTGAAGGCAACCTCGGCACGTTCGTGCTGCAGGCGAACGGTCAATATGTCTACACGGTCGACAACGCCGCGACGCAGTACCTCGATGCCGGCGAGATCCGCCAGGAGACCTTCACGGTCACCACGATCGACGGCACCTCGAAGTCCGTCACGGTCACGATCACCGGCGTGAACGACGACGCAGTCGTCGTGGTCACGGACGTGATGGACTTCGAGACGGATGGGTTTTTTGAGTTTCCGGCCCTGGCCAGCTTCGTCGAAAGCCCGTTGCAGGATCTGCCCTTCGCGATCGTGAAGAGCTTCCTGATCGCCGACCGGGTCGACCAGACGGACACGGACGAGCAGGACCAGGACGAGGGCGCGGTCGACTATGTCGCCGGCTCTGGCACGATCACCGCGATTACCAGCACCGGCGGTGCCCAACCGCCGCAGGGCGGCGAGGTTGCCGCGTTCGCGTTCGATCCCGAAACCGGCCGCGTCACCTACGACCGCTCGGCTTTCAACTATCTGGATGGCGACCAGAGCGTGACCTACACGATCACGTTCCAGATGAAGTCCGGCGACGACGCCCCCCAGACCCAGACCATCAAGGTGACCATCGAAGGCCGCAACGACCAAGCGTCCTTCGTGGTCGGCAATCCTGAGGCGGTGACGGAGAGCGATATCCCGGCTCCGGTGGCCTTCAACATCAAGGAATACGTCAGCATCTTCGATGCGGACGCGCAGGACGCCGCCGCTCCGGTCAAGTACATCGCCGGCTCCGGCACGGTGGTCGCCTCGAGCATCGTTCCGCCCCAGGGCACGACCCTCACCAGCCTCATTTCCTTCAACGCTCAGACCGGCCAGTTCAGCTACGATCGCAAGGATTTCAACTGGCTGAATGCGGGCGACACCGTCACCTACACGATCAGCTTCGAGGCACAGTCCGGCGATGACGGCCCGGTTCCGCTCTCGATCCTGGTGACGATCACCGGCGAGGACGACACGCCGGTTGCGAACGATGACGCGCCGATCGCCGAGAACGATGCGCTGGTGACGCCCGAGGGCGCCGCCCTGAGCATCAATGCGGCGACGCTGCTGGCGAACGACACCGACGCCGACGGCGACGCGTTGGAAATTCTGAGCGTCAACAACCCGGTGAACGGCAGCGTGTCCCTGACGGACGGCAAGATCCTGTTCACGCCCGCTCCGGATTATTACGGGCCGGCCTCTTTCACCTACACCGTCAAGGATCCGAGCGGCCGCACGGACACGGCGACCGTCACGATCAACGTCACGCCTCTGTCCGACAAGCCGGTGGCCGTGAACGACGCCGCCTCCACGCAGGAAGGCACGTCGGTCACCGTCGACGTGCTCGGCAACGACACCGATGCCGACAACCTCGCTCCGGCGGCGCCGAATGCCGGCTTGACCATCGACCCGGCCTCGGTTCTCGTGACCTCCGGCCAGGGCTCCGCCACGGTCGTGATGGTCGATGGCAAGCCGCAGATCCAGTTCACGCCTGCGGGTGATTTCTACGGCACTGCGACGGTTAGCTACGTTGCGGTGGACGCCGACGGCAACAAGAGCGACGCGGCCACCGTGACGGTGACGGTCGCCAACGTGCCCGACGCGCCTGTCGCGAACGCCGACGCGGTTACGACCAGCGAAGATACCCCGATCGCGATCGACGTCCTGGCGAACGACACGGATGCGGACAACCTCGCTCCGGCGGCTCCGAATGCCGGCCTGTCGATCAAGGCGGGTTCGGTTGCGGTGGTCGGCGGCACCGCCGTGGGCACGGCGACGATCGCCGACGGCAAGATCGTCTTCACGCCGGCGACCAACTACAATGGCCAGGCCACGATCACTTACGTGGCGACGGACGGCACCTCGGACAGCAACCAGGCCAGCGTGACGGTAACGGTCACACCGGTGAACGATGCGCCGGATCTGCCCAACGGCGTTCTGCCTGCTCAGCAGAGCCCCGAGGACCAGACGATCACGGTCACGAAGGCGACCCTCCAGGCGATCCTAGCCGGCCCTGCCTTCGACGTGGACAACACGAACGCGCAGCTCGACTTCGTCATCGTCGTGAAGAATGCCGGCGTGCTGATCGCGACCATCCCGGTGGACGGCGCAGACCCGCAGGGCTTCACCTTCACCCCGCCGGCGGATTTCATTGGCCCCCTGACCGTCGAGGTCACGGCGACCGATCCGGGTGGCCTGTCGGATACGGCCACCTTTGCGCTTGCCATCACCCCGGTGAACGACGCTCCGGTGGCCGTGGGCGAAACGATCATCGTCGTTGAGGACAGCCCCGGCTTCACCATCGATGTACTCGCCAACGACGTGGCGGGCCCGGCGAACGAGAGCGCTCAGGTCCTGACCATCAAGTCGGCGACGGCGCTCAACGGCACCGTCACGATTGTGGATGGCAAGCTCGTCTACAAGCCGAACGCCAACTACAATGGGGCCGATACGATCACCTACGTGATCGAGGACAACGGCACCACGAATGGTGCCGCCGCTCCCAAGACAGCTCAGGCGACGGTCGCCGTCACGGTATCGCCCGCGAACGATGCACCTGTTGCGAACAACGACAGCGGCAGCACGAGCGAGGACACGGCTGTCACCTTCACGGTGGGCCAGCTCCTGGCCAACGACAGCGCCCTCCCGGACACGGGCGAGGTGCTGAGCGTGACGGGCGTGGGCGGTGCCCAGAACGGCACCGTGTC
>DATCJK010000041.1:0-8875 GCA_036562855.1 Microvirga sp.
GGTCTGCTGGGCGGCCGAGGCCACGGTGACGGACTGGCTGGTGGTCTGGCCGGCGATGGAGGTCATGCTCTGGGCGGTGGCCTCCATCTCGGTGGCGGCCGCCGACAGGCCTTGCGTGAGCGCCTGCACATTGGCCTCAAAGGACTTGGTCACCTGATCCAGACGCGCCGCACGCCGCATCTTGGCCTCGTTCTCGGCCTCCTGTTCGGCCGCCAGACGCCGCGCCTCGAGGGCATTGTCCTTGAAGACTTGGAGCGAGCGCGCCAGCGAGCCCACCTCGTCCTTGCGGTCTGAGCCGGAGACCGCAACCGTGAGATCCCCGTTGGCGAGGCGGCCCATGGCCACCGTCATCTCGCCCATGGGACGCACGATCCCAAAGATCGCGATGCTCCCCAGCAGACCGACAGCGGCGAGGAGACCGACGACGGACGCAACCTCCAACGTGAGGATTGTTTCGTCCGCCAGCTCTGCGGCGGCGGATTTGGCATCGGCGAGCGCTTTGGCATTGGCCTCGATGCGGGAGTCGAGGGCCTCGCGCGCCTTGATACGCAGCTGGCGCCCCTCGCCGTTGGAGATCCTTGAAGCGGCTTCGTTCTCGTTCTTCAGCGCAAGGGCAACGCTTCGATCCATGCTTGCGAAGAACTCGAGAACGGTGCGTCTGAGGTTCTCGTTCGTGGTCTTGCGCTCTGGCGTGTCGGCCATGCCGATGAGTGTGTCGAGGCCTTTGACAGCATCCTGCTTGGCTTCTTGGTAGCGCTTCTCGAAGGTGCGCATTTCTTCGTCGCGCGTCTCGATGATGATGTTCTTCTCCTGAAGCGTCGCCTCGTTCACGGCGACCTTGACGACGAGGGCGATTGCGCGGCGGGCTGCATGCACATCGACAATCTGCTGCGACGTCTCGGCCAGGGTGTTGAGACCGGATCGGGCGAGGAAGATCATGCCGATGGTCACCATGAGAATGACTGCCAACGGAATGGCCAGCTTGGTGACGAGTTTCAGGTTGTTGAGAAGTTGCATAGTCGTCGCTCCGCGGCGGTTAATCCACACTGATGCGATGTGGTACGCTTGAGGCACGGTGGGCTTCGAACCCTCAAAAAGCCTTAACCAACGCCAAAGATCGGCCGCTTACGGCGCGTCATCTGAGTTTGTACGTAGAAGTCAAAGCGGGCACGCCAGCAATTCCAACACGTCATGGATGCATCGCGCGGATCCTGCTTGTCATCGAGACCGTCTTCCGCGCGGTAGCGAGACCGATGATGCGCAGGACGGGGAACGGATGGTCGATGGGCAGGCCGGCAGCACCATCATCCTCATCGGCCCGCCCTCTGAAAAACCCTCCGTCCGACGGATCGGGTCGGCGGCCTCAACCGGTGCTGCGGAGGATCATCTGCACGGTATCAGCCGGCCTGTCCCACATGGGAACGTGTCCGCAATCCTCAAACCGATGCGGCTTCGCATCGGGGAAGCGCTCCAGGGCTCGGTCCGCCGGCCGGGGCAGGCACACGCAATCCTTGCGCCCCAGCCGATCGTAATCGGCGGCCCTGAGCACATCGGGGTCGACCGAAACAACCCGTCCTCGTCCTGGCCGATGCCCAGGGGGCTGTCACGGACAAGCCCTGGAGCGGCGCCTTGGCATAGCGGGCGACCCGCATCGATGCATTCTCGAGGCATGGAGCGAAGTGCCGTTTCGGGTTCGTGGCAGCGCCGCCGGACCCGCCGAGCTCCCTTGCGTGGAGCGGCGGGAGTTAGAGCAGGCTGTCGGACGAGCGCGCACGGTTCCTGCGGCCGCCTCGAGGGATGGCAGTGGCGGCGGAGAGCACCCGCATCGCGGGTCCTCGCGCGTTGTGGAGCTCTCGTTGATTGCCCCAGCTCTCAGGGCTGCGTCGAGCGGAAGCTGTCTCGGGCTGAGATGCGCTCCCACCAATCGCCGACCCCCGGCAGGTTCACGAACTCGTCTCGATGCGGGGTCAGGGCAATGTAGGCGAGGAGAGGCGCGAGATAGAGGTCGGCAATGCTGAGGCTGTCGCCCGCAAGATAGGCCGACCCGCTCCTGATCCGCATCAGCTCCGTCATGACGCGCCGGCTCTTGCCCAGAGCCTCGTGATGCATCGCATCGTTCTTGCCGCCCACGAAGTCCGGGAAGAGATGGTAGGCGACCACGCCTCCGACGATCGGTCCATAGCCGTAGGAGTCGATGATGCTGGTCACCATGTCCATGCGGGCCCGGTCCTTCGGATCGGCCGGAACCAGCGACGGGCCTGGCAAGACGGTGTCGAGATAGCGAGCGATCGCTGGCGTTTCGATCATGCGAAAGCCGTCGACATCCACCACCGGAACCTTGCCGAAGGGATGGCGCGTCAGGTGCTCCTCGCTCTTGGGCTCGCCCTTGAGCACGTCGACGGGGACCTGCTCGTAATCGCTGACGCCTTTCTCGGCGAGGATCATGCGCACGGTGCGGACGTAAGTGGAGCCGCTGAAGCCCCAGAGCGTGATCTTGGCTGCCATGTCGTTCCTCCATGAGCGCACGCCAAGGAAATGGGGCCGCTCCGGCCGTCGTCTACCTCAGGCAACGCCTCCACTGCGCACCTGCGTCTCGCCATAGCGTGAAGGATCTCAGCCATCCGTGGCTGGAACCGGCAGACCTGCCGAGCGTCTATCTGGCTTGCACCCCACCATCAGCAACAGACAAAGGGGATGAACGATGGTTGCAAGCTTCGGCTATGCCGCTCCCAGTGCCACTCAACCGCTTGGACCCTTTCGTTTCGAACGGCGTGAGCCTGGGCCCCGCGACGTCCAGATCGACATCCTCTATTGCGGCGTCTGCCACTCCGACCTCCATCTTGCCCGGGACGAGTGGGGTGGCGCGGTCTATCCGGTCGTGCCGGGGCACGAGATCGTCGGCCGCGTGACCCACGTCGGCGCCGAGGTGACCAAGTTCAAGGAAGGCGACCTCGCCGGCGTGGGCTGCATGGTCGATTCCTGCCGCAGCTGCATCAATTGCGACGATGGGTTCGAGCAGTATTGCGACCACGATTTCACGCAGACCTACAACAGCCCCGACAAGCGCTCCGGCGGAGTGACCTACGGGGGCTATTCCAGCAACATCGTCGTCGACGAGCACTTCGTGCTGCGCATTCCGCAGGGGCTCGACCCCGCAGCCGCGGCCCCGCTTCTGTGCGCGGGCATCACCACCTACTCGCCTCTAAGGCAATGGAGTGTCGACAAGGGCCACAAGGTCGGCGTGGTCGGGCTGGGGGGGCTTGGCCATATGGCCGTGAAGATCGCCCATGCCATGGGTGCCCATGTGGTCCTTTTCACCACGTCGCCCGGCAAAGCCGCAGATGCCAGGCGCCTTGGGGCCGACGAGGTGGTAGTATCGCGCGACCCCGAGGCCATGGCCGCGCAGGCCGGCACCTTCCACTTCATCCTCAACACCGTCGCGGCTCCCCACGACCTCGATCCCTTCCTCGCCTGCCTGAGGCGCGACGGCACGATGACCCTGGTGGGGGCGCCGGCCGAGCCGCATCCTTCGCCCAACGTGTTCAACCTGATCTTCAAGCGCCGTCGCCTGGCTGGATCCCTGATCGGCGGAATTGCCGAGACGCAGGAGATGCTCGACTTCTGTGCGAACCACGGCATCGCCGCCGATATCGAGATGATCCGCATGGATCAGATCAACGAGGCGTGGGAGCGGATGCTGCGCAGCGACGTGAAATACCGCTTCGTCATCGACATGGCCTCGCTACGGCCCGAACGGAGCTAGTCCGCCATGGCCAAGGCCGTTCATGCGATGGTTCGCGTGCTCGATGAGGAGCGATCCGTCAGATTCTACCGGGCGGCCTTCGGCCTTGAGGTGGCGGACCGCTTCCCGTTCGAGGGATTCACGCTCGTGTATCTGCGGAGCCGGGAGGCGGATTTCGAGCTGGAGCTGACGATCAATCATGGCCGGTCCGAGCCCTATGGGCTGGGCGACGGCTATGGGCACATGGCCTTCGTCGTCGACGACCTGGAGCAGGAGCACGCCCACCTCGACCAGCTCGGCCTTTCGCCGACGGCCGTCAAGGCGTTGGACCACGAAGGGCAGGCTCTTGCGCGCTTCTTCTTCGTCGAGGATCCCGACGGGTACAAGATCGAGGTGCTCCAGCGCCAAGGCCGATACCGCTGAGCGCGGGGCGCCTGAACGATGGGCGGAGTTCCCCAGCTCCAGGATCGTTCTGTCTCGCCTGCGTGACAGACGCCGAGTTGTTCTGCGGGTTTGCCGACGAGCTCATCGTGCCGCCTCCTGCGCCTGCGCAGTCGGAGGAGGCCAGTGCCTCAGTGGGGCCGAAGGATCTTGCGGTGAGCGGATTGGGCGTCGCTAGCGGATGCGGCGCGCCCAGCCGGACCCTCGGGAGGCGCCGTCGAACGTCCAGACAGGGCTCAAGCCGCTGCCATCGTTCAACTTATTACGGAGGCACATCTTCTGGAGAAGAATGGTGCCCAGGAGAGGACTCGCCAAGCCTCCAGCTAAATGCTTGATCTCGCTTGTTCTATTGATCCTGCCGGCTTCCAATTGTGTACCGATTTTGTGCCCCGTTGGCAAGCCAGCCGACAGCCCCTTCAGCTATATGTCCATTGCCATGAAGGCTTAGCGCAGATGCTATTTCCGGAGCGAACGCGCTGTAGCGGACCGTTCCAAACAAGCAAGCCTCAGTGGAATGGCAGGAGACGGAGCACAAGGTCTGCACCCCGCGCATGTGATGGAGAGATCCTGACATAAGGTCAGTAGTCGGTCATCTTGAGGCACCAAGTCTCTCGAAGAGCCAGCGTCCGGCCGGGCCGAGTGGTTCATCCTGGCGGTGAACTGCCACAATAGGCACTTGGCGCGATAGACCAGACGCGCTTTCGCGCTCCCGCTCAAGGCGCACCAACCGCCCGCTCGCAAGGTCCTCGGCCGCAGCTGGCTCGGGCAGGCTTCCCCAGCCTATACCGGCCCGGATCAAGGCGTGCTGCGCTCCTGGATCCGTGACCCGCCAGGTGTTCAACGCCACGACCCGGCGATCCTCACCCTGCACCGCTTCGCGGACCTCGCTGAGCACGATCTGGAGGTGGTCTCGCAGCACGTGCTCGTCGAGGCCTTCCCGCCTTTGGGCCAGGGGGTGCGAGGCGGCCGCGACGGTGACGAGATCAAGCTCCGCCACAACCATCCGAACCAGCGCTTCAGGCAAGAGCATGTCGGGAAGAATGCGGATGTCGGCCTCGCCTGGCGACAGGCCCGGCATGTGGCGGCCCATCGACATCGAGAACGGCAGCACCGACAAGCGGAGTTGAACGGTGGGAAACGCCTCCCGGAACTCGGCTAGGGCCGGTGCGAGCAAAGCAACCGGGATCGCCGCGGCGACCAGGACCCGCAACTCCGTCTCCAGCCCGCGCGTGATCTGGCGGGCGCTCGCCCGGAAGTGGCCCACATCGTCGAGGATGCGACGGACCTGGGGCAGGAGGGTCCGCCCGGCTTCGCTCAGGGTCGGGCGGTAGGCGCTACGGTCGAACAGTTCGGCCCCGACCTGCTCCTCCAGCTTCTGAACCGCGTAGGTGACAGCCGACTGTGCTCGGTTGAGCCTGCGGGCTGCGGCCGAGAAGCTGCCAGCTTCCACGACGGTCACGAAGACCTCGAACTGGTCAAGCGAGAGAGCATCCATCTATATCAGATTATATGAAAGTGTTGATCGAAACTATCTCTGTTTTTTCTCATGTCGTTATGGGCCATCTCTGGTGGCGTTGCAGCCCACTGGCTCAGAGGTTTCCATGTCCATCGCCCAGACCAACACACTTCCCCTTTCCGCTGCCCCCGACTCCACTGGTAAGCCGCTCCGCATCGCGCTCTGGGTCGCTCAGGGTGTCGTGGCCGCCATGTTCTTTATGTCCGGCTCTATGAAGCTCGCTACCCCCATCGCTGAGCTTGCCGCGATGATGCCCTGGACTGGTCAGGTCTCGCCTGTCTTCGTGCGCTTCATCGGCTTGGTGGACCTCGCCGGCGGCATTGGCATCCTCCTGCCCGCTCTCACCCGCATCCAGCCGCGCCTGACCGTACTCGCGGCACTGGGCTGCGTCGTGCTGCAGGTGCTCGCCTTCGGCTTCCACGCCTATCGCGGCGAGTTCGCGGTGCTGCCGATGAACGTCGTGCTGTTTGCCCTCTCCGCGTTCGTGCTCTGGGGCCGTAGCAAGAAGGCGCCGATCCTGCCGCGCGCCTAGTGCCCAAAGGGGCGGACCCGCTCAGCCACTGGGCCGGGTCCGTGGCTCCTCGCGCTTCGAGAAGGACAACGCAAATGACCACACGTCTGCCCACGTACTTCATCAGCCATGGCGGCGGTCCCTGGCCTTACATGGACGGCCCGTTTCGACGCGCATTCGATCAGCTCGAACAGTCGCTCGTGAATATTCGTCGTGAACTCGGTGAGGCGCCGCGTGCCGTGCTCGTCATCTCGGGCCACTGGGAAGAGAACGGCTTTGCCATCTCCTCAGGCGAGCAGCCCGGCATGGTCTACGACTATTCCGGGTTCCCTGAGCATACCTACAGCATCCGGTACAAGGCACCGGGCTCCCCGGAGCTGGCGCGGCGCGTCCAAGAGTTGTTGCAGATTGGCGGCCTTCAGGCTCGCCTCGATCCCGAGCGGGGCTACGACCACGGCACCTTCAGCATCCTGAAACCCCTGTATCCGGGGGAGGACATCCCGGTGGTGCAGCTGTCCATCGACCGCAGCTACGACCCGAAACTTCATTTGCAGCTCGGCCGCCTGCTTGCGCCACTCCGCGACGAGGGTGTCCTGATCATCGGCAGCGGCCTCAGCTACCACAACCTGCGTGAGGCGCGGGGCCCTGCAGGTCGCGAGCCGTCGCGCGTGTTCGATGCCTGGCTGCACGAAACGCTCATCGCCGCGATGCCCGCGGAGCGGACCCCGCGCCTCATCAACTGGGAGGGCGCGCCGTCTGCTCGTGCTGCTCACCCGGAAGAGGATCACCTCATCCCGCTCATGGTGGCAGTTGGAGCCGCCGAAAGCGAAGCGGGAGCGGTCGTCTATCACCAGAAGGATCTGTTCGGCGGCATCACCGCATCGAGCTTCCGCTTCGGCGAAGTGCCCACAGCGCTCTGAGCCCTGCTCGTCCTTAGTCAACAGCCAGAGAAAGATGTTACCATGACAAAGCCGACCAACGGCACTGGTGTCGAAGAACACGAAGAGGCACCGAACGAGTACCTGATAACGCGCAGAGCCACCCTGCTTGTCGTGATGGGAACGATCTTAACGCCCGTGAGTGGCCTGCTGTCGCCGGCTTTGGCTCAAGGCACCCTCAAGGAGGCCGCTGAGATCGGTGATGTTCTCAAGAACATCCCAGGACTGTGCCGTGTGACGACAGCAACGATTGAAGGTCCTTACTACATCGACAAGGAAATCGTCCGCTCGGACATCCGTGAGGATCAGCCCGGCGTTCCGCTGGACCTTGAGTTGCGCCTCGTCAATGCGAATGCCGGTTGCCGACCCATCGAGGGCGCGGCTGTCTCCATCTGGCACTGCAATGCCGAGGGGGAGTACAGCGGTTATCTCTTCAATAATCCAAGTGAGTTTCCGGATGTGAGGGCTGCAGACGAGACCGGCCATGTGAAGCAGGATGGGCCGGAACGCTTTCTGCGTGGTGTTCAAACCACTGACGCCGAGGGAAAGGTCACGTTCCGCACGATTGTACCCGGCTGGTATACGCCGAGAGCCGTGCACGTCCATGTCCGGGCTTTCGTGAGCGCCCGCGATATGATTACGACGCAGCTCTACTTTCCGCAGTCGCTGATCAACAGCGTCCACTCGACCCAAGAGCCCTACAAAGCTCGCGGCGTCTCGATCTACACCAACGAGAACGACATCCTCATTCGCCCGGAAGAGATCCTCAAAGTGTCCGCAAGGGGCGACGGCTCGCTCTACGCCACCATGACACTCGGCGCCGGAAACGCCTGATCATCACCGAACGAAAAGCTCTGCTCGGGGTGGGAGGATCCTCGCGCCCTGGGTGCCATCCGCAACAGAAATCAACAAACTGTATCTTCACTGAGGTCCCATGCCCTTCGATCGATTAGACCGCTACACACCTTACGCCATCGCTGCGCTGCGCATCGCGACGGCGATCATCTTCATGCTGCATGGTTCGCAGAAGCTTCTCGGCTTTCCGGCTCCGCCGCAAGGTGGCCTGCCGCCACTGCTCTCCCTTTTTGGCATCGGCGGAGTGCTCGAGCTTGTGGGCGGGTTTCTCATTCTGATCGGCGCCTTCACCCGGCCCGTCGCCTTTGTGCTCGCTGGCGAGATGGCTGTAGCCTATTGGATGTTCCACGCGCCGCGTAGTCTCTACCCGCTGCTCAACGGCGGTGATGCCTCAATCCTCTACTGCTTCGTCTTCCTGCTGTTCGTCTTCACGGGTCCCGGCGCTCTCAGCGTCGATAGTCTGCGCTGGGGGCACGGCTACCAGCCGACCGTCGGCCGTTGATCAAGAACCTCATCACCGAAGTGGGGGCGTTATCCTGCGCCCCCACAAACGCTCTACTGCAAGCGCCGTAGGGGCAGTTGCGTTCCAGTTGAGCAAGCCTCAGTGGAACGGGTGTACCAAATGCCAGTCATGAAGCTGGCTGTCTGTGGGAAAGATGCTCTCCAGGAAGCCTCGAGTGGAACTTGGCCGTGTGTCAAATGTTGTCAGGCTTATTCGTAGCCCACATCTCGCCATGATCCTCCGTAAAACGCGCAATGTTTCCCTGACCCCCGAGCTCGAAGAGTTCATCGACAACACTGTCGCGTCCGGCCGATACCGGAGCGCCAGCGAGGTTGTGAGAGCCGCCCTCCGTCTCCTTTACGAGCGGGAG
>DATCJK010000042.1:0-251832 GCA_036562855.1 Microvirga sp.
CCCTGAGAGGGGCGGCCTGAAAACCGCGGGATGCCGGGGCGTTGGGCCGCCCTGCCCCCTACCCTTAGCCCACCCGGCGCCTCGGCGTCCCGCTCCCTCTCACATGAGAGGGACCTAAGACGATCTCAGCCCCTGCCGTGGCACAGGCCACGGGAAAGGGGCCGCTCCTTGAGAGCGCAAACGAGAACCCACGTCCGGCGCCGCGCCCGTCAGGAGGCCCGCCGGAACCACCGTCCCCGCAGATCCCCCGCGATCACCTGCGCCGCGTTGTGCCCCGGAGCGCCGGTCACGCCGCCGCCCGGATGGGCGCCCGATCCGCAATGGTAGAGGCCCTTGAGCGGCCCGCGGTAATCCGCGTGTCCGAGCATCGGGCGGGCGGAGAAGAGCTGGTCGAGGGACAGGGCCCCGTGAAAGATGTCGCCCGCCACGAGCCCGAAGGTGCGCTCAAGGTCGAGGGGGCTCAGCACCTGCCGTCCGACGACGCTGCCCTTGAATCCCGGCGCGTAGCGGTCGACGGTCGCGATCATGAGATCCGCCACCTCCTCCCGGTGGTCGTCCCAGGAGCGGCCCTCCGGCAGTTCGGGGGCCACGTGCTGGCAGAACAGGCTCGCCACATGGGCGCCCTTCGGGGCGAGGCTGTCGTCGAGGGTCGAGGGGATCAGCATCTCGACGATGGGCTCCTGGCTCCAGCCCGTCGCCCGCGCGTCCTGGTAGGCCCGGTCCATATAGGCGAGGCTGGGGGCCAGGATGATGCCGGCGGTGTGATGATCGCCCGGCACGCGGCCCGGCAGCGCCGTGAAGCTCGGCAGCTCGGAGAGCGCCACGTTCATGCGGAAGGTGCCCGACCCGCCGCGCCAGCGGCGCATGCGCTGAAGAAAATCGGCGGGCAGCGCGTCCTCGGGCACGAGCCGCGTGTAGAGGAGGTTGAGGTTCACGTTCGCCACGACGGCCCGGGCCCGGATCGCTCGTCCGTCGGCGAGGCGAACGCCGACCGCGCGACCCTGCTCCACCAGCACCTCGGCCACCGGCGCGTCGGTCTCGATCTCGACGCCGACGGCGCGCGCCGAACGGGCCATGGCCTGCGTGATCGCGCCCATGCCGCCGATCGCGTGGCCCCACACGCCCTTCTTGCCGTTCACCTCGCCAAAGGCGTGGTGCAGGAGCACATAGGCCGTGCCGGGCGTATGCGGGCTCGCGTAGTTCCCCACCACCGCATCGAAGCCGAAGAGCGCCTGCGTGAGGTCGCCCTCGAACCAGGCCCCGAGGTAATCGGCGGCGGATTGCGTGAAGAGATCGAGGAGCGCGCGGCGATGCGCCATCGGCAATCGCGCAAGGTCGCGGCCGAGAAGCGCGGCCTTCGCGAGTTCGGCGAGGCCGCGGCCGCCGATCCCCTCCACCACGTTTGGCGGCGCGCGAAGCACGAGATCGCGCAGCACGTCGGCGATGGCCTCGATCTCGGCTCCGAAGGCGTCGTAGCGCTCCGCGTCCCGGGCGCTGTATTTCGCGATCTCGGCCTTGGTGCGGCCCTCGCCCGTGAGGAGATAGCGCCCGTCGGGCGCGGGCAGGAAGTTCATGGCCCGGCGCTCCACGACCGTGAGGCCGTGGCCATGGAGGTCGAGGTCGCGGATGACCTTCGGGTTGAGGAGGCTCACCGTGTAGGAGGCGACGGAGTTGCGAAAGCCCGGATGGAACTCCTCCGTCACGGCCGCGCCGCCGACGACGCCGCGCCGCTCCACCACCTTCACCTTGAGCCCCGCCCGGCCGAGATACGCCGCGCAGGTGAGGCCGTTATGGCCGCCGCCGATGATCAGGGCGTCGTACACGTCTTGGGCGGCCATCAGGGTCTCCTTGCCGTCTCTCGTCCGAACGGTGAACCGGGTCGCGCGCCCAGGCAAGGCTCCCGCTTAACCCGGCTTCACCCGCCCCGTGAACCGCAGGGCCGGGCGACGTGGCGACGCGCCTTGCCTTGGCTTGATCGCGGAGCCTGAAGCCGGTCTCGCACGAAACGGCGAGGCGGCTTGCCCTGGCTTGATCGTGGCGCCCTGAAGCCGGTCTCGCACGAAACGGCGAGGCGGCTTGCCCCGCCCCGGGAAAAGCCGCAGGCTCCCCCCATGCCGCCAGACCCGATGCGTCCCGACCCCGTCCTCCTCGTCGAGGGCCTGACCGTGAGCCTGCCGCGCCTTGCCGACCGGGCCGAGGCGGTGAGCGGCGCGTCCCTGGCGATCCGCCCCGGCGAGACCCTCTGCGTGATCGGCGAATCCGGCTCCGGCAAGTCCATGCTCGCCTATGCGGTCATGGGCCTCCTGCCCCAGGGCGTCGCCGTGACGAGAGGCTCGATCCGCGTCGCCGGTCGCGAGCTCGTGGGCCTCCCGGAGGCCGTGCTCGGGACCGTCCGCGGGGCCGAGATCGGCATGGTGTTCCAGGAGCCGATGACCTCCCTCAATCCTGTGATGCGGATCGGCGAGCAGGTGGCCGAGACCTTCCGGGTGCATGGGGCCCTCAGCCCCGCCGAGCGCATGCGCCAAGCCGTCGTCCTACTCGACGAGGTCGGCCTGCCCAACCCCGCCGAGATCGCCCGGTCCTATCCGCACGAATTATCGGGCGGACAGCGCCAGCGCGTCATGATCGCCATGGCGCTCGCCCTCGAACCGAAGCTCCTCATCGCGGACGAGCCGACCACGGCCCTCGACGTGACCACCCAGGCGCAGATCCTCGCCCTCATCGACGGGCTGCGCCGCCGCCGCGGCATGGGCGTCCTGTTCATCACCCACGATTTCGGCGTGGTCGCCGAGATCGCCGATCGCGTGGCGGTGATGCAGGAGGGACGCCTGGTGGAGGAGGGCTTGGCCGACGACGTGCTCGCCCAGCCGCAGCACCCCTATACGCGGCGGCTCATCGCCGCCGTCCCGTCCCTCACGCCGCCTCCGCCGAAGGCGCTCGAAGGCGCTCCCATCGCGTTCGACGTCGCGGGGCTCTCGAAGCTCTATCGGGGCCGGGGCCTCTTCGGGCGCGGGCGGGCCGTGCAGGCGGCGGACCGGGTCAGCTTCGCGATCCGTCGGGGCGAGACCCTGGGCCTTGTCGGCGAATCGGGCTCCGGCAAGTCCACGATCGGCCGCTGCGTGCTGCGCCTGCTCGAACCCGACGACGGCACGATCCGGATCGGGGATCTGCGAATCGATGGGCTCTCGCAACGGGCGCTGCGCCCCCATCGGGGCCGCATCCAGATGGTCTTTCAGGACCCCTTCGCCTCCCTCAACCCGAGGCGGCGGGTCGGACGCATCGTCGCCGAGGGGCCGATCGCCCAGGGCACGCCGGAACGGGAGGCGCTGGCGCGGGCCGGCGAACTCCTGGAGCTCGTCGGCCTGCCGGCCCAGGCCGCGGACCGCTACCCCCACGAATTCTCCGGCGGCCAGCGCCAGCGCATCGGCATCGCCCGGGCGCTCGCGGTCGAGCCCGACGTTCTGATCGCGGACGAGCCGGTCTCCGCCCTCGACGTGTCGGTGCAGGCCCAGATCCTCGCCCTCATCCGGGGCCTGCAGGAGCGCCTCGGCCTCGCGATCCTGTTCATCACCCACGACCTGAGGGTCGCGGCCCAGGTCTGCGACCGGATCGCCGTCATGCAGCGAGGCCGCATCGTCGAGCTGGCCGAGACCGCAAGGCTCTTTGCCGCACCTCAGGATCCCTATACGCGCCAGTTGCTCGCCGCCGTGCCAGGCGCGAAACGAGACATGGCCGCGTCCCTGGAGACGTCCCCATGATCACATTCGGGAGGATCCGCCCATGAACGACCAGCCCTCCACGCGCGTCGCCGCGGCGGCGAGCTATCTGAACATCATCGGCGGGCGCGACACGCCGGCGGCCGACGGCGCGGTCCTCGATGTGGTCTCGCCCATCGACGGGCAGAGCTTCGCCTCCATCGCGGCGGGCGGCGCAGGCGACATCGACGTTGCCGTGGCAGCGGCGCGCCAAGCTCTCGAGGGCGCCTGGGGCCGGCTCACCGCGACGGAGCGCGGGCGCCTGCTGTGCAAGCTCGCCGTCGCAGTGGAAGGGGAGGCCGACGCGCTCGCGGAACTCGAGAGCCGCGACAACGGCAAGATCCTGCGCCAAGCCCGGGCCGATGCGGTGGCGCTCGCCCGCTATCTCGAATTCTACGGCACCGCCGCCGACAAGCTGCACGGGGACGTGATCCCCTATCTTCACACCCATTTCGTGGGGGTCGAGCGGGTGCCGCACGGGGTGACGGGCCACATCATTCCCTGGAACTACCCGATGCAGATCTTCGGGCGCTCCGTGGGCGCTGCGCTCGCCGCCGGCAATGCCTGCGTGGTGAAGCCGGCGGAGGATGCCTCCCTCACCATCCTGCGCATCGCGGCGCTCGCCCGCGACGTGGGCCTGCCCGACGGAGCGCTCAACGTGGTGACGGGTCTCGGGCGCACGGCGGGCGCGGCGCTGGCGGGCCATCCCGGCATCGATTTTCTCTCCTTCACGGGAAGCCCCGAGACCGGCACCGCGGTCCAGAGCGCCGCGGCGCAAAACCATGTGGGCGTCACCCTCGAGCTTGGGGGCAAGTCGGCGCAGGTCGTGTTCGCGGATGCGGATCTCGACCGGGCGCTGCCGTTTCTTGTGAATTCCATCATCCAGAACGGCGGCCAGACCTGCTCGGCCGGGAGCCGCCTGCTCATCGAGCGCAGCGCCTTCGACACGGTGATCGGCGCGGTGGCCGAACGCTTCCGGGGGCTGCGGGCAGGACGCCCGGATTCCGAGGCCGATCTTGGGCCGATGATCAACGCGAACCAGCAGCGGCGGGTGCTCTCCTATCTGGCGCGGGCCCGGCAATCGGGCCTCGTGGAAGCAGCGGAAGGCACCGTGATGCTCGACACGCCGGCGGGCGGCTACTACGTGCCCCCCGCCTTCTTCGCGCCCGTGCCCCACGATCATCTTCTCTCCCAGGAGGAGATCTTCGGGCCCGTTCTCGTGGCGACGCCCTTCCAGGACGAGGCCGACGCCATCCGGCTCGCCAACGGCACGCCTTTCGGCCTCGTCGCGGGCGTGTGGACCCGGGACGCCCTGCGCTCCACCCGCGTCGCACGGGCCATGCGGGCCGGCCAGGTCTTCGTGAATTGCTACGGGGCCGGCGGCGGGATCGAGCTGCCCTTCGGCGGCTTCGGCCGCTCGGGCCATGGACGCGAGAAGGGGTTCGAGGGGCTCGTGGAGTTCACGACCACCCGCACGATCGTCATCGCGCAGCAATAATCATCCCGCCTAGAGCCTCGTCATCGCGCAGCAATAGCCATTCCGCCTAGAGCCTCGTCATCGGCCTATCGATAACCATCACAAGGACAACGACTCATGAAACGCCTTGAGGGCAAGATCGCGCTCGTGACGGGCGCAGGCCAGGGCTTTGGCCAAGGCATCGCCGAGACCTTCGCCCGCGAGGGCGCCCGGGTCGCGGTGGTGGACATCAACCGCGAGGCCGCGGACGCGGTGGCGAAGGCTCTGGGATCGGACGCCATCGCGCTCGATGCAGACGTGGCGAAGGCCACCGACGTGCACCGGGCCGTCGAGGAGACGGTGAAGGCGTTCGGCGGGCTCGATATCCTCGTCAACAATGCGGGCACCACCCATCGCAACAAGCCGATGCTCGACGTGACCGAGGAGGAGTTCGACCGGGTCTTCGCGGTGAACGTGAAATCCCTCTACCTCTTCGCCCAGGCCGCGGTGCCCGCCATGCGCGCCAAGGGGCGCGGCTGCATCGTCAATGTGGGCTCGACCGCGGGCCTGAGGCCGCGGCCGGGGCTCACCTGGTACAACGGGACCAAGGGCGCCGTTCACGCGATCACGAAATCCATGGCGATCGAGCTCGCTCCCGACCGCATTCGGGTCTGCGCCCTCGCTCCCGTGGCCGGCGAGACGCCGCTGCTCGCCACCTTCATGGGCGAGGACACCCCGGAGCGGCGGGAGCTGTTCCGCAACTCGATCCCCCTCGGCCGCTTCTCCCGCCCCGATGACATCGCCAATGCCGCCCTGTTCCTCGCCTCCGACGAGGCCGACCTGATCACGGGGGTGGTGCTGGAGGTGGATGGCGGGCGCTGCATCTAGCAGGGCCGACCTGATGCGGGGGTCGAGGGCGCGGCCTCCGACGGGGCGCAAGCCATCTTCCCCCGCCCTCTCCCTCTGCGTAAGCTGAGCCCAGCCTCTCCGATGCCTGAGGATCAACCATGCTGAAGCGTTCGCTTGCCGCCGCCCTCCTCGTCACCGCCAGCCTCGTCCCGGCCCATGCGGCCAAGACCACCCTCGTGCTCGGCATGGCGGTCGAGCCCCCGGGCCTCGACCCGACGGTGGCGGCGCCCGTGGCGATCCGCGAGGTTACCTATGCGAATCTCTACGAGGGGCTCGTGCGCATCGACCGGGAGGGCAAGGTGCAGCCGCTTCTGGCGAAAAGCTGGGAGGTGGCGCCCGACGGGCTCACCTACACGTTCCGCCTCCAGACGGGCGTCAAGTTCCACGACGGCACCGCCTTCGATTCCGCCGACGTGAAATTCGCCTTCGACCGGGCCCGCGCGCCGACATCCACCAACGCGCAAAAGCAGATCTTCGCCCCCATCGATGCCATCGAGACGCCGGACCCGGCGACGGTGGTGATCAAGCTGAAGGAGCCCTCGGGCAACTTCCTCTATTATCTCGGCTGGGGCGACGCCTCCATCGTGGCGCCGGAGACGGCCGAGAACAACAAGGCGAACCCGGTCGGCACCGGGCCCTTCAAGTTCAAGGCCTGGAACCGCGGCGACCGGGTCGAACTCGTCCGCAACGCGGATTACTGGCAGCCCGGCAAGGTGAAGCTCGACAGCGTCACCTTCCGCTTCATCAACGATCCGCAGGCGCAGGTGGCCGCCGTGCGCGCCGGGGACGTGGACGCCTTCCCGAACATCGGAGCGCCGGAGCTGTTCGCGGACCTGAAGAAGGATTCCCGCTTCACGGCGGTCGCCGGCAACACGGAAGGCGAGATCGTCGCCGGCCTCAACAACGCGAAGAAGCCCTTCGACGACGTGCGGGTGCGCCGAGCCCTGATGCACGCCATCGACCGCAAGACGCTCATAGAGGGCGCCTATTCGGGCTTCGGCCAGCCCATCGGCACCCATTTCTCGCCGAACCATCCGGCCTTCACGGACCAGACCAAGGCGATCCCCTTCGATCAGGCGAAGGCCAAGGCGCTGCTCCAGGAGGCGGGCTACGGGAACGGGCTCTCGCTCACCATCAAGAGCCCGCAGATGGCCTATGCGAGCCGCTCGGCGGAGCTGATGGCCGCCATGCTCTCGGAGGTGGGCGTCGAGCTCAAGATCGTGCCGACCGAGTTTCCGGCGAAATGGATCGAGGAGGTGTTCCGCAACAAGGACTTCGACATGACGATCGTCGCCCATGCGGAGCCCCTCGACGTCGACATCTATGCCCGCGACACCTACTACTTCAACTACAAGAACGAGAAGCTGAAGGCGGCCGTCGCCGCGGCGTCCAAGACACCGGACGAGAAGGCGCGGTTCGCGCAATATGCCGAGGCCCAGAAGATCCTGGCCGAGGACGTGCCGGCGCTCTTCCTCTTCCAACTGCCCAAGCTCGGTGTCTGGAACGCGAAGCTGAAGGGCCTGTGGGAGAACACCCCCATCCCGTCGAACGACGTGACGGAAGCCTATTGGGTGGATTGAGTCTCGGCGGCCCCGGAGAGCGCATCCGGGGCCGCTTCATGTCTTGCGTCCTGTGAACGGCCATCCGTGCTCCGCCTCATCGCCTCGCGCACCGCATCGCTCCTCGTGACGCTCCTCGCGGTGTCGGCGGCGATCTTCCTCATCTTGGAGGTGCTGCCGGGCGACCCCGCCGCGATCATGCTGGGCACCGCCGCGCGGGAGGACACGCTCGCCGCCCTGCGCCTCGAGCTTGGCCTCGACCGTCCGGCGCCCGAGCGCTATCTCGCCTGGATCGGCGGCATGCTGCGCGGCGACTTCGGGATCTCGCTCACCTACCGGATGCCGGTCTCGACCCTCATCGCGGAGCGGCTCGCGGTGACGATCCCGCTGAGCCTTCTCGCCATCCTGATCTCGACCCTCATCGCGATCCCACTCGGTGTCCTGGCCGCGGCACGACGGGACGGGGCAGCGGACCGGGCGGTGCTGGTGTTCAGCCAAGTCGGCGTCGCCGTGCCGAATTTCTGGATCGGCATTCTCTTCATCCTGCTCTTCGCCACGGGGCTCGGCTGGTTCCCGGCCGGCGGCTTCCCGGGGTGGCAGGCGGGCTTCGGGCCGGCCCTCAAGGCGCTCGTGCTGCCCGCATTCGCTTTGGCCCTGCCGCAGGCGGCGGTGCTCACCCGCGTCACGCGCTCGGCGACGCTCGATGTGATCGGGGCGGATTTCGTGCGCACCGCACGGGCGAAGGGCGTGCCGGCGGGCCAAACCCTGCGGCGCCACGTGGTGCCGAACGCGCTGATCCCGGTCGCGACGATTCTCGGCCTCCAGCTTTCCTTCGTGTTCGGCGGCGCGATCCTCGTCGAGAACGTGTTCAACCTGCCCGGCCTTGGACGTCTCGCATTCCAGGCCCTGGCGCAGCGGGACCTCGTCGTCATCAAGGACGTGGTGCTGCTGTTTGCGGCCATCGTGATTGCGGTCAACTTCCTCGTGGACATCGCCTATCTCGTGCTCGATCCGCGTCTGAGGAGCCGGGCGTGAACGCTCCCGCCACCATCGCCGTCACCCGCCCCCGCCGCCTGCGCTGGAACCTGCCGCTCGTCGTCGGCGGGATCCTCACCACGCTCCTCATCGGCGTTGCGCTCCTCTCCCTTGTCTGGACCCCGGAAGTGCCGACCAGGGTGCGCGTCGCCCTGCGCCTGCGCGGACCGCTGGAGGCCGGTCTCCTCGGCACCGATCATTTCGGCCGCGATGTGGTCTCTCTCCTCATGGCAGGCGCCTGGAACTCCCTCGCGGTCGCCTGGCCGGCGGTGCTCCTGGGGGCCGCCATCGGCATCGCGGTGGGCTGCGCGGCCGCGGCCCTGCGCGGGATCTTCGACGAGATCGTCATGAGGGCCTCGGACGTGGTCTTCGCCTTTCCGGCGGTGCTCTCCGCCATCATGATCGGCGCGCTGCTCGGCTCCGGTCCCACGGCGGCGATCCTGGCGATCGCGGTCTTCAACGTGCCGGTCTTCGCCCGCGTGACGCGGGGCGTCGCGCTTCAGGTCTGGACCTTCGACTACATCGCGGCCGCCCGGGCGCTCGGCAAGCATCCGCTGCGCATCACCTGGGAGGACGTGCTGCCCAACATCGCGGGCGTCCTGATCGTCCAGGCGACGATCCAGCTCGCCCTGGCGATCCTCACGGAAGCGGGTCTTTCCTATCTCGGCCTGGGGGTGAGGCCGCCGAATCCGAGCTGGGGGCGGATGCTGAGCGACGCGCAGACCTATCTCTCGCAGGCGCCCCATCTCGCCATCGCGCCGGGCGTCGCCATCGCGCTCTCGGTGCTCGGGCTCAATCTCCTCGGCGACGGCCTGCGCGACGCGCTGGACCCGACCCTGCGCAACCGCGGCCGCTAGAAATTCGGCCAGGGCCGCTGCGCCGGGCGGATCTCTTCGAAGGCGCGGCTCAGGCGCAGAACCCCAAGATCGTCGAAGCGCCGGCCGACGATCTGGAGACCGACCGGCAGGCCCGAGCGGGTGTAGCCCGCGTTCACCGACGAAGCCGGCTGCTCCGACATGTTGAAGGCGACCGTGTAGCCGATATGCTCGAAGGGGCGCTGCGGATCGTCGATGGGCGAGGCGAGCTCCGCCGCGTAGGTGGGCACCGGCGAGACCGGCGAGAGCACGAAATCGTAAGGGCGGCATGCGGCAACTGCCGCCTGACGCATCACCATCATCTGGTGCATGCCCGTATAGACCTCGGCGCCGGTAAGTTCGCGCCCGCCCTCGGCCCAGGCGCGGATATAGGGCAGCACCTTGTCATGGTCGGCCTTGGACAGCGCCCCGAGATCCGCCCAGGCGCGGGCGCGCCAGAACCGGTCGAGACCGTCCAGCATCTCCCGTGTCAGGAAGGCCGGCATCGGCTCGACGACCGCGCCCGCCGCCTCGAAGGCGCGGGCCGAATCCTCGACGATCGCACGCACCTCCGGATCGAGCGGCAGGCCGAGACCCGCCTCCATCATCAATCCGACACGCAGGCCCTTCAAAGCGATGCCAAGATCGAGCCAGGGGATGTCCTCGTAGGGCAGGCTCATGACGTCCCGGTCGTCCGGGCGCGCGAGCGCCGTCATCATGAGGGCCGCATCCGCCACATTGCGCGTCATGGGCCCCGCGACGCGGCCATAGGTCGGCGGATCGATCGGAATGCGCCCAAGGCTCGGCTTGAGGCCGAACACCCCGCACCAGCCCGCCGGCAGGCGGATCGATCCACCGATATCCGTGCCGAGATGAAACGGCCCATAGCCCGCCGCCGCCGCGGCGCCCGCGCCCGCCGAGCTGCCGCCGGGGTTCTTGGTGGGGTCCCAAGGATTGCGGCTCAAGGGGTGAAAGCTCGAGAGCCCGGAGGAGAGCATGCCGTAATCCGGCATGGTGGTCTTGGCGAAGATCAAAGCGCCCGCCTCGCGAAGGCGCGCGGCGGGCGGCGCGTCGGCGGGCGCGGGATCGAGGGGCCGCGCCGCGGTGCCGAGCGGCACCGGCGTACCCTTCGTCGCGATATTTTCCTTGATGGTGGCCGGAATGCCGTCGAGGCCGAGCGCCTCGCCCGCCATCCAGCGCTGCTCGGAAGCGCGCGCGGCCTCGAGCGCACCTTCGGGATCAAAGGCGTAGAGCGCCCGGAGCGTCGGTTCCGCCCGCTCGGCGCGGGCGATGACGGCCCGCATGGTCTCGATGGGCGAGAGCGCGCGGGCCGCATAAAGGCTCAGGAGTTCCGCCCCGCTCAGATCGGACGGATCGGTGGCGGGGCGGATTTGGGTCGCGGCGTTCGGCATGGGGCGTCGGATTCCCGTGAGAAGCCGGCGCGCCGGCCGGGCCGAAGGACGGGCTCAGTAGGTGAAGTTGCGGATCTCGTCGATCTTGTCCTGGCCGAACTTCTTCGCGTACTCGGCGAAGGCGGGCTTCAGGGCTTCTTCGAAGGCCTTGCGGTCGAGATCCGTCACGACCTCCATGCCCTGCTTCTTCAGCTCCTCGACGCCGTTCTGCGCATCCTCGAAGGCCTTCTTGCGCATGGCGGCACCACCCACCTTCGCGGCCTGCTGGAAGGCCTTCTTCTCATCGGCGCTCAGCTTGTCCCACACGGTGGGCGACAGGATGATGAGGGCGGGCGAGTACACGTGCTGGGTCAGCGTCATGTACTTCTGCACCTGCGGGAACTTGGCCGAGAGGATCACGCCGATCGGGTTCTCCTGCCCATCCACCGTGCCCTGCTGGAGCGCCGTGAAGAGCTCCGGGAAGGCCATGGGGGTCGGGAGCACGCCGATGGTGCGGAAGGCCGTCATGTGGACCTGGTTCTCCATGGTCCGCACCTTGAGGCCCTTCGCATCCTCCGGCGTCTTGATCGGGCGCTTGGAGTTGGTGAGGTTGCGGAAGCCGTTCTCGCCCCAGGCGAGCGCCACGAGGCCGTTCTTCGGGAACTGGTCCAGGATGCGCTGGCCGATGGGGCCGTCGAGCACCGCATGGGCGTGCTTGTAGTCCTTGAAGAGGAACGGAATGTCGGTGAGCAGCACGTCGGGCACGAAGTTGCCGACCGGGCCCGTGGAGGTCACCACGATATCGACGGTGCCGATCTGCGCGCCTTCCACCATCTCGCGCTCGCCGCCGAGCGCGTTCGAGGGGAACTGCTTGATGGTCCACTTGCCGTTGGTGAGCTTCGCGAGCTCCTCGGCCATGGCGGTCGCCGACACGCCGTAATGGGAGGTGGGCGGGAGCGAATAGCCGAGCTTCAGCTCGGCTGCCGAAGCGGCTTGGGTAAGGCCGACGGCGGCCACAAGGCCTGCAAGCGTCTTCTTGAACATGGCGGTTCTCCCTGCGGCTCCTCTGGACGAGAGCCTCGTTGCATGGCGGCCGGCGCGACGGCGCGCGGCCACGGGCGCGGAGCTTGCGACAGAACCTGCCGTCCAGCAAGACGGCGCATCATCAGGCTTTCGGGGAGGGCAGCGCCTAGGCCGCCCTCGACCGCCAAGCCGCGACCCCGCTCGGAGGCACCGCGCCCATCCCTAAGACCGGCTCGCCGACCACATGCGCGGGCACCGTCCATTCCGCCTCCCCATAGTTGAAGGCGAAGGTGAGCTCGCCCCGGCGGCGCAGGCGAATCGCCTCGGGAAGATCGAGGGTGGGAAGGTGGGCCTTGCCGGCGCTCCAGCGCAGGAGCTGAGCGAGCGGTTCGCCTTCGAGCCAGCCGGCGCAATAGGCGGTCGTCCCCGCCCTCACAAGGGCAGGCGCGCCGTCTGCAAAGCGCGCCTCGACGGTGACACCGGCACCTGCCTCGACATCCTCCCGCCAGCGGGTCGCGGAACCCGCAATGGCGCCCGTCACCGGTTCGGTGAGGCCGGGGCGCAGGGAGGAGATCTGGGTGATGCGGATGTCGAGGAGATCCGCGAGCGGCCCGGGCGGAAGACCGTCCGGGATCGCGAACGAGCGCGTGCGGGAGCCCGAGCGCGGACCGAAGACCACGAGCCCGTCAGCCGCCTTGAAGGCCGCGAGCGCCGCCTCGCTCACATGGGGAAGGGTCGGCACGAGAACGAGCTTGTAGCCGGCGAGCGCCGCGCCGGGGCGGACGATATCCACGTCGAGCCCGAGGCGGCGGGCCGCCTCGTACCAGCGATAGGTCATCACCGCGTAGTCGAAGTCCTGTCCCTGCGGCTGGATTCGGGTGATCCAAGAGGCCTCGTAGTCGAAGACGAGGGCGACCGGCGCCTGGTGGCTCTCCGGCAGGTCGCCGAGCGCCTTCAGCTCATGCCCCACCTGCTCGGCCTCGCGGCCGCCGGGCGAGAGCGTGCGGTCGGGACGATTCAGCCCCGCATGGTTCTGCTCTTGCGCAAAAGGCGCCTGCCGCCAGCGGAAATAGCTCACCACCTCGGCCCCGTGGGCGAGCGCCTCCCATGTGTAGAGGCGGATCTGCCCAGGCTGGGGCACCGGGTTCCAGGGCGCCCAGTTCACGGGCCCGGGCTGCTGCTCCATCACCCACCAGCGGCCGCGGCCGACGCCGCGATACAGATCGTGATGGAAGGCCGCCATGTCCGGATGCGCCGTGCGGGCATAGCGGATCTTCTCCTCCTCCGAGAAGGGGAAGCGCTCCGTGAACCCGATCGGGTAGGAATCCCATGTGGCGAGGTCGAGATCGTCGCCCACGTCCCAGTGGTCGAAATCGTGGAAGAGGCCCATGAAATTATGGGTGACGAAGCGCCCCGGGGAGTGGGCCCGCAGGATCTCCACCTGCATGCGATTGTAGGCCACCACCTGATCTGACGAGAAGCGCCAGAAGTCGAGGCGCGCGGCCGGGTTCGTCTCGGTGACGGCGAGGTTCGGCAGGAAGGCCTCGTCGAAGGCGTTGAGCTCCATCGACCAGAACACGTTGCCCCAGGCCTCGTTGAGGCGCTCCGGCGTCTGGTAGCGCCGGCGCAGCCAATCCTTGAAGGCGGCAAGGTCGTGCGGTCCCCAGGAGAGGATCGTGTCATGGCAGCCGTATTCGTTGTCGGTCTGCCAGCCCGCGAGGCCAGGATGCTCCCCGTAGCGGCGCGCCACCTCCTCGACGATGCGGCGGCTCTCCGCGAGCCAGACCGGCGCCGAGAACGAGTAGTGCCGGCGCGAGCCGAAGCCCCGCACCTGGCCCTTCTCGTCCACCGGCAGGATGTCGGAATGGCGGTCAATGAGCCATTTGGGCGGCGTCGCGGTCGGCGTGCCGAGCACGATCTTGAGCCCCGCCTTGTGGAGCACGTCCATGGCGCGGTCGAGCCAGTCCCAATCGAAGCGGCCGGCTGCCGGCTCCAGGCGGCTCCAGGCGAATTCGCCGATGCGCACATAGGTGATGCCGAGCGCGCGCATGCGGGCGGCGTCTTCGGCCCACCAGCTCTCGGACCAGTGTTCGGGATAGTAGCAAACGCCCAGCATCGGACCTTCGGCCTCTGGTTCTCAGGAAACGGGAAAAGGGTTGAGGAAGGATCAGAGAAGGGCGCCGTTCACGACGGCGCGCCCCTCAGGATCGAAGAGATGGCAGCTGCGCCGGGAGAGGCCCACGGGCACCACGTCGCCCGGCTTCACGGAGGAGAGCCCGTCCGTGCGCACCACCACTTCCGTCTCGGCGCCGAGATCCACATAGAGCATGGTCTCGGATCCGAGGCGCTCGGTGAGCCGCACGCGGCCCTCCAGCGTCGCGTCGGCGCCGTGGCCGAGGGTCAGGTGCTCCGGGCGCACGCCGAGCGTGGTGCCGGCCTGCGCGGGAGCGCCCGGCAGCAGGATGGGCACGCCGCCCGGAAGGGCGAGGCGCACGCCCTCGCCCTCCTGGGACAGCGTCGTGACCGGCAGGGTGTTCATGGTCGGCGAGCCGATGAACTTGGCGACGAAGAGGTTCTTCGGTCGATGGTAAAGTTCGAGGGGCGAGCCCACCTGCTCGATGCGGCCGGCGCTCAGTACCACGATCTGGTCGGCAAGGGTCATGGCCTCCACCTGATCGTGGGTCACGTAGATCATGGTGGTGCCGAGATCCTGGTGGAGCTTGCCGATCTCGATGCGCATCTGCACCCGCAAGGAGGCGTCGAGATTCGAGAGAGGCTCGTCGAAGAGGAAGACCTGGGGCTCGCGCACGATGGCGCGGCCCATGGCGACGCGCTGGCGCTGGCCGCCCGAGAGCTGCGAGGGCTTGCGATCCATGAGGTGGCCGAGCTGGAGCATCTCGGCCGCGCTCGTCACCCGCCGCTCGATCTCGGCCTTTGGGGTATTCGCCATGCGCAGACCGAAGGAGATGTTCTCCCTCACGGTCATGTGCGGGTAGAGCGCATAGGACTGGAACACCATGGCGGTACCCCGGTTCGCCGGTGGCACGCTCGTCATGTCCTCGCCGCCGATCACGATACGCCCGTCCGAGGCGGTCTCCAGCCCCGCGATGAGGCGCAGCAGCGTGGATTTCCCGCTGCCCGAGGGACCGACGAAGACGCAGAACTGGCCGTGGGCGATGGAGAGATCGACGCCCTTGATGATCTCCACATCGCCGAAGCGCTTGCGGACGCCCTCCAAGCGAACATCTGCCATCGGTAAACTCCTCAGCCCTTCGTGGCGCCGAGCGTCAGCCCGGCGATGAAGTGGCGCTGCATCAGGAAGAACAGGGCGACGGGCGGCAGCGCCGCCACGATCGCGCCTGCGGAAATGAGCTGCCAGGCGGCGGTCCAGGTGCCGCGCAGGGCCTGGAGGCCCGCCGTCACGGGCCGCACCTCGTCCGATTGCACGAGAACGAGGGCCCAGAAGAAGTCGTTCCACACGAAGGTGAAGACGAGCACCGCGAGCGCGGCCATGGCGGGGCGCACCAGGGGCAGCACCACATGCCAGAAGATGCGCAGCTCCGATACGCCCTCCACCCGCGCGGCCTCGATGAGCGCATCGGGGATCTGCTTGATGAAGTTGCGCATGAACAGCGTGCAGAACCCGGTCTGGAACGCCATGTGGAAGAGCACGAGCGCGAGGATGGTGTCGTAGAGCGGCACCACGTTCACGAAGAGGTCCCGCACCGGGATCATCAGGATCTGGAAGGGCACGAAATTGCCCGCGATGAAGATCGCGAAGAGCACCAGGTTACCGCGAAAGCGGTATTTGGCGAGCGCATAGCCCGCCATGGCCGAGAGCCCGACCGCGAGCGCCACCGCAGGCACCGTGATGAGCACGGAGTTCAGGAGGAAGCGCCCCATGGGCGATTGCGTGAAGACCGCCGTGTAGTTCTCAACGAAGCGCGTCTCCTCGGGCCAGCCCCAGAAGTTGCCCTGGTTCAGCTCGTCGATGGAGCGGATCGAGGTAAAGGCGATGGCGATGAGGGGGAGGAGCCACAGGACGAGCGCCGGGACGAGCGACGCCCTGTAGAAGGCCTGCGTGGCAGCGCTCTTCTCTTGGATGGGGGCCGGGAAACTCATGCGCCCTCCCGCTTCAGCATGCGCCACAGGAAGAACGCGATATAGACGTTCATGATGAGGAAGAGCACCGTGGCGATCGCGGCTCCATAGCCGTAGCGCACGGAAAGGAAGGTCTGCTCGTACATGTAGTAGGCGAGCACCGTGGAGGAGGAATAGGGCCCGCCCGCGGTCATGATGGCGACGAGATCGAAGGAGCGCAGGGCTCCGATGACCGACACGACCACGGCGATGAAGGTGGCGGGGCGCAGTTGCGGCAGCACCGCGTGCCAGAAGAGGCGCCAGCCCTTGGCGCCGTCCATGCGGGCCGCCTCGATCACCTCCGGGTTCATGGCGGCGAGCCCGGTCAGGTACAGGATCATGCAATAGGCGATCTGCGGCCGCAGGCCCGCGGCGATCACCGCGAAGGTGGCCCCTAGCTCGCTGTCGAGGGGCGAGACGGGACCAAGGCCCGCGGCGCCCAGGATCTCGTTGAGGAGCCCGTATTGCGGATTGTAGAACCACGCGAAGACGAGGCCGACCACCACCTGACTGATCACGAACGGAAAGAAAAACAGCGACTTGACGAGACGGATGCCGAAGACGCTTTGGTTCAGATAAAGCGCGATGGCAAGGCCGAGGACCGGCGCCAGCATGAAGGCGATGAGCCACCAGATGTTGTTGAGGATGGCGGTCCAGAAGACCCGGTCGTCGAACAGCTCCCGGTAGTTCTCAAGGCCGAGGAAGCGCTTCTCTCCGATGCCGTCCCAATCGTGCAGGGAGAGCCACAGGCTGTCGAGGATCGGCCACAGGACGAAGAGGCTGAAGGCGGCGAGCGCCGGCAGGAGCAGGAGCATGGGCGCGAGCGCCGCCTGATGGCGCCGCCACCACGATTCCGGCCGCTCGAGGCGGGTCAGGGAGACGGCTGGCGTCGCGGTCGAACTCATGGCCCATCCGGCTCGGTGGAGCGAAAAGCCCGGCGGCCGAGAGGCGGCCGCCGGGCGTCACGAAACGTCAGTTCTGGTAGACGCGCTTGCGGGTGCGCTCGAGGTCCTCCAGCACCCGGTCGAGCCGGTCGGGGTTCGCCATGAACTCCTGGAAGCCCTTCATGCCGACCGTGGCGAGCTCTTCCGAGGTATCGCGGTCGAAGAACTGAGCGAGGCCGTCGGCCTGGGAGAGGAGCTGCTGGCCCACCTTCAGGAACCGGTCATCCGGCACCGAGGCCTTCTGGTTCACCGGGATCTGACGGGTGCCGGCGGCGAGCGTCGTCTGCACGTCGGGGCGCATCACGAAGGCCAGAAACTTCTTGGCATCCGCCTTGTTCTTCGCCCGCGCCGGCACGAGGAGCGCGTCCATCGGCGCGTCCTCCGCCTTGCCGACCCCCGCATTGATCTCGGGGAAGCGGAAGAAGTCCATGTCGTTCGCCACATTGGCCGGGAAGTTGCCGGTGATGAAGTTGCCCATGAGCATCATGCCGGCCTTGCCCTGGAAGAGCGGCGCCTGGCTGTCCTGCCAGGACATGGAGGCGTGATTCTTCATGAAGCAGCCCTTGTCCAGGAGCTCGTTCCACTTGGCGAAGACCGCCTTCACCCGGGTATCCGTGTAGGGCACCGTGCCGCCCATCAGCTCCTGGTGGAACTTGAGGCCGTTGGTGCGCAGGTTGATGTAGTCGAACCAGCCGGCGGTGGGCCACAGGTCCTTGGAGCCGATGGTGATGGGCTCGACGCCCGACGCCTTCAGCTTCTCGCAGGCCCCAAGGAAGTCGTTCCAGGTCTTCGGCGCCTCGGTGATCCCGGCCTTCTGGAAGAGGTCCTTCCGGTAGAAGAAACCCCACTGATAATAGGAATGCGGCACGCCGTACTGCTTGCCGGCATCCGACATGAGGTCCGTCGCGACCGGGCCGAATTCCTGCTTGGCCTGGGGCGTGTAGATCTCGCTCACGTCCTCCAGGAGGCCGGGCTTCGAGAACTGGCGCATGCGGGTGCCCGCATACCAGAACACCACGTCGGGGGACTGGGCGGTGAGCCAGTTGCGGATGGAGCGCTTGTAGCTCTCCCGGTCATAGACGTTGAGCTTCACATCCGTCCCGGGGTTCTCCTTCCGGAACTGGTCGACGACGCCTTCCCAGGCCTTGCGGAGCGACGGCTCGGACGCGTCCGCGTTGATCACGAGCTCGGCGGCCGCCAGCGGGGCGCTGAAGGTCAGGGACATGCCGAGCACCAGCCCGGCGAAGGGTTTCCAAAACTGCATCTTGATCCTCCCGACGGCGGCCGTCCTTCGGGCGCGCAGGGCGCGCCGGGTGCTACCGTTTCATCCTGTAAGGTGGCTTAAGAATTCCGGAGGTTCTACCTTGTTTTCGAGGCAGACTTCCGGAATTGTAAGGTTACGGCGGGGAGATCCTCCGGCCCGGCAGCCCTTTTCACCCGATCGGCGACAACCATGCTCCGGCGCACCGATCCGCACCTTCATCCCGAGCCGGCGCCCGGCGCCACCACGGTGGTGTTCGACGACCACCGGTTCTGCGCGGGGCGCGCCACGGCCGTCGAGGTGATGGCGGCCCCGCACATGCACAGCCAGTTCGAGCTGAACTACGTGCTCGACGGGGCCATGACCTACTGGTTCGACGACCGGCTCATCGCCATTCCGTGGGGCACGCTCGTGCTCTTCTGGGGCATGATCCCCCACCGGACCGTGGCGCGGGAGCCGGGAACGCGCTTCGCCTGCCTGTACCTGCCCTCGGCCCTTGTGCTTGGGCTGCCCACCTGCGAGGCCCTGCGGGCGGCGTTGTTCCGGGGAGCCTTCGTGGCCGCCTCCGCGCCGCTGGCTTCCGACGCCGAGCAGGCGGAGCGCTGGCGCGCGGACCTCCTCTCGGGCGATCCGCTGCTGGAGGACATCGTCCGCGACGAGGTGGGCGCGCGGCTGCGCCGGCTCGAGCGGGACGGGTGGCGGGACCTGCGGGAAACGGCGGATCCGGCCCGAACCGGGGCGCAGCCCGATGTGGAGCGCCTCGCCCGGGTCGAGGCCATGGTGCGGTTCATCGACGAGCATGCGGGCCACGAGATCGGCGTCGCGGAAGCCGCGGCGGCTGCGGGGCTCCACCCGAACTATGCCATGGGCCTGTTCAAGCGGGGCGTCGGCCAGACCATCACCCAATATATCACCCGCCGCCGGCTCGACACGGCGCAGGCGCTGCTCATCTCCACGGACCAGGCGATTGCCGACATCGCCTTCGCCTCCGGCTTCGGCTCGATTTCCCGCTTCTACGAGGCTTTCGCCCTGAAATTCGGCATGAGCCCGCGCCGCTACCGCCAGAGCCACCGCCGGGTCGCCGCGTGAGCGACCGGGGAGATCAAGGGGTCCCAGGCGTCACCATCGTCTAAGGAGGGCTCCCTTGCGGCACCCGGTGGATGGTGGTTGACTGCAGGTCACGGGGGAAACGCTGGAGGTGCCTTTGGGCGCCCTGATTCTGTCTGCCATGCGGGCGGCGCCTGTCGGGGAAGGCGGCGCATGCCCCTGATCGACCGCGCCTTCAAGCTGTTCGAGGTGCTGATCGTCCTATGCCTCGCGGCCATGGTCGCGATGGTGTTCGGCAATGCGGTGCTGCGCAAGGCCTCCGACTGGGGGCTGGTGCTCTTTGGCGGCGGCATCGACGTGTCGGAGGAACTGTCCCGCATCATCTTTGTCTGGCTCACCTTCATCGGCGCCGTCGTGGTCGCGCGGGAGAACGCCCATCTGGGCGTCGACACCCTCGTCGCCAGGTTCGGAACGCAGGGCCGCACCGCCATGATGGTGCTTTCGGACCTCTTCGTGATCCTGTGCTGCGCCGTGTTCTTCTGGGGCACGTGGCGGCAGGCGGGCCTCCACGTGAGCAACACCGCCCCGATCACGGGCATGTCCATGATCTGGGTCTATGGGGTCGGCTTCTTTGCAAGCCTGGGCATGGGGCTGCTCGCGCTCGCCCGCATCGTGCGTGCGCTCACCGGGCGGCTCGGACCGCTAGAGCTGAAGCATTTTGCCGGCGAGTACGAGGACGGTCCCGAGCACGCGACGCGGATAAAGGTCGAATGACGATCGCGATCTTCCTCGTCTCCCTGTGCGGCGCCATGGCGCTCGGCATGCCGGTCGCCTTCGCGCTCGTGGTGTGCGGCCTCGCGCTCATGCTCCACATGGGCATCTTCGACAGCCAGATCGTGTCGTTGAAGCTCATCGAGGGCGCCGACAACTTCCAGCTGCTCGCGGTGCCGTTCTTCCTCCTGGCCGGCGAACTCATGAATGCGGGAGGGCTGTCGAAGAGGATCGTCAATTTCGCGGTTTCCTTCGTGGGGCACATCCATGGCGGGCTCGGCTATGTGGCGATCTTCGCCTCGATCATCATGGCGTCCCTGTCCGGATCCGCGGCCGCCGACACCGCCGCCATCGCGGCGATCCTGATCCCGATGATGCGCGATGCGGGCTACAACGTGTCGCGCTCGGCGGGCCTCATCGCGTCGGGCGGCATCATCGCGCCCGTGATCCCGCCCTCCATCGGCTTCATCATCTTCGGTGTCGCGGCCAACGTCTCGATCACCCAGCTCTTCCTGGCAGGCGTGTTCCCCGGGCTTCTCATGGGACTCTCGCTCATCGCGGCCTGGGCCTGGGTGGTGCGCGGCGAGCGCATGAAGACCTATCCCCGGCAGCCCTGGAGCGCGCGTTTGCGCGCCTTTCTCGACGGGTTCTTCGCGCTCCTGATGCCGGTCATCATCCTGGGCTGCATCAAGTTCGGCTGGGCGACGCCGACCGAGGCCGCGGTCTTTGCGGCCGTCTACGCGCTCTTCGTGGGCCTCTTCATCTATCGGGAGCTGAAGCCTGCGCAGATCTACGGCGTGTTCCTGCTCGCCGCGAAGACGACCGCGGCCGTGATGTTCCTCGTCGCGGCCGCCCTGATCTCGGCGTGGCTGATCACGCAGGCCAATATCCCGGCCGAGCTCGGCTCCCTTTTGGAGCCGCTGAAGGACAATCCGACCATCCTGCTCCTCGTCATGATGGTCATCGTGGTGATCGTCGGCACCGCGCTGGATTTCGCGCCGACCGTCCTTATCCTGACCCCGATCCTGATGCCGCTCGTCAAGGAGGCCGGCATCAACCCGGTCTATTTCGGCGTGCTCTTCATCATGAACAACGCGATCGGGCTCATCACGCCGCCTGTCGGCATCGTGCTCAACGTGGTGGCCGGCGTCGCGCGACTGCCCATGGGCGCGGTGATCCGGGGCGTTACACCGTTTCTTCTCGCTCAGACGGTCGTCTTGTTCACGCTCGTCTTCCTACCCCAATGGGTGCTGGCACCCTTGAATTGGCTGCGGGACCGCATGACGTTCACCGAGATGCTGCGGGCCATGTTCGGTCTGTAGCACCTCGACACCTCGCCCTCCGGACGACGCGTAGCCGGTCTGGTGGGTTCAAACCAAGGCTGCGACCCTGGAGGAAGTCTATGTCACTGATCAAAACCGCCCTCGCCGCTGGCGTCGCCCTCGTGGCGCTCACCGCCTCGGCCTCTGCCCAGTTCACCGAGCGGACGATCCGCGTCTCGAACGGCATCAACGCCGACCACCCGGTCGGCAACGGTCTGGCCAAGATGAATGCCTGCGTGGGCGAGAAGTCCGGCGGCAAGATGAAGCTTCAGGGCTTCTGGGGCAACGCGCTGGGGGGCGACTTGCAGGCGACCCAGTCCCTCCGCTCCGGCACCCTCGAGATGGTGATCACCTCCTCCTCGCCGCTCGTCGGCATCCTGCCGGATCTGGGCGTGTTCGACCTGCCGTTCCTCTTCTCGAACGCCAAGGAGGCGGACGCCGTACTCGACGGCTCGTTCGGCAAATACATCGCCGACAAGCTGCCCGCCGTCGGCCTCGTGAACCTCGCCTATTGGGAGAACGGTTTCCGCAATCTCACCAATTCGCGCAAGCCCGTCGCCAAGGTAGAGGATTTCTCGGGCGTGAAGGTCCGGGTGATGCAGAACAACATCTTCCTCGACACCTTCAAGACGGTGGGCGCCAACGCGGTGCCGATGGCGTTCGGCGAGGTGTTCACGGCGCTGGAGACCAAGGCGATCGACGGCCAGGAGAACCCGTTCGTGACGATCGACACCTCGAAGTTCTTCGAGGTGCAAAAATACCTCTCCATCACGAACCATGCCTATACGCCCTTCCTGGTTCTGTATTCCAAGCAGCTCTGGGACAAGCTCTCGGCCGAGGAGCAGAAGGCTCTCACCGATTGTGCGGTGGTGGGTCGCGACGAGCAGCGCAAGGTCTCGCGCGAGTTGTCCGACAAGTCGCTTGCCAAGCTCAAGCAGGAGGGCATGCAGGTGAACGAACTCGCCCCGGCCGAGCAGACGCGCCTGCGCGAGGCGGTGAAGCCCGTCTACGAGCGTCACGCCGAGACGATCGGCAAGGAGACGGTCGCCAAGGTGCAGGAAGCCCTGGCCCAGGTCCGCAAGCAGTAAGGCCACCGAGCCCCGCACCTAGGTGCGGGGCTCTTTTCATGCTCGAAAGCCCGCCTCCGGCGCCATCCGGCAGAAACACTCATGAAGATCACGGCGCTCGAGACGATCCGAACAGCGGAACTCCCCAACATCCTGTGGGTCCAGGTCCATACGGACGAGGGGCTCGTGGGCCTCGGCGAAACCTTCTTCGGAGCCGAGACCGTGGAGGCCTATCTCCACGAATACGCGGCGCCGCGCCTCATCGGCCAGGATCCGGGTCGTATCGACGCCATCGCCCGCGACCTCGTCGGCTATCTCGGCTTTCGCTCCACGGGCGCGGAGACCCGGGGCAACTCGGCGGTCGACATCGCCCTATGGGACCTCCTCGGCAAGGCACTCGGCCGGCCGATCGTGGACCTCCTCGGCGGGCGGACGCGGGACCGGATCCGCACCTACAACACCTGCGCGGGCACCCATTACGTGCGCAAGGCCAATGCCCAGGCGGTGCACAATTGGGGGCTCGGCTCCGATCCGGCCGCCCGCTACGACGACCTCAACGCGTTTTTGAACCGCGCCGACGAGCTGGCCCTCGACCTCCTCGAGGAAGGCATCACGGCCATGAAGATCTGGCCCTTCGACATGGCGGCCGAGGCGACGAACGGCCAGTACATCGCGCCTGCGGACCTGAAGGCAGCGCTGCAGCCCTTCGAGAAGATCCGCCGGGCGGTCGGTGACCGCATGGACGTGATGGTGGAGTTCCACTCCCTCTGGCAGCTCCTACCCGCCATGCAGATCGCCAAGGCGCTCACGCCCTACGGCACCTTCTGGCACGAGGACCCGGTGCGGATGGACTCGCTCTCCACGCTCAAGCGCTACGCCGAGGTATCGCCCGCGCCGATCTGTGCCTCGGAGACGCTTGCGAGCCGCTGGGCTTTCCGCGACCTCCTGGAAACGGGCGTCGCGGGCGTGGTGATGCTCGATCTGTCCTGGTGCGGAGGCTTGTCGGAGGCCCGCAAGATCGCCGCCATGGCGGAGGCGTGGCACCTGCCCGTGGCACCGCATGACTGCACGGGCCCCGTGGTGCTCATCGCCTCGACGCATCTCTCGCTCAACGCGCCGAACGCTCTTGTTCAGGAGAGCGTCAGGGCCTTCTACCGCACCTGGTACCGGGATCTCGTCACGGCTCTTCCCCCGGTGAAGGACGGGTTCATCACAGTGCCCGAGGGCCCGGGCCTCGGGGCCGAGCTCCATCCGGATCTCGACCGGATGTTCACCGTCACGCGGCGGGTTTCCGATACGGTCTGATCGCCGCCATCAGGCGGGGAGTGGCGCCTTCTCCACGTTCGCCGAAACGGAAGCCGGCTGGGCTGCCGCAGCACTGGTCTTCGCGTTCGTCCCGTTCGTGCCGGTGGCGGCCTTCAGGCAGCACACGACGCCCTCCCGCAGGGACGCCACGTAATAGTCGGCGCCAATGGTCTTGCGCAGGGCCTCGTCTCGCAGCACCGCGTCCTCGGCGGGCCACAAACCGACGAGAATCGGAGCCTCAGGCAGGCGGTTGCGCAGGCGCCGCAGCAGGTATCGCAGGTGCGCCGGCGAGCCGCTGATCTCCAGATAGGAGATGCACACCATCCGCACTCCCGTGACGTCGAGACCCATGATGGCAGAGCGCGAGACTGCGTCGTGGGGCACGACCCGGGTGCCGAGCCCATGCTTGCGCAGGAGCTGCGCCAGCATGGTGGCCGCAGCCTCGTCGAGCGACCCGCGGCCCGCAAGGCACAGGACCGCCCCATCCTCATGCCAGGCGGGCGGGACGAGGGTTTCGGGCGGCAGGCCCTCGGGCACCGCCGGCTGCTTGATGTCGGGCTTCTCGCTCTCGGGCGGAGCGACGGGGTCCGTCTGCGTGGCCTTCGGAGTAGGCTCCACGTCGTCGTGGGAGCCCAGATCGTTCACGAGCGCCTTCACGGCATCCTTCACCCGCTCCAGCTGCGGCCCGGCCAGCACCCCCCGGCCCGCATCGTTGGCGGCCAGCTGCAAGCCGCGCAGGGCGACCTCGTCGTAATAGGAGGTGAGCGAACGCTCCTTCAGGAGCTGCTCCGCATATTCGAGCGCCTCGTCCGGATCCCCGGCGAGCATGCGCTGATAGAGATTTTCCGCTGGCGTCAGCGCCGGCCTGTCGCCGAGCATCACGTCCAAGAATTCGAGCCGCTCCACATGGCGGCCGAGAACCACGAGGCAGAGCGTGAGGGGTGTGGCGATGAGAAGGCCGACCGGCCCCCACAGCCAGGTCCAGAAGATCGCGGAGAGCACCACCGCGAAAGGCGAGAGGCCCGTGCTCTGCCCATAGACGAGGGGCTCGATCACGTGGCCCATCAGGGGCTCGGTGATGACGAACAGGGTGAGCGTCATCAGCGCCATCGACCAGCCGTTCGGATCGACGGCCGCGGCGAGCGCCACGGGTAGGGCGCCTGCGATGAAGGAGCCGATATAGGGCACGAAGCGCATGAGCGCGGCGAAGATGCCCCAGAGCAGCGGACTGGGCACGCCGATGGCCCACAGACCCAGGGCGATGACGACACCGAAGCTCGCGTTGAGCCCGAGCTGAATCAGGAAGTAGCGGCTCAGGCGCCGGGCCGCGTCGTCCATGGCGACCGTGGTGCGGTGCAGATCATTCGACCCGAAGAGCCGGATCATGCGGTCGCGCAGATCCTCCCGCTGCAGAAGGATGAAGATGAGCACCACGAATACGATGCCGGTGGTCGCGAGCGGTCCGAGCAACGGCACGAGCACGCTGCGCGCCATCTGGAGCGGCGTCGCATCGGGCTCGTGGACCTCGACCGGCAAAGGCGCGGGTTCCGGGGCGGTCTGCGTCCCATTGGGCTGCTCGGGCGTCTCGCGGGTCGCCTGCTCGAAACGGCGGCCGACATTCTTGAGGAGTTCCGGAATGCGCCCGAGGCCACCCTCTTTCAAGCCGTCGACCTTGCGCTGCACCGTGGTTTCATAGCTCGGCAGATCGGCCGCGAGGCCCGCGAGCTGGAGCCCGATGGTGCCGGCCAGCGCTACGACGATCCCGAGGGCCAGGAGCACGGCCGCGATCACGGCGGGCACTCGCCCGAAACGCCAGCCGCGCAGCAGGTCGACAAGGGGGGCGATCACGAAGGCGAGCAGCACCGCCATGACGATCGGCAGGAAGACCTCGCGGCCGAGATACAGGGCGGCGAGCACGATCGCGCTCACCGCAAGGGTCATCAGACCCGAGACGCCGGGCACGCCGGGGGGCTGGACTTCGTTTTGCCGCGGCTGCGGCAGGGTGGGCGTTTCGGGCATGAACCTGCGTTCCGGACGATCGCCCCCAACCGGGGCCGTGCGCCAAACCAACGCGGCAGGGCCAGGAACGATCCTTTGTCACAGCCAAGTCGACGCCTGCCCCGGTCCCCGTGAGATCATTTGTCCTGCTGCGGCGCGCCGGCCCCTTCCCCATGTCCAGGAGGACCCTTTTGGCCAGCCCGAATACGCGGCGCTTCCCGATGCTCCCGACCAGACGAACGCTCCTCGCCGGGGCGGCACTCGGCGCGCTTCTCGCGCGTTCACAAGGCTTCGCACAGGACGACACGATGGCTACACAGCGCGACAGTTTCTCAAGCGGCGGCCTGCCCATCGCCGTCGAGATCTTCCACCCTCCGGGCCCCACGGGCGCCCGCCCGGCGGTGATCATGCTGCACGGGGCCGATGGGCTCCAGGCCAATACCCGCTACAGGAGCGGCGCCGGGACCGTCGCGGCGGCGGGCTACCGGGTGTTCCTGGTTCATTACCTCGACCGGACGCGGGAGCGACGCGCCTCCTTCGCGACCGTTTTCCAGAACTTCCTGCCCTGGATGGAGACCGTCAAGGATGCCCTCTCCTTCGTCGCCGGGCGACCCGACGTCGACGGAGAGCGGATCGGCATCGTCGGCATCTCGCTTGGCGGGGCGCTCGGCCTTGCGGTCGCGGCGACCGACCCGCGCATCCGGGCCCTCGTCGATTATTTCGGCCCCCTGCCCCAGGGTGCCGTGAAGGCCGGCTCACGGCTGCCGCCCACCCTCATTCTCCACGGCGCTGCGGATCCGGTGGTTCCGGTCGCCAATTCCTATGCGGTGGACGAGCTCATCCGCAACCAGGGCGGCATCTCCGAACTGAAGGTCTATGCGGGTCAGGGCCACGGCTTCCACGGGGCCGCGGAGGCGGATGCGAATCGCAGGGTCCAGGACTTCCTCGGCCGCCATCTCGCGCACAGGCACGCGGCGGCCGGCGCCAGGCAGGAGGCCTGACGGGCGGGGTCCCCTTCGGCCTCCGATGCTCTAAGATCGCACCAGCACCGCATACGAAAGAGCCCGACCCATGAGCGCCACGCAGGATCCCGCCACCGGCAACCCGTTTCTTGCCGAGTGGTCCACACCCTTCGGGCTCCCGCCCTTCGATGCGATTGCGCCAGAGCATTTCAGGCCCGCCTTCGACGCGGCGCTCGCGGGCCAACGCACCGAGATCGATGCGATCGCGGCGGATCGGTCCGAGCCCAGCTTCGACAACACGGTAGCAGCGCTGGAACGCAGCGGACGCGCCCTGAAGCGCGTCGGCGGCGTGTTCTTCAATCTCGCCGGCTCTCACACCAACGAAGCGATCCAGGCGATCGAGCGCGAGATGGCGCCCGTGCTCGCCAAGCACCGCAACGCCATCTTCATGAACGAGGCCCTGTACCGGCGGGTCGCGGCTCTCCACGAGCGGCGCGATGCGCTCGGCCTCTCCCCCGAGCAGGCCCGCGTCCTGGACCGGTACCACACCATCTTCGTGCGGGCCGGCGCCCAGCTGCCGCCCGAGAAGAAAGAGCGGCTCGCGGCCATCACCGAACGCCTCGCCTCGCTCGGCACGCAGTTCTCCCAGAACGTCCTCGCCGACGAGAAGGGATACACGCTCGTCCTCGAGGACGAGACCGCCCTTGCGGGCCTGCCGCCCTTCCTCGTCGAGGCTGCCGCCAGCGCCGCGGAGGAGCGGGGCCTTGCAGGCCGGCACGTGATCACGCTGGCACGCTCCAGCATCGAGCCCTTCCTCACCTTTTCGGCCCGGCGCGATCTCAGGGAGCAGGCTTTCCGGGCCTGGGCGAACCGCGGCGACACGGGCGGCGCGACCGACAACAAGGCGATCATCGCCGAGATGGTGTCGCTCCGGGCGGAGCGCGCCAAGCTGCTCGGCTACAAGACCTTCGCGGCCTTCAAGCTCGCCGACACGATGGCGAAGACGCCCGAGCGCGTGCTCGACCTCCTGCGCAGGGTCTGGACGCCCGCCGTCTCCCGGGCCAAAGCCGAACGCGACGACCTTCAGGCCCTCGCGCAGGCGAAGGGTGACAACGTGGTCATCGAGCCCTGGGATTGGCGCTACTATGCCGAGCAGGTGCGCAAGGAGCAGCACGATCTCGATGAGGCGACCATCAAGCCGTACTTCCAGCTGGAGCGCATCGTCGAGGCCGCCTTCGAGACCGCGCACCGGCTCTTCGGCCTGAGCTTCAGTGAACTCAAGGACGTGCCGCGCTACCATCCGGACATTCGGGTCTGGCAGGTAGCGGGCCCGGACGGCGCCCTCGTCGGCGTGTTCATCGGCGATTACTTCGCGCGGTCCTCGAAGCGCAGCGGCGCCTGGATGAGTGCCTTTCGCTCGCAGGAGCGCCTCTCGGGCGACATCCGGCCGATCATCGTCAACGTGATGAACTTCTCGAAGGGCGACCCCGCGCTCCTGAGCTTCGACGATGCCCGCACGCTCTTTCACGAATTCGGGCACGCGCTCCACGGGCTTTTGTCCGACGTGACCTATCCGCTGCTGGCTGGAACCGGGGTGTCCACGGACTTCGTGGAGCTGCCCTCCCAGCTCTACGAGCACTGGCTCTCCCGTCCCGAGATCCTGCAGCGTTACGCCACCCATCATGCAACCGGGGAAGCGATCCCGGAGGCGCTGCTCGGCCGGCTCATGGGCGCGCGCAACTTCAACCAGGGCTTCGCCACTGTGGAATATCTGGCCTCCGCCTTCGTGGACATCGACCTGCACCAGCTCGAGAACGCGGACGGTCTCGACGCCGCGGCTTTCGAGCGGGAATCGCTTGCCCGCATCGGCATGCCCCGGGAGATCATCATGCGGCACCGGACGCCGCACTTCACCCATGTCTTCTCGGGCGATGGCTACTCGGCGGGCTATTACAGCTACCTCTGGTCCGAGGTTCTGGACGCGGATGCCTTCAACGCCTTCGAGGAGAGCGGGGACGTGTTCGACCCGGAGCTCGCCCGCAAGCTGAAGACGCATATCTACGCGGCCGGCAACCTGAAGGATCCGGCGGAGGCCTATACGGCTTTCCGCGGCCGCCTGCCGAGCCCGGACGCGCTGCTTCAGAAGCGGGGCCTCTCCTCCAAGGCTGCCTGACCTGCCTTTGGGCCGAGCAGCAGCCTTCGTGGATCCGATCCGGTCGTCGCCCTGGCACGGGTGCGCTCCCGTGACCGGGCGCCGCAGCGCGTGATCTCAGATATTGAGGAAGCGTTAAAGCTTCCGGTCCCATGATCTTGAGCGCTCTTTCGGCCGGCGCTGCGACGCGTGGACGGTTGGCCCGAAAGGGCACAACCCCATGAACTCTCTCCCGAGGAAATCGGACGATGTCCTCGGGAAAGGTCGGGGTTCGCGCCAGATGCCGGGGAGCTTGCGTGAGGACCATGCGTGAAAAGGCTCCCCGTGCCCGCCGACCGCGCCCCTGAACCCTTCGACCTGCCGCTCGCCCGCTGGTTGGCCGGCCTGTCGTTCAGCCGGCTCATCTGGACCGGTGTCGCGGTCGTGGCCTTGAGCCTGCTTGCGGTCACCGTGCTGGTCACGTGGCAGGCGAGCCGCCGCGTCCTGGAGACCGCCGAAGCCGAGACCCGCACGATCACCCAGACCTTGGAACAGCAGGCGAACCGCATCGTCACGCAGGTCGACACGCTTCTGCGGGTGGCCGTGAACCGAGCAGCTGCGGAGCGGGACGGGGGCCGGGCCGAGTATACGGCCTCGCTCCTCACGGACCTGCTTCAGGATTTGCCGTCCGTGCGCACCGTGCAGGTCTTCGAGGCGCAAACCGGGCAGCTCGTGCTGCAATCGAGCGGCCTGCCCGATCCATTCACGGCCCGCATCGAGGACGCGGTTCGCCAGCACCAGGCTAGCGACGACCGCGACATCCGGATCGGGGCGCCGGTCTGGGACGAGGCCCACAAGCTCTGGGCCTTCACGGTCAGCCGGCGGCTCTCCGGCCTCGGGGCGCCCGGGCGCTACATCGCCGTCGCGCAGATGTCCCTCGAGGAGTTCCAGCAGTTCTACGACGGGGTCGCCATCGGCCCGAACGGCTCGGTCGTGCTCTACCGCGACGACGGCCTCCTGCTCGCCCGACGTCCCCATGACAGCACCAATGTGGGCCGCGACCTCTCCCCGTCGCTGCTGTTTCGCGAGAAGCTGAAGGCCGCCCCAGCCGGTACCTACGAGGCGGTGTCCGCCACCGACGGTGTCCTGCGGATCGTGAGCTACCGGCGGCTGGCCGCCTTCCCGCTCGTCGTCGTCGCCACCTTCGCCAAGCAGGATGTGCTCACCGACTGGTCGGCGGATGCGAAGCGGGACTTTGCCTTGGCCCTCCTGTCGGCTCTGGTCGTGGTGGGACTCGGCGCCCTGGTAACCCGGGAGGCGCGCCGCCGCGACAAGGCGGAGGCGGACCTCCAACGGCAGAGCGCGCTCACCAAGGCGACCCTGGAGAACATGGACCAGGGCATCCTGATGTTCGATGCGGCCGAGACGATCCAGATCCACAACCGGCGAGCCGCGGAACTGCTCGACCTCCCGCCCTCGCTGCTGGCGCGGCATCCGACCTTCAAGGAGGTGCGGCAGCATCAGCTCGATCACGGGGAGTTCGTGCGCAGCGACGACACCTTTCGGGAATGGGTAGTCTCGCGAGGCACCTCGGACGCTCGCCACACCTATGAGCGGGTACGCCCCAACGGCAAAGTGCTCGAAATCCGGACCGTGCCGCTCGCCGATGGCGGCGCGGTGCGCACCTACACGGATGTGACGAGCCGCAAGACCGCCGAGGTGGCGCTCGCCGAGGCGAAGGCCCTGGCCGAGGCGGCGCGTGCTCATGCGGAGCGGGTCAGCCAGGCGAAATCCGAGTTTCTCGCCTCCATGAGCCACGAGATCAGGACACCCCTCAACGGGATTCTCGGTTTCACGGATCTGATGCTGGATGCGGGCGACCTGCCTTCCGACAAGCAGCGCTATGCGGAGCGCATCCGCAGCGCGGGCGCCGCGCTGCTCACGGTGGTCGACGACATCCTCGATTTCTCCAAGATCGAGGCCGGACACATCGAACTCGACGAGCACCCGTTCTCGCTTGCGGCCCTCATCGACAACAGCGTGTCGATCGTGAAGGCGGTGGCGGACAAGAAGGGACTGGAGGTCCGCGTGGAGCTCGACGCGGACGTACCCCGCTGGGTTAACGGCGACGAAGCCCGGATGCGGCAGGTCCTGCTCAACCTTCTCAACAACGCGGTGAAGTTCACCCGGCAGGGTTCCGTCACCCTCTCGATCCGCCCCGATGGGGAAGGACGTGTGCGGGCGCTCGTGAGCGACACGGGAATCGGCATCCCGAAATCGAAGCAGGAACGGCTCTTCCTGCGTTTCTCCCAGGTGGACGGCTCCATCCGGCGCGAGTTCGGCGGCACGGGCCTTGGCCTTGCGATTTCCAAGCACCTCGTGGAGCTGATGGGCGGCACCATCGGGGTCGACAGCGCCGAGGGCCGCGGCTCGACCTTCTGGTTCACGGCCCGCCTGCCGGAGGTGGCGGCGCCAGAGGCGACGGCGCCGGTGCCGACGGCGCCACTGCCGCCGACGCGGCGGGCGCGCCTCCTCCTCGTGGAGGACGTGGAGGCGAACCAGGAGATCGCCCGCGCCGTGCTGGAGGCCGTGGGCCACCGGGTCGATGTGGCGACGGACGGCTACGAGGCCATTCGCGCAGTGCGCAATCGCGATTACGACATCATCCTCATGGACGTGCAGATGCCGGGCATGGATGGGATCACGGCAACCCGCCGCATCCGCGACCTGCCTGGTCCAGCGAGCGCCATCCCGATCATTGCCATGACCGCGAACGTGCTGCCCGAGCAGGTGGCCGAGTTCCGCCTGGCGGGCATGAACGACCACATCGGCAAGCCCTTCGACCGGGGCGAACTCTACCGCCTCATCGACCGCTGGCTCCCGGACATCGTGATCCTGGAAACCACCCCGCCCGCTCGGCCTGAGATTGAGCCCGCCGCGTTCTCCGACACCGCGGTGACATCGTCCCTCGACGCGCAGATTTATGACGACCTTGCCGCGCTTCTTGGACGCGACAAGATGGAGCGGCTTCTCGCGAAACTTGAGGGCCAAATGCAGGCTTTCGCGTCCAGCGCGGAGATCGACGCCGCGGCGCTCGCCCGGGAGGCGCACGGCCTCGTGTCCCAAGCCGGCATGCTCGGTTTCCTGGAGCTCAGCGAGAACTGCCGGACGCTGGAAGCCTTCTGCCTGTCAGGCGCGCCGGTGGCGGAGCCGCTCGACAAGGCACGCATCGCCCGAGACCGCGCCCTGCGCGACATCGAACGCCTTCGGACCGGGTTGGACCAGAACGCCGCCTAATAGCGTGGCGGGATGCGGATTAGCGGGAGAGGCTGGAGGACGAGGCACCCTTGGCGGCCGGCCGCTGCGGCGCGGCCTTGTCGGCCTGTTCGGCCGCGGCACCCTTGGGCCGAAGCACCGCGCGCAGGAAGGCGAGACCCTTCCGATCGGTTCTCAAAGCCTTGGCATCGAGCACGGGCATGACAGGCTCCCCCTCCTCGGCACGGCGACCTCGTTCAAGCGGGCGCCGGTCTAGGCTAACGGTCCTGCGACTCGTCAGGTTCCACGAACCCCAACCGGAACGGGCGAGTGATTCGCGTTATGCAACACTGGAGGCAAAGTGTGGCGGCAGACGGGCGGAGACCTATCAGGCCGCTCCGAACCGCAGCTCGCTGATCTGACGGGAGACCTCGCCCGGCCTCAGGATACAGGCCGGAAAATGGGCCTTGTTCGGCCCGTCCGGGAACCGCTGCGGCTCAAGGCATAGTCCGGCCCGGGCGCTGTAGCGCCGCCCGTCGAGGCCAGGGACCGGGATGTCGAGGAGATGACCGTCATAGAACTGCACGCCCGGCTCCGTGGTCCAGAGCTCCATCGAGACCCCGCTCCTGCGGGATTCCAGCGTCGCCGCATGGCCCAGCGCGCCTGAACTCCGCAAGGCGTAGTTGATGTCGTAGGTGGTGCGGCACTGGAGGAGCTGCGAGGCACCGATGGGACGCAAGGTCCTGAAATCGTAATCGGTGCCCTCGACATTGCGGATTTCGCCTGTCGGGATGAGGTCTCCATTGGTCGGCGTAATGTGATCGGCAGCAAGCATCAGGTGGTGCGAGCAGATGTCAGGGCCGCCGTCGAGGTTGAAGTAGCTGTGCGTCGTGAGGTTCACCGGCGTCGGCGCATCCGTGATGGCCTCCAGGGCGATCCGGAGCGTCGCGGGTCCCGTAAAGGCATAGCTGCACATGGCCACCAGACGGCCCGGATAACCCATGTCGCCATCAGGGGAGACGAGGACCAGGGTCGCGGTGGACGGGGTATGATCGGCAAGATTCCAGAGGCGCGTTCCAAAGCCCATGGGACCCCCATGGAGCTGGTGCCGCCCCTTCTCGTTCGGCAGGAGTCGGTGTGTGGTCCCGTCCAAGGTGAAGCGGGCCTGCCCAATGCGGTTGCCGTAGCGCCCGACCACCGCCCCGAAATACGGCGAGTGCGCGATGTAATCCTCGACGCTGTTGAGCCCGAGCACCACCCGCTGCGGACCGCCCCGCGCCGGCACCACGAGATCGCGGATCACGGCGCCCCAGGTGAGGATCCGCGCCTCGGCGCCGCCCTCGCTCTGGAGCGTGATCTCCAGAACGTCCGTGCCGTCCACCGTGCCGAAGCGCTCGACAGCCATACCGGCTCCTCTCAGCCCGTGAAAATGTTCGCCTTCATGCCTTTGATGCCGGTCTCGACCGCGAAAACGTGGCCGGCCATCGGGTCGATCTCCGGATCGCGGTTGATGCCAGCGGTGGTGATGTAGAGAGTGGTGAGATCGGGGCCGCCGAAGGCGCATTTCGTGACCTGCGCGGTCGGCACCGGCAGGACGCGCTCCACCGAGCCATCCGGCGCGAAGCGAGTGATGCGCGAGGCGCCCCAATGGCAGACCCACACATGGCCCTCGGCATCGACGCACATGCCGTCGGGATGGCCCCAGCCCTCCTCGAACCGGGCGAAGCGCCGCGGTTCGCCGAGGCGCCCCTGGTCGAGGTCGAGGGCGTAGATCATCCCGCCCTTGGTGTCCGTCGCGTAGAGGGTCTGCCCGTCATGGCTCGTCGCGGGACCGTTCGTGACGACGAAGCCCTCGTGGAAGCGCGTCAGCTCCTTGCCGTCGTAACGCCAGAAGGCGCCGGTGGGCTCGGATTCCCCATCGTCCATCGTACCGAAATAAATCGCTCCGTCGGGCCCCACATGGCCGTCGTTGATGCGGTTTCCGGGGCGCTCGGGCTCGGGCTGCGCGAGGGGTTGCGTCTCGCCGCCGAAGAGGTGGATGCGCACCAAGCCGGACTTGAAGCCCGCCACCACGATGTCGGGATCGTTGGTCAGCGCCACGAAGCCGACCCGTTCCGGCACCTCCGTGCGGCTGTGCTTGCCGGTCCCCGGGTGGTAGTGCCAGATCGCCGGATTCTTGATGTCCACGAAGAGCAGCGTGTCGTTGCGGTGGTCCCACAAGGCGCCCTCGCCGAGCACGCAACCGCTTGCGATCGCGACGCGTGGCGTCTCGGGATGAACCGTCGGGTTGGTCATTCAGGATCCTCTTGAGGGCATCGATCAAGGCGCACCCGGGGTAACTCCCCCCGGGCCGGGCGGTTCAATGAGGGCGCCTCAGGCGCCGAGTTCGGCCGCGAGATCGACGGCGAGGCGCAGGAGGCTGAGGTCCGATCCGGCCGGCCCCATGAGGGAGAGGCCGAGGGGCGCCCCAAGGCGCGACGCGACGGGAATCGTGATCTGCGGCACCCGGGCGAGACCCGAAAGAGCGAGCAGGTTCAAGGCTTTGTTGCGGTAGTCGTTCAGCGCCTCCTCCGGATCGGAGACGAGCGGCGCCACGTCGGGCATGGTGGGGAGGAGGAGGACGCCATCCGTGCCGAGCATGTCCGTCAGCCGGCGCGTGAAGCGCTCGCGCATGCCTGCCGCATCGTTGACCTGCGCGTCGGTGACGGCCTTCGCGAAGGCGAAGCGGTCGGCGACGCCGGGGCCGAGGGGCGGGTGATAGCGCTGGATCATCGGCCCATCCACCCGCCAGGCTTCCCGCCCCTGGATGTACCGGAAGGCCCAGTAGAGGGCCTCGAAGCCCTCCGTTGCGACCTCTACGGCATGGGCGGTGCCGAGCCGGGCCTCGATGCGCCCGACGAGCGGCGCCAGGGCACCGCGGACGTCCCGATCCAGCATGGCGAAGGCATCGGCCGCGAGCAGGAGCCGCGGCACCTGGGGCAGAGGCGTGGAATCCTCCCCAAGGAGCACGGTGCCGACCCGCCCGAAGGTGGCGCCGTCCCGGGTGAAGAACCCGCAGGTGTCGTAAGACGGCGCGAGATCGTGGCAGCCCTCGAGGCTCACGCGCCCATGGGTCGGGCGGATGCCGAAGAGCCCGCAATGGTTGGCGGGCGCCCGCACCGAGCCGCCCGTATCGGTGCCGAGGGCAAAATCGCACAGCCCGTTCGAGACCGCGGCCGCCGAGCCCGAGGAGGAGCCGCCCGGGATGCGGTCGGGCGCGGCGCCGTTCACGGGCGTGCCGAAATGGGCGTTCTTGCCGCTCATGGAGAAGGCGAGTTCGTCCGTGATGGTCTTGCCCACGAGGCGCGCGCCCGCATCGAGGAGCCGCTGCACGGTGGGGGCCGTGCGGGTCTTGATGCCTGACAGGGCAAGGAGATGGGGCGAACCGGCGCTCGTCGGGTACCCGGCCACGTCGAACAGGTCCTTTGCCGCGAAGGTGAGCCCCTGGAGGGGACCTGACGGGGCATGGGGCACCTCGACGGGCGGGTAGGGCATGAAGGCGCGGGCGGGATCGGCGGCGAGGAGCATGGGCGTTTCCGGAAGCGGCGGGACGGGGGGCAGGAGCGGCGGCGGGAGCGGCAGGGGCGGCAGAACGGGCGGCGGGAGCGGCCACGGGCGGACCGGCAGGACCCCGGCCGTGGCGCTCTGTCCCACTGCCACGCTTTTGCGCTAAAGGACAGGCCGAGGTCGGGCGGTCCGGCTTCCCTTGGCGGTGGCGCCACCTACATGTGGCGGCAGATCAACGATGCGCGCGGCGCCCTCCCCGGGCAGCCGCCCCCGCACGGAACTCAGGAGGCCCGGCCGGGTCTCCAATTCGAGAAGGACAGGTCATGGTGCTGGCACCCCTTTCCCGCAGGCTCGCCCTCGGCCTCGCGGTCGTCATGGGCCTTGGCGCGGCGGCTGGCCCGAGCCTCGCCCAGCAGCCGCCGATTCGCATCGGCGAACTCAACTCCTATTCGCGCTGGGCGGCCTTCACGGTGCCCTATCGCAACGGCTGGCAGCTCGCGCTCGACGAGGTCAACGCCAAGGGCGTGCTCGGGGGCCGCAAGATCGAGATCGTCTCCCGGGACGACGGCGCCACCACGGGGGACGCGACCCGCGTCGCCGAGGAGCTCGTGACCCGTGAGAACGTGTCGTTCCTCTTCGGCTCGTTCCTGTCGAATGTCGGCGTCGCCATGGCCGATTACGCGAACCAGAAGAAGATCCTCTACATCGCCGCCGAGCCCCTGACCGACGCCGTCACCATGGGCCAGGGCAACCGCTACACCTTCCGCGTCCGCCCCAACAACCTCATGCAGGTGGGCATGCTCGTGGAGCAGGCCAAGGCGTCGGGCGCCAAGCGCTGGGCCATCGTGGCGCCGAACTACGAATACGGCCAATCGGCCGCCGAGGTGTTCAAGCGGCTCCTCAAGGAGAAGATTCCCGGCGCCGAGGTGGTGGCCGAGCAATATCCTGCGCTCGGCAAGATCGAGGCGGGCGCCACGGTCTCGGCCATCGATCAGGCGCGGCCCGACGGCATCTTCAACGTGCTGTTCGGCGCCGACCTCACCGGGTTCGTGCGCGAGGGCAACACCCGCGGCCTCTTCGAGAAGAAGACCGTGCTGTCGCTCCTCACCGGCGAGCCCGAATGGCTGCTGCCCCTCAAGGACGAGGTGCCGGAGGGCTGGACCGTCACGGGCTATCCGTGGGACGAGATCAAGGACCCCAAGCACAAGGCCTTCGTGGATGCCTACCGGGCGAAGTTCAACGACACCCCGCGACTCGGCTCGCTCCTCGGCTACATGATCGTCCACATGATCCGCGACACCATCGAGCGCGCGGGCTCGGTGGACACGGAAGCGATGATCAAGGCGCTCGAGGACGCTAAATTCGACACGGTCATCGGCCCCGTCACCATGCGCGGCCTCGACAACCAGGCCACCATGGGCGCCTGGGTCGGCAAGCTGGTGCTCAAGGGCGCCGCGGGCGGCATGCGCGACTGGACCTATCTGGACGGCGCCGCCTTCATGCATCCGGAGGCCGAGGTGAAGGCGGCCCGGAAGGATTGATCCCGTTGCGGGACGCATCCGCCCCAGCCCTCCCCCTCGGGGGAGTGTAACTCCATGGACCTCTCCTTCATCGTCATCCAGGTCCTCAACGGGCTCGCGAGCGCGTCCTCGCTCTTCATCACCGCCTGCGGGCTCACCATCGTCTTCGGCGTGACGCGGATCGTGAACTTCGCGCACGGTTCGCTGTACATGCTGGGCGCCTACATCGCGGCGACGCTCGTGCCGCGGCTCCTCGAACTCTCGTTCGGACCCGTGACCTTCTGGGCCGGCATCCTCGCGGCGGCGCTCGCGGTCGGGCTCATCGGCGTTCTCATCGAGGTGGTGCTCCTGCGGCGCATCTACCGGGCGCCGGAGCTGTTCCAGCTCCTCGCCACCTTCGGCCTCGTTCTCGTGGTGCAGGACCTCGTGGTGCAGGCCTTCGGGCCGGAGGACATTCTCGGCCCCCGGGCGCCGGGCCTCAGGGCGCCCGTGGAGATCTTAGGGAGGCGCGTTCCCTCCTATGAACTCGTTCTCATCGCGGCGGGGCCCGTGGTGCTGGCGCTCGTCTGGCTCCTGCTCCGGCGCACGCGGTTCGGCGTGCTCGTCAGGGCCGCGACGCAGGACCGGGACATGGTGGCGTCGCTGGGGGTGAACCAGGCGGTGCTCTTTACCGGCACCCTGTTTCTCGGCGCGTTCCTCGCCGGGCTCGGCGGCGCCCTCCAGATCCCCCGCGCGCCGGCCAATACCGGCATGGACCTCTCCGTCATCGCGGAGGCCTTCGTGGTCACGGTGGTCGGCGGCATGGGGAGCGTGCCGGGCGCTTTTCTCGCCGCCCTCGTCATCGGCCAGCTCCAGGCCTTCGGCATCCTCGTCTTTCCCAAGATCACCCTCGTGGTGGTGTTCCTGCTCATGGCGGTGGTGCTGGTTTTGCGCCCCTACGGCCTCTTCGGGCGGCCGGAGATCGTGGGCGGGGGGCATGCGGTCGGCATCGCGAGCCGGCCGGGTGCGAGCGTGCGCCGGGAGACCATGGTCCTTCTCCTCGTGGCCGCCGCGCTCGCCTTCCTTCCGCTCATGGGCGACGCCTATTTTCTCAAGGTGGCCATCGAGGTTCTGATCTTCGCGCTTTTTGCCTTCAGTCTTCAGCTCCTCATCGGCGTCGGCGGCCTCGTGAGCTTCGGCCACGCGGCCTATTTCGGGCTCGGCGCCTATGGGGCGGCGCTCACCGTGAAATGGGCGCAATGGCCCATGGAGGCCGCCCTGCCGGCGGGCCTCCTCCTGGCGGGCGCGGGAGCGGCCCTGTTCGGGGCCTTCGTGGTGCGCTTGTCCGGCATCTATCTTGCCATGCTGACCCTCGCGGCAGCCCAGATCCTGTTCGCGGTCGCGTTCCAATGGGTGGAGGTGACGGGGGGCGACAACGGCATCGTGGGCGTGTGGCCCTCGTCCTGGGCCTCGGGCCGCGGCGCCTATTACCTCCTCACGCTCGCCCTCGCGGTCGCCGGGATCCTCGCCCTTCGCCGCATCATGGACGCGCCCTTCGGCTACACGCTGCGCGCCGCGCGCGATTCCGAGACCCGCGCCGCCGCCATCGGCATCGCGACCCGCCGCCACCGCTGGCTCGCCTTCACGCTCGCGGGCGCGGGCGCGGGGCTCGCCGGCGCGCTCTATGCCTTTTCGCGCGGCTCCGTCGACCCGACCGTGCTCGGCATCCCGACCTCCGTGGACGCCCTCACCATGCTGCTGCTGGGAGGCATCCAGACCGTCACCGGCCCGCTCGTCGGCGCGGCCGTGCTCCATGTGCTGCGCGACCAGATCATGCCGCTCACGGAGCTGTGGCGCCTCGTCCTCGGCCTCACCATCATCGCCCTCGTGCTGCTCTTTCCGAAGGGACTTGTGGGCACCGTGCAGGCATGGCGGGAGCGCGGGCGATGAGCGCTCGACGCACCGGATCCGACGAAGGATTCGATACCGTGCAGGCGTGGCGGGAGCGCGGGCGATGACGCTGCTTGCGGTGCACGATCTTTGTAAGAATTTCGGCGGCGTCGCGGCGGCGCGCAACGTGTCCTTTACGGTCGAGGCCGGCGCGATGGTCGCGATCATCGGGCCGAACGGGGCCGGCAAGTCCACCGTGTTCAACATGATCGGCGGCCAGCTCACCCCAGATGCGGGCCGTGTGCTGCTCGACGGCGCCGACATCACGCGGCTCGATGCGTCCGCGCGCTTTCGGCGCGGGGTCGGACGCACCTTCCAAGTCGCGCAGGTCTTCCTGTCGATGACCGTCGCCGAAACCGTGCAGATGGCGCTCGTGAGCCACCGGCACGAGACGCTGAAGCTGTGGCGGCCCGCCCGCACGCTCCACCGGGACGAGGCCGTGGCGCTGCTCGGCCGCGTCGGCATGGGAGAGGCCGCGGATCGGCCCTGCTCCACCCTCGCCTATGGCGACGTGAAGCGCGTGGAGCTGGCGATCGCCCTCGCTGGCGCCCCAAAACTTCTTCTCATGGACGAGCCCACCGCCGGCATGGCCCCCCGGGAGCGGGCCGCCCTCATGGACCTCACGGCCGCCATCGCCGAATCCGAGCGGATCGGCGTGCTCTTCACCGAGCACGACATGGATGTGGTCTTCGGCCATGCGGACCGGGTGCTGGTGCTCCTGCGGGGCGAGATCATCGCGGCCGGAACCCCGGACGAGGTGCGGGCCGACCCTCGGGTCAGGCAGGCTTACCTCGGCGACGAGCACGCATTGAAAGTCGCTCCATGAATGCGCCCCTGCTCGACGTGCGAAATCTGCGCGCCTTCTACGGTCGGGCCCAGGTGCTGTTCGGCGTCTCGCTCGCCCTCCGGCCCGGCGAGGTGGTGGCCCTCGTCGGCCGCAACGGGGCCGGCAAGACGACGACCCTGAAGGCGCTGATGGGCCTCGTCGCGGCCGAGGCCGAGCGGCTTGCCTACAAGGGCACCCCGCTCCGGGGCCTCGCCACCTACCGGATCGCCCAGCTCGGCCTCGGCTATGTGCCGGAGGAAAGGCGGGTCTTCACGGACCTCACCGTCAACGAGAACCTGGAGGTGGGCCGGCAGGCCGCCCGGGACGGGCGCTCCCCTTGGACGCCGGAGCGCCTGTTCCGGCTCTTTCCGAACCTCGCCGAGATGCGCGGCCGCTTAGGCGGCCAGATGTCCGGGGGCGAGCAGCAGATGCTCGCCATCGCCCGCACCCTCATGGGCAACCCGGACGCGATCCTCCTCGACGAGCCCTCCGAGGGCCTCGCTCCCGTTATCGTGCAGATGATGGCCGAGGCCGTGCGGGCCATGAAGGCGGAGGGGGTGGCGGTCCTCCTCTCCGAGCAGAACTGGGCCTTCGCCTCGGCCGTGAGCGACCGGGCTTGCGTGATCGAGCGCGGGGAGATCCGCTTCGAGGGATCGGTGGCCGCCCTCATGGCGGACGAAGCCCTGCGGCAGGAGACGCTGGGAGTGTGAGGGGTTTGGTGCCGCTGCGCGGCGAGTTGTTGCACTGGATCCCGGATCGGCGTGCGCGCCTTGCGGCGCTCCCTTGTCCGGGAAAAGGGGAGAGGGTGGGGTGACCCTCGACCCCTTTCCCGGACAAGTGCAGCGAAGCGGAACGCCGATCCGGGATCCAGGCCAACAAAGCTGCGGCGAAGCCGCGCCGCCAATACGAACCTTGGGCGTGGATCCGAGAAGCGTCAGCAGCGTTGACGGATCGGGTCTGAGAGCCGATATCCAGGCCAGATCCGGGGCTTGCCGCCCCAGCCTTGTCCGCATCAACCCCGCTTGAGGGCTTAGGAATTCCTGCATGGGCGTGATTCACGTGATCGACCGCGCAGGCGCGCGCCACACCTTGGAGGCCCTGGAGGGCTGGCGGGTGATGGAGATCATCCGGGACTGGAACCTGCCGATCGAGGGGATCTGCGGCGGCGCCTGCGAATGCGCCACCTGCCACGTCTTCGTGTCCGAGGATTGGCTGGACAAGCTCTATCCGGCCTCCGAGGACGAGGAAAACCAGCTCGACATGGTGCCGATCACCCGCACCAATTCCCGGCTCGCCTGCCAGATCCTCTGGACCCCCGAGCTCGACGGGCTCGAAGTCACCCTCGCCCCCGTGAGCGGCTAGAGGCTGCCTAAGACCCCTTCGCCGCATTGCAAATTCCCGGAGGCCGTGCTTGTGAAGCGGCTTCCGCAGGAGCCTTCCGACATCACCGCAGCGAACGCTTTCCTTCCCCGTGAAGGCAGCGGGCTGCAGGAGCCTTCAGACACCACCGCAGCGGACGTTGCTCTTCCCGATGAAGGCAGCGGGCTGCAGGAGCCTTCCATGACCGACAACATCGAGACGGACGTCGTCATCATCGGCGCAGGGCCGGTCGGCCTCTTCGCCGTGTTCGAGCTCGGCCTCCTCGACATCAAGGCCCATCTCATCGACATCCTGCCGAAGGCCGGCGGGCAATGCACCGAGCTCTATCCGGAAAAGCCGATCTACGACATCCCGGGCTTCCCGATCGTGACCGGCCAGGGCCTCATCGACAACCTGATGAAGCAGATCGAGCCCTTCCACCCGACCTTCCACACGGGCGAAATGGTGGCGTCGCTTGAGACGCTCGGCACCCCCGAGGCGCCGAAATTCCGCCTCACCACCGATGCCGGCACGGTCTTTACCGCGAAATGCATCATCGTGGCCGCGGGCGGCGGGTCGTTCCTGCCGAAGAAGCCGCCGATCGAGAACATCGACGCCTACGAGGGCACGGGCGTGCACTACGCCGTGCGCAAGATGGAAGCGTTCCGGGGCAAGAAGATCCTCATCGTGGGCGGCGGCGATTCCGCCCTCGACTGGACCGTGAACCTCCAGCCGCTCTCCGAGCGCCTGACCCTCCTCCACCGCCGGGACGCCTTCCGGGCCGCTCCCCACACGGTGGAGCAGATGCGCTCCCTCGTCGCCTCCGGCGACATGGACATGCATCTTGGCCAGGTGGTGGCCCTGAAGGGCGAGGCGCCGGTACTCGAAGCCGTGGTGGTGCGACGCGACGACGGTTCCACCTTCGAGGTGCCCTGCGACGTGATGCTGCCCTTCTTCGGCCTCACCATGAAGCTCGGCCCCATCGCCGATTGGGGCCTGAACCTCAACGAGAACCTGATCCCGGTCGATACGGAGAAGTTCGAGACGAACGTCCCGGGCATCTTCGCCATCGGCGACATCAACCACTATCCGGGCAAGCTGAAGCTCATCCTCTCGGGCTTCCACGAGGGCGCGCTCGCGGCCCAGAAGGTGCACCGCTACGTGTACCCGGACAAGAAGCTGCTCTTCCAGTACACCACGTCCTCCTCGAGCCTGCAGAAGAAGCTCGGCGTGGCGGCCTGACGGACTGGCTGTCGGCTGGGAGCCTGCGGAAGCGGCTCGGCGTGGCGGCTTAAGGCGCCCCGTCGAGCGCCCGCACGATGCGCTGGAGGATCGGGTCGACCACGCCCATCTCCAGAAGGTGCTCGTGGGTGGAGCGCACATAATCGGGATTGGCGCCGGACACGCCCCGGCCCTGCGCCACGAAGCGGACGAGGTCCTCGTCCGAGAGGCGGCCCGCATATTGCGGATGGGCGCGGTCGACCACGTAGGCCACGGCGCTCAACCGGCGCCCGTCGTCGAGGCGGACGGCGAGGCGGCGCTCCAGGTACACCGCCGTCACCTGCTCGCGCTCCCTCAGGTAACTCAGCGTAGCCTCGGCCTCCGCGGCGGCGACCCGGAAGGCAACCCCGTGGCAGCGCCCGCCCCGGTCGAGGCCGAGCACCAGCCCCGGCCGTTCCGGGGTGCCGCGATGGACATGGGAGAGCACGCACAGCGAGCGGTGATAGCCATGGACCGAGGCATGGCGACGCTCCTGAAAGGGAAAGCCCGGACGCCACATGAGCGACCCGTAGCCGAACACCCACAAATCCGCCGCATGCCCGGTCATCGTATCAGTCACTGTCCCGCTCTTGCTCACCCTTGCCCGCACCGGCGGCGAACGGCTACGGGACCCCGACCGAACGTGTACGCACCCGCCCCGCCAGGCCCCAGCGGCTAACAGCTCCGGACCCGGCTTTCAACGCATCCGGTCGGCCCGGCCGATCAACGCATCCCATCGGCCCCGCCGATCCCAGAGGAGACCCGCATGGCGCACAGTGCCGCTCCGGCCGCCAAGCCCTATAGCCGCTTCTGGCTCTACACGCCCTTCCTGCTCCTCGCCCTCGTGGCCGTCGCCTGGAGCGTCGCCTGGTTCGTGATCCGCGGTCGCGCCGGGGAGGCCCTGGACCGCCTCCTCGCCGCCGAGGCGGGCGCCGGGCGCGAATGGACCTGCACGGACCGCCGCATCGGCGGCTATCCGTTCCGCATCGAGGTCGCCTGCGCGCAGCTCACCTTGAAGCACGGCGCGCTCACGGGCTCCTTCGGGCGCGTCCAATCCGTGGCGCAGGTCTACCAGCCCCGCCACGTGATCACCGACATCGCCGGCCCCCTCACCCTCACGGACGGGCAGGCGACCCTCGAGGCCCGCTGGCGGCTGCTGGAGACGAGCGTGCGCGCCTCGAGCCGGGGCTTCGAACGGGGCTCCCTCGTCGCCGAGGAGCCGCAGATCCGCGTGACGGGACCCGGCCTCGGCGAGACGGCGCTCGCGAGCGGGCGCCTGGAGGCCCATCTGCGGCCGAACCCCGCCCGCGCCCCGGAGGGCGCCTATGACGCGGCGATCAGCGCAACGCAGGCCCGGCTCCCGGGTCTCGACGCCCTCATCGGCGGCGGCGAGCCCACGGACCTCCAGATCGATCTCACGGCGACGCAGGCCCAGGGCTTTCGCGGCCGCCCGGTGGTCGAGGAGGTGGAACGCTGGCGGCAGGCGGGTGGCCGGCTCGACGTGCTCCAGCTTGCCCTCGCGAAGGGCGCCCGCCGGGTCCAGGCCAAGGGCGAGCTGCGCCTCGACGAGCTCCACCGGCCGGCTGGCGAATTCGCGGTCTCGGCCGCGGGGGTCGAGGGCCTCATCGGCGCCGTCACCGGCGGGCGCATCGGGGGCAATCTGTTGGGGGCCCTCCTCGGGCAGCCGGCGCCGGCCGCGCCCGCCGCGACGCCGAACCAGCCGGCCCTCACGCCCCTGCCGCCCCTGCGCCTCGACAACGGCCGCCTCGCCGTCGGCCCCTTCGTGATCCCGAACCTGCGCCTACCGCCACTCTATTGAGGGGTCGTATCCTTCCGGCGCCCGAAATCGGGCTCCGGGGTCTCCTGGCCGAGCGAGATGATGCCCCGGCGGATGGCGCGGGTGCGGGTGAACAGGTCGTGGAGCTTGTCGCCCTCGCCCCAGCGGATGGCGCGGGCGAGGAGCGCGATGTCCTCGTTGAGGCGTCCCAGCATCTCCAGCACCGCATCCTTGTTGTGCAGGAAGATGTCCCGCCACATGGTCGGGTCGGAGGCGGCGATGCGGGTGAAATCGCGAAAGCCGCCGGCCGAGAACTTGATCACCTCGGATTGGGTGACCGTCTCGAGATCCGCAGCCGTGCCCACGATGTTGTAGGCGATGAGGTGCGGCACGTGGCTCGTGATGGCGAGCACGAGATCGTGGTGCTGCGGCGTCATCACCTCCACGTTGGAGCCCATGGCGGACCAGAAGGCCTGCACGTGCTCGACGGCATCCGGGTCGGTGCCCTCGGGCGGCGTGAGAATGCACCAGCGATTGTGGAAGAGCGTGGCGAAGCCCGCATCGGGGCCGGAATGCTCCGTGCCGGCCACCGGATGCGCCGGCACGAAGGCGACGCCCTCCGGCAGATGCGGCATCACCTGCGCCACCACGGAGCCCTTCACGGAGCCAACATCCGAGACGATGCAGCCGGCCCGCAGCATCGGCGCCATCGCCTGCGCCACGGCCCCGCACACGCCCACCGGCACGCACAGGATCACCCCGTCGGCCTCCGAGGCGGCAGCGGCGGCGTCGGCGGTCGACTCGTCGGCGAGGCCGAGTTCCCGCACCCGGGCGAGCACCGCCTCATCCCGGTCCACGGCGACGATGGCGCGGGCAAGGTTCAGCTGGCGCGCGGCCCGGGCGATCGACGAGCCGATGAGCCCGAAGCCGACGATGACGAGGCGCTCGAACAGGGGCTTTTCGCGCGGGGCGCCCAGACGATCAGGCATGGACCGGTGCCTTCAGGAATTCGGCGAGCGCCGCGACCACGAGGCGGTTCGCCTCCTCCGAGCCCACGGTGAGGCGGAGCGCCTCCGGCAGCCCATAGGCCTCCACCCGCCGCAGGATCAGCCCCCGCGCGGTGAGGAACGCATCCGCGTCCTTCGCGCCGCGCCCGGCCTTAGCGGGAAAGTGGATGAGCAGGAAGTTCGCGACGCTCGGCGTGACCGTGAGCCCCAGGGCCTCGATCTCGCCCGTGAGCCAGGCGAGCCAGCGCTCGTTATGGGCAAGGGCCGCGGCCGTGTGGGCCTCGTCCTGCACGGCCGCGATGCCGGCCGCGATGGCCGGGCCGTTGACGTTGAAGGGTCCCCGGATGCGGTTCACCGCATCCACCACATGGGCCGGCCCCACCATCCAGCCGAGCCGCAGGCTGGCGAGCCCGTAGATCTTCGAGAAGGTGCGGGTCATCACCACGTTCTCGGAGGTGGCGACGAGTTCGAGCCCGGCCTCGTAATCGTTCCGGCGCACATATTCCGCATAGGCCGCGTCGAGCACCAGGAGCACCTGCGGCGGCAGGCCCGCATGGAGGCGCTTCACCTCGTCGAAGGGCACGTAGGTGCCCGTCGGGTTGTTGGGGTTCGCGAGGTACACAATCCGGGTGCGTTCGGTGACGGCGGCGAGAATCGCGTCCACGTCCACCCGGCAATCGCGTTCCTTCGCCACCACGGGCGTGCCGCCGGCGGCCAGGATCGCGATCCGGTACACGAGGAAGCCGTGCTCCGTGTAGATGCCCTCGTCGCCGGGGCCGAGATAGGCGTTCGTCAAAAGCGTCAGAAGCTCGTCGGAGCCCGAGCCGCAGACGATGCGGGCGGGATCGAGCCCGTATTTCGACCCGATCGCCTCGCGCAGGCGCGCCGCGGTGCCGTCCGGATAGAGTTCGAGATGGTCCGTGTCGCGATAGGCCTGGAGCGCCCTCGGCGAGGGGCCGAGCGGCGTCTCGTTGGAGGAGAGCTTGTGGATCTTGTGCACCCCCTTCGCCGCGCTCTTGCCGGGCACATAGGCCTCGATCTGCATGACGCCGGGGCGGGGCTCGGGACGGGCGGGCATCGGGGGTTCCTGACGGGGCATCGCGGGACAGGCAATCGGAGCGAGGGTCCTAGCGCAGCTCAAGGCGGATTTCACGCATAAAGGTGCGACCAGGGACCGGGGCGCGTCGCCTCACGACACCCGGAACCGTCCTGCAAGGTGCGCACGGGGGACGGGGCGCGGCCTCACGACACCCGGAACCGTCCTGCAAGGTACGGCCGAGGACGGCACGCGGCCTCACGACACCCGGAACCGTTCCGCGTGGCTTCCCACCTCCACCAGGGAGGCAAGGCCCGCGCCCTCGCGGGCGAGCGCCTCCCGCAAGGAGTCCGGGGCGAGGCCCCCGGGAGCGGCGAGGAGCACGGAGAGGCCCGTCCCGTCACCCGCGCTCGCCACCACCTCGCCCCCGAGCGCCTGGAGGGCCGCGGTCGCGGTGTCGCGCCAGCGGTCGAACTGGGCCGCGTAGAGGATGACGTCCCGCACGGCCGCGTCCGCGAGGGGCTTGGCGATGAGGAAGACGGGCGTGCTCGCCGGGTGGTCCTCCCGCTCCACGAAGGGCAGCCGCGCGATCACCTTCGGGCGCCCCTCCCCCGCGAGCGCCCGCCACCAGGCGCCCGCCGAGGCGCCCTGGTCGAGCCGGAACACGCCGAGATCGCCCCGCGCCCGCGCCACCGCCTCGATCACGGCGGCCGCGCTCTCGTGGGGCCGGTAGGGCACCGTGAAACCGAAATGGAAGCGCACGGAATCGCGCATCGGCGCGTCGCCGCCGGAGATGTCCGCATGGACGCCATAGGGCGCCTGAACAAAGGTGAAGGTGGCGATGATGACCCGCCAGATGCTCTCCACCGTATCGAGGGGCAGAAGCCCCCGGTGCCGCCCGACGAGGAGCCGCATCATCGAAGATTCCCGGGCCGGCCGGAAGGCGGAGCCGGATTCGGAGGTCTTCTTCACGGCGATGAGCCGGTCGATGATCCGCCCCCGCTCCATGAGGAGCTCGTGCATCGCCTCGTCGATCCGGTCGATCTCCCGGCGCAGATCGGCGAGGGACGGGGCGGGTGTCGGGGCGGGTTCTTGAGCCATGCGCCACCTTTGGCAGGGGCGGGCTGGGCTGCCAAGGGGTCCCGAGGGTGGCGCCGGGACGGGGCGATCCTGGCTTTGGAAGAAGGAGCGGCTTCGCCGCAGAGTTATGCACTGGATCCCGGATCTGCGTCCGCTCCGCTTTGCTGCGCTCCCTTGTCCGGGAAAGGGCGTTCAGGGTGTGATCACCCTCTAGCCTTTTCCGGACAAGTGCAGCGAAGCGGAACGCCGATCCGGGATCCAGGCCAACGAACCAGCGGCGAAGCCGCCCCGCTCCCGCGCCCCGCGGCCTTCGTTGACTCATCCGCTCTCCTTGCCGATATGTTCGGAAAATCGAACGATCGACCCGTGTCCCAGTCCCTGCTGATCTCCGAGCCGAAGAACCAGATCGACGAGCCGTCGAGCCCGGTGGCGCGTTTTTCGGCGGCCGAGCCGCTGGTGATGGATGCGGGCGTGGCGCTGGCGCCCTGGCAGATCGCCTATCAGACCTACGGGACGCTCAACGGCGCCAAATCGAACGCCGTCCTCATCTGCCATGCCCTCACGGGCGACCAGCATGTGGCGAACCAGAACCCGGTGACGGGGAAACCCGGCTGGTGGGAGACCATGGTGGGGCCGGGGCGGCCCATCGACACGGATCGCTTCTTCGTCATCTGCGCCAACGTGATCGGCGGCTGCATGGGCACCACGGGCCCAGCCTCCCTGGACCCGGCGACCGGGCGCGCCTACGCCCTCGATTTTCCCGTGGTGACGATCCGCGACATGGTGCGGGCGCAGGCGGCGCTCATCGACCGGCTCGGGATCGAAAGCCTGTTCTGCGTCGTCGGCGGGTCCATGGGCGGCATGCAGGTCCTGCAATGGGCCGTGAGCTATCCGGACCGCGTCTTCGCGGCGCTGCCGATCGCGACGGCCGCCCGGCATTCGGCCCAGAACATCGCCTTTCACGAGGTGGGCCGCCAAGCCGTGATGGCCGATCCCGATTGGCGCGGCGGCCGCTACATCGAGGCGGGCACGCGGCCCTCCAAGGGACTCGCGGTCGCCCGCATGGGCGCGCACATCACCTATCTGTCCGAGATGGCGCTGCACCGAAAATTCGGGCGCAACTTCCAGGATCGGGCGGCCCCTACCTTCTCCTTCGATGCGGATTTCCAGATCGAGAGCTACCTGCGCCACCAGGGCATGAGCTTCGTCGAGCGCTTCGATGCCAATTCCTATCTCTACGTGACCCGCGCCATGGATTATTTCGATCTTGCCGCGGAGCACGGGGGCGTTCTCGCAAAGGCGTTTCGCGGCACGCGCACCCGCTTTGCCGTCATCTCCTTCACATCGGACTGGCTCTTCCCGACGGCGGATTCCCGCGCCCTCGTCCATGCCCTCAACGCGGCCGCCGCTTCGGTTGGCTTCGTGGAGATCGAGAGCGACAAGGGGCACGATGCCTTCCTGCTGGAGGAGCCCGAGATGTTCGCGGCGGCGCGCGGCTTCATCGAGGGCGCGGCGAGCGCCCGGGGGCTCGCGTGATGGCGGCACGGACGGCGGCGCGGCTGGCTCCGGCCGGCCCACAGCTCGACGGAACGCGCCTCGATTTCCTTCTCGTCGCCGAGATGGTGGAGCCCGGCTCCCGCGTGCTCGATGTGGGCTGCGGCGACGGCTCGCTCCTCGCCCTGCTCCGGGAACGCCGGGGGGCCGACGCGCGCGGCATCGAACTCTCCCGGGAGGGGGTGAGCGCCTGCCTTGCCAAGGGCCTGCCGGTGATCCAGGGGGACGCGGACCAGGACCTTGCGGATTATCCCGACGACGCCTTCGACTACGTGATCCTCTCGCAGACGATCCAGGCGACGCGCCGGCCCCGCGTGGTGCTGGAGCACCTCCTGCGCATCGGCCGGCGGGCCATCGTGTCCTTCCCGAATTTCGGGCATTGGCGCGTGCGCTACGATCTTGCCGTGGGCGGGCGGATGCCGGTGACCGAGAACCTGCCGGACGCGTGGTACGACACGCCCAACATCCATTTCTGCACCATCCGCGATTTCGTGGAGCTGTGCCGCGTGGTCGGCGCCCAGATGGACCGGGGCGTCGCCCTCGACGCGGGCGGCCGCCCGATCCGCGTGGCGCTGCCCTGGTGGGCCTGGAACCTGTTCGGCCAGCAGGCCGTGTTCCTGCTGCGGCGAAGCTAGAAGCGGCGGCGGGGCGCGCCGACGAAATCGCGCAAGGCCCCACTCGCCGCCCGCGAGCGGATGCAGGTCCCGCATCGTGCCCTTCGAATGAGCGGCGCCTCATTCACGGCTGGCCAGCGGGTGCAGATCCCGCACCATGCCCTTCGAATGACGGAGCCCTACTCGCCGCCCGCGAGCGGATGCAGGTCGCGCACCATGCTCTTCAGTCGCTCGTCGAGCACATGGGTGTAGATCTGGGTCGTCGAGATGTCGGCATGGCCCAGGAGCTCCTGCACGATGCGCAGGTCCGCGCCGTTCTGGAGAAGATGGCTCGCGAAGGCGTGGCGCAGGACGTGGGGGCTGACGAGGTCGGTCCGCAGGCCCGCGGCGGCGGCGGCGGTCTTGAGGTCGCGGGCGAAGGCCTGGCGGGTCAGGTGGCCGGAGGCGCTGTCCGCCGGGAAGAGCCAGGGGCCGGGGGAGGCCTCGACCTTTTCGAGGAGCGCAAGGTAAGCCTTGGCGGCATTGCGCGCCGCGTCCGTGAGCGGCACCAGCCGTTCCTTGGCGCCCTTGCCGCGCACCACGAGAAACCGTTCGCGGGTGCGGGCGGCGCTGCGGGGAAGCGCGATGAGTTCCGAAACGCGCAGGCCCGTGGCGTAGAGGAGTTCGAGAAGGCAGGCCATGCGGGATGCCCGCAGGCGCTCGCCGGGCGCCGCCTCGGCCCGGGCGGCCGCCTCGTGGGCCACGGTCAGCAGGCGGTCCACCTGCGCCACGGAGAGCACCTTCGGCAGAACCCGGCCGCGCTTGGGCGCCGCGACGGCGGCCGTGGGATCGGCGGGCGCATAGCCCTCCGCGTAGAGAAACTTATGGAATTGCCGCACGGCCGAGAGCCGCCGCGCCGCGGACGATGCCTTGAGGCCGCGCTCCTCGAGGCTTCCCATGAAGCCCCGGACCAAGGCCGCCGAAGCCCCGTCGGGCATGGACGCCTGCTCGGCCAGATAGGCGAGGTAATCGTCGAGGTCCCGGCGGTAGGCGTCGAGGGTGTTGCGCGAGGCGCCCCTCTCGGCCGCCAGCATGTCGAGGAAGAGGGCCGCGAGGCGGGCGCCGCTCATGGCAGGGCCACCGGGGACGGACGATCGAAGGCAGGATCGGGGCTGGACGGGGCGCCTGTCATCCGGTCACCGGACTGAAAGCGAGACCGAAGGCGGCCTCAGCGGGAGGGCAGGCGGTTATAGGGGATCGTCACCGTCATGTCCCGGGGCTCGGGCTCCACGAAGGACGCCAGAAAATACATGGCCGCGAAGCCGATCCCGGCCAGGACCGCAACGACGACGAGAAATCGGAACAGGGTGGGCACGGGCGTCTCTAAACGTTGCCGGGTTGTACATCACGGAGGAGCCGGAAAGGCAAGGGTCGGCGAACCGTTGCTGCACGGGATGGGCCAGGACAGGCGGGCGCGTTGCCCTTGGCTCTTTATAGGACTCGCATGGCTCAGGTTAAGGACCTGGCCTCGACCGCGCTCGGGGGACCGCCCCGAGGCCACGGCCCGTCCCTGTGACAGCGCCCCCTCTCTCATGCTAAGGGAGGGGACATGAACGAAATGAGCCGCTTGAGCCCGCTCCCGCCCGAGGCGGAGCGGGGCTCCGGGCGCCTGTCGCCGGGCGACCACCCGATCCGCCGCCGGCTCGGCGGGCGCTCCATCGTGCTCGTGGGCCTCATGGGCGCGGGCAAGAGCACCGTCGGGCGCCGCCTTGCCCAGAAGCTCGGCCTCCCCTTCCGCGACGCGGACCAGGAGATCGAGGCCGCGGCCGGCATGACGATTCCCGACATCTTCTCGATCTACGGCGAGCCCTACTTCCGGGACGGGGAGCAGCGGGTGATCGCCCGGCTCCTCCAGGAGGGCCCCATGGTGCTCGCCACGGGCGGCGGCGCCTTCATGAACGAGGAGACCCGCGCCCGCATCCGCCAGGACGGCATCTCCATCTGGCTGCGGGCCGATCTCGACGTGCTCATGCGCCGGGTGCGCAAGCGCCAGAACCGGCCGCTGCTGCAGAACCCGGACCCCGAGGGCACCATGCGCCGGCTCATGGACCTGCGGCACCCGGTCTATGCCCTGGCGGACCTGACGGTGGAATCCCACGAGGCCCCCCACGACCGCGTGGTGGTCGAGACCCTGAAGGCGCTCGAGGCTTGGCTCGTGGACCAGGGCGAGGGCATCCGATGAGCGCCTCCCCGGCCCATCGGGCCCCGGGCCCGCTCGTGGTGCCGGTGCCCCTCGGCGAGCGCGCCTACGACATCCTGGTCGGCCGCCACGTTCTGGACGAGGCCGGCCCGCGGATCGCGGCTTTCGGCGCCCGCGCGGCGGCGATCGTCACGGACGCTGCGGTCGGCCCGCTCTATGCGGAGCGCCTCGCCGGCGCCCTGACCGCGGCGGGCCTTCGCACGAGCATCGTCACCATCCCTCAAGGGGAGGGCTCCAAGGCTTACCAGACCCTGGCGGAGGTCTGCGACGCGGTGATCGCCGCGCGCATCGAGCGCGGGGACCTCGTGGTGGCCCTCGGCGGCGGCGTGGTGGGCGACCTCGCCGGCTTCGCTGCGGCCGTGGTCCGGCGCGGCGTGCGCTTCGTCCAGGTGCCCACGACCCTGCTCGCCCAAGTCGATTCCTCGGTCGGCGGCAAGACCGGCATCAATTCGCGCCACGGCAAGAACCTCGTTGGCGCCTTCCACCAGCCGAGCCTCGTCCTCGCGGACACGGCGCTCCTCGACACGCTCCCGGCCCGGGAGATGCGGGCGGGCTATGCGGAGGTGGTGAAATACGGCCTCATCGACAGCCCGCGCTTCTTTGCCTGGTGCGAGGCGAACTGGCAGGGCGTCTTCCAGGGCGGCGCCGCCCGGGACGAGGCGGTGGCGGAGAGCTGCCGCGCCAAGGCGGCCGTGGTGGTGCGGGACGAGCGCGAGGAGGGCGACCGCGCCCTGCTCAACCTCGGCCATACCTTCGGCCACGCCCTGGAGCGGATCGCGGCCTACGACCCGGCCCGCCTGGTGCATGGGGAGGGCGTCGCCATCGGCCTTTGCCTCGCCTTCCGCTTCTCCGTGCGCCGGGGGCTCTGCGACCCGGTTGATGCGGAGCGCGTGGAGCGCCATCTGAGAGGCGTCGGCCTGCCGACGCGCCTTGCCGAGATGCCGGGCGGCTGCGGCAGCCTGGAGGATCTTCTCGATGCCATGGCACAGGACAAGAAGGTGAAGGCCGGTGCCCTCACCTTCATTCTCGCCCGCGGCATCGGCCGCAGCTTCATCGCGCCGAACGTGCCCGTGGAGGACGTTCGCGCCTTCCTCGACGCCGAGATCGACGCGCCGGCTCCCTGACGATTCACCCCCAACGACGAGACCTTTTCTCGCCCCGCCATGACCGAAGACCCCTCCATCGATCTGTGGTTCGCCGCCCTGATCGTGATCGCCTGCCTTGTCCTCTCGGCCTTCTTCTCCGCTGGCGAGACGGCCTTCACCGGTGCCTCGCGAGCCCGCATGCTGGCGCTGGAGAAGGGTGGCGACCCTCGCGCCCGCATCGTGAACCGCCTGCTCATCATGCGCGAGCGCTTCATCGGCGCCATGCTGATCGGCAACAACATCGTCAATATCGGCGTGTCGGCCTTCACCACGAGCGTGCTGGTGGGCACGTTCGGCGATGAGGGCGTGGTCTATGCCACCCTCATCATGTCGCTCCTCGTGATCGTGTTCTCCGAGGTGCTGCCGAAGACCCTCGCCATCACCTCGCCGGACACGGTGTCCCTGCGCTTCGCGCGGCCGGTCTATTGGGTGGTGCTGATCCTCGGCCCCCTGGCGCTCGCCATCGAGCGCCTCGTGAAGGCGATGCTGCTCCCCTTCGGCATCCGCATCGGCGAGAATGCCCTCATCCTCTCGGCCTCGGACGAGCTGCGCGGCCAGGTGGACCTCCTGCACAAGGAGGGCGGCGTGGTGAAGGACGAGCGCGACATGCTCGGCGGCCTCCTGGATCTCGCCGACCTCACGGTCTCCGAGGTGATGGTCCACCGCACCAAGATGCGCACCATCAACGCGGATCTCTCGTCGGAGGAGATCGTGCGCGAGGTCCTGTCCTCGCCCTACACGCGCCTGCCCCTGTGGCGCGGCAGCCAAGAGAACATCGTCGGCGTGCTCCACGCCAAGGACCTGCTGCGGGCGCTCGATGCGGTGGGTGGCGACGCCTCGAAGCTGCGCGTCGAGGCCATCGCGCTGGAGAGCTGGTTCGTGCCGGACACCACCTCCCTGCGCGACCAGCTCAAGGCGTTCTTGTCCAAAAAGACCCACTTCGCCCTCGTGGTGGACGAGTACGGCGAGGTGATGGGCCTCGTGACCCTCGAGGACATCCTTGAGGAGATCGTCGGCGACATCAAGGACGAGCACGACGTGTCGGTGACCGGCGTGCGCCCGCAGCCCGACGGCTCGGTGAACGTGGACGGCTCCGTGCCGATCCGCGACCTCAACCGCGCCATGGACTGGGACCTGCCCGACGAGGAGGCCACCACCATCGCGGGCCTCGTGATCCACGAGGCGCGCACCATCCCGGATGCCGGCCAGGCCTTCACCTTCCACGGCTTCCGCTTCCAGGTGCTGCGCAAGAGCCGCAACCGCATCACGGCCCTGCGGATCACGCCGCTCACCGCACGCGGGCGCCGGGCGGCGGAGTAGGCGGCAAATTCCGGCTGAGTTCCATCCTCAACAGGCGGAGCGGCTTCGCCGCAGGTCTTTTCACTGGATCCCGGATCTGCGTCCGCGAGGCGTTTCCTCGCTCCCTTGGCCGGGAAAGGGGTAGGAGGGTGCTGTCACCCTGAACGCCCTTTCCCGGCCAAGTGCAGCGAAGCGGAACGCGTAAGCCGGGATCCAGAGCAAGAACCGGCGGCGAAGCCGCACCGCATACCCGGGAAGGGGCGCTACTTCAGAAAGCCGACAAGCGCCTCGTTCACCGCATCGGCCTCCTCGAGATGCACCCAATGGGTCGCCTGCGGCATCCAGAGCGGGCGGCCGTCGCGGCAGAGCGCGAGGCTCGCCTCGGCGAGGCCGCGCTCGAGGAACCGGTCCCCCTCGCCCCAGATCACGAGGGTCGGCGGGTCGACGCGCGGATCGGGCAGGCTCGGCCTGTGGCGGAGCGCCCGGTACCAGTTGAGCATGCCGGTGAGCGCGCCGGGTTGCGCCCAGGCGGCATCGTAGGCGCGCAGATCCTCGTCCGAGAAGGTGCCGCGGCGGCTTGAGCCGCGCAGGCTCCGGCGGAGCGCGGAAAATCCGTCGCGGGCGAGCATCCGCTCCGGCAGCCAGGGGATCTGGAAGAAGCCGATATACGAACTCTTCGCCATCTGGCTCGGGTGGCGGCGCATATAGGCGCCGACGACGGCAGGGTGCGGCGCGTTGAGGATGACGAGGCGGTCGATGAGGCCGGGTCGGCGGCTTGCGGCCCACCAGGCGACGAGGCCGCCCCAATCGTGCCCCACGAGACGGCAGCTCTCGCGGCCATAGGAGCGCACCAGCGCCTCCAGGTCGGCGACCAGGGTGTCAAGCTCATAGGCGCGCACGCCCTGCGGCTTGTCGCTGAGATTGTAGCCGCGCTGATCGGGCGCCACCACGCGAAAGCCCTGCGCGGCCAAGGCCTCGATCTGCCGCCGCCAGCCCCACCAGAATTCCGGGAAGCCGTGGAGGAGCACCACGAGCGGCCCGTCCGCGGGCCCGGCCTCCGCCACGTGGAGGGCGATGCCGTTGACCGTGCGGTGGGCTGTGGTGATGCCTGGCATGAACGCTCCTCCGGTCAGATCGTGGGCTCGGCCACCCGCGGCGGGACAGGCTCGCTCGCCATGAACTGCGCCCGGGCGAGCTCCGCGAACTTGCCGCCGCGGGCGACCAGATCGTCGAAGCTGCCGGATTCGATGATGCGGCCCGCCTCGAAGACGAGGATGCGGTCCGCGTTGCGGATGGTGGCGAGCCGGTGGGCGATCACGAAGGTGGTGCGGCCCTTCATGACCTCGTCGAGGGCCATCTGAAGCTTGCGCTCGGTCGCCGCATCGAGGGCGGAGGTCGCCTCGTCGAGAATGAGGATCGGCGGGTTCTTCAGGAGCGCCCGGGCGATGGAAAGACGCTGGCGCTCGCCGCCGGAGAGGGAGCGGCCGCGCTCGCCGATCACCGTGTCGAGCCCGTCCGCCTGGCGGGTGATGAACTCGAGGGCCTGGGCGCGCTCCAGGGCCTCCAGCATCTCCGCGTCGCTCGCATCCATGCGCCCGACCTGGAGGTTCTCGCGGATGGTGCGGGCAAAGAGCATGGGCTCCTGGAACACCACGCCGATATTGCGCCGGAGCGAGGCGAGGGTCACGTCGCGAATATCGTCCCCGTCGATGCGCACCACGCCCGATTGCGGATCGAAGGCCCGGTGGAGGAGGCCGAGCGTGGTGGACTTGCCCGAGCCCGTGGAGCCCACGAGCGCCACGGTCTCGCCGGGCTGCACGTGGAAGCTCACGTCCTGCACGGCGGAGCGCTTGCCGTCATAGGAGAAGCTCACGTCCTCGAAGGCGGTCTCGCCGCGGAAGCGCTCCACGTTCCTGGCGTTCGGCTTGTCGTGCACGGCCGGCACCGTGTCGAGGATGTCGAAGAACTCGCGCATCTTCGGCGCCTGCATGAAGAGCTGGTTCACGAAGCTTACCGCCTGTTCGAGGCGCCCGATCAGCATGGTGGCGATCGACATGAAGGTGACGACCTCGCCGATGGTGGCAAGGCCGTTGAGATGCAGCCAGGTGCCCACGAGGAAGATCGCCGTCACCGTGATGGTGGCGGAGGCCCGCGTCGCGACGGAGGCGAGCGCCCACCAGGAGAGCACCGGGTTCTGCGCCTGGAGAAGCTGGTGGATGATGTTTTGGAGCGCCCGCGTCTCGGCCTCGATGCGGGTAAAGGATTGGATCACCGGCACGTTGCCGAGCGCATCCGAGGCGTGTTCCGCAAGGCTCGAATGATAGCGCTCCACGGAACCCTGGAGGCTTTCCGTCTTGCGCACCACGATGGTGGTGAGGATCGTGAAGATGACGACGAGGATGACGAGGAGAAGTCCCAGGCGCCAGTTGAGGAAGAGCGTGAGCGGCAGCAGGATGCCGAGGGCCACGAAGGCGGACAGGTGCTCGCGGAAGAAGCCGAGCCAGAGCCAGGCCATGCCGTTGGAGCCCTCCAGCATCACCTTCAGCACCCGGCCCGAATGGGTGGAGGTGTGGAAGGCGAGCGGCAGCTCCAGCACGTGCTCGAAATAATTGGCCATCACCCCAAGGCGCCGGCGATGCGAGAGCCGGTCCGCATGGAGCGCCACGAGGACGCCGGCCCCGATGGTGAAGAGGCCGAAAGCCACCCAGGCGAGGATGAGCGGGGTGAGCGTGCCGAAGGTGACGGGCGTCGCCCCCGCGCGCTGGGCGCCCGTGAGCACGTCGATGATGCGCCCGAACAGGATCGGCTCGGCGAAGGCCGTCACCGCAAGCGCCACGTTGGCGAGCGCGAGCCAGGCGCCGACCTTGAGGTCGGAGCCGAGCTGGCCAAGGACGCGGGAATAGAGACGAACGAGCCACATGCGGGATCACCGGGGGTAAGGGCGGCGCACCATGGCGGCGCTCGGAGCCGCCCGCAAGGGGCGGCCGGCTTTGGGGCCACCCGCAAGGAGCGCGGTTTTCGAGCCCGCCCGCAAGGGGCGGCGGGCTTCAGTCCCGGCGCGCCGCATCCATGAGATCGGCGACCGCTTGCGCCGTGGGGGCGCCGGTCGCGCGGAGCCCCGCCACTGCGCCCTCATGATCGGGCCGTCCCTTGTGCTGACCGAGCTTCCATTGCCCCTCCAGGCTCTCAACCGTAACGACGATCCCCACGATCGCGTTCAGCATGGCCTCGATCCGGCGCGGATCCATCTTGTCCGAGGTCCACGGCTTCTTGGGGAGCCGCTCCTCGAAGAGGGCCGAGAGCCGGTCCACATGGGCGCGCAGCTCGGAGGGATCCATCGGGCGCGCCCGCCCGGCCGCATGGACCGCCACGTAGTTCCAGGTCGGCACCTGGTTCTCCGAGACGTACCAGTCGGGGGAGATGTAGGCGTCGGGGCCCTGGCAGGTGAGCAGAACCTCGGGGTTTCGCGCGATCGCCGCGTGTATCGGGTTGGCCCGCGCCACGTGGAGTTCGAGGGTGCCGGCCGTGCCCTCGGGGCCCGGGTCGTAGAGGAAGGGCGCATGGACCGCGATGGGGCGCGGCCCATCGAGGGCTATGAGGGTGCCGAAGCCCTGGCGGACGAGGTGCTCCCGCATGGCGACGGGATCGGCCTTGAAGGCTGGATGGACGTACATGAATGTGCTCCGGAGACGAGGGGAGCCGGAGCGGATGTCCCACGACGAGGCCGCACCGGCGGCCAGATCGGGGTTTGAGACGGGCTGTCTGAGGTTCAGGCGCGCGCCACCGATCCGGCCAGGGAGGCACGGCGTCGGGCGAGGGCGGCGGGGGCGTGAACCATGGGCTGGCGGTTAAGCCTCTCGGGGAAGCCTGTCAACGGCCGGAGCGCTCCGGCAGCGCCCACGCCCTCCCCGCTTGGAGGGCCATCCGCTCCACGCGCCTTTGCTCCGGCGGCTTCCATCCCTCCCCGCTCGGGGAGGACAGGGCGCCAGGGTTAAGCCTTTCTTCAGCGGATCTGCCTAACGTCCCAAGGAGAAGGCGCCAGAACGGCGCGTGTCGAGTTGCGTCAGGACACAGCATCCCATGGATATCGCGACGGGTGTAGGCCTCCTGGCCGGCGTTGCCACCATCGTGGCGATCATCATGATCGACGGCGGCAATTTCGCCGCCTATTTCGACAAGCACGCGGTCATCATCGTCTTCGGCGGCGCGCTCGCCGCCACCATGGTGCGCTTCCCCTTCTCGGTCATCATGCACGGCCTGCCCATGGGCCTGCGCTACTGCTTTTCCGGACGGTCCATCCACCCGCGCGAGCTCATCGCCGAGATCGGCCGGGTGTCGGACCTCGTGCGCAAGAACGGGCCGATGGCGATCGAGAACGTGCAGGTGGCCGACACCTTCCTGGCCCAAGGGCTGCGCTACGTGGCGGACGGCTACGACAGCACCTTCATCAAGGACACGATGGAGCGCGACCGGGACATCTTCCTGATGCACCTGGAAGAGGGCTCCAAGGTCTACCGCGCCTTCGGCGATTGCGCCCCGGCCTGGGGCATGGTCGGCACGATCCTTGGCATGGTCACCATGTTCGCCAACATGTCCGACCCCTCGAAGCTCGGGCCCGCCATGGCGACCGCGCTGCTCGCCACGCTCTACGGCGCGGTGGTCTCGAACCTCATCGCCCTGCCGCTCGCCGACAAGCTCCATGTGAAGCTCGAGGAGGAGAACGTGTCCCGCTCCCTCATCATCGACGGCGTGCTGCTCATCCGTGAATCGAAGAGCCCGTCGCTCATCCGCGAGATGCTGGTCTCCTACCTGCCCGAGCAAGTTCGCGCGGAAGTGCTGGCGGCCGCCTGACGGCGCGGGATCGAAGAAGGGGAACCGGAATGGCACGGCGCGACACCGGCGGACCCGAGAACGGCGGCGCCGCGACCCGAGCGCCGTAAGCGACACCCGCACCGGGGAGAAGGAAGCCAGAATGGCACTGCGCAAGAAGGGCGGCGGACATGCGGGCGGGCACGGCTGGTACGTGACCTTCGCCGATCTCATGGCGCTCCTCATGAGCTTCTTCGTGATGGTCGCGGCCTACTCGACCCAGGACCAGAAGAAACTCCAGCTCGTGGCCGGCTCCATGCGCGACGCCTTCGGCGTGAAGCCGGAATCGCGCTTTGCCGGCATCGTCGAGCAGGACGGCATTCCGACCAAGACCCTTCTCAAGAATGCGCGCCAGGCGCCGCCGGAACTGGCCTCGGACCACACGACGCCGAACGATCTCCAGCGCCAGGACGGCATCTCCGTCAACGGCTTCGACCGGGGCTTCGGCCTCGCCGCCGCCTCGCTGCGCCAGGCGCTCCAGGAGATGCCCGAGATCGCCGAACTGTCGAAGAACGTAATCATCGAGGAGACTAAGGAGGGGCTGAACGTCTCCATCGTGGACCAGGACGGCCGCTCCATGTTCCCGGACGGCTCGATCCACCCCTACGACCGCACCCGGCGGGTGCTCGAGGCCGTGGCGCCGACCCTGCGGCGCATGCCGAACCGGGTGCTGGTGACGGGCCATACCTCCGCGCCGCGCCCTGGAACCCGGCCCATCGGCTCGCCCTGGGACCTGTCCACCGGCCGGGCCGGCACCACCCGGGAGATCCTGGCCGCCAACGGCCTGCCGGACGACCGCTTCGCCGGTGTCGCCGGCAAGGCCGACACGGAGCCGTTCTTTCCCGACAACCCGTATCTGGCCGCCAACCGGCGGGTGACCGTGACGCTCCTGCACGAGGCGCCGCCCGTGCCCTTCGGGCAGAAGCCTTGATGGGCAAGGCCGTCCCGGCGCCGGCGCCCGGCTTGCGCCTCGCCGAGCTGCTCGGTGCCCTCAGCTACGCCCTCGACCTGACGGAAGGGCAGCCCGCCGGCCATTGCGTGCGCTGCTGCTGGATCGGCGTTCAGATCGGCCACGCGATCGGCCTCTCCGACGATCAGCTCTCGTCCCTCTACTACACCCTGCTCCTCAAGGATCTCGGCTGCTCCAGCAACGCGGCGCGCATCTGCGAGCTCTATCTGACGGACGATCTCGTCTTCAAACGGGACTTCAAGCGCGTGGGCGACAGCCTGCCCCAGGTGCTGGGCTTCGTCCTCGCCCATACGGGCCTGAAGGCCGGGCTCGCGGAGCGCTTCCAGGCGATCCTCAACATCGTCCAGAACGGCGGCCAGATCGCCCGCGAGCTCATCGAGACCCGCTGCCAGCGCGGGGCGAAGATCGCGCGGGACATGCGCTTCCCCGAGGCGGTGGCCCAGAGCATCCAGGACCTCGACGAGCACTGGAACGGAGGCGGGCGCCCGCAGGGCCTCAAGGGGCAGGCCATCCCGCTCCATTCGCGCATCGCCCTCCTCGCCCAGGTGGTCGACGTGTTCCATACGGGCTCCAGCGTCGAGGAGACCCGCCGGGAGATCCGGCGCCGATCCGGCACCTGGTTCGACCCGGCCCTGGTGGAGGCCTTCGAGCGGCTCGCCGACCGGCGCGATTTCTGGGCAGCCCTGCGGGACTCAGGGCTCGCGGAGCGGGTCTACGCGCTCGAACCCGCGCAGCGCATGCTTCAGGCGGACGACGATTACCTCGACGACATCGCCATCGCGTTCGCGGGGGTGATCGACGCCAAGAGCCCCTACACCCACGGCCATAGCGAGCGGGTGGCGCTCTTCACCGATCTCATCGCCCGGGAGCTCGGCTTCAGCCTCGAGCGCCGGCGCTGGCTCAAGCGCGCCGCCCTCCTCCACGACATCGGCAAGCTCGGCGTCGCCAACGCCATCCTCGACAAGGCGGGGCGGCTCGACGAGCAGGAGATGCACGCGATGCGCGCCCACGCGGCCATGAGCGAGACGATCCTCTCGCGGATCGGCGCCTTCGGTGAGATCGCGCGGATCGCCGGCTCCCATCACGAGCGGCTCGATGGGCGCGGCTATCCGCGCGGGCTGAAGGGCGACGAGATCGCCATCGAGACCCGGATCGTGACGACCGCCGACATCTTCGACGCCCTCACGGCCGACCGCCCCTACCGGGCCGCCATGCCGGCCGAGCAGGCCTTCGCGATCATGGCCAAGGAGGTGGGCACCGCCACCGACCCCGTGTGCTTCACGGCCCTCCAGGATGCCATGGCCCGCCTCGACAGGGCCGCCTGAGGCTTCGGCGGCGCCTAGGGCGGTCCTGCCGTCACCAGCGCCCAATAGACCTTGTATTTGGAGCCCGGCGCGTAGGCGGTCGCGATGCCCATGCGGGCGGCGCGGGGATCGAGCAGCACCCGGTCATGGACCGGGCTCTCCCGCCAGCCGGAGAAGGCCTCCGGGAGGGTGTGGTAGCCGGCCGAGAGATTCGCGGCCGGGTCGCGCAGGCCCCCCTGCGCGAGCGACGCCTTGAGGGCATCGGCCGAGCGCGGCTTGTCCGCCGACGCCATCGCCCTTGCCTCCGCCTCGGCGGCGGCCTGCAGATCGGGGTCGAGCACGAGGGGCCCAAGGCCCTTGTTGCGGCGATAGGCGCCGATCATGTCCCGGGCCATGGGGCCGTCCACCACGGCGTTCGGAGCGGCGAGCGATTGATAGAAGCCGGGGCGCGCCGGGGACTCGCGCTCCTCCATCACGCATCCGCCGAGAACGAGCGGCAGCGCCGCGAGAGCAAGGCGGATCATCGGGGCGCTCACGAGGCGCCCTTGGGCTTCACGGGCCGCCGGGGCGCGACGATCGGCTGCCCCGTGACGCCGATCGGCAGAGCCGGCTGAGGCAGGGTTACGGGCTTGGCGTCCCCGCTCTCCCCCTCGATCGCCTCCGCGATATGCTCCAGCGAATCCTCCACCCGGGCGAGGCCCTGCATGATGGCGCTGGAATCCGGGATCGGGTGGCCGATCCCGGCCTCGCGCAGGCCGCGATAGATGGAGAACATGAGGTCGCTCGACACCCGGCCCGACGTCTCGATCTCGTCGACGAAGCAGACGAGATCGAATTCGATGGTGCTCTCGCCGATCTTCTTGAACAGCACGCGCGGCGCCGGCTCGCTCATCACCTCCCGGTGCGCGAGGGCGCAGGTGCGCATGATGTCGGCGACCCGGTCCGGATCGGAGGCGCGGGGCACCGGCACCGACACGAGGACGCGACCCGTGCGGTCGGTGCGCACGCGGTTGCGCACCACGCCCGAGATCAGGTTCGAGTTCGGCACCACCACGGTGGAGCGGTCGAAGGTCTCGATCTCCGTGGCGCGCACGTTGATGCGCCGCACATAGCCCTCCCCGTCGCCTACCACCACGAGATCGCCCACCCGGATGGGGCGCTCCCAGAGGAGGATGAGGCCGGAGACGAAGTTGTTGACGATGGATTGGAGGCCAAAACCGATACCGACCGAGAGCGCGCCCGCGACGATGGCGATGCGGTCGAGACTGAGGCCGAGATACGAGAACGCGATGGCCGCGGCGACGAAGATGCCGAAATAGCCGAAGGCGGTGCGGATCGAGTTGCGCAGGCCCGCATCGAGCTCGGTCGCCGGCAGGAAGGTGGTGTCGAGCCAGCGTTGCACGATCCGCGTCAGCGCGAAGCCGGCGGTGAAGAGGAGGAGCGAGATGACGATCGCGGACAGGGAGATCGTCACGTCGCCGACCTGGAAGCCGAAGAAGGCGGCCCGCATGGAGGAGACGAGATCGCTCGATTCGATGCCCCAGGGCGCGAGCGCCAGCATCAGCGCGAACAGCACCACGGCGAGACGGGCGAGCCCGTTCAGCAGCACGCCCGCCTGCTCCACCGAGCGGCGGCGCACCCCCATATTGGCCTGGAGCGCGGTCGCGATGCGCGATCCGCCCTTGAGCGAATTGCCGATGAACTCGTCCGCGAGGCCAAGCGCCAGATAGGCGATGGAGACCAGGATGCCGATCCAGGCGGTCTGCTCCACCAGGAACCAGGCGAAGGCCACGTAGCCCGTGAGCACGCTGCCGAGCACCACCACGAAGGTGAGATAGCCCGCATTGCGGGCCCAGCGCAGGGGATCGGTCTCGGTGGTGACGTGAGGGCCGAGGCAAGCCTCGTCCTGCGCGGCCGCATTGGCGAAGCCGCGCAGCATCTGGCCGAGGATGAGCACGCAGGCGAGCGCGAAGACGGAGCGCGTGATGATCGTGACCGGGATCGCCGCGGCGACCGCCTGGTTCACGCTCTCCACGACCTTGCCGGCCATCATCACGGAGGCGATCGCGACCGTGTAGTTGAGAATGCGGCTCGACGTGGCCTCCGTGAGGGGGATGAGCCGCCAGGAGCCGTGGCCCGGCGCCATGATCGCATCCACGAGGGCGTGCACGAAGGCGATGAAGGCGGCGGCCCGCAGGACGATCTGCACCACCCCCTCGATGCGGCTCGGCACCAGGTCCATCGAGTCGAACGCCACCCAGACGGTCCAGGAGCCGATCACCGCCGGCACGGCACCGAGCATGAGAACGCCGATGGCGGCCAGGAGGCGGTTGCGCCGGGACGGATCGAGCACGCTGGGATCGCGCGACACGAGGCGCGTCGCCACGTAGCGCCGTCCACCGTAGAGGGCGACCGCCGCCCCAAGGGCGAGGCCCACGAGGAGGAGCGCGCCGAGGGTGGCGTTGCGGCCGAGCGAATCGAACGCATCGCTCAGAACGGTTCGCAGCGCCCGCCATTCCCGGGGCAGGGCCTGGATCACGTCGGCCCAGAGGCTGGGGCTCAGGATGCTGGAGCCCTGCTCGAAAAGAGCGCGGGTAAAGGAGGCCCGCCGCCGGTCCACGATTTGGGTCGTGATCTGCGAGGCCTGGACCAGAAGGGTGCGGGCGAGGCGCTGGGTCTCGTCGAGTTCGGCGACGGCCGCCTCGCGTTCGGACCGGTCCCGCGCCACGTCGGCGCTCTCCTCGGGCTGGCCCTCCTTGGGCTTGGGCCCGAGCTGCTCAAGGCGCGCCCGGGAGGCGTCGAGCCGCGGGTTCAGCTCCTCGACGAGGCCGCGCACGGTCTCGGCCAGGGGATCGACCTGCTGGCGCATGTTCTGGAGTTCGGCATCGGAGAGCTGGCGGTTCTGGAGCGCCATCTCCCTCTGGTCGAGTTCGACCTTCACGGCGTCGATGCGGTCGCGGACCGCCTTCACCTCGAGGGAAACGCTCGTGACGGGCGCGGGTTTTGCCTGGTCCGCGACGCCCGGGACCGATCCCAGCACCAAGCCGAGGAGAGCTGCCGCCAGCAGCCGCGCACCGTAACCGATCATTCTGCCCCCGCCCGTTCGCGAAACCCTTGGCTGGCTCTGTCGCGAATCATTACGGCGAAAAGTCGCCGGAGGGGCAGGATGGCGCAAGACGGTGGATTGCCCCTCCGTTCAGAGGGGCAATCCAGCACTCAGATGAGGAGGACCGCCCGGATCAGCGGGTGGTGCTGCCCGTGGCCGTGGGGCTGGCCGGAGCCGGATAGGCGGGGTTGGCCGGGGAAATCCGGTTCGTGGGGTTGCCGCCGGAATCGCCCGTCGTGGAGCCGGTCGTCGCCTCGCGGGAGGCCGCCTGGCTGGCGGAATCGGGCGATTCGGAGCCGACCCAGAGCATGTAGCCGCCGATGGCCAGCACGCAGAGCAGCATGGCGCCGATGAGAACGCCGAGCACGGGGCGGCCGCTCGGCCCCTGCCGGGCGCGGTCGTCGGGAACGATCTTGTTCATGGAATGCCTCGATCTTGAAAACGGTGCGGATGAGCTTGAGAGCAACGCCCGACCGGAAAGGGGGGTTCCTCCCAGGTCGGACGTTCCCGCTGCGCCATGGGATCCATATGGGATCCATCGAGCACCTTCCTCGTTGTCGATGCAGGTCGCACGACACAATCGCAGGGGGCTTCGCCAAGGGTGCGCCGTAGAGCCAGGCCGAGGAACGTTGCGGTGGCTCGACGCAGGGCGCCGCGACGGCTCGACCGGATCTCTCCGAGCCATGTTTTCGCCTTTTTGGCGCCCCCTGGGTGAGCGTTGGATTCGAGGAGAGAATATGCGCGATTCCCATATCAGCCTGGATGGCACCTGGGAGTTTCTGCACGTGGCGGACGACCGGCTGTCGGGGCCGGTGGAGATCAGGGAGATCACGGTTCCGAGCCCTTGGCAGGCTCAGTTCCCGGACCTGCGGATGCGCGCGGGCATCGGCATCTACCGCCGATCCATCGAGATCGACGAAGCGTGGCTGCATGACAGCATCTGGATGCGCTTCGGCGCGGTTTTCCATAACACGCGCGTCTTCATCAACGGCGAGCAGGTGGGCACCAACGAGGGTGGGTTCCTGCCCTTCTCGTTCGACGTCACGACCTTTCTCCGGCCTGGCCGCAACGAGATCAAGGTTCGGGTCGACAGCCCCACCGACAACCCGGCGGAGTTCCCGGACTCGCCCTTCGCGGAGATCCCGTTCGGCAAGCAGAGCTGGTACGGCCCCCTGTCCGGCATCTGGCAGTCGGTCTTCCTCGAGCGCCGGATCAGCGACCACATGAACCGCGTGCGCCTGGTGCCGAACCGGGAGACCGGCCGGGTCAACGCGGGCGTCTTCTTCGCCCGCCCGCTCACGGACGCGACCCAGATCCGCATCGAGGTGCGCGACCCCTCGGGCGCCGTCGTTCTCGACGAGACGCACGAGACCCAGGTCGGGGTCACCTCCATGCCGTTCGAGTTCACGGTGGCGGACGTGCTCTCCTGGTCTCCGGACCAGCCGAACCTCTATCGGGTCCGGCTCGAACTGGTGCGCGGCGGCACCGCCCTCGACGACATCGAGGACAGCTTCGGCTTCCGCACCATCGAGACGAAGAACGGCAAGTTCTATCTCAACGGCGAGCCCCTCTACCTGCGCGCCGCCCTCGACCAGGACTACTACCCGGACACGATCTGCACCGTGCCCTCGGTGGAGTTCCTGGAGGACCAGTTCCGCAAGGCCAAGGAGCTCGGCCTCAACTGCCTGCGCTGCCACATCAAGGCGGCGGACCCGCGCTACTACGAGGTGGCGGACCGGATGGGCATGCTCATCTGGACCGAGCTGCCCAACGGCGGCATGGCCACCGACCGCTCCCGCGGCCGCAAGGAGAAGCTCCTCAAGGGCATCGTCGACCGGGACGTGAACCACCCGTCGATCATCATCTGGACGATCATCAACGAGAACTGGGGCGTCGACCTCGTCAACGACGCGGATCACCGGGACTGGCTGAAGCGCACCTTCGCCTGGCTCAAGGCCTACGATCCCCTGCGCCTCGTGGTCGACAACTCCCCGCTCGCCCCGAGCTTCCACGTGGAATCCGACATCGCGGACTACCACTTCTACGCCGCCTTCCCGGACCACCGGGCGGATTGGGACCAGTTCGTGGACGAATTGTCGAACCGCGCTTCCTGGCTCTACTCGCCCTACGGGGACGCGGTGATCACCGGCCGCGAGCCGCTCATGTGCTCCGAGTTCGGCAATTGGGGCCTGCCCTACCCGAAGGACCTGCGCGATGCGTCGGGCCAGGAGCCGTGGTGGTTCGAGACGGGCCACGATTGGGGCGAGGGCGTCATGTACGCCCACGGGGTGGAGAACCGCTTCTCGGATTGGAGCCTCGACCGGGTGTTCGGGGATCTGCGCCGCTTCGTGATCGCCTGCCAGTGGCAGCAGTTCCGGGCGCTCAAATACGAGATCGAGGCCATGCGCCGGAAGCCGAACCTCGCCGGCTACGTGATCACGGAGCTGCACGACTGCCACTGGGAGTCGAACGGCCTGCTGGACATGCGCCGCAACCCGCGTGTCTTCCACGAGCTCTTCCACATCGTCAACGGCGATACGATGGTGGTGCCCAAATGGGATCGCCTGTCCTATTGGGCCGGCGAGACCGCGCGCTTCGGGCTGGCGGTGGCCCATGGGGCGGGACCCGCGCTCGAGGGCTGCACCCTCACGCTCACCCTCTGCGACCACAGCCAGACCATCCCGCTCGACCGGATCCAGGCGCCTGCGGTGGTGGACCTCGACACCGTGGAGGTGCCGATCCCGGCTTTCGACGAGCCCCAGCTGCGCCGGGTCCAGCTCGAACTGCGCCGGGCCGACGGCTCCCTCGTGGCGCAGAACCATCTCGATCTCGTCATCCATCCGCGCCGGCAGCGGCCGGCCCAGGCCCGGCAGCTCGTCTGGACGGCGGACGAGGACATCCGCCTCCACATGCAGGCGCTCGGCTACACGCCGGCCCGGGCCCTGGAGGAGGCGACCCTCGTGGTGTCGCGCACCCACAACAAGGCCATCGCCGACCATGTGCGGCAGGGCGCGAACCTGCTCCTCCTGCCGGAGGAGGACATGACGCTCTACCCGTTCTTCCCACACTGGCAGGCCGTGAGGGTGCAGGCCCGCAAGGGGCAGCTCTGGTCGGGCGACTGGGCGTCGTCCTTCGCCTGGATGCGGCGCACGGGCCCCTTCGCCCGGTTCCCCTCGGGTCCCCTCCTCGACGAGACCATGGACCGGGTGCTTCCGGAGCACGTGATCTCGGGCTGCAACCTTCTGGACTTCCAGGCCCGCGTCTTCGCCGGGCTCGTGGTTGGCTGGATCCATAAGCCCGTGGCTCTCGGCGTGGAGCGATCCTACGGGCGCGGCCGGCTCGTCGCGTCGACCTTCCGCCTGTTCCGGGACAAGCCGCTCGCGGACCCCACCGCCGCCATGCTCCTCGACAGCCTCGTGGAGCTCGCCGTGGAGGCGCGCGCCCCGCGGCTCGAGGATGCGGTGCGGGCGGCCGAAGCCGCCGCCTGACGGCGGCCTCATCACCGCTCAACGAAGAAGAGCCGCGACCCTGTCGCGGCTCTTTTTTCATGGGCGCTCGTGACGGGCCGCGCTACTCGGCCGCGACCTTCATGGTATCGATCTCCCAATCCACCTCGCTGTCGCGGAAGAAACGATCGATGGCGCTGTCGAGGGTCGGCATGAGGGTGCCGCGCTCGGTGGCGAGGGCCGTGGAGAGAGGCTCGCCAGCGGCGGCCTCCGTCACGCGGCCCGCATCGAGGCCCGCGCGTTCCGCCGCGAGCACCGCAAGATCCCGCCAGGAGATCTCGCCCCCGTTCGCCATGTGCCACAGGCCCGCGCCGCCATCGATGAGAAGGTCGAGGGCGTGGTTCACGAGATCCGGCACATAGGTCGGCGAGACCCGGTCCGGCCCGGCCTCGACCGTGTCGCCTTGGGCGAGGCGGTTCAGCGCGTGCCAGACGAAGTTGTGGCGGTCCCAGGGTCCGAAGAAGGCGCTGGTGCGCAGGACGAGCGCGCCCGGATGCGCCTCGATGACCCGGCGCTCGGCCTCCGCCTTGCTGGCCCCGTAGACGCTGCCCGGGTTCACCGCATCGCTCTCCACGTAGGGGCGCCCGAGCCGCCCGTCGAAGACGAGGTCGGTCGAGAAGGTGACAAGGGGGATGCCCCGCTCGGCGCAGGCCTCCGCCAGCACCGCGGCGCCAAGGGCGTTCTCGCGGAAGCACGCCTCCGGCTCCCGCTCCGCATCCTGCACCCGCACATAGCCAGCCGTGTTGATGACGGCCCACGGCTTGTGGCAGTCGAGCGCGGCCCGGACGCTGTCCGCGGTCGCGATGTCCATCTCGGCCCGCGACACGAGGGCGTGATCGAGCCCCCGCTGGTCCGCGATGCGCGAGAAGGCGCGTCCGAGCGTTCCGGTCGCCCCGGTGACGAGGAGCTGGCGCGGCGAGCCGACGAGGCGGCAGGCGCCCGAACGGCGCGCCGGCGGACGATAGAAGCGCGTGTCCCGCTTCCACCAGCCCGCCCGGTCGAGAACGGGATGATCGTAGGTGCCGGTCTTGGCCAGCGCCTCGGCCGCATGAGCGAGCGCCGTGCGACGGGGCTCCGGCGCGCGGACGTCGTAGGGTCCGGGCTCGTAGAACCCGTTGCGGCGGGTGAGAAGGCTGTTCCAGTCCACGGCCCCGAAGAGCGACCAGACCGTCACGGCGCGGATGTCGGCGCCCTCGTCCCGCAGCTTCTCCACATCGCGCCACACCTCCACGAGCCAGCGCAGCTGGTCGTCCCGGGTGCAGCCATGATGCGCCTCTGTCACCGCCATGGGACGGCGATAGCGCTCCCAGACCTCGCGCAGGCGCGCGGCCGGTCCGAGATCCTCTTGAGGCAAGGGCATGCGCACCGCCTCGGCATCCGCGTAATCGTGACGCCCGTTGCCGCCCCAATGGTGCTCGGGATAGCGGCTCAGGCGCTCGTCGAGGTAGCGCTCGCTCGTCAGATAATGGTTGATGCCGATGATGTCGGGGGCGCCGTCGCCCTCGAGCATGAAGTCGAGATCCGCCTCGCTCACGCCGTTCTCGATGAAGGCGTCCCACCAGGGGTGATCGCGGTTCACCATCCCGCACAGGAGATCGAAGCTCAGGAAGCGGCGCTCGTTCTCGTGCTGCGCCTGATAGGCGAGCAGCGGCGTCGAGAAGGTCTTGCCCATGTCGTCGGTCTGCACGAGCCCGGCCTTCGGGTTCACCTTGCGGATCGCCCGCATGGAGAGCACCGTCGCCTTGCACTCCGCCATGAGGCAGCGCAGGAACGTCTCCTTGCTGGTGCCGTGCGGATACCAGTGACCGTAAAGGCCCGAGAACCGCGCCGTGGTCAGGGGCTCGTTCACGGGCGTGTAGAGATCGAGGTGCGGATAGCGCTCCGCCACGTTCGCCGCGTGGCGGGCGAGCAGCTCCGGCCATTGAGGGTCGAGCATGTCCGTGTAGGTGGGCCCGGACCCGTGATGGCACAGACCGGCGATGGGGCGGATGCCGAGCTGCCGGAGGCCGGCGAGGCGGACGTCATGCCACGAGAAGTCGGTCTCGTCCGGGGTGCGAGGCGAGATCGTCTCCCACAGGACGGGATAGCGCAGGGTGCGGATGCCGAGTTCCGCGATCCGATCGAGATCCTCGATGCGGTCGCTATGACCCGTTTCCTTGCTTTGATCGCGGAAGTCGTCGCGGATGCGCGCGACCGTACATTCGATTCCGCCCCAAAGCTCAAGGGTTTCTTTCATCAACCAACTCCGAGCTCCACCAACTTGTGATGGCCTAACGAATCGCACCCGGAAAAAGTTCGGCGGCCCGAAGCTTCATGAAAGCTTGGGCCGCCGATTGTTTTGTCCCGCAAGGGACCGATGCTTTACGAGGCGAGCGCAGACGCCTGCTTCATGACCTGGACCGACGAGGTGTCGGCCCCGACGGGCAGCGCCTCGTTGATGCGCCGGAAGGTGGCAAGCGCCTGCCCGACGATCTGGTCCATGTTGTAGTAGCGATAGGTGGCGAGCCGGCCCACGAACCACACGTCCGGGGTCGCGAGCGCCAGGCGCTCGTACTTCTTGAAGAGCTCCTGGTTCTCGGGCTTCGGGATCGGGTAGTAGGGGTCCCCTTCGGCCGACGGATACTCGTAGGTGAGCGCCGTCTTCTGGTGCTCCTGACCCGTGAGATACTTGTACTCGGTGACGCGGGTGTACTCCTGCGTCTGCGGGTAGTTCACCACGGCCACGGGCTGGTGCCAGGCGGTGTCGAGCGTCTTGTGCTCGAACCGGAGCGACCGGTAGGGCAGCTTCCCGAACTTGAAGTCGAAATATTCGTCGATCGGGCCCGTGTAGATGACGCGCCGATGGGGAATGACGTCCTTGATGTCGTTGTAGTCCGTCTGCGTCATCACGTGGATGTTCGGATTGCGCAGCATGGACTCGAACATGCGCGTGTAGCCGTGCTTCGGCATGAACTGGAATTCGTCGCCGAAATAGCGGTCGTCCCGGTTCGTGCGGGTGGGCACGCGCGCCGTCACCGACTTGTCGAGCTCGGACGGGTCGAGGCCCCATTGCTTGCGGGTATAGCCGCGGAAGAACTTCTCGTAGAGCTCCCGGCCGACCGCCGAGACCACCACGTCCTCCGAGGTCTTGATCTCGTCCACCGGCTCGGCGCGGCTCTTGAACCACTCCACCAGTTCCTCGGAGGTGAGGTTGAGCCCGTAGAGCTTGTTCACCGTGTCGAGGTTGATCGGGATCGGCACCCGCTGGCCGTCCACCTCCGCCAGCACCCGGTGCTCGTAGAAGCGCCACTCGGTGAACTGCGACAGGTAGTCGAAGATCTGCTTCGAGTTGGTGTGGAAGATGTGGGGGCCGTACTGGTGGATCAGCAGGCCCTCGTCGTCATACCGGTCGTAGGCATTGCCGCCGATATGGTTGCGGCGGTCGATGACGAGGACCTTCTCGTTGCGCTCGTTCGCGAGGCGCTCCGCCAGCACGCTGCCCGCAAAGCCGGCACCGACAATCAGCCAATCGTACATCGGGTCACTCCGCAGGCGTGGTGGCGTAGGAAGGAAGGCGGGTCGTCGGGCTCTCCGCAACGCCGTCGAGAGCGTCCGCGAGGAGTTTGTTCATGCCGCCCCAGGTCTTGTCCCAGGATCCGGCGGCGAGGTGGCGGTCCACCTTCTGCAGCCAGGGCTCCTTCGGACGGGCGAGCAGCGCCTCGGCCTTGCGCACCACCTCGAGCGGCGTCTTGGCGATCTCGACAAGACCCTTCTCGCCGTAGGGGCGGACCACGTCCATGATCGGGGTCGACACCACGGGCACGCCGGCGGCGAGGAATTCGGGCGTCTTCGTGGGCGAGATGAACTTCGTCGCCTCGTTGAGGGCGAAGTTCATGAAGCCCACGTCCCACCCCGCGAGGTAGCGCGGCAGCTCCTTGTAGTCCTTGGAGCCGAGCCAATGAATGTTGTCGGCCTTCGGCAGCGAGGCCGGGTCGATCTTCACCACCGGGCCGATCATCACGAAGTGCCAGTCCGGGCGCAGCTCGGCGACTTGGCCGAGCAGCTCCACGTCCATGCGCTCGTCCACGACGCCGAAGAAGCCGAGGCGCGGCCCCGGGATGCCGGCCTGATCCTCGGGCTCCTCGGCGAGGGAGCGCGCCTTCACGAAGTGCTCGAACTCGATGGAGGACGGGAAGGCGTGGACCGAGTGGTGACGGTTGCGCTTGGCCTCGTAGAGGCTCATGCCGCCCGTGAAGACGAGGTCGGCGCGGGCGAAGAGCGCGGCCTCAAGGTCGAGCAATTCACGCGAGGCGCCGCGGAAGAGCGAGAGCTCGTCCATGTTGTCGTAGATGGTGACGTCGGCCTCGAGATGGCTCGAGAAAGCCATCGCCATCGGCGTGTAGTACCAGAAGATGCGCGGGCTGGCGGAGTCGCGGCCGATCAGCTCCTCGACGAGCTCGCGCTGCTCCAGGATGACGTCCTCGTGGCTCAGGCCCTCGGGCAGCATCGGCACGGCGATGGTGACGCCCTGCGGCCGCTGGCTCACATCCATGTGGGCGCGGATGCCGGGCTTGAACATGGGCTCCTCGATGATGAGGACGCGGTACTGCTTCGCGGCGCGGCTCAGCAGATGCTGGGGACGCTGCCAGACGAAATCCCAGCGGAGATGCGAGAAACAGACCAGCAGGGGCGTTCGCGAGTCGGATGAAAAAGGCAGACGAGAGGCATGCGACTGCGTTGTCGAACGCTCATGCATAGCGCGATCCTCATAATTCAAAGCACGTTGTCACGATCGGACGACCGGTCCGGGAGATCTTGATTTGGTTCGTAGTGGATCAGCCGGGGGAAATGTCGGTCGCCGGCGCGATCACAGCAACAACGCTTTCGATGCGCTTTGGTTCCGGAACCGTTCATGTTCATGAACAGGGATTCAGCAACGGGAGGCATTGCCAAGGCCTCCCCGAGGGCCATTCGTCGGACATCCTAGTTGCCCCTGCGGAAGCTTTGGCGAATTGGCAAGGGATGCCGCGAACAACTTGCGAGACCTATATAGGCTTTAAGCAAGACGCTGGCCGCTGCTGTCTTCTCCGATACCAATGCCCGGTTGTTGGGCGTCCTGGCGCGTCGGGGCCGAGCGTTACTTTTTCTCCAGCATCAGCGTGCCTTGCTTCTGGATGAAGCCCTTTGCCTTCTCGGCCACCATGGCGAGAATCCAGGGCAGTTGCACTTCGACCCGCACGCTGTCCTCCAGCACATCGAGATGGCCGGACACGGTTTGCCCCATGGCGCCGACCTTGAACGCCATCCGGTCGGCGGCCCATTGCTCGTCGAAGGACGCGATCTGCCCGGAGAACTGGTGCTTCATCTGCCCGACTCCCGCCTGGAGGCGGCGCGTGGCCTCCGCCTTGCCGAGGGAATGAGGGATCGACACGATGAGAGGCTTGGACATGACCGGCTCCGCTTGACGCGGATACAAGCCGGGCGCGCGCGAATGGGTTCCGTATCGCTCGGGCCAGCGATCCGGCGCGGCTGAAGGGCAATCACTTTGCGCCCGCGGCGATCCTAAAGCATCTCCACCCGGATCGCGCGGATCACGATGGCCTCCTGGGCGAAGCGGCGCTCGAGGTCGGCGCGGTAGCGCTCCCACCAGGCGCGGTCCAGATCGCGGGTCATGACCTCGAAGACCACGATGTCGTCGCGGGCCGTGTGGCCGCCCTCCTTCCACACGCCTTCCGCCGGCGCACGGGTGAAGCTGGTGATGCCGCCGAAGCGCTCGGCCAGTTCCTGGCGCACCCGGCCGTATTCCTCGCCGGTGAACCGGCGACCCTGATTGTCCGCGAGCGGCAGGAGGATCTGGACGAGATGCATGTGCCCGATGGTAGTGCGCCGGGGCGCAGGGACCAGTGGGACCGAAGTTGTGGGTTCAGGCCGGCAGGGCCGCGAACATATCCTCGTCGGTGGCCGGCAGGTCGTGCAGGGCGTAGCGGCTGGAGGGCTTCGACACGCGCCAGGGGCGCTCGGTCGAGCCGTAGATCGCCTCCGAGGCCCTCAGGCGCCGGGCCGTGCCGTCGGCCTGCACCTCGTCCACCACCACGAAGCCGCAGATGGTGAGCCGCGTCGCCATGGCCTTGGTGGTCCGGTCCTCGGCCGCGATGGGCAGGGAGCCCGCCGCATAGACCGCCTCCAGGAGCGAACGCTGGTCGTAGCGCGGAGAGGCCAGCACGCGCGGCCCCGGAAACCGGACGACGTTCGTCCCGGCGGTCAACATCGATTCCATTACGCAACCCTTAGTCCCGAATCGAGGGCCAGGATTACGGGAAGGGTTTAAGAAGGAGCTAACCTTGCGGGACGAGCCGGCGGCGACCCCGCTGGGGGCAGGCCACCGGGCGGGTTCAGCCACGTGCTGACGGCGGCACCGCGCATGGGGTCCGGGGGCCCGGAACCCGCAAGGCCGCGGAGCCGGTCCGCTGCCGCAAGCCTGAGCCCTCTCGGCGGCGGATGGTGTCGTGACCCGGCGGATCCGCTCAGTCGAGCCGATGCAGCGACACGTAGGACGTGCCCGCCCCCGTGATGCCGAGCGCGCGCGCCGGACCATGGGCGAGGTCGATGATGCGGCCGCGGGTGAAGGGGCCGCGGTCGTTGATGCGCACCACCACGGAGCGCCCGGAGCGCTCGTCCACCACGCGGACGCGGGTGCCGAAGGGCAGGCTGCGATGGGCGGCCGTCAGGGCGCTCGAATTGAAGATCTCGCCGCTTGCCGTGCGCCGCCCATGGAAGCCCGGGCCATACCAGGAGGCGGAGCCCCGTTGGAGCTGGCGCCCCGCATCGATGGACCCGGTCGCCGACACGTCCGTCGTCGTGGTGGTATTGCAGGCACCAAGGACAATCAAAGGCGCGAGCAACACGGTCCGCACGATGATGTTCTTCATGGTTTGTATCCCCTTATCCAGTCATTTGGCGGTCAAGCTGACGGATAAATGGGCGAGAATATGGCATCTGCCTTATGGGAAGGCCTTCTGAAACACTGTTCGTTAACCAATCAGATGATAACAAGTCTTGTGTTGCTTCCTGACTACACTGGACGATGCTCGTCTTAAGCTTGACCGTACTGGAGCCCATAACGGCGAGCTTGAGCGTTTGTTCCGGCGGACGGCCTTGTTGGAAAGTGCCCCCTTCCGCGGGGGCGCAGGTGATCTACCTTGGTGGGCTCACGCGTAAGGTGAGACGAAGCAGACGTGCGGCCGGCCAGATTGCAGGTCACCCGACGGACTCATCGGCTCTGGAGCCGGCGGGGCGCCGGCAGGTGATCCGGTCCCGCGGGCTCGCGCGTAAGCTTCCGTCGACAAGAGCCTCCGCCAGCACAAGGGCCGCCCATGCCGATCGCCTCCCCCTCCTCCCGTGTCGCCGTCGTCGGCGCGGGTCCTGGCGGCCTCGCCGCCGCCCTGCTCCTCGCCAAGGAAGGGCTGCCGGTCACCGTGTTCGAGCGCGAGCAGGCGGTGGGCGGGCGCACCCGCACGATCACCGCGCCGGGCGGCTACAAGTTCGATATCGGGCCGACGTTCTTCCTCTATCCGCGCATCTTGAAGGACATCTTCGAGGCCTGCGGAGAGCGGCTTGAGGATCACGTCGAACTGAAGCGGCTCGACCCGCAATACCACGTGATGTTCGAGGATGGCGGCACCATCCGCGCGACGCCGGATCTCGAGCGCCTCGAGGCCGAGGTGGCGCGCCTGTGCCCGGCGGATGCCAAGAACGTGCGCCGCTTCCTCTCCGAGAACCGGACGAAGCTCGAGAAATTCCGCCCGGTGCTTGAGCAGGATTTCTCCTCGCCCCTCGACCTCATGACGCCGGCGATGATGCAGGCCTTGCCCAGCCTGCGCCCGTTCTCGACCGTGGACGGGGATCTCAGGCGTTACTTCTCCGACCCGCGGGTGCGCCTCGCCTTCTCGTTCCAGACCAAGTACCTCGGGATGTCGCCTTTCCAGTGCCCGAGCCTCTTCACGATCCTCTCCTTCCTCGAATACGAGCACGGGGTGTTCCATCCCGTGGGCGGCTGCGGCGCGGTCTCGGAGGCGATGGCGGCGCTCGCCCGCAAGATGGGCGTCGACATCCGCCTCGGCACGGGCGTCGACCGCATCGTGTACGAGAACGGCGAGGCGGTGGGCGTCGAGGCCGGGGGCGAGCGCTTCTCTGCGGGCTCCGTGGTGGTGAACGGCGATTTCGGCCATGCGGCCCGGCGCCTGATCCCCGAGGAGATGCGCCGCGCCTGGCCGGATGCGAAGCTCGAGAAGGCGAAGCTCTCCTGCTCCACCTTCATGCTCTATCTCGGCATCGAGGGCGGGGTGGGCGACCTCGCGCACCACACCATCGTCCTGTCGAAGGACTACGAGCGCAACATCCACGAGATCACGAACGGCATCCTGCCGGACAACCCGTCCTTCTATCTGCAGCATGGGGGCGCGACCGATCCGACGCTGGCGCCTCCCGGCCACACCAGCCTCTACCTCCTCGTGCCGGTGCCGAACCGCCGCTGCCCGGTGGATTGGGCCGTGGAGGCGCCGCGCTACCGCAAGGTCGCGCTGGAGCGCCTGAAGCTGCTCGGTCTGCACGACATCGAGAGCCGCATCCGCTTCGAGCGCATGGTGACGCCCGAGCATTGGGAGAACGAGTTCGCGGTGTTCGAGGGCGCCACCTTCAACCTCGCCCACAACCTCACCCAGATGCTCTATTTCCGCCCGCGCAATCGCTTTGGCCGCAACGTCTACCTGGTCGGCGGCGGCACGCATCCGGGCAGCGGCCTTCCCGTGATCTACGAGGGCGCCCGGATCACCGCGCGGCTTGTCCTCGAAGACCTGGAGCGCCGCCGCGTGCCGCGCGGCACCCCCGTCGCGCCGGCGGCCGTCGGCGAACCCGCCAGCCTGTGAGGAGAGCCCCGATGATCCGCACCGCGATCCTTCTCGCCGCTCTCGCCCTCGGCACGGCCGCGCAGGCCGCCACCCTCGTCATCCGGGCCGAGGGCGTGCAATCGGCCGAGGGCATGGTCTATGTGGGCATCTGCGACAGCAGCTTCGACGAGGCCACCTGCCCCTACCGGGACCGGGCCCGCGCCCGGGCCGGAACCGTGGAGTTCCGGGTGCCCAACGTGCGCCCCGGCCAATATGCCATCGCGGTCTTCCACGACCTCAACGGCAACGGAAAGCTCGACCGCTCCTTCATCGGCCTGCCGAACGAGCCCTACGGGTTCTCCAACGATGTGGGCCGCCGCGGCATCCCGAGCTTTTCGGGCGCGCTGATCACCGTGCGCGACCCCAATACCGCCGTCACGGTTCCGATCCGCTGATCATGAACCCGCTGCGCCCCGCCTTGCCCGCGTCACGCCCGGAGCGGCCCTGATGCTGTGGCGCGCCCTTGCCCTCCTGGCCCATGGGGGCGACCGGATCGGCCTGCGTCCGCGGCGGTTCAAGGCGGCGCCCGCGCCCGCGCGGAGCCCCGACGAGGTGCTGCGCACCCTCGAACGGCTCGATGAGGCGGTCTGGGCCGCGAACGCTCTCGCGGCGGTCGCCGAGAGCGGCCTGCTGCCCCACCTCGCCCATCCGGTCACCGCGCCCGAGTTGGCCCAGCGCCTGCGCCTTCCCGAACCCGTGGTGACCAGCCTTGTGGACGTCATGGGGGGAGCGGGCCTCATCCTGCGCGACGGAGAGCGGATCTGCGCCGCCAAGGGGCTCGAGCCCTTCACCACGCCCGCGGGCGCGCAGGCCTTTCGCGCCGCCCTGCGGGCGCCCCTGTTCCAGGCCGACGACCTGCGTCGCAAGACGCGCGATCACGCGATCACCCTCGATGGCTGGCGCTTCGAGGACCCGGAGGTGATCGAGGCCCAAGGGGCGCTCACGAGCCTGTGGGCGGAGCGCGCCGTGCCGAAGCTGCGGTTCCTGCCCGGGCTCATGCCGCGCCTCAAGGCGCCCGGCGCCGCTCTCCTCGATGTGGGAGCCGGGGCGGCGGGCCTATCCTTGTCGCTCTGCCGGCACTTTCCGCATCTCACGGCGGTCGCCCTCGAGCCCGCGCCGCATCCGGCGCGGATCGGCGAGGCGCATGTGCGGGAAGCGGGCCTCCACAACCGCATCGAGATTCGCCGGCAAAGGGTGGAGCACATGGAGGACGAGGGCGCCTTCGACCTTGCCTTCCTGCCCCAGATGTTCCTGCCCGACGACGTGATCGAGCCCGCCTCGGCGCGCATCTTCCGCTCCCTCAAGCCGGGAGGCTGGCTGCTGGCGGCCGTGCTCGCCCGCAAGGGCGGCGACCTGCCCTCGGCGGTGGCGCGCCTGAAGAACCTGCTCTGGGGCGGCAACGTCCGGGATTCGGATCGCCTCAAGCCGCTCCTCGTGGCCGCGGGCTTCAGCCCCGTGATCCGCTCGCCCGGGGGCGGCGCGATCCGCATGATCTGCGCTCGCCGCCCCCAGGTTCAGCGTCAGGCGGGCTCCTTATGACGGGACTCCGCCGACCGCCGAAAACGGATGCCTTGGCCATGATCCGCGCCCGTTGCCCCTCTCCGCCTCTCCTGTGGCGCGCTCCTCGTGACCGCGCTCCCATCCCGCCTCCTTGCCCATCTGCTTGAAGAGGATCAGGCCTTGCCTAGAATGAACATGACCACCTGCCTGCCGCGCACCGCCGCGCCGGCCAATACCGACAAGGGGGAGAGCCTCTGATGAGCGCGCAAGGGTCCAGAGTTGCCGTGATCGGTGGAGGCCTCGGCGGCCTTGCCGCCGCCTGCGTCGCCGGCGCCCGCGGGCATCGGGTTACGCTCTACGACAAGAACGCGTGGCTCGGCGGCAAGGCCGCCGTGCTGCACGAGGGCGGCTTCCGGTTCGACATGGGGCCGACCATCCTCACGGTGCCGCGGGTGCTGGAGCGCATCTTCGCGGAGGCGGGCCGCTCCGTGCACGACTACATGGATCTGCGCCGGCTCGATCCGCAATGGCGCTGCTTCTTCGACGACGGCACGCAGATCGACCTGGAAGAGAACATCGACCGGATGGCGTCCGAGATGGACCGCTTCGCGCCGGGCTCCGGCGCGGGCGAGGGCTACAAGCGCTTCCAGGGAATCTCGGCGCATCTCCACGATGTGTCGAACCGCTTCTTCTTCTGGAAGCCGGTCGAGGATCTCTTCGACACGATCAACATCCGCGCGAACCTCAATCCCTCGACCCTCAAGGACGTGCTGTCGCTCCGCATGGGCTCGTCGGTCGCGGGCACCATCCGCTCCAAGGTGAAGGACGAGCGCCTCGCGCAGATGCTCGATCACTTCGTGCAATATGTGGGCTCGTCTCCCTACGGGGCGCCCGCGGTGCTCTGCGCCATCGCGCATATGCAGGCCGCGGACGGCGTGTGGTATCCGATGGGCGGCACCCGCGCGGTGGCCGAGGGGCTGATGAAGCTCGCGGGCGAACTCGGCGCCACGTTCCATCCGGACACGGATGTGGCCGAGATCACCACCGCGGGCGGCGCCGTCACGGGCATCGTCACAGCCTCCGGCGAGCGCGTTGCCTACGACCGCGTCATCTCCAACATGGATTCCGTTCGCACCTATCGCGAGCTCGTGGGCGGCGAGGTGGGCGAGCACTACGCCCGCAAGGAATTCGAGCCCGCCTGCTCGGGCGTGGTGCTCTATCTTGGCCTCAAGAAGCGCTACGACCACATCCTCCACCACGACTTCGTGTTCTCCCGCGACCCGGAGGAGGAGTTCGACTACATCTATCGCCGCGGCGAACCGGCTCCGGATCCGACCTGCTACATCGCGGCGCCCTCGGCCACCGATCCGAGCGTGGCGCCGGAGGGCGGCGAGGCGCTCTACGTCCTCGTGCACACCCCGTATCTGCGCCCGCATCACGACTGGTCGAAGATGCTGCCCGCCTATCGGCAGACGATCCTCGACAAGCTGAAGCGCACGGCCGGCATGACGGATATCGAGGAGCGCATCGTGGTGGAGCGGCACCTCACGCCGCAGGATATCCACGACCGCTACAAGGTGCTGAACGGGGCCATCTACGGGCTCGCCTCCCACGGCCGTTTCATGGGCGCCTTCAAGCCCGGCAACCGCTCGCGGCAGGTCAAGAACCTGTACCTCGCCGGCGGCGCGGCCCATCCGGGTCCCGGCATGCCGATGGTGATGATGTCGGGCTGGATCGCGGCGGATGCGATGGATGCGGACGCCCGCGGAACAAACCCCGCGGCGGCGCCCGACGCAACGCTCCGGAAGGCGTCTTGACGGACGAGGCCGACACAGCCCGCCTCCCTCGCAGGCCGGCCCCTCGCAGGGCCGGCCCGTCTCCCGTGGCGCGGCGCTCGAGCCTCGTCCACGGCTTCATGGTCTCGTATTTCCAGCGCTACTTCGCCCGTCACATGAATGCCCTGCGGCTCGCCCAATGGGGCGAGCCCGCGGTGCCGCCGGGCGTCGGGCCGATCGTGGTCTATTCCAACCATCCGGCCTGGTGGGACGCGGCGGTCTACATGCTCGCCGCCGACCGGCTCTTTCCCGATTACGAATGCTACGCGCCCATCGACGCGGAGATGCTGGAGCAGTACGGCGTCTTCGGGCGCATCGGCGCCTTCGGGGTCGATCTCCACACGGCTAAAGGCGCGGCGGATTTCCTGGCCGCCAGCGCCGAGATCCTCTCGCGCCCCGACCGGGGCCTGTGGATCACGGCGCAGGGACGCTTCTCCGACGTGCGCGAGCGGCCGCTCGGGGTGAAGCCCGGTGTCGCGCGCCTCGCCGAGCTTGCGCCCGATTGCGTGGTGGTGCCGCTCGCCATCGAATACGCCTTTTGGCTGGAGCGGGGCGCGGAGGCCTGCATCGCCTTCGGCAAGCCGCTGATCGGCCGCGATCTCCTGGCGCTTCCCCGGGGCGAACGCCTGGAGCGGCTGGAGGACGCCCTCACCGGCACCCTCGACCGCCTGAGCGCGGACGTGCAGAGCCGCGATCCCTCGCGGTTCCGGTCCGTGCTCGACGGCCGCGCCGGAATCGGCGGCGTCTATGACGGCTGGCGGCGGCTCATCGCTGCCATGCGCGGGCGCCGCTTCGACCCCTCGCACGAGAAGCGCGCCGCATGATGCTCACACTGATCGGCTTCGTCCTCCTCGGCCTTGCGGCGCTCCCGGCGGTGCTCGCGGTCATGAATCTCGGCGTCCTGCGCGCGACGCCCCGGCGAGTGCCCGGGCCCGGCACCCTCGTGTCGATCCTGATCCCCGCCCGCAACGAGGAAGCCAACATCGCGGCCGCCCTGGACTGCGCCCTCGCCAGCCTCGGCGTGCCCGTCGAGGTGGTGGTGGTGGATGACGGCTCCACGGATCGCACCGCCGAGATCGTCCAATCCTACGCTGCCCGCGACCCGCGGGTGCGCCTCGTCGAGGCCCCGCCGCTCGAAGAGGGCTGGACCGGCAAGGTCCATGCCTGCCACCACCTCTCGCTCGCGGCGCGCGGCACCCATCTTCTCTTCGTGGACGCCGATGTGCGCCTCAGCCCGCGGGCAGCGGCGGCGCTCGCGGGCCATGCGCAGGGCTCCGGCGCGGCGCTGGTGAGCGCGGTGCCCCGGCAGATCACGGGCTCCTTGGGCGAGATGCTCACGGTGCCGATGATCAACCTGATGCTGATCGGCTACCTGCCCATGGGCTTCATGCGCCTCTCGCGCGATCCGGGCCTGGGTGCCGCCTGCGGGCAGATGATGCTGGCGGAGGCCTCGGCCTACCGCGCGGTCGGGGGCCACGAGGCGATCCGGCATCTTCTGCATGACGGCATCCAGCTCGCCCGCGTCTTCCGGCGCGCCGGCCACATGACGGATCTCGTGCTCGGGCAAGATCTGGCCTCCTGCCGCATGTATAACCGCTTCGACGAGGCCTGGGCGGGCTTTGCCAAGAACGCCCATGAGGGCATGGCGACCCCGGCGGCCCTGCCGGTCTGGACCACGCTCCTCCTCGGCGGGCACGTCCTGCCCTTCCTCCTCCTGCCGTTCGTCCCGACGATCCCGATCGCGCTCGCGGCGCTCGTTTCGCTCGGTGCCCGCACCCTCGTCACCCTGGCGACCCGGGAGAACCCGGTCTCCATCCTCCTGCACCCCTTCACCGTCCTGGTCGGCCTCCTGATCCAGTGGAGCGCCCTCCTGCGTATGAGGACGGGGCGTCAGGCGGGCTGGAAGGGCCGGCTCTACCCCGTAGGATGAGGCATGATGGGACACGAGGCGCGCGCGGCGACGAAGCGGCCCGGGAATGAGAATTTCCCGGTCGCCTCGCTCGTGCTCGCCCGCGAGCACCGGACGGCGGTTCTCGCCTTCTACCGTTTCGTGCGCGAGGCGGACGACGTGGCGGACGCGCCCGACCTGTCGCCCGGCGACAAGCTCCGGCAGCTCGACGCCCTGGAACGGGCGCTGATCGACGGGGACCGGCGGGTGCCCTCCGCCGAGGCCCTCCATGCGGCGGCCGGCCGCCACGGCACCGGCACCGCGGAGGCGAGGCTTCTCCTCTCCGCCTTCCGGCAGGACGCCCGCATCCGCCGCTACGAGACCTGGAACGCCCTTCTCGATTACTGCGCCCGCTCCGCGAACCCCGTCGGCCGTTTCCTGCTGCGCCTCCATGGGGAGGACGCGGCGGCCGACGCCCCCGCCGATGCGCTCTGCACGGCGCTCCAGATCCTGAACCATCTTCAGGATCTCAAGCGCGACCGCGACGGCCTCGACCGGGTCTATCTGCCCATTCCCTGGATGGAGCGCGCCGGCGGCGAGGCGGCTTTCTTCGATCCGCGCCAGACGGCGCGCCGGCGGCCCGTGCTCGACGCGGCCCTCGACCGGGTGGACGCGCTCATCGACGAGGCGCGCGCCCTGCCTGGCCGCGTGCGGAGCCGGCGTCTGGCCGCCCAGTGCCATGCCACGATCCGCCTTGCCGAGCGCCTGGCCGAACGCCTGCGCCGGGGTGATCCGATCGCGGGCCGGATCGCGGTCTCGAAAGCGGATGCGCTCTCCGCCTTCCTCGGCGGACTCGTTCGCGCAGGACGCGACGACCCGGCGGTCGACGAGCGCATCGCGCTCGCGGCCGTGCGGCGCTCCGGCTCCTCGTTCCGGCTCGGCATGCAGAGCCTCGCTCCGGATCGGCGCCGGGCGATCCATGCGGTCTACGCCTTCTGCCGCGCCGTCGACGACATCGCGGACGGGGCCGCGCCCCCTGAGGAGAAGCGCCGCTTCCTCGATGAATGGCGCGCCGAGATCGACCGCCTGCCGTCGGCGCCGCGCACGCCGGTCGGCCGCGAGCTCGCCCGGGCCGCGGAGGCCTTCGCCCTACCGCTGGGCGAATGCCACGCGCTCCTCGATGGGATGCAGACAGATTCCACCGACCGGGTGCGGATCGCCGACGATGCGGCGCTCGGCCTTTATGCGCGCCGGGTGGCGGGCTCGGTCGGGGCGCTCTCGATCCGGATCTTCGGCGCGCCGGAGGCGGAGGACTTCGCGCTCCGCCTCGGCCACACCCTCCAGCTCGTGAACATCCTGCGCGACGTGGACGAGGACGCGGCCCTTGAGCGGGTCTATGTGCCGCTCGCGCGCCTCGGGATGGAGGACGCGCCCGCTCGCATCCTCGTGGCGGATCCGCGCTTCGCGCGCGCCTGCCAGACCCTTGCCGACGAGGCCCGCGAGGGCTTCTCGGCCGCCGACCGGGCGCTCGCGCGGCTCGACCGGGGGCGGCTGCGCCCGGCGATCCTGATGATGGAGGGCTATCGCCGCATTCTCGACCGGCTCCAGGCCCGGGGCTTCGGCACCCGCCATGGCCGCCTGCGCCTCACGGCCGGGGACCGGCTGCAATTGCTCACCCTCGCCCTGAGAACCGCATGACGCGGCCCCATGTCCACATCGCCGGCGCCGGCGTCGCGGGCCTGAGCGCAGCGCTCGCCGCGACCCGGGCCGGCGCGGCCGTCACCCTCTTCGAGGCGGCCCCCCAGGCGGGCGGCCGCTGCCGGACGCTTCATCCGGCGGACGGGTTCTCGCACGACAACGGCACCCATGTGCTCTTCACCGGCAACCCGCGCGCCATGCGCCTCCTCGACGAGGTCGGCGCCCGGGCCGATTGGGTGGAGCCGGAGCCCGGGGGCTTTCCGGTCTATGACGGAGCCACGGGGCGGCTCTCCCGGATCGGGCTCTCGCCCTGGTCCTGGCTCGACCCGTCGCTCCGGCCCGAGGGCCTGACGATGGGGGGGCTCCTGCGCCTTGCCCGCCTCTGCCTGCCCCTGCCGGACCGGCCGGTCGGCGCCGTGATGGGCGAGGGGCCGCTCCTGCGCTCCCTCGTCGAGCCGCTCACCGTCGCGGTGCTGAACACGCCCGTCGCCACGGCCTCCGCCCGCCGGCTCGGCGCCGCCATGCGCCGGCTCGCGCGGCCGGGCAGCGCCCGCCTGCTGGTGTCCGGCCGCGGCCTCGGGCCCGATCTCGTGGAGCCCGCCCTCCGGTGCCTCGCGGGGCGGGGCGCCGCGCTCCAGACGGGTCAGCGCCTGAAGGCGCTCGACGTGAAACGCGGCCGCGTCGCGGCTCTCGTCTTCGGCGACCGCACGGTCGTGCTCGGTCCCGAGGACACGATCGTGCTCGCCCTGCCGCCGCACGAGATCGCGCGGCTCCTGCCGGGGCTCCCCGTGCCCGAGAGCTACGAGCCGATCCTGAACCTGCATTATCGCTTCCCCGGCCCAGCGCGCCCGCGCTTCGTCGGCTTTGTGGGCACGCTTGCCCAATGGGCGCTCCTGCGCGCGGACCACCTGAGCGTCACGGTCTCGGCGGCGGCAGGGTCCGTCGACGAGGATGCGCAGACGCTGGCGGCGCGGGTCTGGCTGGAGATCGCCCCGGCCCTCTCGCAGCTCGCCCTGCCGGCGGATCCCGCCCGCCCGCCGGAGGCGCGGGTCGTGAAGGAGAAGCGCGCCACGATCAGCCAGCCGGCCGGGCGCCTGCCCCAGCCGCCCCTGCGGCCTCTTCCGAACCTCGCGCTGGCAGGCGACTGGATCGGCACGCTTCCCGCCACCATCGAGAGCGCTGTCGCCGCGGGCGAGCGCGCCGTCGCGGCGCTCGCCCTGCCGCGCCCTGCCGCGCCCGGACCCGCCGTCGCCCTTCAGGCCGCGGGAGGCACCCTATGACAGCCCGCCCGCCGCTCACCGTTCTTCTCGCCGCGCCCCGGGGCTTCTGCGCCGGGGTCGAGCGCGCCATCGAGGCGGTGGAACATGCGCTGCGGCGGACGGACAGGCCCGTCTTCGTGCGCCATGAGATCGTCCACAACGGTCAGGTCGTGGATGGCCTCAAGGCGAAGGGCGCGGTCTTCGTGGAGGAGCTCGCCGAGATTCCGGACGGAGCCGTCGCGATCTTTTCCGCCCATGGGGTGCCGCGCGCGGTGGAGCGCGAGGCGGCCCGCCGCGATCTGGCGGTGATCGACGCCACCTGCCCCCTCGTGCGCCGGGTGCATGTGGAGGCGCGCCGGCAGGCACAGGCCGGGCGCGAGGTGATCGTGATCGGCCATCGCGGCCATGTGGAGGTGGAGGGCACCGTCGGGCAGGTGGACGGCATCGTGCATGTGGTCGGCACGGTCGCGGAGGCGCAAACCCTCGCGGTCGGCGACCCCGACCGGCTCGCCTACGTGACCCAGACCACCCTGTCGGTGGACGATACCCGCGGCATCATCGCGGCCCTGAAGGCCCGCTTCCCGCGTATCCATGGGCCGGACACCAAGACGATCTGCTACGCGACGCAGAACCGGCAGATGGCCGTGCGGGCCCTGGCGGACCGCGCCGAGCGCATTATCGTCTGCGGTTCGCGCAACTCCTCCAACACGGCGCGGCTGAAGGAAGTCGCTGAGGATGCGGGTGTTCCCGCGCTCCTCATGGCGTCGCTCGCGGACCTGACCCCCGGCTTCATCGACGGCGCGCAGGTGATCGGCATCACCGCGGGCGCCTCCGCCCCGGAGGAGATGGTGCGCGATGCGCTGGCCCAGCTCGGCGCGTGGCGGCAGGTCACGGTCGAGGAGGTGCGGGTCACGGATGAGACCACGCGCTTTGCCCCGGTGGATCTCTCGGCGCTCACGCCGCGCCGCGCCACCGGCTCCTAGACAGGCTTCTTAGGCCGCCGCGGGCGATAGAGCACCGGCCCCCGCGGCGCGCGTCGGCACGAGCCCCAGGCGCTCGCGCCACCACCAGCGCCAGAGCATCAGCGCCGCCACCACCGTGAGCGCGGTGGCAAGGCCGATCCAGATGCCGGTGCCGCGAAGGGGCGTCTGGAAGGCGAGAAGCGCGCCGAACGGCAGGCCGATGCCCCAGTAGCCGATGGCCGCATAGATCATCGGGACGCGGGTATCCTGCAGGCCGCGAAGCATCCCCGAGCCGATGGCCTGGGCCGCGTCGCCGAGCTGGAAGATCGCGGCGAGCAAGAGGAAGCCGACCGCAAATTCCAGCACCCGGGCGCTCTCGGGCTTCGAGAGATCGATGAAGGCGCTCACCAGAAGCTCCGGCGCGAACAGCATCAGCAGCGCGGTCAGCACCGCGAAGCCCATGCCGAGGACGAACGTGGTCCAGCCCGCGCGGGTGACGCCATCCGGATCGCCCGCCCCGTAGGCGCGTCCGACCCGCACGGTGACGGCTTGGCCAAGGCCGAAGGGCACCATGAAGCAGAACGAGGCGATCTGAAGCGCGATGGCGTGCGCCGCAAGCTCGTCGCCCCCGAGGCGACCCATGAGGAACGCGGCCGCGTTGAAGATCGTCACCTCGAAGGCGAGGGTGAGGCCGATCGGCAGGCCGATGCGCCAGAGGGTGCGAAAGCGCGGCCAGTCCGCCCGCCAGAAGCGGCCGAACAGGTGATAGCGCCGGAAGCGCCGGTCGAGGCTCACGACGCCCACGAGGAAAAGGAACAGGAACGTACTGGACAGGGTGGTCGCGATGCCGGCCCCCACGAGGCCCATCGGAGCGATGAGATCGCCCCAGCCGAACATCAGCGGCCAGGCGGCGCCCACATTTACGGGAAGCGCCAGGAGCCCCGCGACCAGCGCCCAGCGCGGCCGTTCCATGGCGGCGAGAAACGAGCGCAGCACCAGATAGAACAGGAAGGGTAAGAGGCTCCATTGCAGGGAGCGAATGTAGGACCCGGCCGCAGCCGCGAGCGCCGGCTCCTGCCCGAGCGCGAGGAGAATGCTCTCGCCCTGCCAGGAGACGAGCCAGATGGGCACCGCGAAGGCGATGGCGGCCCACAGGCCCTGGCGCACAGTGCGGCGCACGTCGCGCACGGAATGGCGCCGACGACCGAGTTCCTCGGCAATGAGCGGCGAGACTGCGGAGACGAGCCCGATGCCGAAGATGAGACAGGCAAAGTACAGGTTCGTGGCAAGCGCGCCCGCGGCGAGCGCCTGTGGCCCGAGGCGTCCGATCAGGATTACATCCGCCGTGAGGAGGGCGTTCTGGGCGACGTTCGTGAGGACCAGCGGCCAGCCCAGGGCGATCGTCGCCTTGATCTCCGCGTCCCAGGCAGCGCTCCGCGCCTTATGGTGTTCGATTGAAGTCATGGCCGCGCTTGTAGGCCGTGGGCCGCCGCCGCGCCACCTCCATGCGGGCAGGCCAGGGCTGTGCGGGATGCGTGATCGATGGGCTTTCCCCCACGCTTGAGGGGGAAGATGCTGCCGCGCGTAGCTCGGCAGTGCCTTCCGCGCGAGCTCCCCACCCGCCTGCCCGCAGCCTCGCTTGAGCGCGAAGGAGGAGAGCAGGCGCCGACGGACGGAACCTGCGACAAACCGGACTCGTTTGCACCCGAAAGCCTAACTTTGGGAGACCATGATGGCGCAAGCCGCGCCCCTTTTGCCGACTGCCGTCGATTTCGCCGAGCCTCCCATCCTGCTCAACGCCGAGGGCCGGATGCGCACGGTCGGGATCGAGATGGAATATGTCGGTCCCTCGGCCGAGGAGACCGTTCGGGCGCTCACGGGCGAGCTCGGCGGCCTTATCGTCGAGGAGGATCCGCATTTCTACAGGCTCAAGGGCAGCGCCATCGGCGACATCTCGGTGGAGCTCGACAGCCGAATCCTGCACCCGCAAAAGAAGGCTGGCCTGCTCGGGGGTGTGGTGCCCCGGATCGCCGCCTGGTTCGGCTCGGCGGCGAGCCTCGTGGTTCCCTGCGAACTCGTCACGGCGCCCGTGCCGATCGACCGCCTGCACGAGGTCGACCGGGTGATCGGCATCCTGCGCAGCGCCGGCGCGAAGGGCACGCAGGACGCGGCCGTCTACGCCTTCGGGCTCCATTTCAACCCGGAGATCCCGCGCCAGGACGCGGAGACCGCAGCGGCGTTCCTGAAGGCCTTCGTCCTCCTGAATGCCTGGCTTCGCAAGCAGGTGGCCCCCGATCCGACACGGCATCTCTTAGGCTTTGCGGACCCGTTCCCGGCCGAGTACGTGCGACTCCTCGTGGCGCCGGATTACTGGCCGGAGCTGCCCACTTTCATTGACGATTACCTGCGCTTCAACCCGACCCGGAACCGGGATCTCGACTGCCTTCCGCTGCTCCTGCATTTCGACGGGCCTCGGGTGCGCGCCGCGCTGCCGACCGAGAAGATCAACGGGCGCCCGACCTTTCACTACCGCCTGCCCGATGCGCGGGTGAGCGATCCGGGCTGGAGCATCGCGCCGGACTGGAACCGCTGGGTCGCCGTGGAGCGGCTCGCGGCCGACCGCACGCGCCTTGCCATGGTGGGCGAGACCTATCTGGCCTACGCGGGCGAGGAGAAGAGCTGGGCCGACATGGTCGAACGGATCGCGCTGCGATGAACCTCAGCACAGCCGGTCGCGGCGAGCCCGGACAGCACCGATGACGCGCCCCCTCATCGGCGTCACCACGTCCCGACGGGGCGGGTGGCGCTCCTATCTCATGCATCGGCTGGCGCTTGCGCGGGTCGGCGCCCGCAGCGTGCGCCTCATGGCGGGTACGCCGCCCCCGGACGAGCCCCTGCACGGGCTCGTCATCGGCGGCGGCGACGACATCGGCGCGGAGATCTACGGCGGCAAGGTGCTGCCCGACGTGCGCATCGACCCCGAGCGCGACCGGCTGGAGCTGAAGCTCCTGGAGGCAGCCTTGCCGGCCCGCCTGCCTGTGCTCGGCATCTGCCGCGGCTCGCAGATGATCAACGTGGCGCTTGGCGGCACCCTGCACACGGATATCCACGAGGTCTACGAGCAGGCGCCGAAGATGCGCACGGTGCTGCCGAAGAAGACGGTGCGCATCGCCACCGGCAGCCGCCTCGACTGGATCTTGCGCTGCAATCCGTGCCGGGTGAACGCCCTCCACCATCAATCCGTGGACCGGCTGGGGCGCGGGCTCCAGGTGGTGGCGCAGGACGAGAGCGGGATCGTGCAGGCGATCGAGGACGCGTCCGCGCCCTTCCTGATCGGCGTGCAATGGCACCCGGAGCTTCTCGTCTGGAAACGCCCCCAGCAGCGGCTCTTCGCGGCCCTCTCCCGTGCCGCGGCGGCCGCCCCCGAGCCCCTGCCCCAGGAGGCCGTGCCGGCGATGTAGGGAGAACGCTCCCTGCGTGCTCCGATTCTGGGCGCCGCATGCGAGCCAGGGGATCCAGAACGATCACAGGGCAAGAAGTGTGCTGGCGCGCGCCGCAGGGACGCGCGCCGGATTGCCGTCAGCGGCTATGGCCCCGGGCAAGAGGACCTTGCCTTACGGTCCCCGCTGCCGGTCCTGGAACAGGGGCACCACGTTCTTGTCGGGTCCTGGGGTCAGATAGCGCTGGAGCGCCGCGTGGAGGTCGCGGCTCACGATGGGCTTTTGCAGCAGGGGAAACTCGCTCGATTGAGCGACCACCATCGGATTGCCGGTGATGAGGACGACCGGCAGCGTGGCGTCGAGCGCCCGCACCTCGCGGGCGAGCGCCACCCCGTCCCTGGTGCCGGGCATGGTCACGTCCGTGAGGAGGAGGTCGGGGCGCCGCGCCTTGGCGGCCTCGAGCGCCTCGTCGGCGCCAATCGCGATGCGGGCCGCATAGCCGAGTTCCTGGAGCATGGCCTGCAAGGCGACCTCGACCTCGTCGTCCACCACAAGCACGTCGGCGCTTGCCGTCGGCTCCTCGTCGTCGAGAATGTCATCGAGCTCGGGCTTCGCGCCGATGCGGGCCGGCAGGTCCGCGCGCGGCAGAAACAGGGTGACGGCGGTGCCCTCGCCGACCGTGCTCGCGATCTCGACGGTGCCGCCGAGCTGCCGGGCGAAGCCGTGCACCTGGGAGAGGCCGAGCCCCGAGGCGCGGCTGGCCTCCTTGGTGGTGAAGAACGGCTCGAACACGTGCTCCAGGTCCTGGGGCGCGATGCCCGCACCGGTGTCCGTGATCGCGATCTGCACGAAATCGCCGGAGATGTCCGGGTCGGAGAGGGAACCGCGGCGCAGGCGCACGTTGCGGGCCTCGATCTCGATGGTTCCGCCCCGGCTCATGGCGTCGCGCGCATTGACCGCGAGGTTGACGACCGCGGTCTCGAGTTCGTGCGGGTCCACCTCCACGGGCCACAGATCCTCCGGGATCTGGAGGCGCACCTCGACCGAGTCGCTCAGGAAAGAGCGGTCGAGGAGCGAGGTGATGGAATCGAGGTGCTCGGCGATGTCGATGTACTGGACCTGGAGGTCCCGCTGCCGGGCGAAGGCCAGGAGCTTCGACATGAGGGCGGCCGCCTGATCGGAGGCCACGAGGGCGGCGAGCAGCTTGCGGCGGAGCTGCGGCTGATCCTTGATGTGCTTTGTGACCGCATCGATGTTGGCGCTGATCACCATGAGCTTGTTGTTGAGATCATGGGCGATGCCGCCGGTAAGGCGGGAGATCGCCTCCATCTTCTGCGTCTGGCGCAGCTGGCGCTCGGCCTTCTGGCGCACCGCGGTCTCCTCCCGGAGCTGACGCGTCGCCTCGTCCACCCGGCGCTCCAGCTCCACGTTGAGGTCCGCCTGGAGGTCCTCGGCCTCCTTCAGGTTCTCCACATCGACCCCGGTCGCGAGCCAGTAGGCCTCCCGCTGCTCGCCGACGAGGATCGAGATCGGGGTCGTGGTGATCTGGTACCAGCGATAAGCGCCGTCGTAGCGACGGAGCCTCACCTCCATGCGGTATTCCTGGCGGTCCTTGAGGGCTGCGTGGCGCTGCGCCAGCAGGTACTCCACGTCGTCCGGATGGACGATGGAGGCGCGCTCCCGGCCTGCCGTCAACACGATGCCGCCGGTGAAGTCCGTGGCCCGGCGGTTCTGGAAGACCGTGATGCCGTGCTGGTCGAACACCCAGACGAGGGCGGGCAGGCTCTCGGCCAAGGCGAGATACCGGTCCTCGCTTTCGCGGGCATCCTGCCTGCGCTGGCGGAGCTCGGCCTTGAGGCTCTCGACCGCCTCGACGATGGCGCGCTCATTGTCGGGCGCGGCCGGAGCCGCGGCGTCCGCCCCTCCAATGCGCTCGGCCACGAGCCGGAGCGAGCGGCTGGCCCGGCGCCCGAGCCAGAGCGGGATAGCGGCGCCCGCAAGGGCGAGCACGGCGAAGGATGTGGCGAGGAGACCGAAAGGCGCGCCGGAAAGGGCGAGCGCCGTCACGGCGAGCGTCAGAAGCAGGAGCCCGGCGCTCGCCACGGCGGCCTGGGTGGTCAGCGCGAGGCGTTGCATGGGGCGACCTTGCAACGTTGTTGACGTGACGGCAAGCCGGGATCGCTCCAGATCCGGCCTGTTTCCGAGAGAAAGGGCAGGGTTGGCTCTTGCCAAACCGTTGCCATTGATCATGTGCACAATGGGTTCGGCCGCGGGTCAAAGGCGCGGCGTCTTCGGGAGAATACGGTGAACGTTTGGGCGACGATGACGGCGCGGGCAATTCCTGCGCCGCGCACAGCGGCTGTGCGGAGTGCGGTCAAGCCGGCGGTGGCGGCTCTTGGGTTCCTCGCGGCGCTCGCGGGCGGCGCGGCCGCCCAGGACGACGTGGAGCGGCGGGTAAACGATCTTCTCGCGCGCATGACGCTGGAGGAGAAGGTCGGCCAGCTCAACCTCATCTCCCACGGCAAGAACGAGCTGCGCTGGGAGGACATCGCCGAGGGCAAGACCGGCGCGCTCATCAACTTCAACAATGCCCAGGACGTGGCCCGCGCCCAGGCCCTGGCGAAAAGCTCAAGGCTCGGCATCCCGCCGCTCTTCGGCCTCGACGTGCTGCACGGCTTCCGCACCCAGTTTCCGGTGCCCCTCGGGGAGGCCGCCGCCTTCAACCCGGGCCTGTCGCGCCTTGCGGCCGAGTGGTCGGCGAAGGAAGCCTCCTATGTGGGCGTGAACTGGACCTATGCGCCCATGGCCGATCTCTCCCGCGACATCCGCTGGGGCCGGATCGTCGAGGGTTTCGGGGAGGATCCATATCTCGGCTCCGTCATCACGGCGGCTCGGGTCGAAGGCTTCCACGCGGGCGGGCTCACCACCAGCGCCAAGCATTTCGCCGGCTACGGCGCGCCGATCGGCGGGCGCGACTACGACACCACGCATATCCCGGTCGCCGAGTTGCGCGACGTCTATCTGCCACCCTTCCGGGCCGCCATCGAGGCCGGCACGCCGACCATCATGGCGGCCTTCAATGCGCTCAACGGCGTGCCCTCCATGGTGAATGCCTGGCTGCTCACGGACGTGCTGCGGGGTGAGTGGGGCTTCGATGGCTTCGTGACCTCCGACTGGGCGGGCATCCACGAATTGCTCGCCCACGGGGTGGCCGCGGACCCGGCGGAGGCCGCCCGCAAGGCGATCCTCGCCGGGGTCGACATGGACATGGTGGGCGGGTTCTACATCAAGCACCTGCCGGACGAGGTGCGGGCCGGGCGGGTGCCCCAGAGCGTCGTGGACGAATCCGTGCGCCGGGTGCTGCGCGTGAAGATGCGGCTCGGCCTCTTCGACAAGCCCTTCGTCGATCCGTCCCGGGTGGATGCGATCTTCCCCTCGCCTGAGGCGCGCCAGGCTGCCCGCGAGATCGCCCGCGAGACCTTCGTCCTCGTCCGCAACGAGGGCGACGTGCTGCCGATCCGGCCCGAGATACGCTCCATCGCCGTCGTGGGCCCGCTCGCCGATGCGGCGCGGGACCAGCTCGGTCCCCACGGGGCGCGCGCCCATGCGGAGGATGCGGTCTCCGTGGTGGAGGGTATCCGCCGCCGCGCGGCGCCCTCCGGCATCGCGGTGAATTTCGCCCCAGGCTGCGATCTCTTCTGCCGGCAGGCGGACCAGATCGCGGCGGCCGTCGAGGCCGCCAAGCGCTCGGACCTCGTGGTCGCGGTGATGGGCGAGCCGCACGAGGCCTCGGGCGAGGCGGCGTCGCGGGCGTATCTCACCTTCCTCAACCGGCAGCCGGAGCTGCTGGAAGCCCTTGTCGCCACCGGAAAGCCGGTCGTGCTCCTTGTCATGGCGGGACGCCCGGTGGAGCTCGGGCGCTTTGCCGACAAGATCCCTGCGATCCTGCACACCTGGTTCCCGGGCACGGAGGCGGGCCCCGCCATCGCGGACGTTCTGTTCGGAGACTTCAACCCGAGCGGCAAGCTGCCCGTGAGCTGGCCGCGCACGGCCGGCCAGCTTCCGATCTTCTACAACCGCCTGCCCACGGGCCGGCCCACCCGCGCCGACAACCGCTTCACCCTCGGCTACATGGACGAGGCCGTGACGCCCCTCTACCCATTCGGCTACGGGCTCAGCTACACGCGCTTCGCCTTTACGGATCTGAAGGTGGCGCAGGAGCGGGTGCGCCCGGGCGAGACCGTGTCGGTCACCGTGACGGTGACGAATACGGGCGCCCGCGCCGGCCAGGAGGTGGTGCAGCTCTACACCCGCGATCCGGTGGCGAGCCGCAGCCGTCCGCTCAGGGAGCTGAAGGCCTTCGACAAGATCATGCTGGCCCCGGGCGAGGCCCGTCAGGTGACCTTCAACGTGCCGGTGGAGCGCCTCGGCTTCCATCAGGAGGACGGGGTGTACGTGGTGGAGCCCGGCGAGATCCAGCTCTTCGTCGGCGGCTCCTCCGCGGCGGACCTTGCGGGACGCGTGGAGGTGATCGACGGGGTGCGCATCGTCCCCGGCGAGCAGCGCGCCTCGGCGGGCAAGCCGCGGCTCTAGACGCGGCTCAGCCCTTCGGCGGCGCCTGGACGAGGCTCGTCCAGGAGATCGCCCGGCGAATGGGGGCGGAGGTCGGGCCGGTGAAGATGCGGTCGGCGGCGCGGGCGATCACGCCGTCGAGCGCCGCCGAGGGCGCGCCGACGGAATCGCGCGGCACGAGCGGGCAGTCCATCTTCAGGTGAAGCGGCCGGGGCGTCCGCCTGGTCTCGGCGAGGGCGATGAGCGACTCGGCGGCCCAGCGGCCCATCTCGTAGTTCGGCAGCACGCAGGTGGAGAGGGGCGGGCGCGTGTAGCGCGCCATCTCCTGGTCGTCGTAGCCCATCACCGAGATGTCCTCGGGCACGCGGATGCCGAGCTCCGCGAGCGCCTCGAGCGCGCCCACCGCCATGAGGTCGTTGGCGCAGAAGATCGCCGTCGGCGGCCGGTCGAGGCGCAGGAGTTCGTAGGCGCGGTGATAGCCTGAATCGGGCATCCAGTCGCCGTTGCGCACCAGCGCCGGATCGAAGGGCACATCGGCCGTCGCAAGGGCCTGGCGATAGCCCTTGAGGCGGTCGCGGGAGGCATCGACCCAGGGTTCGCCGTTGATGAGCCCGATGCGGCGGTGGCCGTGCGCGATGAGGAATTCCGCCGCCGTGAACCCGCCCGCCACCTCGCCCGGCACCACCGAGGGCAGGGCGCGCTCGTCGGAGTAGCAGTTCAGCAGCACCGAAGGCACGTTGTGCAGCCCCGCCGGGGGCGCGACCTTGCGGGTGAAGATAGTGGAATAGATGATCCCGAGAAGCGCGCCGTCGGCGAGCACGGCGCGCAGCGTCGAAGCTTCGAGTTCCGGGTCCGAGCGGGTCACATGCACCGCGATGAGATGACCCGCCTCCCAGGCCGCGTCGCGGGCGCCGTCGATGGTGACGACGGGATGCGGGCTCGTGGAGATCTCGTCCACGAAATAGGCGATGATCTTGGGCGCGGCATCGCCCGGATCCGCGCGACGGCCCTGCAACCGGTAGCCCACCGCGCGGGCGGCGGCGAGCACGCGCTCGCGGGTGCTGTCCGAGATGCGCGCCCCGGTCATGTTGTTGAGAACGAGCGACACGCTCGATTGCGACACGCCCGCGAGCCGCGCCACGTCGGTCATGGTGGGGCGGCGACCCTGTCGGCCTTGGCGACCCTGCCGGTCCCTTTCTGGCATATCCCCGTCGGCGCTCATGGCGGCTTTCGCTGCGGCTCCCGGCGACCGGGGAGCCAGACGACGATCATGGCTTGACTAATAAAATTAGCAAGGGCTCAATCCACCCCGGCGAGGTGACGAAGAAGCACCCAACAATTTCTCCGGAGGAAGCATTCGATGCTCAGAAGAACATTTCTCGCGCTCGCGGCCGGCGTTGCCACCGTGAGCCTTGGCCTCTCCGCCACGGCCCAGGAACTGCCGAAGCTGAAGGCCAAGGACAAGTACAAGGTCGGCTTCGCGCAGACCGAATCGAACAACCCATGGCGCATCGCCCAGACCGAGAGCATGAAGGCCGAGGCCGCCAAGCTCGGGCACCAGCTCGTCTACACGGATGCCGCCGGCTCCGCGGCCAAGCAGGTCGCCGACGTGAACTCGATGATCGCCCAGGGCGTCGACCTCATCTTCCTGGCGCCCCGCGAAGAAAAGCCTCTCATCCCAGCTGTGATGGCCGCCAAGCGCGCCGGCATCCCGGTGGTGCTCCTCGACCGCAACGTGGACCAGAACCTTGCGAAGGCGGGCCGGGATTACGTGACCTTCATCGGCTCCGACTTCGTCGAGGAAGGCAAGCGCGCCGCCGAGGCCCTCACCAAGGCCATGAACGGCAACGCCAAGATCATCCAGCTCGAGGGCACCACGGGCTCCTCGCCCGCGAACGACCGCCGCAAGGGCTTCGAGGATTACATCAAGGCCCATGCGGGCATGAAGGTGGTGGCCTCGCAATCCGGCGACTTCGCCCGCGACAAGGGCCGCCAGGTGGCCGAGACCCTGCTCCAGGCCCATCCGGACGCGACGGCGATCTACGCCCATAACGACGAGATGGCCATCGGCGCCATCGCGGCGCTCGAAGCGGCCGGCAAGAAGCCGGGCAAGGACGTGATCGTGGTGTCCATCGACGGCACCCGCGACGCGCTCCAGGCCATCGTGGACGGCAAGATGCTCGCCACCGTCGAGTGCAATCCGAAGTTCGGACCCAAGGCCTTCGAGACGCTGGCCCGCTACGCCAAGGGCGAGCAGATCGAGCCGTGGGTGGTGAACACGGACCGGTTCTTCGACAAGTCGAACGCCGCCCAGCTTATCAGCGACGCGTACTGATCGCGTCCGGGTACTCTCGCTTGCGCTACTGCCTCTCCCCGTGCGCGGGGAGAGGTCCGTCCGTTTAAGAGGACCAAGCATCCCATGGCGCCCCTTCTCTCCATGCGCGGGATCGACAAGCGCTTTGCGGGTGTGCCGGCGCTCACCGGCGCCTCCCTCGAGGTGGAGCGCGGCGAGGTGCACGCCCTCATCGGCCAGAACGGGGCTGGCAAGTCGACCCTAATCAAGATCCTCACCGGCTACTACACCCGCGATGCAGGCGAGATCGCGTTCGACGGCGCGCCCGTTGCCTTCACCTCGCCGCAGGAGGCGCAAGGGGCCGGAATCAGCACGATCTACCAGGAGATCAACCTCGTTCCCTATCGCTCGGTGACGGAGAACATCTGTCTTGGACGCGAGAGCCGCCGCTTCGGCCTTCTCGACTGGCGCGCGATGCACCGGGAGGCGGAGGCGCTGCTCGCCCGCTTCAACGTGCATCTCGACGTGCGCCGCCCCGTCATGTCCTATCCGACCGCCGTGCAGCAGATGGTGGCCATCGCCCGCGCCATCGGCTTCAACGCGAAGCTCGTGATCATGGACGAGCCCACCTCCTCCCTCGACGAACAGGAGGTGGCGGTGCTCTTCGACGTGATCCGCCAGCTGAAGGCGGCGGGCGTGTCGGTGATCTTCGTGAGCCACAGGCTCGATGAGCTCTATGCGGTCTGCGACCGCGTCACGATCATGCGCGACGGGCGCACCGTGCGCGTCTCCACGATGTCCGATCTCTCGAAGCTCGACCTCGTCACCACCATGCTCGGCCGCACGCTCGAGGCGCCCGCTGCCGCGCAGGCGCACAGGGCCGGGTCGGCGGGGGGCGAAACCCTCCTGTCGGTCCGCAATCTCGCCGCCGGCCGAAAGGTGCGCGACGTATCGATCGATGTGCGCCCCGGCGAGATCGTGGGGCTGGCCGGGCTGCTCGGCTCCGGCCGCACCGAGACCGCCCGCGTCGTCTTCGGCGCCGACCGGGCCGAGAGCGGGACCGTCTCCCTTGCCGGCGCAAGTACGGCCGCCAGGGAGCCGGCGGACGCGATCGGCGCCGGCATGGGTTTTCTGTCGGAGGACCGCAAGCTCGAGGGCATCGTGCCCGGCATGTCCGTGCGCGAGAACCTGACGCTCGCCCTCATGCCGCATCTCGCCAGGCGCGGGATCGTGGACGAGGCGCGCAGCCGCGAGATCGTGGACCGCTACATCCGACGGCTCGGCATCAAGTGCTCCGGCCCCGAGCAGCGCATCCGCGAATTGTCGGGCGGCAACCAGCAGAAGGTGCTGCTCGCCCGATGGCTCTGCATGAACCCGAAGCTTCTCATCCTCGACGAGCCGACCCGCGGCATCGATGTGGGCGCCAAGGCTGAAATCCTGAGCCTCGTGCGCGAGCTGAGCCAGGGCGGACTCGGCGTCCTCATGATCTCCTCGGAGCTGGAGGAGGTGGTGGAGGCCGCCTCGCGCATCTTCGTTCTGCGCGACGGCCGCAGCGTGGCGGAGCTGGAGGGCGAAGAGGTCTCGGAAGCCGCAATCATGGCCGCAATGGCCCACGGGCATGACGATCATACAGGGGAGGCACCCCATGGCCGAGGCCAGGACGATCACGCCGGGGAGGCGATCCATGTCTGAGGCCATTGCGTCAGTGACCCTTGGCCGTCATCGCAAGGCGGAGGCACCCCATGGCTGAGGCCGTCGCGCCCGTCGGGGCACGGTCCGCGAAGGCGGGCTTGGACTGGAAGACGTTTCTCACCCGCTACGGGGCGCTCGTGGCGCTCGCGCTGCTCATCGCGGTGAACCTCGCGATCACGCCGAACTTCGCCACCTGGCAGACCCTGAACGTGAACCTCACGCAGGTCTGCGCCATCGTGATCGTCGGAGTCGGCATGACCCTCGTCATCGCGACGGGCGGCATCGATCTTTCGGTCGGCTCGCTCATGGCGATCGCGGGCGCGATCGCCCCGCTCCTCTTCCTCGGCAAGCTCGTGCCCCTGCCCCACCCGATGGTCGGCGTCGCGCTGGCCTTCGTGCTGCCGGTGCTGGCGGCGGGCGCGTTCGGCTGGTTCAACGGCTGGCTCATCACGCGCTTTCGCATCCAGGCCATCATCGCGACCCTCGTGCTCTTCATCGCGGGCCGCGGCATCGCGCAGGTGATGACGAACGGCAACCTCCAGGTCTTCAAGGTCCCGGAATTCCAGTTCATCGGCCTTGGACGCGTCTTCGGCATCCCCTTCCAGGCGGTGCTGATGGTGATCATCGTCGCGGCTGCCGCCTGGATGCTTCGGCGTACCGTGTTCGGCCGCCAGATCCTGGCGATCGGCGGCAACGAGCGGGCGGCCCGGCTCTCCGGCATTCCGGTCGGGTCCGTGAAGCGGCGGGTCTATCTGATCTCCGGGCTTCTTTCCGGCATCGCCGGCCTCATCGTCATCGCCCGGAACTCCGCGGCCGACGCCAACCTCGTCGGGCTCGGCATGGAGCTCGATGCCATCGCGGCCGTGGCGGTGGGCGGCACGCTCCTCACGGGCGGGCGGGCCACCGTGGTCGGCACGCTCATCGGCGCCCTTATCATCCAGCTCGTGCGCTACACGCTGCTCGCCAATGGCGTGCCCGATTCCGTCGCCCTCGTGGTGAAGGCGGCGATCATCGTGCTGGCCGTGTGGCTGCAGCGGCAAGGCCAGAGCTGAGGACGCTCGCATGAACCCGCAGCCCATCAACGCTTCGCATCCCATTCGGCAACGCGCCGCCGCCTGTCGCCGGGGCGCCTCCGCATGAACCCGCAGTTCGTCCGCTCCATCAGCCGCCACGGCGTTCTCCTCGCGCTGATCGCGCTCGTCCTGTTCGGCTGGGCGCGCTACGACAACTTCCTTGGCGCCTTCAACGTGCTCTCCGTGCTGCGCTACAACGCCATGTTCGCGCTGGTGGCCCTCGGCATGGCCTATGTGATCATGACGGGCGGCATCGACCTCTCGGTCGGGTCGACGGCGGCGCTCGGCAGCGTGGTGGCGGCGCTGCTCTCGCCTTATGGGGCGGTGCCGGGACTTCTGGGCGGCGTGGCCGCGGGGCTGTTCATCGGCGCCGTGAATGCGCTGGTGATCACCAGGCTCAACATCCTGCCCTTCATCGCGACCCTTGCCACCATGCTGGCAGCGTCAGGGCTCGCCCTGCTGCTCGCCGGCAACCAATCGGTCTCGGTCTCCTACGAGACGGGTTTCGTGGAGCTTGGCCAGGGCGACCTGCTGGGCTTCCCCATCCCGGCCTGGATCGCCGCCTTCGCCTACATCCTCGGTTCCATCGCCCTCAACCTCACGGCTTGGGGCCGGACGGTGCTGGCGGTGGGCGGCAATGAGGAGGCGACGCGGCTCATGGGGCTCAGCGGCGACCGGGCCAAGGCCTCGGTCTATCTCATCAGCGGTGGCCTCGCGGGGCTGGCCGGCGTGATCCTGGCGGCCCAGTTCGGCGCCGGCCAGCCCATCGAGGGCGTCGGCTGGGAACTCTTCGCCATCGCCTCGGTGGTGGTGGGGGGCACGCTGCTCACCGGCGGCGTCGGCTCGGTGGGCGCGACGCTCGCCGGCGTGATGCTGCTGGGCCTGATCTTCAACATCCTGAACTTCGAGAACGGCCTCGGCTGGATCAGCCTCTCCGCCTATTGGCAATCGGTGATCCGCGGCGCCTTTCTGCTCCTCGTGGTGGTGATCCAGGCGCGCCTCGTCGCAAAGACCGAAGAGGCGGCCTGAAGCGGGGCCCTAGAGCGACGCCATCGGCCGTGGCTGTGCCTGCGCCTGCGCCCGCCGTCGCACGGGCTCCTGGTCCGCCACTGTCTCGATGAGTGCCGCGACCTCGTCGAGGGCGAGGTGGTGGATCATGTGGCCGGCGCCCGGGATCTCCACCAGGCGGCTGCCGGGAAGCTCCCGGTGAAGCCGCCGGGCGTGCCGGTCCACATCAATCAGCTGGTCACCGTCACCGACGATGATCGCGACCGGCATCGTCAGCTCCCTGTAGCGGCGGCGCAGGTCGGCCGCAGCCGGAATGAGATAGCCCGTATCCGTGGCGGCGGCCCTCAGATGCAGGGGACGCGCCACGAGCGCGTGCGGAAAGCGCCGCCAAAAATGCTCCGGCACCGGAGCGGGATCGAACAGCTTAGCGTAGATGCGCGGCAGGAGCGCCGCCGTGAGCGGCGGAGCCACCGTGTGGCGCAACACGTCCCCGATGACTGGGATCGCGGGGGGCAGCGCAAAGGGCACGTCGGCGCGCGCGGTCGGGTAGTAGTAGCCTGAGGCGAGCACGAGGCCGCGCACCCTGTCCGGGCGCCCGAGCGCCATGAACGCCGCGACCTGCGCGCCAAGGGAGTGGCCATACACGACAGCCCGCTTCACCCCGAGGAGATCGAGGGCCGCGTTGAAGACCTGCGCCTGCCGCTCGGGGGTGAAGAGACGGTCGCGGGGCCGGCTGCTGTAGCCAAAGCCTGGACGGTCCAGAACAAGGACCCGATGGCTGCGGCTTAAGGCGTCCACGAGGCCGCTCGATGTCATGTCCTCGATGAGCGCCCCGTTGCCGTGGACGAGCACCACCACCTCGCCGCGCCCCTCGTCGAGGTAGCGCAGGCGCACGCCATCCACATTGATGAAGCGACCCTGTGGCGGGTGGCGCCGCTCGGCCCGGCGGGTCTGCAGGAGGTTGTAGACCGCAAGCCCCGCGAGCGCCGCCGCCGCGCCGCCGAGCAGCATGGCTCCCGTGCGGGACCGCCGCTGCCGCGGCAGCGTCCGATGCACCGCATCGGCGGCGGGATCGTGGATGCGGGGATGCGCGAGATTGGGTCGGTCGGTGCTGTGATCGGTCATGAGCCTGTCCCGTTCAGCGTTCGTCGGGCGCGAGGCCCCTGCGTGGCGAAGGTCGGATGCTGCGGATGCGGCCCGCTCCCGTCACGCTCGTTGTGCCGGGGCCGCCTTGGCCCGGGCGCCGGTTCTTGCCGAGCGACCACGTGGAACCCATGAGAGGCACCTGCCCATCCGCCATGCCACGCCTCCTCCGGCTCCGCTGACGCTTACGACAGCACGGGAACGTATGGGCGGGACTCCTGTTCCTGCGGGAGGGTCGGCCAGACCTTAGCGGTAGGCGCCCGTGACGGCGCGCGATGCGCCCGCGATGACGGCGGCGCGGTCCTTGGCCGGCGCCGTCGATTCCGCCACGAAGGCGGCAACCGCTATCGTGCCGCCATCGGGCGCGGTGAGGATGCCCACATCGTTCGTGACCGAGGCGATGCCGTTCCAGGTGACGCCGGTGCCGGTCTTGTGGCCCACGGACCAGCCCGCCGGCGCACCGGCGCGCAGCCGGTCCGGGAAGGTCACGGTCTGACGCATCACCTCGATGAAATGCCGCGTGGACGCCGGGGACAGGAGCCTGCCTGCGGCGAGCGCCTGGAGGAACGCCGCCATGCCGCGCGGCGTCGCGGTATCGCGCTCGTCCTTGAGATATGCCGCGAAAGCCGCGTCGCGCTGGGCTTTCGGCACTGCCTTGATGGCGGCGAGATGGCGCTCGGGGAACAGGTAGCCGTCGACCCAGGTGAGGCCGTAGGCTTCGGTCTGAAGCTGCCGCTCCGTGCGGTCGACGCGGATGCCCACGATCCCGCGCCGCTCCAGGAAGCGCTGCACGGCCGCAGGCCCGCCCAGCCGCCCGATCAGGATGTCGGTCGCGGCGCTGTCGCTCTCCACCACGGCCCGGCGCATCAGGTCGCCGAGTGTCGTCGCAAAGGAGCCGCGCGCCGCCACGATCTTCTCGATCGGCTGCACGAAGACGCTCATGTCCTCCCGGCGCACGGTGATGGGATCGTCAAGGCTGAAGCGCCCCTCGTCGATGGCGCTCATGAGGGCGGCTCCGACCACGAGCTTCATCACGCTCTGCAGGGAAAAGCGCTGATCGCCGTTTACGCAGACCGGCGGTCCACGCTCGTCCTGGGCGCAAATGCCGACGCGGCCCGGATGCTCCCTGGCGAGCGCCTGGAGAGCGGTTTGGAGACCCTGCGGATCGGCAAGGCCGCCGGCCTGCACCGGGCCGATTGTGAGAGAGGCCGCGACCAGCCCGAACACCGCACCCTTCAGCCACATTGCGAACCCTCCTGCAGGCCTGAAAGCGCGTCCGGTATAGCGAAGCCGGGCCCGAGCGCCAAACCCTGCCCGGAACCGAAGCGCGCCGGTCACGTTCGACTCTGTCCGCCAGGACGCGGAGCACGTTGAGGCAAGGAGGGAGCGACGGTGGAGACCGACACGGGGATCACCCTGGAGCGCATCGAGGAATTCGCCCGCGGCTTCTGGTGGATCCTGCCCAATCTCGGCATCGCGCTCGTGGTGCTGATCCTTTTTCTCGTGGGAGCCTCGCTCGCTCGCAGGGCCGTGCTGCGCGTGTTCCGGCGGCGGCACCGGCCGGATCTCGCCGCGCTCCTCGCGGGCTCGGCGCGCTGGGCGATTCTCACTCTCGGTGTTCTCGTGGCGGCCACGATCGTGTTTCCGTCGATCAGCCCGGCAAACCTGCTCTCGACCCTCGGCATCGGGTCGATCGCCATCGGCTTTGCCTTCAAGGACATCCTACAGAACTGGCTGGCCGGGCTGCTGATCCTCCTGCGCCAGCCTTTCCACACGGGCGACCAGATCGTCGTCGGCCAGCACGAGGGCACCGTGGAGCGCATCGAGGCGCGGGCGACTCTCCTCAAGACCTATGACGGGCGCCGGGTGATCATCCCCAACAGCACGGTCTACACGGACGTGGTCACCGTCAACACGGCCTTCGAATTGCGGCGGAGTCAGTACGATGTGGGCATCGGATATGGCGACGACATCGACAAGGCCTGCGACCTGATGGTGGAAGCGGCCCGGAGCTGCGAGGGCGTTGCCGCCGACCCGCCGCCTGAGGCCTTTGCCTGGGAGCTCGAGGGCTCGTGGATCAACGTGCGCCTGCGATGGTGGACATCGTCCAAGCGCTCGGACGTGGTGCATGTGCGCGGCCGCGTGGTCCAAAGGGTGCGCGGCGCACTCACGGAAGCCGGGATCGACCTGCCGTTCCCCACGAACGTGGTTCTCTTCCACGACCAGACGGAGGAAACCGACGGCGACCGACGGCGCCAGCGGGAAGGCTGGCCCGCCGGCAAGAAGTCGCCCGCTCCCCGGCATCTCAACGAGGTGGTCGTGGAAAGCGGCCAAGACGGCGAGAACGCCCCCTCGCGGCGCCCCGGCGCCTGAGCCCGCGCTGGATCGAAGCCCCGCGATCCGTGCAAGGAAGGGCTTGCACCGGCACCCCTTCCCGCGCCACAGGCTTCAGGCCAAGCTGCCGGCCCTTCTCTCGCCCTCAAAGGATCGCCCCATGCCGGATCTCTCCGCCTTCCCGATCACCCAGCGCTGGCCCGCCAAGCATCCGGACCGGGTGCAGCTCTACTCCTGGCCCACGCCGAACGGGGTGAAGGTCTCGATCATGCTGGAGGAGACAGGCCTTCCCTATGAGGCGCACGCCGTGAATATCGGCCAGAACGAGACCTGGATTCCCGAATTCCTCTCGCTCAATCCGAATGGCAAGATCCCGGCGATCCTCGATCCCGATGGTCCGAACGGCGCGCCCCTCGCACTTTTCGAATCCGGCGCGATCCTCGTCTATCTGGCGGAGAAGACCGGACAGTTTCTCTCGCACGACCCCGCGCGCCGCTACGAGACGCTGCAATGGGTGTTCTTCCAGATGGCGGCGGTCGGGCCGATGTTCGGGCAGCTCGGCTATTTCCACAAGTTCGCGGGTCGGGAGATCGAGGACAAGCGTCCCTTCGAGCGCTACCGCGCCGAAACGCAACGCTTGCTCGGCGTGCTCGAAACGCGGCTCTCGGACCGCGACTGGATCATGGACGAGTACAGCATCGCCGACATCGCGCTCCTCGGCTGGGTGCGCGGGCTCGTGTCGTTCTATGAAGCCGGCCCGCTCGTCGGCTACGGCGACCTCAAGGCCGTACCGGCCTGGCTCGAGCGCGGCCTCGCGCGGCCTGCCGTGCAGCGGGGACTTGCCATCCCGGCCCGGTCGTGAGGCCCTGACGGCGGGGCAGGGCGGGTCTGGTCCCGCCCTGCCTTCGCCCCATATACCCAGGCTTCCTGGCTCGGCTGCGGACCGTTCGTCATGACGCTGATGCGTCGGCTCTATCTGCTCGTGATGCTGGCCGTGCTGCCGGCCATCGCGCTGCTATTCTATAACGATTGGAGCGACCGTCAGCGGCGCCTCGCGGAGGCCGAGGCGGATGCGATGCGCTACGCCCGGCTGATTTCCGGCGAGATGGATCGGCTGTTCGAGGGCGTGCGCGCGCAGCTCGCATCCGTGGCCGAGGCGCCGTCCGTGCAGACTTTCAGCGATCCCGATTGCAGCCTGTACCTGCAGCGGCTCGAAGCGCTCAATGCCGCCACCACCTCCCTGTCCGTCTACGATCTGGACGGCAACCGCCGGTGCAGCGAGACCGCCCTCGTCAACGTCACGGACCGCACCTATTTCCGCGCCGCGCTCGACTCCGACGCGTTCATCGTGGGCGATTACGTGGTCGGCAAAACCTCAGGTGTGCCGGTGCTGCCGTTCGCCCTGCGGATCAGGCGCGACGGGCGCAATGTCGGGGTGATCGTCACCACGCTGCGCCTCGAATGGCTGCGGCAATACCTCGCCAACAAGAGCGGCGATTTCCCCCCGCGCAGTTCGATCACGGTGATCGATCGCGTCGGCACCATCCTGGTGCGCCTGCCGAACCGGGAGCGCGAGGGCACGCGGCTTTTCCGCTATCCGCAGCTTCTCACCGCCGAGCGCGGCGGCACGCTCCGCTCCACGGCGGAGAACACCAATGACGGGGTCGCGCGGCTACTCGGCTACACAAGCGTCCACGAGCCGCCGATCGGCATCGGCGTCTCCGTCGGCCTGCCTCTCGACACGATTTTCGCGGGGGCCAGGGAGGCCACCATCCTGAACCTGCTGCTGCTGGGGCTGAGCGCGCTCCTCGCGCTGGCAGCGGCCCATTTCGGCGGACGCGCCTTCATCCTGCGTCCCATCGGCGATCTCGTCGCGGTGTCCGAGCGCTGGCGGCGAGGCGATCTTTCGGCCCGCATCCGCACCGACCGGCAAGCCGCCGAACTCGCTCGGCTCGGCACCGCCTACAACGATATGGCGGGCGAGCTCGAACGCTCCTTGCAATACAAGGACGTGCTGCTGAGGGAGGTGAGCCACCGGGTGATGAACAGCCTCCAGACCATCGCCTCCCTGGTGATGATGCAGGCCCGGTTGGTGAAGGATGCGGATGCGCGGCGGCAATTCGACCAGACGGTCACGCGCATCAACTCGGTCGCCCTCGCCTATCGCCGCCTGCACGCTGCGCAGGGCGTCGAGGTGGTGGATTTCGCGGCGCTGCTGCAGGAGCTGTGCGCGGATCTGCAATCCTCCATGCTGCCTCAGGGGACGCCCATCGCGGTGGAGGCCGATCCGATCCTGCTCAGTCCCGATCAGGCTATGCCTCTCGCGCTCGTGGTCAACGAGCTCGTGACGAACGCGATCAAGCACGGAGGCCCGCAGCCGGCCATCACCGTGAAGCTGGGGCGCTCGAGCGAGGGCTGCCGTCTTGCGGTGCGCAATAGGGGCGAGCTGCCCCCAGGCTACGATCCCGCCGCGGGCGCAGGGTTCGGGATGCGCATGGTCAAATCCACGGTGGCGCAGCTCGGCGGCCGGTTCGAGGCGGCGTCCATGGCGGGCGAGACCGAGTTCGCGACGACGTTCCAGCCCACCCTGCCGCAACTCGACATCAGCGTGATCCAGGGCGGGCGAGAAGGCGGGATGCGGGCCGCCGGATACTGAGACCCCCCGGCGCCGGGAGCCAGCGCGGCACCGCAGGCGTGGACATCGAACCGATCCCCGTGGGCGCGAGCCCGGATCGCCCGCTTCCGGGAATCCGGACGACGCTGAATGCAGCTCTCAGGCCGCGGCTTTGAGGGCCGCGATCGTGGTGAGCGCCGCCTCGCGGGCCTCGCCGAAGGAGCGCAGTCCGTCCTCGGCGAGCGCGGCCTCGGCGCATTGCTGCTCCAGGGCGCGGGAAGCGTCCGAGAGGCGGCTGAAGCCGAGCGTGCCCGCGGAGGAGACGAGCTTGTGGCAGATCTGCCCGAAGCGGCGCAAGGCATCCGGGCCGAGATCCGGCGGCGGCGCGGCGGCCCGCACCTGGCTTTCGAACGTCTCCAGCATTTGCGCGGCCCGCTCCGGCCCCATGAGGTCCACGAATTCCGCATAGAGGGCGTCGTCGAGGGCGGCTGGATCCGGCGCGGCCTCCACCGGCGCCGCCGCAGCCGCGGCCGCCAGATAGGCGTCCACCATGGCGAGGATGCGCTCGCGACGGATCGGCTTGCCGAGATGGTCGTTCATGCCGGCGGCCGTGAAACGCTCCACCTGATCCTGGAACACGTTGGCGGTGAGCGCGATGATCGGCACGTGGCGCTGCGGCCCGGGCAGGGCCCGGATGAAGCGCGTCGCCTCGAGCCCGTCCATGTCGGGCATCTGCACGTCCATGAGCACCAGATCGTAGTCGTTGTCCTGCACGGCGCGCACGGCCTCGGTGCCGTTCGACACCACGTCGACCGCGTGACCGGCCGCCGCGAGCATGGCGACCGCGATCTCCTGGTTGATGGGCAAATCCTCCGCGAGCAGGATGCGCCCCTGCCGCTCGCCCATCTGCGGCGCGCCCGCATGGTCGCGCCAGGCGCCGGGCGTGCGGTCCGCGACGCGGGGGAGCGTCACCTCGAACCAGACGGTCGTGCCGCGGCCCGGCTCGCTGTCGACGCCAATCGTGCCGCCCATCAGCTCCACGAGCTGCTTGGAGATCGCAAGGCCGAGCCCCGTGCCGCCGAACTGGCGCGCATGGGACCCGTCGACCTGATGGAAGCGCTCGAAGAGTCGCGCCTTCTTGTCGGCCGGGATCCCGATGCCCGTGTCGGAGACCGCAAAGCGCAGGCGCTCGCTTGTGGGCGAAGCGCTCTCATGCGCGAGGACGAGGCTGACGCGGCCCTCCGGCGTGAACTTGATGGCGTTGTTGAGAAGGTTGAGGACGACCTGCCTCAGGCGCGGCTCGTCACCCACCACGCGGGAGGGCAGGGTCGCGCCCGTCTCGACCGCGAGGACAAGGCCCTTCTTGGCCGCAAGCTCCTGCACGAGCCCGGCGCAGCTCTCGACGAGCGCCTTCGGCCAGAAGGGGCTCGGCTCCAGCTCAACGGCGCCCGCCTCGATCTTGGAGAAGTCGAGCACGTCGTTGACGACGGTGAGCAGCGCCGAGCCCGAGACCCGCAGCAGCTCCAGATGGCGCTTGAGTTCGGGATCCGCGTGCGCCTTGTCGAGCATCAGGTCCGTGAGGCCCATGATGGCGTTCAGCGGCGTGCGGATCTCGTGACTCATGGTGGCCAGGAATTCCGATTTCGCGAGGCTCGCCTGTTCGGCCGCTTCCTTGGCGCGGCGTAGCTCCTCGGCCTGCCGCTGGCCGTCGCTCACGTCGCGCGAGGTGCTGATGATCTCCTGCGGGCGGCCCTCGCCGTCGCGCACGAGTTGGAACCGCGCTTCGATCCACACCCAGGCACCGGATTTGTGACGCAGGCGGTAGGTGCGCGTGGTGCGCTCGACGGCACCCCGCGCCAATCCCTCGATCGCGGCGGTGAGCTCCGCCGCGTCGTCCGGATGGACGAAGTCGAAGGGGCGGGTGCCCACGAGGTCCGCAGCCGCGTAGCCGAGCACCTGTTCAGATGAGGGCGAAACGTAGAGCCGCCGACCCGTGAGATCGGCCCGGATGATGATGTCCGTCGCATAGGTAGCGAGCAGCCGGTAGCGGCTCTCGCTTTCGCGGAGCGCCGCCTCAGAGATGGTTCGCTCAGTGATGTCGCGGGACACCGAGACGAGGCTCACGACGCGTCCCTCGGAATCGTGCACCGGCGCCACGGATACGTCCCACCAGCGTGGGTTCCCCCGGGCGGTCGGGCAGAGGGCCTCGAAGCGCCCGGTGCGGCCGGCGCGTGCTGCAGCCACCACGCCCCGCACGGTCTCCTGCGCCTCCGGCGGCCAGAGGCAAGCCCATTCACTGCCTCTCATCTCCTCGAAATTGTCGATTTCGAGAGCGCACTGGCCGTTGGCGTTCATGTAGTCGAGGGAGCCGTCGAGGCCGATGAGCTTGATGCAGTCCGTGGAGGCGTCGAAGACCGAGCGGAGGAATGCATCCTTCTGCTGCAGGCGGCGCTCGGTCTCAAGGCGCCGGGCGGCCGCCTCCTGGCTCTGGCGGCTCACGCTGTGCAGATGGAGCTGGGCGACCACCACATCGGCGAGATCGCGCAGGGCGGCGCGCTGCTCCGTCGTGAAGACGCGCGGCGCGGTGTCGAGAAGGCACAGGGTGCCGACGCGGATGCCCGATCGGATGACGAGGGGCGCGCCCGCATAGAAGCGGAGATGGAGCTCGCCGGTGACGATCGGGTTGTCGGCGAAGCGCGCGTCACGGGTGAGATCCTCGATCACCAGCAGGTCGTCGTCCATGATCGCATGGGCGCAGATCGCGATGCCCCGCGGCGTCTCGGATGCATCGAGGCCGCACCGCGCCTTGAACCATTGCCGGTCCTCGTCCACGAGCGAGATCAACGCGATCGGCACCCCGAAGGTGCGGCGGGCGATCTGCGCGATCGCGTCGAAATGGGTGTCGGCCGGCGTGTCGAGGATATGAAGGTCACGCAGGGCCGCAAGACGTTCGGCCTCGTTGGTGGGGACGGGATGGGTCATCGGATCAGGATGCGTGGTGGATGGGGGACGGACGCGGCCCTTGCGATGGGGCGCGGCCGGCGGGGAACGGCTGGCGGAGCATGAGGCCCGTAACCCTCGGCGCGGTCCCGGGAGCCGGAGGGGATCCCGTTGAACGGCGCAGGAGGATAGTGCTGGAGCGAACCTTCTTACCGGGTTAATGCCCCGGCGCAGGAACGGGAAAAAAGCAGGCCATCCGGGCCCTTTACCCATCGGAAAGATCGGTGTTAACCGAAGTCTGGCCCGGCGCCGCAGGCTCGGGCGAGGAGGGGCACGACATCATGGCCGACCACCGCATCGAGGCGGCACCGGAGACGGTGCATTGGGGCTATTTCGACGCGGCGCTGGCGCCCGTCCTGACGGTGGAATCCGGGGACAGCGTGGTGATGTCCACGGTCTCGGGCGCGCCCGAGGTGATGCCCTCCCCGCCGCTCGCCATCCCGCCCGCGCTCGCGGCCATCCACCGGGCCCTGAAGCCGAAGCTGCCGGGCCATATCTGCACGGGCCCCGTGGCCGTGCGCGGCGCGCGGCCCGGTCAGGTGCTCGAGGTGCGCATCAAGGCCATCGACCTCCACTACGATTGGGGCTTCACCTATTCGGCGCCGCAGAAGGGCGCCCTGCCGGACGACTTCGACAGCATGCACCTCATGCACATCGCCCTCGACCGGGCGGCGATGACCGGGCGCCTGCCCTGGGGCCAATCGGTTCCGCTGCGGCCCTTTTTCGGCGTGATGGGCGTCGCCCCGCCGGTGGGCTGGGGCGCGCTCAGCACCCTGCCGCCCCGGCGCAACGGCGGCAATCTCGACAACAAGGAGCTGGTGGCGGGCTCGACCCTCTACCTGCCCGTCCACGTGGAGGGCGCGCTCTTCTCGGTGGGCGATGGGCACGGAGCGCAGGGCGACGGCGAGGTCTGCGTGACGGCGATCGAGACCGGCCTCATAGGCACCTTCGAATTGCACCTGCGGGACGACATGAGCCTCACCTGGCCGCAGGCCGAGACGCCGACCCATGTGATGACCATGGCGTTCGACCCGAGCCTCGATGCCTGCGCCACCATCGCCCTGCGCTCGCTGGTCGATCTCGTCGCCGCGCGCACGGGCCTGACGCACCAGGAATCCTATGCCCTGTGCAGCCTCGTCGCGGACCTGCGGATCACCCAGGTGGTGAACGGCAACAAGGGCGTGCATGCCATGATCGAGAAGACGTACCTCACGCGCCAGCGCGGGTGAGCTGCGATATCACGGGCGTCGCTTTGGCAGCCGCGCGATCTCGTCGAGGGTGCGGCCCGGGCGCTCCCGGTAGCGTGGCAGGGACCAGCCCTGGCTGAGGGCGGCGCCCCGCAGCGCGAACCCGGCGACGACACCGAGGGCGATGGCGATCTCCCGGCCGGCCCCGAGCCCCAGGGCAGCGACGAACACCGTGGCCCCGAGCAGCGCCGCCGTCACATAGACCTCCCGGCTCAGCACCACGGGGCTCTCGCCCCCGAGCACGTCGCGGATGATGCCGCCGAAGGCAGCCGTGATGACCCCCATGGCCACCGCCACCACCGGCCCGGCGCCCGCAAGCAGCGCCCGCTCCGCCCCCGTGACCGCGAACAGGGCGAGCCCCAGCGCATCGACCCACAGGAGAACCCGGTAGCGCGATTGCGGGAGATGCGCCGTGAGAAAGACGAGCGCTGCGACCGCGACGCAGGCAAGAAGATAGGCGGGCTCCCGCACCCAAAACACGGGCAGCTGCCCCAGGAGCAGATCCCGCACCGTCCCGCCCCCGATTCCGGTCACGGTTCCAAGGAGCGCAAACCCGACCACGTCCATCCGCTTGCGCGAGGCGACGAGCGCCCCGGAGATGGCGAAGACGGCAACGCCGAGCCAGTCGAGGATTGCGGTGGCGGTCTCGAAGAGCATGGGATGCATCCATTGAGGCGAGGCCCCAACACTAGCCGTCCGCGCGAAGGCGCGCTGCGGGGCCTGGGCTTGATGGAGGCTTGCACGAAGCCGATCGGCCGCCTGAGGCCGAAATGGCGATCCCGGGAAGACTCGAACTTCCGACCTTCGGTTTAGGAAACCGCTGCTCTGTCCGGCTGAGCTACGGGACCGCACGGGCGCATGAGTAGCATAATTCGCCGTGGCGACAACGGGCGCGGATTGCGGGTTTGGGGCGGCAGGGCTGCACCTCCGGCAGAGATTTGCAATCTTGTTCGTCCTTGAGGAACGGCGCTAGACTTGCGGCCGGTCGAGGGCCCGTCGTGCAGCTTCGTCTGGCGCTTCTGTGTCTCCTGTGGCTCGCGCCCCCGGTGCTGGCCGGGGAGGCCTGCTCGGCTCGGGGGACGGTCGACCGGATCGCGGGAGCGGACGGGTATGGGGGGCTCGTGCTGGCCATGGCGGGGCCGGTGCGGCTTGCGGGGTTGCGATGGCCCGAGGGTGGGGCGGCGCGAATTGCGGCGCTGCGCTGGCTCGACGAGCTTGCGGGCAGGCCCGTCGAGGTGGCCCTTGAGGGACCGGCGGATCGGTGGGAGCGACGGCCGGCGCGGCTGATCCCCATTGGGCAGCCGGTCGATCTTGCTCTGGAGGCACTGGGTTCGGGAATCGCGCTCGCGGATCCGGCGGGTCTTGCCGCCATCCCCGATCAGCGCTGCCGCGCCGATAGGGCAGCGACGCTTCTCGCCGCCGAGGGGGCAGCCCTCAAGCGGGGCCTTGGTCTGTGGGCGGAGGAGGGCTATAAGCCCATGTCCGTTGCGGACGTTGCCGCGCTCAAGGCGCGGACCGGCACCTTCGCTCTCGTCGAGGGGCGGGTCCAGAGCGTCGGGGAGCGGCGAACCGAGACATATGTGAATTTCAGCAGGGATTGGCAGACCGATTTCACCCTCATCGTCCCGCGGCGGATCTGGACGCGTCTTGCGGCGCGGGGCCTGAACGCAGCTTCGCTCGCCCGGCACCAAGTCCGCATGCGCGGGGTGCTGCTGGAGCGGGGCGGGCCCGCCATTGTGCTCGCGGACGACACGCTCCTCCAGCGCCTTGAGTCCGACGCCCCGGCACTGCGCTGAACGCTGGGGCCTCGCGGCGGGGAATGCTTTAAACTGAAGGCGGATTCGGGCTCCACCCGGAAACTGCATCACGAGACGAGGCCAGGACCTTGGGAAGCACAAGGGCAGGACGCATCGGATTAAGACGCACAGGGTCGCACGGAAGCGGCCGAGCCGCCCGCGCGGCACGGCCGGCGCTCGCCGGCGCGCTTCTGGCGCTTCTGTCGGGCTGCGGGCTCATGGGCGGGCCGGGCGTGCCCCTGCCGCCGACGGCCCCGCGGGTGGTGGGGCCGGACAGTGCCGCCGACCGGGATCACCAGCGCCTTGTCGCCGCCTTCGGGGGCGAGGTGCGCAATCCGGCCGTGCAGCGGCTTCTCGCCGAGGTGACGGGCCGGCTCGTCGCGGCTACGGACCGACCGGACGAGAGCTATCAGGTCACCGTGCTCAACTCGCCCGTGGTGAACGCCTTCGCGCTTCCGAGCGGGCGCCTCTATGTGACGCGCGGGCTTCTGGCGCTGGCGAACGACACCGCGGAGATCGCGGGCGTCCTCTCCCACGAGATCGCTCACGTGACCCTCCGCCATGCCTCGCTCCGGAGCGAGCTCGAGGCGCGCTCGAAGCTTCTCACGCAGGTCACCCAGACCGTGCTGAACAACCCCACCGAGGCCGCCGTGGTGCGCGACCGCTCGCGCTTTTCCCTGGCGAGCTTCTCGCGCTCCCAGGAGCTCGAGGCCGACCAGGCGGGTGTGAAGGTGCTGGCGCGGGCGGGCTACGACCCCTTCGGCGCACCGCGCTTCCTCACCGCGCTCGGGCGTTCCGGCGGCGGCACGGATCAGAACCGGCCGAACCTCACGGACATGCTCGCCACCCATCCGAGCACGGGCGAGCGCATGAACCTCGCGCTCCAGGCTGCCCGGCGGGCGAGCGCGCCCGGCATCGGCGAGAGCGACCGGGCCCGGTACCTCACAGCCATCGAAGGCCTGCCCTACGGGGACGATCCGGCCGACGGGCTCATCCGCGGTCGTCGCTTCGCCCATGCTCGGCTCGGGGTCGCCTTCGAGGCCCCGGAGGGCTTCGCCCTGGAGAACACAGCGCAGGCGGTGCTGGGCTCGACGCTCGACGGCAGCCGCCGCCTCCTCTTCGACGCGGCCGAGACGCCCGACGGGCAGAGTCTCGAAGAGGTGCTGCGCACCACCTGGAACGACACGATCGATCCGGGGTCGCTCGAATCCACCACGGTCAACGGTCTGCCGGTGGCGCTCGCCCTGTCCCGGGGCAAGGACTGGTCCTTCCGCCTCTCGGCGATCCGCATCGGCTCCACCACCTACCGGCTGATCATGGCGGTGAAGACCGGGTCGGGCGACCTCGAGAGCCCCTTCCAGCGCACCCTCGCGAGCGTGCGCCAGGTCAATGCGGAGGAGGCGCGCTCCTTGAAGCCTCTGCGGTTGCAGATGATGACCGCGGAAACCGGCGACACGGCGGAGGGCTTTGCGTCCCGAATGGCGGTCGGCGACCGGCCGCTGGACCGGTTCCTCCTCCTCAACGGACTCGACCGGGCAGGCCCGCTGACGCCCGGCCAGCGCTACAAGGTGGTGGTGGAATAGGGCTGCCCATGCAAAAGGCGCCGGAGGCCATCCGGCGCCTTTTCCTCTCGTCAGGCGGAACCGATCAGACGAAGGCGCCCGACGCCTGCGGGTGGCGGTCGATCAGGGCGCGCTTCAGCTTTTCCAGAGCCCGGTTCTCGATCTGGCGCACGCGCTCCTTCGAGATGCCGAGGCGGTCGCCCAGGAACTCCAGGGTGACCTGGTCCTCCTCGAGGCGGCGGGCCCGCAGGATGCGCAATTCGCGTTCGTTGAGCACTTCCAGCGCCTGCTGCAGCCAGCGCACCCGGCGCTCCGTATCGATCACGTCGGAAACGCTTTCGTCGGGCAGCGGGCTGTTGTCCACGAGGAACTCCACCCGTTCGGCCGAATTGCCCGCATCCGCGTCCATCACGGGCGCGTTGAGCGAGGTGTCGGGGGCCGAGAGGCGCGCATCCATGAGCGCCACGTCGGCCTTCGACACGCCGATCGCCTCGGCGATCTTGCCATGGACCTCGTGGGCGATGCGCTCCTCGCCGCCGCGGGTGAGCTTGGCGCGCAGGCGGCGGAGGTTGAAGAACAGCGCTTTTTGCGCGGAACTGGTGCCGCCGCGAACGATTGACCAGTTACGGAGGATGTAGTCCTGAATCGAAGCGCGGATCCACCAGGTGGCGTAGGTGGAGAAACGGACTTCCCGTTCGGGCTCGAACCGGGCCGCGGCCTCGAGGAGACCCACGTGGCCTTCCTGGACGAGATCGGCCATCGGCAGCCCGTAATGGCGGAACCGGGCGGCGAGCGCGATCACGAGGCGCATGTGAGCGGATGTAAGCCGATGCAACGCGGCTTCGTCTCGATTCTCCTTCCAGAGAACGGCGAGGGCACGTTCCTCCTCCCGTTCCAGGAAGGGAGCGTTCATCGCGGCACGAACAAAGCGGCGACGAACCCCTGAGATCTCTCCCATTCCGTCCTCCTTAGCGTCCGATGCAAACTTACGATGTCCGAAAAAGTTCGGATCATTCCGGCTAACTTTGCAAAATTAGACTCGGCTGTTGCAAGGAAGCGACGGACACACGAACCGGCTGCCCTAGATGCGAACAGCCGCGCCGCCAGTGCATCGAGACACCAAAACAGAGCTTTTCGGTCCGAAACCGTCCCCCTGGCTCGACCACCGCTGCGTGATCACGTTTGCGTGCGACGGGCGGAACCGGCCCTGACTTAGGGATTGGCCCAAACGCCGACCCGAGCCTCCTGGGCCCGGCGCTCCGCCTCCTTGAGCTCAGGAGAGGCATCGGGCGCCGCCCGGGCGCCGCCGTTGTAGAGCACCACCCGCGAGAGGTCGCGCCCCTCGACCTGGCAGCGATAGGCATCCTCCTCCGCGACCGGATCGCAGGTGACCGATCGTCCAGCGAGGTAGCGCCGCAACTCGTCCGGCGCGCCGCTGCGCCATTCCAAACCATCGAGCCGAACCACGGTGCCCTGCAGCCACAGGGTCGTGAGATCCATGACCTCAGGCACGCCGCTGAGGATCGTCCGGTCGGCGGGAGGCGCGGCGTCCGGCGCACCACTTGACGCAGGAGGACCCACAGACGCCGCCGGAGGGGCCGAAGGGGTGGGCGAGGGCAATGTGGGCGCGGTGGGAGGTACCTGGGGGGCAGCTTCGGCCCGGGGGGCCTCCGGACCAGTGGTCGCCCCATTCGGGGGAGCGGTCGCGACCGAACCTGCGGGAGCGCCCGGCGTCGCACGGGCGGTGTCCGGGGGCCGGCTCTCCTGCGGCGGCGGTGCGAGGCTTGAGCCGCTCCCGTCGAACTGGCCCAGCACCAACCCCGTCGCGACCCCGGCCCCGAACAGCAGGCAGGCGGCAAGCGCCCGGCGCAGGCGCCCGGGCGCGCGGGCGGTCCCCTCCGCTCCCCTATGCGAGGCCGCACCGGTCCGCGCCCGGCGCCGGCGGGTCGCGGGAGAGGACCGGCCCGGCTCCAGCATCGGCGGCGGCGCGGGCAGGGTCTCGAGATAGCGGATCCGGGGCGCTTCCTCGGCCTCGGGCGCGGAGGACGCGAGCGGGTCCTCGACGGCGGTCGGTCGCTCGGCTGGGACCAGTCCGACCGGGGGGAGCGCGAGCGCGGGTTCGTCAGGCTCCGGCGGGGCCGGGCTCGCCTGAACCGGGGGAATGCTTGGCTCCGTTGCAGGTTTCTCTGCTGGATCGGACGGCACCTCGATAGGGTCGGGCTGCACGATCGCGGCTGCCCCGGCCGGTATGGGCTCGGCACGGACGGGCTCCGGAGGGCTCCCCTGGAACAGGTTCGGGTGCCGCTGCCTCAGTTCGGCGACAAGATCCGTCAGGGTCATCGGCAGGCCGTCGGGGCGCAGCCGTGGCTCGCCCGCCGCATCGGTCACCGCAAGCTGCGCCTCCGGGCGCTCCCGGGGCGCGGAGCCGCCGGCATGGTCAGGATCGGGGCGGGTCTCGGGGCCAATCCACCGCAAGGAGGTCTCGGCCACGGCTTCGAGAGCGGGGCGAGCGTGGCCGACGGGCGCCCAGCGGTCGAGTTCGGCCCGAACGGCCTGCAGGAGCGCGGCCCGGCGTCCGCTCCGCTCGCCTTCCGCGTCCGCTGCGACCGTCCAGGTGGCGGTGCCGATGACGGGCGGATCGGCTGCGACCGAGGCGGCCGGCTCCGCCGCGGGCGCCTCGCGCCCGGCGGGGTCCAAGCTGTCGACCTGCGGTGCGCCGGCCTCGCCTGCGCTCATCGAAACCTCCCTGACGGCGCGCACCATGCGTGGGGAACATGGCGCCGGAGCGGCGGCGCGCCAAGGGCGCAAGGGGTGGGCACCCAACCTTTGCCGTGGATGGCGTGCTTGGCGGCGCCGGCCTTCGGAGACCCGAGCGTTCGGCCGGGACACCACGCTGCCCCAACGAAAAAGCCCGGCCGAAGCCGGGCTTTGTCAGCAATACGGTGCGGCGGGCTCTCAGGCGGCCTCGTCCTGCACGTCGTCCTCGGCATCCGCCTCGGCGCCCTTGATCCGGCGCGGGGACTTGGCGAGGCTCTGCTCGATGAGCTTGAGGGCTTCCGTATCGGTGATCTTGTTCACCGACGCGATCTCGCGCACGACCCGGTCGAGGGCCGACTCATAGAGCTGGCGCTCGGAATAGGACTGCTCGGGCTGGGCCTCGGAGCGGTAGAGGTCGCGCACGACCTCGGTCACCGCGATGAGATCGCCCGAGTTGATCTTCGCCTCGTATTCCTGGGCGCGGCGCGACCACATTGTGCGCTTCACCCGGGCCCGGCCGGTGAGCACGTCGAGAGCCTTGGTCACCAGGGACGGCTCGGCGAGCTTGCGCATGCCGACGCTTGCCGCCTTGGCGGTAGGGACGCGCAGGACCATCTTGTCCTTCTCGAAGGACACCACGAACAGCTCCAGCTTGAAGCCGGCGATCTCTTGCTCCTCGATGGCCGTGATGCGGCCGACGCCGTGAGCCGGGTAGACGATCGCCTCACCGGTCTTGAAACCGAGACGCGCGGCGGACTTCTTGGCGGCTGCAGTCATGCGAGAAAGACTCCTTGCAAGCCCAGGCTGGCGGCCGGGGCTGTCCCTGTTCCGCCGAGCCCATCTGTCGAGCCCGGCAATTCAAACCTGTCGTGCTGACGAAACGCGAGGTTTCGCAGGTCTCCCTGGTCGGCCGATGTTTAGCAAACGCCCGTGTGGACCCGGACGACGCGGCTGCTGATGCGGCCGGTGTCATGGGGGATGGAGGGTGTTGTCATCTTCTGGTGTACCGCTCACCTGCGGAGTGGATCAGCCCGTCGGGCGCAAGCGACGGCATTTGCAGACCCTATCACGGTCTGCAGGAAAAATCAAAAGATATCAAAGGCACAGCTGCAGCCTGAGCCGTACAACCTTAAGAACGGCTCACCGGGACGCGCGACCCGCCGGTGTTCCCGCAATGGTCCCGCCCGTTCGAAGAGGGCTGTCGCAATCGGCCGGCTCCCCTTGCGGAAGAGGGATCTCGCCTCAATCCCCCTCGCCCGGATTGGCCGAGAAATGGGCCTCGTACTTGCCGGGCTGGCCGTCGAAGGACTTGGCATCCGCCGGCGGGTCTTTCTTCTGCGTGATGTTGGGCCAGCTCTTCGACAGATCGGCGTTGATCTTCAGCCATTGCTCGAGGCCCGGCTCCGTGTCGGGCTTGATCGCCTCCGCCGGACATTCGGGCTCGCACACGCCGCAATCGATGCACTCGTCCGGATGGATGACGAGCATGTTCTCGCCCTCGTAGAAGCAGTCGACCGGACACACCTCGACGCAATCCATGTACTTGCACTTGATGCAGTTCTCGGTGACGACGTAGGTCATGCGGGGTCCTTGGGGCGCGCGGTGCTGAAGGCGGTTGTCGGAGTGACGTAGGTCGCTCGGGGAGCGGCGGCGAGCGGCCTGCGACGGAATGGCTGCGCTCTAATGGCTGCCGCCCCCGGTGACAAGGGCTCCATCGTCGGTCTTGCCGGGTTCCTCCGCCGAAGCGGCGAGATCCGTATACAGGCCCCGCGCCTCGGGGGCCGGGCCGCGGCGGGTGCCGAGATCCTCCACCCGCACCAGGGCGGTCGTGCGGCCGAGGGCCACCGTCACCACATCCCCGACGGCGAGCGCCTTCGCGGGGTTGTCGGCGCGCTGCCCGTTCACCCGCACGAAGCCCGAGCCGACGAGTTTGGCGGCGAGCGTGCGAGTCTTGGCGAAGCGGGCGAACCACAGCCACTTGTCGAGCCGCTGCCGATCGTCCCGCATTCAGCGCCCCTCATTCACCGGCACGGTCGAGGCTTCCGTGAGCCGTCCGTCGGTCCTCACGCATTCGGCGATCCCTCCTCGCACGGCCCGCCCCCGACCTGAGGGCGATCAGGCTATGGACGGCGAGCCGTCCGCCTCACGACTTGCCGCCCTTGTCCTCGAGTTGCGCCTTCAAGGCCATGAGCTTGGCGAAGGGCGAATCCGGATCGGGCTGCCGCTCGCGGCGGTCGTCCCGGCGGGGCTGCTGGAAGTCGCGGCGATCGTCGCGACGGTCCGGCCGCGGTCCACGGCGATCGTCCGGGCGCCCGGGACCCCGGGGCGGCCGGTTCGGGCGGCCTTCGCCCTCGGCGCGGCGCTCGGGCCGGTCCTGACGGTCGGGCCGATCCTGGCGTCCTGGTTGGTTCGGGCGGTCCGGCCGTGGCGGCCGGTCGCCCTGCGGACGGGGTCCGCGCTCGCCGGGAGCCCGGTCCTGCCTGTCGCCCTGGGGACGCTCGCCTTGAGGGCGCTGCCCCTGGGGGCGGTCGCCGCGCGGGCGGCCATCGGCCCGGCGCTCGGGCCGGCCGCGGCGGTTGCCGTCATGGTGGCGGCGGCCCAGGCGCCAGACCTCGATGAGCACGGGCTCGGCGGGGGCGTCCGCGGCAGCGGTGTCCTCCGAAGCAGGCGCATCGGTTCCGCTCTTGGGTGCCGACTCCATGGCCAGAGGCGCAGCCGCCTCGGTCTCGGGCGAGACGAGCACGGTTTCAGCGACCTCCGCCGGAGCAGCCTCCGCCGGAGCGGGATCGGCCGATGCGGTCTCGGCGGCGGTGTCCTCCGCGGCCGCCTCGGTCACGGCTTCCGTCGGCGCATCGACGGCCGGATCCGCGGCTTCCGCGGGCACCGCGTCAGGGGCGGGAGCAGCCTCCGAGGACGGCGCCGCGTCCGCGCTCGGGTCGTGCGCGCCCTCCGCTGGCGCCGCATCGGCGGCGGGCGCGGGGGAGACGAGGGTTGGGGCCGGCACGAGGGCGACGGTGATCGCCGGGCCGGGGCGCCGGTCGAGCACGTAGCCGAGCGATTTCAGGATCGAGGCGAAATCCTCGCCCGAGCAGCCGACCAGCGACGTCATGGCGACGGTGGCCACGAAGCCCTCCCCGTCGGCGGCGCCGGCGGGCGGCTCGCCCGGGGTGGTGCCGGGGCGGTAGGAGATGGCAGGACGGATGAGGTCGGCCAGGCGCTCCAGGATGTCCACGCGCACGGCTCGGCCGCCGCAGACCCGGAAGCCTGCGGCCCGGTAGAGGCCCTGGGCGATGGCTGGGTTGAGCGGGATGGAGGTGCGGCCGGAGCCCGCCAGATGGGCGATCTCGTCGATGCCCGGCTGGTCGAGGCCGCCGTTCAGGAGCGCCCAGAGCTGGGTCGCGAGGGTGCGCGGCGCCGGCTTCAGGAGCGCCGGCAGATAGAGGTGGTAGGCGCCAAAGCGCACGCCGGCCCGGCGCAGGGCCGCGCGGCCGTCCTGGTCGAGGCTGCGCACCTCGTTCAGCACCTTGGAGCGCTCGAGCACGCCGAGGGATTCGCCGATCTGGAAGGCGATGCCGCGGGCGAGGCCCTGGATCTCGGCGCTGTCCTCGAGCTGCATGGCCGGGCCGAGGAGCCGCACGATGAGGGCCTTCAGCCAGGCGCGCAGGCGCGTCTCGACCTTGTCGCGGGCCGGGCCCGTGAGCTGCTCGTCGGCGAGGATGCGGAAGCGCGGGTCGTAGATCTTGTCGCCGGGCTCGAGCTTGGCGACCGGTTCGCCCTGCCAGCGCACGGTGCCGTCGTTCGAGAGCACCAGGGAGGTGTCGGCGGCGGCGGAGAAGCGCTCCGCCCGGGCCTCGATCTCGCCCGCCAGCGCTTTGCCGGCCGCGTTCCGCAGGGTCTTCGCCTCGGCCGTGTCGGCCTGGGGATCGGGCACGAAATGGAAGCCGTGCAGATGTCCCACATGTTGGCCCTCGACGGTGACGTCGCCGGTGGCCGTGATTTGCGCCTCAAGCATCGCGTTCTCTCTCAAGCGCCGCATGAGCACGCTCGTGCGCCTGTCGATAAAGCGCTGGGCGAGCCGCTCGTGGAGCGCGTCCGATAGCTTGTCCTCTACCTGACGCGTGACGCCCTGCCAATGCTCCGGATCCTTGAGCCAATCGGGCCGGTTCGCCACGAAGGTCCAGGTGCGGACCTGGGCGATCCGGTTGGACAGCGTGTCGATGTCCCCGTCCGTCCGGTCCATGGCGCCCACATGCCGGGCGAACCAATCGGCCGGCACATGCCGGTCGCGCATCAGGAAGGTGTAGAGCTGCGTGACGAGATCCGCGTGGGTCTGGGGCGAGACCTTGCGGTAATCCGGCACCTGGCAGACCTGCCACAGGCGCTCCACCGCGGCTCTGCTCGTGGCGTAGCCTTGGATGTCGTCATCGCGGGCGAGGATCTCGAGGGAGGCCACGTCCTCGCTCATGGGGGCGCGCAGGAGGCCGTGCTCGCGGGGCTGCTCGGCGAGGCTGTCGCGGAGCTTGGCGAGCGACGAGAAATCGAGGTCCGGGTTGCGCCACTGGATGACCCGGACCGGATCGAAGGTGTGGTTCTCCAGAGCCTCCACGGTCTGCGCATCCATGGGCGGGCAGCGGCCCGCCGTCCCGAAGGTGCCGTCGCGCATGTAGCGGCCGGCGCGGCCGGCGATCTGGCCGAGTTCGGAGGGGTAGAGCTTGCGGAAGCGGAAACCGTCGAACTTCTTGTCCGACGCGAAGGCCACATGGTCCACGTCGAGATTGAGGCCCATGCCGATGGCATCGGTGGCGATGAGGTAGTCCACGTCGCCGTTCTGGTAGAGCTCGACCTGGGCGTTGCGGGTGCGGGGCGACAGGGCCCCGAGCACCACCGCCGCGCCGCCGCGCTGGCGGCGGATGAGCTCGGCGATCGCATAGACCTCCTCGGCCGAGAAGGCGACGATGGCCGTGCGATGGGGAAGGCGCGACACCTTCTTTTCGCCCGCGAAGGTGAGCTTGGAGAGCCGCGGCCGGCTCGTCACATGAACGCCCGGGATCAGCGCCTCCACGAGCGGGCGCATGGTGGCGGACCCGATGAGGAGCGTCTCCTCCCGGCCACGCTGATTGAGGAGCCGGTCCGTGAACACGTGACCGCGGTCGAGGTCGGCGGCGAGCTGGATCTCGTCCACCGCCACGAAGGCGACGTCGAGGTCGCGGGGCATCGCCTCGACGGTGGAGATCCAGTAGCGCGCCCGGTCGGGCTTGATCTTCTCCTCGCCGGTGACGAGGGCGACGTTGTGCTCGCCCGCCTTTTCCACAACCCGCTGGTAGACCTCGCGGGCCAGCAGCCGGAGCGGCAGGCCGATCATGCCGCTCTCGTGGGCGAGCATCCGCTCGATGGCGAGGTGGGTCTTGCCCGTGTTGGTGGGGCCGAGCACGGCCGTGACGCCCCGGGCGCGCTGCTGCGGCGCGAGCGACCGGCGCGCAGGTCCGGGCGGGAAAGGGTGAGGGCGATCCATCTTCATGAAGCGTGGGGAGCGGTTCCGGTTCCCGGCAGCCTTCAGGGGGTCAAGCCGGGCGCGGGACCGGACGGAGTGCCGTGCTTGCTGAGGTCATATGGGGAGAAACGACCCGCTTTGCCACCGGAGCCGCCGGATTTCGCGGAGGTTGTCCAGGATCTAGCGGCGCTGCCGCTCCTTCGAGGCGCCGCCCTCGGGCCGCTGGTCGAGCATGATGCTCAAGGACTCGATGGCCCGGGGCCTCACCTCGACGATGTCGGGGCACAGCGAATCCGGCACCACCTCGATGGGACCGCCCCGGGGACGCCCCTCCGGATGGTCCTTCACCAGGGCCGACCGCCCCTCCACCACCTCCGCATGGGAGAAGGCGTTGAGGCCGGCGCACTCGACCGGGTTCGCCGAAGCGGGCCGGGCGAGAGCTAGGCCGATGAGCAGGAACGGAAGGGTGTGGCGCATGGGCCGACGCCAGCCCATCGGGCCGGCGAGAGCAAGCGGCGGCTCGGTTTAAGGTTACTGCGCGACACTGGCGCGGCTCGCCCGGGGGGCGGCGCCCTTGGGCTCGTCGGCGAGGGCCCAGCGTTCGGCCTCGATCACGCTCATGCCGACCATGGTCCGGACCGCGATCCGCATGGGCATGAGGAGGCGCGAGCCCTCCACGGGCGCGAGCCAGACCTGGAGGTCCCGGTTCTCCTGCATGAACTTGGTGGAGGGTCGCAGGGCCCGGTGGCCGGCGATGGGCACGTAACGGGCGTTGCATACGAGGACCTGGCCCTTGTAGCCCGGCTTCTCCACGGGCCTTGTCTCCCCGTAGGTGAGCACCACGTCGAAGCGCGCGGCGCCATCGAAGATCGGCAGCGTCCGGTTGCAGTTCGCGGGGTCCAGCGGATCGGCCTTGACGGCCGGCATGATGAGGGCGCTCACGGGATCGACCACGCCGCGCTTGTGGCTCTCGGCGAGAGGCACCCGGTCCGGCTTCTCGTCGATGGGCGGGTTGATGTCGAGGGCCGCCACATTGCCGCCGCTGAGCCCCATCCGCACGGTGCGCTCGCCGCTCGATGCCCGGGAAGTGATGGCAAAGGAGGCCGGCACGGGCTGCCCGCCGCCCACGGCGCCGGTCGCGGTCGCCCCGCCCTTGCCGCCGGTGATCATGCCCGCCAGGCCCGTGAGCTTCGCGCCCACCTGCATCCGGTACCTGGAGCCGTCGAGGGTGGTGGAGAGGTCCGCCGTGCCCATGGGGAGCCCGGCGAGCGAGATGCCGTAATCGACCTTCAGGGTCTGGGCGCCCGCCGGCGCTGCGGCGCCAAGAGCGAGGACGAGGGACGTGACGAGGCTGGGGCGCATGGGGGACAATCTGGCTGAAGGCCGGGTTGTGTGACACTCGAATCAGGGCCAATCGTGACGCTGTCACGCGCAAAAGGCGAGCCGGGGGGCTGTCGCACCCCCGAACTTGGCCCCTTCACGATCCCGCGACGGGCTGGGAGAGTGTAGAGAGTTGCGACAGACGTTGACGAGAGCAGGGGTTTTGGCCTATAGGCTCGCGCCTTCCAAGGACTTCTGGTGTCCGGCGGACGCGGGATCTGCGCCGATGCAAACCCGCGGGAACCCGAGCCGTACCCGTACAGACGAATAGGATAGACCCATGTCGCGCCGTTGCGAACTGACCGGCAAGGCCGTGCTGAGTGGCCACCTGGTGAGCCACTCGAACCGCAAGACCAAGCGGAAGTTTCTGCCGAACCTCTGCAACGTCACGCTGCAGTCGGATACCCTGAAGCGCTCCGTGCGCCTGCGCATCTCGGCCAACGCCCTGCGCTCGGTCGAGCACCGCGGCGGCCTCGACGCGTTCCTCGCCAAGGCGAAGTCGACCGAGCTCTCGGTCGGCGCCCTCGCCATCAAGCGCGAGATCGAGAAGAAGCAGACCGCTTCGGTCTGATCGCCTTCTCTCCCGCGCATCGCATTTCGACGGGCGGCTTCGGGCCGCCCGTTCGCGTTTCATCGACCAAGCTTCACGGACGGCCCATGACCGCTTCGTCCCCCGACCGCCGCGACTTCCTGATCGCCGTGCTCGCCATGGGCGCGGTGGTGCTCGCCTCCAACATCCTGGTCCAGCATCCGGTCGCAATCGGCGGGCTTGCCGACTACCTCACCTGGGGCGCCTTCTCGTATCCCTTCGCCTTCCTGGTGACGGACCTGGCGAACCGCCGCTTCGGGCCCTAGGGCGCGCGCCGGGTGGTCTATGCGGGCTTCGTGCTGGCGGTGGCGCTCTCGATCCATTTCGCGACACCGCGCATCGCCATCGCCTCGGGCTCCGCCTTCCTGGCGGCCCAGCTCGTCGATATCGGCCTGTTCCAGCGCCTGCGCGACCGGGCCTGGTGGTTGCCGCCCTTCGTGTCGTCCGTGATCTCCTCGGCCCTCGATACGGCGATCTTCTTCTCCCTCGCCTTCGCCTGCGGCCCCGTGCCGGGCCTTGGGCTCACGATCACGGACCTTCTCGGCGCCGTCGGCATCGCGGACGAATGCGTTGCGCTGCCCTGGGTGAGCCTCGCGGTCGCCGATTACGGGGTGAAGCTGCTTCTCGCGCTCGTGGCCATCGGGCCCTACGGCGCCCTCCTCGGCCTGATGCGGCGCGAAGCACGGGTGGTGTAGCTCGCCTCCGGCGGGGCGCCGGAGGCTGGCGGCCCTACTCCGCTAGTACGAATTCCAGCAGCAGCGTGCGCTGCATGCGCGAAAAGTTGTTGTCGGCGATGAGCGTGACGACGACCTCGCTGCCCTCCCGGTGGAGGGCCATGCCTTCCATGTTGTCGATCTGGCTGGACCCGTCGGTCTCGAAGATCACCGGGCCGTCCGCGAGGGCGCCGGGGCGGATGGCCGAGGCGTCGAGGCGGCGGATGCGGATGCCGAGACCGCCGAGGAGCGAGAAGCGCCGCTCCAGAACCAGCACCTCCCCGCTCGGCAGGAAGGCGATGTCGGTCACGTCGTAATCGTCCGCCCGCGCCAGCTCGAAGGCGCCCGGGCGGGAGCCGGTGAGGATGAGACCGAGGGTCGGGGCGGTGCTGCCGGATTGCGAGCGCTCCGCCACGGCGACGAGGGCCCCAGCAAGCGGCGAGCGGGCGGGCGCGACCGCGACGGCTTCGAGACCGCTGTTGCTCGGCAGGTCGCGGACCCCTCGCGGCAAGGGGATCGGCTGGCCCCGGCTTTGCACCCCGGAGCGACCCCAGTCGAAGCGGAACAGCGCATGGCTGCGCTCCACGCTCACCCAGGCCGTGTCCCCCGCGATCGCCAGTCCTTCCGTGTCGTAGAATCGCGAGCGGCGCAGAGGCTTGCCGGTAGCGGTGAGGATCGGCGCCATGACCGCGTCGGAGAGCCCTGCAAGGCGCCCCTCGCGGCGGTCGATGCGCGCGGTGAGCCATTGCGCGTTGTCGGTGACGGCGACGAGCCGCCCGCCGTCCGGGGAGCGCCAGAGCCCCGACAGGCCCCCGAATCCATCGAGATCGGCCCTGAGCTCCAGGCCGGACCGGTAGGTGAGCGCACCGAAACGTCGGCGCTCGCGATCGCTGGCTGAAAAGCTCTCGATGGGGGTGGCGTCCACCGTGAGGGGAGTGGGCGCCTCAACGGCCGAGGGACGCTGCGCGAAGGCATAGCCCACGGCGCCCGCCGTCGCGGCGCCCGCGGCCCCCCCGAGGAGGAGGGCGCGGCGGGTGAGCCTCACGCGACCGCCCGCCGGCGCGGAACCGCGCGCACGGGCTCGGGGCCCTTCTCGGCGAAGAGCTCCGCGAGCTTCTCGGTCATGACGCCGCCAAGCTCCTCCGCGTCCACGATGGTGACGGCGCGGCGATAATAGCGGGTCACGTCGTGACCGATGCCGATGGCGATGAGCTCCACCGGAGACCGGGTCTCGATCTCCTCGATGATGTAGCGCAGGTGCCGCTCCAGATAGTTGCCCGGGTTCACCGACAGGGTGGAATCGTCCACCGGCGCGCCGTCGGAGATCACCATCAGGATGCGCCGCTGCTCGGGCCGGCCGAGCAGGCGCTTATGCGCCCAGTCGAGCGCTTCCCCGTCGATGTTCTCCTTGAGCAATCCCTCGCGCATCATCAGCCCGAGGTTCTTGCGCGCGCGCCGCCAGGGCGCATCGGCCGATTTGTAGATGATGTGGCGCAGGTCGTTGAGGCGGCCCGGATTGCCGGGCTTGCCGCTCTGGAGCCATTGCTCGCGCGCCTGTCCGCCCTTCCAGGCCCGGGTGGTGAAGCCGAGGATCTCCACCTTCACGCCGCAGCGCTCCAGGGTGCGCGCCAGAATGTCCGCGCAGGTGGCCGCGACCGTGATCGGGCGACCGCGCATGGAGCCTGAATTGTCCAGGAGCAGCGTCACCACCGTGTCGCGGAAATCCATGTCCTTCTCGCGCTTGAACGAGAGGGGCTGGTAGGGGTCCATGACGATGCGGGTGAGCCGCGCGGGATCGAGCGTGCCCTCCTCGAGGTCGAACTCCCAGGAGCGGTTCTGCTGCGCGAGAAGGCGCCGCTGCAGGCGATTCGCGAGACGCCCCACCACGCCCTGGAGATGGGCGAGCTGCTTGTCGAGATAGGCGCGCAGGCGCGTGAGCTCATCCGGATCGCACAGATCCTCCGCATGGATGACTTCGTCGAACTTAGCGGTGAAGGGCTTGTAGTCGGGACCGCGGGGCTCGTTGGCGCGGGAGGGCGGCGGGCGGGTGGCTTCGGCCGCATCGTCCGAATCCGCGTCGTCGCTCTCGTCCGGGAACTCCCCGGAGGGCGCGTCGGCGGCCTCGGTCGCGCCCTCTTCGAGCTCGTCGTCGGAATCCTCCGCGACCTCGGCCTCGGCGCGGTCGCCCTGCGCCTCCTGCTCGGCCTCGCCCTCGCCCTGCTGCTGCTCCTGCTCGCTGTCGTTCTCCTCCTCGTTCTCCTCGTCCTCCGGATCGAGGGTGGCCTCGTCCGCCATGTCGAGGGAGGAGAGAAGATCGCGCACGCCGCGGGCAAAGTCGCGCTGGTGCTCGATGGTGCGCAGGAGCCCGTCGAGGTCCTCGCCGGCACGCTCCTCGATGAAGTCGCGCCAAAGATCCACGATCTTGGCCGCGGCGGCCGGGGGCTTCAGCCCCGTGAGGCGCTCGCGCACCATGAGGGCGACCGCGTCCTCCACGGGCGCGTCGGCCCGGTCGGTGATGTCCTCGTACTTGCCGCCGCGGTGGTAGCGATCCTCCAGCATGGCAGAAAGGTTCGAGGCAACCCCGCTCATGCGCCGGGAGCCGATCGACTCCACGCGCGCCTGCTCCACCGCGTCGAAAACCGCGCGGGCCGCCTGGCCCTCGGGGGCAAGGCGGCGGTGAACGGCGGCATCGTGGCAGGCGAGGCGCAGCGCCATGGAATCCGCGTGGCCGCGCAGCACCGCCACGTCGTTGGCCGAAAGCTTGCGCGGGGGCTCGGGCAGGCGGGCCTTGTCGCCCATGAGGGCGGGCCGGTCGGTCGCGAAGGTGACCTCGAGATCGGAGCGGCGCGCCACGGCGCGCATGCACCCCGCCACCGACCGCTTCAGCGGCTCGGCGGGCGCTTCCTTCTTGTCACCCGGCTTGCGGTTCGAGATGGACATTGCCGTCTCCGGTCTCCTAAGGCCCGAGGTCGCTCCCTGGGCGAGAGACTGTTAGCTCAGCACCACGTTGACGGCGCTCTCCGGCAGTTCCTTGCCGAAGGAGCGCTGGTAGAACTCGGCGACGAGCGCCCGCTCCAGCTCGTCGCACTTGTTGAGGAAGGTGACCCGGAAGGCGAAGCCCACATCCTGGAAGATGTCGGCGTTCTCGGCCCAGGTGATCACCGTGCGCGGGCTCATGACCGTGGAGAGATCGCCGTTGATGAAGGCGTTGCGGGTTAGGTCCGCCACGCGCACCATCTTGTTCACGATGTCCCGGCCCTCGGCGCTCTGCTGGTAGTGCTTCGCCTTGGAGAGGACGATGTCCACCTCCTTGTCGTGGGGCAGGTAGTTGAGGGTCGTGACGATGGACCAGCGGTCCATCTGGCCCTGGTTGATCTGCTGCGTGCCGTGATAGAGGCCCGACGTGTCGCCGAGGCCCACCGTGTTGGCGGTCGCAAAGAGCCGGAAGGCCGGGTGCGGCTTGATCACCCGCTTCTGGTCGAGGAGCGTGAGGCGGCCCGACTGCTCGAGCACGCGCTGGATCACGAACATCACGTCCGGCCGGCCCGCGTCGTACTCGTCGAAGACGAGCGCCACGTTGTTCTGGAGCGCCCAGGGCAGGATGCCGTCCTGGAAGGCGGTGATCTGCTTGCCTTCCTGGAGCACGATCGCATCCTTGCCCACCAGATCGATGCGGGACACGTGGCTGTCGAGGTTCACGCGCACGCAGGGCCAGTTGAGGCGGGCCGCCACCTGCTCGATGTGGGTCGACTTGCCGGTGCCATGGTAGCCCGTGATCATCACGCGGCGGTTGCGGGCAAAACCCGCGAGGATGGCGAGCGTCGTCTCCCGGTCGAACAGGTAGTCCGGGTCGAGATCGGGCACGTGCTCCTCGGCCTTGGAGAAGGCCGGGACCTCGAGATCCGCATCGATGCCGAAGACCTGGCGCACGGACACCTTCATGTCCGGCTTGGTGGTCTGGTTTTCGGTCGCAGCGAGCATGGGAGCCTCTCGTTCGGATGCGGTCGGGGATTTCGGTCCCTCGAATGGTCAATGGCGTTTCATATAGGCCACGCTGGCGCGGCGCAATTTCCGTCCCCGCACAACGCCTGTGCGTCCGGAACAGTTCTTCCTAGCGGCAGGAGGGCCAAAGCTGCGCCTTGCGCAACCCTGCGGCTGGGGGATGCCCCGAGCCTTGGCGCCCTCGGATCGCCCTCTGCGGTTGCCAGGGCTCCCGGGCTGGGATTAGGACCCCGAGGCGCTTCGCGGCTCATGCCCGCCGTTTTCAGCGTCTCATGGGCCTCGATGATGTGCCGCAGGAGTTCCTCAGCACATGCCCGCCGTTTTGAGCGTGTCGTGGGCCTTGATGATGTCCCGCAGGCGCTCCTCGAAGGAGCGGTCGCCCCCGTTGGCATCCGGGTGGAACCGCTTCACGAGAGCCTTGTATTGACCCTTGATGGTAGGGCCGTCCGCGCTCTCGTCGAGGCCGAGCACGTCGAGGGCCCGGCGCACGGGGCCGGTGAGGCGGGGTTTCTTGGGCTCCGGCGCCGCCCGCCGGCGGGCCTGCTTGAAGTTCTCGCCGTTGAGCACCCCGAGCGGGTCCACGTAGGACCAGTCCCGTTCCGGCGCCTCCGCGGAGGCCTCCTGCGGCTTTCCAGAGCCGTTCACCCCCATGGCCCAGGTCGGCCGATGGCCGATGATCGCGTCCTTCTGGTAGGCAGCGACCGCCGCGTCCGTCATGCCGGCGAAGTAGTTGTAGGAGGCGTTGTAGGCCCGGACGTGGTCGAGGCAGAACAGGAAGTAGCGCCCCTCCTGCGCACGCCCCTTCGGCGCCCGATGCAGCCCGGGAGCCTTGCAGCCCGGATGCTCGCAGGCCGGCCCCTCCGTGCCCTGCGGCTCGTCGGCGGCGGGCTTGATGCGGATACGGTCGAACAGAGGCGAATTGAGATCCATGACGAACCGATTATGAGGGGTGTGGACGACACCCGGCAAGGTCTGAACGCATTTGGCCGCAGCCCCGTTCAACTCCGGTTGACGCCGGGGCGCGGAAACCTAGGGCCGGTTTGAGGCGAGGAACGCGATGAGCCTGAAGGACGATATCACCCGGATGCTGACGGATCGTTTCACGCCGTCTCATCTCGTGGTCACCGACGAATCCCACCAGCATCACGGCCATGCGGGATGGCGCGAGGGCGGCGAGACCCATTTCAGACTTGATATCGTGTCGGAGGCCTTTACCGGCAAGGGCAGGGTGGATCGTCACCGTCTCGTGAACGACGCCCTCGCCCCCGTCTTCGCCCGGGGTCTGCACGCCCTCGCCATCAAGGCGCGGGCGCCAGGGGAGTAGGACCTTTCTCCGCTGCCCCAGCAGGGCGGAGAATCAGTTCCCGCAGCGCAGCGTCGTGCCGGTCGGCACCCGGTAGACCGGAGCCTCGCCGGAGGAGGCCACCGGCACCATGCCGACGCCCACATGGCTGCCAGGACTGTCGGGCTCCAGGGAGGCCGAGACCACGGCCGCGGCGGGCTGGTTCATGGGCACGAAGACGGCTCCGGGGGCGGGCGTCACCGAGCGGCGCTCGATGGACACCTTCACGGCCTGGTCCGGGTTGATGCTCTCCCGATTCACCGGCCCGGCCTTGGATTGGATCAGGAAGACCTCCGCCTCGACCGATTGCTGAGGCGCCGGGCAGAGCGTCACGCCCCGGGTGCGCAGGGCCGCGATGGCCGCCTCGCCCTCGGGCTGCACCAGATAGCCTGCGGGCCGCGGGCGCGTCTCGGTCACGGTGACCCGCCGGGTATCGACGAAATCCACCTCCACGGGCTTGTCGGCACCGCTTTGCGGCTCCACGAGCGGGATCGTCATCTTCACGGTCTCGACGCTGTAGCCGACCACGAGCGGGTCCTGCGCCCGCGCGATCGCCTCCCGGGCCCTCGCCACGGTCTCGCGCACGCGGCCGGGCTCGGCCGCGGCCTTCTCCATCACGGCCTTGGCGGCCAGATAATGGGTGGCGACGCGGCGCTGGTAGCCTTGCATGCCGACGCCGATGCCCCGGGTCTCCACCAGGAACGACACCGCTCCGTTCAGCCCGAAATTGTTGCGCGAGATGCCCGGCGCGTTGCCGCCGAGGGAGACGGTCTTGTCCTGCGGGTTCGAGGTGGTGGCGGTGTGATACCAGAACCAGTCGAGCCCCGCGGGCTTGAAGGCCGCCTCGATGGCCGGGATGTAGGCGGTCTCGGCATATTGCGCGACTTGCCTCGGCACCGCCGGATGCGTCGCATAGAGCAGCATCGCGTCGGTCTTCTGCAGGCTGCCGAACTTCGCCAGCCAGGTCCCCGCCACCTGGTACTCGTGCGCGTCGATCACGATGTCGGCGGGCAATTCCGCCATCTTGCCGTGGATCGCCCGCACCTCGGGGAGCGTCAGCAGGAGGTGGTCGCGGTTGAGATCGAGCCCGTTGGCCCCCGTGCGCGTGAAGGCCATGGCGCCGTCGGGATTGGCGCGGGGCACCACCACGACGGTGATCCGGTCGAGAAGCGGCTTCAATTCGCCATCGGCGAGCGCCGCGGCGAGGGCCAGCATCGCCTCCCCGCCGGCGGGCTCGTTGCCGTGCTGCTGCCCGATGAGCCAGATCACGGGCCGGTTGAGCGAGCGGATCGCCGCCGGATCGGACCGCCCGTCCTGGGTGAACACCAGATAGGGCATCTCCCGCCCCTGCTGGGATTGTCCGAGGGTGCCGCGATGCATGTGCGGCGCGCGGGCCTTGAGCCCGTCCACATGGGCGATCATCTCGTCCTGGGTGGTGAAGCCGGTGCGGCCTGGCTGGACCCCGGGCGCGTCGAGGCGGAGCGGCACATCCCTGTAGCGCTCGAGCACGGCGGGACTCTGCTGGTAGGGGTTGTTCTGGGCAAGGGCCGGCGCCACGAGGGTGATGCCCAGTAGGGCGAGGGTGACGCGTCGCAGCATGGCCGGTCTCCGGGGTTTGAGTCGCTCCCCGATGCTAGCAACATCTTTACCCAGCGGAAGCCACTTCGCGCGGCCGCGCCGGCGCGAAGAGGTACACCACGGTCGCGGCAAGGAGCACGAGGCCGAAGGCGAGATGCAGGTGGCCGAAGGTAGCGTCCGCCGGGTCGCCCGCGTTGCCTCCGGCGCGCACGAACAGCCCCGAAAGCGCCTGCACGACGCCCGCGCCGCCAATGAACAGGAAGTTCATGAAGGTGACGCCGCGACCCAGGAGATGGGCGGGAAAGAACAGCCGGGCATGGGCCATGAGGATGCCGTAGGTCATACCCGCAAAGCCGATCATGGTGAGGAGCGCGAGCGCGCCCGCAGCGCTCCGCTCACCGAAGAGGCCGAGCCCCGCATAGGCCGCGGCCGTGACGGCGCTGCCGATGAGCGTGGTGCGCTTCGCGCCCCCGAGCCAGCGCTCCAGGGGGCCGTAGGCGAGCGCGCCCACCGACATGGCGACCGCCATGAGAAGCGCCGCGTGCCCTTTTCCGGCGATGGTGAAGCCGTGCACGTCCGTGAAGAACGGCCCGATCCAGAGCGAGCGCGTCGCGATGACGACCGCGTAGCTCACCGCGGCGAGCGGCAGGAGCGGCCAGAGCGCCCGCATGGCGAGGAGGGCGGAAAGCCCGCCGCGGGCCGCGTCCTCCGCGCGGCGCTCCACGGGCGGCGGGTCCTTCAGCGCCATGAAGGCCAGGAGCGCGCTGGCGGCCGTGATGGCGGCGATGCCCGTCATGGCGCCGCGCCAGCCGAAGGCCTGCACCGCCCAGGCGAGCGGCGAGGTGCCGAGCAGATTGCCCGCGGAGCCAAGCCCGATCATAAGCGAGGAGAGCATGGCAAAGCGCCCCGCATCGTAGACCCGGCCGAACACATAAAGGCTCGCCATGAGAATCGGCGAGCAGCCGATCCCGATGAGCGCCATGGCGACGAGCGCATCCGCGAAGCTTCCCGCCCGGGCGAGCCAGACCGCGCCGATGACGGCGAGCACCATGAACGCGGCGAGCGTGCGCCGCGGCCCGAACCGGTCGAGCGCATAGCCCACCGGAAACTGCGCCAGCGCAAAGGCCACGAACCAGATCGCCGACACGGCCCCGAGATCTGCCGCATCGAGGGTGAGTTCCCGCGACAGGTCTCCGGCCACGATGGCGAGGAAGGCCCGGAAGAACTGACTGAGCGTGTAGGCGAAGAGGAGGATGAGAAAGGTGGGCAAGGAGCGGTGCCGATCGGCAACCCGCATCTTGAGGCTTCGCGAGGCGATCATCTCAAGAAAGAGGGTTGCGGGTCTGGTGATCTCGGAAGACGCCCTCACCCTTCAGGGCGGCCCTGCGGGCCTCCTTAGGATGAGGGCTGTGGGAGCCCTCGCCCTTACTTGATGCGCTCGAGCACGCTCACGTAGTTCGCCACCGCGGCGCCGCCCATGTTAAAGATGCCGCCGAGCACCGGGTTCCTCACCTGGATGTCGCCGGCCTCCCCGCAGAGCTGCATGGCGGAGAGCGCGTGCATGGAGACCCCCGTGGCGCCGATCGGGTGGCCCTTCGCCTTGAGGCCGCCGGACGGATTCACCGGGAGCTTGCCGTCCTTCTGGGTCCAGCCCTCCTGGATCGCCCGAGCGCCCTGGCCCGGCGCCGTGAGGCCCATGGCCTCGTACTCGATGAGCTCGGCGATGGTGAAGCAGTCATGGGTCTCGACGAAGGAGAGATCGTCGAGGGCGACGCCGGCTCTGGCAAGCGCCTGCTGCCAGGCGTGGGCGCAGCCCTCGAACTGGATGATGTCACGCTTCGACATGGGCAGGAAATCCTGCGCATGGGCCGTGGCCCGGAACGCCACCGCGCGGGGCATGCGAAGCGCCGTCTCGGTGTCGGTGATCACGATCGCGGCCGCGCCGTCGGACACGAGGGAGCAATCGGTGCGCTTCAAGGGTCCGGCCACGAAGGGATTCTTCTCGCTCTCGGCCCGGCAGAACTCGAAGCCGAGATCCTTGCGCATCTGCGCGTAAGGATTGCCGACACCGTTCTTGTGGTTCTTCGCCGCGATCATCGCGAGCGCGTCCGATTGGTCGCCGTAGGCCTGGAAGTATCGCCCTGCGATCTGGCCGAACACGCCCGCAAAGCCCGCCGGGGTCTCGCCGTCCTCAGGCAAGTAGGAGGCCTTCAGGAGGTTCTTGCCGATCTCAGGGCCCGGCGTGCGCGTCATCTGCTCGACGCCGACCACGAGCACGGTCTTGGCGCGCTTCGCCTCGATGGTCTTGATCGCCTGGTGCACGGCGGCCGAGCCGGTGGCGCAGGCATTCTCCACGCGGGTCGCGGGCTTGAAGCGGAAGCGGTCGCTCGCCTGGAACACGAGGGAGGCGGTGAAGTCCTGCGCCGAGAAGCCCGCATTGAAGTGCCCCAGCACGACCTCGTCCACATCCTCGGCCCCGATCCCCGCATGGGCGAGCGCGTCCTGGGTGACGCGCACGATCAGGCTCTCGACGGTCTCGTTGTCCAGTTTGCCGAAGGGCGTGTGCGCCCAGCCGACGATGCAGGCGGTCATGATTGGCCTCTAGGGTTCGAAACGTGCCCGGAACATGCGCCTCCAGGGCCGTTTCGGCAAGGCGGGCCGCGGCGGCCCAGCCCTGCAGAGGGGGCACCCCTTGCCCTTGCGGAGGGGAAACACTGCACATGGCGGACAGGACCCGATCTTGGCCGCAACCATCCCGAGCGCCCTCCGTTAGCCGACCAGTTTCACGTTCAAGGAGAACGCAAATGGGCCTGCTCGACCAAGTGATCGGCAACGTTCTCGGCTCCCGCATGGGGGGCCGCGGCGGCATGGATAATGGCATGAACAACGGCATGGGCGGCGGCTTCGGCGGGGGCTCGACGGGCGGCCTCGGAGGGATGCTCGGCGGGGGTGGCGGGGGCATGTCGCCCCTCGTCATGGCCCTGATGGCGCTCCTCGCCTCCCGGGGCGGGGGCGGCGGTCTCGGCGGGCTTCTCGGCGGCGGCGGCGGCGGAGGCCTCGGCGGCCTCCTCGGTGGAGGTATGGGCGGCGGGATGTCAGGCGGTATGGGTGGAGGCATGGGTGGAGGCATGGGTGGAGGCATGGGTGGCCTCGGCGGCCTTCTCGACCAGTTCACCCGCTCGGGTCATGGGGACAAGTTCCACTCCTGGGTGAGCCCCGGAGAGAACCACGCCATCGCTCCGAACGAGCTGGAGGAGGCGCTCGGTCCCGACACGGTGGAGCAGCTCTCGAGCCAGACCGGCCTGCCCCGCGGCGACATGCTCAACGAGCTCTCCCACGTGCTCCCGAACGTGGTCGACCAGCTCACCCCGCAAGGGCGCCTGCCGAACGACGACGAGGTCAAGCACTGGTAAGGCTTGGCTGAGGCTCCCCAAAAGCGGGGAGCCTCAGCTCCTGTAGGCGCCGACGCCCTCGCCGAGGAATGCGTTGTTCTGCTCGCGGACCTTGGCGGCGGCCTCGTCGTAGAGGAAGGGCAGGAAGGCGAAGCGGCGCCCGCTCGTCACCTTCGAGACGGCGTGGAGGAGGGAGCAGGAGAAGACCACGGCGCCGCCGGCCGGCGCCTTGTAGCCGCGCGGCCCGTATTCGGGAAAGCTCACCTCCCCGCCCTCGAATTCGTGGTTGAGGTTGATCGACACCGCGTAGCGCCTGTGCGCCGTTCCCTTCGTGGTGTTGTCCCGATGGGCCCGGAAGTGGCCGCCATCCTCCGCCGCGTAGCAGGAGACGATGTAGCGCTCCATGCGGGTCGGCTTGAAGTAGTGCACCTTCTCGATCTCGGGCGCGATCCGGCGACGGATGCGCTCCTGCGTCTGGCGGATGAGCGCCGGATCGTCGATCACGTAGTCCTTGCGCCGCTTGTGGGCGGGATCCGTCACCGCGACCGTCTTGCCGCCGACCTCGCGCATGAAGCCCGATTCCTCGCCCCCGTTGGCCTCGTAGAGCCCGATGAGCCGCCGGCAGAATTCGGGCTCGAAGACGTTGGGGATGATGAGCACCGGCGCCTGGATCTCGAGGCCCGCGAAGCGCTCCACCGGCGGCAGGGCCCTCAGATAGGCCATGATCTCGTCCCGGTCGCCGCCATCGGCCCGGAAGGGCAGCACGTGGCGCACGCGCAGCATGGGATCGAGCACGAGCCAGAACCGGCGCAGGGGCACGCCCGCCATGCCGGGCTCCGCATCGTGGGGAACCGCGCCGTAAAGGCGGCTCACCCGTCCGTCCGTATCCCAGAAATGGCGGAGGCCCGGCAGGCTCTCGCGGACCCGGCCCTGCGCCTCGTCGGCGGGATCCACGCTGACGCCGAAGAGGCAGAGACTGGTGTCGTCGAACAGGGCGCGGTTCGCCTCGACCGCCGCCAGGGCCGCCCGGCCCGCCTCGTCCGACGCCGTGCCGTAAAAGCACAGCACCACGTAACGGCCCGCCACCGTGTCGAAGGCATAATCCGGGTTGCTGGTGCAGCGCTGCCGGAACCAGGGCGCGGGGTCGCCCGGGTGGAGCGCGCGGAAGGCGGGCTGGACGGGAGCGGCGGCGGGGCTGGCGGTCATCGGCGCACTCTGGATGTTCTCGTGTTGCGCCAAGTCGTAACCGGAGCGGTGCGGAGCGGCAAGCCGACCCTCGCAGCCGATCGACGGACAGCCTCAGCGCTGCGTCGCCAGGAGCAGGACGACGCCCGCCACGATGAGCGCCATGCCGGCCCATTCCCGGCCCGTCGCCTTCTGGGCGAACAGGCGGTGAGCGACGGCCTGGGCCATCAGCACCTCCACGAGGGCGAGGGTGCGCACATTGGCGGCGCTCGTGAGGGCAAAGCCGATGAACCAGAACTGGGAGGCGAGCGCCCCGAGGAACCCGGCCCCGAGCGAGGCGCGCCAGACCCGGAAGCTGCCGGCGAGCGCCGCCCGGTCGAAACAGGCGAGCCAGGCGAGGAGCATCGCGGTCTGGAGCCCCAGGCCCCATGCAAGGGTCGTGGTGGACCGGATGAGGGCCGAGCCCTCGCCGAGGCTGAGAATTGCCCCCCGGAACCCGATGGCGGCAAGCGCGAAGCAGGCCCCCGCCACGACCCCAAGCGCCACGGGCCGGGCGCCGCCGGCGCCGAGCCCCCCGGGCTTCACGGACATGAGCACGACGCCCGAGGTCGCGATGCCGATGGCAAGAGCGAGAGCCGGCGTGAGCGCGTCGCCCAGGAGCACGAGGCCGAAGAGGGCAACCTGCACGGGCTCGGTCTTGATCACCGCCGTGACCACGGAAAACGAGCGCTCCCGCATGGCCGCGAGCATGAGCGCGGTGGCCAGGATCTGGGCCAGGGCCCCGCCGGCGGCGAAAAGAAGGAAGGAGCCGTTCGGCGCCGGGATCGGGTCGCCCGACAGGGTTCCGATCGCGGCCAGCAGCAGGAGCGCGAAGGGGAACCCGTAGAGAAACCGAACCTGCGTCGCTCCCGCGGTTCCGATGAGGGCCGTCAGGCGCCTCTGGGTGGCGTTGCGCGCCGTCTGCGCCGCGGCGGCGGCGAGCGTCGCCGGGATCCAGAGGAGGGCGGGGTCGATCATGGCCGCTCTTTCGCGATGGGTCCCATGTCCCGCGAGCCCGGGCCCGGAACCGGGACGATCGGAGGCGAAAAGGGAGCGGGATCGAACAAATCGCGGGCTTTCAGGGAGGATTCGGCGGTGGACGGCGGGACGTTTACCGAAAGGGAACGCAGGCTCGCCACGCTCTTGCCACGGAATCCCGTAGAACTCGCTCCCGCACAAGGGGGCGAACGCCCATCCCGTCCGATTTCATCACCCTGCCCGGCCCGCCTGGGCGGGTGCAAGCGTGACCGTATTGCCCTATAACCCGTCGACCTCGTCGAGTCTGGAGCTGACCCGCATGGCTGCGAGCCGAGCCCTTCGCCCTTTCACATCCCCTTCGAAGGTCATGGCCGTGAGCCGATCCCTTCCCCCTTTGACATCCCCTTCCAACGCTTCGAAGGTCTTGGTTGCGAGCCGAACCCTTCCCCTCCCCGAGTCCCTTTTGAAGGTCATGGCCGTGAGCCAAGCCCTCCGCATCCCCGCCTCTTCGTCGAAGGTCATGGCCGCGAGCCGATCCTTTCGCCGGATGGCGTCCCCGTTCAAGATCCTGGCTCAGAGCCGGGTCCTGGCCCTGTCCCTGGCCGCCCTCGTGGCCTCCGGGGGCGCTGCCCTGGCGAATGGCCCGGCCCTCGTCATGGACGCGGCGACCGGCCAGGTGCTGCATGCCGAGCGCGCGACAGACCCCTGGTACCCGGCCTCGATCACGAAGCTGATGACCGCCTATGTGGCCCTCGAGATGATCAAGCAGGGCCAGGCCACGCCCGACAGGCTGCTCACGGTCTCCGAGGAGGCGGCGGCGCTGCCGCCCTCCAAGATGGCCTTCAAGCCCGGCACCCAGATCCGGCTCGACAACGCGCTCAAGATCATCATGGTCAAGTCCGCGAACGACGTGGCGGCCACCATCGCCGAGGGTCTCGGCGGCTCGGTCGAGGGGTTCTCGGCCCATATGAACGCGGCGGCCGCCAAGCTCGGCATGCGCGAGAGCCAGTTCGTGAACCCGCACGGCCTGCCGGACGACCGGCAATGGACCTCCGCGCGGGACATGGCGATCCTCGCCCGCGCGCTCTACCGGGAATTCCCGGAGCACCAGGACCTGTTCGACATCGGCGCCATCCAGTTCGGGCGGCGCGTCATGCGCAACCATAACGGGCTCATCGGCCGCTATCCGGGCGCGGACGGCATGAAGACCGGGTTCATCTGCGCCTCCGGCTTCAACGTGGTGGCCTCCGCGACCCGGGGCGGGCGCCGGCTCATCACCGTGGTGCTGGGCTCGTCCTCGGCGAACGAGCGCACCCTGAAGGCGGCGGACCTGTTCGAGCGCGGCTTCGCGGCTCAAGGGGCCTCCGGCCTGCAGCCCGAGCAGCTCCAGACCTCCGCGCTCTCCTCCCCGCCCAACATGCGCCCCGTGATCTGCGACCGGCGCGGCCCCATGCCGGGCGAGGACGACGGGGGCGGCATGGCTCAGGCTTCGGCCGATTCCGGAATGCCGAACCTCCTGGGCGCGAACGTGATGGCCTTCGCCGGCGCGGCGCCGGCCCCGATGCCCCGCACGCTGCTCGGCCCCCGCGGCCCCGTGGTGCCCGTGAAGGTGTGGATCGGCCCGACCCCGCCGAGCGAGGCGGAGATCGCCGCCCAGGCGGCGGCCGAGGAGGCCGAGGAAGCCGCGCGGCTCGCAGCCCGCAAGGGCAAGAAGGCGGTGGCCCGCGGCGGGGCCAAGGCCCCGGCCCAGGAGGCAGCGACGCAGCTGCCCGCCGGCGCCATTCCCGAGGGCAAGGATGGGCGCGCGTCGCTCACCCTGAAGCCCGTCACCGGCACGCCCGCCCCGCCGGCCCGCGCCGCGGCCCGGCCCGCCGAGCCGAAGGCAGCGGAGCCCAAGGCCATCGACGTGAAGGCGACGGCCGGCAAGGCGGCAGACGCGAAGGCTCCGGCCAAGCTCGAAGCGAAGCCCGAGGCGAAGCCCGGGATCGTGCCGGCGGCCGCCGCGGCCCCGCGCAAGCCCGAGCCGAAGAAGCCCGCCGCCGCTCCGGCGGCCGGCAAGCCCCTCGACATCAAGCCTGCCGCCGCCCGCGTCGACGGCAAGGCGGCGCCGAAGACCTGACGGCCGGCCCCGGCCGGCGCACGGAGCGCCGAACGAACGAAGCCCCAGGCGGTTTCCCGCCTGGGGCTTTGTTGTATCTCGAATGACGATCCGGGCCGCCTTGGCGAACGCGAACCCGAGGGCGCGGCGTGCCGCCCTCGGGCTTCGTGGATGTCCGTCCGTTAGATGATGAAGAAGTCCTTCTCCGTCATCCTGAGGCCCTTCTTGAGCGAGGCGATCTGCACCGCGGCAGCGGCACCCGAGCCGTCCGCATCGTAGTACAGCTTGCCCGTGCTCTTCTGGTAGATGACGTAGTCGTTGCCATCCGCCGCGGCATCAAGCGCGAAGAAGTCCTTCTTCAACTTGCCGGGCTTCAGCTCCGTGCCCTTGCCGAGCTTCTTGAACACCTTGTTGTCGAGCCAGAAGCTGTCGTCCCTCACGTTGAAGTCGGTGACCTTGTCGAGGTTCTGGCGGACGTTGGTCCTGGCGTTGAAGGTGTCGAACACGAAGATGTCCTTGCCCTTGCCGCCCGTCAGGGTGTCCTTGCCGAGCCCGCCCCAGAGCTTGTCGTCGCCGAGGTCGCCGTTGAGGACGTCGTTGCCGCCACCCGCATAGATTGCGTCGTTACCGAGGCCGCCAGCCAGGTTGTCCTTGAGATTGCCCGACTTGATGATGTCGTCGAAGACGCTGCCGGCAGTCCTCTCGACAGCCACGTCCCCAACCGTCACCGTGAAGCTCTGCTCCGCAGAACCACCGCGGCCGTCGCTGACCACAACCGTGACCGCATGCGACGTAGCCTGCTCGAAGTCGAACCTGACGCCGTTGTCGACCAGAAGCTGGTTGCCGCCGATCTTGAAGCGCCCGTCGGCGTCGACCAGCGCGCCATTGGCGAGCTTGATCTTGTAGGTGAGCGCATCGCCGTTCGCATCGGTCGCCGAAAGCTGACCGACCACGGACCCATCGCCAGCCAACTCCTGCACCACCTTGGTGCCGCCGAGCGTCAGACCGGTCGGAGCGCTGTTCAAGAACGGGGCAGGCGGGGCAGTGGCGCTGACATCGACGGTTCGGGATGTGCTCAGGTTCTCAGAGTCGGTGACCGTGATCGTGAAGGTGGTCTGCTCAGCGGCAGCTCCAGCATTCTTATCGCGGGCATCGAACCGCAGCGCCCGGAGCATCTCGGTTGCCTCGAACGCTGTCCTGCCGGCGATCGTGTAGGTCCCCTCTTGGGGGTTGTAGATACCGTTGCTGAGGTTGCTGAAGGCTCCCTTGTCGGCTCTATCCATTCTCACGACAATGTTGAGAAACCCGCTGTCCTGGATGGTGATGTCCTTGAGAACCTGAACAGCCTCGCGATCGCTGATCGTGACGGCCCCGACCGGCAGGTTGGTGATCGTCGGAGCGGTGTTGCCCTGGCTCACCGTGATGGTGAAGTCTTCCTCGCGGGTGAGGCCGCCCTGATCCGTCACGCGCAGGCGGACCGTGTAGTTGCCGGCCGCCAGCGTCACGCCGTCGTTCACCTGCAGCTGGTTGTTGGCGATCTTGAAGTAGCTGTTCGGGTTCGTGACGATCGAGTAGGTCCCGGTCGGGTTGGCATCCGGATCCGTGAAGGTCAGGTTGCCGATGGGGGTGTTGGCTCCCGCCGTCGAGTTCACCGTCGTGCCGGAGAGCGCGATGTCGGTGGGCGCCTCGTTCACGTTCGTCACGTTGATCGTGAACACCTCGTCACGGAACAGGTCGCCCGAATCCGTGACGCGCACCGTCACCTGGTGCGACGTGCTGCCCTCGAAGTCCAGCGCCGCGCCGGTGCGCAGCACGAGCTGCCAGGTGCCGTTGTTGTTCACCACCGCGAACTTGTTGTTCGGGTCGTTCTGGACCGCAAAGGTGAGGGCGCCACCCTGGGCGTCCGTGGCCGTGAGGTTGCCGATCACATCGCCCGGCTGGGCGCTCTCCGCAATCGAGGTGGCCGAGAGATCAATGTCCGTCGGAGCGGTGTTGGTCGGGGTCTCCGCGACGTCCCTCACAATGATGCGAAGGTTTTGGGTGATCGATAGCGCGCCTGCACCACCGTTGCTGTCGGTCCCGACGATCGGAAGATCGATCCATCTGGGCTGCCCGGCGCCCCGGTCCGTAAGGGCCTCATAGTCGATCGTGCCCGTCTGTCGCAGGTGGTACGTCGTGATACCTGTTGTGGTGTTCGTGACAGCCTCGACCTGGAACAGATTGGCAAAGGGGCTCGACTGGTCGATCTGCCAAATCGCACTCGGCCGCCCGTACCCGGATGTATCGCCATCAGGATCGGTCAATCGCAGCGAGCCGAGGCGCGCGGTGGCATCCGTCGGTGCGGTCCGCTCGTCAATCGTGACCTCTGTGCCATCGACCCCGCTGACCCTCAGAAGGATACCGGTGGGCGCCTCGTTCACGTCGTTTATGTTCAGGGACAGACTGATGGCATCCCGACTTGCACCGGCGCCAGCTTCGATGGTGAGCGCGTGAATGGCACCGAAGGCAGCTTCGCGATTAATCCCTGAAGTATTTGCGACTCGCAACTCCAGTACACCATTGTTGTTGAAGAGCTTGTAGAAGCCGATCCAAGTGGCGCTGCCCGTGATGACGTAGTTGCCGATGGGTTGCGTAAGATTGCTGAACGTTCCAAGAACGGTTTCGTTGGGCCGGTTCTCATTAAAAAAATGAGTGTTTCCGGTCGACGACGTCATAACAGATGAAGGTGTAAATGCGACCATGGTGGTGCCCTCGTTTCGAATTGCGATTACTAGTTAAGCGTCAGATGATCATGAACTGGGTATGGGAGAGCACGAGGCTCGAGCCGATATTAGCCACGATGACCGCCGTCTCCTCGCCGCTGCCGTCGATGTCCACCAGCAGGAAGCCCGAGTCATAATCGTAGATGACCCGGTGCTCCTCCGTGAGCACGTCCTCGGTAGTGGCGAACGCGGATTGGTTGAGCGGCCTCGCTGCTCCGAGCCCGAACACCTGGCCGGATAGCCAGATCTGATCACCCTGCGCTACGTTGAAGTCGGTGATGGCATCGATGTTGATTGACGATGCCGCCGTGTCGAAGACGAAGGTGTCGGCTCCCTCGCCCCCAGTCAGAGCGTCGTTGCCGAAGGAGCCATACAGCCTGTCGTCGCCCCCGACGCCGTTCAGCACGTCGATTTCCGAGCCACCGCGGATCACTTCACCGGCGTCGCCGCCCGTCGCGTTCTCCGTCGTCAGATCCAACACGTTTAGAGGGATGGCGAACTCGTCCGGATGCTCCACGCCATTGACGCTGAGCCTCACCCTCAACTCGAAGAGGTTCACATCCTCGAAGTCGATCGCCGTTCCGCTCTTCACCATGATGAAGTTGCCGTCGACGTAGAAGCGTCCACCCTGATCGTCCACGAGCCTGTAGGCATAGGTATCGCCTTCAGCTCCTCCGATAGGCGACAGACGCCCGACGATCGAGTCCGTCGGCGTCAGCTCGACGACGAAGGAAGTCGATAGCGCGACGCCTGTAACAGGACCGCCCCCGCCCCCGACGTCGTTCACCTGGATCGTCACATCCTGGGTGTACACCCCGCCACGGCCGTCGTTGACGGTGACCCGCACGGTGTGCGTGCCGCCGCTCTGGTTGAGCAGGGCGGGATTGTTGACCTGGATGGTCCAGGTGCCGTTGGCCCCCTCGACGATCTTGAACCGGCCGTCCGCATCCACCAGCGCGCCGCCCTCGAAGGAGTAGCTGAAGGTGTCGCCGACATCGGTGTCGTTGTTGCCCAGAACGCCGACCACCGCATCGAGGCCCGCGTTCTCGTCGACCGAGCCGTTGCCCTCCTCGCCCCCTTGCAGGGTGATGGCGGTGGCGACCGTATTGCCGGCCGTCCCATCGAGAAACTCGACGTTCTCGATGCCAAGCGCCCGGAGCGTCTCGATCTGTGCCAGCAGCTCCTGTGCCGTGTAGTTGCCGCGGTAAATATAGGCGGTGTCGATGCCACCCGTATCCTGGAGCACCACGTCCGACCTGTCGCGGATATACAATGTGTCGTCGCCGGCCCCGCTCTGAAGCGTATCGGCGCCAAGGCCCCCGTCGAGCACCGTACCCTGATCGTTCGCCGTCAGACGATTACCGCTGCTGTTACCGGTGAGGACCACATTGGCCACGCCCGCCGCGGCTCGCAGCTCCTCGATCGAGGAGTTCTCGGCCAAGGTCAGGCTAACGCTGGTGATGACGGTGTCGTCGCCACCCTCATCAGTGACCACGTCCTGAGCATTGTCGACATGGAAGGTGTCGTTGCCAAGACAGCCATCCATGGCATCGGCACCGCCGCGACCATCGAGGATGTCATTGCCGGCACCGCCCCTGAGCTGGTTGGCGAACTCGTTGCCGGTGAGCGCGTTGTCGAGATCGTTTCCGGTCAGGTCGATGCCGGATCCATCTGTGTCAAGGGCGCCATCCGCAACCGTCATGTTCTCGACAAGGTTGAAGTTCGCGAGATTGAGGTTGATCGAGGTCACGATGAGGTCGATGTCGCTGCCCGTCTCCGTGACAGTGTCGCCCACATTGTCCACCACATAGGTGTCCTGGCCGGCGCCGCCGGACATCTGATCCGCCCCCAGACCACCGTCCAGGCGATTGGCGCCCGCATGGCCGACCAGCTCGTTGGCGTGGCGGTTACCCGTCAAATCGATCCGGTCGGCCGCCGTGCCGGACGCCTCAAGGACTTCCACGAAAACGGTATCCGAGAGAAGATACTGGCGCAGACCCGTGATGATGACGTCGCGGTCGCCGCTACCGCTGTCGTTCCCCTCCACAACGGAGTCACCGGCATCGACGATGTAAGTGTCGTTGCCTCCGAGGCCGGCCATCACGTCTGCGCCGCCGCGTCCGTCGATGTAGTTGGCGCCCGCGTTGCCGGTGATCGTATTGGCGTCGCTGTTGCCGGTGAGGGCGACATTGCCCGTCCCGGTCGCGGTGAGCACCTCGACGTGCTCGACCAGGGTATAGCTGCGGGAGGTACGGACTTCGTCGCGACCTCCGTTAGCGTTTTCGACTACGCGATCTTCGGCGCTGCCGTCGATCACGTAGACGTCGTTCCCAAGCCCGCCCGTGAGTTCGTCGACCTCAGTGTCGGCGCCGCCATACAAGGTATCATTGCCGGCACGGCCGGTGATTGCGTTGCGAAGAGCGTTGCCGGTGAGAGCGAGGCCTGCGTCGCTGTTGGCCTTGAGGTTCTCAATGCTTCCGGCAAGCGTGTAGCTCACGCTGGTACGAACTTCGTCGGTGCCGGCTGTATCCTCGACGATGTCCTCGCCGTCGATGACGTAGGTGTCGTTGCCGCCGCCGCCGCGGAGGACGTCGCTTCCACCGCCGCCATCGATCAGATTGTTGCCGTCGTTGCCGTTGATCGTATTGCCCGTGGCGCTACCGACGACACTGACATTGAGAACGCCAGCGATGTTGATCACCTCGATTTCGGCGTCGCTGGCCAGAGCGTAAGTCGCCGGCCCCGCAAGTGCGATATTGACGGTATCGGTGCCGCCTCCGCTGGCTTCGATGACGACGTCCCCAACGCTATCGACCGCATAGATGTCATTGCCGCCGTGACCCTCCATGCGGTCGGCATTTTCGCCACCGTCGATGGTGTTGGCGCCGGAATTGCCAACGATCTCGTTGGCGATTCCGTTGCCGGTAAGAGCGATGTCGCGGTCTCCGGTCGCTTCGAGGTTCTCCACGTGATCAGTCAATGTGTAGGCTGCGATGCCGGAAACGAGGACTCTGTCGACCCCGGAGAAGGATGTCTCGATGACTGAGTCGCCGACGTTGTCCACGACGTAAGTGTCGTTGCCTCCGAAACCCTGCATCGAATCCGCACCGCCCTTACCATCGATGCGATTGGCGCCATTATTCCCGAGGATGAGCTGGGCGTGTCCATTGCCCGTCAGATCCATGGCGGTCGAGCTGGCCACACTTTCGACTTCGAGCCGCTCCACGTGAGCTCGGTCCATGTCGGCATTGAGCGTATAGCTATTCCGAACGCGTACAACGTCGTAACCGCCGGTGTCGCCGGACTCGTTCACGTCATCGGAGGCGTCGTCCACGATGTAGGTGTCGTTTCCGGTGCCCCCCACGAGAATATCGATGCCGGTACGGCCATCGAGGGTGTCGGCGAATCTGGTTCCTATGATGCCATTGTTGAGTTGGTTGCCGACGAGAACGAGTCCGCTGGTGCGGCCCCTGTCGTCGGCGAAAAGTTCCTCGACGCCGGTGTTGACGAGCGAAAAGTCGATAGTAGTGACGACCCTGTCCCGTTCGTCCAGTCCCGTCCCAGAGTCGTTGATCACCGCATTCGCATCGTGCGCGGCTTCGATCATGTAGGTATCGCTGCCCGCGCCACCATTCATGCTATCGCCGCCGCCGCGGCCGCGAAGCGTGTCGTTGCCCCCTTCACCGTTGATGATGTTGGTGGATGCATTACCGGTGATCTCGTTCGCGAGATTGTTTCCGGTCAGATTGATGGCCGCCGACCCGACCAGAGGGTTCGTCGCCTCAAGGTTCTCGACGAAGCCGGCCAGCGTGTAGGCGGCCATGCCGGAGACGAAGACCTTGTCGGCGCCTTGCCCGTCCTCCTCGATGACCCGATCGCTTACGGTGTCGACGATGTAGGTGTCGTTGCCTTGCCCGCCGCGCATCTCGTCGACGCCCAACCCGCCATCGAGCGAGTCGCCGCCTACGTCGCCATACAGAAAATCGTCGCCGCCTTCGCCGAAGAGTCGGTCGTCACCCACCCAGCCGTAGAGATAGTCGCCTCTGGTTCCACTCGTCAGGGTATCCCGCCCGAGGCTTCCGAAGACACCCTCGATGTTGCTGATCTGCTCACCTTCGGCAGCACCGGTATGCTGGCCGGTTCCAAGGTTGACGCCGACGCCCGTCTGCCCCTCGGCAATGCCGACGTCGTTATAATAGACGACGTCGAAATTATCGCCGCCGTCGAAGACATCGACGCCCGCACCACCGCCTAAGTAGTCGTTATTGGCGCCCCCGTTGATGCTGTCGGCGCCGCCGGCGCCCCTGATCTCGTCTTCCCCGCCACCCCCGAGGATCGTCTCTGCGTTGTTGCTGCCGTCGAAGGAGTCGCCCAAGTTGGTGAGATTGAATACCTCGATGGATGCATAGGAATCACCCGCGGCGGCGCCGGTATTGTCCACCAGCCTCTGCAGGTTGATCTTTATGCCACCGGTGAAGGCCGGCGTATTCGTGTAGTCGACGGTGTCGGTCCCCTCGCCGCCATCGAAATGGTCGTTGCCTCCGGCGCCGCCATACAGCGTGTCGTTGCCACCGGCACCGTAGACGCGATCGTCCCCCGCGCCACCATCGATGCGATCGTTGAATGCGTCCGTTCCGGCGAATTGATCATTGCCGGATCCCACCAGGGTGACGACCTGGGCGGTGCTCCTTGGATCGAAGATCTGCTGGTGGATGGCGTTGTCACCAATCCAGCTGATCGCGTATCGACCGTCTTTCATCCAGGTTATGCTTGGGTTGGCGTCGACAGCACCCATCCCCGTTGCAACGACGGTGTCGCTACCCGGAATTCTGCCGGCAAGAGCATCGAAGGCAGCCACTCGTAAGGTGCTCGTCTGAGCATCGTCCCAGGATACGAGAAAGCCGTTCGACCCGTCGTTCCGGGCCATCACTGTCGGAGAGCGTTGGGTGCCGGCACTCTGAATGGCGTTGATCAGCACATCGTTCGACAACGGGTTCCCGTCGGCATCGAAAACGCGGGCCCTGATCTCACCGTCCGTTGGGGAGTTGCTGAAACTCTGCCAGACGACGACGAAGGTGCCGTTCTGCAACGCGGTGACCGACACATCTTTCTGGACGCCCAGGTTGGAGCTTGCGATATCGAATGGCGCGGACCTCGTCGCGAATCCATCCGCGGTTAGAATCCGCAAGCTTAGATCGTCCGTATCGGCAGTGTCTCTTTTGCCCGTCGTCACGACGGCGTATCGACCGCCTGACAGATGGGCGATATCGGTCTCTTTGACGAACCAAAATTCCGGGAGCTGGATGATTCGAGAGAAACGGACAGTGTTTCCGTCCTCCCGCCCCTCGACGCGCAGCACATTCCTGAAGGTGGGAGAATCGAACTCGCCGATCGAGCTGCCGAAGACTGTCACAAAGCCGCCGTTTTCGGGGCCGAGTCCCGTCAGGATGCCGGTGGTCGACACCGCATACTGGCTATTGCTCTGGGTGCTTATATCGCCGCCGACATAGCCACCGATCTGCGCAAACGTGCCGTCCGAGCGGACTGAGAACACGCTGGTGACGGCAGTCTGCATCTCCGGATTGGAGGTGTCGAGATAGGACACGACGAAGCGGTTTTGCCCGGTCGCCTCAATGGACGAGAGCTGCAGTTGGCTTGTTCGGGGAAGGGGATCGAGGATGACGGGATTCCCGGAACGGCTTCCGTCGGCGTTGACGACTTGGCCCATCAGATCGCCGTTGGCGACGTAGACGTTCAACACCGTTCCGTTCTGCAAGCCCACGATTGCGTGGGGAAACGGGCCCGGTCCAATCGACCTCTGGGAGCTCCACTTCACACCGACCGTCATAATGCGCTCCACTTCAAACAAAATGTTATGCTACTCCATTGCAGTTGTAATGCAGTTGTGTCGCCCTGTAAATCACCGTCACGCGCAGCTTCCGATATGGTTTACAGCCCATAGGCCGCTCTGCTCACCACCATCTTTCAAATAACATAAGAGGTTATGTAGGTGTATTGCCGGCAGCTTACCTAGCGTAAGCTGACCGAAGACATGCTATCTGTTTATATAGGCTGATTGAATAAGGACGGTCTAAGCGCTTCTCGGAGGTACTATTATTCTTCATTGAACGAAGTGGTCGAAAGTGGACGACCAGAGTTCGCCCTAGGTCCGAGGCTTTCCCTGCAATAATGCACTAGCGTTTGGGTTGTTATTCCGGAACACTACCTTTGAGACCTCCGTACCCATCCTCGGGAGAACCCTGCGGCTCGTGGTAGGCCACGGTGTCGCACAAGGTTTCGGATGCGCGCCTTTGGCCCAAAGCGTCCAGCACAGCCCTCCGACAGCCCCTCCCCTTGCCCTCGCTTGGCATTTGCGCGACGAGAGCGGCACCGCTCGCCGCCCCTTCCCAGCACCCCGCTCGAACGCCCATGTCCCCTCCGCCCTCCCGTGCCGCCTCGACCGGACTTCTCCTGGCGCTTGCCTCGGCGGGGCTTTACGGGGTCAATATCGGCTATGCGCGGCTCGCCTCCTTTGCGGGGGTGAGCGGGTCGACGATCGTGGTCTACCGGGTGCTGCTGATGCTCGGGCTCGTGGCCGCCGCGGCACTCGTGCTCCGGCGTTCGCTCGCGGTCCCGGCGGAGGAGCGCCGGACCGTGGCGCTGCTCGGGGTCGCCACCGCCTTCGTCGGGGTGTGCTATCTCTCCTCGGTCGCCTTCATTCCGGTCGCGGTGGCGGTGGTGGTGTTCTACACCTTCCCTGTCCTCATCGTGCTGGCGAGCCCGCTCGTGGAGGGCACGCGGCTCACGCCGGCGCTGCTGGGGGTGGTGGCGCTCGCGCTTCTAGGGGTGGGGCTCGTGGTGGGGCCGGCCTTCGAGAGCCTGGATTGGCGCGGCATCGCGCTGGCGCTGGGAGCCAGCGTCGCGACCGCCACCCAGTTCTTCGCGGCGGCACGGGCACGTCGCACCGACATCGTGGCCAAGACTTTCTGGATCCATGCCGGGGTGCTGCCGACGGCCCTCGTCATCGGGCTTCTCGCCGGCAACCTCGCCCCACCGCAGGCGCTGCTCCTGGCGCCGCTCGCGGTTGCCGTCACGATCGGCGCCTATGTGGTGGGCTTCCTCCTGCAGTTCCTGGCGCTCGCCCGCATCTCCGCGGTCGCGGCCGGCATCGTGTATTGCGCCGAGCCCGTGGTCGCGGCTCTCTCGTCCACGCTCATCCTCGGCGAAGCCTTGAGCCCCATCCAGCTCCTCGGAGGCGCCCTCGTGATCGCCGCGATCGTGACGAACGCCGTGCTGGACAATCGCCGCGCCGCGATGGTCGCGACCGATTGAGCGGGCGAGGCGCTCGGCTGGACACCGCCGCGGTGCACCCTTGCCAAGGCCGCCGATCCGCGCGACGAGGGATGCCCCCTCTCCGCCGGCCCGGGCGTGCCCCGGCGCCGCGACCGCGAGCCCGCTCATGACCGGACCCCTTCCCCCGATCCCGCTCACGATCCTCACGGGATTTCTCGGCGCCGGGAAGACGACGCTTCTCAACCGCCTCCTCCAGGACGAGGCGATGCGAGACACGGTGGTCATCATCAACGAGTTCGGGGAGATCGGACTCGATCATCTTCTCGTCGAGACCGTTGACGAGGGCCTCGTGCTGCTCTCCGCCGGGTGCCTGTGCTGCTCCGTGCGGGGCGATCTCATCGCCACCCTTGAGGACCTGCTGCGCAAGCGCGACAACGGGCGAATCCCGCCCTTCCGCCGCGTGGTGATCGAAACCACGGGCCTTGCGGACCCGGCGCCGATCCTGCACGCGGTGCTCTACCACCCCTACCTGTCGATGCGCTACGCGCTCCAGGGCGTCGTGACGATGGTCGACGCGGTGAACGGCGCCGCGACCCTGGACGCCCATCCGGAAGCCCTGCGCCAGGCCGCCGTGGCGGACCGGATCGTGCTGACGAAGACGGATCTTGCGTCCGACGCGACGGCGCTCGAGGCACGTCTGCGCGCGCTCAATCCCGGCGCCCCGATCATCCCGGCGGTTGCGGGCGCGGTCGCCCCGGAGCGGCTGTTCGGGGAGGGTCTGTTCGATCTCGACGGCAAGATCGCGGATGTGGCGGGCTGGCTCACGGCGGAGGCGGTGGCGGAGGCCGAGCACCGGGCGCACGCGGCGCAGCATGCCCACGAACACGGGCATGGGCATGGGCATGGGCATCACCAGGGCCACCGTCACGACGTCAACCGGCACGATGCGCGCATTCGCGCCTTCTGCCTCACGAACGACACGCCGATCCGGCAGGCCTCCCTCGACATCTTCCTCGATCTTCTCCGCTCCACCGCGGGCGCCAAGCTCCTGCGCGTGAAAGGCCTCGTCGATCTCGCCGAGGCGCCGGGCCGGCCTGTCGTCATCCACGGGGTGCAGCATGTGGTGCATGTGCCCGCGATCCTCGAGCGCTGGCCCTCCGAGGATCACCGCAGCCGCATGATATTCATCGTGAACGACCTGCCCCGCGACACGGTGGAGCGCCTCTGGAACGCGGTGCTCGGGCGCCCCGGCATCGATCAGCCTGACGCGGCGGCGCTGAGCGACAATCCCCTCAGCCTGAGGCGCTGACCGGTCGTTCGGACCACAAAAAAGCGGCGCCCTGAGGCGCCGCTTGGAAGGTGCTCGCTCCCGCTTCGGATCGATCAGATCACGAAGAAGTCGTTATGCGTCATCTTCAGGTTCTTCCCGAAGGTCGCGATCTCCACCGCGGCCCGGCCGCCGACCCCGTCCTGGTCGTAGTACAGCTTGCCGTTCTTCTTGTTATAGATGAAGCGGTCTTCCGCATCCTGCGCAGCCGATCCGACCGTGAAGGCATCCGCAACGAGTTTCTTGGGTTTGGAGGCCGTGCCCGAACCGATGCCCTTGAACACCTTGTTCTCGACCCAGATCGTGTCGTCCTTCACGGAGAAGCCACGCACCGTATCCACGTTCGCGCGGCTCGCCTTGGTGTCGAACACGAAGATGTCCTGCCCGATATCGCCCTGCAGCGCGTCCCGGCCCGCGCCGCCGAAGAGGCGGTCGTTGCCAGCCCCGCCCTGCAGCACGTCGTCCCCGGCCCCGCCCCTCAATACGTTCGCGGCGCCGTTGCCGGTGAGCGCGTTGGCAAGAGCGTTGCCCGTGAGGTCGGCATTCGCAAGGCCGAGCGCGGTGAGGTTCTCGATCTCGCCGCTCAGCGTGTAGGTCACGCTCGTCTCCACCGTGTCGATGCCCGCATTGTCCGACACACTGTCGGAGGCCACATCCACCACATAGGTGTCGTTGCCAGCGCCGCCTCGCAGCACGTCGGCGCCGGCCCCGCCATCGAGCCGGTTCGCGCCTGTGTTGCCGATCAGCGTATTGGCAAAGGCGCTGCCGAAGAGTGCCACGTTCGCGGCGCCGGTAGCGGTCACGATTTCGACCTCCGAGCCGGCTCCGAGCGTCAAGCTCGCATCCGTCTCCACCTGGTCGATGCCGCCGCCCGCCGCCTCCGCCACGGTATCGCCGGCACCCACCACATAGGTGTCGTTGCCGGGCCCCCCCGTGAAGGTGTTGGCGAGGGCATTGCCCGTGAGGCGGTCCGCAAAGCCCGAGCCGATCACGTTCTCGAACTCGCGGATCACGTCGCCCTCCGCATCGCCGCCCACGCCGCGGGACCCGTCCACCAGGCTCACCGTCACGCCGGCGGCTGAATCGGCATAGGAAATCGTGTCGACGCCGCGCTGGCCGAAGAGGAGGTCCGCCCCGGCGCTGCCTACGAACAGATCGTCGCCAGCCTCGCCGAAGAAGGTGTCGCCCCCATCGCCGCCGATGAGGGTGTCGCTGTTGGGGGAGCCCTTATAGGCGTTGATGTCGAAGAACTGATCGCCCGCCGCATCGCCCCCATGCTGGCGGCCCTGGCGGAAATCGAGCACCACGGGCCCCACCGATCGCTCGTAGCTCACGAAGTCGTAGCCTTCCGTCTCCGTGCGGTTCTGCTTGCCGCCGTAGAGGGTGTCTTGCCCGCTGCCGGCGATGAGGGTGTCGTCCCCAGCCTCACCGATGAGGTAATCGCCGCCGCCGCGCCCGATCAGGACATCGTTGCCCGCGTCGCCATAGAGCTCATCCCTCCCATCCGTGCCTGACATCTCGTCGCCGAACCGGGATCCGACATAGCCCTCGATATCGAAGAAGGTGTCGTCGCGGGCGTCGCCCTCGTTGCGATTGCCCTGGAGAAGGTCGAGAACGATGCGGTCATTAGCGGTCTCGTAGGTCGCGATATCGTAGCTGCCGTTATCGGGCCGCGTATCGCCAGCCAAATAGCCGCCGCGGAGGATGTCCACCCCGGCGCCGGCGATCAGCCGGTCGTTGCCTTGCTCCCCGACCAGGATATTGCCGCGGTCGCCGCCATGGATGATGTCATTGCCGTCGTCGCCGAAAATGTCCTGGTAGCGATCTATGCCACCAAAGATGGTGTCGCCGCGCTTCGTTCCGACGAAAGCGTCGATGTTCAGATAAACATCCCTCTGCGCCTCTCCGCTGCTGGAGAAGGGGTCGCCAATGTTGATGACAAGCCCCTGCTCAGCCGTCGAATACTCGTAGGTGACGGTGTCATACTCACCCTGTCCATTAGTAGGATTTCCGGACCCCTCAAACGTATCGGCGCCCAGGCCACCATAGAGACGGTCGTCGCCCGACCCGCCGATGAGATAATCGTTGCCCCCTCCGCCGTCGATTGTATCCGCCTGTGGTGTGCCCTCATACCGATCATCTCCGTCCCCGAGCACCGTCGTCGAGGTCGGCAGAAGACGAGGGTCCAAGATGCTGAATCGATAATCGCTCTGTCCCGCATTCACGTCTACGCCGTTGGCGAGCACAGCGAAGTTGCCGAACGTCTGACCGAGGCTTGTCTCAGAACCGAATGCGGAAACATCAATTTTTATGCTATTAGGATTGCCGTTAAGCCAATTCACGGGGGTCGGCATCTCAAACTTCCTTCCAGAACCGCAGCAACGCGGCTAACGTTTCGAATGTCGGCTGCCTGACTGCAGGCGTATCGTTGGACGCGCCAGCTGAGGCTCTTTGCGAGTCTGGGGCTGCGCTGCTGCGTAACGGTATGGGAGCGGGGGAGACACATGAACTCTCCGAACAGAGAGTGCCACAGCGGCGGCCAACGCACGGGAAGGCGATGGCCGCCTTTGCTGGCGGGCCTGTGTTGTCTAACGAAGCGATGTACCTGAACAGTTTGTCGCGAGGGCTAGCAGCGGCGAGGCGTGGCGCGTGCCACCGCACCCAGATGCCCTTCAGACAAGGAGGCTGACCGGTTCGGTCAGGGAGCGAGCCTCACCCCTCGTCGCGCAACAACCGCCGGATCACCTTGCCCGTAGTGGTGAGGGGCAGGTTCGGACGGAAGGCGATTTCGCGGGGGTATTCGTGGGCCGAGAGGCGGCTTTTGACGAAGCCCTGGATTTCGGACGCGAGGGTCTCGGAGGGCGTGTGGCCTTCCTTCAGGACCACGAAGGCCTTCACGATCTCGGTGCGCACCGGGTCAGGCTTGCCGATGGCGGCGGCGAGCGCCACGGCCGGGTGGCGGATGAGGCAATCCTCGATCTCGCCGGGGCCGATGCGATAGCCCGCCGAGGTGATGACGTCGTCGTCGCGGCCGACGAAATGCACGTAGCCATCCTCGTCGATCTGGCCCTGATCGCCCGTGGTCATCCAATCGCCCACGAACTTCGCCCGGGTGGCGCCGGGCTTGTTCCAGTAGGAGAGGAACATCACGGGATCGGGGCGCATTACCGCGATCTGGCCGAGCTCACCCGTCTCGCAGAGCGAGCCGTCCTCGCGGATGACGCCGACCCGGTGCCCCGGCACCGGCTTGCCGATGGCGCCCGCCCGCGCCACGCCCAGGGCGCCGCAGGAGGAGAGCACGAGGTTGCATTCGGTCTGGCCGTAGAATTCGTTGATGGTGAGGCCGAGCGCCTCGCGCCCCCAGGCGAAGGTCTCGGCCCCGAGCGCCTCGCCGCCCGACGCGACGGTGCGGAGCTTCAGGTCGAAGCGGCCCGCGGGATTGCTCACCGTGCGCAGCATGCGCAGGGCCGTCGGCGGCACGAAGGTGTTGCGCACCCCCTGTTCCGCCATGAGGCGGAACGCCTCGTCTGGATCGAACTTGTCGAATTTTCGCGCGACCACGGGCACGCCGAAATGGAGACCGGGCAGGAGGATGTTGAGGAGGCCGCCGGCCCAGGCCCAATCGGCGGGCGTCCAGAATCGGTCCCCCGCCTGCGGCAGGAATTCGTGCGGCATCTGCACGCCGGGCAGATGCCCGAGGAGCACCCGGTGCGCATGGAGCGCGCCCTTCGGCTGACCCGTGGTGCCGGAGGTGTAGATCATCATCGCCGGGTCGTCGGCGGCGGTGTCGACCGGGGTGAAATCCGTGCTGGCGCCTTCGAGGGCGCGGTCGAACCCCTCGGCGGCGCCATCGGGGCCATCGGTCGAGAGGATAACCTGAAGATCGGGCAGGGGCTCGGTGATCGTGCTGAGCTTGGCAAGTCCCGCCCCGTTCGTGACGAGAGCTTTTGCGCCCGCGTCCCGCAGGCGATAGCTCACCGCATCCACGCCGAAGAGCGCCGCCAGCGGCAGAGCGATGGCCCCGATCTTGTAGACCGCGATGTGGATGGCGGCCACGTGGGCGCCCTGCGGCAGCAGCAGCGCCACCCGGTCGCCCGGCCCCACCCCGCGGGCGCGGAGCACGTTGGCGAGCCGGTTCGAGGCGTCGCGGAGCATGCCGTAGGTGACGGCCGCGACCCTGCCGTCCGCGCCGACCTCGAGGATCGCCGGACGCCCCGGCTCCACCGCGGCCCAACGGTCGCACACATCGACGCCGATATTGTAGCGATCCGGGATTTGCCAGCGGAAACCGGCGACGAGATCGGCGTAGTCGGAGGCGGGCTTGAGCATCCGCGAGATTTAGCAGAGGGCGCGCAGGGGCGCCATCGACGTCGCTGTCACGCTCCCTAAGGGAGATGCGCCCTATGCCGCCATCTGGCTTCTTTGCGCCCATCCGGTCATGGAGCGCTCCACCACGGCGGTGGCCGTGTACATGACGACACCCATGACCGCGAGGACCACGAGGGCGGCCCAGACGAGGGGCACCTCGAAGGCGGCGGAGGCGCGGGTGAGGAGGTTGCCGATGCCCACATTGGACGCGTTCTGCTCGCCGATCACCGAACCCACATAGGCAAGGGTGATCGCCACCTTCAGGGAGCCGAAGAAATAGGGCATCGCGCGGGGCACGCCGACTTTCCGGATGATGTCGCTCTTCGAGGCGCCGAGCGCGCGCAGCACGTCCTCGGTCTCGGGCTCGATGGTGGAGATGCCCGTCGCCACGTTCACCACGATGGGGAAGAACGAGATGAGAAAGGCGGTGAGCACCGGCGGCAGCCAGCCGACACCGAACCAGAACACCAGGATCGGCACCACCGCCACCTTCGGGATGGAGTTGAAGCCCACGAGGAGCGGATAGGAGCCCGCATTCACCACCCGCGAGGCGCCGAGCACCATGCCCAGAAGGAGCCCGAACACGACCGCGAGCCCAAAGCCCGCCAGCGTCATCCAGAGCGTGTGAAAGCCGTGATAGGCGAGCTGCGTGCGGTATTCCCAGATCGCGGCCACGATGGCGCTCGGCGCCGGCAGCACGAAGGCCGAGATGCCGAGCAGCCGGCAGGCGAGCTCCCACAGGATGAAGAAGCCGAGAGTGAAGATCCACGGCGCGAGGGCGAGCGTGCGGTTGCGGGTCATGGCCACTTCCTTCGTCCGTCAGCGGCAGGGACCGGCGTCACGGAGCGCCAGGACGGGTTGGTGGGAGGCCTGCATGGGGGCCCCGAGGACGAGCGTAGGGCTGCGGGTCATTGCTTCAGGCTGCCTTGCGGGCCTGCGCGATATGCCCGCGCAGTTCATGGACGATGTCGGTGAAGGCCGCCGTATAGCAGATTTCGAGATCGCGCGGCCGGGGAAGATCCACCTCGCGCTCCGCGATGATGCGGCCCGGGCGCGCGCTCATGCAGTGGATGCGGTCGGCGAGATACACCGCCTCGCGCAGGTCGTGCGTCACGAGGATCACCGTAAAGCCGTTCGCCGCGTGCAGATCGCGGATCACGCACCACAGCTCCTCCCGGGTGAAGGCGTCGAGGGCTCCGAAGGGCTCGTCGAGCATGAGGAGCTTCGGTTCGTGGATGAGGGCGCGGCAGAGGGAGGCGCGCTGCTGCATCCCTCCTGAGAGCTGCCAGGGATATTTGTCGCCCTGCCCCTTGAGGCCGACCTGCGCCAGCAGCGCCTCGGCCTTCGCCACGTACTCGTCCTTGTGGCGGCGGATGCGGGAGCGATGGGGCTGCACGATCTCGAGGGGCAGGAGGAGATTCTCGAGCGTGGTGCGCCAGGGCAGCATGGTCGGATTCTGGAACGCCATGCCGGCGAGCTTCACGGGCGCGCCGACCTCCTTGCCGTCGACGACGACGGTGCCGGCCTTCGGGAATTGCAGGCCCGTGGCGAGCTTCATGAGGGTGGACTTGCCGCAGCCCGACGGCCCGACGACCGCCGCGAACTCGCCTTCCAGCACCCGGACGGTGAGCCCCTGGACCGCGGGCGCGCCGTCCTCGGCGCCGGAATAGACATGGGTGACGTCGTGGATGTCGACGAAGGAACGCAAAAGGGGGCTCCGGAACGCTCCCCTCCCCCTTGCGGGGAGGGGTTGGGGGTGGGGGTGTTGGCGCCATGCCCGTGTGAGCTCGGAGCTGACACACCCACCCTCGCTTCGCTCGACCTCCCCACAGGGGGAGGTGAAGCTTACGATCAGCGTCGGCGTCTCCCAATCTCACCCGTCGCTGCGGGTCGACCTCTCCCTCCAGGAGAGGTGAGCGCGCTACTGCACCTTGCGCAGGTCCGCGGCCGGCAGGAACGCGTCGGTGAACACGTCCTCCACCTTCGGCTTTGCCTTGTAGGTGAAGGTGAGGCCGATCTGATCGAGGGCGCGCTCGAAACGGGCGCGCTCGATGCCGCCGAACCCGTTCGCCTTCACGGCGGGGGTGAGCATGTTCTGGTCGAGCACCATGCGAAGGCGCTCGAACTCCACGTCCTTCTTGGCCACGTCGTTGCGCTTGATCACCGCGTCCACGGCGGTGGACGGGTCCTTCACGGTGTCCTGGACGCCCTTCATGAAGGCACGCAGGAAGCCCTTCACGGCCTCCGGCTTCTCGGCGGCGAATTTCGGCGAGACCAGGATGGCGTTGCCGTACAGATCGACGCCGTAATCGCTCATGAGCATCACGACGATGTCGTCCGCCGGCACGCCGCGGGACTTCAGGTTGATGAAGGACGACATGGAGAAGCCGAACACCGCATCGACCTCGCCTTGGGCCAGCATGGGCTCGCGCACCGGGAAGCCCACGTTCTCCATGCGCATTCCCGCATCGTCGATCTTGTTCACGGCCTTGAAGATCGGCCATTGCGCGAAGGCGCCGTCCGCGGCCGGCGCGCCGAACTTCTTGCCCGCAAGCGACGCGACTTCCTTCGTGATGCCGCGGCTCTTGCGGCCGATGATCGCGAAGGGCGGGCGATCGTAGACGATCATCGCCGCCTTGATGTCGGTGCCCGCGTTCTCGTCCCGGAACCGCACCAGCGAGTTGATGTCGCCAAAGCCCATGTCGTAGGTGCCCGAGGCCACCCGGGAGATCGGCTCGCGGGAGCCGGCCGCGGGATCGATCGTCACGTCGAGGCCCTCGGCCTTGAAATACCCTTTGTCGAGGGCGACCGCGAAGGGCGCAGCCGGGCCTTCCCAGCGCCAGTCGAGGGAGAAGCGAACCGCGGTCTGAGCCTGGGCGGCTCCCGCGGCAAGCGCGGCGACGGCGCCGATGAGGAGGGCGCGAAGGGGACGACGTGACATGAGGACTCCCTGACAAGACGATGGGCGGGGTTCGCCGTTGCCCTGAGCCCTGGCAAACCCCATGCCGTTTTCCGGCTTGCCCCCATTGCAAGCGGATACGGTCGGGGCGTCAAGCGGAATGGCGCTCAGGCGGGCAGATGCCCGTTTGGGAAGCAGCCGCTCCGCAGCCCCGGCGGTGAGCGGCGCGCAAGCTAGACCGGAAGCAACCCGTCGCTCTTCACCTCCTCCATGACCGCATAGGTGCGGGTCTCCTTCACCCCCGGGAGGGCCAGGAGGATCTCGCCGAGAAAGCGGCGATAGGCCCCCATGTCGGCGACCCGGGTCTTCACCAGATAATCGAAGCCGCCCGCCACCATGTGGCATTCCAGGACCTCCGGGGCGCGACGCACCGCGGCGGCAAATTTCTCGAAGATATCGGGGGTCGTCTTGTCGAGGGACACCTCCACGAAGACCAGCAGCCCGAGGCCGAGCCGGTGCGGGTCGAGCACAGCCCGGTAGCCCGTGAGGTACCCCTCCCGCTGGAGCCGCTTGAGGCGCTCGCCCGTGGAGGTGGGCGACAGGCCGACCCGCTCGGCGAGGTCCACGGTGGCGATCCGCCCATCCGCCTGGAGGAGGCTCAGGATCTTGCGGTCGGTCCGGTCGATCTCCGTTGAATTCACGGCGATATCCTCCTTTGACCGGAGTTCTTACGTCAGATCCGTTGATAAGGCCATCGAAACGCGGCGCGAGCAGGGTTACATTGCGGGCAGCTCCGACCACAGGATTCCCGATGCTCGCTTCGACCCCCGCTCCCGCCTTCAACCCGCCCTACGCGGAAGACGATGCCGCCATGGCGCGCCGCCTTCTCGCCTCCGCCTCGCTTAACCCCGAGCGCGAGCGCCGGGTCGATACCACGGCAACCCGGCTCGTGGATGCGATCAGGGCGAAGGGCGGCGGACTTGGCGGCGTCGAGGAGATGCTGCGGGAATACGCGCTCTCCACCAAGGAGGGGCTGGCCCTCATGGTGCTCGCCGAGGCGCTCCTGCGCGTTCCCGACGGCGCGACGGCGGACAGGCTCATCGAGGACAAGCTCGGCCAGGGCGACTTCGCGGGCCATGAGGCGAAGTCGGACGCGTTCCTCGTCTCCGCTTCCTCCTGGGCGCTTGGCATCACGGCCCGGATCATCCAGCCCGGCGAGACGCCGGAGGGCATCATCGCCTCGATGGCGAAGCGCCTCGGCCTGCCGGCCGTGCGCGCCGCGACGCGCCAGGCCATGCGGGTGATGGGCAACCATTTCGTGCTCGGCCAGACCATCGAGGACGCCTTGAAGCGCGCGGGTTCGGGCCAGGGGCGGCTCTACCGCTATTCCTTCGACATGCTCGGCGAGGGGGCCCGCACCCAGGAGGATGCGGAGCGCTACTACCGCTCCTATGCGGACGCCATCGAGGCCATCGGCCGCTCAGCCGGCAACGAGCCCCTGCCGAACCGGCCGGGCATCTCGGTCAAGCTTTCGGCGCTCCATCCGCGCTACGAGGCTCTGTCCCGCGAGCGGGTGCTGCGCGAGCTCGTGCCTCTCGTGGTGGAGCTCGCCCGCAAGGCGAAGTCCTACGACCTCAACTTCACCGTGGACGCCGAGGAGGCCGACCGGCTCGAACTCTCCCTCGACGTGATCGAGGCCGTGATGGCGGACGCCTCGCTTGCGGGCTGGGACGGGTTCGGCCTCGCGATCCAGGGCTACCAGAAGCGGGCCGGCGCGGTGATCGACCACATCGCCGGGCTTGCCGAGCGCTACGACCGCCGCCTCATGGTGCGCCTCGTGAAGGGCGCCTATTGGGATACGGAGGTGAAGCGCGCCCAGGAGCGCGGCCTCGACGATTATCCGGTCTTCACCCGCAAGGCGATGACGGACCTCAACTACACGGCCTGCGCAGAGAAGCTGCTCAGCTTACGCCCGCGCATCTACTCGCAATTCGCCACCCACAACGCCCTCACCGTCGCGTCCATCCTGGAGCGGGCGGGGGGCGTCGAGGGCTACGAGTTCCAGCGCCTGCACGGGATGGGCGAGGCGCTCTACGGGCGTCTGCTGGAGGATCATCCGGGGATCGCCTGCCGCACCTATGCGCCGGTGGGCGGCCACCAGGACCTCCTCGCCTATCTGGTGCGGCGCCTTCTGGAGAACGGCGCCAACTCCTCCTTCGTGTCGGTGGCGGCGGACCCGGACGTGCCGGTGGAAGCGCTGCTGAAGCGGCCCGCCGACATCATCGTGTCCCCGGACCGGGCGCGGCACCCCAAGCTCCCCCTGCCGCGCGACCTCTTCGGGCCCGAGCGCCCGAACTCCCGCGGCGTCGAGCTCGGGCATCGGGCCGCCCTGGAGGCGCTCCAAGCGGAGATCGCCGCAGGCGCCAAGGCCAGCTTCCAGGCCGAGCCCCTGGTGGACGGGCGTCCCGTCGCGGGTGACGAGCGGGCCGTGACGAGCCCGATCGACGGCACCAGCATCGTCGGCCGGGTCGTGGAGGCGCGGCCCGAGGCGGCGGACCAGGCCATGCGCGCGGCGCGGGCGGGGTTCAAGGCCTGGAGCACGACCCCGGTCGAGACCCGGGCGGCCGCCCTGATGCGGGCGGCGGACCTCATGGAGGCGCGCCGTGGCGCCCTGCTCCACCTCCTGCAGGCGGAGGCCGGCAAGACCCTCGACGATGCGCTCTCCGAAGTGCGCGAGGCGGTGGATTTCTGCCGCTACTACGCGGCGCAGGCCAAGACCCTCTTCGGGGCGGGCGATGCAATGCCGGGCCCCACGGGGGAGACCAACGTGCTGCGCCTGCGCGGTCGGGGCGTTTTCGTAGCGATCTCGCCCTGGAATTTCCCGCTCGCGATCTTCTTGGGTCAGGTGGCGGCGGCGCTCGCGGCCGGCAACGCGGTGGTGGCCAAGCCCGCCGAGCAGACCCCTCTCATCGCCGGGCTCGCGGTGCGGCTGCTGCACGAGGCGGGCGTGCTGCCCTCGGCGCTGCACCTGGTGCCCGGGGACGGGCGCGTGGGCGCCCGGCTCGTGGAGCACAGGGACGTGGCCGGGGTGGTGTTCACGGGCTCGACCGAGGTGGCCCGCATCATCAACCGCACCCTTGCGGGCAAGGACGGCCCCATCGTGCCGCTGATCGCCGAGACCGGCGGCATCAACGCCATGATCGTGGATGCGACGGCCCTGCCCGAGCAGGTGGCGGACGACGTGGTGACCTCCGCCTTCCGCTCCGCCGGCCAGCGCTGCTCGGCTCTGCGGCTCCTGTGCGTCCAGGAGGACGTGGCCGACAAGATGATCGCCATGATCGTCGGCGCCGCCAAGGAACTCTCCATCGCCGACCCGCGCGACGTGGCGACCCAGATCGGCCCGGTGATCGACCAGGAGGCGAAGGAGCGCCTGGAGGGCCATATCGCCCGCATGAAGCGGGAGGCCCGGGTGCATTACGCCGGCGATGGCCGGAGCGCGGGCACCTATGTGGCGCCGCACGTCTTCGAGCTGAAGGAGCCCGCGGCTCTGGCCGAGGAGGTGTTCGGGCCCGTGCTGCACGTGGCCCGCTACAAGGCCGGGCAGCTCGACCGGGTGCTCGATGCCATCGACGCCACGGGCTACGGGCTCACGCTTGGCGTTCACTCCCGCATCGACGCGACGGTCGAGCGCGTGGTGGACAGGCTCTCGGTCGGCAACGTCTACGTGAACCGCAACATGATCGGCGCCGTGGTGGGCGTGCAGCCCTTCGGCGGCCACGGCCTGTCGGGCACCGGCCCCAAGGCGGGCGGGCCGCACTACCTCCTGCGCTTCGCCACCGAGCAGACCGTGACGATCAACACGGCGGCGGCGGGCGGCAACGCGAACCTGATCGCCATGGGGGAGTAGGGCTCCCATCCCTCTCCAGTGAGGGGGGAGGTTCAGCGCGGCGAGGCGTGAGGGTGGCGGCGATGCCCCCTCGCCCGGCGATCACCCGCCGACCGCTCCGGCAGGGGGAGGCGTGCGCGTGAAACGCACCGTGTCGACCAGCTCCCACGGGCCGCCGCGATACCACCATAGATGCAGCCCCTCGCCGGTGGCGGTGAAGGGCTCGAAGCTTGCCTGCAGGGCCGCGAGCGTGTCCCTGGCCGCGACGGGGTCGACCTTGTTCTGCACCGTCACGTGCGGCTGGTGCTTCTGCCGGTCCTGGGGCGTGAGCCAATCCGACCAGCGCGCGACGAGAGAGGCACGCAGGGTCGCGAGGGCCGGCGCCTGGAGCGTGTAGGCGACGCCCCGCCCAAGGGACCGCAGGCCGGTGACGGCGAGGGGGAAAGGAGCCTCACGCCGGCTCACATCCTGCACGTCCCGGAGAATGGCCTCCACCGCCTCCCCGGGCAGGGCGTGGAAGAGCGTCACATGAGCGGGGATGAGGTTGCGTTCGGGCGGAAAGTAGCGGCGGCGCTGCCGGTCGAAGACCGCGAATGATGCCGCGTCGAGGGCGAGCGTCAGAATGAGCGGGTCGGTCATGGACCCGTTATAGGGCGCGGCCTTCCTCGCGCCGGCCGGCGCGCCACAGGGCGAAGCCTCCGGCCAGCATGGCGGCGCCCCAGGCCAGGAAGCCGAGATCCCAGTAGATCCAATGCTCCCGCGGCGCGGTTTCGTTCACATGATGCAGGCCGAGGATCTGGTGGTTGATCAGGCCCTCGACCAGGTTGAACGACCCGAATCCCATCAACAGCGTGCCCGGCAGAAGCTTTCTGGGCCAGGGGCCGTGGGGCCGGCGCGCGGCGCGCCAGAGGAGCAGAAGGCCCGCCAGGGTGAAGAGGTAGGTGCCCCCATGGAAGACGCCGTCCCAGAAGGTGTTCACCTTGAGGTTCTCGACCGAATCCGGCGGGTAGCCCGCCGAGGTGACGAGGTGGTGCCATTGCAGGAGCTGGTGCAGCACGATGCCGTCGAAGAAGCCGCCGGTGCCGAGGCCGAGCAGGATGCCGGCGACGGTCGGGAAGGAACGGTCGTGCTGTTGTTGCATGGGGGCCTCCGCTGGCCCCAACGGCGGAACGGCGGGAAGGGTTGCGCCGCCGCAAACGAAAAGGCCGGCTGGAGCCGACCTTGACGGTTCAGAAGTTGAGGGCCGCCTTGGCCTCGCGGAGCTGGGCGATGGCGCCCTCCGCGGCGTGCTTGGCGCCCGGATCGTTGGTGGAGTCGTAGGCCATCTCGGCCTGGAGGATCTCGCGATCCAGGATCTCCTGGGTGATCTCCTCCTCCGGCATCGCGCGCTCGGCGAGCACCGTGAGGCCACGCTGGTTGACGTCGGCGAAGCCGCCGCGGACCAGCACCCGCCGGCCGCTGCCCGGCCGGTCGGTGATCACGAGGAACCCGGTCTTGAGCGCCGTCATCATGGGCGCATGGCCCGGCAGCACCGTCATGTCGCCCTCGGAGGCCGGGAGCACGACGGCATCCACGCTGCCGGAGAAGAGCACGCGCTCGGGCGAGACGAGTTCGAAGGTGAGGTTGGCCATTCTATCCGTTCCGGAAAGCCCCTTCCCGCCTGCGGGAAGGGGAGATTGTCACCGACGTGCCTTAGGCCGCCTCGGCCGCGAGACGCTGGGCCTTCTCGATTGCCTCTTCGATGGTGCCGACCATGTAGAAGGCCGCCTCGGGGAGGTGATCGTACTTGCCTTCGACGAGGCCCTTGAAGCCCTTGATGGTGTCCTCGAGGGCGACGAGCTTGCCGGGCGAGCCGGTGAACACCTCGGCGACGAAGAAGGGCTGCGAGAGGAAGCGCTCGATCTTGCGGGCGCGGGCCACCGACAGCTTGTCCTCTTCCGAGAGCTCGTCCATGCCCAGGATCGCGATGATGTCCTGGAGCGCCTTGTAGCGCTGGAGGATTTGCTGGACCTGACGGGCGACCGCGTAATGCTCCTCGCCCACGATGGCGGCGGAGAGCATGCGCGAGGTGGAGTCGAGCGGGTCCACGGCCGGGTAGATGCCCTTCTCGGCGATGGAGCGCGACAGCACGGTGGTGGCGTCGAGGTGGGCGAAGGAGGTGGCCGGGGCCGGGTCGGTCAGGTCGTCGGCGGGCACGTAGATGGCCTGCACCGAGGTGATCGAGCCCTTGTTCGTGGTGGTGATGCGCTCCTGCAGGTTGCCCATGTCGGTGGCGAGGGTCGGCTGATAGCCCACCGCCGAGGGGATGCGGCCGAGAAGCGCCGACACCTCGGAGCCCGCCTGCGTGAAGCGGAAGATGTTGTCCACGAAGAAGAGCACGTCTTGGCCCTGGTCGCGGAAATGCTCGGCGACCGTGAGGCCGGTGAGCGCGACGCGGGCGCGGGCACCCGGGGGCTCGTTCATCTGACCGTAGACGAGAGCGCACTTGGAGCCCTCGCCGCCGCCGTGCTTGTTCACGCCGGACTCGATCATCTCGTGGTAGAGGTCGTTGCCCTCACGGGTGCGCTCGCCGACGCCAGCGAACACGGAGTAGCCGCCGTGCGCCTTCGCGACGTTGTTGATGAGCTCCATGATGAGCACGGTCTTGCCGACGCCGGCGCCACCGAAGAGGCCGATCTTGCCGCCGCGGGCGTATGGGGCGAGGAGGTCCACCACCTTGATGCCCGTCACGAGGATCTGCGCCTCGGTGGACTGCTCGGCATAAGAAGGCGCCGGCTGGTGGATGGCGCGGGTGGCTTCGGCCGGAACCGGGCCCGCCTCGTCCACTGGCTCGCCGATGACGTTCATGATGCGGCCGAGGGTGCCGGCGCCGACCGGCACCGCGATGGGCGCGCCGGTATCGGTCACGGGCTGACCGCGGGTGAGGCCTTCCGAGGTGTCCATGGCGATGCAGCGGACGGTGTTCTCGCCGAGCTGCTGCGCGACTTCGAGCACGAGGCGCGCGCCGTTGTTGGAGGTCTCGAGGGCGTTCAGGATCTCCGGCAGGTGACCGTCGAACTGCACGTCGACGACGGCGCCGATAACCTGGGTGATGCGGCCAGTGGGCTTGCTGGCGACGAAGGCGGTGTTGGCCATGGGATGATCCCTTTCTAGACGGTCAGAGCGCCTCGGCGCCCGAGATGATTTCGATGAGTTCCTTGGTGATCATGGCCTGACGCGACCGGTTGTAGGTCATCGTCTGCTTCTTGATCATCTCGCCCGCGTTGCGGGTGGCGTTGTCCATGGCGCTCATGCGCGCGCCCTGCTCGGAGGCCGCGTTTTCCAGAAGCGCCCGGAAGATCTGCACAGTCACGTTGCGGGGAAGCAGCGTGGCCAGGATCTCGCCCTCGTCGGGCTCGTAGTCGTAGACCGCATCCGAGCCGCCAGCCGTCGTGCCGAGCTGCGCCGGCACGATCTGCTGCGCGGTCGGGATCTGCGCGATCACCGAGCGGAAGCGGGAATAGAAGAGCGTCGCCACGTCGAACTCGCCGGCCTCGAAGCGGGCGAGCACGTTCCTGGCGATGTCGTCGGCGTTGTTGAAGCCGAGGCTGCGGACCGCGCGCAGATCGACGAAGTCGATGATCTGCTGGCTGAACTGGCGACGCAGGATGTCGTAGCCCTTCTTGCCGACGCAGATGATCTTCACCGTCTTGCCCTCCGCCATGAGGCGGTTGGCATGATCGCGGGCGAGGCGCGCGATGGAGGAGTTGAAGGCGCCGCACAGGCCGCGCTCGGCGGTGCACACCACGAGGAGGTGCACCTGGTCCGAACCCGTTCCGGCAAGGAGCCGGGGCGTCTCGGGCCCGACCACGAGGCCCGAGGCCAGGTTGCCGAGCACCTGCTCCATGCGCTCCGCATAGGGCCGAGCGGCCTCCGCCGCGGTCTGCGCACGGCGCAGCTTCGCGGCGGCCACCATCTGCATGGCCTTGGTGATCTTCTGCGTCGCCTTCACGGAGGCGATGCGGTTGCGCAGGTCCTTCAGGCTCGGCATCGAGCGCCCCTACCTTGTCTCTGGACCGGAATTACGAGAACGACTTGGAGAAGGACACGACGACGTCCTTCAGCTTCGCTTCCGTTTCGCCCGGCAGGTCCTTCGTGGAGCGGATGCTCTCGAGGATGTCGGCGTGCTTGCCGCGCAGGAGCGACAGGAGGCCGTCCTCGAAGGCGCGCACCCGGTTCAGCGGCAGCGCATCGAGGTAGCCGTTCACGCCCGCATAGATCACCGCCACCTGCTCTTCCATCTTCAGCGGCGAGAATTGCGGCTGCTTCAGGAGCTCGGTGAGGCGCGAGCCCCGGTTGAGGAGGCGCTGCGTGGTGGCATCGAGATCCGAGCCGAACTGGGCGAAGGCCGCCATCTCGCGGTACTGGGCGAGCTCGCCCTTGATCTTGCCCGCGACCTTCTTCATCGCCTTCGTCTGCGCGGCCGAGCCGACGCGCGACACGGAGAGGCCGACGTTCACGGCCGGGCGGACGCCCTGGTAGAACAGATCCGTCTCAAGGAAGATCTGGCCGTCCGTGATGGAGATGACGTTGGTCGGGATGTAGGCCGACACGTCGTTCGCCTGCGTCTCGATGACCGGGAGCGCGGTGAGCGAACCGGCGCCGTTGTCGTCGTTGAGCTTCGCGGCGCGCTCGAGGAGCCGCGAGTGCAGGTAGAACACGTCGCCCGGATACGCCTCGCGGCCCGGCGGGCGGCGGAGCAGGAGCGACATCTGGCGGTAGGCGACGGCCTGCTTGGAGAGGTCGTCGTAGATGATCACGGCGTGCATGCCGTTGTCGCGGAAGTACTCGCCCATGGCGCAGCCCGAGAAGGGCGCCAGGAACTGCATCGGGGCCGGATCGGAAGCCGTGGCCGCCACGACGATGGAGTATTCGAGAGCGCCGTTCTCCTCCAGCACCTTCACGAACTGGGCGACCGTCGAGCGCTTCTGGCCCACCGCGACGTAGACGCAGTAGAGCTTGGCCTTCTCGTCGGTGCCCTGATGGGCGGGCTTCTGGTTGAGGATCGTGTCGAGGGCGATGGCGGTCTTGCCGGTCTGGCGGTCGCCGATGATGAGCTCGCGCTGGCCGCGGCCCACCGGGATGAGGGCGTCAATGGACTTGAGGCCCGTGGCCATCGGCTCGTGCACGGACTTGCGCGGGATGATGCCCGGAGCCTTCACGTCCACGCGGCGGCGCTCGGTCGACACGATCGGGCCCTTGCCGTCGATCGGGTTGCCGAGCGCGTCCACCACGCGGCCGAGAAGGCCGCGACCCACCGGCACGTCCACGATGGCGCCCGTGCGCTTCACGGTCTGGCCCTCGGCGATCTCGCGGTCGGAACCGAAGATCACGACGCCCACGTTGTCGGTCTCCAGGTTCAGGGCCATGCCCTGCACGCCGGACTCGAACTGCACCATCTCGCCGGCCTGCACGTTGTCCAGGCCGTAGCAGCGCGCAATGCCGTCGCCGACGGACAGAACCTGGCCGACCTCGGTGACCTCGGCCTCGGTGCCGAAGTTCTTGATCTGCTCTTTGAGGATCGCGGAGATCTCAGCGGCGCGAATGTCCATGTTGGACCTCTTTCGAAAGGGTTCTTGGAAGACGGTTCAGACGATGTCGGCAGGGGCCCGTTACCGGGCCTCCTTCATCGCCAGGCGGATGGAATTCAGCTTGGTGCGGACCGAGGCGTCCACCATGCGGGAGCCCATCTTGACGATGAGCCCGCCGATGAGCGCCGGATCGATCCGGACATCGACATTGACCTCGGCCTTCGCGACCTCGCGGAGCGCCGCCTTGATGTCGTTCAGCACCGCGTCCGAGGGACGCTCGGCCATCACGACCTGCGCCTGCACGATGCCGCGGGCATCGGACACGAGGCGCCGGAAGGCGCGGATCATGTCGGGCAGGGCAAAGAGCCGCCGCTTGGCGGCCACGAGGCGGATGAAGTTGCCGGTGACCCCGGCAATGCCCGCCTTGGACAGGATCGCGCCGATGGCCCGCTCCTGCTCCTCTGCCGTGAAGATGGGGTTGCGGATGAGCCGCGCCAAGTCGGCGCTGCCTTGAATCATCCGGTCGAACTGCTCGAGATCTGCGGAGACGCTGTCGACCGCCCCCGTTTCCTGAGCCACCTCGAACAGGGCGGAGGCGTAACGCGCCGCCACGCCCGACAGGAGAGGTCCTTCATGCGAACCGCTTTGAGCCACGAACGTCTCTCTCAGGTCTCACGCGGGCCCGGACCTGGCAGCGCCGAAGAGGGCGGCGGCGGGACCCCGTCAGTCGGTGGAATGATGCCCCGGCAGGCAACGACGGCACCCGCTCCGAAAGCGGGGGTGCACTAGCATGGGTTTTCGGGGCGCGCAAGGCGAGCCAAGCCATGCGCGACAAAGGGGTTGGGCGGTTTGGGGGCCGCGAGCCCGGCCAGCGGCTCCGATGCCTACAAGAAGCTCTGCGGATCCACGCCGATGAACACCTACAAAAAGCTCTGCGGATCCACGTCGATGGACACCTTGGTGTTGCCCCTGATCTTGGGGCAGCGCGCGAGCCAGTCCCGAAGATAGGCCTGGAGGTCCACCTCCCGCTCGGTCTTGACGAGCAGGCGGTAGCGGTAGCGGCCGCGGATGAGGGCGAGGGGCGCCTCGGCGGGGCCGAGCACCATGACACCCGGCGGGGGATCCGCCACCTGGGCCATGCCGCGGGCGTGGGTCTCGGCGGCCTCCCGCTCGGCGGCGGAGACGATGAGGGCGGCGAGCCGGCCGAAGGGAGGCAGGCCCGCCATCTCCCGGACGCGGGTCTCCTCCCGATAGAAGCGCTCCGCATCCCCGGAGACGAGGGCGGAGATCACGGGGTGGTCCGGCTGCCAGGTCTGGACGAGCGCCCGCCCTGGCTTCTCCCCGCGCCCGGCGCGTCCCGTCACCTGCTGCAGCATCTGGAAGGTGCGCTCGGCGGCCCGGGGGTCGCCCGAGGTGAGGCCGATATCCGCATCGAGCACCCCCACCAGGGTCAGAAGCGGGAAATTGTGCCCCTTCGCCACGAGCTGGGTGCCGATCACGATATCGACCTCACCGGCCGCGATGGCAGCGAGCTCCGCCCGCAGGCGCTCGGTGCCGCCCGGAAAGTCGCTCGAGAGCACGATGAGGCGCTTGTCCGGAAACAGCGCCGCCGCCTCCTCGGCGATCCGCTCGACCCCGGGACCGCACGGAACGAGGGAATCGATGGTGCCGCATTCCCGGCAGGCCGGGGGCGTGCGCTCCACATGGCCGCAATGGTGGCACACCAGCGACCGTCGGAATCGGTGCTCCACGAGCCAGGCGGAGCAGTTCGGGCATTCGTAGCGATGGGCGCAGGCCCGGCAGAGGGTGAGGGGCGCATAGCCCCGGCGGTTGAGGAAGAGCAGCGCCTGCTCGCCCCGGCCCACCGTATCCTCGATGGCGAAGGTGAGAGTGGGCGAGAGCCAGCGGCCTTTGGGGACCTGCTCGCGCTTGAGGTCGATGGCGCGGATCTGGGGGAGCTGGCGGCCTCCGAAGCGCTCCGGCAGGCGTAAGTGCCCGTAGCGACCCCGCTCCACGTTGACCCGGGTCTCGATGGACGGCGTCGCGGAGGCGAGCACCACCGTCGCGCCCTCCATGCGGCCCCGGACCACGGCCATGTCTCGGGCATGGTAATGGACCCCGTCCTCCTGCTTGTAGGCGGCCTCGTGCTCCTCATCGACCACGATGAGGCCGAGATTCTTGTAGGGCATGAACAGCGCCGAACGGGCGCCCGCCACCACCGGCACCTCGCCGGCCGCGATGCCCGCATAGAGCCGCTCCCGCCGCCGGCCCGACACGCCCGAGTGCCAGGTCGCCGGGCGCACCCCGAATCGGGCCGCGAACCGGTCGAGGAACTGGGCCGTGAGAGCGATCTCCGGCATGAGGATCAAGGATTGCCGCCCCTGGGCCAGGGCCTCGCCCACCGCCTCGAAATAAACCTCCGTCTTGCCGGCCCCCGTGACGCCCTCAAGGAGGGTCACGGAGGGCTGGCGGCTGCGCATCTTCTCGATGAGGGCGGCGGCCGCCTCCGCCTGGCCGTCGCTGAGGCCTCCGGTGCCGAAGGCCGGATCCGGGATGTCGGCCACGGGCTCGGGGAGGAGCGCCACGGTTTCGAGAGTGCCCTCGTCGATCAGGCCATCGATCACCGTCGCGCTCACGTTGGCCGCATCGGCCAGCTCGCGCTTGAGGTGGACGACGCTCTCGCCCACGGCGGCGAGGACCCGTTCCCGGGCCGGCGTCATGCGCTTTGGCGGCGGACCGGCGCGGCGCACCCCGAAGCGGGGCACCTCGCCCCGGTCCGGGTCCGCGATCTTGAGGCCCATGGCGAGCGCCGAGCCCTTGGGGGCGAGGGTGTACCAGGCGATCCAATCGAGGAACTTGCGGAACGGCCCGGCCAGCGCCGGCGCATCGACCCGGTCCGTCACCTTCTTGAAGTTCGCGCCCTCGCCTTCGCGCACCGCCCAGACCACTCCATAGGTCTCCCGCGGCCCGAAGGGCACCTGAACCACATCGCCCTCGGCGAGCGTCAGCCCCTCCGGCACCGCGTAGGAATAGGTCGTGTCGAGAGCGAGGGGGACGAGGATGTCGGCAACGGCCATGGGACTGACACAGGAACAGATAAGATCAATATGGCCGTTCGGACCGAATTAACCAAAGAAACGTAGTGTCCCTGCCCTCGCACAGGCGCAAACCATGTCAAGCCGAGATCCCAATCCCGCCCTCGTTCTGCCCGGCGCGCCCGACACGCAGGCGGAGACGATGGCTTGGCTCACCTCGCTCTCCAAGGAGCGGCGGCTCTCTCCGAAGACCGTGGAGGCCTATGCCCGGGATCTGCGCCAATTCCTCGTCTTCCTGACGGGACATCTCGGCGAGGCTCCGAGCGTCCGGACGATTCTTGGGCTCAAGCCCCTCGATATCCGCTCCTTCCTGGCGGCCCGGCGCCTCGGCAAGGTGCAGGGGCGCAGCCTCATGCGTCAGCTCGCGGCCCTGCGGTCCTTCGCCCGGCACCTGGAGCGGGAGGGCCATGGAACCGCCTCGGCCTTCGCCGCGATTCGAACCCCGAAGGTGGAGAAGAACCTGCCGCGTCCCCTTTCCGCGCAGGCCGCCGTGGCCGTGACCGATGTGGAGACCCGCGCCGGCGAGGCGCGAAAGCCGTGGATCCTCGCCCGCGACGCGGCGGTGCTGTCGCTCCTCTATGGGGCAGGCCTGCGTATCTCGGAGGCGCTGGGGCTCCAGCGCCGGGACGCGCCGGTGAACGGGATGGATGCGGTGACGGTGCTCGGCAAGGGCGGCAAGACGCGATCCGTGCCGGTGATCCCGCCGATCCAGCGGGCGGTGGAGGAGTATCTCCACCTGTGCCCCTACCCGCTGGCGCCGGAGGGACCGCTTTTCGTGGGCGCCAGGGGCGGCCCCCTCTCGCCGCGGATCATCCAGTTGGCGGTGGAGGAACTCAGAGGCGTGCTCGGCCTGCCCGACAGCGCGACGCCCCATGCGCTGCGCCATTCCTTCGCGACGCATCTTCTGGCCCGGGGCGGCGACCTGCGGGGCATCCAGGAGCTTCTAGGCCACGCCTCGCTCTCGACGACGCAGCTCTACACGAAAGTGGATTCGGCCCGCTTGATGGACGCCTTCGACGCTGCCCATCCGCGAGCGCGGCGTGGTTGAGGTGCAGACTGAGGCCCGCACCTCACTCGGCTCTCAGTTGGAGCGACCGCTCGGACCAAGGCGGGGCGGACGCTTCGGATGACTTGGAGGGAAGGGCGCCTGCGGGGCTCGCGGTGCCTGCACGGGCGTGCGGCCGACTGGGCAGGTCACGGGCCCCATGCTGCCGCCGATCCCCAGATATTCGAGAACGGGCCAGATAATCGGGATGCGACCGCCGCTGGCGGCGCTCAGTTCCTGTTCGTCGAGAATGTATGGCTTATGCATAGCGGTCCCCTTTCCTGGAGCAAGACTGACCTGCCGATTGATGCGCAACTTTGTTGCGATAGGGATGCTAATCAGGTCACACAGTAACGACAAGGACTAATTTCACAACTTGTCAATGTTCTGCCGCAGCGGCAGCGCAATTAGAGGTCTCGTTGCTGCAGGCTGTGCCATGCATGGGACCACGCGCTCTATTCCGCCGCCATGCTCTTGGAAAGGATCGCCCGGGCGGCCGGGCCGATATCGCCCTTCATCCAGTGCCGGCGGCAAACAGAAACGTAGCGGTTCTCGCCGCCGATCTCGACCACCTCGCCCGAGCGCACGGCTTCGCCGTTCGGATCGAACTTCAGGATCATCGTGGCCTTGCGGCCGCAATGGCAGAGCTGCTTGATCTCCTGAAAATCGTCGGCGAGCGCCATCATGGCGATGATCGCGTCGCTGAACAGCGTGCCGTACACGTTGTTCTTGAGCCCATAGGCCATCACGGGCACGTTGAGATCGTCCACGATCGCGGCAAGCTCGCGGACCTGGTCCGCGGTCATGAACTGCACCTCGTCGATGAGCACGGCCGTGACGGGGCGCTTGGCGTGCTCCGCCGCCACGATGGCACCGATCGAGTCGGCTTTCCTCAACACCCGCGCATCGGCTTCGAGCCCAATGCGCGAGCGCACCTTGCCGATGCCGTAGCGATCGTCGACGGGGCTCGTGAACAGGAGCACGTTGCCCCCGTTCTCGATGTAGTTGTAGCGAACCTGCAGGAGATGCGTGGTCTTGCCTGCATTCATCACCGAGTAGAGGAAGTGCAGCTTCGCCACGGCCATCGCCTCACATGTGGATCGCGCGCTTCTCGACGGCGAGAGCCGCTTCCTTCACGGCCTCCGTCAGGGTCGGATGCGCGTGGCAGGTGCGGGCGATGTCCTCCGAGGAGGCACCGAACTCCATGGCGATGGCCGCCTCGTGGATGAGGTTGCCCGCATCGGCGCCGACGATGTGAACGCCGAGCACCCGGTCGGTGGTTGCATCGGCGAGGATCTTCACGAAACCGTCCGTGGTGTGGTTCACCTTGGCGCGGCCATTCGCCGTGAAGGGGAACTTGCCCACGTTGTAGGCGATGCCCTGCTCCTTGAGCTCTTCCTCCGTCTTTCCGACCTGAGCGACCTCCGGATAGGTGTAAACGACGCTCGGGATCACGTCGTAGTTCACATGGCCCGGCTTGCCGGCGAGGATCTCGGCAACCGCCACGCCCTCGTCCTCCGCCTTGTGGGCGAGCATGGGGCCGGCGATCACGTCGCCGATGGCATAGACGCCCGGCACGTTCGTCGCGAAATGATTGTCGGTGAGGATGCGGCCGCGGTTGTCGCGCTGGACGCCGATCTCGTCGAGGCCGAGACCCTCGGTGAACGGCACGCGACCGACGGCGACGAGCACCACGTCGGCCTCGATGGTGTCCGCATTGCCGCCGGCGGCGGGCTCGACGGTGAGGGTCGCGCCCTGACCCTTGGTCTCCACCTTCGTGACCTTGGCGCCGAGGCGGAACTGCATGCCCTGCTTGCCGAGGATCCGCTGGAACTGCTTGGCGACTTCCAAATCCATGCCGGGCAGAATGCGGTCGAGATATTCCACCACGATCACCTCGGAGCCGAGGCGCCGCCACACGGAGCCGAGCTCGAGGCCGATCACGCCGGCGCCGATCACCACCATCCGCTTCGGCACGCTCTCGAGATCGAGCGCGCCGGTGGAGGAGACCACCACCTTCTCGTCGATGGTGATGCCGGGAAGGCGCGTCACATCCGAGCCCGTGGCGATGACCACGTTCTTCGTCTCGATGGTCTGGGCGCTGCCGTCTTCGCCCTTCACCTCGATGCGGCCTGGCGCCACGAGGCGGCCATGGCCGGTGAAGGAATCGATCTTGTTCTTCTTGAGCAGGAACTCGACGCCCTTGGTGTTGCCCTCGATGCCCTCCTGCTTGAAGGCATGCATCTTCTTGAGATCGAGCTTGGGATCGACCTCGATGCCGAGATCCTTGAAGTGGGTGCGCGCGCTTTCGAACTCCTCCGAGGCATGCAGCAGCGCCTTCGAGGGAATGCAGCCCACGTTGAGGCAGGTGCCCCCATGGCTCGTGCGCTTTTCCACCACGGCGGTCTTGAGCCCGAGCTGCGCGGCGCGGATCGCGCACACATAGCCGCCGGGGCCGGTTCCGATGACGACGAGATCGTAGGACATTCACTTCATCCCTGATGCATCATCCCCGGGACGGAGCCCGGGGATGCACGCCGCGGCGGCGTGGCAGGATTTGGATGGCCGGGGGCGAACCCGGCCAGGGCTTGTTTCTTAAAGATCCAGCACGAGCCGCGCCGGATCCTCCAGGGCTTCCTTCACGCGCACCAGGAACGTGACGGCTTCCTTGCCGTCGACGATGCGGTGATCGTAGGACAGCGCGAGATACATCATGGGCCGGGCGACGATCTGGCCGTTCTTCACCACCGGCCGCTCCTCGATGCGGTGCATGCCGAGGATGCCGCTCTGGGGAGCGTTGAGGATCGGCGTCGACATGAGCGAGCCGTAGATGCCGCCATTGGTGATCGTGAAGGTGCCGCCCTGCATCTCCTCGATGCCGAGCTTGCCGTCGCGGGCGCGCTTGCCGTAATCGGCGATCTGCTTCTCGATCTGGGCGATGGACATCCGGTCCGCGTCGCGCACAACGGGGACCACGAGGCCCTTCTCGGTGCCGACCGCGATGCCGACATGGTAGTAGTTCTTGTAGACGAGGTCGCCGCCGTCGATCTCGGCGTTCACGGCCGGGATCTCCTTCAGGGCCTGGATCACCGCCTTGGTGAAGAAGCCCATGAAGCCGAGCTTCACCCCGTGCTTCTTCTCGAACACGTCCTTGTACTGCGCGCGCATCTGCATCACGGCGCCCATGTCCACGTCGTTGAACGTGGTGAGCATCGCCGCCGTGTTCTGCGCATCCTTGAGGCGCCGCGCGATGGTCTGGCGCAGCTTCGTCATCTTCACGCGCTCCTCGCGGGAGGCGTCGTCCGGCGCGGAGGGGGCGCGCATCTGGACAGGCGCGGCCGGGGCCGGGGTGGAGGCGCCGCCGGTCGCGATGGCGGCGAGCATGTCGCCCTTCGTCACGCGGCCGTCCTTGCCCGAACCCGGCACCTGTCCGGGGTTGATGCCGCTCTCGGCGGCAAGCCGCGAGACCGCGGGGCCATTCTCCTTGGTGGCTCCCGTGTGGCCCGCCGGACGGGCCTCGCTGTTGTTGCCGTAGGCGGCACCCGAGGTCTGGGTGGGGGCGGCGGCCGCAGGCGCGGGGGCCGCGGCAGGCTTCGGCGCTTCGGCCTTGGGCGCTGCGGCAGCACCGCCCGCCTCGATGGAGCCGAGCACCGCGCCGGGCGCCACCGTCTCGCCGTCCTTGGCGATGATCTCGCCGAGGACGCCGGCGGCGGGCGCGTTCACCTCGAGGGTCACCTTGTCGGTCTCGAGCTCCAGGATGGGCTCGTCGGCCTTCACGGGATCGCCGGGTTTCTTGAACCAGCGGCCGATGGTGGCTTCCGAGACGGATTCGCCGAGGGTGGGTACGCGGATTTCGGTCGCCATGGTTCTGGCCTTCTCTTCGTCTTCGTCTGCCCCGCGGGCCCGGGGCATTCCGGACCCGCCTTGTTCGGTTGGTGATCGGCCTCAGGCCGCGAAAGCCTCGTCGAGGAAGGCCTGGAGCTGCGCCGTGTGCTTCGACATGAGGCCCGTGGCGGTGGCGGCGGAGGCCGCGCGGCCCACATAGCGGGGCCGCTCCACCTTGGAGCCGGCGGTCTTCAGCACCCATTCGAGATAGGGCTCGACGAAGCTCCAGGAGCCCATGTTCTTCGGCTCCTCCTGGCACCACACCACGTCGGCCTTCTTGAAGCGCGCCAACTCCGTGGCGAGCGACTTCACCGGGAACGGATAGAGCTGCTCGACGCGCAGGAGATAGACGTCGTCGATGCCGCGCTTCTCGCGCTCCTCGTAGAGGTCGTAATAGACCTTGCCGGTGCACAGCACCACGCGCCGGATCTTGTCGTCCTTCACGAGCTTGATGCCCTCGCCCGGACGCTGCGCGTCGTCGGCGAGCACCCGGTGGAAGAAGGTGCCCTCCGCAATGTCCTCAAGCCGCGAGGTGCAGCGCTTGTGGCGCAGGAGGCTTTTCGGCGTCATCAGGATCAGCGGCTTGCGGAAGTCGCGCTTCAGCTGCCGGCGTAGGATGTGGAAGTAGTTCGACGGGGTCGAGCAATAGGCCACCTGCATGTTGTCCTCCGCGCACATCTGCAGGAAGCGCTCCAGGCGCGCCGAGGAGTGCTCGGGACCCTGCCCCTCGTAGCCGTGCGGCAACAGGCAGACGAGGCCCGACATGCGCAGCCACTTGCGCTCGCCCGACGACACGAACTGGTCGAACACCACCTGGGCGCCGTTGGCGAAGTCACCGAACTGGGCCTCCCACAGGGTGAGGGCGTTGGGCTCGGAGAGGGTGTAGCCGTACTCGAAGCCGAGCACCGCCTCCTCCGAGAGCATGGAGTTGATCACCTCGTAGCGGCCCTGGCCCTCGCGGATGTGGTTGAGCGCCGTGTGGCGCTCCTCGTTCTGCTGATCGATGAGAACCGAGTGGCGCTGCGAGAAGGTGCCGCGCTCGACGTCCTGGCCGGAGAGGCGGACCCGGTGCCCCTCGAGGAGGAGCGAGCCGAAGGCGAGAGCCTCGCCCATGGCCCAGTCGATGCCCTCGCCGGTCTCCATCATCTTCTTGCGGTTGTCGAGGAAGCGCTGGATCGTCTTGTGAACCTGGAAGCCGTCCGGCACCTGGGTGAGCGCACCCGCGATCTCGCGCAGGGTCTCGACCGCGACGCCGGTCTGGCCGCGGCGCGGATCGTCCACGTCCTCGCGCACGGCCTTGAGGCCGGCCCAGCGACCGTCGAGCCAATCCGCCTTGTTGGGCTTGTAGGCCTGGGCGCTCTCGAATTCCCCGTCGAGCTTGGCCCGCCAGGCGGTCTTCATCTCGTCGATCTCGCCTTGGGTGATCACGCCCTCGGCCATGAGCTTGTTGGAGTAGATCTCCAGGATCGACTGATGCTGCCGGATCTTCCGATACATGAGCGGCTGCGTGAAGGCCGGCTCGTCGCCCTCGTTGTGGCCAAAGCGCCGGTAGCAGAACATGTCGATGACGACGGGCTTCTGGAACTTCTGCCGGTACTCGGTCGCGACCTTTGCGGCGAAGACCACGGCCTCCGGATCGTCCCCGTTCACGTGGAAGATCGGCGCCTCGACCATCTTGGCGACGTCGGACGGATAGGGCGAGGAGCGCGAGAAGCGCGGATCGGTGGTGAAGCCGATCTGGTTGTTGATGATGAAGGAGATCCAGCCGCCGGTGCGGTGGCCGCGCAGGCCCGACAGGCCGAAGCACTCCGCCACCACGCCCTGGCCCGCGAAAGCCGCGTCGCCGTGGATGAGGAGCGGCATCACGGCGACGCGGTTGTCCGGCGTGCAGCCCTGCTGATCCTGCTTGGCGCGCACCTTGCCGAGCACTACGGGATCGACGATCTCGAGATGCGATGGGTTCGCGGTGAGCGAGAGGTGGACGTTGTTGCCGTCGAAGGTGCGGTCGGAGGAGGCGCCGAGATGGTACTTCACGTCGCCCGAGCCCTCCACGTCGTCGGGGGCGAAGGAGCCGCCCTTGAACTCGTGGAACAGCGCCCGGTGGGGCTTGCCCATCACCTGCGTGAGCACGTTGAGGCGGCCGCGATGGGCCATGCCGAGCACGATTTCCTTCGTGCCGAGATTGCCGCCGCGCTTGATGATCTGCTCCAGGGCCGGGATGAGGCTCTCGCCGCCATCGAGGCCGAAACGCTTGGTGCCCGTGTAGCGCACATCGAGGAACTTCTCGAACCCTTCGGCTTCCACCAGCTTGTTGAGGATGGCGCGCTTGCCCTCGCGGGTGAAGGTGATCTCCTTGTCCGGCCCCTCGATGCGCTCCTGGATCCAGGCCTTCTCGACCGGATCGGAGATGTGCATGAACTCGACGCCGAGGGTCTGGCAATAGGTGCGGTCGAGGATCGCGACGATCTCGCGGATCGTGCCGAACTCGAGGCCGAGCACGTTGTCGAGGAAGATCTTGCGGTCGTAATCGGCTTCCGAGAAGCCGTAATGGGAGGGGTGCAGTTCCTCGTCGCTCGGACGCGGGTTGATGCCGAGCGGGTCGAGCTTGGCGTGCAGATGCCCGCGCACCCGATAGGCGCGGATGAGCATGAGGGCGCGCACGCTATCGCGGGTCGCCTGCTGGATATCGACCTGCGAGAGCGCGCTGCCCTTGTCCTTGGCCTTCGCCTGGATCTTGTCGCCGACCGCCTTCTCGACCTGGGCCCAGTTGCCGTCGAGGGCCGAGACGAGTTCGCCATTGGCGTGGATCGGCCAGTTCGGCTTCTTCCAGGAGGCGCCGCGGGCGCTTTTGGCGACCGCCTGCTTGTCGTCCTGGAGCGCCCCGAAGAAGGCCTGCCACTGGGCATCCACGGAGGACGGATCCTCCTGGTAGCGGGCATATAGATCCTCGATGTAGCCCGCATTCGCCCCGTAGAGGAACGCGGTCTGCAGGAAGGCTTCGTTGGCGTCTTGGCGGGCCATGGCGATGTCCGAATGGGTTGGGATCAACGCGGTCCCGGCGGGGGCCGGAACCGCAGGAGGGCTTATCGGCCCTTGAGCACCTCAACGAGGGTTTTTCCAAGGCGCGCCGGGGATGGCGAGACGCGGATGCCCGCCGCCTCCATGGCCGCGATCTTGTCCTCGGCGCCGCCCTTGCCACCCGAGATGATCGCGCCCGCATGGCCCATGCGGCGGCCCGGAGGCGCCGTGCGGCCGGCGATGAAGCCGACCATGGGCTTCTTGCGACCCTTCTTGGCCTCGCGGGCGATGAACTCGGCGGCCTCTTCCTCGGCCGAGCCGCCGATCTCACCGATCATCACGATCGACTCGGTCTTCGGGTCGGAAAGGAACATGTCGAGCATCTCGATGAACTCGGTGCCCTTCACCGGATCGCCGCCGATGCCCACAGCCGTCGTCTGGCCGAGGCCCTCGTTCGTGGTCTGGAACACCGCCTCGTAGGTGAGGGTGCCGGAGCGCGACACGATGCCGACCGAGCCGGGCTTGAAGATGTTCGCCGGCATGATGCCGATCTTCGACTCGCCCGCCGTGACGATGCCGGGGCAGTTGGGCCCGATGAGACGCGACTTCGAACCCGCGAGCGCGCGCTTCACGCGCACCATGTCGAGCACCGGGATGCCTTCCGTGATGCACACGATGAGCGGGATCTCCGCCTGGATCGCCTCGCAGATCGCATCAGCGGCGCCCGGCGGTGGCACGTAGACCACCGACGCATCGGCGCCGGTCTTCTCGCGCGCCTCCATGACCGTGTCGAACACGGGCAGGTTGAGATGCGTCGAGCCGCCCTTACCGGGCGAAGTGCCGCCGACCATCTTGGTGCCGTAGGCGATGGCCTGCTCGGAATGGAAGGTGCCGTTCTTGCCGGTGAAGCCCTGGCAGATGACCTTCGTGTCTTTGGTGATGAGGATGGACATTTCTCTTCCCGTAGCAGGATTAGACTGAGAGTTTCACACGTTGTTTCTTTGAGACGGCGATGAGGCAGAAGGCGAAGACCGTGCAGACAAATATGGATCCATCGTAGGCGATAGCCTCAAAGAGGCCATCGTAACCTTCGCCGTCTGTTACAGTAAGCCGGGCGAATTGAGACATCGAACTCCAGAACCCGCCAAGCGCTGCGATTTGGAATGCGACCAAGCAGCTAAAGGATCTGGCACTTACCCACCGGGCCGCGACAGCCTGTACAACGCACGCCGTTACAATGCTGAGAATGAACGCAGCGACACGACCAAGTACCTGTAGCTGTCCGAGCTCACCTGTGTCTTTGAGACCCATCAATAATGAGATGGGCGCAAACACCAAAGCGATGAGCGACACTAGAAAAATGTATCCGGTCCCGGAAACAAATCCCCATCCATGGGCGGGTTCGTTCCATTCGATGTTGATGAGCTCAGGAGCAAGTATGATTAGCGCTGCGGATCCAGCGCCAATCAAGAACCCATCTCTGCCATGAACGCGGTAGCCAAGCGCTGGCAGGCCCAAGAGAGCCGACCATCCGAAGACTGGGATCATGGCCTCTACAGCCATATTTACTTTCCGCCCCGCACCGCGTTCACGATCTTCTGCGCCGCGTCGTCGAGGTCATCGGCCGGGATCACGTTGAGACCGGATTCGCGGATGATCTTCTTGCCCTCTTCGACATTCGTGCCCTCGAGGCGCACCACGAGGGGCACCTGGAGGCCGACGGTCTTCACCGCGGCGATCACGCCGCGGGCGATCACGTCGCACTTCATGATGCCGCCGAAGATGTTGACGAGAATGCCCTTTACCTGCGGATCGGCCGTGATGATCTTGAAGGCCGCGGTGACCTTCTCTTCGGACGCGCCGCCGCCGACGTCCAAAAAGTTCGCGGGCTCCTCGCCGTAGAGCTTGATGATGTCGAGGGTCGCCATGGCGAGGCCCGCGCCGTTCACCATGCAGCCGATGGTGCCGTCCAGCGCGATATAGGCGAGGTCGTATTTCGAGGCCTCGATCTCCTTCTGGTCCTCTTCCGTGAGGTCGCGCAGCTCGACCACGTCCGGCTGGCGGTACAGGGAGTTGGAGTCGAACGAGATCTTGGCGTCGAGGCACTTGAGGTGCCCGTCCTTGGTGACGATGAGCGGATTGATCTCGAGCATCTCCATGTCCTTCGCGATGAAGGCCTTGTAGAGCTTCGTGACCACGTCCTCGGCTTCCTTGGCGAGCGGGCCGGTAAGGCCGAGGGCTTTCGCCACCGTGCGGCCGTGATGGGGCATCACGCCGGTGGCAGGGTCCACGGAGAAGGTGAGGATCTTCTCAGGCGTGTCGTGGGCGACCTGCTCGATATCCATGCCGCCCTCGGTCGAGACCACGAAGGCGACCTTGCCGGTTTCGCGATCGACGAGCATCGAGAGGTAGAACTCCTTCTCGATGTCGGATCCGTCCTCGATGTAAAGGCGGTTCACCTGCTTGCCGGCCTCGCCGGTCTGGATGGTGACGAGCGTCTTGCCCAGCATCTGCTGCGCGAACTGCTTCACCTCCTCGACGGACTTCGCGAGGCGCACGCCGCCCTTCTCGCCGGCATCGGCCTCTTTGAACTTGCCCTTGCCGCGGCCGCCCGCATGGATCTGGGACTTCACCACCCAGAGCGGACCACCGAGCTCTTTGGCCGCCGCCTCGGCCTCGTCGGCCGAGAAGATCGCCCGGCCAGCGGAGACGGGCAGGCCGAACTCCTTCAGGACCGCCTTGCCTTGGTATTCGTGGATGTTCATGCGGGTATCCTTTGCCTGAGGGTCAGCAGGTGACCACGCGGCCCTTGATGAGCGTTTCGGCATCGCGGCCGATGGCGTCGCGGATGTCGACGCCCTCCTGCTCCGCGACGATGACGGTGGAGGCCTTGTCGTGGGCGACGATCAGGCGAAGGTGCCGGCCCGGCTGCATCCGCGTCGCCGTCCGGTCGCTGAAGACCACCTGATAGGAGGCGGGCTGGCGCCCCGGCTCGATCCGCTCCACCCGGAAGGTCTCGAAGGCGGGCCCGCGGGCAAGCCAGCAGCGCCGGGCGGTGCTCGCGACCTGGTTGGCCAGGACCTGCAGATCCGCCTTGGCGAAATCCATGGCGAGCACCCGCCGCTCGGGCGCGGCGAGGGCCGGAGCGCAGAGCGCCCCGAGACCGGCCAGCCCGATGAGGAGGGTGCGGCGCATGGCGGTCTAAGCGATCGCCGGGTTGATCTGCTTGCAGGCGTCCACGAGGCCCTGCACGGAGGCGACGGACTTCGCGAACATGTCCTTCTCCTCGGCGGAGAACTCCACCTCGACGATCCGCTCGACGCCGTTGGCGCCGATCACCACCGGCACGCCGATGAAGAGGCCGTCGATGCCGTACTGGCCGGAGAGCATGGCCGCGCAGGGCAGCATGCGCTTCTTGTCCTTGAGGTAGCTCTCGGCCATGGCGATGGCGGAAGCGGCCGGGGCGTAATAGGCGGAGCCGGTCTTGAGAAGCGCGACGATCTCGCCGCCGCCCTTGCGGGTGCGCTCGACCATGGCGTCGAGTTCCCCTTGCGAAAGCCAGCCCATCTTCACCAGATCCGGGAGCGGGATGCCGCCGACCGAGGAATAGCGCACGAGCGGCACCATGTCGTCGCCGTGACCGCCGAGCGTGTAGGCCTGCACGTCGGCGACCGACACGCCGACCTTCTCGGCGATGAAGTGGCGGAAGCGCGCGGAATCGAGGACGCCGGCCATGCCGACGATCTTCTCAGGCTTCAGGCCCGAAAACTTCTGAAGCGCCCAGACCATGGCGTCGAGGGGGTTCGTGATGCAGATCACGAAGGCGTCGGGGGCGTATTGCTTGATGCCGTTGCCGACCGCTTCCATCACCTTCAGGTTGATGCCCAGAAGGTCGTCGCGGCTCATGCCGGGCTTGCGCGGCACGCCGGCCGTGACGATGACCACGTCCGCGCCCTCGATCTGCGCGTAGTCGTTGGCGCCCGTGTAGCGGGCATCGAACCCGTCGACCGGCGCGGATTCGGCGATGTCGAGGCCCTTGCCCTGCGGAATACCCTCGGCGATGTCGAACAGGACGATGTCGCCAAGTTCCTTCAAGCCGGCGAGATGGGCGAGCGTGCCGCCGATCTGGCCGGCGCCGATGAGCGCGATCTTCTTACGGGCCATGGGGTATCCTTCGGGAAAGCGGCGCGGGAGGTCGCGCAGATGCCGGGTCTTAAGACACAGACATGGCGACGCTTCAAGGCTGGAAAAGGTTAAGGAACAAGGACTTGGCAGCTTTCGGTGGCTAAATTTCTCAAGCGTGTTTCCGGAAGCGCAACGATCCTAGACACTTAGCGCCCGCTCGGCAGCCGAATAGCCCTTGTTACAAATTCTCGATTTTGTAACAAGTCTTAGACGCTGCCATTGGCCAGAGCCCGCAGAACCACACGGATCATGGTCGACAGCCGCTGGTCCAGGATGTCAGCCGGCACCTCCGCATCCAGCCGCACCGTCAGGGGATTGATGAAGCGATAGACAGCGTCGCTGATGAAGGCGAGCGCCCGGTCCCGGTCGCGCGGGTCGAACTTGGCCGTCGCGATCCCTTCGTCCACTACCCGTTCGAGCAACTGCCGCAGCCGCGCCCTGTGCTTGCGGACCGGGGCCCGAGACGTCTCGGTGGCGGTGCAATAGACATCGAAGAGGTGCCGATCGTCGACGAGCAGGTCCCGGTGCCCCCGGGCAAGGGCCTGCAGCAGCCGTTCCAGCTTGTCGTCGGCCGGATCTGGCGCGTCGGCGACCTCGGCCACCGCCGCCTCCAGGCTCTTGAGCCATCGGGCCGCCACCGCGTCGATCAGCGCGGCCTTGGAGGGGAAGTAGCGATAGACATTGGCATGAGTCATGCCGGCGGCTTCCGCGACCGCGACCACCGTCACCCGCTTTGGCCCGAAGCGCTGCAGGTGGTCGGCCGCGATGGCCAGGAGCCGGGCATCCGCCGGAGCATCGGCCGCGCGGGAGAGAGCGGCCGGGTTCTTCATGTCTCGACGAGCCCCGTGCTGTCGCCCGAGGGCTCGGCGCGACCGTGGGGGAGAGACAGATATTCCTCCGAGCGCATCTCGATGAGACGCGAGACCGTGCGGTCGAACTCGAAGGCCTCGCGGCCGGTCTCCGCGTGATAGAGGTCAGGCGCCTCAGTCTCGGCAGAGGCCAGCAGCTTCACCCGTCCGTCATAGAGGGCGTCGACGAGGGTGATGAAGCGCTTCGCCTCGTTGCGCTGCTCGAAGCGCATGCGCGGGATCCCCTCGAGGATCACCGTGTGGAAGCGCTGCGCCACGGCGAGGTAGTCCGCCGCCCCGAGCGGCTTGGCGCACAGATCCGCGAAAGTGAAGCGCGCAACGCCCCCTGCGGCCTGCGGTACCTCCACGGGATGGCCCTTCACGGTGAGAGTCACTGGTTCGCCCCGGGCGCGGCCTGTGAGGCTCTTGAAGGCAAGGTCGAGGGCGGCGCGGGCGGCATCGTCCGCCGGCACGTGGTAGACGGGGCTTCCAGCGAGCTTCTCCAGGCGAAAATCCGTGCGCGCGTCGAGGCGCACCACCCCCATGCGCTCCTGCAGGAGGCGGATGAAGGGCAGAAAGAGGGTACGGTTGAGGCCGCCTTCATAGAGGCGCTCGGGCTCCACGTTCGAGGTCGCGACCACCACGACCCCGTGGGCGAACAGGGCCGTGAACAGGCGTCCGAGGATCATCGCATCGGCGATGTCCGTCACCGCGAATTCGTCGAAACACAGGACCCAGGCTTCCTCCGCGAGCGAGGCCGCCACGGGCGCGATCGGATCGTCGCCCTTGACGCGGCCCTCCTTCAGCGCCTGACGCCAGAGATGAATGCGCTCGTGGGCATCGGCCATGAAGGCGTGGAAATGAACCCTGCGCTTGCGCCGCACGGGCAGCGCCTCGAAGAACAGGTCCATGAGCATGGTCTTGCCGCGCCCGACCGAGCCCCAGACATAGAGCCCCTGAGGGGCTTGCGGCGGCTGGCGCCTGCCGAACAGCCAGCCGAGCGGGCTCGATTTCCGGGCGAGCCGGTGCTCCCCGAGCGCAGCGGCGAGCGCGTCGAGTCGGCGCAGGAGCGCCACCTGCGCGGGATCGCGCTCGATGGAGCCCGAGGCGACGAGGGCGTCGTAGCGGGCGGCGATGGGGCCGGAGGGAGCGGAGGTCACCCGGCGGACTTAAAGCACGGAAGCGGGGGACCGCAATGGGCGCTCCGCCTCGCTTCAGCGCGCGAGCGTCAGCGGCGCGCCGGATTTCGCGATGACGCCCGACAGCGCGCCGCCGCCCGTGCGCAGGCGCGCCGCGACGGTGCCGCCGGACTGGTAGAGGTAGAGCTCCCCGTCCCGGTAATCCCAGGCATTCACCTTGGCGAGATCCTGGTTGCCGCAGCCGGAGGTGGAGGCGCGATAGAGATCGAGGGACGGGGCGCTGGACAGCTGGACCCGGCAGGACCCGCCGGCCGCGTCCCGGGCGGTCCAGCCGCCGACGAGGGAGGAGCGGCCGGTGAGGGCCGGGGTAGGCTGGGGAGCCGGCGCCGCCGCGGGCGGGAGGGCGGCGATGTCGGTGGTGCCCGGCGCCACCACGGGACCGGGCGCCGTGACGGTGCCGTCGACCGGCGGGAGGGGCGCCGCGGTGACGCCGCCCGACGGCACGGCCTCGACCGGCTCAGGCTCGAGCACGGGGGCCGGGGCGGGCGCGGCCTGGGCCTGGCGCACGGGGCCGCCGAAATTGCCTCCGAGCCTCGACGAGGAGCAGGCGGAGAGCGCCAGGGCGGCGGAAAGCGTGGCGACGAGGGCGGCGGAACGGCGGATCATCGGCGGTCTCGCGAGTGGCATGAGGGCGCGATGGCATGAGCCAGCGCGGCTGTCCAGAGCTTCACCGGACGGATGATTGTGGCAGGCCGGCGACCCGGGGAGAGGCTGGCCTGTGAAAAAGGCGCCCGGAGGCGCCTTTTCGGATGCGGTGTTGCGCGGGCGCCGCAGGATCACACCTGGCGCGCGATCATCATCTTCTTGATCTCGGCGATGGCCTTGGCCGGGTTCAGGCCCTTCGGGCAGGTGTTCGCGCAGTTCATGATCGTGTGGCAGCGATAGAGCCGGAACGGATCATGGAGCGTGTCGAGGCGGTCGCCGGTGGATTCGTCGCGGCTGTCGATGAGCCAGCGATAGGCCTGGAGCAGCGCGGCCGGGCCCAGGAACCGGTCGCCGTTCCACCAATAGCTCGGGCAGGAGGTGGTGCAGCAGGCGCACAGGATGCACTCATACAGGCCGTCGAGCTTCTGGCGCTCCTCGGGCGTCTGGCGCCACTCGGTCTCGGGCTCGGCGGTCTGGGTCTGGAGCCAGGGCTCGATGGCCGCGTGCTGGGCAAAGAAGCTCGTGAGGTCCGGCACCAGATCCTTCAACACCGGCATGTGCGGCAGCGGATAGATCTTGATGCTGTCCGTCTTGCAATCCTCGATGCCAAGGGTGCAGGCGAGGGTGTTCTGCCCCATGATGTTCATGGCGCAGGACCCGCAGATGCCCTCGCGGCAGGAGCGACGGAACACGAGGGTCGCATCGACCTTGTTCTTGATCCAGATGAGCGCGTCGAGCACCATCGGGCCGCAATCGTCCCGGTCCACGTAATAGGTGTCGATCCGCGGGTTGTTCCCGTCATCCGGGTTCCAGCGGTAGATCCGGAGCTCCTGCAGGTTCGACCCGGCGGGCTTCGGCCAGGTCTTGCCTTCGGTGTATTTCGAGTTTTTCGGGAGGGTGAACTGGGCCATTCCTGTCGCCTTGTTCTCTCACTGTGATGCCCGCCTGAGGGCATCCCCGCAGCATTCTTCACGGGCGCGGGGCGTATCGGGTACGGCCGGCGCGAAGGCCGGCCGTGATGGGATCAATACACGCGAGCCTTCGGCTCGATGTACTGGACCTCGTTCGACATGGTGTAGGTGTGCACGGGCCGGTAATCGATCGTGACCTGGTGCTTGGTCTCGTCGAGCCAGGAGAGGGTGTGCTTCATCCAATCCTTGTCGTTGCGGTCCGGGAAGTCCTCGCGGGCATGGGCGCCGCGGGATTCCTGGCGGTTCGCGGCGCTCTCCATGGTGACGACCGCCTGGGTGATCAGGTTGTCGAATTCGAGCGTCTCGATGAGGTCCGTGTTCCAGATGAGCGAGCGGTCGGTGACGCCGATATCGGCCTCGCCGCGCCACACATTGTGGATGAGGGTCTTGCCCTCCTGGAGCACCTCGCCGGTGCGGAACACCGCGCAGTTGTTCTGCATGGTCTTCTGCATCTGGAGGCGCAGCTCCGCGGTGGGCGTGCCGCCGCTCGCATGGCGGAAGCGGTCGAGGCGCGAGAGCGCGAGCTCGTCGGCGCCCTTCGGCAGATCCCGATGCGGCGCGTTCGGCTCCAGGATCTCGGCGCAGCGCAGGCCCGCGGCCCGGCCGAACACCACGAGGTCGATGAGCGAGTTGGAGCCGAGGCGGTTCGCCCCATGCACGGACACGCAGGCCGCCTCGCCCAGCGCCATGAGGCCCGGCACCACCGTGTCCGGGTTGCCGTCCTTCAGGGTGAGCACCTCGCCGTGATAGTTCGTGGGGATGCCGCCCATGTTGTAGTGGACGGTCGGCAGGACCGGGATCGGCTCCTTGGTCACATCGACGCCCGCGAAGATCTTGGCGCTCTCGGAGATACCCGGCAGGCGCTCGTGGAGGATCTTGGGGTCGAGATGGTCGAGATGCAGATAGATGTGGTCGTTGCCCTTGCCGACGCCGCGTCCGGCCCGGATCTCCATGGTCATGGCGCGGGAGACCACGTCGCGGGAGGCGAGGTCCTTGGCCGACGGCGCATAGCGCTCCATGAAGCGCTCGCCCGCGGAATTGGTGAGGTAGCCGCCCTCGCCGCGCGCGCCCTCGGTGATGAGGCAGCCCGCGCCGTAGATGCCGGTCGGGTGGAACTGCACGAACTCCATGTCCTGGAGCGGCAGGCCGGCGCGCAGCACCATGGCGTTGCCGTCGCCCGTGCAGGTATGGGCGGAGGTGGCGGAGAAATACGCCCGGCCGTAGCCGCCCGTCGCTAGGATCGTCGTGTGGGCGCGGAAGCGGTGGATCTCGCCCGTGGTCATGTTGAGCGCCACGACGCCGATGCAGCGGCCCTCGTCGTTCATCATGAGGTCGAGGGCGAAGTACTCGATGAAGAAGTTGGTCTGGTTCTTCACCGCCTGCCCGTAGAGGGTGTGCAGGATCGCGTGGCCCGTGCGGTCGGCGGCCGCGCAGGTGCGCTGCGCCGTGCCCTTGCCGTAATCGGTGGTCATGCCGCCGAAGGGACGCTGGTAGATCTTGCCCTCGTCCGTGCGGGAGAACGGCACGCCCCAGTGCTCGAGCTCGTAGACCGCGGCCGGCGCGTTGCGGCACAGATACTCGATGGCGTCCTGGTCGCCGAGCCAGTCGGACCCCTTCACGGTGTCGTACATGTGCCAGCGCCAATCGTCCTGGCCCATATTGCCGAGAGCCGCCGAGATGCCGCCCTGCGCCGCCACCGTGTGGGAGCGGGTCGGGAACACCTTGGTGATGCAGGCGGTGCGCAGGCCCGCCTGCGAGCAGCCGACGGTGGCGCGAAGGCCCGCGCCGCCGGCGCCCACCACCACCACATCGAAGGTGTGATCGACGATCGTGTAGGCCCTGCCGTTGATGGCGGCGCCGTTCTGGTCCGTGGTGGCCATGGAAAGCTCCTTCAGATGACGCGGCCGAAGCTGATCTTCAGGATCGCCCAGAGGCAGGCGACCGCGATGAGCACGGCATAGAAATTGTTGGCGATGAGCGCCGCGAGCTTCCAGCCCTTGTCGTGGACGTAGTCCTCGATCGGGATCTGGATCCCCAGTCTCATATGGTTGGTGACCGAGATGATCGCGAGGATCAGGACGATCGCCACGAGGGGATGCGACACGATGGCGACCGCCTGCTCGTAGCTGCTGCCGGCAAGGCTCGCCACGATGATCACGAAGGCGATCACGAGGGGGACGTTGGACACCGCGGTCATGCGGTGGAGCCACCAATGATCGGCCCCATGGCCGGCGGCCCCGAGGCCCTTGGCCCGCGCGAGCGGGGTGCGCATGGTGCGGGAGGTGTCGTAGCGGTTGTCGACCATGATGTTGTCACTCGCTCTTGAGCGGATCGGGGGACCTCGCCGGCGTCGGGCGCTGGACCGCGCCGCCGACCGTGCGACTTGGCCTATCAGCGCAGGAAATAGGCGCCCACCCAGATCAGCAGGGTGAGGGTGATGGAGCCGATGAGGGTGAAGCGGGCCATGGCGAAGCGCTGGCCGGGCTCCATGCCGTGCCCGAAATCCCAGACGAGGTGGCGCACGCCGCCCAGCATGTGGTGCATCAGCGTCCAGGTGTAGCCGATGAGGATGAGGAGCCCGAAGGGGGAGCCGAAGAAGCCCTGCACCGCGTCGAAGGCCTGGGGGCCGGAGGCGAGCGCCACGAGCCAGATCGCGAGGAGCGAGATGCCCACATAGAGGGCGCCGCCCGTGACCCGGTGGAAGATGGACATGGTCATGGTCCAGGTCCACCGGTAGATCTGCAGGTGCGGCGAGAGCGGCCGCGGCGCCGGCGCTTTGGTGTTAGCCATGGGTCGTTGTCCCTCGGTCGTTCTGCGGATGCACCCTGATCGCGGCCACCTTGGCCGCGGGCGTTCGGTCACTAGCGGAAGGCCGGCGGCTCCGCAATCGGTCCCTGCGGAGCGACACTTCGCCAGTCACGAAGCTTGCCGCAAGCCATGTCCTGACACAATCTGTCTTTTCTGCACCTAGCCTTCGTAAATCGCGAAGGCACAGGGAGAATCCATGGCCTTCGACCTGGTCGATCTCAACCTCTTCCGGCACGTGGTGGATGCGGGGAGCATCACCCACGGGGCGGAGCGCGCCCATCTGGCCCTCGCGGCCGCCAGCACCCGCATCCGCGCCATGGAGAAGGCGCTCGGGGCCCCCCTCCTCGTGCGCGGCCGCCAGGGGGTGGTGCCGACCCCCGCCGGGCGAACCCTGCTGCAGCATGCCCGGGCGATCCTCGCCCAGGCCGAGCGCATGAAGGAGGATCTCGGCGCCTTCGCGGGCGGCCTTGCGGGCCAGATCCGGATTCTCTCCAACACCAACGCGCTCACGGAGTTCCTGCCCGAGGCCCTCGGCACCTTCCTGGCCACCCATCCGCAGGTGAGCATCGACCTGGAGGAGCGGCTGTCGGACGAGATCGTGGGGCTGATCGCGGAAGGGGTGGGCGATATCGGCATCGTGGCCGGCACGGTGGATACGGGGCGCCTCACCACCTATCCGTTCCGCTCCGACCGGTTCGTGCTCGTGGTGCCCCAGGCGCATCCCCTGGCACAGGCCGGAGCCGTCGCCTTCGCGGAGGTGCTCGAGCACGATTTCGTCGGCCTCGACCGGGCCAGCGCCCTCCAGCGCTTTCTCGCCGACAAGGCGTCCCGGATCGGCCGCCCGATCCGCCTGCGGGTGCAGCTCCGGAGCTTCGACGCGGTCTGCCGTCTCGTGGAGGCCGGGGTTGGCCTCGGCATCGTGCCCGAGACCACCGCCAACCGGGCCGCCCGCACCACGGCCATCGCCATCGTCGATCTGAAGGATCCCTGGGCCGCCCGCGACCTCACCATCTGCATCCGCGACATCGCCACCCTGCCCTCTTCGGCAAGGCAGCTGGTGGAGCATCTGCGGGGGACGTGATCTCTCGCTCCCAAGCAGGAGAAGGCTGCAGTGCCGCTGCGCGGCAGCTTCTTGCACTGGATCCCGGATCGGCGTGCGCGAGGCTGTGCCTCGCTCCCTTGTCCGGGAAAGGGCGTTCAGGGTGGGGAAACCTCTCACCTCTTTCCCGGACAAGTGCAGCGAAGCGGAACGCCGATCCGGGATCCAGGCCAACGAACCAGCGGCAAAGCCGCACCGCATTCCGCCCTGCCGCGCCGAAGGAGAGGGGCTTACCGCACCATCAGGGCCCAGTAATCGAGATCGAGAATGACGGCCGGGTCGTAACCCTCGCCCGTCTTGTCCGGAAAACCCGCGCAGGGCTGGTTCTTGGTGGCGACGAGCCTGAGCCGCAGGGCGCCCACATCGCTCCGGCCCGGGATCTCGGCCCGGTCCAGCACCTCGCTCCAGGCATAGACCGTGTCGCCCGCAAAGAGCGGCGCCACATGGCGCCCGCCATTGATGGCGGCGATCTGGAAGGCGTTGGCGAGGCCGTTGAAGGAGAGCGCCCGGGCGAGGGAGATCACATGGCCGCCATAGACGAGCCGGCGCTTGAAGCGGCCGGACTCCGCCGCGTGCTGGTTGAAATGCACCTTGGCGGTGTTCTGATAAAGGCGCGTCGCGAGCTGGTGTTCCGCCTCCTCGACGGTCATCCCGTCCCCATGGTCGATGCGCTCGCCGGGCTGGTAATCGCCCCAGCGATGGGGGCTGCCCGCGAGCATGGCATCGTAGCGGCCCGGATCGAGGGGCGGGCAGGCCGCCCCGAGACCGGCGGGATCGACCGCCTTGGCGAGGTCCGGCACCCGCTCGTCGGGGTTCCTGGCCGAGGGGTCGCGCTTGTTCACGAGCACCCAGCGGCAATAGGTGAGCAAAGCCTCGCCGGTCTCGTCGGCCCCGGTGGAGCGCACATAGACGACACCCGTCTGGCCATTGGAGCTCTCCTTCAGGCCGATCACCTCCGACACGGCCGAGAGGGTCGTGCCCGGATAGACCGGCTTCAGGAAGCGCCCCTCGGCGTAGCCGAGATTGGCCACCGCATTGAGGGAGATGTCCGGGACCGTCTTGCCGAAGACCACGTGGAAGACGAGCCAGTCGTCGAGGGGGCTCTGGGGAAAGCCGATCGCCCGGGCGAAGGCATCGGACGACTGCACGGCGAAGCGCGAGCCGTAGAGCGCGGTCGAGAGGGCCGCATCCGCCGCCGTCACCGTGCGCGGGGTCGCGTGGCGCAGGATCTGGCCTAGGCGAAAATCCTCGAAGAAATGGCCCGCATTGGTCTTCATGGCGCAATCCTCATCGAGGCAGGGAAGGGTTTTGGCGAGGAGACCCTCGGAGGGGCAAAGCAACGGCTGGTCGGGGATCCTCAGAGGGCCGGCATGGGGACGCCGCGGCGCAGGCAGGCCGCCTCCAGCGTGTTGCGCAGGAGGCAGGCGATCGTCATGGGGCCGACGCCGCCGGGGACGGGGGTGATCGCCGAGGCGACCGCGCGGGCCTCCTCGAAGGCCACGTCGCCGACGATGCGGGTCTTGCCCTCGCCGGCCGCCGGGTTGGGCACCCGGTTGATGCCCACATCGATGACGATGGCGCCGGGCTTCACCCAATCGCCCCGCACCATCTCGGGCCGGCCCACCGCCGCCACCAGGATGTCGGCCCGGCGGCACACATCCGCGAGGTCCCGGGTCCGGGAATGGGCGATCGTCACCGTGCAGCTCTGGGCGAGCAGGAGCTGACCCATGGGCTTGCCGACGATGTTGGAGCGGCCGATCACCACCGCATCGAGCCCCGCAAGCTCCCGCCGGACGGACTTGATCAGGAGAAGGCAGCCGAGCGGCGTGCAGGAGACGAAGCCCGGCACCCCGGTCATCAGGCGCCCCGCATTCACCGGGTGGAAGCCGTCCACGTCCTTCGCCGGATCGATGGCCTCGATGACCCGCTGGGCATCGATCTGCGGCGGCAGGGGGAGCTGCACCAGGACGCCGTCCACGTCCGGGTCGGCGTTGAGCTTCGCCACGAGGGCCAAGACCTCGGCCTCGGTCGCGGTCGCGGGCAGGGTGTGGTCGAAGGAGCGCATGCCCGCCTCGGCGGTCTGACGCATCTTGTTGCGCACATAGATCTGGCTCGCCGGGTTGTCGCCCACGAGCACCACCGCGAGCCCCGGCGTGACGCCCTGCCCCCGCAAGCCGGCGACCGCCTCGCCGATCCTGGCGCGGAAACTCTCGGCGAAAGCTTTCCCGTCGATGAGGTGAGCGGTCATGGCTGTTCCGAGCGAAGGCGAGCACCGTTGGCCCGGGGCGCGCGGACGAGGAAGCAGTCGGTGAGGTGGGCGGTCATGGGGTCTCCGTGAAAGCGGCGAGCCTGCGGCCGAGACCGGCCGGGTCGCCCGCGATGCGAAAGGTCTTCACCCGGGCGGTCGCTCCCGCCGCGAGGGTGACGGCGGAGGCCGGGAGCCCGAGCGCCTTCGCCAGCACCCGCCGGACCGCCTCGTTCGCGGCCCCGTCCTCAGGGGCCGCCCGGACCCGAACCTTGAGGACCGGCCGTCCGTCCGAGAGCGCCTCGATCCCCTCGACCGCGTCGCGCCCGGCCCGAGGCGTGGCGCGCACGCGCAGGTCGAGCCCTCCGGCCGCCGCCTGCCAGGGCACCGACCGGTCGCTCACCAGGTCAGGCCATGGCGCCGAAGAGCTCGAAGAGCAGGTTGCGCAGGAAGAAGAGGCCGAGGATCAGGATGATCGGCGACACGTCGATGCCGCCGAGATTGGGCAGGATGCGGCGGATCGGGCGGAGCAGGGGCTCGGTGATCCGGTGCAGGAACTCCCCGATCTGCGCCACGATTGGGTTGCGCACGTTCACCACGTTGAACGCGACGAGCCAGCTCAGGATCGCGCTGGCGATGAGCACGTAGACGTAGAGCGTGATGACGGTGTCGAGGAGCCAGAGGACGGAGCGCATCGGGGGGAACTCTGCGGAAACTCGGCAGGAAGGGTCGCCCGTCACTTAACGCTCAGCCGCCCCCGGAACAACCCGCGCGCGGCGATAAAGCGCCGCCGCCCCCTCGGAAACCCATCGTCGCCGTTGACAGAGGCCGACCCGCAAGCCTACAAGGCCGCCCATCGGCCGACCTGCCCCCATGCGGGTCCGCGACGGGTCGGGGCTGTAGCTCAGATGGGAGAGCGCTGCAATCGCACTGCAGAGGTCAGGGGTTCGAATCCCCTCAGCTCCACCACTACCCCTTTCTAAGTACCTCGACATCAAGGCTTTTTGGACCTGGTCTGCAGCCTGGCCCTAACTTTGGCCCCAACAGCTCTCGAGATGCACTACGCTGCCCTCACGCGCCTTCGCTGCGCATGATAGATCGTCTGAACTCCTAGGCTGAAGTAATTGTGTGCATCGGTTGCGACCTGTGCCGGCGACGAGGCGCCTACCGCACCGCAGGGCTGACGGCCCGCTCCAGGTCAGAGATCCTTCTTGAGCAACTGCTCGGTTAGCTTGCAGCCGAGCGCCCCTAACGCAGATCCGATAGGGCAAGGTAGCCCGGCAAATACGAGGCCACATGCGGGGTGGGGGTCATCGACTTGAGGTTTCCTCAGCCGTTGATCGATACGTTGCCAGGACTGCGCAAACTCAGCGTCGTGGGCTGCAGGGGATGAAAGTGGGAGCTTATGCGCCACCGCGCGCATCAACTTGACCTTATCAGACCAACATCTGGATGATCGCCCGAGGGCTCGCCGCAGCCGCAGAGACTGCTATGTTCGTTATAGCGGGCCATGGGCGTACATTCATGAAAGTCATCGTGTGTGGAGCGGGGCAGGTGGGTTCGGCCATTGCGCGCCACCTCGCTACCGAAGGCATTGATGTCACGGTGATCGACTCCTCCCCTGAACAGGCCCGGCGTGCCGACGAGAGCTATGACGTGCGGGGCATGGTCGGCTACGCCTCACATCCCGAGGTGCTGGAGCGAGCCGGTGCCCGTGACGCCGACATGCTGATCGCAGTGACCCAATCAGATGAGGTCAACATGGTGGCCTGTCAGGTCGCCTACTCCCTCTTCGGCGTTCGTCGCCGCATCGCCCGCCTGCGCCACAGCGGCTACCTGGAACAGAGCCGACGCGGCCTCTACGCCGCCGACCAGATGCCAATCGACGTGATTATATCGCCCGAGATCGAAGTCGCGAACGGCATCGAGCGGCGCCTGCGCACTCCCGGGGCCTTCGACACGGTTCCCCTCGCCGAGGGCCGTGTCCAACTCCTCGGTATCCACTGCAACACAGGCACCTGCCCGCTCATAGGACGTCCTCTGAGCGACCTTCGCACCCTACTGCCGGATGCCGATCTGGTCGTTCTTGCCCTCATCCGGAACGGGCAGGCTATCGTGCCGAGCGGTCATGACCGGCTTGAACACGGGGACGACGTTTACGTCGTTGCCGAGGCCACGCGTGTAGACCCGATCATGCGGTTCTTCGGTCACGAGGAGGAAGTCGCTCGGCGGGTGATCATCGTCGGGGGCGGCAATGTGGGCCTGAACCTCGCCAAACGGATCCTTCAGTCTTCCCCCGCCACAGCACTCCGGATTATCGAGCATTCTAGGGGTCGGGCCGAATTCGTTTCCCAGGAGCTTGGGGAGGGCGCGGTCGTGCTTCATGGGGACGCGCTCGACAGAGAGACCCTCATCGAGGCGAATGTTCGCGCCGCCGAGACCATCATAGCCGTCACAAACGACGATGAGACGAACATCTTCGCCTCGGTTCTGGCGAAGCGAGAGGGTTGCAGCCGTGCCATCACCCTCGTCAACAAAGCCTCCTACGAGTCCCTACTGCCAATCATGGGGATCGATACTGTAGTCACGCCGAATGCAATCACAATCTCAAGCATTCTGCGGCACGTCCGCCACCGCTCCATTTCGGCCCTTTACGCACTGCGGGAGGATTTTGGCGAGGTTATCGAAGCGACAGCCCAAGTTGGGTCCCGACTAGTCAGCGACAGCCTCGGCAATGTTGGGCTGCCCTCGGGCATGCTGATCGGTGCTGTCGTACGGGACGACGAGGTCATCATCCCCACAGGCGAGACACTAGTCCGAGCTGGAGACCGGGTCATTGCGATTGTCACTTACCGTGACCTGCGCAAAGGTGAGGCTCTCCTAGCAGGTCCTGCCCAGGGCGGTCCATGACCTCATTCGCGAACGGCGGGCGTCTCACCCTCGGCACGTGGTCGCCACCCCATCTGCGCCCTGTTCTTTACATCATCTCGCAGATGCTTCTGGCTCTGGCTGCCGCCATGCTCCTGCCGACAGTAGTCGATCTCGGCACCGGCGACCCCAATTGGATGTCATTCCTCGTAGGGAGCGTTCTAACCTTCGCCTGCGGGAGCGGTCTTTTCCTGACAACGCGGTGTCGCCTCTCTGGCGGGCTCAACCTGCGCCAAGCCTTTATCCTAACGCCCCTCGCGTACTCCACACTCGTGCTCTTTGCGGCCCTGCCGCTCTACATTTCGGACTACGCCCAGCTGGAAGATAACTTCACCAACGCATTCTTTGAGGCCATGTCGGGCCTGACGACCACGGGAGCAACTGTGATCGTAGGCCTAGACATGGCCCCAATGAGCCTGCTGCTGTGGCGTGCTCTGCTCCAGTGGCTCGGCGGCATCGGTATTATTGGAGTCGCTATCGCGATCCTCCCTGCTCTCGGCGTAGGCGGTATGCAGCTCTTCCGCACCGAGTCATCAGATCGCTCTGAGAAGGTCATGCCCCGCGTGCGTGAGATCGCGACTGCCATTACGCTCATTTATGTGGGCCTCACAGTCGCGTGCAGTGCCCTCTACTGGCTCGCGGGTATGCCGGCCTTCGATGCCCTTGCGCATGGGCTGACCACGGTTTCAACCGCCGGCTTCTCGACATCCGACCACTCGATGGGAAACTTCAGTCCGGCGGCTCAATGGATCGGGACCGTCTTCATGCTGGCTGGTGGTATTCCCTTTGTGCTGTACGTTCGGCTTCTCCGTAGCGAGACGGACAGCCTCCGCGACAGTCAGGTGCGGGATTATCTTGCGCTCGTCCTTATAGTCGTTCTGGGATTAGCCGCTTGGCTGGTCTTGTCGGGGCGCCACGACGCTGAAGCTGCCCTGCGGCTCGCGGCGTTCAACGTGGTCTCCGTCGTGACCACAACCGGATATGCCACCGCAGACTACACGTTATGGGGCAACATCGCCGTGGGTGCGTTCTTCCTCCTTGCATTCGTGGGCGGATGCACTGGATCGACCTCCGGGGGCATTAAGGTCTACCGATTTCAGGTAATGGCCACAATGCTGCGCAGCCACCTGCGCCATCTCATCTACCCTCGCGGGGTCTTTCAGCGCGTCTACGCCGGGCGGCTGCTGCCGGACGAGGTTGTCGCTTCGGTGGTGGCGTTCTTTGCCTTTTTTCTCCTCTGCTGCAGCGGGCTCACTTTGGTGCTGATGGCCCTGGACCTCGACTTTCTCACCAGTGCCAGCGCAGCAGTGTCGACTTTATCGAATGTCGGCCCGGGGCTCGGCCCAATCATCGGACCTGCAGGCAACTTCTCGACCCTGCCCGACACAGCCAAATGGCTCCTCGCCTTTGCTATGCTGCTAGGTCGCCTCGAGCTCTTTACAGTTCTCGTGCTCTTCCTTCCCCAGTTCTGGCGGGGATAGATTGCAACCTCCCAGTACCCAGCACTTGTAAGCGCCCGTGCGTAAGCAGCGTGCACCTGTCATGCCATTTGGGCAAGCTGTGGAACGATATGCTGCAGTGCTGTGAGCACAGCATCCAGCGGCGCTTCACCCGGACTAACGCTGCTAACAGACCAGCCACCCTCGGCGAGCCGCTGAAGCCCCACGGAGAGCACGTCCTCGCATCCAGGTTGCTGGCGGATAGCGTTGAGTACGACGCTGTTGAGGTCACAAGTATCCATCTGATTGTTCCCAAAGCTGGGTGCCTCTCAAAGTGGCAATGGAACTCCCCTACGGCCGGTTTCATCTGCAGGCGAAATCATTGGGGATAAATCCAGCCGTGCGAAATGCCTATGCATAGGCTTGGTGGCTCCGGCAGCGCAACCTGCCCTCGCGTCTGGACAATCAGAGTACCTTCAAGTCGGCTCACCCTGCCCAAGATCCTGTCGCGATCGGCTCTTGCGTCCGCAACTGAGGAGCATCTACACCTCACGCCCTTCGTGTGGCGGCACTGAGTATTCCCTCCATAATCCACCGCGACGTCGCCATCCTCGTCGCTGGCGCAGATCCATGGCTCTGCCGTTTTGACGGAAGCTTGGGCGAAACGATCTCATGAGGCGATGTGTTTCGCGCAATCAGACTTTTCTAAACATTGAACTGGGAACCGGGTGAGCCACAGCCAAGGAGATCGGTGCTCCTACGTGGGATGACGGTGAACAGTGCCGGGATCGTAGCTGGACAAATCCTTGCTGACTCTGTGGCCGAGCGGCGTACTAGTGGGAAGCACGGCATGCGCCTCGGACAGATTCCAACGCGGCATACCTAGCCCAGAGGAGTGGTAGTGCACGCTAAGGCCTCGATTGACCCAGCGCCTCACGACCACCTGACCGCGATCCTGGTTCACGGCCTTCCAGACGTCCAGGAGCTATATAATCCCGTTCGAGAACCATTGCGGCCGCTATGTCTGGGTCCACGCGCCTGAACTATCCGGTTTCAGCCCGGGCGCCCCTCATACGCTCACGCTTCGCGAACTAGCTGACGCACTATCCGCCTAAATGCCTGCCATCGGTATGGAGAGCGCGGTCTCGGTCGGCAACTCTGATAAAGTGCCTTATGCTGATCGATACGGCGCGAGCTCACCCAGCTTGTTTGGAGCGCCTCCAAGGAAAATCGATTAGCCGTGGCCGCGGTTCTGCCCACGATTGTCGACATCCTTGTTGGCTTGGCCCTGTCCCTGCGTTTTCGGAACGCCCCCGCCACCGTCGCCTTTGTGACCACCCTGGTGACCAGCATCCTTTTCGCCTTTGGCAACAGCTTGGTCGCTCCGGTCGGGCACGTGCCCCTTTTGCTTCTCTGAGCGATTGTTGTGGTTCCTGCTCGTCATCGGGACCTCTCCTGACAGGTGCACTTAAATGCCGTCAGCATGAACGCCTGCGGCATGCCCCTTGTTCAGTTTGGTCGTCGCCGGAGTGGGATCCTGCTTCCCTCATTAACGCACATACTGCCGCGTCTAAGGACACTCCACATTACATCTTGAGGGGCGATAAGCTAGGCAAGGAGGTAGCCGATAAGGCGAGCGCGATGAAGAAGGACTGACCGCGCTGGATTGCGGCAGGGGTCGCAGGAACGTGATGAGCGTGGGTCCGCCTTCGGTGCCCCAATGCGGCACTCCTGCCTTACCCCGCAGCCTTGCTTGGTGGCATGGCGCGCCTCGCGCAGCACCCCAGGCGTGCCCCGGAGGTCAGCGGAGAGGGACGGAACTCACTTTCGGGCTGACGGTTGGACCCGCACCACTCGCCGTCTCCGGAGCTCTGCCGCATGACCGACGTCGACGCCTCACGTCGCACCTTCGTGGCTGGCGCAGCCCTCGCCACGGCGGCAGCAGCAACTGCTCGTACGCTCGCGCAGGACGGTCCTAAGCACCCGGACGCTCCGACTGCACCAGCAGCAACAGATTACCCGAGGCGTCCGCTTCCCGTGCAGCGGCAGCCCTGGCCAGGGCTGGCGTCTCAGATGAAACCCCGCCCCGACCATGGAAGGAGAGACCAATGACCGATCATGCATCTCAAATCCGGGAACACATGGCTGTTCTTGGTTCAGACGGTCAGCATGTTGGCGCTGTGGACGCCGTGGAGGGAGCTCGCATCAAGCTGACCCGCAACGACCCGGCAGCTGGCGGCGAGCATCACTATCTGCATCTCGACATGGTAGCGCAGGTTGATGGGGACACAGTCCACCTGACCCGCACGGCACAACAGGCACGAGACGAGTGGGGTGTTGAGAGTATCGGTGGAACCGGAGAGGCCCGAGGCGCTCAGACCGGGTCGTCGGAGGCGGGGCCCTAAGCAATAGAGGTTCAGCACCGCTCAGCGCCTCCTCGTTCATCGGTGTCAAGCTGCCGCTTGAAGGGCGACGCTGCTGTCCCTGTCACGCCCCTGCTTACGCAGGTCATAGAGGCGTCCACTTCTAGCATAAGGCTGGTTTCAGGCGCGCGCCGGATCCTAGACCGCACAGGCTGCAGTGAACTCCTGCGCGTTAGCGAATCGTGCTCGGCGGGTGAGCGTTGACACGGAGGGCTGACACGGAAGGTGTTCCCGGCGTTCGGGCGGCGGCTTTGCCAGAACATACGTTGGGGCAGACGATGTTCCGCATCACCCCTAGTTCCGATGCGCCTCGGATGAGGGGCAACATGTTGCACACGCCCGCTCTTCGATTTGAGAGAACCGAATAGGCAATTGTCCTCGCCTCCGATTACGCCAAAGCCGCTGAGTCAACGCGGCGGGTGTTTGACCAGATAGCGGCGGATCGCACGCTTGTAGTTGGAATGCACATCCCCTTCCTTGGCATCGGTCACGTGCCTCGCGAAGCACACGGCTAACCGCTTCGCTCCGGGCTTCTGGTCACCCCAGCTCTGCGGCTTATACGCGCGAAAAGGTGCACACTGCACGAAGTCCGGATTCTGCATACCGCTGGCGGCCATTTGGGATGGACCTCACGGCAAGTTGTGCAAGCATGATCAAGTGATTGGACGCTCGTTTGCCCTGCAAGCATACTGGATGGCCACGTTATATGAGGAGTGAGGCTTGAACTTCTCCAGACCATTTGCCCACGCCGTCGCTGCCGTTGGGGGCGCGATGGTCGTTCTCCGGCGCCTGCGCGACGGAGCCCCCTCGCCTGCATTCGGCTTAGCGCCTGCGATCCCAGAGCCAAAATCTCAAGGTGCGGCGCCGACATTGAAAATGCCGACGGCGCGGGGTTGGAGAGATGGTCACACACCGGCCGTCGCACCCGGGCTTGCGGTCAACGCCTTTGCCCAGAAGCTCGACCATCCCCGTTGGATGGAGGTGCTGCCTAACGGCGATGTTCTGGTCGCGGAGGCTTGCAGCGAACCCAGCACTTTGAACGGCCTGTTTGACTACGCGATACAGGTCACGATGGAGCGTGCCGGAGCCCTGGGCATCAGTGCAAATCGGATCACCCGCTTGCGAGATGCCAATGAAGATGGTGTGGCAGAGACCTCGGAGGTGTTCCTCAAGCACATCCGGCAGCCCTTCGGCATGGCCCTCGTGGGCGATACGTTTTACGTCGGCGCTACCGACGGCGTGCTCGCCTTCGACTTTGATCGAACATCGTGGCGTGCTCTCGGGCAGGGCCGGAGGCTTGTGGAGTTCAAGCCCGGAGGCCACTGGACGCGGAGCCTGCTGGCAAGTCCTGACGGTTCGAAGATCTATGCTGGCGTCGGATCGCTCAGCAACATTGGCGAACGCGGCATGGATGTGGAGGAGGGTCGCGCTAGCGTTTATGAGTTGGATGTCGCCAGCGGCCGCAGCCGCATCTTCGCTTCGGGGCTGCGCAACGCAGTTGGACTTGCCTGGGAGCCGTTGACTGGGGTGCTTTGGACGGTGGTCAACGAAAGAGACGGGTTGGGTGACGAAACGCCGCCCGATTATCTGACTTCGGTTCAGGACGGAAGCTTCTATGGCTGGCCTTATTGCTACTGGGGTCAAACAGTTGATGAGCGAGTACCCCAGCGTCCAGAACTCGTCGCACAGGCAGTCACTCCTGATTACGCTCTTGGCGGGCACACGGCATCACTTGGACTGTGCTGGCTGCCAGATGGATTTTTGCCGGGGTACCCTGAAGGGATGGTGATTGGACAACATGGCTCCTGGAACCGTAGTAGGCTCAGCGGCTACAAGGTGATCCTCGTCCCCTTCGCGCACGGCCGGCCCTCGGGTCCGCCGCGCGACATCCTCTGGGGCTTTCTCTCGCCTGATGAGCGTGAGGCCTATGGCCGCCCCGTTGGCGTAGCCCTTGGTCCCAACCGCTCTTTGCTGGTCGCTGACGACGTCGGCAATGCCATCTGGCGCGTGACGGGCGCTTAACTTGCACCTGACTCAATCCGTAACGCCAATCGAATACCGGTTGCACTCCTGAGACGGAGCCGACATTCCGCTTGGATGATGTAGAGCGGCATGCGTATCCGCAAGTCCTGATGGCCTGTGTGGCTCGCCTCGGCAATCCGTAGATGAGCCTTGGCACCCACCCCGCGGCTCAACCTTCAGGGTGCGCGCCGGCACTACCCAACAGCGCTGTTTGTTACTGACTGTGCTGAGTATAACGGAGGTGGCGCATGAGCGAACCGGCGGCCACCTGCGCGGGAGTCGGCGATACTTCCTATTTGATCGCGGGGCAGTTATGCACACCCCTGGATCCTCTGACTTGGATTGGTAGCGCTCATGTCTCGGAACTTCCAACTGCCGGGCCGATCGGCCGTGTATGGCACGCGTGCCATGATCGCGACCTCCCATCCCGAAGCCTCGTTGGTTGGCTTGGAGGTGCTCCGGAGTGGTGGAACTGCTGTTGATGCAGCTATCGCAGCCTGCGCTCTCCTGGGGGTGATCGAGCCCGGCATGACTGGGGTGGGTGGCGACTGTTTCGCGATCGTCGCTCCCCCGGGGCAGTCACCCAGAACCATCAATGGTTCTGGCCGAGCGCCAGCGGCGGCCACCTTGGACAGTGCAGCGAGCCAGGGCCTAACCACTATTGAGGATAACTCCCCATTCGCTGTGACCATTCCGGGTGCAGTCGATGCCTGGTGCCAACTGCACAAGGACTTCGGCAAGCTTGATCTTTCCAGGCTTTTGGAGCCGGCTGCTCGCAAGGCCGAGGAGGGATACGCGGTTGCACCCCGTGTCGCGTTCGATTGGAGGCGCCACGAGGCGAGGCTTAAGTACCATTCCCCAGCTGCTGCCGTTTTCCTCCCGTCCGGCAAGGCACCGCTCGTCGGCGACGTTCACCATCAGCCAGCGCTCGCAAGAACATTGCGTGCCATCGGGCGAAAGGGCCGAGACGCCTTCTACTCCGGGGATGTTGCTGACGACATCGTGGGTACTCTCAACGAACTCGGAGGTGTTCACACGCTCGATGACTTCAAGGAGCAGCGATCGATTTATGAGGCGCCGATCTCGTCGACATTCGAAGGCGTCGAGGTGCTCGAGTGCCCACCCAACGGCCAGGGGTTGACAGCGCTCCTGATCCTCAAGGCACTCGAGGGTTGGGAGCGGTATGCAAGTGCCTCAGATGAACCCACTCGCTTGCGCCTCTTCGCCGAGGCCTCGCGAGCTGCATATGCGTTGCGAGACGCGGTCGTCACTGACCCGACCACTATGCCAGTGACTGTCGAGGAGTTCCTCTCCGATGCTTCCGTGGCCTTTGTTCGAAACGCTGCAAATCTGCCTATCTCCCATGAGACACGTCTAGGGTCTCTTCCGTGGGAAACGGACACCATCTGCCTTTCCGTCGTCGACCAGGATGGGCTTTCCGTGTCGTTCATCAACTCGCTTTTCAACGCGTTCGGATCCACCATTCTATCGCCTCGGAGCGGCGTCCTCCTTCATTGCCGCGGTACGAGCTTCAGCCTTGATGCAACCCATCCGAACTGCTTAGCCCCCGGTAAGCGGCCGATGCACACCATCATTCCTGGCATGGTCATGAGGGGCGGCCGAGCCATAATGCCTTTCGGCGTCATGGGGGGGCAGTACCAGGCAGCTGGTCACGCCCATCTATTGCTGCGGCTGTTCAAGGAAGGCCTGGACCTACAGTCTGCCATTGATGCTCCGCGCGTGTTTGGCTTCAATCGTTCGTTGCAGGTTGAGGCGGGTATCGATGAGAGCACGATCCGCCACTTCGAAAATCATCAACACCACGTTGAACGGCTAGAGACCCCCCTAGGTGGCGCGCAAGCAATCTGGATCGATCATGAGCGCGGCGTACTGATTGGTGCTTCCGACGCTCGCAAGGATGGCTGTGCGCTGGGGTACTGATTTCTGCGGCAGGCAAAAGTCTCTGCGTTGGATTGCGTGTTTGAGCATCGCGGCTCGCATTGTCACACCCTTGACGCGTATGACATTCGATCGGTTAGGCCGCTCTGGGCTCATCCGTGAACTCCAACGGCTGATGGCGAAAGGCCGTTGGACCATTATCCAGCGGTTTAGCAGGCCACGTGACCCCGCAGAGCGAAACGGACCGCAATCTTTCGGTTATGAGCTACAGACTCGGCTAGCGACATGAAGCGGCTGAGCGGGGGTCACCAGCCATATACGGGCAGATGATCAGCACGGCCCGCACGGTGCCCGCTCTTCGCTCGAGGGAATATAGGATCCGTACGCACTAGCTTTGGGGCGGGTAGCTGTGAAGCAACGTTTCGACGTTGCCGCTCCATCGTTTTCAGGAAACACTGTCTGAAGATTCATGGAGCATGCCTTCACCTGCTCGGAGCCCCGGCTCCTGATCAAGGCTGTGGACGAAGGGTTGTAATCCAAGTCAGGTGGGGGTCTGCTGGCTCAATCGCCTCCCACCAGAGCCCTCCCCATGTCTTCTTCGTATCAGCAATCGTCCTCCTCGCTCCCTGTGGAGGCCAGCCTCGTCCTCAGGAATGGCCCAATCTGGTGCGGGCGCCAGGAGGGTGTAGTTCAGGCGCTGGCGGTGTGGCAGGATCGAATTCTTGCCGTTGGGGGCGACGCCGACATTGCGCCGCTTATCGGCCCATCGACCCAGGTTGTTGACCTTAAGGGGCGATTGGCGACCCCTGGCCTCAACGACTCGCACCTCCATCTCGTCTCACTCGGGCTTACAATGGGCTGGGTTGATGCAAAGCCCGCCAGCGTCCCCACCCTTGATGCTCTGCTAGGCGCAATTCGTGCCCGGGTGGCCACGACTCGTCCAGGAGAGTGGATCCTTGCGCGCGGCTACGACCAAACAAAATTGGACGTCGGTCGTCATCCCCACCGGACCGAACTGGATCAAGCGGCACCAGATAATCCCGTTATGCTTGTTCGGACTTGCGGCCACATCTCCGTATGCAACTCGCGCGCATTAGAAATCGCCGGGATTGACCAGACATCTCCGACACCTCCAGGGGGCCTCATCGAACAATCTAATGGCCAGTTGACTGGTCTGCTTGCCGAGAACGCGCGTGCTCCAGTCTGGGCGGCAATTCCGATGCCGTCCGAGGAGGACCTCGTTGATGGCATCGAGCGTGGCGGCCGACATCTTCTCTCATATGGTATCACAAGCTGCATGGACGCCGCTGTTGGCCAGCGCGGCGGCTTCAGCGAGATCGCCGCTTATCATCGCGCGAAACGGGAAAATCGTCTGCCGGTGCGAACGTGGTTGACCCTCCTTGGTGACCCTGAGCGGAGCATCGTGCCCCAATGTCATGAGGCTGGACTCATCTCGGGCACAGGCGACAACCTGCTGATGATAGGCGCAGTCAAGCTGTTCTTGGACGGATCCGCAGGTGGTCGTACGGCCTGGATGTCACATCCCTATCTGGGCGACGACGAGACGAGGGGTGTCCGCATGCTGGAGGATGACGAGCTCGACGAGCTCGTCATGGAGCTCCATACCAAAGGTTACCAGCTCGCCTGTCATGCCATCGGTGATGCAGCTATTGAGCAACTAATCAACGCCTATGAAAGAGCACTCTCAGCACGTCCAGACCCTAACCGACGTCACCGGATCGAGCATTGCGGCTTCTCTACGCCAGGTCAGCATCGCCGCATGCAGCAGTCGAGAATCTACCCCTGCCCACAGCAGGTTTTTATCTATGACTTCGGCGATGCCTATGTCTCAGTGCTAGGACCAGACCGTGCTCTGAGCAGTTATCCCTTCAAGACTTGGTTGGATCTCGGCTTCAAGCCTGCCACGGGGAGTGACGCGCCAGTGTGCGAGCCGAACCCATTCCCAAACCTCTATTCGATGGTCACACGCAAGACCTGGAAAGGTACGGTGATGGACGCGCGCGAGCGGGTCTCAATCGAAGATGCGCTCCAAGCCTTCACCGAGTTCGGCGCCTTCTCGCAAAAGATGGAGGACGTGAAGGGTCGCCTCGTTCCAGGCCAGCTCGCCGACATCGCCGTGTTCTCCCGGAACCTGCTAACGGCTGCGCCCGAGGACATCCTTGACAACACCCGGTGCGATCTTACGATCCTTGGCGGAAAGATCGTCCACGGAAGCCCCGGATCAGCCTGAAGAGGGACGGGAACCCCTCGCGCTGCGGCCGAGCAGCGGTCGGTCTGCAAACGGGGAGGATCGCCGTGTTCAAGACATTTGCCATCGCGGCTTCGGTCGCTACCATTGGGTTCGCCACCATCGCGGAGGCACAGACGCCGCGCCGGGGAGGTACTTTCCGCTACACGGCGGGCTACGGCTCGAGCTTCGCTGGCATGGATATCCATACCAGCAACCGCGCTCAGGACGAGATCTGGGCGCGAGCGATTCATCGGACGCTCTATAATTGGGACTCAGACGCCAACAAGCCTGTCCCGGAGCTCGTCGCCTCCTCGACCGTGTCCCCAGACGGTCTTGTCCATACCCTGAAGCTGCGAGATGATGCCTTCTTTCATCACGGCCGTAAGCTTTCGGCCGACGACGTGATTTGGACCTTCAACCGGATCATGGACGGGTCAAAATCTTATCCCGGCGCTCGCTACGTGCGCGTCATCAAGGGCGCCGTGGATGTCGAGAAGGGCCAAGCCAAGGAAATCTCGGGGCTCCGCAAGATCGACGACTCGACACTGGAGATGACCTTAACTGAGAAGGTGGATCCGGCCTTCTCCTTCATGTTCTTCGTCACAGCGATCTATCCCGCCGACGAAGCTGCCAAGGAGTCGTTCGCGACCAAGCCGATCGGCCTTGGCCCGTTCAAGTTCGTGGAATACGTGCCAGGCTCGCGCCTCGTCGCCGAGCGCTGGGAGAAGTTCTACAAGCCGGGCATGCCCTACGCCGACCGGGTCGTGATCTCGATCATGGGTGAGGCTGCCGCGCGCGACGTGGCGTTCCGAAATAAGGAGATCGATGCCTCAATCCTCGGGCCTGTCCAGTACGTCGCCTATCAAGCAGATCCGAACCTCTCCAAGGGGATGCTCGAGGTCGCGGAGGTGTTCACCCGGCACATGGGGATGAACCTCAGTTACAAGCCGTTCACAGACAAGCGCGTTCGTCAGGCCATTAACCACGCAATCGATACCGATCTGATCATCCGCCGCCTTGTGCGCAACAAGGCCGTGCGTGCGACGAGCTGGTTGCCGACGTCCTCTCCGGCTTACGACGAGAGCCTCAAGCCTTATGCCTTCGACCCAGAGAAGGCCAAGAAGCTTCTCGCCGAGGCGGGCTACCCGAACGGCTTCGAATTTGAGTGGACCGCCTCTCCAAATGAGAGCTGGGGCATACCGATCGCTGAAGCTGTGATCCCGATGCTGGAGCGTGTGGGCATCAAGGCGAAGATCAAGCCTGTCGAGGCGACCGTGCTCGCTGAGAACATGCGCAAGGGCGACTTTCAGGCCTTCCTCTACTCCTCGCAGTCTGGGCCCGATCCGTTGACGGCGTTGAAATGCTATCACTCTGCGACGCCAGTCTCGGCCTGTAACTACGTGGGCTTCAAGAACGCCGAAGTCGATAAGCTCCTCGATGACGCTGCCGCTACCGACGACGCGGCCAAGCGATTGGCAAATCTCAAGAAGGTCAACGCCATCATTCAGGATGAAGCGCCAATCTGGTTCTTCAACTACAACAAAGCAGTCATGGCCTATCAGCCCTGGGTTCACGGGCTTCAGGCAAATTCCACCGAGCTTGCGTATCAGGATTACGAGAAGGTCTGGATCGACGAAACATCGCCTGTCAAATGAACGGCGAAGGCGGAGCGAGGCCTTTGAGTCTGGAGCGCCAGGCTCAAAGGCTGGAGGTCTGAATGCTATCTTTCCTGGTGCGGCGCGTACTGCAAACGATTCCGATCGTGCTCGCAGTCGCGTTCCTGATCTTTGTCCTGTTCAGCGTCATCCCGGGCACCTTCGCATCGAGCCTCAGCGATGACGGTCGCAGCATCATGGATCCTGCTGTGGTGGAGCGGATGACCAAGGAGCTCGGGCTCAACGATCCCGTCGCTGTACGTTTCGGCCGCTATGTCCTGCAACTCGCACAGTTGGATTTGGGGACCTCGTTCAGAACCCGGCAGCCGGTCACCCAGGTACTTGCAGAGCGCACAGGCCCAACTCTGCAGCTCTGCTTTGCTGCCATGGCGTTTGCCATCATCATCGGCGTGCCACTCGGCTTCATCGCTGCGCTGAAGCCTGGCGGTATGGTCGACACTATCTCGATGGTGACGGCAGTGTCCGGTCTCTCCGTGCCGAAATTCTGGCTCGGGCTGATCCTGATGTACCTCTTCGCCCTGAAGCTCGGCTGGCTCCCGAGCTTCGGCTACGGCGGCGACCCGCGCTATCTGGTCCTGCCCGCCGTCGCCCTCGGAGTTGCGCCCTTAGCACTACTCGCCCGCACCACACGCGCTGCGGTGCTTGAAATCATGAATGCGGATTTCGTGCGCACGGCTCGATCAAAAGGGATGAGCGAGGGACGGGTGGTGCGCTGGCACCTCGCCCGTAATGCTCTGGTAATCGTACTCACCACAGTCGGGCTGCAGTTCGGTAGCGTGATTGGGCAGGCTGTTGTCGTCGAGAAGCTGTTCTCCTGGCCGGGCCTAGGCTCGCTCCTCGTCGACAGCGTGACCTTGCGGGATATACCTGTGGTTCAGGGTGCTATCCTGCTAATCGTGCTATTCTTCCTATTCACCAACACGATCGTAGATGTGCTCTGTGCATTGATCGATCCGCGTATCAAGTACAGCTGAGGACCCGATGAGATTCAGAGCCAATCTCGTCATCGGAGGCGCGCTCTTTGCCACTGTGGTGATCGCCGGGCTATTGGCGCCGTGGCTGGCCCATACCGATCCCGTTCTCGACGCAGACCTGATGTATGCCGAGGAGCCGCCCGGCTCTGCCTACTGGTTCGGAACCGATGCGCAAGGACGCGACATCTACAGCCGTGTTCTCTACGGCGCGCGCATCTCACTCACCGTGGGCATCGTTTCGCAGCTCATCAATACGGTCATCGGCGTATGCCTTGGTCTCTCGGCTGGCTATTGGGGTGGTTGGTGGGACGACGTGGTGAACGGCCTCACCAATCTAATGCTCGCGATCCCATCACTTGTGTTCGCGCTCGCCATCATGGCGATCCTGAGTCCCGGATTAACAAGCCTCCTTATCGCGCTCGGCCTCACCAATTGGTCCTTCACCTGCCGTCTCGCGCGGGCCGCGACGCTGTCCCTCAAAAGCCAGGGGTATGTTCAGGCCGCGAAGGTTTTGGGCTACGGGGATTTGCGCATCATGGCCACCCAACTCCTACCCAACATGCTGGGACCGATTATCGTCATTGGCACTCTTGGCATGGGCAGCGCGATCCTCGCTGAGGCAGCCCTGTCGTTTCTAGGACTTGGCATCCGCCCACCTTTCCCGAGCTGGGGCTCGATGCTCTCCGACGCGAGAGACCAGATCACCACTGCGCCATGGATCTCGATCTTCCCTGGTCTTGCAATCTTTGCCACGGTGCTGGGCCTCAACCTCCTAGGCGATGGGCTACGCGACATCTTGGACCCACAAGCAAGGAGTCGCCGAGCGTGAGCAGTGCTCCACTCCTGGAGGTCGAGAACCTCAGGATTGACCTCGCGGTGGGCGGGAACCGCTTCGCCGCTGTTGAGAACGTATCGTTCAGCATCGGACGCGGCGAAACCTATGGCCTCGTGGGTGAGTCTGGCTGCGGCAAGAGCATCACAGCACTTGGTCTGATAGGCCTCCTACGCCCACCATTGTCATTCGGAGGCGGTACGATCCGCTTTGATGGACGCGAGATCCAAAATCTCCCGCCAGCGGCGATGCGCGCCATGCGCGGTAAGCGCATCGCTATGATCTTCCAGGAACCTATGACGGCTCTAAATCCCGTCTCGCCCGTCGGCAGGCAGATCGCCGAGATGTTTGTTCTTCACGAGGGCGTTTCGTGGCGGGAGGCCGAGCGTCGGGCTGTGGAGGCGCTCGCGAGCGTCCGTGTGCCGGCGCCTGAGCGACGCGTGAAAGATTACCCCCACCAGCTCTCGGGCGGCATGCGCCAGCGCGTGATGATCGCGATCGCACTCGCTTGTAATCCAGATCTCCTTCTCGCTGACGAGCCCACAACCGCTCTTGATGTCACCGTCCAGGCTGAGATCCTCGACCTCATCCGCGACCTCTCCGCCGCAAAGGGCACAGCCGTTCTAATGATCAGCCACGACCTTGGCCTCATCGCCAATATGTGCCGGCGAGTTGGAGTCATGTACGCGGGCCGGATCGTCGAGGAGCGGGTTGCCGAGGAGGTTTTCCGCGCCCCGAGCCACCCCTACACGAGCGGGCTCGTGGCATCTCTGCCACTCCTCGGCGCACGGTCCCGGCAGGGCCGGCACAGGCTTAAGGAGATCTCCGGCGTGGTGCCGCCCGTCACCGCGTTTCCGGAGGGCTGTCGCTTCAACCCTCGCTGCCAGAGAGCGACAGATATCTGCCGGGTGAACGACCCGGCCATCACGCCGCTGCGCAACGGCGGCGTCCGGTGCCATCATCATGAGTAACTCCACCGCGCCTGGCCTCGGCACGACGACTGACCCATTCATCCAGGGCGCCGCAGATCTGGGAGCGGCTCCCGTGCCGCCGATCCTCAAGGTCGAGGATCTTGCCGTACATTTCCCCACGCGCGGCGGGCTCCTCGGCGGGCGGCGCTCGCTCAAGGCGGTGGACGGCGTCGATCTTGATCTGAAGCCTGGCGAGTGTCTTGGGCTCGTTGGCGAGTCGGGGTGCGGCAAGTCCACGCTCGCACTCACGATCCTGGGCCTGCAGGCGCCGACCCGCGGCCACATCACGCTGGACGGCCATAAGGTCGGAGCCGGGATGGACCGCATGGAGCGCGCGCGCATTGCGCAGATGGTGTTCCAGGACCCCTATTCCTCGCTCAACCCGCGCCAGACCGTGCGCGCGTCCCTGACAGCGCCCCTGCGCCTGCACGGAGTGACTAATCGCGGTGAGATCGACGACCGCGTCACGGGAATGCTCCGGCAGGTCGGCCTCAGGCCAGACCAGGCAGAACGCTATCCGCACGAGTTCTCGGGCGGCCAGCGCCAGCGCATCGGCATCGCGCGCGCCCTGATCCTGCAGCCCAAGATCGTGGTCCTCGACGAACCGGTCTCCGCGCTCGACGTCTCCATTCGCGCCCAGATCATTAACCTGCTGCTGGAGCTCAAGGAGCGCCTGGGGCTCTCGTATCTCATGATCAGCCACGACCTCGGCGTCGTGGAGCATATGAGCGACCGTGTCGCCGTGATGTACCTCGGCCGGATCGTCGAGACTGGGCCCTGGGAGGCAATCTTCACGCAACCGCGCCACCCCTACACGCGCGGGCTCATTGCCGCGATCCCAGACCCATTTCGGCGCTCGCCCGCGATAAAGATCTCTGGTGAGATCCCGAACCCTCTCGATCCGCCGAGCGGCTGCTCTTTCCACCCGCGTTGTCCCTTCTGCCGTGACATCTGCCGCGCCCCGTCCGTCCCAGTTCTAGAAGATGTCGGCGAGGACCATGCGGTCCGATGCCGACGCCATGCCGAACTCCCACCACCCTGACGTACCGCCCTCGAGCCCCGACGCCGATCCCATGACCCGCCTCCCCACCATCAACGTCCGGGTGCCTGCTGCCGGCGCTGTGCCCCATGTAGGCCGCCTCTCGATTGGCGACTGGCAGGTGCCCTGTACGGTCGGCACGGGCGGGCTTGTGGCCGCCTCGCTGAAGCGCGAGGGCGATAGACGGACACCAATCGGGGTGTTCCCCCTGCGGTACGGGTTCTTCGACGCCTCCACCTGGCTGGACTTCCCACGCGGCCTTGCCTTTCCCTTCGTGCCCCTAGCCCCGGATATGATCTGGGAAGAGGATGGCCCTGACTACAACCGGCTGGTATGGGCTGAGGACGGCGAGCGAATGGATAAACGCCTCTCGCGCCCACGGGAGGAGCCTCTCTTCAAGGTCGCGATCCCGATCGGCTACAATGACGCCGTCCCGGAGCCCGGGCGCGGCAGCGCAATCTTCATCCATGCCACGCGAACCGATGGCAGCGGCACTGCCGGGTGTGTCGGCGTGAAGCCCGAGCACCTGCTTGAATTCGTGCGTCGCCTCGAACCCGGAATGGTGATCGATATCGGCTTCGAAGAGACGGTCCCGACATCATCTCCGCATGACGGCCCGGTCGAGGTGGTGCGTTTTCTCGGCCTTGAGCCAGGCCCGAACCTCATCGTGGTCGGCGCCGTACACGGCAACGAGCCCTCCGGCCCTGAGGCCATTGCCCGGACAATCGCCGATATTCGCGCCGGCCGCACGGTCATCCGCCGCGGGGCCGTTACCCTTTTGCCCGTCGCGAACCTCAAGGCATGGCGCCAGCGCAGCCGCGAGGGCGACCGGAACCTGAACCGTGACCTCAGCGACAAGGTCATGCCTCAAGATTACGAGGACCGGGTCGGCAACCAGCTCTGCGGCCTGCTGCGGCAGCACGATGTCTTGCTCGACATCCATTCCTTCAAGGGCAGAGGCGAGCCCTTCGTCTTCGCAGGCCCCGGAGACAATCGCGGCAATCTTGAACCCTTCGCACGTGAACGTGCCGAAGCGGCGTTCGCAGCGCGCCTCGGGCCCTCCCTTATCATTCACGGATGGCTCGAAGTTTTTCGGCAGGCCTCCGAGGAGCGCAGCCGCCTGGGCATTCCAAACAGGCCACTGTCCGACGGCGTCGGGACAACCGAGTACATGCGCCATGTCGGCGGCTATGGCGTTACAATCGAATGCGGCCAGCACGACGACACGGCCGCCCCCGAGGTGGGCTATGCCGCCATCCAGCGAGCGCTCGCACATCTGGCCCTTGTTGATGCCCCCGCGCCGGCCGCGACGGCACAGCGCGCCATCCACATGGTCAACGTCACTCTATGTGTATCGGAAGGTGACCGGATCGACGAGCGTTTCGGGACGGGCGACGCCGTTTCAGCCGGACAGGTTATCGCGCATCGCGCCTCCGGCGAACCAATTGTTGCTCCCCGCGACGGGTTCCTCGTGTTTCCGAACCCAACCGCAAAGCCGGGCGAGGTCCTGTTCTATTTTGGCGTGACGAGCGAGCGCGACTTCGCGCGTTCGTGAGCCGCGCCGACCACCCATGAGGAGAGCCATGAATCCGCGAGTCCTGCTGGCCGAGTTCATGCACGAGAGTAACACGTTCAGCATCCAGACCACGGATGAGGATGCCTTCCGGCGGTGCCAACTCCAGCGAGCCAATGAGGTCGCTGCCGTGTACCGGGGAACGCGCTCGGCGCTCGGCGCCGGCTTCGAAGCAGCGGAGGAAATGGGCTGGCGCCTTGTCCATCCAGTCGCCGCGCACGCGAACCCCTCGGGCCGCGTCGCCGACGCGTTCTTCGATCAGATCGCGGGCGAAATTACCGCTTCGGCGGAGGGCGTCGACGGCGTGCTCCTGCATCTTCACGGTGCCATGGCAACGGAGAGCCACGACGACGGGGAAGGGGAACTCCTTGCGCGGCTGCGGGCTGCGATCGGGCCCGACGTGCCCGTCGTCGTTGTGTTCGACCTGCACGGAACGGTCACCGAGGCCATGACTCGCCACGCGAACGCGCTCATCGCTTACCGGACGTACCCACACGTGGATCAGTACGAACGCACCTGGCAGGGAGCGCGCCTCCTCCAGCGGGCGATCAAGGGCGAGATCCACCCCATCGCTGCGGTCGCCCGACGACCCATCCTTTATGCGCTCGATGGCGGGCGCACGACCTCAGCGCCAATGATGGAGCTGTTGCGGCGGGCGGATGCGCTCGAGGCAGCAGGAGAGGCGCTCGCGGTCAGCGTCCAGGCAGGGTTCTCCTCTGCAGACGTGCATGACATCGGCCCCTCGATCGCAGTCACGACGGATGGAGATCGAGCCGCTGCACAAAGGATTGCGGAGGAGCTTGCGGACTACGTCTGGGAGCAGCGCCACTACTCAACGATTCACTTCACGCCGCTGCCGGAGGCGATCGTAAAGGCTAAGGCACCTGGCGCGGGCGATAAGCCCCTCGTCATTGCGGACTATTCCGATAATCCTGGTGCTGGCGCCTACGGCGACGCCACAACTCTCTTGAAGGCGCTCCTGGAAGCGGAGGTCGAGAATGCGGCATTTCACGCGATCTGCGATCCGGAGGCCGTGCGGGAGGCGCAACGGGCCGGCGTCGGCAACAGCGTGACGCTCGACCTCGGGGGCAAGGTCGATAGAAACGTTGGGGGCGGGCCATTGCGCCTCACCGCGCACGTAGCCGCCATTACGGACGGGGAGATGATCCAGTACGGACCGATGGGCGGCGGGGTTGGCCGCAGCTACGGCCTGAGCGCACGCCTGCGGGTGGGCGGTCTCGACATTGTGGTCATCAGCAACAACGGTCAGGCGATCGACCTCGCGCAGTTCACATCACTTGGCATCGATCCGACCCGACGCTCGACAATCGTGGTGAAGTCCATGCAGCATTTCCGTGCGGCCTTCGAGCCGATCGCGCGCGAGGTGATCGAGGTCGATACAGGGGCTCTATGCACGAAACACTTCAAAGCACGGCCCTACCGTAACGTGCGGCGTCCGATTTGGCCTCTCGACGAGCTTTGAGCCCACCTCGTTGCTAGCCTCACTAGAAGAGCAGCAGCGAGGCGCTCCTCAGTAACAGCCGTAGAGAACGCCCGAAGCCTGGTGCTCGCTCCTCTAATGGCTTCTGTCCAGAGTACTCTTGCCCCAAGGTCGTGCAAGGGATCGACTACAGCAAAGCGGGGTTGAGGCTAGGATCCGACTAGCTGCCGGGGATGCAGCTAGCCGTCTAAAAGGACCTCGATGAGGTAGGGTCCAGGTTTCAGCCCTTCCCGGAAGGCCTCTGCGAACTCGCGCACGGTCGAGACCCGCCGAGCCTCCATCCCGAACCCATGCGCCAGCGAAACCCAGTCGACCGACGGATTGTCCAGGCTCAGCATGTCGAGTGCGCGGGGGCCTGGGTTGCGTGCCCCAACTGCTGCCAGCTCTCCTCGCAATATCGCATACGACCGGTTCGACCAAATGCACGTGAGAATCGAGAGTTTCTCGCGGGCCTGGGTCCACAATCCTTGAACGGTATACAGGCCGCTCCCGTCAGCCTGCAGAGCGATGACCTTGCGATCCGGGCACGCAACGGCCGCGCCGGTCGCCAGCGGAATGCCAAGGCCGATAGAGCCACCAGTCAGCTGCAGCCAGTCGTGAGGTCTTGCGCCGTGTGTCTGACCGAAGAATAAGCGCCCGGTGGTCACCGATTCATCGCAGACGATGGCTTGTTCTGGGATCAACGCGCCGAGCACGGCCGCGATGGAGGCTGGATTCAACGGGCCGTCAGGTGGTAGCTCCGGGCGGAGAGCAGCGGGAAGTTGCACCTGCGAGGGTGCAGCCACCGCTTCAGCCAAACGCGAAAGAGCCTCGATCTGATCCTCGTGGGGCTCAGCCAGGCTGACGAAGCGGCACTGTGCTGGGGCAAGCTCACTCGGCTTTCCGGGATACCCAAAGAACGCCACCGGCGGGGTCGCGCCAACCAAGATGATGGCGTCGAAATCAGCCAATGCTTGCACTGCGGCATCGACCGGGTAGGGAACTCGCTCAATGGGGAGACGACCGGCACCCCTTTCCATTCGAGCATTGGAGGTCTGGGCGAGGTACCGCGCCCCTGTTTTTTGAGCGATGCGAGCGACGAGGGCGAGACCATCTGCCCGCAACGATCGATCTCCCAGGAGCAGGAGCGTTCGTGAGCCCTGGCGCAGCGCCTCTACCGCTTCCGCGATTTGGGATTGATCGGCTGTTGCCCTGCTTGGCACGGGCGATACGGTTGCGACGGGTCCACCCGCACCCCACGCGGTGTCTGCCGGCAAGACGAGGGTTGCGATATGCCCTGGTGGGGTTAGGGCTGCAGCAATGGCCTCGGCCCCATCGGCTGCAACCATGCGAGAGTTCTCCGAGGTTCGCAGCCAGCCGGAGTATTGCTGAGCCAAAGCCTCGATATCAGAGGTCAGCGGCGCATCGAAACGGCGATGGAACGTGGCATGCTCGCCGACGATGTTGATGACTGAGCTTCGGGCCCTTTTCGCATTGTGGAGATTAGCGAGGCCATTTGCGAGCCCTGGCCCGAGATGAAGGAGGGTTGCTGCCGGCTTCCCAGCCATACGGGCGTATCCGTCGGCAGCGCCCGTGGCGACACCTTCGAATAAGCATAGAATGCTGCGAATTCCCTCGACTTGATCAAGAGCAGCCACGAAGTGCATCTCAGATGTGCCTGGATTGGCGAAGCAAACCTCTACCCCGCCTGTCACCAAGGTGCGCACGAGGCTTTCTGCCCCGTTGATCTCACTCGCCTCACTTGGCTTGGCCTCGTCGGAGATCGTCATTCTTGCCTCGTTCTCGTATGGTCGCTGGTTCGGCACACAAGCAGAGGCATACATCACCTCACTTGATTTGATAGGATCTATCTTGGAGCAATCACCTTAGAGTTCGTTGTATTTCGTATTCGTGCTCCGAACCTGCTTGGCAGCAGCACATTGGATCTCTACGACACTTGGGAGATCATCGACGCTCCTGCGACTGGGTCCACTATCCAGCAGGATCCGACGAGCCTTGAGATCGTGCGAAATCTGACCGAGGTGATCGTGTCCTGTGGGCCCGACGCGGCGGCCCGATACCGGGGATGACGGATCTGGCGCCACGCCTCCTCACCCATTGGCCTCATGAGAGTGCGACAGGTCCCTGTTCGGAGCGGCGACATCGAACGGGTAGAGGCTCCTGCAAAGAGCGCAGCATGCTCTGCTGGGGTTACCCGGGCACCCTCGCTGGTTCATCGGGAGACTTCGTATTGTCAGTCGCCGCCAAGCGATCGTTGTAGCCGTTTGAGCGCTGTTTAAATTATTTTACTCATTGGCCAAGCTATGCCAACCTCGGCGTATGGATCAGCCTTCTTCACGCCGCGATGCTCCAGCGAACAACGTGTCTAGTCCTGCGTCGGGCACCTTCGACAACGTCGGATCGCTCCTGCGGCAGGAGCGTCACAAGCGCGGGCTCACGCTGGTCCAGGTCGCCGAACGTGCGAAGATTTCCGTCGCTTTCCTGTCCTTGGTGGAGCGCCGGAAGGCGACGCCCTCCCTTGGATCATTAGCCGCCATCGCGGACGCCCTCGGGCTGCCGATCACGGCCTTCCTTCAGGTGGGGCTTCCCGCAGATGCCGTCACACGGGCCGGGGCACGACCCCGGTTCTCCGTTGACGGCTCCAGCCTCACCTATGAGCGCCTCTCCACGGTCTTTCCGGGGCAGCAGCTTGACGCCGTCACCATCCAGGTCCCGCCGGGGCACCGGGGCGAAGCCATCGCTCATCCCGGCGAGGAGTGGGTCTACGTGGTGACGGGCCGGCTTCGGCTCCTGATCGATGGCGCGCCGATCGACCTGGGGGAAGGCGACACGTGCCACTTTCGTGGCGACACGATCCATTCCTACGCCAACCCCGGGCGCGGGACGGCAACGATCCTATGGGTCGGCACGGTTCCCGTGTTTCGCAGTCCGGACGCGGCCGCAACCGCATCGAAGCTGGAGGGATGATAGTGGACATCAATCAATTGGCTTTCGACGTCCAAAACGCTTGGGCATCGCCCCAACAGCCTGAGGTGGTTCTGGAAGCCGCCGGCCGTGCCCTCATGGAAGCTGTCGGCCACCGGCTCTACAGCGTCACGGTCATGCTGGCCGGCGGGCGCGAGGTCGAACGCATTCATTCGACTATGCCGGACGTCTATCCCGTCGGCGGCCGAAAGCCGGTCCTGCCCAACGCCTACACGGAGCGCGTCCGTGTGGAGATGAAGCCCTTCCTCGCCAAGACTCCGGCCGAGTTCGCCCCGCTGTTTCCCGATCACGAGACCATCACGGGCCTCGGGCTCGGCTGCGTCATGAACCTGCCGGTCATCTTTGCGGGCAGCGTGCTTGGAACCGTGAACCTGCTCGATCGCGAGGGCGCCTACGACGAACACCATGTGGAGCCCGCGATGACGATAGCCCGGCAGATCCTGCCGGTGCTGGTGATGAAGAACGCGTAAGACCAACCAGGGGAGTGGACCCGATGAAGCTGATGAATGCCCTGCTCGCCGCCACCGCCTTCGCGCTGGTGGCCCACGCATCGACCGCCGACGCCAAATCGCCGCCCAACGTTCTTGTCGTCGCCAAGAACATCGACGACATCGTGAGCCTCGACCCAGCCCAGGCCTACGAGTTCACCAGCGGAGAGGTGGTCTCCAACATCTACGACCGGCTGGTCGAGTACAACCCGGCCGATATAGAGAAGCTCCTGCCGGGCCTCGCTGAGAGCTGGACGATCTCCGACGACGGCAAGACGATCACTTTCAAGCTGCGGTCCGGAGCCAAGTTCGCTTCGGGCAACCCAGTCCGCCCTGAAGACGTGGCGTTCTCCTTCAAGCGCGTGATCACCCTGAAGAAGGCGCCGGCCTTCATCCTCGCGCAGTTCGGGTGGACCCCCGAAAACGTCGAGCAGATGGTGAAGAAGGTGTCGGACAACGAGGTATCCGTCACCATTGGGGAGAACTTCGCCCCGTCCTTCGTGCTGAATGCGCTGGCGGCCCGTCCCGGCTCCATCGTGGACGAGCAAACTGTAATGAAGAACGCGAAGGACAACGACCTCGGCAACGCATGGCTGTCGCGCAACTCGGCAGGGTCCGGACCCTTCACCCTGCGGACGTGGCGACCGAGCGAAGCCGTCGTCATCGAAGCCAACCGCAACCATTATCGCGGCGCTCCGAAAATGAATCAGGTGGTGTTCAATCACATTGCCGAGGCCTCGACCCAGCGCCTGACGCTGGAATCCGGCGACGCGGATATCGCCCGCAATCTCGGCCCCGATCAGATCGCGGCCGTGAAGGACAAGCCGGGCGTGAAGGTGGAGACCTATCCGCAGGCCGCCGTCCACTTCCTGAGCTTCAACCTGAAGCACGACAAGCTGAAGAACCCAGCCGTGTGGGAGGCCGCCAAGTACCTCATCGATTACGAGGGCATCGCCAATCAGCTCTTGCGCGGGCAGATGAAAGTCCATCAGGCCTTCTGGCCCTCGGGCTTCCCGGGAGCCGTCGAGGACAAGCCCTACAAGCTCGATGTCGCCAAGGCCAAGGAGATCCTGGCCAAGGGCAACGTACCCCAGGGCCTCACCATCGACATGGACATGATCTCCTCGGCGCCGTTCACCGAGATCGGCCAGTCCATCCAGTCGACCATGGGGCAAGCGGGGATCAAGCTGAACCTGGTTCCCGGCGCCTCTGCGCAGGTGATCACCAAGTACCGCGCGCGCCAGCATGAGGCGATGCTCCTCTACTGGGGGCCAGACTTCATGGACCCGCATTCCAACGCGAAGGCCTTCGCCTACAACGTGGACAATGCGGATACGAGCCCGCAGAGCACGACGACCTGGCGCAACTCCTGGGCTCCGGCGGAGCTTTCCGCCGAGACCCGGGCAGCGCTGGTGGAACGTGATCCGGCCAAGCGCCTCGAGATGTACCGCGAGCTGCAGCGCAGCGTCATGAAGGAGGCTCCTTGGGCGATTACCTTCCAAGCGCAGGCCCAAGTGGCGCTGCGAGACGAGGTGAAGGGCTTCGTCCACGGGCCTACCAACGACCTCGTGCTCTACCGCGAAGTGACGAAGTAGGCGCGGCGATGAGAGGGCTCGCATCAGGAGCGGTGACGGCTTTGAGTGGCCTTGCCACCCTCGCCGTCACGCTTGCGGGCCTTCTCGTCGTCACGTTCCTGATCGGCCGCGTCATGCCCATAGACCCGGTCATCGCCGCTGTCGGCGACAAGGCCTCTCAGGAGACCTACCTGCGGGCTCGAGAGCAGCTCGGCCTCGACCAGCCGCTTTGGGTGCAGTTCGCGCGCTATGTGGAGGGAATCGCCCAGGGAGACCTCGGCCAGTCCAGCGCGAGCGGCCGACCTGTGGCCGAGGACATCCTGCGTGTGTTTCCCGCGACCCTGGAACTCTCGACGCTTGCCATCCTGATCGGCGTCCTGGTGGGTGTGCCGCTGGGCGTCCTTGCGGCTCACACGCGCAACCGGTGGCCCGACCACATTATCCGATCCGTCTCGCTCATCGGCTATTCCACACCCGTGTTCTGGCTGGGGCTGATCGGACTTCTCGTCTTCTATGCCCAGCTTGGATGGGTCAGCGGCCCGGGCAGGATCTCGAACGCCTACCGCTATACGGTGGACGAATGGAGCGGACTCATGCTGGTAGATACCCTGCGGTCCGGCGATTGGGACGCCTTCCGCAGCGCCGTGTCCCACATCACCCTGCCAGCGTTGCTGCTCGGGTATTTCTCCCTCGCCTATATCGGTCGCATGACCCGCAGCTTCATGATCGAGGAGCTCGGCAAGGAATATGTCACCACGGCCCGCATGAAGGGGGCGTCCGAGGCGCAGGTGCTCTGGCTGCACGCTTTCCCGAACGTGCTCGTGCCGGTGGTGACGATCGTAGCGCTCTCGTTCGGGTACCTCTTGGAAGGCACGGTCCTGACCGAAACAGTGTTTGCCTGGCCGGGACTCGGCCTCTACATCACGAACAGCCTGTTCTCGGCGGACATGCCGGCAGTGCTCGGCGGCACATTGGTGGTCGGGGTCTGCTTCGTCCTCCTCAACAAGATCGCCGAGATCGCCTATCCGATCCTCGACCCCCGGACGCGCAGCCGATGACGCTATCCCGCCGCACAGGCCTGAAGGAGCAGAAATGATGACGGCTGGTGTCACGGCGATGGCGGGCTCCCCGAGATCCAATGCCGTCCCATCGTCCCGCCGGGAGGCCTGGGCTCGCCAGTTTCGCCAGGGTGTCCGGCGCGCCATGCGCAACCCATCGACGCTGGCAGGCGCCCTCATCGTCGGTTTGCTGGTGGTGACCGCAGTCACGGCCCCTCTCTTGGCCACGCACGACCCCATGGCCCAGGATCTCGGGGCGCGGCTGAGGCCTCCAAGCGCAGTGCATTGGTTCGGTACGGACCAGCTCGGGCGGGACATCTACTCCCGCCTTCTCTACGGATCCCAACCGACGCTGATGATCGTGGCGCTGGTCATCGCGCTCGCGGCACCTTTCGGCGTCGCCGTCGGCCTGATTGCCGGCTATTTCGGCGGCTGGGCCGAGACCCTGCTGATGCGGGTGACCGACATCGTCATGGCTTTCCCGCGCCTGATCCTGGCGCTTGCGCTCGTCGCTGTGTTAAAGCCCGGACTCATCAACGCGATCATTGCCATAGCGGTCACGGCTTGGCCCCCTTATGCCCGGCTGGCGCGCGCCGAGACGCTGGCGCTGCGCCATTCCGAGTTCGTCGAGGCGGCCCGGGGCCTCGGCATGCCGTCGAGCAAGATCATCACGGGCCAGATCCTGCCCCTGTGCCTCTCGTCCGTGTCGATCCGGGCAACCCTCGACATGGCGGGCATCATCCTCACGGCCGCAGGCCTCGGCTTCCTTGGCCTTGGCGCCCAGCCGCCTATGGCGGAATGGGGTGCCATGATCGCCGCCGGACGCGACCACATTTTCGATGCTTGGTGGGTTGCGGCTGTGCCAGGTCTCGCGATCCTAGCCGTCAGCCTCGGGTTCAATCTCCTCGGCGACGGCCTGCGCGACGTGCTCGATCCGAAGCACCATGATTGAGCCCACCCCCATACCCCCGCTCCTCGACGTCGAGGGGCTGACGGTCACCTTTCCGGCAGCCGAGGGGCGCCTGCCCGTCGTTCGCGACTTCGCCCTCACCATGGGCCGCGAAAAGATTGGGATCGTAGGCGAGTCGGGGTCGGGCAAGTCGATCACCGCTCGGAGCATCCTAGGGCTCGTACGCCCACCGGGGCAGGTGACCGCCCGGCGCATGCAGCTTGGCGGAACGGATCTCACCTCCCTGACACCGAAGGGTTGGCGGGACATCCGCGGCAAGCAGGTTGGGATGATCCTGCAGGATCCGAAATTCTCCCTGAACCCGGTGAAGCGGATCGGCGGGCAGATCGAGGAAACCCTGCGGCTGCACGACAGCATCGGCCGCCGCGAGCGCCGCCGGCGCGCGCTCGAAACCCTGCATGCGGTCGGCATCGACGATCCTGAACGCGTCTACCGGGCTTTCCCACACGAATTGTCCGGCGGAATGGGCCAGCGGGCGATGATTGCCGCCATGCTGGTCTCCAGCCCCGATCTCCTCATCGCCGACGAGCCAACCAGCGCGCTCGACGTGATCGTCCGCGAGCAGGTGCTGCGGCTCCTCGACCACCTCGTATCGCAGCGCGGCCTGGGGCTCATCCTCATCAGCCACGACCTGCCGATGGTGGCCCGCTTCTGCGACCGCATCCTAGTGATGTACCACGGGCGTGTGGTGGAGCAGGTGAGAGCATCCGAGCTCCACGCGGCCAATCACCCCTACACCCGGGGGCTACTCGACTGCCTGCCAAAAGCCGGAAGCCGCGGCTGCATGCTTCCGACATTGAGCCGCGATGCGGCATGGGAGCAGGCATGATGCAGCCTCTCATCGCCGTCCAGGATGTGGACGTCTTCTACGGGAGAGGCCGTCAGCGGTTTCACGCCGTGCGCAGTGCTAATCTCGCGATTACGCCGAGGGAGACGTTCGGCCTCGTCGGCGGGTCCGGGTCCGGGAAGTCGACCCTGCTGCGCGTTCTGGCAGGGCTCTGGTCGAACTGGAGCGGCTCCGCGTCTGTCGCAGGAACCATGCTGCAGCCGCAGCGCCTGCCCCCTCGCCACTTCCACCGTCACGTCCAGATGGTGTTCCAGGATCCTTATGCATCCTTGAATCCGCGCCACACAGTGGATCGCATCCTCTCTGACGGCTTGCAGCTCCATAGCTTCGCCAACGTGGAGGGCCGGGTCGCGGATGTGCTCGACCAAGTGGGGCTCGGGGCGCGGTTCCGGTTTCGGTATCCTCACGAATTGTCGGGCGGCCAGCGGCAACGCGTCGCCATTGCGCGGGCCATCGCCCTGGAGCCGGACGTTCTGCTGCTGGACGAGCCCACAAGCGCGCTCGATGCATCAGTTCAGGCCGAGATCCTCAACCTGCTGGTCTCGATCCGCCAGCAGAGGCAGGTGACCTGCGTTTTCGTCAGCCACGACCTAGCGGTGATCGGGCATGTCTGCGATCGGGTCGCAATCATGCAGAAGGGATCGATCGTCGAGCGCCTGGAAGTGGACGATCTCGTCGCGCACCGGGTCCAGCATCCCTACAGCCGCGAACTGCTCTCTGCGTCCGACCTGTCGACGGCAGGTCGCGGGACTTGAACCGATCGGCCGGTCCGGAGGCGGCGGTAAGCTACGTTGGAGATCTTGCTCTTCTGGACTCTGAATATTCTTGTGACAGATCAGTTAATGCGGCTGCCAAACAGTCCCGCATACAATGAAGCAAAGCGGCTTCTAGCACGGAGCGGATGAGCCTCACGTCTGCCTTTCGCACGAAGCGGACGTATGACTACGCTCAAACTGGCTTTCCAGCTGGCGTCCATGCGGACTGCGAACGTTGGTATTGTTTACCTGCTGGAGTGCCAATCGGAGCGTGGATCTTGGACACTTGCTAGCAACGTGTTTCGGAAAACTGACTCACATGAGAGATTTGTAAAGGGCACTATACTGCTCGGCGGGTTTTGACCAGCCGACGTCGGCCTGCATTGCGCTCTGCTGCATTCCCATCCAACTCGCGCGGTCCAACCACAAAGCTGAGGCCGTCCTAAGGGTCGCGGCCAGCATAGGTTCGGTTATCGGTGCAAACTGAATGCCCGTTGCTTGGTCAGCAGACCTAGTCGCCTGAATGTCGACTACGGTGTCTACCAGTCCGCCGACACGAGCAACGATAGGGAGCGCCCCATATCTAAGTGCACACAACTGGGTAAGGCCACATGGTTCAAACCGTGACGGAACAAGTAGCGCATCACAGCCTCCCTGGATCTGGTGAGCGAGTTCCTCGTCGAAAGTAAATGCGCTCGCGATGTGGTCCGGGTAAGCGGCAGAGGCACGTGCAAATCCGTCCTGCAGGACTCGATCACCGGACCCGAGCAATACAAGCTGCGCGCCAGTTTCCAACAGGGTTGGCAGTGTAGCTAAAACGAGATCGAGACCTTTCTGCCAGGAGAGCCTGCTTACCACTCCATAGAGTAGAGCATCTTGATCCTCTCTGAGCCCCATTCGGCGCTGAAGATGTGACTTGTTGAGCGTCCTACGTTCGACGCTTGCTCGATCATAGCGCGAAACCAGAAAGCTATCCTCAGCCGGGTTCCAGACATTCTCGTCGATGCCGTTCACAATGCCCGATACGACCTTAGAGCGCGCTCGCAGTAGGCCGTCTAGGCCCATACCACCCTCAGGCGATTGGATCTCTTTGGCGTAAGTCGGCGACACCGTTGTGATCCTGTCTGCGAACTGCAGCGCACCTTTGAGAAAGCTGATCTCGCCGTAGAACTCTAAGCCGTCGATCGTCATGGCCGCCGGCGGCAAACCTATTGTCTCGCACACCGCTCCAGGAAATAGGCCTCGAAAGGCCATGTTGTGCACTGTCACAACGGTACGAGGGTGTCGGCTACCCCAGTAGTGAAGGTAAGCTAGTGTAAGCGCCGCCTGCCAATCGTGCGCATGGACGATGTCAGGCGCAAAACCCGGGATTAGCCCCCTGCCAACCAGAGCCCCTACAACACCGAGTGCAGCGAAGCGAGCAGCGTTGTCGGGCCAGTCATGACCGTCAGGTCCGGTGTAGGGCAGACCCGCGCGGGCATACAGGTGAGGGGCCTCGAGGACCAGGAGCTCCAGCCCGCTTGCGCGGCCACGGTACAACCGAGCCGGGCCGCCAAATAGGTGGTCATCCGTGTGAACAACCTCGGCTTTGACTAATGCTCGAAGTACGCTTGGGTAACCCGGAACTAGGGTTGTGCAGACCACTCCCTCTTTGGCCAGTGCTGCTGGAAGGGCTCCGATCACATCCGCAAGTCCGCCAGTTTTGATGAGCGGGAAGATCTCGGATGCGACGGCAAGAACGTGTAAAGGCCTCATCGCGCGATCTTGTCGATCATAGACTGCGTCACAAGGCACACACCTCCTTCACTGCGCCGGTAGCGATGAGCGTCAAGCTCAGGGTCCTCTCCGATGATGAGCCCCTCGGGGATCCGAACACCTCGATCGACAATTACCTTCGACAAACGGGCTTTGCGCCCGATGTCGACCCCTGGCAGGATGACTGCGCCGTTGAGGTGAGCGTATGAGTGGACCCGCACGCCAGTGAACAAGAGCGAGCGTCGTATTGAGCCGCCAGAGATGATGCATCCACCTGAGACCAGGGAGTCAGTTGCCTCACCCCTGCGCTCCCCATCATCGTGGACGAACTTGGCCGGTGGGGTGACCTCTGCGAACGTCCAGATCGGCCATTCGTGGTCGTACAAATCGAGCGAGGGAAGAGCAGCTGTCAGGTCTATGTTTGCATCCCAGTAGGCATCGAGGGTGCCGACGTCGCGCCAATACGCTTCAGCCTCGCTTGAGGACCTGACACATGATTGTGTGAAGCGGTGTGCGACGGCCTTCCCGTGCTGCACAAGGTCCGGAATGATGTCTTTGCCAAAATCTCGGCTCGAGTTTGGATTGGCAGCGTCCCGCTTGAGTTCCTCGATCAAGAATGCAGTCGCGAAGACGTAGATCCCCATGCTGGCGAGCGCCATATCTGGATTGTCCGGCATGCCAGGTGGATCCTTGGGCTTCTCCAAAAACGATGTGATGCGGTCGGTCGAGTCCACGGCCATGACGCCGAAGCCACTTGCCTCATGTCGTGGTACCTCTATGCACCCCACTGTCACATCAGCGCCCTGGTTGGCGTGCTGTTGGAGCATAAGCTCGTAGTCCATTTTGTAGATGTGATCGCCTGCCAAAATGACGATGTACTCGGGTGCGTAGCTCTCGATGATCTCGATGTTCTGGTACACGGCGTCCGCTGTTCCGGCGTACCACATCTCCTCGGATACGCGTTGACTCGCTGGCAGGATGTCGAAGCTCTCGTTGCGCTCCAGTCTCATAAAATTCCAGCCGCGCTGCATGTGGCGGATGAGACTGTGAGCCTTATACTGGGTCGCGACGGCCATGCGCCGAATGCCGGAGTTGAGCGCGTTCGAGAGAGCAAAATCGATGATGCGCGATTTGCCGCCAAAGAAAACTGCTGGCTTGGCTCGTTTGTCGGTGAGTTCCATCAGCCGGCTGCCACGCCCGCCAGCCAGTACGTAAGCCATCGCGTGGCGTGCAAGAGGGGCGGGATTCCTAGAGCCATTCTGCATAAGGTGTCTCCTGCGCAGCGCTCCGGCCGCTTGTGTGCTCACAAGATTGGCTCGGCTTCGCTCATTTGGCGAGTAGCGGAATAATCGGCTGAATGCTGATTAGGCGGCCCGAGCTTAATGCAGCATTTACGGGTATGATCCTGGCTAGTTGCAGCTTGGGGTGATGTCTGGGGGAGAAATAAAATGGGGCTGGGATTGTTGATGGGTCACTCACCCTAGGTACTGCAAAATAGTTGGCCTGATCGCCTAGGTGGTGACCTGCCGAAAATCTAGGACTGAAGATAATAAGGTAGAGGAGGAAACCTCTTCTGACCCTGACGGCACGTTAGCACAGCCTCGCGTTCTACAATGTAAGCAGCCCACGAACCCGCCCGTGGGGCGAGTTGCACGCCATATCGCTGTGTACCCGTCCATCGCGCGGGCGGCGGTCCTGATGGAAGCAGGCGAGCCTAAAGCAGGCTTGGCGGCACTCGACGAGCTGCCGCACCCCGGCGTCACCACCTATCAGCCCTATTGGACCGTGCGGGGGCATCTGCTCCGCGCGCTGGGACGGGAGGACAAGGCCGGCGCGGCCTTCCTCACGGCCGCCGGGCTGACGCAGGATTCAGCCGTTCGTTCGTATCTGTTCTCAGCCGCGGCAACGAAGAGATGACCGGTCAGGGTACGGCAGTCTCATCAGCCCGCCCATTCGGAGGTGGCCGGCAGCCCGTTCAGTTGTGCTCAAGATTGAGGACTGCCTTTGGCACGAAGCGAACCTAGGCGCCTGGGCTGTTTTGACCAAAGCGGACGTCAGAACTGTTCATCAGCGCAAGCTGGACGCTCGTGATGTGTCGATCACTTGCGCTTGAAGAGGTGGCTGAGCGGTGGACCAAGGGCATAGTCGGCACTACCTTTCGGTCAGATTCTGGACTGTGGCGCTGAAGCTGAGCCTTGTGCGGCCTATCCGTATCGTCTGAGGGCTGAAGTTCTTCAGAATGCCTGGACTTCCTGCCCCACGGAGATGCGACATGCCTCAGGAGTTCTTCAACCGTCGCTCCCTTCTCGCGGGAACCGCCGCCGTCGCCGGAACAACCATTCTCGCCAAGCCTGCAGGTCTTCTAGTTCCAGCGTCCGCGGCCGGGCTTGCTCCAACCCCCACAATGCGTGGCGGCGCAAACAACTATCGGCCGAACGCACCCATGGTGGATCGGCTCGGCTCCGGATTTTTTGTCCGGGGCAAGGTGTTGCGGGCTGGCGACGGCGCGCCTCTCAAGGGATTGCGGATCCAGATCTGGGCCGCGACGGTTCTCGGGGGTGAGCCCGATCCGGTCAACCATGGGAGCGTCCTGACCCGCGCTGACGGCTCGTTCGAGCTCGAGATGGCGCAGATCGTTCCGAACTTCGGTCAGCCTCATGCTCACCTCGCCTACGATGACGGCGCATTCCAAACCGTCTTCCTGCGGCCTGTCATGCCAAGTGCGCGGGACACCTCTGTGTCCGCCAACTTTGTCTTGGCGCCCGCCTGATCGACGGCCGAACCTTCGTGTGGTCACCAAGCCGACGCAGAGATCTGGCCATTCTCGCCTGGAGCACCGTAGCCGCGATCATGATCGGGCCGATCGCGTTAGCGGCCTTCAGCCCGTATCTGGCGTCCCGCAATCTTCCATACATCGTGGGCAGCTTTGCCGGCATTACCGGCTTGTCGCTTCTCTTTCTCCAGCCGCTCCTGCCCGCAGGTTATCTGCCCGGATCAGAAGGCCCAGGCGGACGACGCTGGCACCGTTGGCTCGGTGCTGCCATCGTTGCTGCGGTCGCCCTACATGTCGGTGGGCTCTACCTGGCAAGCCCACCCGATACGCTTGACGCTCTCCTGCTCGTCTCCCCAACCCCCTTCTCGGTCTACGGCGTCACCGCTATGTGGGGCATCGCCATAACGACTGTCCTGGTGATCGTCCGTCGTCGGCTAGGGCTGCGCTATTCCGTATGGCGGCTGATCCACAATGGGCTGGCTGCCATTGTCGTGATAGCGACCGTCGTCCATGCGTTGCAAGTTGAGGGCGCTATGGAGGCACTTTCCAAATGGATGCTGTGCGTGGCCGTCCTAGTCGCGGCGGCAGCGGCATTGTTGGACCTTCGGCTTGTGAGGCCGCTGCGCGCGTGGCGTGAGGGGGGATCGGTCCGGGACACACGGCCGACAACGTCGAAGCCTGACGCAGGTTAGCGCGACATGTCGACGAACTTCCTGCCTGTCGGTAGTTGTTTGCAGGCCCCACCGACGCGGTTCGCATGGAGCCCATCGGCTATCCAAGTACTCCGACTAGGCCTGCAATGTGTTACGGAGGACAACAGATCAGGCAGTCCTACCGTGCTCCGGTCCACTGCTGGCACAAAGGGGACGTTCAGGACCCTGGGCTCCTAGTAGATAGCAGAATGGCCTTTTGGTACTGCGACGTGCCTATTGGCCACCTGTTTTGCCGAACCAGATGCTGAACAGCGCGGCGAGGGCGACAATCGTCAGGAATCCGTTCGATCCGATCAGGAGTACCGACGGAAGCTTGCGCACCGCCGGTTCAGGAGAGGTCACGCCGGGGAACAACTCACGCCAGACGGCCACCACGAAACATTGAGCGCTGAACAGGACCAACAGCGATCCGGTGGCAATGATCATCCACTCGGGAACGACCCCTTCCAGCAGCTTCTTCGCCCCAATGCCGCTGGCAAGGGATGCTAGTCCCGTTCGGACCCAAGCCGCATAGGTGCGCTCGGCTGCAAGGACTGTGCGATCCGCCGCAAGCTCGGTGCGGCGTTCAGCGGAGTCCTTCATCTTCTCCGTTGAGGCGGCCAACCGGCCGGAAGAGGCGCTCACGGACGCCGACGTTTGCGCCATGGTCTCAGCGGATTGTTCCAGCGGCCTCGCCTTGGTGGGATCCTCAGGTGTCATTGGGCCGACCCCTTCTTGTCGCCGGCGCGCTGCCACGGCCAACGCCCCTCGATCTCTACTTCGAGTGAGAAGCTCAGGAATGTACGGATGAGAACGATCACCGCCAGGACGCCGAGGTTCTCAAAGTTCGGTGTGACCGCGACCGTGCCGATGATGTCGGCTGCGACCAGCAGTTCGAGCCCAAGAAGGATGCCGCGCCCCAGATTGGCGCGAAAACCCTTGTACGCATTGCCCCAGGCGCGAGTAGCGAGGCCATGGCGTAAGTACAAACCAGCAGCCACAAGGGCGCTGATCACGATAATGCCGACACCGGCAATCTCGATGCTGGTTGCGATCAGGTGCATGAGCGCGTCGACTGCCTCACCGGACTTAGGAACAGGCCCATGCCCCTGGCCAACACCGGACGTCATCGTGAGCTCCCGTCAGACTGCAGTCTCCAACGACACGGCAGCTTAAGCGACCGCACAGCCGCCCTTCTCCACGTTATGAAAGCTGATCCGCACGCGCGCCACGTGGCCAGACGGATCCGCCGGGGCTCCCAGACCGATGACGGTGTTCATCTCGCCTGTGAGGCAACCTGAGCCATCCGGCAGCGGGATCTCAACTTTGCGGTGGCGGGCACGAGCCTCAAGCTCGTTGAGAACGAACAGGGTGTCGACATCCACATCGATGTCGATCCGGCTGCAGGCTTTGCCATTCTGACACTCTAGGAGGGGAAGATCCTCGACGAGGTGCTGGAGCTTGTGGGGCCATTCGACAGGGAGCAACGCCATGACCGACTCCGGATGCGTCTCAATGGATGCGCCTCAATGCAAGAGCGGCAGCGCCTGTCGCAGGTGCAAGCCGCTCTGCTGGCCCGGAACCCCTCTCGTGCGCTGCGCCGATGCGGGCCTCGCAAGCCAACCTGCTGAGTTAACCTGAGCAGGAACGACAGAGTTCCAACTGCCCGGCATCCGAGCCATAGATGAGGACTGCGCAACGCTGGCACCGAGATGCCAGCTCGGCTCGCGTGGGCTGAACGCTGATGCCCTCAACCGTGAGCCGGCCCTTGAGCGCGATCAGCTCGGTTTCTGCGGTTCAAGCTTCGCTCAGCGAGGCTGACCCGGGTTCGTCTCACGAGAATGATGTTTGTGCTGGTACGGCGCTAGTGCTCGATGTCGGCTAGCAGTTCATCGAGCAGCGCCATGGTTTCGTCCATGCTTTTGCTGGACGGTATGGCGAGCGGTGCCGGTCCTGCCTTGGTATCCAGAGCAAGGTAACGAATGAGCTTCTCCAAGGCGGAAAGCTTGTCATGGAGGCGTACTTGCAGCCGCCCGTCGGCTGTCTGGCTAATTGCCGCAATGCAAGCCGCAGCCCCCTCCCCCAGCAGGATGCTGGGTTTCAGCCGAACGCCCGCCTCATCCCAGTCGAGCACATTGCGGATGTCGGCAAACGCGATGCGTGCGATCTCCTCGATGACGCGATCGGCCGTTACCTGCACACGCTGAGCCCGAGCTGTCTGCGCCTCCACTATGGCAGTTTGGACCTCAGGTTTTGTCAGGTTCTCGTGTGCAATCGAGGCTGCCGTTCTGGTGCTATAGCCAGCCCGCAGAGCAGCCTGCGTGCCGTTGAGATCCACGAGGTACTCGTCAACGAAGCGCTGCTGCTTGGGGGTGAGACTGCGCGGCATCGCCCTCTCCTGTGGAGCTGTAACCACTACTTGGCTTTGTACTCGGCGAGATTCTTCGCCAGACCTTCGGCAACGACGGGCGGGTCGTTCGCCCGCGCCTGCAGCTCCGCGAGCTTGGCAGCCGGCGAGAGCACCGGCGCGATCCCATCAGGCCCTGCCATCGACGGGCGAACGTTCTTCTCCCAATGCTGGACAACCCGTGCCCGAGCATCAGCACTTGTCTCCTCAACTACCTCGGCTTTGAGGATGTGGCTCAGGTCCGAGAGCTCCTTTCGATATTGCGATAGGATCGCCTTGCACTCGTCGCCGACCTGGGTCGGGTTCGGGCAGAAGGCGCGGTTCCAGTTGATGCGGGCGCAACCTTTCAGGAAGTTGCGGCGGGCAAGAGCCACCGCCCACGTCGGCAACTCCTCGATAGCTTCCAGGTAAGCGATCGCCTCGGCGGCGGCAGAAAGATCGTCCACATACCCCATAACGAAGCCAGTCTTCAGCAGACCGATCTCGTGCAGGAGGTCCTCCCGGGTGCCGGGCTGCAGAGCGGCCTGCAGAAGCGCCCAGCGCTTCTCAAGCATCTTGCGCTGGGTCGGCGTCGGCGCCCTCTGCTTTGAGATCGAGTACCGGGGGCAGGGGCCCGGCAGAGGATCCAAGGCGTTGCAGATCTGAGCGACTAGGTCCGTCAGCGCCCGGGTAGCCATAGCCGGCGGAGATGTGCGAGCCATTTTCGCGATGTGGTTCATGGTGATCGTCCTGACGCGGGTAACCTCTGAGAAGCTTTGCGTAGCCATTCCGGATTGGCCGACCCATGGGCGGAGCGCGTGCTGCCTGTGCACTGGTTTGCTGCAGGTCCCTCTGGAGCCAGTTGTTGAAGGCCTTGTCCCAGTTCGACTTCCGGGCCCGGGGGAGATGAGCATTAGAGGCAGACCAGTTCTTCATCCGCTCGGCAGCCGCCCAGACGAACGCCTCGCCCTGACCGGCTGTTCGGGCGAGTTCAAAGTAGTGCGGCTTTGGCGCGTAGTCGGGAGGGCAGAGATCCCCACGAGCCAAGCGCTTATCGCTGGCCGTGCGCTTCGGCGGCTCAACCGAACGAAGTGAGGTCTCTGCTTCTTCGTCTTCTTCTGTCTCTTCTTGGTTCAACCGCGGTTGAACCGCGGTTGAGGCGTGCGGTTGATCGTGTTGATCTTTTTCCGCTGCTCCGGATTGCGTCTTTTGCTGCTTCCGGGCGCTCGCCTGTCCCGCACGGGACTGCTTGCCTCGGAGGTCAGCTTGATAGGCGAGCTCGTGGTGGGTGTCGGCAATGGCGAGCTTTCCGTCGGCCTTTTGTACCACTCCGTTCGTGATCAGCGCCTCGAGAGCTTTGACGACCTTCGGCTTGGAAAGGCCTGTCCGCCGAGACAGAGTGCTGACGTCTTCCTTGACGGGACCACCCACGTCGAAGATGCGGAGCTTGAGAACGAGGTAGACGTAACCCACGTCAGCGGTGAAAGACGAAAGGATGCTCAGCTCATTGGCAGGGAAGCACCGGAACCAGGGCATGGAGCGCGACATCAGGCGCCCCCGCTTGTAGTGTCCTCAGTGAGCTGGATGGCCCGCTGCTCCAGGAAGCGGTAGATCGAGTCCACAAAGACGAGACGACGCCGCCCGATCGTGATCGTGCGGACATGCCCACCGTTGATCAACTCGTAGAACTTGGTGCGCCCAATATTGCCCAGCAGACGGCGCGCGTCGTTGACCGGGATCACCAGCGCGGGCGTGTAAGGGTGACTAGGATCCATGGCTCCGCCAGCGAATGAGTGCCGATGTTCGGCAGCGCTCGCTGGAGCCTAGGAGCCCATCTCTGATGCGAATATGTGGATTTGAAGAGGAATTTCGGCGCTCAAATCCACACATTCACGCCCTTGAGGATGCTCCTCAGGGCGTCTGGAGTGAGGGGCTCAAGGTCCATGGCCTCAATCATCTGGTTCATCACAAGCCCGAAGCCGGACGCAATGCCCTGCTTGGGCTCCTCTCCAAAGATCTCAGCCCATTTCGCCCCAAGGTGGCTGATCATGCGCCTGACGGCGATATTGGCACCCTTGAACTGCCTTGGAATGGACACCCGCCCATAGGCTTCTATGTTCTCGTCAAGAGCACGCTGAAGCTGCTCCATGTGCTCGAGCTTCGACTGCAGGCCGTCGTAAATGTTCTGCCGGGCCTTTATGACTCCTGGGTGGTCCTCGTCGATCACAGTCAGCGAGGACTGCGCCTTCAGAATCGACTTCTCGATCTCCTGTTTGTGCGGCTTCGGGATGCGCACAACAGCTTTTACGGCAGACGACAGCGCATCCCGAGCGACCCGCATTTCCTCGGGGTCTATGTGAATTTCTCCGTTGCGCTCCCGGGAAAGGAGATCGCGGGTCAGCGCGATGATCTCGCGCACAGCCTCAATGAACTGCTCCTGCTTAGCGCTGTCCCTCAGACTTGGGCTGCGCCGGCCGGACAAGGCTTTCCGGACGGCCTGCTCCACCTCTGGGGTGAACTCGAACCGCTCTGGACCCAGCGGCTTGCGATTCTTACGTCGGACGAGTCCTTTCATGGTCACCTCCCTTCAGGTCAGGAATTGCCAAAAGATTTGCTCTGGTAGGCCGCCCAATCGTTCATGAGTTCGCGTCGTTTCTCGAACAGGTCCGAGCGGCGGTAGGCTGCCTCCACCTTGTCCTCAAGCGTATGGGCGAGAGCCGCCTCCGCGACCTCCCGCGGCACGCTCGTTTGCTCCGCCGCCCAATCCCGGAAGGCTGAGCGAAAGCCGTGCGCCGTCACCTCCAAGCCCAAGCGCCTCAGCAGCATCATCAGCGCCATCTGCGAGAGCGGCCGCCCGGGCCGCTGGCCAGGGAACACGTACTCGCCGGTGCGCACCTCAGCCATGCGGGTGAGGATCTCGCAGGCTCTGGGGGAGAGCGGCACCCGGTGCTCCCGGCCCGCCTTCATCCGGCTCGCTGGAATGGTCCAGACGCCGCGCTCCAGGTCGATCTCACTCCAGCGTGCGCCCATGGCCTCCCCGCTGCGAGCAGCCGTGAGGATCACGAACTCCAGGCACAGGGCCGACACCGACCCTTGCTCCCGCAGGCGGGCCGCAAGGGCCGGCACCTCGGCATAAGGCAGCGCTTTGTGGTGCCCCCGTGTGAGGCGCTGGCGCTTGGGCAAGAGGTTGTCGAGGTGACCCCGCCAGCGGGCCGGGTTCTCGCCTGTGCGGTAGCCCCGGGCTTTGGCGGCATCGAGCACCTTCTCGATCCGGCCTCTCAGCCGGGAGGCGGTCTCGGGCACCTTGGACCAGAGCGGCCGCAGGATGCCGAGCACATGGTCGGTGGTGACCTGATCGACAAGAACGTCGCGAATCGGCGCACAATGGGTACTGAGGGTCTGGCGCCACTGCTCCCGGTGCTTCGGGTTACGCCAGCCGGTCTCGAGGGCAGCCACGACCTCGTCCGCCACAGCTCCGAAGGTGGGCACCGTCTGCTGCTGGGCTCGCAGGCTAAGCGGGTTGCGCCCCTCGGCGAGGTGCTCCCGGGCTTCTGCGGCTCTCTCCCGGGCCCGGGCCAGCGTGATGGTGCTAGGGCTACCCAGGCCCATCTCACGCAGGCGCCCCGGGCCGGTCTGGCCGGGCTCACGCCAGCGAAAGAGGAACACCCAGCGCCGGCGGGAGCCATCGGGCGAGATGGAGAGGTACAGCCCGCCGCCATCGGCATGGCGACCGGGCTTGCGCAGAGTCTGAACGGTGCGGGCGCTCAGGCGATGGGTGGTGCGCGGCATGGCTCGGCGGCGATCTGGCCCCAACATGGGCCCCAACAGAGAAGCCGGATTGTGGCGAACACCCGCGAATAGCAACAGACACTAGCAGTGGCAAATTAGCCAGAAACAAAGGATTTTGTGAATGTCAGCGAGAACCAATGAACAAGCGTGCTGCGGACCTCAGCTCCACCAACCCGCATTCATTCCTAGCATAGGTCCGGTCGCCCGGTGAAAGCCGAGCCTGTACCGAGGGTTACGCGGCTGCGATGTCTGGGGTGCCGTCTCCGCCCGCCGACCATGCGCGCGAAGATGGGCCGTCTGACGTGGTCGTCTCGGCGCGTCCAAGCCGACTTTCCGCGAGCTTGTCTTGAGGCAGGTCGAGACTGGTTCGCACGTGCCACCAGCCAGTTGATCCCTCTTGACCCCACAGCTGGTCATGCGGGGTCCAAGGCCGCCGCTGGCGGATGAAGTTTCAGCAGAGGATACCTTTGTCTGGCCGCCCACGCGCTTGGCGCACATCGCCGTCCGCGAGGGCGACGGGAGCGGCGGATTTCCTGTCCGAACGATCTCACCCGCCCTCGCAGCTGAGTACCGGCTGCGGCACTCAAACAGCCGCAGCCGGTTCTCGTCAGAACGCCGGCAGGATCGGCAGCTTCGATCCAATCCACTTCTCGTAGATTTGGGCCAGCTGCCCATTCTGGGTGTTGAAGAAGATCCAGGTGTTGACCCAACGTAGAAGATCCGGGTCTCCCTGCCGAAGTCCCACAGCGTAGTACGACGTGCGGACGACGAACTTGCCCTCCAGTTCCTTCGCGGGGTTGCGTTGGGCGATCGCGAACGCCAGGTGGTCGGCTGTGGCCATCGCATCAACCTGCCCGGACAAGAGGGCTGCCGTGCCAGTGGCGTCGTCGTCGAAGCGCACCAGGGTTGTTCCTTGCGGTGCTTGAGCGGTGAGATCCGTATCTTGAATGCCTCCGCGGGTGACACCGATCCGCTTGCCCTTGAGATCCTCCATAGACTTGATGCTGACGGATTTGGGCGCCCAGACAGAGAGCTTCAAAGCCCCGTAGGGATTTGAGAAGGCCACGGACTTGGCCCGCTCCGGCGTAATCGAGAAGGAGGCCATGACCATGTCGGCCTTCCCGGTGACCAGGAAGGGGATGCGATTGGGACCCGTCACCGGAATGATCTCGAGTTCGACCCCCAAATCCTTCGCCATGAGACGGGCCGTATCCACCTCCGAGCCCTCGGGCTGCTGCTGCGCGTTTGTCAGACCGAACGGAGGCGTACCAAGATCGATGGCGACCACGAGCTTCTTGCGGCTCTGAATCTGCTGCAGTGTGCTCTGTTGCGCGTCAGCCGGTATGGTGACCAATGCGGCGGTGGCGCACAGCGCCAAAGATGCTAAGGCCCTCTTTAGGTTCTTGAACATTGTGTCCTCCCACTTGAGCGAGTGCTCACTTCAACGCTGAGCCAATGAACTGACGCAGCTCAGCCGTCCGCGGAGCGCCGAACATGTCGGCCGCTGCGCCAGACTCCCAAATTTTGCCCTGGTGCATGAAGACGACGGTATCCGCGACCGTTCGCGCAAAGCCCATCTCATGCGTGACGAGGATCATCGTGATCCCGGTTTTGGCGAGGTTCTCCATGACGCGCAGGACCTCGCCCGTGAGTTCGGGATCGAGCGCCGAGGTGACCTCATCGAACAGCATCACCTGCGGCTTCATCGCGAGCGACCGCGCGATCGCAACGCGCTGCTGCTGCCCGCCTGAGAGCTGATCCGGATATGCGGACGCCTTGTCGGACAATCCGACCTGCGCAAGGACCTCTCTTGCGATGCCCGAGCTCTCGCTCCGCGAGAGGCGCTTCACGACGTTCGGGGCGAGCACGATGTTCTGCTCGACCGTCAGGTGGGGGAACAGATTGTAGCTTTGGAAGACGATGCCGACGTCCTGCCGGAGTCGTCTCAATCCGGCGGCATCACGCCCGACCGTGTGGGAGCCGACACGGATGGTGCCGAAGTCGATCCGCTCCAAACCGTTGATGCAGCGCAGGAGGGTGCTCTTTCCCGATCCGCTGCGGCCGATAATGGCAACGAGCTCCCCCCTGCCGACATTCAAGGATACGCCTTTCAGGACTTCGAGAGCCCCGAAGCTCTTTCGAACGTTTGAGATCTCAACGGCCGGCGACATTCAACTTCCTCTCAAGTCTTTGGCTCGCCTCCGAGAGCGGAAAGCAGATCGCGAAGTAGATGGCCGCCACGGTCAGGAACACCGCGAAGGGTTGGAAGGTCGCGTTGTTGACGAGCTGTCCCGCGCGGGAGAGCTCAACGAAGCCGATGATGGCCGTGAGCGAGGTGTTCTTCACGATCTGGACCAGAAACCCCACAGTCGGCGGAATGGCGATGCGGACCGCCTGCGGCAGGATGACGTGGCGCATGCGCTGCCAGGACGTGAGGGCAAGCGCCTCGGCTGCCTCCCATTGAGCCCGCGGGATCGACTCCAGACAGCCGCGCCAGATCTCCGCAAGAAAGCTGCTCGCGTAAAGAACCAGGCCGAGCGCTGCCGAAACAATGGCGGGCAGGCGCAGCCCCATGATGTCGAGGCCGAAATAGAACAGAAAGAGGAGGATCAGGAGCGGTGTCCCCTGAATGACCTGAATGTACAGGGAAGCGACGGCCCTCAAGGCTCGCCACCGGGAGATGCGCATCAGGGCAAAGCCCAGTCCGATGAGCCCGCCGCCCAAAGCCGCGATCAGCGTGAGGCCAAGTGTCCAGCGAGCCGCTTCGAGCAGAAAGACGAAATCGCCAAAGCTGAAGGTGCGGATCATGCGCGTGTCCCCGCCAGGAAGTCTCGTCGGCGACGGGGGAAGGCGGCCAAGCCGAGGAGGAGGAACAATCCCCGAAACAGGAAGGCGAGCAGGAGATAGGCGATTCCGACGACGATATAGACCTCGAAGCTTCGAAACGTCTGCGACTGGATGAGGTTGGCTGCCGACGTGAGCTCCTCGGCCGAGATGGCCGACACGATGCTCGACGCAAGCATGGTCAAGACGAACTGGCTCGCGAGAGCCGGGTAAACCTTCTCGAGGGCCGGAGGTAGGACGACGTAGCGAAAGACCTGGAAAGGCGTCATCGCCAGTGCCTCGCCGGCCTCGATCTGGCTGCGATGGACCGCGTCCAGGCCTGCCCTGACGATCTCGGTGCTGTAGGCGCCAAGGTTGACCGACAATGTGATCAACGCAGCCGCGTCGGCCGTGAGGCGAACGCCGAGACTCGGCAATCCGAAGAAAATGAGAAACAGTTGAACGAGCAAAGGCGTGTTGCGGATGGTCTCGACATAAGCGCGAACGACAAGCCGCAATGGCTTGGGTCCATGTGTCAGGACACGGGCGCAAACAACACCCACGCCAAGGCCGATCAGCATGCTCAGCGCCGAGAGCTGGATCGTCGCCCAGGCGCCGGCGAACAGAAGATCCAGCCGATCCCACACGCCCGAGAACTGAAAGGTGTAGCGCATGGCGTCTGCCTCCAGTCCTACCAGTCGCCGATGCTGCCGTCGGGTCGGAAGCTCTCCGGTATCCAGGAGCCCTGGGCATGCTGGCGAGCGAAGTTCTCGTCGACCGCAACGCCGAGGCCCGGCCCATCGGGCAGACCGGTGCATCCATCCGCCTCCACGGTCGGCACCGTCGCCCCGATCAGTCCGTTCATGAACGCATGATGCTCGTGACGATGCTCGAGCATGGCGAAGGACTGGAGGGCGGCCGCAAGGTGCAGCGAAGCCGCCGATTGCACCGGACCGTTCGGATTGTGGGGAGCAAAGGCCAGGCCATACATCTCGGCCATGGCTGCAATCCTCACCAGCTCCGAGATGCCGCCGGCATTGGCGACGTCGGGCTGCACGATCGCCGCGAGTTCACGCTCAAAAACCTCGCGAAAGGCCCAGCGTGTCACCAGGCGCTCGCCGACCGCGATCGGAATCACGAATTTCTCGGCAAGACGGGCGAGTTGGGCAGGGCTCTCCGCCGCCACCGGCTCCTCGATCCACAGGGGGCGCGTATGCCGAAGGGCCGCCTCGACGACGACGGCCAGCCCAGGCGACAGGCGGCCGTGAAAGTCGAGAGCGAAGTCCCTGTCCGAGCCGACTTCGTCCCTCACCGCCTCGCAACACGCCACGATATGATCGACGACGGCACGTCCCTCCACGGGTCCGACCGCAGGCAGCGGATAGATCTTGACGACCTTGTATCCGAGCCCAAGGGCATGCCGCGCGCGCTTCCTGAACTCGGCAGGCTCGTCGGCGAGCCCGAGATTGGCATAGAGGCGAATGCGCTTTCGAACGGCGCCTCCGATGAGCTTGTAGACCGGGAGGTCGAGCACCTTGCCCTTGATGTCCCAAAGAGCGATGTCGATCCCCGACAGGGCGCTTGTCTGAATCGGCCCTCCCCGCCAGTAGCCGTGCCGATACATGCGCTGCCAGCACCACTCCGTATCGAGCGGATCGGCTCCGATGAGGAGCTTCTCAAGATCGCGCAGCGCACCCTCGACGCCGTTGGGCTTGGAAGGAAGCGAGCACTCGCCCCAGCCGAAGATCCCGGGGGCGTCGGTCTCGACCTTGACGTAGGTCCAGTCCGAGATGGGGCTGTAGGTGGTGAGCGCGGTGAGGCGGGTGATTTTCATGGCGCTACCAGTCCACGATCGTGCCGTCGTCCAGAACGGCGTTCAGGGTGTGAAGGACTTCCGGCTTGAACGGATGTCGGGCCGCCACGGCTTCGTCGACCTCCACGCCGAGCCCTGGAGCCGAGGGAAGCTGCCAGTGCCCGTCGACCCGGCGGATCGGCCCCTGGACGACATCGCCGTACCAGGGCACGGCACCGACCATCTCCTCCTGGATGACGAAGTTCGGTGTGGCTATGTCGAAATGGAGCGCGACAACCCCGGCGATTGGCCCGAGCGGATTATGGGGAGCGATGCCAACGCCGACCGTTTCGGCCGCCGATGCGATCTTGCGTCCCTCACCGATGCCGCCGCAGTGGCACAGATCGGGCTGCGCAATGTGGAGGGCTCGCCGCTCGAAGAGGGGCCAGAACTCTTCCCGGCTCACAAGCCGCTCGCCTGTCGCAATCGGCACGCGTGACTTCAGCACGATCTCGCGCATACCCTCCGTGTCCCCGGGCGGGATCGGCTCCTCGACGAAGAGCGGATCGAAGGGGGCGAGCTCCTCGATGAATTGCAGGGCGGCGCTGGTCGACGCGCAGCGGCCGTGAAAGTCGACCATCAAGTCGACGTCTGGGCCAACAGCCTGGCGGAGGCTCTCCATCAGGCGTCCCACATGGCGCAACGCACGAGGCGTCGTGGTGTAGTGCGTGTATGGAATGAACACGACCTTGAGGGCGCCGTACCCGCTCTCGACCAGCGCACATGCACGCTCGGCAAGCGGGCCGGGCTCGAACGTCTCATAGACCGCGCGCATGTCGCCGAGCCCGAGATGGGTATAGACCTTCACCCGATCACGGGTGCGCCCCCCTAGCAGGCGCCAGACCGGGACGCCGAGTTCCTTGCCGGAGATGTCCCATAGAGCCTGCTCGATCCCGCTCATGGCAGAGCGTCCGATGACACCCATCCGCCAGAAACCATGCTTCGTCATGGCGCGCATGGCCTGCTCGATGTCACGGGGGTCGCGACCGATCACGAGAGGCTTGAGATCCTCGATGGCGCCGACGACCGCGCGGGTCTTCCATTCCAGGGTCGCTTCACCCCAGCCGTAGAGGCCCGGCTGATCTGTTTCGACCTTCACGAACACCCAATTGCGCATCTCGGCGTTTACGACGGTGGCTGTGATGTCGATGATCTTCATCGGCCTGCCCTCGGCGATTGGAGAACCACGGAAAGGTCGGTGGCCGCTTGATCGATGAGGGCGGACATGCGCAGCGTTGCAGCTTCGGCATCCCCCTGGGCAATGGCTTCCGCGACGAACTGGTGCTTGTCCGCAGCCGCGAGAGCGCGCCCCGGATCGGTGGCTGAAATGCGGAAGCTCCCGAGGAGGGCTGAGGAGATCGCTCGACCCAGCCGCGCCAAGTAGGCGTTGTGAGTGGCGTCGAAGAGGGCCACGTGGAAGGCAATGTCGGCATCGTTGAAGTTGGCGAGGCGGTCCGCGCTCGCTCGCATGGCGGCGACCGCGTTCATGAGCAGCTCCGCTTCTTCGGGCGAGGCGTGCCGAGCCGCCAACCCTGCGGCGGTCGGCTCGATCATGCGGCGCAGGACGACAAGGTCCAGGACCGCCTGCGAGTCGACCGGCGGCTCGAACTGCCAAGCCAGGACGTCTGGATCGAAGAGGTTCCATTCGTAGCGGGGCCGCACGCGGATGCCGCTGTTCTGACGGCTCTCAATCAGCCCCTTGGCCGAGAGGGTTTTGACGGCTTCGCGAACGACGGAACGGCTGGTGCCGAACTCCTCCTGGAGCTCGGCCTCTCGAACGGGACGATCACCCGCTTGGAAATCGCCCTTGATGATCCGCAATCCGAGATTGCGGATGACGTGACCTTGTAATGTCCGTGGAGATTGCGCTGACATAAATCTGATAATCTGACTTTTGTACACTGAGTCAAGGCGTTGCATTGTTGCTTTTGCTAGAGCAAGGGACCGTGCAACTTGAGTGCTCGGCGGCATGGGAAGGAGTCGCCCGGGCGCCTGCTGCGGCAGATGCAGCGCTCAACCATCCCGGAACGGGTGTTGAACTCCTAAACGGCGGCGTTTCCCCAGTACATCGACGATCAGGGGCAGAGACGCGGCTCAACTCCCCTCAGCTCCACCGCCGCGTTCCCGTAGGTCTCAGCCCAGCAAGCCGTTTTTGGCGACGCGCAAGGTCTGGCCTCCACAGGGCGCTTGCGCCGCAGCGGGCGCCTTCGGACGACTGAGCCGGGCCGCCCTCTAGATCCGGGCGCTTGCCACCCGGTCAGATCCTCTGCTTGCGATAGGAGTTCTTCACCGCGATCAGGCCATTGCGGAACGTGAACACGTCGCAGCCCTCGACCGCGATCCGGGTGCCGTCCGGGGCGGTTGCCGTGAACGTCCACTCGCTCACGCCGCGATCGCCGGCGATGAAGTGCCTCGGCTCTGTCCAGGCCGCGTCCGGGAAGGCCGCGAAGACCTCCTGGATCCCGCGCCGCACCTCGTCGCGGCCGACATAGACCGTACCCTTCGCCTCCGGCCCGCGGCTTGCCTCGAAGACGCAGTCGTCGGTCATCATGGCGAGGATCGCGTCGGTGTCGTGCCGGTTCCAGGCGGCCGCAAAGGCGTCGAGAAATGCGGGGCCGACCGGCAGTTCGGCAGGCGGGCCCTGAACGCCTTCGACCAGCAGCACGTCGGAGACGGCGCATTGCAGCCTCAGGTCTTTGAGCGGCTGGTAGTCCGGGCTGTCGTAGAAGGCTTGCGCCGACTGCAGATTCGGAAACTCAAGGATAACCAAGCTGTCGAGGGGCAACTCGCCTTCGAGCACCACGAGATCGCTGCCTCTGACCAGATTTCGCCCGCCGAACCGGGCGATCAGGGGCAGGACCTGCTCGCGATAAGCGTCGAAGGCCGGCTGGTCGTGAACGTCGAGATTGGCGATAAGGTACCCCTTCACAACGACGCCTCCACTGAGCACACGACCACGCGGTCGCAATCCGTCACAAGGCGCATCGCATTCAGCAAAGCCGGTGTCGGCGATACCGCGCTGCGTCCCGCTCCTGGTCCATCGGCGATCAGGAGCAGACCTTTTATCAAGGTCGGACGGCAATCGGTAGGCCAGCTCTCGCCTTTGCAAGCGACTCAAGTCAAACTGGCCTAACGCCACGGAGCGAACCTCTTCGGGAGGGATCATGAGAGTCGCAATCATGACTGCGGTTTTCGTTGCCGGCGTCGCATCGGCTCATGCGGCACCGCTCACTGGCGATGAGATCAAGCAGCAGCTTGCCGGAAAAGAGCTGAAGCTGAAAAACGGCAGGGTCACCGGCACCGTGACCTACAATGCCGACGGCACGGCCAAGCTCAGCCTGCCGGCTCTCAAGGTTTCCGACACAGGCGTCTGGACGACGAAAGGCAATCAGATCTGCGTCACCTGGAAGGCCGAGCGCGAGGGCAAAGAGACCTGCGCCACCGTCGAGACCGTGAGATCCAAGGTGTACAGGACCGGCACCGGCGTCGAACTCACCGCTCCCTAGCGCAAACCTGCAAAGCCGCATCAAGCCTGCGAACGTGCCATGAGATCGGCGCCGGCGAGTGACGGCGCTCAGTTCGCCGACCGACGAGCCGATCCGCTCTCCACGCAGCACACCGGTCGTCGCGCGCCCGCTTCAGTCACCCGCAGCATCCAGCAGCGTTTCAGGAGGCTGGTAGAGCCGTTCGCATCCAAGACTCCTCGATGGCGATGAGCCTCGCGCCGCGCCGCGGCATTCGACCGGCCGGTGGGGATCGCCACTCAAGCGGCAAGGCGATTTCGCGATGTCCGGGAACGGGCTTGGACCATCGACGTTCCTGCCTCGGGCAAGCCGCAGGTGTTCGATGAGCAATCTCGTTCGTATTCTCTTGGCAATCCTCCTGCCGCCGGTCGGCGTATTCCTGACCGTGGGCTTGGGCGGGCAGTTCTGGCTCAACATCCTGCTGACCATTTTTGGCTACCTGCCGGGGATCGTGCATGCGGTGTGGATCATCGCGCGCCGGAGCCGGTAGTCGGCCGAACCCCCGTTTCGGATGCGACGACCGCGCCGCGGAGGTCAAGGCCGCCCGCATCGGAGTTTTTGCCGTGCGCTCCACGTCCGGCGCCCGCCGGTGAATCGTCCGCGGCGGGCGTTGCCGCTCGCCTCAGCCGTTGGCGCCCTGAAGATCGGCGGATGGGGCTCCCCGCCGCAAAACGCGGCGCAGCATGCGTGACAGGTCCTCGACCGCATAGGGCTTGTGCAGGAGCTCGAAGCCCTGTGGACCCTCCTCGGCGAGCACGTGGCTGTAGCCGGAGGTCAGCAGGACCGGCAGCCCCGGATAAAGATGCCGAACCTGATGGCCGAACTCCACGCCGCTCATCCCGGGCATGACCACATCCGAGAACACCGCGTCGAATTGGCCTGATCTCTCCCGCAGAAGGTCAAGCGCCTCCATCGCGTTCGCTGCCCATGTGGTTTCGTAACCGAGATCCTGGAGCAGCTGTGTCGAGAACTGGCCCACCTCGGCATTGTCCTCGACGACCAGAATGCGCTGGCCCCGGCCGGAGGAGCCTTCGATTCGCCGCCCCGAATGGCCGGGCGCTGCGGCGGGGGGAGCCTCGACGAGCGGCAGGTAGAGCTTGAAGGTCGCCCCGCGGCCCACCTCGCTCTCCACGGCGACATCTCCGCCAGACTGCTTCACGAAGCCGTAGACCTGAGACAGGCCGAGGCCCGTGCCCTTGCCGACCTCCTTGGTCGTGAAGAACGGCTCGAAGATCTGGTTCAACTGCTCCGGCTCGATGCCGCTTCCCGTATCCGTGATGGACAGGGCCATGTGCGGACCTGGCCGGCTCGGGTGCCCATGCAACGGCGGCAGCTCGGGCAGGCTCCTCACGACGATCGTGAGGGTTCCCTCGCCATCCATCGCGTCGCGGGCGTTCACGGCCATGTTCACGAGGGCGGTCTCGAACTGGCTCATGTCGGCTTCCACGAAGCAGGGCAGGCAGTCCACGTCCGCCACGATCTCGATCCTGGAGCCGACGATCGTGCGGAGCATGTCGGAGATGCCGTCGATCCGCTCGCGGACGTCGAAGACCTCCGGCTTGAGCGCCTGCCGGCGCGCGAAGGCAAGGAGCTGTCCTGTGAGCTTGGATGCCCGTTCCACCGTGTCCGAGATCGCGTCCACGTACCGCTTGCGCCGGTCCGCGGCCAAGTTGGGGCGGCGGAGGAGGTCGGTGGAGGACTTGATGATGGTGAGCAGGTTGTTGAAGTCGTGGGCCACGCCGCCGGTGAGCTGGCCCACCGCCTCCATCTTCTGCGCCTGCCGCAGGGCATCCTGGGTCTGCACCAGCTCGGCTTGCCGCTGCTTTTCCGCCGTGACGTCGCGCGCCACGGCGTGGATCAGATCCTCGCCCGGCACCGCCGTCCAGGAGAGATGGGAATAGGACCCGTCCTTGTGCCGGTAGCGGTTCTCGAACCGCAGCGTGGTCAGCCCATCCGCAAGGTGCCCCGCCTCGGCCAGTGTCGCCGCGACATCGTCAGGGTGCACGAGGTCGATGAAGCTGCGCCCGAGCAGCTCCTCCTCCGACCAGCCGAGCAGGCTCGTCCAGGCCGGATTGACCGCCGTGATCGTGGCATCGAAGCGCGCCACCAGCATCAGGTCGGTAGACAAGCGCCACATCCGGTCCCGGTCGGCCGTGCGTTCCGCGATCTGCTGCCCAAGGGTCTCGTTCAGCTCACGCAGGCGCCTCTCGTCCGCCCTGCGGCCGGTCACGTCGATGGCCGTCCCGATCACACGCGTGCAGTGGCCGCTCTCGTCGAAGAGCCCCCGCCCCTTGGCGGCGATCCAGCGGACGATTCCGTCCTCCTTGCCGATGGTGCGGTACTCCACATCGTAGAGGGCGCGCCGTTGCGGATCGCAGGCCGCGCCGAACGCGGCAGCCGTATGCTCCCGGTCGTCCGGGTGCAGGCCCGCATAGAAATCATCCATGCTCACGGGGACGTTGGGCGAGATGCCGAAGGCCGCTTTGACGCGCGGGGGCCAGAACAGGGTGTTGGTGACGAGGTCGACGTCCCACAATCCGATCTCCGCGGCTTCGGTGGCGAGCCGCAACTGCTCCTCGCTATAGGCGAGGCGAGCCTCGGCCTCGCGCCGATCGTCGATGTCGATCACCGATCCGATGAAGCCCAGGAACTCGCCGTCTGCGCCCAGGCGCGGGGCGGCAGCGTCCAGGGCCCAGCGGTAGGTGCCGTCCGTCCGGCGCAGGCGGTACTCGACCCGGAACGGCGCCTGCGCGGCATTGGCGGCCAGGAACGTCTCCTCGGCCATGGTCTGATCGTCGGGGTGCGTGGCCTTTGTCCATCCCAGACCGAGAGCCTCGTCCTCGTGCTGCCCCGTGAATTCGTACCAGCGCCGGTTCAGGTAGATGCACGATCCGCTGGGATCGGTCACCCACATCATCACCGGGGCATTGTCCGCCATGTTGCGGAAGCGCGCCTCGCTCTCGCGCAACTCCGCAGCCGAGCCGACACGCTCCACATGCGCCCAGGACCGGGCGGTGACCTCGCGCAGCAGGTTCAGCTCCGCATCGGTCCAGAGGCGCGGCACGCGGTCGTGAATGGCCATCAGGGCGGTGAGGCGGCCATCCTTCACAAGCGGCATGCAGATGGTCGCGGCAATGCCGATGGATTGGAAGGTCGCAGCCTCCTCCGGGGCAAGCTCGCGGAGGTTGTCGTTGACGACGAGCGGCAGACCGGCGCTCAGATTCGACACCGCAAGCTTGCCGAACGCGGCAAGGCTATAATGTCCGACGATGCTCCTCGCTCCCGGTGCCGCCCAGTCGCCCCGGATCGTGAAGCCGTCCTCGTCCTCGTCCATGTCCGCATAGGCGCAGACCGACAGCCCGAGGTGCTCGCCCAGGAGGCGTGTGGTCGTGGCCAGCACGGCATCGGCATCGGCGAGCACCGCCGTCTCAGCGCTGAGGCGGTCCAGGAAAGCGAGCCGCGCCTCGCTTTCGCGCAAATGGCGCTCAGCCAACACGGTGGAGGTCGTCTCCGTGCAGGCGCAGTACATGCCGGCAACCCGTCCGCTTTCGTCCCGAACCGGCGAATAGGAGAAGGTGAACCAGGCGAGCTCGTCGGCGCCCCGGCGGTTCACCACGAGCGGCAGGTTCTCGCGGAAGGTGGCCTCGCCAGACATGGCGGCGTCGATCAGCGGCGAGATGTCGGACCAGATCTCGGCCCAGATGTCCTGGAACCTCGCGCCGAGCGCGGACGGGTGCTTCGCGCCCAGGATCTCGGCGTAGGCATCATTGTAGAGGAACCCGAGCTCCGGCCCCCAAGCGACGAACATCGGGAACTTGGAGCCCAGCAGCAAGCCGACGACCGAGCGCAGCGACTGAGGCCAGGACAGGGGATCGCCGAGGGGGGAAGCGGACCAGTCATGCCCGCGCATGAGAAGGCCCAGCTTGCCGCCACCATCAAGGAAGGCGAGCCCGGCCGGAGAATGGACCTTATCCTGCATGCTGCTCGTTCTTCCGTTCGGGTGCCGGTCCCGTCGTGGGGCCTTGCTCTTTCCCCGCAGGAGCCGCTAGGCGGCGCGCCCTTCTTCGGGTGCGTTCATACCGTGAAGGCGGCGCATTCCTCAACGTCACTTACGCAACTCCCGGTGTTAAAGGTTAGCGCCGCGGGCGGGCTTCGAGGCCGTGGACTCGCATCCGGGCCGCCCGCGCAAGATGGATCCGGTGATCACGCATGTCGGTTGCAATCACCCGCTGAGTTGGCCTCAGGCCGTGGGTGGGAACGCAAGGACACCGAGGAGCACGGGTCTCCACCCGCGACCTCGTGCTACACCCCATGACCCGGCTCAAGCGACAACTAGGGCCCGGCCCTTTGCGTTGGAAGTGCCATGACGAACTCCCTTCCGGCTTCCCTGGCCGCCTGGCGCGAGGCGCCGCGCGTGCGCGCTTTCAACGACGCGCCTCTGCGCGATGGTCCCTTCGTCCTGTGCTGGCTGCAGCAGGCCCTGCGCGCCCGCGACAACCCGGTGATCGATGCCGCCGTAAGGCTCGGCAACGAACGTGGCCTTCCGGTGCTCGTCTACCATGGCCTGCGCGAGGATTACCCCTTCGCGTCGGACCGGCTGCACCGCTTCATCCTAGGGGCCAGCCGCGATGTGGCGCGGGATTGTGCCGCACGCGGGCTCGCCTGCGTGCAGTACGTGGACCGGGCGGCCAAGCGCGAGAAGGGCTTGGTCTACAGGCTTGCCGCCGGGGCCGCGGCGCTGGTGCTTGAGGACCAGCCGGCCTTCGTCGCGCAATGGCAGGCCGAACGGGTGGCGGCCCGGACCGGCACGGCGGTGTTCGCGGTCAATGCGGCCTGCCTTGTCCCGCCCGCCGCCCTGGAGCAGGGGGTCGGCACCACATCCGCCTTCCGCCGTCGCCATGAGAAGGTGCGCGACCAGTGGCGCGAGTGGACGGACGAGGAGCCGTCGGTCCGGCCTTACGAGGGCACCCTGCCCTACGAGCCGGACCGCCTCGGCCCCATGAACGACGGGCAGATCGATGCGCTCGTCGCCTCCTGCGCCATCGACCACGCGCTCCCGCCCAGCACCATGTTCCCGCCCACCCGGGCGGAGGTGCTCCTGCGGCTGGCGCGTCTGCGCGATGAGGTCCTGCCGGCCTATGCCGGGGCGCGCAACGACGCGAGCCGGCCGGAGGGAGCCTCCACCCTGTCGCCTTACCTCCATTTCGGCGTGGTGGGCCCGCGCGAGATCATGGCGGCCATCGCGCAGGCCGACGTGCCGGACGACAGCCGCTCCAAGTTCGCCGACGAGCTTCTCAGCTGGCGCGAGTGGTTCCACTACAAGGCCCGGAGCCTGCGCGTTCCCGAGAGCTATGCCCGGGTGCCCAACTGGGCCCGCAAGACCCTCGACGCCCACGCGTCGGACCCTCGTCCGGGGATCGAGACATTGCAGGCGCTGGTTCACGGCGAGACCGCCGACGAGACCTGGAACGCCTGCCAGCGGCAATACGTGATCGACGGGTGGATGCACAACAATCTGCGCATGTACTGGGCGAAGAAGCTGATCGCCATGACCCCCGATCCGCGGACCGGCTGGGCGACAGCCTGCTACCTGAACGACCGCCTGAGCCTGGATGGGCGCGATCCCTCGACCTACGGCAACTTGGCCTGGGCGTTCGGCGACGCCGCCCCCGGCTATGGCGACCGCCCCGTCTATGGGCTGGTCTCGACGCGCACCGACCGCTCGATCCGCGAAAGGCCGAACGGCCCCAAGTGGCTTGCCGCCGCCGCGTCCCGTCCGGTGCCCCGCCTGCCTGTGCCCGATGCGCCGCCGGCCGATCCCTACCTGACCGAGAAGCTGCCGATCTGACCCGCCCCGCCTGTCGCGCGGAGCTCAATCACGGCGATGCACCTGCGACTTGCCGCGTGGGTGGATCGGCGGCGAGGTGGCGACCGTCGGCCGACAGACTGCACGCCCACCGCGATATTGCGGTTGGCTTCCCTACAGGCCGGCCGCGCGCCGGAGGGCCAGATTGATGCGCTCCTGCCATCCGGGCCCATCCGCCTGAAAGTGCTCCAGCACATCCCGGTCGATCCGCAGGGATACGAGTTCCTTCGCGTTCGGAATCACGGCGCTGGGCTTGGGCGCGGGAGAAGCCTCGACGGGCTTGGTCGTGACCGACTTGAAGGCGGCCTCAGCGGCTTCGCGTGCGTCACCGCCAAAGCGGCGGGTTGGAGGCTTGCTCATGGCTCTTCCTCAGACCTCGTTGTGCAGCTGCCCGCGTCGTCCCGCCCTTGCGGGGTTCCGATGTCGAAGCCGCGTCCCTTGCGAACACGGCTCCCCAGCTTTCGGCATTCTTAACATCCCGAGGGGCGGGCCGACCAGCTTCCCGGAGCTCACGGCGGTCGGCGCGGGCGTTTCCGCGACGACCGGGGAAGTCACGGCAGGCGGGATCCGCCCAGCGTCGCCGCAAAGGAGGGCCCACCCGGCCTGTTCGACCGGGTGGGCTCCTCGGCGCGTGGGCACAGGTCCGACACACCGGACGATCTCGGCGTCCCTCCGGGTGGTGTGGCCCCTAGCGCGCCAATGCGGTTCGGTGAGTGCGCCCGCTCCGTAGATTGTCGAGGCTGAATGCACCCGGCCCCGTGAACACGAGCAGGAGGAACACGAAACAATAGAGGATCGAGGCGTCGCCGCCATTGAGCACGGGATAGAGGTTGCGCGGGGCGTGGAACATCCAATAGGCCACGGCCATCTCGCCGGAGAGGATCAGGGCGACTGGGCGGGTCCACAGGCCGAGCAGGATAAGAAGTCCCCCGCCGAGCTCGAGGATTGCCCCAACCCCGAAGAGCGAGAGCAGCGGCGGCAGGCCGCCCGCGGGAGGGGCCGGGAAGCCGAACAGCTTCTGTGTGCCGTGCAGCATGAAAATGATGGCCGTCGCGATGCGAAGCGCAGCGAGGGCATAGGGGGTGTACCGATCAAGTCTGTCGTAAAGCATGGGATCTCAGCTGTTGGAGGTGCTGCAGGGTCTCGTATCGTCGAACGGGGTGGAGGTCGCCTTGCAAAAAGGCAGAAATGAGCCGCTTCGCTTGCGCCCGCGCCCGTGGTCGTTTGCAGGAGCGAGACTCACGCCCACCGATGATGCCCCCACGGCAGCGCGACCTGTTCCTGGTCGCCCTCAACTCGGCCACGCATGCACCCTTCGGGCGCGAGCGGATCGGGCCGGGCAGCGTTGAGAGGTTTCGGCGCGAATTGGAGACGGCTCCGTGCAGGCATGGCCGAGACGCGATTCTCCGCAGCGAGTCTTCCGCTCCCGCGGCGAAGTCCGGCACGCCAGTCGCGATCGTCGACAGGCCGGAGCGAAAAAGCCTGCTTCGGCTGAGGAGAGGCCATCGCCCGAGCGTCGCTTCATCCGACCGTCACGGAACCGTAAACGACGCGACATGTGAGTCCTGCACGAGGCTCTTCTCAGCTTCGTTCAGGAGACCCACATGCGTGTTCCCCTCACTGTCCTTGCTCTTGCATCGGCCCTCGCTGGTCCGTCATTGGCCAGCGATGGACAGCCTCGTGAGTTCCCGTCAGCCCTGGCGGGCCACGCGGTCCTTCCCGCCGCAACCTTCATTCCGGCGCCGGCGGACGCGCCGGCCGACCTGAAGGTCTCGGGCAAGTTCACCACCGGTCGTCGCGTCGAAGCGCTCGGCACCGTCCCGGGTCTCTCGGGCGGGCGCCCGACCGGATTGTCGCTGCCCTTCCAGGGACAGCCCGTCCAGGGCCACTCGGGCATCAAGCGCATGGCGGACGGCACCTTCTGGGTGCTGACCGACAACGGCTTCGGCGCGAAGGCGAACTCGCCCGATTCCGCGCTCTTCCTGAGCCGCTACCGCCTCGACTGGACGAGCGGCGCCGTCGAGCGGCTCGAGACCGTGTTCTTGCACGACCCCGACAAACGGGTGCCCTTCCGCATCGTTCACGAGGGCACGGAGAAGCGCCATCTCACCGGGTCGGATTTCGACCTCGAGGGGCTCCAGGTCGTTGGAGACAGCTTCTGGATCGGCGACGAGTTCGGCCCCTATCTCGTCCGCGCCGACCGCACGGGCCGGATCGTCTCCGTTCACGAGACCGAGATCGACGGAAAGGTCGCGCGCTCGCCGGACCACCCCGCCGTCACCACGCCGGCCGTGCCCACCGCCCCTGTCGCTTTCACGGTGCGCCGCTCGAAAGGCTACGAAGGCCTGGCGAGCTCGCCCGATGGGCGCTTTCTTTATGCCATGCTGGAGGGCCCGGTTTGGGACGAGCCCTCCAAGGATTGGGAGAAGGTCGGCGGCCGAGAAGCCCTGCGGGTTCTTGAGTTCGACACCCAGGCGGCCAAGTGGACGGGTCGGCACTGGAAATACGTACTCGACCAGAACGGCCTTGCCATCGGCGACTTCAACATGGTCGATGCGACCACCGCTCTCGTGATCGAGCGCGACAACGGCGAGGGTACGGCTGACCGCGCCTGTCCCGAGGGGCAGCGCCGTCCGGATTGCTTCCATGAGGTCGCCCGCTTCAAGCGCGTGGTCAAGATCGAGATGAGCGATGCGCAGGTGGGCGCTCCGGTGCGCAAGATCGGCTATATCGACCTCTTGAAGATCGCCGACCCCGAGCGCGTCGCCAGGAAGCCGCTCAACGGCGACCGCCTGACCTTCCCGTTCTTCACCATCGAGAATGTCGATGTGGTCGATGGCGAGCACATCGTGATAGGCAACGACAACAACCTGCCATTCTCGTCGAGCCGCGACCCCCAGCGGGCGGACGACAACGAGTTCGTCCTGCTCAACGTGCGCGATCTGCTTCAAGCACGCTGAGCGCGTCCCGGGTGCCCCCTCGCCGGATGGGGCACCCGGGCGCCGGATGCAGGCCGACTGGCCCAAGGTGAGCGAACCGAGGGTTCTGAAATGCGGTGCACCGCTCTGCTCGCGACTTCGAGGTCGCCAGGACCGTCGCGTTCAAGCGGCTCCCGGGCCAGACCCCTGCGAGGGTCGACCTGGGTGATCGCCCGCTCGCGCAAGCTACTTCCCTCGTTACTATTTGGTTATGGACTCTCGTTGGTGTTGCCATAGGCTGACCTTGCCGATGGGGCTGGGCAATGCCGACTGTCAGAGAACTTGAAGCGCTCGTGGCGGAGAGACGGCGTCTCCTTGAGGAGGCCGAAGATGCGCTCGCACAAGCGAAGGCGCGAGCGCCCGAGGTGGGTGACTTCGTCCGCAGCACGCTCACGAACTTCTATGGTCAGGTGACCAAGGTCATTCCCCGGCCGAGCGGCCGTCCGTGGGTCGAGATGACGCCGTACCTTGCTCCGAACCTGCCTGGCAGCAGCACATTGGATCTCTACGACACTTGGGAGATCAT
>DATCJK010000043.1:0-30040 GCA_036562855.1 Microvirga sp.
GCCCAGACCGGCATCGTGACCTTCACCCCAGCCGCCAACTACAACGGCCCGGCCTCCTTCACCTACACGATCTCGGACGGCAACGGCGGCACGGCCCAGGGCACCGTCAACGTGGCCGTCGGCCCCGTGAACGACGCTCCGGTGGCGAACAACGACACCGCGACGGTGGCGGAGGGTGGGACGGCCGCGAACATCAACGTGCTCGGCAACGACACGGATGTGGACAGCGCCCTGACCCCAGCGAGCATCACCGGCTTCAGCCAGGGTGCGAACGGCACGGTGACGAAGAATGCCGACGGCACCTTCACGTACGTGCACAACGGCTCTGAGACGACGAGCGACGCGTTCACCTACACCATCACGGACGGCGAGTTCGAGCGCACCGCAACGGTCAACGTGACCGTCACCCCGGTGAACGACGCGCCCGTCGCAGTTGACGATGTGGCGACGACGCCCGAGGACACCGCGGTCGTAATCGATGTTCTCGGTAACGATTTCGACGTGGATGGCCCGTCCATCACCATCACGGCGGTCAGCGTCCCGGCCAATCAAGGCACGGTCGCGATCGTGACGTTGAACAACAAGCAGCAGGTCAAGTTCACGCCGGCACCCGATTACAACGGCCCGGCGACGATCTCCTACACGATCTCCGACGGCATGCTTACGGACGTCGGTCAGGTGAGCGTGACTGTCACCCCGGTGGACGACAACGCAGCCCCGGACGCCGTCGACGACCTGGTGTCCACGAGCTACGGCACTCCGGTCCAGATCCCGGTCGTCGCAAACGATTCGGATGCGGACGGCGACCCGCTGACGATCACCTTTGTCGGCAGCGCGGCGAACGGCACAGTGATACTGAACGCAGACAAGACCATTACCTACACGCCGAACCTGAACTTCAGCGGTGCCGATCAGTTCACCTATACCATCTCCGATGGCAACGGTGGCACCGACAGCGCTGTCGTGCGGGTGAACGTATCGGCCCCAAGCGCGCCTCCGGCGACGAACCAGGGCGTGATCGTGATCAGCAAGTCGGGCGGTACTCCCACTCAGGCGGTCTTCCGCATCGCCGATTTGCTGGCGGCCGATACAGTGGCCGGCAATGACGGGCTGACGATCACGGCGATCCGTGCCTTCGACGCGGCCGCGCAGCGAGCTCCACTTACAACGTCCGTCAACAACGACGGCACCATCACGTTGGCCACGGGAACGCTCGCGGCCGGTCAGGGCAAGGGCTACGTGTCCTTCACCCTCAGCGATGGCAGCGTGCTCGTTGCGGAACTCGTCATCATCAACGGCAGCTCCAACACGGTTAACGTCAGCAGCGAGCTTACCGGGCTCGGCCTGTCGAGCACCTACTGGGCTTCGTATATCGATGCCGAGAGCGGCAACGACACTGTCAACGGCATGACCGTTGGCGGGAGCGGTGGCTACGATGTGTTCCGCGGAGGAAACGGGACCGATACGCTGAACGGCAATTTCGGGAACGATATCCTTCAGGGCGGCGACGACGACGACATGCTCGACGGCGGTGCCGGCATCGACCTGATCGATTTCTCCGACGGTACCGCCGGGATCGTGTTCACCCTCAATCAGGGAGTGAATGGCGCTCAAAACTCGAACGGGTTCTGGACGTTCAATTCGGGTCAGAACGCTCTCGACAGCGACAAGTACAAGAACATGGAAGGCGTGATCGGAACCTCGTTCAACGACACGCTGACCGGCTCCGCCAACGCGGATGTTCTGATCGGCGGCGGCGGAGCCGACACGATCAGCGCCGGAACCGGCAACGACACCGTGATCGGCGGAGCCGGCGCGGACTCGATGACCGGCGGGTCCGACGCGGATATCTTCGTGTTCCACGCCATGTCTGACTCGAGCAGCGCTGCCCGGGATGCGATCGTCGATTTCGTGACCGGGACGGACAAGATTAACGTGTCCACCATCGACGCGAACGTCTCGACCGCTGGGGATCAGGCCTTCTCCTTCGTGGCAGCACAAGCTGCCGCGCCGGGTGTTGGTCAGATCACCTGGATCACATCGGGGTCCTCCGTCATCGTCCGGGCCAATAACGGATCGGGCTCCACCCTGGAGTTCGAGTTGAAGAACGTGAACGCTCTCACCGCGACCGACTTCATCCTCTGACCTCAAGGTCAGCGGACACCACCAACAAGAGCCCGCCGGAGCGATCCGGCGGGCTTTTCGTATTTGCCAAGAACCGCATGCATCGTCGAAAGGCGCCTTCAGTCCGGGCTTCGCGGGCCGTTCTTCATGGGCTACAACAAGCCACCCGCTTAAAAAATAGCTCGGTCGGTGCATCTCCCAGGCGGTTTCGCGGGTAGGTCGGGGGAACGAGGCCTTCGAGGGGGGAGTAAGCTGTGCGCGTCGTGCTGGTGGAAGACGATCCGGTTTGCCGGGAAATCGTGGAGGCGACCCTGCGTCGGGAGGGGCATGAGGTGACCAGCCTGGAGACCGGGGAGGCCGCCGTGGCGCTCCTGGACGAGGAGGCGCGACCTGACCTTCTGCTGACCGATGTGCAGCTCGAGGGCGACTTCGACGGCTGGTCCCTGGCTCGTCTCTATCAGGACGAATATCCTTCCTTGCCAGTGGTTTACATCACGGCCGGGCAGGGCGAGACCGATCCGGTGAACAACAGCGTCTACCTGAAGAAACCCATCGACCTGAAGCTGTTGCTGCGGACCGTTTCCGTCCTTGCACGGACCTGAAAGAACCCCGCTGCTCTGATCTTTCAGCTCCGCCGCCCATGGAGCCAGGGTGAATGTGCCTCGATAAGGTGGCGGCACCTCTCGACGGTCACCGCTGGCTCGGCGGCTGCCGAGCACCGCGTCCCCTGGCCTGGACCCGACCTCCACGATCTGTGGGATTCAATCGCTACCGGCTGATCTTCGGGATCTCGTCGGCTGCCATATGCGGCTGCTCGCCCCCGCGGCTATCCTGCGGGGCCTCCCGCTCTGGTCGGGACTACGATCAATTCACCGCATGTCAGCGGCTGCCATGAGTGCCCCGGAACCTCCGACCTCTGCGGCATGAGGGCTGGGGTGCCCGCCTCTATCGCCAAGCTCACCCTTTCCGCTATGGTCCACGGGACCACCGCAGCTAGGGATCCCAGGTGAACGTACGAGGGCAGATCGAGGGCCAGCAGGTTCGGCAACCAGCGGTGCGGCTCCCGTCGTTAAGGTCCCGCCTTGTCGCCTTGGCGCTCGTCCTCCTGCTGCCGGCGCTCGCAGCTGCGGCGATGACGCTCCATGCGGGCTACCGGCACGACCGCGCGGAAATCGAAAAGCACCTCCTCGAAACCACTCGGGCGCTTTCCCTTGTGGTCGACCGGCAATTTGGGCAAGCCGAAGCTCTGATCTGGGCTCTGTCGGCCCTGCCGCAGCTCCGCACGGGCGATTATGCCGGCTTCGATGCCCTGGCCCGCCAAGCGATGCGCCTGCCGAGTGCCTGGGTCGTGGTGGAGGAGCCCGGCCGCCAGGTCGTCAACACGCGTCTCCCACCGGGGGCAGCGCTGCCGGAGACGGGCTCCACGGAGTACTGGGCGGGTTTGGTCCCCGGACAGGTCAGGGTCAGCAACTTGTTCACGGGCCTTGTGGCGCAAAGGCCCACCATCAGCGTCGACACCCTGGTCGAGCGGCCCGACGGTACCCGGCTTCTCGTCATCGTCATCATGCCGGCCCAGACGATCTCAGCCGTGCTCGCGGACCAGAACCTCCCGCCAGACTGGACGGGAGCCATCGTCGACCGCCAGGGCGTGGTGGTGGCGCGCTCCCGCGATCCGGACCGTTTCGTCGGTCAGCCGGCGACGCCGGACAACCTGGACCGCATTCGCGCTGGCCTGCGTCAGGGCGTTTTCGAGAGCGTGTCCCTCGACGGGGTGAAGACCGTCCTGGCGCTGTCCCGGTCGCCGTCGTCCGGATGGTCCACCATCGTCGCCGTGCCGCGTCACACGCTCAGCGCGTCGGCGGTGCGATCCGCAATCTTCCTCGCCGCGGTAGGCGGCATCCTCCTTGCCTTCGGAGCCGTCCTGGCTCTGCGGATCGGAAGCCTGATCACGCGTCCGGTAGCGGCGCTCGTGGCCGACGCCCAGGCGCTCGGCACAGGCGGAGGCGAAGCCGCCTTCACGCCGGCCGGCGGAGAGTTCCGCGAGACCGCCGCGCTGCGCGAGGCCTTCGCGGAGAGCCGCGACGCCCTGGCCCGTCGCGCCGCCGAGCGCGACCAAGCCTATGCGGCCCTGCGGCAGGCGAACGAAAGCCTGGAGCAGCGTGTCGCCGAGCGCACGCAGGCTCTGGGGGAGGCGAACCGCAGCCTGCGCGCGAGCCAGCTGGAGCTGGCCGAGCGGGAGGCGCTCTATTCCAGCGTCTTCCGGGTCAATGCCGATGGCCTATTCGTCGTGAGGGTCGGCGAGGACGAGCGCCTGACCGTGGAGGCGTATAACCCGCCGATCGAATTCCTGACCGGCATACCGCCGGAGGTCGCGGCCGGACGCCCCCTCGCCGAAGTCGTGCCGCCGGCTCTGCTGCCGCTGCTCGGCGAGCGCATCCGCGAATGCATCGCGGCGGGTGAGCCCATCACCTACGAGCGCAGGTTCTCCTTCCCGTCCCGAACCGGCATCTGGCTCGTCACCCTGGCGCCGATCCGCGATGCGGAGGGGCGCATCGTGCGGGTGCTCGGCGCCACCCACGACGTGACGGCCGAACGGGAGGCCGAACGGGAGATCCGAGAGGGGCGGGACCGCTACAGCGCGCTCTTCGAGCACTCGCCGCTCGATCTTGCCGTGGTCGACGTGCAGGACGGCGGCCGCTTCGTCTACGAGGAGGCGAACCCATCGCTCCTGCGCTCCTTCGGCATCCCAGCGGAGCACTTCGTCGGCCGCACCCCGGACGAGGTTCTCCCGCCCGAGGTCGCGCGCCTGCTCGAGGGCCATTACAGGACCTGCGTGGAGACCCGCTCGATCGTCGATTACGAACTCGCCGCGCGGATTGCCTCGCGGGAGGCGGTGCGGCGCTCCGTGCTCGTGCCGATCGTCGGGGACGACGGCAACGTCCGGAAAATTTTCGTGACGTCGATGGATCTGACCGAGCAGCGGCTCATGGAGGAGCGGCTGCGCCAGGCGCAGCGGCTGGAGGCGGTCGGCCAGCTTACCGGCGGCATCGCGCACGACTTCAACAACCTGCTCACCGTGGTCATGGGCAATCTCGACCTTCTGCGGCGGGCCAAGCCCGAGCGCATGCCGCGTCTCGTCGACAACGCGCTCGCGGCCGTGGAGCAGGGGCGGCGCCTCACCTCCCAGCTCCTCGCCTTCTCGCGGCGCCACCCCCTGCGGCCTGAGACCGTGCGCGTCGGCGCGCTGATCGGCGGCATGGGCGACATGCTCGCTCAGTCCCTGCGCGGCGACATCACCCTTGAGCTTGAACTCTCCGAGGATCTCTGGCCCGCCGAGGTGGACCCCGGCCTGCTTCAGGCGGCGCTTATCAACCTCGCCGCGAACGCGCGGGACGCCATGCCGCGGGGAGGCGTCTTCCGGGTGCGGGCGCGCAATACCGTCTCGCAGGATGCGGGCCGCATGGAGCGCATCGCGATCGAGGTCAGCGATACCGGCGTCGGTATTCCGTCCGACGACCTGTCCAAGGTCTTCGAGCCCTTCTTCACCACCAAGCCCGTGGGGCAGGGGACCGGCCTTGGCCTCGCGCAGGTCTACGGATTCGTGCAGCAATCCGGCGGCTCGGTGGATATTCGCAGCGAGGTCGGCCGAGGCACGACCGTGACGCTGCTCCTGCCGCGCGCGGCCCAGGCCACGGCGCCGGAGCCCGCAAGTCCCGTGGAGCGCGAGCCGGGCCAGGGGGCTCCCGCACGGCGTATCCTGCTCGTCGAGGACAATGCCTCCGTGGCCGAACTCGCGGAAGCGCTCCTGACGGACCAGGGCCATCGGGTTGCGCGCGCGGCCTCCGCCAGGGAGGCGCTCGCGATTCTCGACGGGGACGGCGCCTTCGATCTCGTCTTTTCGGATCTCGTCATGCCCGGCGACATGGATGGGCTCGACCTTGCGCTCGCGATCCGTCGCCGCGATCCGGGCCTGCCGGTGCTCCTGGCCACCGGCTACAGCGAGGCGGCAGCCCGCGTCGGCGAGGAGGGATTCCGCCTCCTCAGCAAGCCCTACCACCCGCGGGAGCTGGAGGAGGTCGTGCAGGAGCTCCTTGCCGGAGACCGTCCCTCCGGCAAGGTGGTGCCTCTGCGTCCGAAGCAGGCCTGAGCCCGCGCCAGCGTCAGCCGTGCGAAGGGATGCGTCCTTCGGGCGTGTAGCGATCGACCGCTTCCGGCAATTCGCGGGACAGCCGGGAGAGAAGCTCCTCGCGGGGCAGGCCGGTCTGCTGGGTGAGGTGATCGAGCACGTCCGGACCGATCGCCCGCTCCAGCTGAGGCGGCTCGACGGGCTTGTTGGGCCCGGTACCGACCCAGGATTCGGCGACGTCGCCGTGGCCGTTCTGACGGAAGCTGTCGACGAGCTCGCCAAGCCCGCCGCTCAGCAGCCCGCCGGCCCCGCCACCTGTGAGCCCGCCGAGGAGGCCGCCAAGGCCACCCATTCCGCCACTCATTCCTCCGCTGGCGGGCGTGTTGCCCATGCCGGTCGCCATCCCGCCGCCCATGCCGCTGCCCTGACCGGCCGGGTTCCGCCCGGACAATCCGCCCGCCGCACCACCGCCGTTGATCAGCTCCGCGAGCTTGTCGCGATTCTGATAGCCCGCGATGGCCAGAAGGCCGAGCAGGGCAGTCATGGAGGGAAATCCGCGGCTCATGGTCGTCTCCTTGTTTGAACGGAAGAGAATCCCTCAATGCCCCAAAGGGTTCCGGATCCAAGCCGGCAGGAACCCTCAGGCCCGCTGTCCGTTACCCGGGCTCAACCGGACATCGCTCATGAAACCCAACCCTCCCGGCAGCGATGCCTCAGCAATCGACATGAAAACGGAGCGGCCGAGCGGCGCCCCCTCCGTTGCTGGCACTCTCCCGGTTATGGAGGACAGCGTCCGGGCGTCCACGATGGTCGACAGCAGCGAGACGATCCCGCTCGCCGAGGAAGTGCTGCACGTCGACAAGCGCGAAACCGTGACAGGCCGCGTGCGCGTCAGGACCGTCACCGAGACAAGGGACGAACTCGCGCGCGCGGAGCTTTCCCGTGAAAGCGTCGAGGTCACCCGGGTGCCCGTGGACCGCATGGTGGATGTGGCGCCGGAGATCCGCCAGGAAGGCGACGTGACGATCATACCGGTCATCGAGGAGGTGCTGGTTGTGGAAAAGCGCCTCGTGGTGCGGGAAGAGCTCCATGTGCGCCGGACGCGCCATACCGAAACCATTGAGGAGGCCGTGCCGGTGCGACGGCAGGACGTGATCGTCGAGCGCGTCGAGCCCGACGCCGCCGAGAGCGCCTAGCGGGACCAAGGCTTCAGTGGGGCTGGTCGCTGGGGCGGCCACGCGACGACTGGGGGATTGTCATCGCGTGGCCTGACCCGGCAGCGGATGGTTCACACATGCGGGGCTGACGAAGGTTAACAGCCAAGCTGGCTCAAGCGAAAGCGTTAATTCTCACTTAAATCCGCGCGCTCGGCGTCGCCGTGAACCGAGTAGCGAGAGCACAAGCGCCGCCGGCACGCGCCACCAGGGAACATCCATCCGGCGCGCAATCACCCAATATGCAAGAAGCGGCACGAGAACGCGTTGGATTGCGCGCAGTATCAGCGCGGCAGGATCGACGAGGCGCAACATCGGCTCAGTGTATGTCAGCCCGCCCGGTCGGCAACAACGTCTTTAGGCGGCTCGCCGATGGACGCGCGCGAGAGCCGAACCCCAGGCTCGCCTGCTTCCCGTCACACACCCGATGGGCACGGCCGCGAAAAAGGCTGCCCCGCCAGGCAGCCTGAGTTCGGGACGGAGATGCCTGCACGGATCCAAGCCGGGCCACGATCGCCGCCCTCCGCCGGAATCGTGACCGCGGGGGCGCGTCGCGGCGCCTCGATCCTGGGCACCCTGCCTGTGACCGGCGACGGCCGCGGAGTGCCTCAGGCCACGTCCTGCGTTTCGACCCAAAGGCCGGCCGCGAGCCGGCGGACGGACCTGAACCGGACGCCCATCTGGTTCTGGTTGCGCCACCGCACCTCCGCGTCCGCGATGATGTCGCGCCCGAGGATCCGCAGCCGAAAGGTGCTCGGGATCCAGGCCACGTCCCCAACGCTGAGCCGCGCTCCACGGCTCGACAGATCGCGGACTGAACAGCTGTAGATGGTGCCCTGGGCCGTGGTGATCTCGGCCCGCAGGAGCGTTTTCTGCCGAGGCTCGCGTCGCTGATCTTCCATGGTTCGACTCCCGTGAACGCGGGCATTAGATCACCGTCCCAATAAGGCCAGGTTGCCTTGACCGTTTCGAACTGAATCAAAGTTCGGGAAAATGGCGCTGATCCGCGGGCGATCTCACAGGGCGACCCGCCGCAGCCTCCCGCCATCACGGCTGCGCGAGGCTGGCCCTCGCGTCCCTTGGCGCCTGCCACCGCCAGGATCATCTCTCCTAGATGCACCCGACCGGTGCCAGCCATGGAGATCAACTTGCTCGGCTCGCTCGCTCTCCGCTCAAGCTTCGCCGCGGCGCTCCTATCCCTGGCCGCTCCCGGCTTGGCGGTGGCGGCCGTCGGTGTTTCGCCTGCGCCGGATCCGTTCCGCCACATCGAGGCGCTATACGATATCGCGGCCGCCAATCGAGGCACGCGGGCATCCGGGACGCCGGGCTACGATGCATCGGCCGATTACGTGGCGGGCCAACTCCGCGCCGCCGGCTACGAGGTGCGCTTCGAGACCTTCAGCTTTCCGTTCTTCGAGGAGCGCTCGAAGCCCGTGCTGTCCTCCGGCGGCGTCGATCATCCAGCCGACGCCCTTCGCACGCTCGCCTTCTCAGGGGTGGGCGAGGTCACGGCGCCGGTCCACGCTGTCGATCTCGCGCTCGACAACACGCCGCTCGCCCCGTCGACCAGCGGGTGCGAGGCCGAGGATTTCGCCGGGTTTGAGAAGGGGAAGATTGCGCTCGTCCGACGGGGCACCTGTCCGTTTCAGGTGAAGGTGGAGCGCGCTCAGGAAGCAGGCGCCGCCGCGATCATCATCATGAACCAGGGTACGGAAGGGCAGGACGGCACCTTCCCGGGCCGGCTCGCCTCGCCGGCGCGGATTCCGGTGCTGGGCGTCAGCACGTCCCTTGGGCGCAGCCTTGCGGAGGCCGCCGCTGCCGACCCCGCCGCCAGCGTTCGCCTCAAGATCGATGTGGAATCCGGCACGCGCGAGACGCGCAACGTGCTGGCGCAGCGCGGGGCAGGACAGGGTCCCGTCGTGGTGATCGGCGCCCATCTCGACTCGGTTCCCGAAGGGCCTGGCATGAACGACAATGCGAGCGGCACAGCGGCGGTGCTCGATGCCGCCTTGCGGCTTGCGAGCGACCCGGCCGCGCCGCGCCTTCGCTTCGCGTTCTGGGGAGCCGAGGAGCGCGGCCTCCTCGGCTCGCGCCACCACCTCACGGCGCTCCCTGAAGACGAGAGGGCCCGCATCGGCCTTTACGTGAATCTCGACATGGTCGGCTCACCCAATCCGGGACGCTTCGTGCAGCTGACGCAGAACGAGCCGACAGGGCTCGCTGCCCCGTTCGCGGCGTCGCTTAAAGCTTATTTCGATGGGCGCGGTCTGCCGCTGGACGAGCGCGCCGGCCGCCCGCGGGGCTACGGATCCGACGATGCGGCCTTCGCGGCTCGCCAAATTCCGACGGTGGGGCTGTTCACCGGGGCAGGCGAGCGCAAATCCGAGGAGCACGCATCGCGCTTCGGCGGCGAGGCGGGCAAGCCCTTCGACCCGTGCTACCACCAATCCTGCGACATGCCGGCCAATATCGACCGAGCGGTCCTGCGACAGATCACCGATGCGCTGACGCTGACGCTCGGGCAGATCGGGCGAGATCTACCCGCGGCGCCGTGAGCTCGGTAGGAATCGAACAAACATCTCCGACATGTGATCGGGCGTTGCGCGATAGTGTTCGGCAACGAGGTCGCATGCCCGGCCGATCGGCGCCCGAACTGCGTTGTGCTGTGAGCATCGTCGTCCACGGTACATCGGAATCCCATGGCTCTTCTCGTTCAGGCGCGTGACGAACCCGCGCTGCAGGCCTCCATCGATCGAACCCTCGAAGCCCGCCCGTCCGGAGATCCGGATCTTTGGCTGTTCGTCTACGGGGCGCTGGCCGCGGACCCGCCTTTCGCGTTCGCGGAGCGCGTCGCAGCCCGGCTGCCGGGCTTCCAACGCTCCTTCTGCCTCGCCGACCCGGTGAACCGCGGGACGCCGCAGGAGCCGGGCTTGGTTCTCGGCCTCGAGCACGGGGACATCTGCGAAGGCATCGCCTACCGCATCGAGGGAAGTCAGGTACGCCGGGCATTGTCTGCGGTCTGGCGGCAGGAGATGCGCTTTCCCTGCTACGTTCCGCTTTGGGTGAAGGCCGAGTGCGGTAGCGGAACCCGCCATGTTCTCGTGTTCGACACCGACCGGGGAAGCCCGCTCTATCGCCCTGGCACGGACCGGGTTCAGGCTGCCGAACGCATTACCCTCTGCGCCGGCGCGGCAGGGACGAACCGGGCCTATCTCGACGAGACGCTCGGGGCGCTGCGCGACGCGGGCATCGATGACCCCTACCTTGCGGATCTCGCGTCGCGAAGCAGCCACATGGCTGCGCCCGCCCTGCGGGGCGACGCTCCGGCCCCAGCGGCGGAACGGCCGCTCCGGGTGCTCGTGATCGCCGGATCCGCCCGGCGCCTCAATGGTTGCCCCGGGCTCGATTCCAAAGCCCGTGCCCTGATGCACCGGATGGTCGGCCGCCTTCCGCCCGGTTGGCAGATCGACCATGAGGACATCGGCAACGAGCACGGCCGCCCCAAGATCCAAGGCTGCAACGGCTGCGTCGGCTCCTCCATGGCGCTCTGCGTCTGGCCCTGCAACTGCTATGGGCCGCAAAGCGACACCCAGCCGGATCTGCTTTGGGACCTCGATCTCTATGGCCGGCTCGCGCGGGCGGATGCCTGGGCCTTCATCGGCCCGGTCTGGTGGTATGCCCCTTCGACGAACATGAAGACGTTGTTCGACCGGCTCGTGTGCATGAGCGGCGGCAATCCACGACCGGATCTCATCGACAAGAAGGACACGCAGAAGGCCCAGGCTCTCGAACGCTCGCCCCTGTGGCGCAACCTCAGCCGGAACCACCTGGAGGGCCGCACCGCCGCCTTCTTCTGCTACGGCAACAAGGGCGCGAACGAACTCGGCCCCGACCTCCGACCGCGCATCCTCGAGCACAAGGCTTGGTTCGAGCCCGATTTCGAACCCTATGAGAACGACCGGAAGGCTTACCAAGGTCTGGTCTGGCAGTGCCGGTACAGCGGCGTCGAGGTGCCGGAACCGCTCTGGCGCTACTCTGCATTCGGAATCGGCAAGGCCTATGCCGACGATCAGGCCGACAACATGGTGCTCGAGGACCGGTCCATGGAGGCGTTCGACAGCTGGGTGGACTCGTTCATCGACCACGTCGGTCGCAAGGGTCTCGTGCCTGGAACGGACGAGGCCGAGAAAGGCGCGCGCTCGACCACCAACGTTTAGGCCTGGCCCGTCGCGCTCGTGGTCGCGGACGTGGCGAGGGGGCTGCCGGGGCGCCCATGAGCCGTGACTGCGTCCACGCTGTCGAAGGGCAACAGAAAAATTGGGTGGCCCTGCTCGTCCGAAGCCTCGATGGACCAGCCGCGCCAGGGCTTGGGCTGGTCGCCCTTGGGGACCCGCATGAAGAACCGCGCGGCCTTCACGGCTTCTTCCACCGCCGCCCGCAGGTCCAGCAGGGTGGCTCCCTCGCTGTCGCGCAGACATTGTCCGGGACTGTGCAGGTGGAAGTAGTAGCGGTGCATCGGGCCAGGGTGCCGCATAAAGATTTCGCTTTACTTTATGGAACCTTCGGATTGTGGCGCTTGGCGTCCATGGGCAAGCGGGTTTCCTTCCGCCCGGACGTGCCCTAGGGTCTTAGAGGAGGAGCCGCCATGATCGCAGACCTGACGCTCGCCCTTCTGGCCGTCCTTGCCGGATCGCTCGGGATGCTCTGGCTTCTCCTGATCTGGTTCGGCGACGGCATGGTCAATCCGGAGATCGGGGGGCACGTCGACCCCATCCTGGGCGCGCCCGACCAACCCGCGATCTACAGCAGCTACGAGCCCTTTATTCCCATGCCCGAGGACCTTCGGACCAGGGACGAGATGGTTGCTTGGATGACAAAGGAGCTGCCGCGCCTCACCGCCGAGCAGCGGGGCCTGCGCTCCTCGCCCTGAGGCGACCTGCCGACCTGTCCTAGACCCCGGGGCGACGTAAGCTTCCCCTTCCGGAGGGGGCCGGTCCCGGCCAGGGGCCATTTTGCCCCGCCCGAAGGTGGTCGCGGCATTGCGCGAGCCATGGCATAAGGCCGCCGAAGATCCACTAGGCAGCCTCCATGATCCGCGTCGAAAACGTCAGCAAGCAGAACAGCCATCGCATCCTCTTCATCGAAGCCTCAGCCACCCTGCAGAAGGGGGAGAAGGTCGGACTCGTGGGTCCGAACGGGGCCGGCAAAACGACGCTGTTCCGGATGATCAACCGCGAGGAGCAGCCGGACGAGGGCCAGGTCTCGGTCGATAAGGGCGTGACCATCGGCTATTTTAGCCAGGACGTGGGCGAGATGTCGGGTCGCAGCGCGGTCGCCGAGGTCATGGAGGGTGCCGGCCCCGTGAGCGGCGTCGCGGCGGAACTCCGGGAACTCGAGGCCGCCATGGTCGATCCGGAGCGCATGGACGAGCTCGACGCCATCGTCGAGCGCTATGGCGAGGTCCAGGCTCGCTACGAGGAACTCGACGGTTATTCCCTGGAGGGCCGCGCCCGCGAGGTGCTGGCGGGTCTCGGCTTCAGCCAGGAGATGATGGACGGGGACGTGGGCGGGCTCTCCGGGGGCTGGAAAATGCGTGTCGCCCTCGGCCGCATCCTCCTCATGCGCCCCGATGCCATGCTCCTCGACGAGCCGAGCAACCACCTCGACCTCGAAAGCCTCATCTGGCTGGAGGAGTTCCTGCAAGGGTATGAGGGCGCGCTCCTCATGACCTCCCACGACAGGGCCTTCATGAACAGGATCGTCAACAAGATCCTGGAGATCGATGGCGGTTCGCTCACCACCTATTCGGGCGACTACGAGTTCTACGAGCAGCAGCGCGTGCTGAACGAGAAGCAGCAGCAGGCGCAGTTCGAGCGTCAGCAGGCGATGCTGGCGAAAGAGATCAAGTTCATCGAGCGCTTCAAGGCACGCGCCTCCCACGCGGCGCAGGTGCAGAGCCGGGTGAAGAAGCTGGAAAAGATCGACCGGGTGGAGCCCCCGCGGCGCCGGCAATCGGTTGCCTTCGATTTCCTGCCGGCGCCCCGCTCCGGCGACGACGTTGCAAGCCTCAAGGGCGTCCACAAGCGCTATGGCAGCCGCACCATCTACGAGGGCTTCGATTTCACCGTGCGCCGCAAGGAGCGCTGGTGCGTCATGGGCGTGAACGGGGCCGGCAAGTCCACGCTCCTGAAGCTCGTGACCGGCGTCACGACTCCCGATGAGGGCAAGGTCGCCCTCGGAGCCAGCGTGAAGCTCGGCTACTTCGCGCAGCACGCCATGGAGGTGCTGGACGGCGACCGGACGGTCTTCGAATGGCTGGAGGATGCCTTCCCGCAGGCCGGGCAGGGATCCTTGCGAACGCTGGCCGGCTGCTTCGGGTTCTCAGGGGACGACGCGGAAAAGAAATGCCGCGTGCTCTCGGGCGGCGAGAAGGCGCGGCTCGTCATGGCCAAGATGCTCTACGACCCGCCAAATTTCCTCGTGCTCGACGAGCCGACCAACCACCTCGACATCGCGACGAAGGAAATGCTGATCGACGCTCTGGCGCGCTACGAGGGCACCATGCTCTTCGTTTCGCACGATCGTCATTTCCTGGCGGCGCTTTCCAACCGCGTGCTGGAGCTGACGCCGGACGGCGTGCACCAGTATGGCGGGGGCTATACGGAATACGTGGCTCGGACTGGCCAGGAGGCGCCGGGTCTCCGGCACTAGCCGTCGACCACGGCCTCCGCCTCGATCTCGACCGCGTAGTCGCCGACAAGACGCGAGATCTCGAGGAGCGTGTTCGCCGGGCGCACCGCGCCGAAATAGCGCCCGTGCACGCGGGAGACCGGCTCCCAATCGTCCGCGTTCTGGAGATAGACCCGGGTGCGGACGACATCGGCGAGGGTGCCGCCAAGAGAGGCGATGCTCGCCGCGATCTTGTCGAGGATATAGACGGCCTGCCCATGGGGGTCGCCGGGGCAGATCACCTCGCCTGAGCCGTGCGTGGCGGTGGTGCCGCTCACGAGGATGCGGTTGCCGATGCGCATGGCCCGGCTGTACCCGCAGATCGGCTCCCATACGCTTCCGGAATCGATGCGCAGCCGGTCGGGCCGCCCGTCGACTGGCACCGCCGTATAGACCGACGGGAAGCTCTCCAGATGGTGGCTGAGATCGCCCGAAGCCGTGAGGAAAGGCGGCCGCCGGTACTCGTCCCCGCAATCGCCCGGGATCTGCTGGGTCGAGGCCAGGGCTTCGTCGATCCGAGCCCTATCGTCGGAATCGAACGTGAAAGAGAAGAGCGCCGCGTTGTCGGCGCGGTGCTCCCGCTCGCCGAGGCGGGCACCCACGATCACGGCCGCGACCGCCGGCTGCTCCAGCACCCAGCGCGTGGCCACGTTGGCGACAGAGACCCCGTGCTTGCGGGCGATCTTTGAGAGCGCGCCAAGGATCGCCTGGAGCGCGGACCACCCGCCGATGGTATCGATGAAACGCTTGTACTTCGACTTGCTCCAGTCGGCGACCTCCGTGGGCTCCGCGGCACCGACCCAGCGATCCGTCAGGAAGCCGCCGCCGAGGGTGCCGTAGGCGAGGAGCCGGACCCCATGAGCGAGGCAGAAGGCGGAGAGGTCGCCGGCCGCGCGCCGGTCGAGAAGGGAGAAGGAGACCTGGTTCGTGACGATCGGGAATCCATGCTTCACGAGAAGCCGCAGGTGGTCTGTGTTGAAGTTCGTTAGGCCGAGATGCCGGATGCGGCCCTCCGCCTGGAGCCGCACCAATTCCTTCATGGCATCGATATAGCCTGGGTGCTCGAACATCCACCAATGGAGCTGGAGGAGGTCGATCCGCTCGGTGCCGAGGCGTTCCAGGCGCTCCTCGATGCCGGCGCGGACCACCTCGGGGGTCATCGGCCCCGGCGTCGGGCACCATTTGGTGAAGGCGGCGGCACTCCGGCCCTCGGGCAGGCCAAGAAAGCGGCCGGTGATCAATTCGGCGCTGCCGTAATGGTCCGCCATGTCGAAGCTGTCGAACCCATCGCGGGCATAGGCCGCCATGGCCTGCGCGGCCCGATCCCGATCCAGTTCGCGCCCATCCCGCTCCATGTCGGCCACCTGCCAGAGGCCAGTGACGACGCGGCTGATCTCCAGGTCTGGGGCGAGCAGGATACGGTCGGGGCGGGACGGCATCGGGGTCTCCAGAGGGTTGTGTCATGGCCGGCAAAAGAAAGGCCCCGCGCCAAGGCGCGGAGCCTGAGGGTCAGAGGGCTGAGAACTCAGCGCGACGGCACTTTGGCTTTCACCGCGTTCACCTCGTCCACGGACATCTGTCCGACCGTGGTGACCTCGCCGTTCTGGATCCGCCACAGGCGGAAGGGGCCTGTGATGTCGCCGTTCGGGTCGAAGCTCACGGGCCCGATCACGCCCTCGTAGCGGACGGGCTTACCCTCCTTGATGAGCTGCAGGGCCTTCTTGAAGCCGTCCGGCCCCGCATTGACGACCTCGCCGTTCGTCCCGGTCACCTGCCGGATCGCGTCGCGGATCGCGGCGGCCTCGTGCTTCCCGGCCTTGGCGATCGCCAAGCCGAGGATCGCGGCGGCGTCATAGGCACGGTCGGCTGCGGGCGCATTGGCATCGAAGCCGCCGGACATGGCCGTGTAGGCCTTCGCGAAATGCTCGGTCGAGGCAGTCTTTGTGGTGCCCGACGACGTCCCGAAGGCATCGTTCAGATAACGCGGGCCCACATCGCGAATGAAGTCCGCGCTATTCATGCCGTCGTTCAACAGGAACTTCGCGGCGCCGCCCTGCGAGATCCAGGTGCGGGCGATGGAGGTGCCATCCCCTGGATAGGCGACGAGGTACAGAGCCGGCGGCTCGCCCTCAAGCGCTCGGGTCACCTCCGGCGCGTAGGAGGCCTGGCCCTGGTTGTAGGGGGTCGTGGTGGTGATCTGGCCCCCCAGCGCCTCGTAGGCCTTCTTGAACTCCGCCACCATGTTCACGCCGAAATCGTTATTGACGTGAATGATCGCGACCTTCTTGAGGCCCTGATCGAGGGCGTATTTCGCGGCGGCCGTGCCCTGCAGCGCGTCCGACGTGATGGTGCGGAAGAAGATACCGTTCGCCTTACCCTCGAGCGCGATGCGCGTCAGCGTCGGCGAGGATGAGGCGGGCGAGATCTGGACAACGTTCGCGGGTGCGGTGACCGAGGTCAGCACGGGCAGGGAGACTGACGAGATGATGCCCCCGATAATGGCGGGCACACGCTTGAGGTCCACGAGCTGACGGGCCTGGTCGACGGCCACCGAACCTTGGCTTTGCGAATCCCGGAGGTCGACGGCGAGCTGGCAGCCCGCGGCGCCTCCCGCATCGTTGATCTCCTTGAAGGCGAGCTCGATGGATTTCGCGGCCGCCTGCCCGAAGCGCCCGGCGGGGCCGGTGAGCTCGACGACGACGCCCACCGTATGGGTGCAGGGCTGCTGCGCGAGCGCCGGCAATGGACTGAGAGCCGTCGCCACGGCGAGGGCTGAAAGGAACGATGCAAGGCGCACGGTGACACTCCCCTGGTCTGGTGCGGCGGAGGGAACGGGCTCTCCATGGCCCTTGCCCATTGCCGGTCGGCGCCGAGTGTTGAGCCTGCAGTCGGGTTTTGCAAGCGGGCCTTCAGGGGGGAGGCGCGACCCAGGTCTCCTGAAGGAGGAGCCATCGGACGCCGCCCGGCGCATCGGGCTCAGCCTCGAGGAGCGCAGTCGACCGCCGCGCCCGCCGGGTTCCGCCGGAGGATTGCTCCTCCACATAGCCGACGGCCACAAGGGGCGGCCGCGTGAGGAGGCATTCCGGGCCAGTGACGCGGATCCGGAACGGACCGGGCTGAGCCTTGGCCGCGTGCGCCTGCCGCAGCCATCCCGCCACCGCCGCCCGCGAGAGCCGGGCACCGTCCGGCGTCACCATGCTGAACCCTTCCGCGAGGGCCGACGGCAGACGTGAAAAGGCTGCCTCCGTATTCGGCACCGTGCCGCCGAGCCAAGCCTCGAAGAACGCGTGCAGATCGATCACCTCCTGGAGCGCCGCGCGGGCGAGGGGGTGCTCGAAGCCTTGCATAGGGTCAGGCCTTGTTGAGGTTGTAGTTCATGATGCGGCCGTGCCGGCCCTCGCGGTCGCGCTCGAGCGTGTAGGTATCGCCCTCGGGGCCCGTGCGTCTGGCGAGAACTGCGTCGATGGCGCTGCGGTCCTCGTCGTCGAGGGTAAACCGGAACACGGTGAGGTTGTCCGGCAAGTGCTCGGCATAGCGCGCGCCGATGATGGCGCCCGCGACCGCGGGACGGTCCAAGACCCAGCGGGTCGCGACCGCCGTCAGGCTCACGCCGTGCTTGCGACCTATGGCGCTCATGGCGGCCAGCAGTTCCTGGAACAGCTCCCAACCGCCGAAATCGTCGATGATCAGCTTGTATTTGACGAGCGAGCGGTTCGTGTACGGCTCCTGCGGTTCCGGCGCGCCGAGCCAGCGCTCCGACAGGAAGCCGCCGGCGACCGTGCCGTAGCACAGGAGCTGGACGCCCCGCTCCTGGCAGAGGGCGACGAGTTCGTGCTCCGGTCGCGTGTCGAGCGGCGAGTATTGCACCTGCATGGAGACGAGCGGCACGCCCGCATCCAAGAGGGCGCGCACATGTGGCGTGTCGAAATTGGTGCCGCCGATCTGGTCGATCTTCCCCTCGTCTTTGAGTTCCTTGAGGATCAGGGCCGCGTCCACGACCCCCGCGACCTCATAGTTCCACCAGTGGAACTGCACGAGATCGAGCCGGTCGAGCCGGAGGCGCTGGAGCGACCGGTCGATGATCTGGCGAACATAGGCGCGGTCGACCCGGGGCAGGGCGTCCCAATCCGGGACGAACTTGGTGTGGACCTTGAGGGCCCGGAGCGCTTCGCCGCCGCCCGTCTCGGCGAGACGCGAGCGGAACCTGCCAATCATCTCCTCGACGCCCGTATAGATGTCGGCGCAATCGAAGGTGGTGACGCCCGCGTCCACGAAGGCGCCCATGTCCGCGATAGCCCTCTCTGCATCGACGACGCCATGGCCGCCGGCTAGCTGCCAGCCCCCGCGCAGAACGCGGGAAATGCGGTAGCCCGGGGCGAGCTCGATCGTTTCAACGTTCATGTGGGCGCTTTCGCTGTCGCTTGAGTGGCCGGTCCGCCTGCTGGCCTTCGTTTATTCAAGGTTCGTCGGCCTTCAGCGGCACGGCGGTCACGTCCGCATGGCGGAAGATGCGCTTGGCCATCCGGGTGATCCGGAACCGGCTTGGGCAGTTGGGGTCCGGGCAGGCGACCTCCGCATCCGTCGACATCCAGTCGTTGGGGTGCGTGGCCCGCTGCTTCGCCGGAAGGAGCGGCAGGAGCGCCGACAGGGAATAGATCGAGAAGCCCTGGCCTGGCGGCAGATGGAGCATTTCGCCCCTGAGCTCGAAAAAGTCTCCGGGTTTGGCGCCGCAATAGAGCGTCGCGCCCTCCGGGGCCACCACGTCGACGCGTAGGTCGAAGAGCTCGAAGGAATCATCCGACACGGGACAGCGTCCGTTGCGGGTTGCGGGATCCCGTTGTCATGACGCAAACTCCCCGCCGCCGCAACTTGGACCCCGAGACACCCGCCGCATGCTCGAAGCAAGGACTGTCACGACGAGCATCGACGGATCCCGGGACGCGCGTCCGATCCTCGAAGCCCGATCCATCACGAAGAGCTTTGGCGGGAACAGGGCTGTGGACGATGTGTCCTTCACCGTCGAAGCGGGCACGATCACGGGGCTGATCGGGCCCAACGGAGCCGGCAAGACCACGCTCTTCAACTGCCTCGCCGGCCACTTTCCCCCCACGAGCGGGTCCCTCGCCCTCGACGGAGAGCGGATCGACGGGCTGGGCTCGGATGAGATCTTCTTGAAGGGTCTCGCCCGCACCTTCCAAATCCCGAAGCCGTTTCCCGAAATGACGGTGCTCGAAAACGTGATGGTCGCGCCGAAGCACCAGAGCGGCGAGCGGTTCTGGCACAACTGGCTCCGGCCGGGGCGCGTGGCCGCTGAGGAGCGCCGCCTCGTCGCGACGGCGCGTCACTGGATCGATTTCGTCGGATTGTCGCATCTCGCCGATCAGCCCGCCCGCGTGCTCTCGGGCGGGCAGCGAAAGCTCCTAGAGCTCGCCCGTATCCTCGTCGCCGAACCTCGCCTCATCCTGCTCGACGAGCCTGCGGCGGGCGTCAATCCGACCCTGCTCGAAGCCATCGTCGACCGGATCGAGACCCTAAACCGGCAGGGCGTCACGTTCCTGATCATCGAGCACAACATGGACCTGGTGATGAAGCTCTGCCGCCCGATCATGGTCATGGCGCAGGGGCGCCTCCTGATGACCGGCGATGCGCAGGAGGTCCGCAGCGACCCTCGCGTGGTCGAGGCCTATCTCGGCGGAGCGGCCGCGTGACCGCATTGCATGTGGACGCGCTCGAAGCCGGGTACGAGCCGGGCCTGCCCATCGTCCGAGGTGCGTCGCTCGTCGTGGAGCCAAACGAGATCCTGGCCGTGCTCGGGCCGAACGGGGCCGGCAAGTCGACGCTCATCAAGGCCGTGGCCGGCCTCGTGCCGGTCTCGGGCGGCCGCGTGAGCCTGCACGACCGCGACATCACTGGCCGAGCTGCGCATATGCTCGTTCACGAGGGCCTCGGCTTCGTGCCGCAGACCGAGAACGTGTTCGTGAATCTCTCGATCGAGGACAATCTCGATCTGGCGGCCTCCGTTCTGAAAGTCCCCAAACGTCAACGGCTTGGCGAACTCTATGCGTTGTTTCCGGACCTTGCGCGCCAGCGCCGCCTCCTGGCCGGCCGGCTCTCCGGCGGGCAGCGCCAGATGCTGGCGGTCGCGCGCGCTCTCGTCGGAGCCCCGAAGGTGCTCATGCTGGACGAGCCCTCCGCCGGCCTCTCGCCGAAACTCGTCGGCATTGTTTTCGACAAGCTTGTGGAGATCCGCGCCACGGGGGTCACCATCGTGCTCGTAGAGCAGAACGTGAAAGCCGCCCTCGCCATCGCCGACCGGGCTGTGATCCTGGTGGAGGGCCGCGACCGGATCACAGGCTCCGCCCGCGACCTCGCCGGAGACCCACAGGTCGCCGCGCTCTATCTTGGGCACTATGGGGGAGGCGCCTGATGCGGTTTGGCAAGCTTCAACGAGGGCGGGGGGCGCCACCGGTGGTCCGCAGGATGCGGGGAGGGGCCTGATGCTGCAGCTCATCGCCGACGGCGTCGTCATAGGCTCCATCATCGCGCTCGGAGCCATCGGCGTCACGCTGGTCTACTCGATCTTGCGCTTTGCCAATTTCGGTCACGGGGAGCTTCTGACCTGGGGGGCATATCTCGCCTGGACGGCGCTGCTTGGCATCGTCGCCGTCACGGGTCCGATGCAGCCGCTCGGCCCCCTGTCGTTTGGCTGGCCCTTGATGGCATCGCTCCTGGCGGCCGCGGGCGGCACGGTCGTTCTGGCGCTCCTGCTCGACCGGCTGGTGTTCAGACGGCTGCGCCGGCGCGGCAACGCCATCGGGCTGATCATGGCGAGCTTCGGCGTCGCGCTCGTCCTGCGCAACCTGCTTCAGTTCATCTTCGGTGCCGTGCCGGAGTTCTACAGCCGCGAGATCCAGGTGGCGATCCGGCTTGTGCCCCGCGACGTGCTCGGTGGGCTGCGCGTGACCGCCGATCAGCTCTTCGTGCTCGGTCTCACGGCCGTCTCTGTCGTTGCGCTCCACCTGTTCCTCACCCGCACCACGCTCGGCAAGGCCATGCGGGCCACGTCGGTCAATCCGCAACTCGCCCGCGTGACCGGCATCGACGTCGACAAGGTGATCCGGGCGACCTGGATCGTGGGCGCCGTGCTCGCCGCCGTCGCCGGCGTGTTCTCGGGGTTGACCGCGCAGCTGCGCCCTCAGCTCGGTCTCGATCTTCTGCTGCCGCTCTTCGCGGCCGCAATTCTCGGCGGGATCGGCAGCGTCTACGGGGCCGTGGCGGGCGGACTCATCGTCGGGTTGGCCGAGAGCTTTTCCGTGCCCCTCGTCGGGGCGGAGTATCGGGCCGCGACCGCGTTCGTGGTCCTGATCGCGATTCTCCTAGTGCGGCCGACGGGCCTGTTCGGCGAGAAAGCCTGATGCCGGACCTGGTCGGCCTTCTTTCCTACGGGACCTTCTTTCTCGTCTTCGCCGCGGTGTTCGCCATCATCGTGCTCGGCCTCAATCTCCAATGGGGATTCACGGGCCTGTTCAACGTGGGCGTCGCGGGTTTCGTGGCGATCGGGGCGTATACCTCGGCGATTCTTACGGCGCCGGACTATCCCAATCAGGTCGGCGGCTTCGGGCTTCCGATCATCGTCGGGTGGATCGGCGCCATGCTGGCCTCGGGGCTTGCTGCCCTCGTGGTGGGGATTGCGGCGCTCCGCCTTCGGCACGATTACCTTGCCATCACAACCTTCGGTATCGCCGTGACGATTCAGCTCGTGGCGCTCAATGCGAAGACGCTCACGGGCGGGCCGTTCGGGCTGCAGTTCATTCCAAAACCGCTCGTAGGTCTCGTCAATGGCAACCTTGCCTGGAACGCGGTCTATCTCGCGATCGTCGCCCTCATTCTCGGGCTGGCCTATCTGGCGATCGAGCGCCTCGTGCGCAGTCCATGGGGGCGGGTGCTGCGCGCCATCCGCGAGGACGAGACCGCGGCGGCCTCCCTCGGCAAGAAGGCGTTCCGTTTTCGCCTCGAGGCCTTCGTGATCGGATGCATGCTCATGGGGCTGGGCGGGGCGCTCTACGCGCATTTCGTCGGTTACATCGCGCCGGAGGATTTCCTGCCGATCCTGACCTTCCAGCTCTGGACGATGTTGATCGTGGGTGGCTCGGGCAATAACCGCGGCGCGATCATCGGGGCGTTCGTGGTCTGGGCCCTGTGGACCCTGTCCGGCGGAGTGCTGCGGGAGATCATTCCGAGCGAGTACCAGGCTCGCGCCGCGACCTTGCAGATCGTGCTGATCGGATCCTTGCTCGTCGGCATTCTGCTCGTGCGGCCTCGCGGCCTGCTCGGGGAGGATGCGGTGGTCTCCCGTCACGCACGGGCCAGTGCGGGCGAAAGCTGAGGGCGGCACATGCTTGGCGCCGGGAATGCGCAATGCGAACCCGGCGCCCTTAGCTCCGTGTCGTGCACGGCCGTGGGATTGGTCGCGTCGGAGGTTCCCGGCCGGCGCGACCGCAGCTCAACTCGGATCCGCAAGCGGAGTGGATTTAGCGGCAGATCTGCTTGCGGATCTGGACACGCTCGCCCCAGCGGTTGAACCGGTCGCGGACGACGATCCGGCAATCCTCGGCCCAGCCATGCCGCTGCACGACCCTAACCCCATGGGGCCGATCCCAGCGCGACGGCCTGTCTCGCCATTCCGGAACGGGGCGCCCATAGAATCGGTCCGGCTCCCGGTGCTCAAACCGATCGTGCTCCCGATGCCGGCGGCCACCGAAGCGCTCGTCGCTATCGTAGTCTGCGACGGGCCGATGCACGCCGAACCCTCCACCGCTAATGGTGATGCTGAGCTCACTCGCCTGAGCAGCCGACCCGAGCCCTAAAGCCGCAAGACCGGCAAGCGCCACGCTCTTCAAACCTCTGCGCATCTCGTCCTCCACCTCGGACGACCCGTCCTGGATCATCCATTGGGGTTAAAGATGGGCCAATCCCTCTGACGGGTGCCCGAACGAGTGCTGCAGCCTTTGTTCATCTGAGCACCGGAAGCTATCGCGTGGGCCGAAAACGAAGGACCGGTGGCAGACGTGCGTCACTGGGGACGCTTGCTTGAGCGGAACCGAAACGTGTTGGGGTCAAGCATAGATCGTGACGCTTCCCAATATTTCTGAGCATTGCGTTTATGTTAGATGCAAACGCCAGAGCATAGGCGCGAAATAAAGATGGTTTCTCTTGATGTAATCGCCTCGTACAGCCCCATATGAGGTCATGCGAGTTGATTGCCTGAATCGCAGCGCCAGATTGGAATTGCTGTAATCCGGGCCGGCTGCCTCGTTGTTCTTGCTTCGTATGTGCAAGACGTAGAAACGACCGGCGATGCCGCTTTGGTGCGCAGGATTCGACCTGATCAGGAGATTTTCCATGTCCTTCAATAATCAATCGCGTTACGCACTTCTTGTGGCGACTGCTGTCTTCGCTGGAGGAGCTCTTGTGACCTCCGGCAGCGTTAGCCACGCTCAAGACAAGACGGTCACGGTCGGCGGCGCCGCAATGTCATCGTCGAAGACGATCGTCGAGAATGCGGCGAACTCGAAGGATCACACCACTCTCGTGACGGCCGTGAAGGCGGCGGGCCTGGCCGAGACTCTTTCCGGCAAGGGTCCGTTCACAGTGTTCGCACCGACGAATGCCGCCTTCGAGAAGCTCCCCAAAGGCACCGTCGAGACGCTGGTCAAGCCAGAAAACAAGACCAGCCTGAGTGGCATTCTGACCTATCACGTTGTGCCTGGCAGTCTCTCCGGAGCCGATCTTGCCCAGCAGGTGAAGAACGGCGGCGGCAAGGCCATGCTGAAGACCGTCGCTGGTGGTCAGCTGACCGTCATGGACGCCGGTGGTGGCAAACTGTCGGTCAGTGACGCCAAGGGCGGCAAGTCGATGGTGACGATCGCGGATGTGAACCAATCGAACGGTGTCATCCACGTCGTCGACACCGTCCTGATGCCCGCAAGCTGAAGAATTGCCCAGGGGCTCGGCCCTTATGCCGAGCCCCTGGGCTTACGGAATCGAGGGACGGTTTGTCCGCTGCCGCCCTTGGCTCCTGTGTCGAGCATGCGGGAGCATGCAGGATTGTAGAACCCGCCCGCGCCGTCGAATGCATGGGACATGCCATGGATCGTCGCCTCAGCGGCTCTGCCGCAGGTGGCGATGAAGCGCGTTGTGCTCCGCCAGGGCTTCCCCACAAAGGTCACCTGGGATCAAGCGAGTAGCACCGGGTCCAAAAGATCCTCGAGGGCCAGCCTAATTGCGCTGATTGGGGACGGCTTCTGGACCCAAGTTGCCACATCGAGGGCCGCGATCTTGTTCAGAGCCTTCACGTTACCCGTGTATATCACGAAGGGCACACTGCGCCTGTTCAGCTCAATTGCGAGTTCCGTGCACAGTCCATCCGAGAGCCTGATGTCCAGAACGGCCGCATCCGGTTTTTCGGACTTAAGCCATGTCAAAGCCGCCGAGCACGACACGAACGAAGCCGCGACACGGTACCCGGCGTCGCTGAGTTCATCCTCGAGCGTCATCGCCGTGATCATGTCGTCCTCGACGATCAGGAGTGCGACGGATGGGAGGGGATTTCCCGGCATCAGCGGGTTGCTTTCGCGCCAAGGAGACGTGTCCGGGCGGGACGACCATCGAAGCGCCGAGAGGCAAGCCGGGACGTAGCCGGCCGACTGGTTCAAACTAGCACGCGGCGAGAGGAAAGACGAAGGCTAACACGGCGCGGTCGCCGTAGGATCCGTGAGATGGACGGCCGGGGACCGCTGTCGCGATCCGGGAGACGGCGCCAGCATGCATTCGGCCTTCTGAGCAGAAGCTGCTTGCAGGTTCAGCGCGCCGGGCCTCGTGTCCCCGTCCGATATCGCTATGGACGCACGAAGCGCGCGTCGTTGCGGGTTCGCCAGTCATTGTCGGACAGCCAATTGTAGTCCTGGTCCGGCATCAGCGGCATCGCCCGTACCTCCGTTAGGAGAATGGGGAGGAAGAAGCTGTCGCGCTCCTGCGAAACTTTGAGGGAGTGGAGAGGGACGACGATACTGTCCTTTCCCGGTGTGAAGAACCCGCCTGTCGCGACGATCACGTAGTCGCGCCTGTCGCGCGTTCCGAACACGATGTTCCGCACCTCGCCGACGATCTTGTCGTCCGAGCTTCGCACCTCGGCGCCGATGATTTCGTCGGCCCGAAGACCCGGAGCCAGCCCATCGATGCCCACGAGCGGCTTGGCGTCCTTGGCGTCCCGACGACCGATGGCTGTGTCGCGCTGAACCTTGGGATCGCGCGCGGCGACCTGCTTGTCCGCCTCGTCCTCGTCGTTCCCCCCGAGGGCCTGCATCGAAGGCGCCGCGACGAGTTCGCGAATGTTGGCCAACAGGCGCTCGCAATCCTCGTGCCGACCATAGGACCACAAGGTGAAGGCGGCATCCCGTAGGCTTCGTAAGTCCCGAACCGACTGGCGGTTGGCAGGGCCTCGCAGGTTCGGATTCCGCTGGATGGCTTCTTCAAGCTTCGCATCGGCGATTTGGCAGTCGGCGGCGGCGCTGGTGATGCCGCAGGCGCTGAGAAGCATGGCCCCCACGAGGAGGCTTGCGGGTTTCATGTTGGTCCGATCTGTGAGGTGCAGATGCCGGTCGAGAAGGTCGCTCCTCGACGGGGGTCGGGAGGCGGCACGAAGGTGCCGCCCCTTTTACGCGGTTACTCGATGACTTGGATGATCTGGCGCGTGCGCGGATCAACCAGGACGGCCCGGTCGTTCACATAGGTGTAGCGGTACTGCGTCACGCCGTAATCGGCGGGGAATTCGTAGTACTGCACGCCACTGGACGGCAGAACGGCACCGACCCGGACCTCATCCTGATAGCGATAGGACGGGTGACGCTGCTGAACCACGTATTGCTGGACACGGGGCTGCTGCTCGGCGCTCAGTCCGCTGCCGACGATCGCGCCGACCGCGCCACCCACCACCGCTCCGACCGGACCGCCGACGATGGCACCGCCCACCGCGCCGGTCGTCGCACCAGCGGCAACGCCACCAGACGACTGAGCGTGAGCGGCGAGCGGAAGCGCAACGAAAGCAAGTGCGGCGGCGGCAATATGGATATGTTTCAAGATGATGATTCCTTAGATGTGCAGAGCGTCTTTGCGCCGCCGGTTGGCGGGCGCGTTAAGCGTCAGGACTTGCCCTTGAGAGCGTCCTTGATGCCGCCGAAAGCGTTCTGGATCTTGCCCTTGGCCTGATCCATCTTGCCCTCGTTCTTGAGCTTGGAGTCGCCGGTCAGGCTGCCCGCAGCTTCTTTGGCCTTACCGCCCAAATTGCTGGCAGAACCGTTCACCCGATCTTTGTCCATGACATCCTCCAAGGACGCGGACTGCGTCTCTGCAGAGTGAACGTCAGGTCGAGATTATTGTTCCAGGAATGCAGAGATAAGAGAGAAAAAATCAAAAACCACGAATAAAATTAGAATAACATGATCGGATTGACGGAGAAAAAGAGGCATTCGGTGGAAAGCAGAATAAACCGAAATACATGAGAATACGCTTAGTTCCGCTGTGTCTTGTCGCGCTTGCAAGGATGGAAATCTTTCGAAATGTCGCTCAGGCGCGGTTAGATCTGGTGAGGTGCATCGGCCTTCGCGCGGCACGACGCGCGGTTTGTTCTGCCGATCAGAACGAAGATCGGAACACACCATATCGGCTCTGACAGCCCGCCTCATTCGAGGTGGCGGCGAAGAAGCCGGGCAAGATGTGGGCGCAAGGGGAGAGAGGCTTTGTAAACGGCCTCTGCCAAAGAGGCCGCCAGCGGTGCGGCGACAAGGCGTCCTAGCCAGCGCCAGCGGGGCAGGGCGTGCCACAGGCGAGCAAAGGCAGCAGCACCGGATGCAAGCGTACCGTCCGGCCCGCGAACATGAAAGCGGGCTCGCGCCTCGGCTTGGTCTAAGCCGTCGCCGGGATTCTCAACCGAAACATCGACGAAGGACAGGCGCTCTGCGCCCTCGCAGCGCTTGTAGTGGTCGATCTCAGCGCTGCACAATGGACACGCCCCGTCATAGTAGACCGTGAGTACGGGTGGTGGGGGCTTACGCATTGAGCGACATCCGTCCGGCCATAGCATGGCCGCTGTATTCGGCAGCCACGACAGACCCGAGGCAGCCGTGGTCTTCGGAGCTGAAATGAACCAGCGTCCGCTGCAGACGCCGCTCTGCGAACCCGCCGACCGGTTCCTTGCCGGGCGCAGTGCCGTGACCCAGACCCATGCCTCGGCTCACATGGCGGGCCGAGTGCCACGGCCAAGAAAGTCGTGCGCAGCGCGTTTGCCGCTCCCAACCTCGAGTCCGGCCGCAGACCGGCAACTCGGCTGCGGCGCCGCTCGACGTGCTCGTGCGGGCCACCGCGCGTCTGGGGAGGAAGCTCACCATCCTTGGCTGCCCGGTTCACCTTTGAAAGGGCCGACCACGGTGTTCGTAACCCAGCCGCCGTAGAACCCGCCTGGTTGAGGCGTGGCTTTTTCTTCGCCTACAAAGCACGCGTCCATCAAAGCGGCATAGAAAGCCATGTAGCCGGCGATGGCCTGGAACGGCGGCGTCGGTTGGGCATAGGCCCACGCCGCGCGCTCGGCCCGCCGAGTCGGGCCGATCACCGTGAAATAGGATGCCCGTCCCTTCCACTCGCAGTGGCTTGTGCCCGGAGCCGGCACCAGAACGCCGGTGCTAATGTCGGAAGGCGGCAGGTAGTAAGTAGGCGGGTGGCTTGTCTCGAGCACACGATAGCCTGAAAGCGTGTCCGCGATCACACGGCCGTCGAACACGACTTGGAGACGCTTCAACACGGGCTCAAGCCGCGGCGGCCGCGGATAGGCCCACACGCTTTCCTGGTCGGGCGCAGTGAGAGGATTGGGAGTGGGGCGGTCCATGGACTTGAGTTATCGCTCTGCAACTGCCTAGGCGAGGGCTCCGCGCCGGCATGCCGCACGCCTTGGCGCGTCCATTGCTGGAAACCGGCCGGCCGGGGACTGGCGCAGCAAAGGTTGTCGCGGCAATCCCCGGCCGGACGGCGCTGTAAGAAGCGCACGGTACGGGCAGTCCGGCCGCAAGGAACTCTGAAGCCGTCCATCCTTCGACCGATATTGGCTGAACACGATGTGGATTCCTGCTGAGCCATAAGGGTGCATTGCAGCAACTGCGCCGGCTTTCCTGCGTTTCCCCTGTCCAGCCCATATGGAGAGAGCGCATGCCCCGCCTGGAGACGAGAGCCGACCTGACGAGACGCGGGCCGTCCCGGCGCCACCCTTCCGGCTCCTCAGCTCGCGGCCGGTCGAAGCTAGGTCGCTGGGGTTGGCTGGCGCCAGCTTTCGCCGGAACCGCCGCAGCCGTCGGCGCAGCTATCCTCTACAATCGCCAGCGAGCCGGCCAAGCGGAACGTGAGACCCCGCCGATCGGGCGGTTCATGACGGTCGGCAGCGTACGGCTGCATTACATCGAACGCGGGGCAGGGGACCCCATCGTGCTGATCCACGGCAACGGCACGATGATCCAGGATTTCACCGTCAGCGGTCTCGTGGAGCGGCTTTCCGCTCGCCACAGGGTCATAGTCTTCGACCGCCCGGGCTATGGCTACAGCAGCCGGCCTCGGGCCCTTTGGACACCCCGCGCCCACGCGAAGCTGTTTCAACGGGCGCTTGAGCAGCTGGGCGTCACCGGGGCCACGATCATGGCGCATTCCTGGGGCACGCTCGTCGCCGTGGCTCTTGCGCTGGAGAACCCAGCACTGGTCCGAAGCCTCGTGCTCGCCTCCGGCTACTATTTCCCGACCCTGCGGGCCGACACGATTCTGTTCTCGCCGCCCGCGATCCCGGTGATCGGTGATGCCATGCGCTACACGATTTCGCCTCCGGTTGCACGAGCCATCCTCCCTGCGCTGGTGAAGCAGATGTTCGCGCCGGCCGACGTGACACCACGGTTCGACCGGCTCTTCCCAAAGGAGATGATGCTCAGGCCCTCGCAGCTTCGAGCGGCGGCGGAAGACGCTGCCCTCATGACCCCGACGGCCGCTGAGCTGCAGCACCATTACCGGCAGTTGCGCATGCCGGTGACGATCATAACAGGGGCCGACGACCAGATTGCAGACGTGGGACGCCAATCCGAGCGTCTGCATCGCGAGCTGCCTCACAGTGAGCTCGTCATGCTGCCCGGGCTCGGTCACATGGTGCACCATCTCGCGCCGGATGCGGTCGCCGCCGCGATTGAACGAGCCGCAGCTATGCAGAAGGCGTGAAACCTGAACCGGATGGGATTTCAGCTCCTGGAAGGGCCGCGGCGCGCCGTAGATCTGCCATTGGCCGATCCGATAGACGTTCCAGCGAAGCCTGCAGACCAGCCAGAAAGGCTGTCCAGGTCACGAGAGGCGCGTCGCAGGTTCCGCATCGGACGATGGCGTATCGGTCGGGCCGCCCGTTGACCGTGTAGACGGCGACGTCGCATCGGTTGCAGGCGAAGGGTATGGCGGCGGATCTGATTGGCATGGTTCGGCTCCCGATCAGGATGCGAGCGACCCCGTATGGATGTTGAGCCGCGATCCGAGCGTGATCGGTCCGTGAGACCAGGTGGTAGGCGACGACGAATGGTCGTTTGTTCCCCGATACGACGCGGCGCGTGAAGGGCGTCGCTGGCGGTGCCCCTGCCGATCTGTTGGTTGTTCGGCTCGAGCGGGTGCGTCTGTGTGCCTTTCGGGTGTCCCAGGAGTTCCGGACGGCGGCGGGCGCTTGCGGCTTTTGCCGGAGCGTGTGGGTGTCTCCGGACGGCGGACGGTGTTTGAGGCTGTC
>DATCJK010000004.1:0-21359 GCA_036562855.1 Microvirga sp.
CCAGGGCGGTCCTGCAGGCGGGCGCATGTGAGCGTCGCCAGAGCAATCTCCGACCCGCTCAACCGGCTGTTCATCAGCTCAACCGTGCCGACCGTAATCGAGAACTCATCGCCACGTCGCATGAGGCGCATGGGCGTGCTCTCACCTGGGATCGTTGCGGTGTCGACGTGAACCCAGGGGATCATGGCTGGCTCGCTGCAGGGGGTTAGCAGGCGCCAGAGCCGCATCTGTGGCGTAGCCTGTTCTAAGAGGCGTAGGGGTTGGAACTGATGACGGCCGTTGACCTGCTTGGCTGACTGCTGCTGTCACTGCGACATGGCTGAAACTATGCCGGTCAGGAAGTCGCAGGGCTGCAGCGGAGCCATGGGGGTGTAAGTGCGAAGTCTTCGACCAGCCAATCGATGAACACTCGTGTCTTGGCCGGTATGAGCCGACCTGGCGGCAGAACCACCTGCACCATGCTTTTGTAATCAAACCGCCAATCTGGGAGTACCCGGACGAGTCGGCCGTTGGCAAGTTCCTGTCCAATCTCCCAGTCGGAGGCAAGCAGGATGCCGGCGCCTGCAATGCAAGCGGCAACCAAGCCCTCGCCTTCATCTGAGACAATGGAACCAGACACACGCTGAGTAACGCGCTTGTTACCGTTCCGCAGCTTCCAGCCCTGACGGAGCCCCTCCATCGGAAATCGGAGGCATTCATGCTTCTCAAGGTCTGCAGGCCTCAGCGGCGCGCCCCGGCGAGCAACATAAGTTGGCGAGGCGCAAAGCACAGTCTCGATAGGCGCCAAGCGCCGGATGGTAAGGCTGCTGTCTGACAGTTCGCCGATGCGGATTGCCGCGTCGAACCCCTCCGCGACCAAGTCCACAAAACGGTCGGTGTGGAGGAGCTCGAGCTGAACTTCCGGGTAGGCGGCGACGAACTCCGGCAGCCGGGGCGCGATCCACCGCCTGGCGTAAGTTGCCGGCAGACTAAGTCTCAGCAGCCCGCGCGGCGTGGCTGCGCCCTCAGTTGCCTCGGAGTCCGCTGCGGACAGCTCGCTGAGGATTGTTTTGACCCGGGTGAGATAGGCGGAGCCGGCCTCCGTTAGCGTGATCCGCCGCGTCGTGCGAGACAGCAATCGAACCCCAAGTCGGGCCTCCAGGGCGTCCAACCGCCGCGAGATGGCGGACGGATCACGGTCGAGCACCCGTGCCGCGGCCGAGATGCTGCCATGCTCGACAACCGTAACAAAGGCGTCGATCTGCTCGAACTGAGGCCGACTTCGTTCTTGCATCTGGCGCATGAGTATTTTGCCTGTCGCCGGAATAATCCTCATTCGATGCAGTAATTAACTTGGGTTCGTCAAGGGGAGACCACCCCCCGCATATCCAAAAGGACCCAGCAATGTCTGCACGGCAAGCCATCTTCCCCGCTGGACGCCACGCGCTCTACGAGAAACACCGCTACTCAGCCGCAGTGCGTTCCGGTGATCTGCTGTTCGTTTCGGGCCAAGTGGGTAGCCGCGACGACGGCTCGCCAGAGCCTGACTTTCGAAAGCAAGTTCAACTCGCCTTCGATAATCTAGCATCTGTGCTGAAGGCAGCAGGTTGCACGTTTGAGGACGTGATCGACGTCACAACCTTCCACACCGATCCCGAAGCACAGTTTGAGACCATCATGGCCGTGCGCGAAGGGGTCATCGGCGCGCCGCCCTATCCGAACTGGACTGCAGTTGGCGTCAACTGGCTGGCCGGCTTTGAATTCGAGATCAAGGTCATCGCGCGGGTTCCACAGCCGGCCTGAATGAGGCCGGCTCGATCTGCCCCCCGGTGCTTCTTCGGTGAAGCGCCCCTCCCACCACTGCAAGCTGGCATGGCAAAGTCTTCCATGTCCCGGCTTGCGTCCGGCGCCGCACCGGCTCCCAAAGGAGAAAACACCATGATGGTTCGCAAGCTCACAATCGCCGACGCCTCGTTTGAGCGCTCCCCCGGCCAGGACGCCGATGTCTTCGCTGGCAACCTCGTCGACGAGCGGCACGGGGGACCGGTGACGATTGGCTATGGTCGCTACGCTCCCAACCAGAGCATCGACGAGAGGATTGCCGTCGACGATGTCATGATTGTCCTCGAGGGGCGGCTCTCGGTCTTGACGGACGACGACACGGTTACAGCCGGTCCGGGCGAGATCGTCTACATGCCCAAGGGCGAGCGGGTGACCATCCGGTCTCACGAGCAGGGTGCCGTGACCGCCTATGTCACCTATCCTCACTGGAAGCAGGCTCATCCATAAGCTGTCGACGGCGCTCGATGCACGGATTTGGGCACGGACGATAGAGTAGGCAAAGGTGATCACCGAGCAGCTCACCGTGCCCGAAACCGAGCACAAGGTGAGATGGCGTGTTCCCAACCGGAAGCAGCACGGATGAGCGATCCAGGCGTGATCGAAGCCCCCGGTTCTGCCGGTGCCGTCTCGGGAGCGACGCTGGGCCCATGGGTACCAACAACTTCCCTAAGAACGTTCAAGGCGTTTTGGCACGGAGGCAATCTGCACTGACAACTAGGCTGGCTACATGATTAGCGAGCCCATGGCGCGGAAGGGCTGAACTCGGCAACCACTCGCTCGATAAAGAGGCGCGTCTTGGCGGGCACGAGCCTTCCTGGCGGAAGCACGATTTGGGCATTGCCCTCGTGGTCTAACCTCCAGTCCGGAAGCACGCGGACAAGGCGGCCTTCAGCAAGATGCCTGCCGCAAGACCATTCCGAGGCAAGCATGATGCCACCGCCATCAAGCGCTGCAAGAACCATGCTGCTGCCATCGTCGGTTCGAAACTGGGCCGGTGCGTGCACCGTGGTGCGTTCGTCGCCGCGGCGAAGACGCCAGTCTGGCCAGAAGTTCGGCACCTTCAGCCTAAGGCAGCGATGGTTCTGCAAATCTTCGAGCGTGTGGGGCGTGCCAGCCTCAGCGAGATAAGCAGGCGAGGCGCAAAGGATCGTCTCAAAGGATGCAAGATGACGGACGATCGAGGAGCTGTCGACCAGACCGCCGAACCTGATGGCAAGGTCGAACCCTTCTGCAACTAGGTCGAAATAGCGGTCGCCCAGTTCGAGTTCGAGTTCAATCTCGGGGTAGTCGCGAAGGAACGCAGGTAGCCATGGCACGACCCAGAGCCGCGCGAAGGTTCTGGGCATGGTCACGCGCAGCAAGCCGCGCGGGCGGGCCGCGCCTTCCGCTGCTTCCACGTCGGCTGCGGTGAGCTCCGCTAGAATAGTCCGCACCTTTCGCAGGTAGGCGGCACCGACCTCGGTTAGGCCGACCTGGCGGGTCGTCCGCGCAAAGAGCCGCACGCCTAGCCGCCGTTCCAGTGCATCGATCCGGCGGGACAGGACTGAAGGGTCCTTGCCGAGAAGACGGGCTGCCGCCGCGAAGCCGCCATGCTCAGCAATCGCCACAAAGGTCTCGATCTGATCGAGCTGCCCCCCAGATTTTTCATGCATGGTCTGCATCAGTCTGTTGCCTCCGAGAGGAATTATCATTGCTGAAAGCATGAACTACTTTGCTCTCTAGATCGAGGGCAACCACGTCCTCTTCATGACCCAGCCTCAGGCAGTCGCCGACGTGGTGGCCGATGCGGCTCAGGGAGCCGTGACTCAGCGTTCGAAGACAGGAGATTAAGATGGGCCAAGATGATGGAAAAACCGCCGGCAACACGAGTGCGAGCACGACATCAGGTTCGCAAGCAACAACGCCTACGAGTAAAAAACCGCTTATTGCGGTCTACGGTGCGACCAGCAAGCAGGGGCGTAGCGTTGCGGTCTCGCTGCTGGAAAGTGGCCGCTTCCGGGTCCGTGCCCTCACGCGCAACCGCGACTCGAACGAAGCGCGCAGCCTGGAACAGCTTGGCGCGGAGATCGCGACAGTACCGTCAGGTCTCGGTCATCACAGGGAACTTGTTGCCGCTTTTACCGGTGCGGACGGCGTCTACCTGATGACGCCGCAGATCAATCCGCAGGACGATGTGGAATTCGCGCTGGGCAAGCAACTCGCCGATGCGGCGGTGGAAGCCGACGTCGGCCATATCGTCTTCAGCACTCTAGAAAATGTGGAGAAGATCACTGGCGGCAAAAAGTATGTTCCGCACTTCACCAGCAAGGCCCGTGTAGCTGAGTATATTCGAAGCCTGCCAGTCTCACATTCGTTCGTAATGATGGCGTTCTTCTACACTAACTTTCTCGAGTATTATGTCCCGCGTGTGGAGAACGGCAAGCTGCTCATGCCAATCTATCTGCCCGAAGACTTCCGGGCGCCGTTCGTGGATCCCGTCACGGCTACAGGACCGGCAGTGCTCGAGATCTTTTCGAGCCCCTCCCTATACGTCGGTAAAACGCTCCCGGTGGTCGGTGATATCATTTCCCCCCGCGAGATGGTTGAGACCTTTCAGCGTGTGACTGGCATCGAGGCCGAATATCGCAACGCCTACAGCCGCGAGGATCTGCTGCACTATTTCCCTGACTTCGCGGCCAATGAGCCGCTGGTCGATGAACTGGTCGGCATGGTCGAATACGCTGTCGAGTACGGCTACTTCGCCGACGGTCACGACCTTGAATGGAGCCGCCGCCTGAATGCGGCCTCTCTGAACTGGGAACAGTTCCTGCACGCGACTAAGTGGCGTGGAGAAAAGCGGCCGTTTGGAAACTAAGCCCGACGAAGGTTCAAAACAGACGCGAGTTAGCCATGACCATTGAAGACAACAAGCAGAAGGTGCGCGAGTACCTTGTCCATTTCGGGGACGCAGCCATCCCGGAACTCCTGGATGCGATGAGCGAGGATGCGACGTGGTGGATTATCGGCAAGCCTCATCTCTTTCCAGGCGCGGGCACCAAGTCGAGGGCCGATATGGAGCGCATCTGGGGCAGTCTTTTCAGACATATGAAGAATGGGCTTGCGATGAACGTCATCGGCATGGTTGCCGAGGGAGACAAGGTCGCGGTCGAGATCCGCTCCCATGCCGACCTCACCGACGGCAGGGTCTATGAGAACCAGTACCACATGCTCTTCACCCTTGAGCGGGGCAAGATCGTCGAGGTCAAGGAGTATGCGGACACCCTTTTGATCGCGAACACCTTCGGTTGACCTTCGCCGCCCGCAGCGTCATTCGTCGTATCGGAGAGGAACCACTATGAAGCTGCTCGACATCCTTGTGCCCACCTACGTGCAGATGCTGGGAGCGCTTTCGACATGGCTCGGCAAGGCCGGGGTGCAGATGATGGGTGGGGAGGCGGACGCGCTCCTATCGGCGCGCCTAGCTCCCGACATGTTCCCGCTTTCCACCCAGGTGCGGTTCGCGTGCGTTCAAGCTCAGGAGGGCGTGTTCCGGCTACAGGGACGAGCCTTCCCGGAAACGATCGAGCTTCTGCTGAACGAAGGGCGCAACGCCGCCGATTGTCCTGGCTCAATCGCCGACGCGCGAGCGCGGATCGAGGAGACCTTAGGCGTCGTCAAGGCGTCGGCTGCCGAAGCGCTCGACGTTGACCCGAAGACGCCGATTGCCCACGCGCTGCCCAACGGGATGATCTTCGACCTCACGGCCGAGGGCTACGCCCGCGACTGGGCGCTGCCCCAGTTCTACTTCCACATCATGATCGCCTACGCGATCTTGCGCAGCCAAGGGGTGGACCTCGGCAAGGCGGATTATGTCGCCCACATGTTCCCGCATTTGCGCCCCAGTTCGACGCCTACGCGGTAGCAGCAGCCAATGATTTCGGTGATTCGTTACGTGTCAGTGTCCGCAATGGAACGGACTTATAGGTGACGTCCAAGGAAGGTTTGAATAAATCCGGCAATTTCTCCCACATGGGTTTCCAGCGCAAAGTGGCCCGCGTCAAGTAGGTGCACCTGCGCGTTAGGAAGGTCGCGCTTGTAAGCCTCTGCGCCAGGAGGAATGAATGCCGGGTCATGCCGTCCCCAGACCGCGAGCAGTGGCGGCTGATGTTCACGAAAATACGCTTGAAACTCGGGATAGCGTTCAAGATTGCTGCGGTAGTCGAGGATCAGATCCAACTGGATCTCCTCCGCACCAGGCCGAGACATCAAGGCGATGTCGAGTAGATAGCCGTCTGGGGACATCTGCTCCGGCTGTGTTCCGGTGCGGTACTGCCAATTTTCGATCACTGCGGCGGAAAGCGACTCACGGCAAGCTTCACGGTTCTCGGGAGTTGGCTCACGCCAATACGCTTCCCATGGGCCCCATTGGTCGCTGAACCCCTCCAAGTACGCATTGCCGTTCTGGCTGATGATAGCAGTGACACGCTTCGGGTGCGCCGCAGCCAGTCGATAGCCGACCGGAGCGCCATAATCGAAGACGTAGACGGCAAACTGATCCAGACCGAGAGCTTCAACAAATCCCTCGATCACTCCCGCCAGCGCATCAAATGTATACTGAAAGACGCCGCGCTCTGGCGCCACAGTCTGGCCGAACCCGGGGAGGTCTGGGGCAACTATACGATACCTGTCCGCCAGCAGTGGAATAAGCTCGCGGAACATATGACTTGAAGACGGAAATCCGTGAAGCAGCAGGAGTGTAGGTGCATGCTTGGGCCCAGCTTCTCTATAGAAGACCTTCACATCACCAATTTGACAGTTTTTGTAGCTCACAGTCATTTCGAATCTCTCATTCAGCTCGCATTTTTGCCTGCACGAGACGCAGGCGCTGTGTCGCACTTTTGGCTTTGCAGCCAACCTTGCCGCCACTGCCCGCCGCTCCGGCCCTCGGCCGTCAGCGGTGAATGAATACCAGCAGGTCACGATTGATCATGTCGGGATGCGTGGCGAACAGACCGTGAGATAGACCAGGATAGGTTAGAAGCGTGCCGTCCTGGATGAGCCTGATGGCCTTGTGGGCAGAGTTCGCGATCGGCACGACCTGATCGTCCTCGCCGTGCATGATCAGGACGGGTACGGTTATCGTTCTCAGGTCCTCGGTGAAATCGGTCTCGGAGAAGACGGCGATGCAGTCGTAGTGTGCCTTGACGCCTCCGGCCATGCCCTGCCGCCACCAATTGTCGATCAGGCCCTGGCTGACCGTCGCACCTTCCCGATTGAAGCCGTAGAACGGGCCGCTCGGCACATCGCGATAGAACTGTGCGCGGTTCGCGGCCACCGCTGAACGAAATCCGTCGAAGACCTCGCGAGGCACCCCATCCGGGTTCGTTTCTCCCCGGATCATCACCGGCGGGATCGCGGCGATGAGGACGGCCTTCGCGACACGGCCGCGTGGGGCACGGGCCGCATAGCGCGTGACCTCGCCCCCGCCGGTCGAATGGCCGATATGGATCACGTCGCGCAGGTTCAGCGTCTCGACGATCGCTGACACATCCGCGGCATAGGTATCCATGTCGTTGCCGGTGTCGGTTTGGTCCGACCGGCCGTGGCCGCGCCGATCATGCGCGATCACACGATAGCCATGCGACAGGAAGAACAGCATCTGGTTGTCCCAGTCGTCGGCGCTGAGCGGCCAGCCATGATGAAACATGATCGGCTGCGCGTCCTTGGGCCCCCAGTCCTTGTAGAAGAGGGTGGTGCCATCAGATGTGGTGATTGTCGCCATTGTGTATCTCCCTCGCAGTTTGTTTGGACGCTTTCGACACGGCGCGGCTTCGGCGGCGAGATGCAACCCGCATCGTCTTCCGCAACTGCGGTCCATGTACCGCGCTTTCGAATCATCGCAGCGAGCGAAGCGACCTGCTGACTGCGCCTCGGACGCCGAACTCGGCCGGCATGGTCGCTGCGCATCCAACCCGCCCGCTGCGTAAGCTGCATGGTTGGTTGAACGGGCCGATGACGCCGCCGTTATAGCGCTAGTTCACTTGACCCCGTAATAGCCCCCGAAATACTTGAGGGGCGACCACTCAGGCATAATGTCGGGTAGGGTTGGCGCGAGCGCGCTGTATTCCTGCGCGCCGAACACCACCCTCCCATCCATTACCGTCAGGACGGACGAAACGGACTTGATCTCGTCCTCTGGGATGGTGAAGTAGTCCCGGTCCAGCAGGGCGAAATCCGCCAGGTTCCCTGGGGCGATCATGCCCATCTCGTGTTCCGCGTTCATGAACCAGGCTGCCCCGCGAGTGAAAAGCTTCAGCGCCTCGGCGCGCGACAAGCGGTTCTCTTGAGCGAGCACCTCGGTTCCGGAAACCGACCGTCCGCAGACGGCCCAACTCATCGCCAGCCAAGGGTTGAACACGGCAGCCCGGAAGGCATCGGTCGTCAAGGCCAGAGGGATGCCGCTGTCGACGAGCTGGCGCAGACGCGGCGTTTGCAGCGCCTTCTCCAGGCTGTAGGTCTTTATGAACGCGTCGCCGTGCAGTGCCATCTTCGGATCGAGGGCGATGCCGCCCCCGAGCTTCTTCACCCTGGCGATGTTCCCGGTGCTGATCGTCTCGGCGTGCTCGATGCTCCATTTCAGGCCGTCCAGCGGCGTCGTCTCGTTCATCCTCTCCATCGCGTCGAGGAAAGGCGTGATGTTCTCGTCGTAGCTGATGTGCATCCGGAACGGGATCCGCCGCCGCACCAGCTTGGCGATATCCTGCTCGACGTGGCGGTAAATTCGGTCTGGATCTAGGATCACCGCCGGGCGATCGAAGTTCTCGTGATCGTGTACTTCCGGATCCAGCGCCTTGGCCCCTCGAAAGACGTGGCCATGCGCGAGCCCCGGAAAGAGGTTCTCTCCGGGGCTCATGGGTGCCGTCTTTGTCATGGCCGTGATCTCCGCGTCGATCATGGCGGCGCTTCCGAACTGCATGTCCACGAAGGACAGGCGAAGATTGAAGCGGTCATCGCGCATCAAGACCTCGGCCGTCGCGTGAGCTTCAGGGTAGCCCCTGCTGCCGCAATCGAAGACCGAGGTCACCCCAAAACGATTCAGGCTATGTATCGTATGGATGAGCGCGCTCAGCTGCTCATCGAGAGAGGGCTGCGGGACTAGCGTCTCCAGCGTTAGGAACCCGAATGTATCCCCGACGACGACGCCCGTGTACTTGCCTTGATCGTCCTTCTCGAATTCGAGAACCTGGAAGTCGGGAAAGCGGTCCGTGCCTCCGCCAAATACCTCCAGCGCGAGATCGTTCACGAAAGCGCGATTGTAAGCGTATTGCACGATCAGGGGCCGGTTGGGCACCGCGCCGCGCAGTTCATCCATGGTGGGGAAGCGCTTCTCCTCGAACTGATAGGGAGACCAGCCTCCAATCACCTTGACCCACTGTCCCTCGGGTGTCCGTTCCGCCTGCTCGCTCAGCATGGAGAGTGCCTGGCGCAGCGTAGGCACGCCGTCCCATCTCACGGTGAAGGTGAAGTTACTCTCGTTGAGCAGGTGGATGTGGGCGTCGCTGATGCCGGGGATGAGCCTACGACCACCCGCATCAATCATCTGAGTGCCGGGATGCTTTAGCTCAAGGATCTCGGGATCGCTTCCGACCGAATAGATGCGTCCGTTTATGACCGCGAAAGCAGACGCTTCAGGTTGTGCGAGATTACCCGTGAAGATGTCGGCGTTGAACACGATCAGGTCGGCGCCCGACTTCGATCGCGTCGTTGGCGTCGTGCTAGTCTGTACCTGGGGCATGGTAGGCCTCCTTTGAAGAGATTGCCGCTTGCCAGCGTCGAGGCAATCTACCGAAAGCCTCGGGCGTTGCGTTGCGGGCCCTGCGTCGAGGGTGCCGATCTTGCGTCTCGCTTGGCGAATGATGGGCACTCGGCAGGGCGGCGGATCCAGTTCCGGCGCTCAGACGCGCAGCAGGCATCGGTTCACCGGGTTGCAGCTGGAGCGTAGCGCCAGCGACCACCGGTTGCCGGTGCACTTGCATTTCGTTCGCAACTGTCCGACCCTATGTCTTATGGCAGCGTACGTGCCATCGGCTCGGTGACATCACGGAACCCGCCTCCCTCAGGACTATTGGAGGCGAGAGTCACCGAGGCACGTCCCGCTGGGCCGCTCGAGTGTTCCTAAGCCTGTCTGCACGGCGCAAGTCGCCTGCTAATTCTGGTCGAGAGGCGTCCTTAGCCCATTCAAAGGAGACGGATCGTGCCTGACTACTCGTCCTACACGAAATTCTATTCCGAGGGCCGACAGGCATCTTACGTGCGCGCGCACAAATCACCGGGCGCAATCCTCGACATGCTCGAACTGGCTCGACCCGACGGGGACATAGATATTCCGGCCGTGCCGGAACTCCTTCTCGTTCAGGTTATGCTCGGTGGGAGCCGTACCCGCGGCAACACGGGCGGCGGGCCATTCGACGTGATCAGCGAGAAGGGGGACTTCTATCTCGCTGCGCCGAACTTTGCCCATACGGTAAGCAACAGCGCGAACCATCACATTCGCAAGTTGACTTTTCCAACCGCGCAATGGGACAGCGTGCTCGACGAAGCTGCCGGCGGAGCCTTCTCGTTGGAAAGTCTTCAGTTGCACAGGGGGCCGTTCCGTTCGCAGGCCATGCAGTCGACGCTCAGGAACCTGTGGGCATTGAGCGACGAGGAGGGGGCGACGTCCCGTCTGCTGGCGCGCGCGGCAGGTTGCGAGATCCTCGCCGAGCTGTGCCGGCTGAGCGGCGCCTCGCTCGCACCGGCAAGGGGCGGCCTTGCGCCTTGGGCGAAGCGGCGCTGCCTGGAGCTGATGCAGGAGCGGTTGTCGGAGGACATAAGCCTCGACGAGCTGGCCGCCGAGGCGCGGCTCTCACCGTTCCACTTCGCACGCATGTTCAAGGAGAGCGTCGGCGTGCCGCCGCGTGTGTACCTGACGCGCCTGCGGCTTGACAGAGCGTGCGAGCTTCTCGAAACGACGGACCTTCCCGTTACCGAGATCGCGTTTGAGGTCGGGTACTCGTCCAACCAGGTGCTCGCCCGCCTCTTCGTCAAGCACCGGCACATGACACCGTCCGACTATCGTCGAGCAGTTCGCGATCCAGTTCTCTCCAGCCGCTGAGGCCTGCCGCCGATTCAAGGTGAATTGGACCTATGTGCATGTCCAAGGGCGCCGGGCCTCAAAGGATCGTCGAGGATGCCGGCTCCCGGGCCGATGCACGCCGGCGGCAGCGCGCCTCTACGGCAGCGCTGACCGCACCCGCCGCATGACCCGGCCTTAGGCAGACACCGCCGCGGGAGCCCAGGGCGACCGAGACCCATCGAACCGCAGGATCGATGACCTCGCGGCAGGATCGGCCACGCGCCGGCGCGGGGCGCCCGCTAGGTTTACGACTACGTGGCGGCCTCTCTAACGGTATCCACGGTCCGCCGCGACCTCGACGACCTGACCCGCCCCTCAACGACAAGGAGCAGCCATGCCGACCCTCTACTACGCCTTAGGCGCCTGCTCGCTGGCGCCCCACATCGCTCTCGAGTGGATCGGGGCGCCCTATGACGCCGTCAAGGTCCAGTACGGCTCCGATGAACTCCTGGCTGTGAACCCGGCGGGCGCCGTGCCTACGTTGCGCGAAGACGACGGCTGGCTTCTGACGCAGGCCGGCGCGATCCTCGAATATCTCGCCCACAAGCACCCGGAGGCGGGCCTTGCGGGCGGCGACAGCCTGCGCGCTAGGGCAGAGGCGCATCGGTGGTCCGCCTTCTTCACTTCGGACGTTCACGCCGCCTTCTGGCCGATATTCATGCCATATCGCTACACAACCGACCGAAGCGAGGTGGCGCGGCGCGCTGTCGTCGAAGCGGGACACAAGCTCGTCGCAAAACAGTTCGGTACTCTGGATCGTCACCTTGAAGGGCGCGAGCATATCCTAGACGGCGGGCGCTCGGTCATGGATGCCTATGCCTTCCCGATGATCCGATGGGCTCTTAAGGTCCTGCCCAGCGGTCTGGATGGCTACCCGAACGTGCAGGCACTGCATGATCGGGTTGCTGCCGATCCGAGCGTCCGGACGGTGCTTGCTCGCGAGGCAGGTGGGTGACCTTTGAGAAGGCAGCAAGAGAATGGCCAGTGGCATCCACCACTTTACCGGCATCACCGCCAATGTGCAGGCGAACGTCGACTTTTATGCCGGTTTTCTCGGCCTCAGGCTCGTGAAGCAGACGGGCGGCTATGCGGACGCGGAGCAGCTTCATCTCATCTATGGCGACGGGCTGGGCAGCCCGGGCTCGTTGCTGACCTTCCTCGTCTGGGAGGCGACCGGCCGTGGCCGCACCGGGATTGGCCAGGTCTCCGAAGTGGGGTTGGCGGTCCCGCCAACGTCTCTTGGTGATTGGCTCACCAGGGCGCTGACCGCCGGCATCCGGCCTGAGGGGCCTTCTCGTGAGTTCGGAGAACCGGTCCTCCGGTTGAAAGATCCGGACGGGCTCATCGTGAAGCTGGTCGGCGTCGACATGACGACGCCGGCTCCCCTGGATGGAGCTCCCACCCGGCTGAGGGGTGTCACGCTCCTGACGGACAGGGCCTCGCAGACGGCAGGCTTCTTGGAGCGCTTCGGCTACCAGGAGAGCGAACGCGCCGGTGTGACCCAGCGCCTGATCTCCGATACAGACATCGTCGATATTCGGGAGGTCTCGGGCTTCCCGCCGTCCGTGCCGGGGGCCGGAGTGCCCGATCATGTGGCGTTCCGAGCACACGACGCTGACGCCGTTCGATCCATGCGGCTGTCGCTGAAAGACCACGGACCGACGGAAGTCCACGACCGTAAGTACTTCCTGTCGCTTTATGTCCGCGACCCGGCCGGCATCCTCATGGAATACGCGACCGACGGGCCGGGCATGACGGTTGACGAAGCGCCTAGCGAGCTTGGGCGAACCCTGTTCCTCCCGCCCCACGAAGCTGATCGCGCCGAGGACCTGAGGGCGATGCTGCCTCAGTTTGCTCTGCCTGGCGAAGAGAGGTTCCCGGTTCGCCAGCTCCCCTTCATCCACCGCTTCAACCGGCCAAAGGAACCCAACGGCACGACCCTCGTGCTGCTGCACGGCAGCGGCGGGAGCGAGGCCGACCTGATGCCGATCGCCCGCCGCATCGCCCCGCACTCGACGTTGCTGGGCGTGCGTGGCCGAGCGACGGAGGAGGGCACCAATCGCTGGTTCCGCCGTCTCGATGCCGCGACGTTCGACCAGGCAGACATTCGCAGCGAAGCCGAAGCGTTCGCTGCCTTCATCGAGGGCGCCCTGATAGGCTATGGGCTCGACGCGGACAGGCTCGTATTCCTTGGCTATTCCAACGGTGCAAACTTCCTGGCGGCAGTCATCCAGCTTTACCCTGGTCTTGTGCGCCGGGCAGCGTTGCTGCGCGGCATGCAGACCCTGGAGAACCCGCCGGCTGCAGATTTGTCGGACACCAGCGTGCTGGTGCTTAGCGGGCGCGACGATCCGTACGGCCCGGATGCATCGAAGTTGGTGGATGCTCTCATGGCCTGTGACGCCCGCGTGGATGCAAGGGAGCTCTCGGCAGGTCATGAGCTGACCGACGCGGACGGCATCGAGGCTTCCGGATGGTTGAGGCGGAAGTTCCGGTTGGCCTAAAGGCCTCTATGGCTCTTCGGCGAGGTTGGGCCGACCTCTAGCCACTCCTCGAGAATGGAAAGGGGCCCAGGCCACACATGCTTGTACGTCCGGACTAGCGCATCCCACTAACCTGCTTGATTGCCTTAAACCGGTCCCTAGCGTCGCGCGAGAGATGATGGACATCAGAAGCGGACACCGAACGACGGACCTGCTCTGGTCGAAATTTACGCGCTCGCAGGTGAACGAAGACCCTTTCCGTTATGAAGACCGCCTTGGAGTATGAATTTCTAACTTCTAACCCCGCAGCTTTTGAAGTGGTGCTCAAGTTGCTTGCCCATAGATTACCAGACCAGCAATTTGGCTGTGACGATCGTTTAAAAATGCGCGCCACTCATTGCTTCCATGAACGCAAGCGGATTCCAGTATTCACGGTAACTGACGATCAGCCCGTCTTTGAACGTTACGAAAGTGGCGTAGCTCATCTCATAAGCATTGCCGTTCGTCAGAACCTCGCCGGAGGAGCTCCACTCTGCGATGGCGACATTGGGGTCGCCTGTCGAATAGACCCGAACGTGGGGGATCGAGCGAACGTTGATGACGCTCGGGTAGTTGCGCAGATACTCGAAGAGAGACTCACGCCCTTCCAGGCGGCTCGGTGAGCCCTGAGGCGCAAACGGAAACTCTGCGACGACATCGTCGGCACAGAGCAGGGACCAACCCTTCATATCTTTGGAAAGAAAAACATCGAGGCTATGACGCAGGAGTTCAACTGCGGAAGAGTGTTTGGTCATTTTCTGCTCCTTATCTTGCTGGCGCAGCTTCAACTTCATGAGTTGAGGCGAACACTTCTGCGTCTTTCAAGAATGTAGCAGGCCAGCGCAGCCCTGCGGTGCGTGCGCTGCTGCGCAGGTTCCGATCTTGCGCCTTTCAAGTTGGGCGCGGGCAGCGCGTCGCAGGCGGGTTGTTTAGGCGGTGCCTCTGACGCTGAGCGCGTTCGAGGCGCGGTGATCAGGGCCCCTGTCCGGCTATTCCCTCGAGATCCGGATGCTGGCAGATCCTCGTTCATTCATGCTCGAGAGGCTGCTCGAGGGGCGCGAGCTTTTCATGCGGAACTGCCCTTTAAACGCTCGTGGCGGGCAAGTTACGAGATCCGCGGAGGAAGCCCGCGTCTTCGGCAGGACCATGAACAAGCGTTGGCCGTAGCAGCCTTGTCGCTCATTTTTGGATGACAGGCTGCCCGGTACGGTACCGAAGTCCATCGATCAGCAGACTGACTATGCGTTCGATATGCGCCTGACTGTCGTCGCCGGTGGCTACGGACAGATTCCCGAGGGCACGAAGCAAATCATAGGCAGTGCCGTCAAATCCGATCTCCCCCGCCCGGCGCGCTGTGTCCAACAACATGTCTAGAGCGGGCTCGAACCGGCTGCGGAAGTAGGAGGGCAGGGTCTCGAAAGCCGGATCCCCGGAATGTAACGCGGAGGCCAGCCCTCGCTTCGTGGCAATAAACCGGGTGTACCGCATCAGCCACTCGCCGAGCGCGTCAATCGGAGTCCGCTCAGCAGCAAGCTCTCCGGCCGCCGCGGCACACGCGTCGACCTCGCGGCGGAAGACGGCCGCAACGAGGTCAGCCCGTTTCGGGAAGCGTCGGTAAAGAGTGCCAACCCCGACGCCCGCCTGCAGCGCTATGTCCCGCACGGGCGCATCCACGCCCACACGCGCAAACACCACCTTGGCAGCTTCAAGCACGGCGTCCTCGTTCCGACGCGCGTCGGCACGCACTCGCCGAGTGTGGGCTCCCTCCTCCGCCGGCCGCTCCCCTCGGAGAGGGCTCGTTTTCTTCGATGGCGGTGCCACGACTCGCGATCCTTTAGTTGACAAACGGAACATCGCTCCGCATATGGGAGGAATAAGCGGATCAATGTTCCGTTTAGCTGCTCGATAGCAGCCGATAATGGCCGCTGACTTAGCGGATCGTCGCTCCGCTTACCAGCTGCCCAGCCGAACGTGCTGTCATTGCAAGAGGGTACTCATGGCCATTCTTCCCACTCAAATCTTTGGGGCGCATATCGATGATCTCTCAACGATCATCACAATCGCTCCGATCGTCATCCCAACCGCCGGCCGCAGGGTCGACTTACAAGTGCGCGTTTCCGCTCCGATCGAGGGCGAGAGGCTGCCCATACTCGTCTTCTCGCATGGAAACGGGCAGTCGCTCCATGCCTATGGCCCCCTGACAAATTATTGGGCGTCCAAGGGCTTCGTCGTCATTCAGCCTACGCACCTCGATTCCCGGATGCTCGGCCTCGCCAAGGACACCCCAGGTCGAGCGCAGATCTGGCGTACTCGCGAAAGCGACTTGATCGCCGTCCTTGATGCCCTTGACCACATCGAGAGCACGGTTCCTGCCTTTTGCGGTCGCCTGGACCGCGAGCGTATCGCCGTGGCGGGGCACTCCTGGGGTGCTCAGACAGCCAGCATGCTGCTAGGAGCGACGCACCCCGATCCGGACGATGGGTCGATGGTGAACATCAAGGATCAGCGGGTCGGCGCCGGCGTGCTGCTCACGGTTCCCGGAACAGGAGGTGCAAATCTCAGTGCCTTTGCCGCCGAGAATTTTCCGTTCATGCACCCGAACTTCTCCGGCATGACAACGCCGACGCTCATCGTCGCTGGCGACAATGACCACGGCGCGATGACGGTCCGTGGACCGGATTGGTGGCGGGAGGGCTATGACCTGAGCCCAAGCCCAAAGGTATTGTGCACAGTGATCGGGGGCGAGCACTCGCTCGGGGGCATCGTGAACTATGAGGCGCGCGAAACGACGGATGAGCGACCTCAGCGGGTTGCCGCGATCCAGCAGGTTTCGACAGCGTTTCTTCGCCGTGCACTCTACGGGGAGGAAGCGGCTTGGGAAGCGGTCCTGGACCATTGCACGCTCCCGGCCGAACAGGAGGTTCGGATCGAGGCCAAGTGAGCAGATTGACCAGGCGATCACACTACAGCAAAAGCATTCAGCTCTACTCTTGCGATCACTGTCACTGATCTCTGTTGTGCCGCATGGCACCCCTCTGCTGGCAGGTTCCGCTCGACTTCGGCTCTGAGGCAAGCGTGTGTGGTGGGGACACAATGCACACGGAAGAGCCCTGATGACCTCATCCCAGCCCTTCAGCCGCACCCTACCTGACCTCCTTCAGGAGATCTCAGGCAGGCTCTATCAAGGCAGGCCGGCTGGTCGACGCTGCCTTGCACCTCGCCAGGGAGGGAGTCGAGGAGGAGGCCGTGCAGGTGACCTTGGATGTGGAGAGTGACACGCACGAAGCTGACCGCTTGCTCTGAGCCCTCCTCAACCGCCTATGCCGCGAGCGGCACAAGGCAAGGTGATGCGCTGAAGTCCGGTCACCTCGTGTGTCGAAGCCGCCCTGCATGGGAGCGCATGCGGGGCTCAGGTCAGTGACAGCGCCGTGCTGTCCTCACCTGACAGGAGCACCCATGCCCCACCTCCCACTCACGGACACCCAGCTGATGCTGCTCTCAGCCGCCTCACGGCGAGACGATCACCTCATCACCTTGCCTGACACACTCCGGGGCGGAGCCGCCAAGGCCGTTGTCACCAAGCTACTCGCCCACAGCTTTGTGGAGGAGGTGCCGGTCAGCCGCGGTAAGCCAGCCTGGAGCCATGGACCAGATGGGCAGGCGCTTGGCCTCATGCTTACCGACGCTGGCCTTCAGGCCATCGGACTTGAGCCTGACGGCGTGAGGGCCGACGAGCCCAGGCCAATCCACGCTGCTCGCGGCAATGACCCCGCACGTCGTGCTGTGGGTGGGCCGGCGCGGAGCCGCTCCAAGCGAGCCCTGCTGATTGATCTGCTCAGCCGCCAGGAGGGTGCCGGCCTCGAGGAACTGATGGAGGTCACTGGCTGGCTACCCCACAGCACCCGGGCGGCTCTGACCGGCTTGCGCCAGCGCGGCCACGCGGTGTCGCGCAGCAAGAACGAGACCGGTAACTCAGTGTACCGGATCACTGCCTCACCAGCTGACGTTGGCCTAGCTTCTGATGCAGAAGGGGTCTGAGATGCCGATCAAGCCTATTCCCCCAGAGTTGCAGGCTCGGATCGACCGCTTAGCCGATCTCAGCCTCGACGAGCTGAAAGCCCGCTTCCTGGCGCTCCGGGGCGTGCCGCTCCCGAAGTTCATGCGGCGTGGGCTGATGACCCAGGCCGTGGCTCATGCCATCCGCGAAGCTTACCTCGGTGGCCTTGATCGTGATACCCAGCGACGGCTCGACACCCTGGTGCGCCAGATCGTGCCGAATGGAGTCGCGCGCCCGCGGCCTGCCCGCAAGATCAAGCCGGGCACGCGCCTCCTTCGCGAATGGCGGGGCCGGGTGCACGAGGTCACGGTCGTGAGGGACGGGTTTGCCTATGCAGGCGAGACCTTTCGCTCCTTATCCGAGATCGCCCGCCACATCACCGGCACGCGCTGGAACGGTTGGACCTTCTTTGGCCTAAAGAAGGCGCACCCAGTGGAGGGCTCGAAACCTCAGCATCGGGGCAGGGGAGAGGGTCAGCGCACAAAAGCAGCATCAGGTGCATTGGCCCGAGGCGCGGTCCATGGCTGATCGGGTTCGTCCGCTACGGTGTGCCGTGTACACGAGGAAGTCCAGTGAGGAGGGGCTAGAGCAGGACTTCAACTCGCTTCAGGCGCAGCGCGAGGCGTGTGAAGCCTACATCCTGTCACAGCGCCACGAGGGCTGGCGTGTGTTGTCCCAGGCCTATGACGATGGCGGGTACTCCGGCGGCAGCATGGACCGGCCAGGGCTGAAGCAGCTTCTGTCCGACATCGCCTCAGGGCAAGTGGACGTGGTGGTGGTCTACAAGGTGGACCGGCTCACCCGATCCCTGACCGACTTTGCCCGGATCGTTGACGTGTTCGACCAACGAGGCGTCTCCTTCGTCTCAGTCACGCAGAGCTTCAACACTACCTCCAGCATGGGCCGGCTGACCCTGAATGTGCTGCTCTCGTTTGCTCAGTTCGAGCGGGAGGTCACGGGCGAGCGCATCCGGGACAAGATCGCCGCATCCAAGAAGAAGGGGCTGTGGATGGGCGGCTTTGTCCCGATCGGCTACGAGGCAAACGGGCGAACCCTCACGGTCAACGAGGCTGAGGCCGAGACCGTCAGGACGATCTACCGCCTCTACCTAGAGCTCCGGTCCGTGGATGCCCTGAAGGCTGAGCTCGACCGTCAGGGCATCCACACGAAGGTGAGGCCCGGGCGGGGAGGGGCCATGAGCGGTGGTGGCCCATTCTCCAGGGCGCATCTCTACCGCCTCCTCAGCAATCCTCTGTACGCTGGTGAGATTGCTCACAAGGGCCAGCGCTATCCAGGCCAGCACCCAGCTATCATCGATGAGGCGACCTGGGAGGCCGTGCAGGCCGTCTTGGCCCAGAACAGCCACCGGCACCTGGTGAAGGCGCATGCCAAGAACCCAAGCCTTCTCGCCGGCCTTCTAGTCGATGCCTCAGGCGAGCGACTTGTGCCCACGCATGCGACAAAGCTGGGTCGGCGCTATCGCTATTACGTGAGCTCATCACTGCTGAAATCTCGGCTTAAGGAGGCGCGAAGCCCAGAGAATACTTCCGCAGTACCCACCTGGCGCCTTGCGGCGGTTGAGATCGAAGCGGTGGTGGTCCAGATGCTCACGCGGGCGCTCTCCAGTCGAGACTGGTGTCTGGCCCATGCTCCTGACGCCCAGCATCTGTCGGAGCAACGGGAGGTTATGGAGCGGGCGGAGCGCTACAGGGCTGTCCTCGCCGGAGATGAACCCCTCGCCAGGCGTGGGCTGATCTTGGAATTTTTGGAGGAGGTGGTGCTGGAGGAGGACGGGGTGGCGCTGAAGTTAAGAGCACCTGCTCTGATGCTTAGACGGTTCGATGCGATCACACATCCCCCTGCACAACTAACAGAGCCAGTAAAGTTGTGTGAGACGGTCGCGCTACACCGGCGTGGCACTGAGACACGGCTGGTGATCGAAAGCGAGAGCGCTCCCGAGCGTACACCGGATCCAGCCCTCGTCAGGGCTCTCGCGCAGGCGCACCGCTGGTGGCGGGATTTGCTCGAGATGCGCTTTGTCAGTCTGCGTGAGCTGGCCCAAGCTTATGGCACGGACGAGCGCTACGTTGCCCGTATCGTGCCGATGGCCTTCCTATCTGGCCCACTCACAGCTGCCATACTGGACGGAGCACAGCCGCCAGAGTTCACGTTGCACCGCTTCCTGCACAAATAAGGGGTAGGGCGTTGGGCTGCGAAGGGGTTCAGCTTAAGCTTAAGCTACTGCAGTTGCTACACTCAATCTGCTCACCTTTAGCGATGTATGCTTCAGCGGCGCATTAGCGGCACAGGGCAGCTATTGGGCATGTCGTGATCCGTCCGCAGAGTCTCTAATTCATTCGCAGCGTTGCCAGTCTGCGTGTCGAGCAAATTCGCTCCTCAAGAGCGGCCATCCGGGACAAGGAACATCGTCTGTCTGGACCCGTTGAATCAGCTTCTCACCGCTGATTCCGGAGTTCTTTCATGGCTGCTAAGCAGAAGACGCTGCATGACCTCTTCCTGCACACACTCAAGGACATCTACTACGCTGAGAAGAAAATCCAGCGCAACTTGAAGAAGATGGAAAAGGGAACCGAATCTGAAGAGCTCCGTCAGGCTTTTGTGACCCACCGTGAGGAGACCGAAGGACAGATCGAGCGGCTCGAGCAGGTGTTTGAGATGCTGGGCAAGCCCGCGCGGGGCGTCACGTGTGAGGCCATCAATGGCATCTTGGAGGAGGGGGAGAGCATCATGGAGGAGTTCGCGGACAGCGAAGCCGCTGATGCGGGTATTCTCGCTGCAGCTCAGGCTGTCGAGCATTACGAGATCGTCCGCTATGGCACGCTTAGAACCTGGGCACAGGAACTGGGGTTGAACGATGCTGTGCCGCTTCTCGAGCAGAACTTGGAGGAGGAGAAGAAAACCGATCAGCTTCTCACCCAACTCGCCGAAGCACGGGTGAACAAGAAGGCTGCTTAGTCGGTCAGTCCAGAACCACGAGGGCAGGAGAAGCCTGGGCTTTTGCCTAAGCATCTCCTGCTTTTTCCATAGAAGCTCCCAGCTGCTAAGAGAGCACGGGCTGCGGAACTGTCCTCGCGCTGCTGCCGATCGAAGGCGTTTATGCATCCATCCAGGCAAGCCGCGCCAAGCTGACCTTACGGCTAGCGGGCGTCGCAGGCACGGCCGCAAAATCTCCACGATGTGTGGTAGCCTTGGCTTGTAGAAACAGAATAAAGACTGCTGGGCCAGCCAATCGCACGAGCGAATGCTCCTCGCAGGTCGCTGCGATCAATCTGCCCAACATCAGAGTTTCAAGATTAGGCCGGAGTGTCGGTGGCTCATGGCAGTCATGAAGGTGTTGTGAACAGTCAAGTCATGATCATAGCTGCTGCCACGTAGGCAGTTTCATTCCCCACCCGGGCAGCTGTTATCAGAGTTGGCGATCTGGCACGACAAAACTGACGATACCGCCCGGTGTGTGAGCCAACGTCCGGCGAACGGTTAAGGTCTCGAGCCCTCCCCAGCCCTCTTGCATCCATTCAGGAGCCAGCGTATCTCGTCGTTTAGCACTCCCCGCTGTCGAGTGCTAAAACCTGCCCCCTTGGGAGCAGGCACCGGGCGGGACTGGGCTCATCAATTCAGATCAGGAGGGACAGCCATGAATTTTCGTCCGCTGCACGACCGTGTCGTCGTCCGCCGCATTGACGCGGAGGAGAAGACCAAGGGTGGCATCATCATCCCGGACACCGCCAAGGAGAAGCCGCAAGAGGGCGAGATCATCGCCGTCGGCTCCGGCGCCCGTGACGAG
>DATCJK010000005.1:0-2279 GCA_036562855.1 Microvirga sp.
GCCCAGACCGGCATCGTGACCTTCACCCCAGCCGCCAACTACAACGGCCCGGCCTCCTTCACCTACACGATCTCGGACGGCAACGGCGGCACGGCCCAGGGCACCGTCAACGTGGCCGTCGGCCCCGTGAACGACGCTCCGACCCTGCCGAACCTGCAGGCCCTCGTCACCGCCCTCGGCGGCGCCATGAGCCCCGAGGACCGGGTGATCAACGTCACCCATAACGACCTCGTGCAGGCCATCCAGGCGGCGAACTACGTCTTCGACGTGGACAACCCCCTGTCGGACCTCACCTTCACGTTCGTGGTGAAGGCAGGCGGTAGCACGATCCAGACGATCACCGTGCCGGGCGCCACCCTGCCGGGCTTCTCGATCACGCCTCCGGCCAATCTCGACACCGAGCTCGTGGTGACCGTGTCGGTCTCGGACGGCGCCCTGTCCTCCGCAAGCCAGGACGTGGTGGTGGACCTGACGCCGGTGAACGATGCGCCGGAAGGGTCCGACGCCACGATCGCCGCGACGGAAGATACCGCCTACACCTTCGGAACTGCCGATTTCGGCTTCTCCGATCCGGTGGATGCGGCCAGCACCGGGGGCGCCCATGCCTTCAAGGCGGTGACGATCACCACGGTGCCGGCTGGCGGCCAGCTCCTGCTGGCGGGCGTTGCCATCGTGGCCGGAGCTTCCGTCTCGGCGCAGGACATCGCTGACGGCAAGCTCACCTTCCAGCCTGCTGCGAACTCCAGCGCGTCCCAGTCCTTTACCTTCCAGGTCCAGGATGCCGGGGGCACCGCCAACGGCGGCAAGGACCTCGATCCGACGCCGAACACGATCACGATCAACGTGACGGCGGTCAACGACGCCCCGGTGGTGACGAATATCCCGAACCTCACAGTTCAGGAGGACGGCACGCTTACCTACTCGCAGGCGCAGCTCCAGGCCCTGATCGCCCAGCACGTGCAGGACGTGGATACGCCGGTGGCGAACCTCACCTTCACCCTGACGATCGATGGCGTGGTGACCACCTTCACGGGCGGGACCGTGCCCGCTGGCGGGCTCTCCTTCACGCCGGCGGCGGACTTCTTCGGTCCGGTGCCTGCCACCCTTGCCGTCTCCGATGGGACGACCACGGTCACAAAGACCTTCATGGTCGATGTCACCCCCGTGAACGACGCGCCGGTGGCGAACACCGACTCCGCGACCTTGAACGAGGATGGCGGCCCGATCGCCATCGACGTGCTTCTCAATGATCTGGTCGGACCGGCAAACGAGGCCGGCCAGACCCTGACGCTTGGTGGCGTGAGTGCCCTGAACGGGACGGTCACGGTCCAGAGCGGCAAGCTCGTCTACACGCCGAACGCCAACTACACCGGGCCCGACACGATCACCTACACGGTGACGGACAATGGCACGACGAACGGATCCGCGGATCCGAAGTCGGCTCAAGGCACCGTGAACGTGACGGTGAACCCGGTGAACGACGCGCCTGCGGGTGCGGACAACGCCGTCTCCACGTCGGAGGATACGTCCTATACCTTCAAGACGGCGGACTTCCCGTTCACCGATGAGGAAGGGCACGGCCTGCGCGGGATCCAGATCACGTCGCTTCCCAATGCCGCCAAGGGCGTACTGACGATCGACGGCGTGGCTGTGACGGCCGAGCAGGTCGCCAACGGTCTGTTCGTCACCAAGGTCCAGATCCAGGCCGGGGCTCTCGCCTTCGTGCCGGTGGCGAACACCAGCGGCGTCGCCACCTTCGGAGCCAAGGTGGCGGATGATGGCGGGACCGCGAATGGCGGTGTCGATCTCGACCCGACCGCTTCGATCATCACTGTCAATGTCACACAGGTTAACGATGCTCCGGTCGCCACTGGCGGCAATGCTACGGGCAACGAGGATACGGTGATCAACGGCCAGGTCGGTGGCACGGACATCGACAGCCCGACGCTGACCTACCACCTGGTGAACCCTGTGCCGGACCTCACACTCGGCACCGACGGCAGCTATTCCTACACGCCGCCGGCGAACTTCAACGGCGAGGTGAAGTTCCAGTACGTGGTCAGGGATGGCAGTGCTGAGAGCATCGCGAAGGAGGTGACCATCACGGTCCTTCCGGTGAACGACGCTCCGTCGGCTGGCAACGACAGCGGCAGCACGAGCGAGGACACGGCTGTCACCTTCACGGTGGGCCAGCTCCTGGCCAACGACAGCGCCCTCCCGGACACGGGCGAGGTGCTGAGCGTGACGGGCGTGGGCGGTGCCCAGAACGGCACCGTGTC
>DATCJK010000012.1:0-19450 GCA_036562855.1 Microvirga sp.
CAGGCCTTGCGTGAGCGCCTGCACATTGGCCTCAAACGACTTGGTCACCTGATCCAGACGCGCCGCACGCCGCATCTTGGCATCCGCCTCAAGCGCCGCCGCCTCGTCCGCCGCACGCTTGGCAATCAACGCATCCTTGAAGACCTGCACCGCGTCCGCCATCGTTCCAAGCTCGGTCTTCTCGCCGCGCATCGGAATGGCGACCGAGAGATCGCCTGCCGCGAGTTTGCCCATGGGCGCGGTGATCGATGCGATCCCGTTCGAGATCGCCCGAACGATGAGCAAGCCCATGACGGCGGCCAGCAAGGTCGCGCCGACGAGTACCGAGATGACGGTCGACTGGGTTGAGCTGAATTCCGCGCCGGCCTTCTGTTTGGCGGACTCGGCGCCGTCGTTGTTGATCTGCACGAGCTTGTCGAGCGGCTGGTCGAAGGTGCGCACCAGGCTCAGCCCGTTCTTCGTGTAGAAGTCGCGCGCCTTTTCGAATTGGTTGGTGCGGGAGAGTTCGATGGTCGGCGGGATCTGCTTGAGGTAGAGCTCCCACTGGCGGCTGAACTCATCGTAGAGGGTCTGCTCCTCCTTGCTGGTGATCAGCTTCTCGTAACTTTTGCGCGTCGCCGAGATGTCGCTGAGCGACTTCTCGATCTCAGCTTCGATCTGCGTCATCACCGCGTCATCGGTGTTCAGAATATGCCGAAGAATGGCGGTTCGAAATTCCGCCGCCTGAGTGGCAAGGGTGCCAACGGCCTTGACGCTCGGCAGCCAGTTGTCGGCGATATCCACGGTTTGGCCATTGACGCCTCTGAGACCCGATATCGAGAACAGGCCGAGGCCGCCGATGCACAGCACCAGCACGGTAAATGCGCCAATCAGTTTGGCGCGGATCGATAAACGCGAAAAGAAGCTCATTTCGTCCCCCAAGAAGCTATCTCGCCGCCGATGCCCTTCACGCCGGAGCAGGTCGGTCGAGGTCACGAAGACTGAGGGAGTGCATTTATCGAATGGTTAAAGTTGTGAATTCCTGGAGAAAAACACATCAAACCAAGCGGATATACGTACGCTTCTTACAGTTATGATGCTGCAATACACTTACAAATTTTGCCACCATTACCTTACGACATCAGTAAATCGCCGACATCCGTTCGCCAATGCAGCGTTCTGTCGCCTCGCCGCAGGCGTCATTGCAAGAGGGTCGGCCCGGACCGGAGTGTTTCCGCGGCTGAACCCGGTGTGTTCTTGGTCCCCTGCGAAGGGGAGGGCCCCGTCCGCACGAAGTCACTTCGCCGAACCCAACGCGCGCTGCCCGCTGGACGGTCGATCGTCACCCATGAACACCGCTCTGGATCGACGGGGGCTTGACGCGGCCGGGGCGGTGAGCGGGACGCGCGAGGCTTGCGACCTTATCGCCGTGATCGGACAGCCCTGGTGGAGTCGGCGTCCCTGAACCGTCCTGCGCTGATGGCAGGCCAGAGTAGCGACGCGGTGCCTGGGTGCCGACTTTCGCGAACGCATCGAAGGGGCGTCGAGGCGCTCAGGGGGACTCTCCGTAAGGGGGTATTTCCACGAGCGTCGCGATAAGGCGCAACAAAGCCTGCTGTTCGGGCCTCTCACTCCCATCCTTCAAGAAGGATTCCAGGTCGATGTGGCTGAGGTGCCCGCCGGACGAGCCATTGGCCTGATGGATGATGAAGGCTCGGCCGTTCGTCGGTTCTCGACCCAGAAACCAGGCATCCCCATTGGGACTCCGGTATAGCTCTCGCCGCTCAGTCATCGGGGCAGCTCCATCTTTGCACAAAGCGTATAGCAGCTGCGCATGGGACGCGAGCGTTGCGGCTCGCCAAGCGCACGATGCAACGTAACGCATCGACGGGTAGGTAGGCGAGCCGAGCCGATCCGCGGGCGGACCTTCCGAGCTGTTTCAAGCCGCTGGCCGTCGCGGCGACCCGCCGATCTGGGTCCAGTTGAGCCGCTCGACATCTCCAGCCGCTTCGGGGCCGGACGAAGATCGCGTCGGCCGATGCGGGCTCCCGGTGTCGAGACCGTCTCCTTTGAGATCTCGGCCGGGCACCTGGCCCTTCCAAGTCGCCACGGTCGTCTTCATCCGCGCGATGTCGGCAAAGCGGATCGACGGCTTTTCCGGCCTCGGATCTGGAGCCTCTCCGGCGCCATGACCCTTGGGAGGCCCGTCGAAGCAGCCCGCACCTCAGAGTTTCGGCGCCGGCGCAAGCGGTTGTGCTTGGCCGGAAAAGAAGGCCGAACTCAACGGCTCCGGTGAAACCAGCCCTGAAAGATGACCGTTTGTCATCCACAGACGCCTTGATGAGGAATGCAACAATCATGGACGCAACGATCACGGTGCAGAGTTCCAACGTCGATTTAGGCGACCAGCTGCCCCAACATGCTCGAGAGAGCATCCAGCGGGTTGCGGGCAAATACTTTGGCCAGCTCACCGCCGCCGCCGTGCATTTCACCCGCGAAGGCCAGAGCTACCGCTGCACAGTGAACGTGCACATGAGTGGCACGAAGATGATGACGGGTGAGGCGCTGGACGGTGATGCCTATCAGGCCTTCAACGGCGCGTTGAACAAGGCGGCCAAGCAGCTTCGGCGCAAGAAGCGGGCTTTGCGCGAAGACAAGGCGATCAGGGCCGACAAGGATATGGTCCTGCGCGACGGTCTGGGCGCCGGGTCGTGATCGAGCCGTTCGAGATGGTCCGGGGCGTCGGCAATCACCGCCGGCCTTCAGCGCTTTGCCTCGGCGCGGCCCTTCCGGGTGATCGCTACCACGCGGGTGTGGCTCGCGCCCTTGTCTTTGCTCAAGCGAACCAAACCCCGCTGTTCCAGCTCCGCTAGCACGCCCACGACCGCAGCCATGGACATCTGTGCTCTTGAAGCCACGTCGGGCACGGGAGACGAACGGCGCTTTGCAATGTCCCGGAGGAGGAGCACTCCCTTCTCGAGGTCGCCAGCCTCGCTCCGCGTGAGGTGACGCTTGGCCCAGCCGATCAGCTTGCCCACGCGCTGACGGAGGCGAGTGAAGACGTTCATGTGCAGCCCGCTCCATGGCAGTAAGCAGATAATGGGGCGTGGCGCCGGGGTGTTCCGGCTGCTGTCGCCATCGGCAGGGCAACGCCAGGCCTACGGAACCGAACAAGCTTGAGCGCGTTTCATCCAGTCAGTCTGCTGCCGACGTGCCCTAAGAACCGCGCGGTGGCTGGGGAAGCCTCATGAGCCGTTCTACGCCCCATTCGAGCCAGGCCACCGAGGAGCAGCGTTTCCGCCGGCTGGTCGAGGCGATCACCGACTATGCCATCTACATGCTCGACCCCAGCGGCACGGTCGTAAGCTGGAATCGGGGCGCGCAGCGCTTCAAAGGCTATTCCGAAGACGAGATTATCGGCGAGCATTTCTCCCGCTTCTACACCGAGGAGGATCGCCAGACCGACCTGCCGAAGCGGGCTCTGCAGACGGCGACGCGCGAGGGGCGTTTCGAGCAGGAGGGTTGGCGCGTCCGCAAGGACGGAACCCTGATGTGGGCGCACGTGGTGATCGATCCGATTCACGACGAACTTGGCCAACTCATCGGCTTTGCCAAAGTGACCCGCGACATCACAGAGCGTAAGAAGGCGCAGGACGCCCTCCGCCAGAGCGAGCAGCGCTTCCGCGTGCTGGTGCAAGGCGTCACCGACTACGCCATCTACATGCTCGATCCCGACGGGCAGATCACGAACTGGAATTCCGGCGCCCAGCGGATCAAGGGCTATACCGAGGACGAGATCGTCGGGCGCAACTTCTCGGACTTCTACACCCCCGAGGATCGTGCATCGGGACTGCCCAGGAAGGCACTCGATGCCGCCGCTCGCGAGGGGCGTTTCGAGAAGGAGGGCTGGCGCGTCCGCAAGGACGGCAGCCGGTTCTTCGCCAATGTGATCATCGACCCCATTCGCGACGAGCAGGGCAACCTGATCGGCTTTGCCAAGATCACCCGCGACATCAGCGAGCGCAAGGCTGCCGAGGAGGCTCTCGAAAAGGCGCGCGCCGAGGCCACCCAGGCACAAAAGATGGCGGCCATCGCCCAGCTCTCAAGCGGCATCGCGCACGACTTCAACAATCTGCTGACGGTCGTGATGGGCAACCTCGACATGCTCAAGAGGGCGAAGGAGGAACGCCGGTCCAGATTGATCGACAATGCACTCCAGGCGGTCGAGCAAGCCCGCAAGCTCACCGGGCGGCTGTTGGCCTTCAGCCGGCGTCAGGCTCTCTTTCCCGAGCCCATCGATCTGAGAGACATGATCGCAGGGATGGACGACATGCTCACGCAGTCCCTGCGCGGTGATATTCGCCTCGAGCTCGATCTACCTTACGGCGTTTGGCCCGTGGAGGTCGATCCCACCCAGCTTCAGATCGCCCTCATCAACATTGCCGTGAACGCCCGGGACGCCATGCCCAAAGGCGGGCTGTTCCGTGTGAGGATCGAGAACATCGTTCTGCGTCGTGACGGCGTGCAGGAAGCAGTCGCGATCAGCTTGATCGACACCGGGGTCGGTATTCCGCCCGAAGCCCTCTCGCAAGTGTTCGAACCCTTCTTCACCACCAAGGAGGTTGGGCAAGGCACCGGGCTTGGCCTCGCTCAGGTCTACGGCTTTGCTCAGCAATCGGGCGGGACTGTCGACATTCGCAGCGAGGTTGGTCGAGGCACGACGCTGACCATCTATCTGCCGAAGGGGCGAACGGCCGCCAGAAAGCCGGAGGCAGCGGCAGTTCCCCCGCCGCAGGTGCGGCGGCTGCGCATCTTGCTGGTCGAGGACAATCGTCAGGTCGCGGAGGTGGCGACTGCGTTGTTGGACGAGCACGGTCATACGGTCCTCCACGTTGAGACTGCTGATGAAGCGCTTGAGAAGCTTCGCTCCGGGCTCGCGTGCGACCTTGTTTTCACGGATCTTGTCATGCCCGGCGAGCATGATGGGTTGGACCTTGCGCGTCGGGTGCGCCAGATGTGGCCAGACCTGCCCGTGCTGCTCGCGACAGGTTACAGCGATGCGGCAAGCCGCGCCGCTGATGAGGGCTTTATGCTGTTGTCCAAGCCATACCGTCCCGACACTTTGACCGAAGCGCTGCAAAAGGCCGTGGCGGCCACGCTTGAGCCCGCGCAAACGAATGTGATCCCACTTGGCCGAGCGTCGATGTGACGGCGATGCCGTGAAAGCGGCGCGAGCACTGATCCCTCATAGTCGGGGCGGTTCTCCCGCGGAACGGCCGTGCCGGCTTACCAGGAGTTAAGGAGCCCTGCCCCAGACCAGGCGTGTGGGTGCGCCGGATGATTCTGGCTCGCCTCCCGCGATTCAACGATGGGGCACGCGCGTGACGAATGGAGTTCTGCTGGCGGGGCGGCTGATCCTGGCGGCCAGCCTGCTGCCTGAGGCGGTTGCACGAGCCGCCAACGTCTCGGGCTTTGGCTTGCAGCTTTGGATGAAGGGCATGCCTTACCCCACGGTGGTGGCGAGCGCAGTGGTGGTGGCTCAGCTCATCGGACCAATCGCGCTCGTGCTGGGTTGCGCTCCAAGGCTTACGGCTGGCGTTCTGATTGCGGCAACCGTCACGACGACGGGCATCATGCACCGCTTTTGGGAGCTCGCCGGCACGGCACGTCAGGCCGAGCAGGCTTTGTTTTTGGCCCAGGCCGGTCTTGTCGCCGGGTTGCTCTTCTATGCGGCGGCAGGATCCGGCGCATGGAGCTGGCAGGCATGGTGGAAACGAGACGCGGCCAAGCCCAAGGCAGCAGCCAGGAAGAAGTCCCGTCCAAGGCCCGCAGCCCCGCGCCAGGCGAAGGTTCAAGACGAGCTCTCCGAGGCAGCCTAACTGAACTGCGCTCACATTCCGGTGCTCCCGCGGCGCCCGTCACCGATGACGGCCAAGACAAGGAATGAGGCTCGTCGTGCCCCTGGACCTGCAACCGATGTCAGCGATCGAGATGGCCCTGATGGGAGCGGCCTCGCTCCTCGTCTTGCTGATCCTGCTCCGGCTCCTGCGCGGCAGGCGCTATGCCCATGGTTGGACGGCACGGTTCATTGCCTCGCCCGCGTTTCTCCAGACGCCGGAATGGCGGCGCATCCGCTACGATGCCCTGCGGACCAACGATGGCCGATGCGAGTTGTGCGGCCGCAACAAGCATCAACTCGCGGAGGGCGAGTACCTCAACGTGGACCACATCCACAGCCGCAAGGCCCGGCCCGACTTGGCTTTGGAGATCACCAACCTGGAGGTGCTTTGCACGGCCGACAATGCTGGCAAGGGGAACAGGTACTCGGACGATTGGCGCCATTCCGCCCACCCGCACCGGCAGCGATCCTAAGACCCAGCCGATCGGCAGCTGAAGTAAGGTCCGAGGCGATCGATGCCGCCCTTCTCCACCTCGTGGACCGGCCCATCGGTCGCGATCCTGGCGGCATCGTCTGCCCTCCTGGGCTCAGGCCGTGAAGAATGCCGGTCTAGATCCAATGGGCATCTTCACTGCCGCTGCACGCCGGTTCCCTGGATCGGCCGCCGTGCTTCGACTTTGCCCGTGCCGGATCACGCCCTTGGCCTATGGGGCTTTCCTACCTCGCAAAACCGCGTAACCGCGCCTCGGGGAGGGGCGAGAGAGTTCGTCCGGCGACAGGAGGACGCCTCCCGGCAAGCGGGCGCGCGTCGGGCGAGGTCCGTTCGGGCATGGTGACGCGGCTCGCGAGCAGTCCTTGCGTCACCGCTCGTAACGACGCTGCTGCACCATCACCTCGACCCGGCCGCGCGGCCCGATGAACAACGAGGCCAGCCAGCCGGTCATGCTGACGATGAGCGCACCCAGAAGGGCCGACCCGAAGCCCGCGATGGTGAAGCTCTCGAACATCGCGGCCACGAGCCCAAGCATGCCTGCATTGATGACCAGCAGGAAGAATCCGAGCGTCAGGATCGTGAAGGGGAGGGTGAGCACCACCAGGACCGGCCGCACGACGGCATTGACCAGGCCGAGCAGGAGCGCCGCGCCGATCAGCGTCCCGCCGCCCTCCACATGAATCCCGGGGATCAGCTCCGATGCGAGCCACAATCCAAGAGCCACTACGATCAGCCGGGCTAGAAACCCCATGGACGACGACCTCCGAACTCAGCCATTTGGGTCTGGCGGCGGTGCAGGCAATGCCTGGCCCGATGGCGAACCCAGGTCCGGATGCGAATGAGCCCAGACCCGAGCCTTGATTTAGCATGTCTGGAGCAAAGCCAAACAGCACCCATCGCAAACATGGCGCGGATCCTTGGAGAGCCAGGCGTCGCCGGGAGCGTTTCCACCCTTTCGGTGTTATGCCCTCGCGCCATCTTTGACCCATGCGCCGGCTGGGCGCCGCCGACACACCGATGAGCCGAGGACCCATGCCGGATCGGCCGAGCATCGTACGTACCGTTCTGGCTCGCTTGCTGATCGCCGCGGCCTTGGTCGTCGCCGGGGTCGGCCTGCTCGCCCATCAGCGGATGGGGGTGGTGTCGAACACCTGGAACCCCTTCGCACCCCTCGACGTCCAGGACCGGCCGAACTGGCTGACCGGCTACAAGCTTGGCCGCCTCGAACGGGACGCATCCGAGTGCCGTGCCGTCCTCGCAGCATCCTCGCTGGTATCCTCGCCTGTGCCTGACGAGGAGACGGGGCAGGGCTGCGGCTTTACCGACGCGGTCGAGGTCGAGCGCTCCTCCATCCGCTTCAACCGATCCTTTCGCGCGACCTGCCCACTGGCCGTCAGCTGGGCTCTGTTCGAGCAGCACGTTCTCCAGCCCGCCGCGCGCCAGTACCTGAACCAGTCTCTCACGCGCGTGGAGCATCTCGGCACCTATTCGTGCCGCAACCTCTACCACCGCGAGGGCGGGCGCCGCAGTGAGCACGCGACGGCGAATGCCATCGACATCGCGGGCTTCGTCCTCGCTGACGGCACGCAGGTCAGCGTCCTGACGGATTGGAACGGATCGGCTGCAAAGGCTTCCTTCCTGCGCGCTGTCCGGGACGGCGCCTGCCGCTTCTTCGAGGTGGTGCTGAGCCCCGACTACAACGAAGCCCACAAGGACCATTTCCACTTGGATCGGGGCAGGGGCGGCGCGTGCCGGTAGGTGCGCATCCGCAATGGCGAGGCAAGATCCCGCAATCCCCGCCGCTCGGCCGGAATCGTCAACGGCTGCCACGTGCCCAGTTAGCAACGCGGACGAGGTGGGCGGCAAGGTGATCGCCGGGCGATCCTGGCGCGTCCGTCACCCCGCCGAGGACCCAGCCTCCAATGCGTGGCCTAAGCTGCCGGCGAGGTCTGATACGTGCAGCACCGGGCCGCAGGGCATTTCATACTCTCGTCCGGGTTCTCGATGCGTTCGGTAGAACTATGCCGATCGCTGTCTATATGTGCTGCGATCCACAGAGCCGAGGACACACATGACCCGAGTAGAACAGCGTACACAGAAGCTGATCGAGCAGCTTGGAGCGGTGGCGGATCTCGTCGAGGGCCGGACGCGCAGCGAAGTCGCCGAGGTGAAGCGGGCCGCGCGGGCGCTCGCTCAGCTGCTCAAGCGCAAGCCAGCATCCAAGGCCGGACCGAAGGCGGCTCCCGCACCCCGTCGCAGTGCGGCAGCTGGCGCGGCCAAAACCGGTCGCAAGGCGAGCGCCGCGTCAAAGCGATCCGCTGCGAGCAAGACGAAGGATGGGCGCAGCCTCTCGGAAGTACGCCGCGCCGCAGCCTTCAAGGCATGGGAGACAAAGCGCGGCAAGGTGACGAAGCGCAAGGCGCGCTAAGCTCCCCGGTGGGACCGTTGGGGCGCCTCATAGACGCATATCGTCAGCTCGCCCTGTCTCCAAAAGGCCAGCTGACCCTGGCCCTTTTGGGTTGCGCAGGCCTGCGGAGCGAGCCGTGGGCGTCCAATCTACCCTGAGGTCCGCAGCCATTGAAGCGTGATCAAGGCAACCAAGGCGAGGATGACCACCACAAGCCAGAACGTGGTTGTCTTCCCGGGCGGTCGGTTGTTGTTGCCAGGGCGCCGGAAGTCGTTGCTCTCGTGCTGTTGCATCCTGCAGCATTCGCCTGTCGGGTCGCTCAGCGCAAGGGCTCTCGCTCGTGCGCCCGAGCAGCATGGACATCCAAAGAACCGAACCCCATGTTGAGGGGAGGAGGTCTCATGATCGAGCGCACCTTGGCGGCTGGCCTGTTTGTCCTGGCAACGCCAGCCTTCGCACAGCAGCCAGAACCGTCCACGTGGCGGGACCCCGATACGCGGTGCGTCTACTTGAAGGTCGGAGACACCTTGAGCCTGCGGTACCGGCGTGACGGCACCCCCGATTGTGCGAGCGTTCAGCGAGACGTGTCGGAAGAGGCGATCAGCCGAAACGACTTCCGGGAACTTGCACGCTCCATCGAGGCCCTGCGGCGGGACATCGGCGACGTCCGGCGCGTCATGGCAGATATGGGACGGGAGATCGAAGCCATGCGCCGACAAGCGGGACGGCCCGCGCAATAGGTGACCTGCACGGCCTCGACTGAGGCAATGAACGATCCTTAGCCTCGCCCTTTTCTGAGCATCACCCGGCCGCCGACATCGACCAGAACCTGCCGACGACAAGGCCGACGAGATCCCTGGTCGACGTCATACACGGTCGGACTGCTACAGGAGCGGGGTTCCGCCGGTGACGGCGTGAATGCCGCCTGTCATGTAGCTCCCCTCATCGGAAGCAAGCAGAACGTAGATGCCCGCGAGCTCCTTCGGCTGGCCGGCGCGCCCGAGCGGCGTGTCCTGGCCAAAGCTCTTGACCTTCTCCATGGGCATGGTGGACGGGATCAGGGGTGTCCAGATGGGACCCGGCGCAACCCCGTTGACCCGGATGCCCTTGCTTCCCAGCATCTGGGCCAGTCCTGCAGTGAAGTTGGAGACGGCGCCTTTGGTCGAGGCATAGGCCAAGAGCATGGGGCTGGGCTTGTCGGACTGAATCGACGTTGTGTTGATGATGGAGGACCCCGGCCGCATGTGGGGGACGGCGGCCTTGGCGAGGTAGAACATCGCCGCGATGTTGGTCTGGAACGTGTAGTTCCACTCCTCATCCGAGATGTCCTCCAGCGACTCGTAGGTCCGCTGGAAGGCGGCGTTGTTCACCAGGATGTCGATGCGACCGAACTCCGCCACGGCCCGTTCGACGATGGCGCGGCAGTGAGAGGCCTCGGCGATATCGCCCCGCACCAGCACGCACCGCCGTCCCGCCGCCTCGACGTGGCGCGCCGTTTCGCGGGCATCCTCGTCTTCCTGCTCGTTCAGATAGCTGATCAGGATATCCGCACCCTCGCGGGCATAGGCGATCGCCACGGCCCGGCCGATGCCGCTATCTCCTCCCGTGATGATCGCCGCCCGCCCGGTGAGCTTGCCGCTGCCCTTGTAGCTGCCCTCGCCGTGGTCGGCCTGGGGGGTCATCTCGGCTTCGGTGCCGGGCGGCTGGATCTGCTCCTGATCGGACTGGCTCATGCCGGTAGCTCCTTCTGGCGTGAACTCGTCAATCGCACCACGGGCGGGAAGTTCCACCTTGAGCCGAACCGTCCGGCCCGCCCTCGGTCGCAAGCGGCATCGCGAACCTACGCTGGCGCCGCCGCCGGCTGTCGCGCTCGGCCCTCGGGCAATCGCGGAGGCAATGGGAGGTCGGCTCTACGGCAACCCGGATCGTCACCGGAGCCCCCGCTCCCGGTCGCGGGCTTGACGGCCCCGCCTGGAGGGTGCCCATCCGGTCTGGAAACCTGTCGCTGCTTGCCACATATGTGGGAAACCACGGCAGCATCTTTGCATGTGATTGTGCCTTCGTGCTCCAAATCCTGCCGCCGAGCGTCCCATGTCTGATTGTTTGAACGCCGCCCATCCGCCTTGGCTGTCCGGCTTGGGCTGGTCGGACTTCTTCGAGAATCAGCTCGAGCCAGCGGATTCGGGCTTTGCTCCGCGGCGGATCGCGGCCGTCCACCGGGCCCGGCTGACCGCCTTGTCGGAAAGCGGCGTGATACCGGTCGCCCTTCCGGTTCACACCAACACGGGCGATCTGTGCGTGGGGGACTGGGTGCTTGTCGACCCCCGGGACGGGGCACTGCACCGCCGGCTGGAGCGGAGGACCGTGTTGGAGCGGCAGACGGAAGGCGCGCGGTCGCCGCAGCTTGCCGCTGCGAACATCGACACGCTCTTCATCGTGACGTCGTGCAATGCCGACTTCAACGTTGCCCGACTCGAACGCTATCTCGCATTCGCCAATCAAGCCGGGACGACGCCCGTGATCCTGCTGACGAAGGCGGATACGGCGGCGGATGCTCAGGCCTACAAGCGAGAGGCCGAGGCTCTGCAGCGCGACGTGCCGGTCGTGATCGTGAATCCCCGGTCCGGCGATGCCGCAGCCGCGCTGGCCGCCTGGTGCGGCGTTGGTCAGACAGTGGCGCTGGTGGGCTCCTCGGGCGTCGGCAAGTCGACTCTCGTCAATACGCTTGCGGGTTCGGCGCAGGAGACCGGGAGCGTCCGCGAAAGCGATGCCAAGGGACGCCACACGACAACCTCGCGGTCGATCCACGCCATCGCCGGAGGCGGGTGGGTGATCGACACCCCCGGGATACGCACGCTCCAGCTCAGCGGAACGGGAGAGGGCATCGACACGCTGTTTGCCGAGATCACCGAACTCGCGCCTTCCTGCAAGTTCCGTGATTGCACCCACGCCCACGAGCCCGGATGCGCCGTCCGAGCAGCGGTCGCGGCAGGCACGCTCGACCCGGAGCGTCTGAGCCGTTGGCGCAAGCTGACACAGGAAAACCGAGACAACACCTCGCCGCCGACCCGTCCGCGAGATGGCGGCAGCCCCGCCGGCCGCAGCCGGAAGCGATAGGAACATCAAGCCCGAGCCGGATGGAGGCGTCGTGGGGAAGCTGCAAGCGCCGACGCCCCGGCCAGCCGGAAAAACGAGGAGCCACCCTTTTGTCCCACAGGCGGCGGCTCAGGCGAGCGACCACCGAGGCCGAACACCGGGCCGCCCAGCTCTGGAGCCGAATTCTGGATCAATCCCAGCGAGTTGCTTTCATCAGGTGGCGGAGGGAATGTCCGCCAAGCTAGGGTCCGCTGCGGTCCGGGGTGCTCCAGAAGTCTATACAGCACAACCGCTCACGAGAGCGTTTTGCCCCAAGCTCCTATCACGACGATCGGACCATGGAACTGCGCCAGCCAAAACCCATCGAGACGGCCGCGAACCAGATCTCCCTGCTCGGCTCCGCGATCCGCCATGTCGGCCGCGTCGAACGGTCTGTTCTGATCATGGGCCTTTTGCTCACGAGCCTCGTGTGGGGCTTCGTCGAACTGGCCGGTGAGGTTGTCGAGGGTGGAACGGAAGCGTTGGATCGAGCCCTGCTGCTCGCCTTGCGCAATCCTGACGATCTGCTCCAGCCACGCGGGCCTGCCTGGCTGGAGGAGATGATGCGTGACTTCACGGCTTTGGGCGGGGTGGGTGTGCTCACGCTTCTGACCGTGATGGCCGCCGGCTACCTGCTGCTTACGGGCAAGAAGCGCGCAGCCCTCGATGTCGTTGTGTCAATTGTGGGCGGGATCGTGCTCAGCAGCCTCGTCAAAGCAGGTTTTGACCGGCCCAGACCTGACCTCGTGCCGTATGGCTCCCACGTCTACACCGCCAGCTTTCCGAGCGGTCATTCCATGATGGCGGCGGTGGTGTACCTCACGCTGGGCGCTCTCTTCGCTCGCCTGCGCGCGAGCGTGCGCGTCAAGGCTTTCGTGCTCTCATTTTCAGTGCTTCTCACCCTTCTGGTCGGGGTGAGCCGCGTTTACCTGGGGGTGCACTGGCCGACCGACGTCCTCGGCGGATGGGCTATGGGCGCAGCCTGGGCTCTCCTGTGCTGGCTGGTGACGCTCTGGCTCCAGAGCCGCGGCGAGGTCGAAGGCGAGGACAGGCTGGCGCCAGCCTGACCCGCCGGGAGCCGCCCATTGTCCAGCCGTCGGGGTTGCAGAGATTTGACTGGGCGCTGAGCCTAGCGCGAGATGGAGCGGATGCGTGACCTATGCCTGGAGATGATGCTGAAAACCGATCGGCCGATACCCTTCTGACGAAGGAGGAGGCCCAGCGCATCGTAGCCGAGGGCGCCCGTCGCTATTTCGAGAGCCGCCGCGCCCGGGTGGACGAGTTCGTCGATCGACACTTCTCCTTCTCCGGCTCCCTTGCCATGCACCGCAAGGCCGTTGGTTGGGACATGCTGAAGGCTCCCGCCAACATTGCCCTGGCCGTTCCCCAGATCGCGACGAAACTCGCCGCGGCCGGAGCCAAGGCCATAGGTGCCGACAGGGCGTCGGCCTATCTCGCGTCGCGCAAACTGGTCTTTGAAACGGAGGTCGGGAACGAGATCGAGTGGCTCATCATCACCGACCTGCTGGAACTCCCGTTCCGCCAGGGCGAGCGGGTGTCCCTGAAGGACGCTTTCGCCGACACCATCATGTCGGCCCCGGAGGTGGAGGAGCGCCTGAGCAGGGCTCTCGTGCAGATCGGGAAGCACAGTGACGACCCGGCCTTCCGTGAGCGTCTCGAGGACACGATGGAGACCTATGCCGGGACACGGGCGGCGGCGGCCGAGATCACGACGTCCTTGCTGACGGTCGGTGCCGGCGCTCTTGCGGTGAAGCAAGTCACCCCCGGCGTCATGTCCCTGGGACCAGCCCTTGCCGCCGCCCTCACCCAGAACGCTGCTGTTGCCTCGTTCCCGTTGGGTGCGAGTGCAGGGAGCCTCTGGTACGGTCTTTTCCCGGCTGCAGCCCCCTCTGTCCTCGTTGGTGGCATCACCGGGGGCTTGCTGGTGCTGACATCCATTGCCTCGGCCTTCGCGGGGATCATCGCGGACCCGGTTCAGAAGGGCCTCGGCCTCCATCAGCGGCGGCTCCACCGTCTGATTGACGCTGTGGAGAAGCAGTGGACCTCCGGGCACGAGGATTCGGAGTTCGTCGCGCACGATCCTTACGTCGCCCGTCTCATGGACGTGTTCGATGTGCTCAGTGCCGCTTACCGGGTTGCGAGGACATAGGGACTGGTCGCCGGGGTGTGGAGCGTCACGTGGCGAAAGCCAGCCGGAGGGGCGAGCGGAATTTGAACTCGCGGGCTGCTTGGGGAGCAAATTGCGAACGATGGATCGGTTCACGTGCGGATCCGCCTGACGGTTCGCTCGCCCTGCAAGGGGGCCGTGGCTCACGATCCTGCCGCTCTGAGCACAATAGGCGTTGCGCCTGCAGCCACTCGCCGCTGTTTCAAAATGCGGCTGCTGCTTTGAGCGTCGTTGTGCTCCCGAGCAAATCGAGGTCCAAATGCAATCGATCGGCCTCAGCGAGGCCGAACTTCGTTGGCATCGGCGCCGGTTGGCGCTCGAACAGATCGGCGATGCCAAGCCGCTTCCCCATGAAGCGCTTGCCGTAGAGGAGCGGCGCCGGAACCGAACGGGCCATGAGGACGGTGAGCGCAAGGAGTTCTTTGTTCAAGCATTGGCGCACCGCGAGCTTACGGCCTGATCCGATCCATGGTGTAAAGCTCCTGCGGCCGGGCGACCCCCCGCAGCGCGTATCGCCCAACGGAGACAAGGCTTGCTTGCTCCTCTGGCGTTGCTGCCGCATGGAACGCGGTCGAGAGCAGAACATCCTGCTCAATCGACCGGCACATGGCTGCAATGCGGCTCACCTCGTTCACGGCAGGACCCACCACCGTGAAGTCGAGCCGATCCCGACTGCCGATGTTGCCGTAGAATACCTCGCCAATATGGAGCCCGAGATACGCCTTGGTCGTGGGCAGGTCCCGGGCCTGCCTGTCCTCGTTTAGGGATTCCAGCCGGCTGCGCGCGAGGCGGTAAGCCTTCAAGGCGCATCCGCAGGCGTCCTGGGGATGGTCGGCCTGAAACACCGCGAGCGTTCCATCGCCGATCAGTTTGAGCACGTCCCCACCAGCTTCATGGATCGAGGATATGATCACATCCGCATAATCGTTCAGAAACGGAATGAGGTATTCGGGCTCCATCTGGTCCGCCACCTGCGTGAAGTGGCGCAGATCGCTGTACCACAGAACTGCCGGGATCCGGTCGGCCACGCCCCGCTCGATCCGGCCGCTGAGCACGCGGCGCCCCGCGTCCCGGCCGAGATAGGTCTCAACCAGCGTCTCGGCGATCCTGGCGAGAGAGGTGCATTTGATCGAGAGCGCCAAGGATGGCGTGAGATCCACAAGAGCCTGCACCTGCTCGTCCGTGAAGCCGTTTGGATGGTCGGTTGTCCAGCTCGAGTAGACCCCGTCCATCTCGCCGACCGCGCCTTTGGCCGCAAAGCGGTTGATCAGCACGACGTGGTCGGTCTGCCCCTCGGCGCGCAGTTCGTCCAGGATCGGAAAATCCGAACCGGGATCCGTGGCCAGCCGGCACCGCAGCAAGGAGCCTCCTGTCTCCAGGAGATGGTAGAACGTACTCCGGCGCCAACTCTCCTGGCCTCTCCCAGCTACGTTGGTGCGGCCATACTCGATGACTGGCGGCAACTCCGGTTCATCACGGCGCCAGCGGAAGGCGCGTCCCTCATGAACAGGATGGAGGGTATCGATCAGAAGATTGGCCCGGCTGAGCGGTAAGCCACTGTGAACCAGCGTCTCGCAGAAAAGCCGCAGGAGGTCTGGCTCCGAGCCTCCGGCCAGGCCGGCTTCTATGATCGCTCTGGAGACCCCGTCAGCCCGTTTTACATCCATCAGGAATCTCCCAGGCGCACGCGCCCAACACGTTCTCGGCCGCGCACTCTCGGCAGAATCTTACGCAGGCACAGCTATGCCAACTGAGCTGGTTTGATGTCCAGCATCGGGCTTGGCTCGTGGGCTCCGACAGAGCGCCAGCCACCTCCTGTGCCAGCCGAGGCTTTGCTGTCTTCCAGCACATGCGAGGAAGGCGGCGCTCCTTCAACGCTCACCGCGCGGCAAACTCCCTCACGGCTCAACCGTCGCCTTGGTGTGGCGCCAAGATTCAGATCGGGAGCCTGTGCGGCTCGCCACGCGTGAACGGACGAATGAGGTGCCGGATGCATGGGGTTCCAGTGGGAGCGGAGCCCCGAAGAGTGAGGCGAACGGCACCCGCCGCCACGGGCGCTTCACCTGTGATGCGCTCGCGGCGGAGCGAACTGCACGGGATCCGATCCGAGCGGCCCGTGAGCTGGTCGGAAAACTCGAGTAACGGGTCCGCCGCAAAGGTTGCGGGCTGGTTTCTCCCCTCATTCCGGCGACCTTGGCGAGCCAAGCCGCGAAGCGGGCCGCCGGGTTGTGCGCCATGGCGAGAGTGGCCTGGCCTGCCGCGATCAGAGCCGAGCTCGGGGCCAGGACGGGGCGGCCCCCAACCTGGTCAATAGCGCGCCCGACCCGGGGAGAGATGAGCCCTGAGGCGAGGAGCCCCAGCGACAGCCCGGCCGCGGTGAGCGGCAGCGATGGGTGTCGCGAGGACCGCCGGCAGGTAGGAGGGCGAGCCCCAGGCGAGGATCCGCGTGACGCCGAGCGCGGTGATCACCACTCCGCGCCCGAGCTAGAGGCCGGCATCCGCCGCGCGGGAGCCCGATACCGGCATCCTAGCAGCAACCCGTCCTGGCGGTGACCGTCGGCGCCGCAGGAGCGCACCCGCAGCCCTTCGCCCCAGCCGCCCTGGCGACCGCGTCCGCTTGGCAGCAGACGTCCGCCGGCTCGGGAGCCGGCCCCCCGCAGCAGCCTGCGGAGCCCTTGTGGGTGGCGACGTCCGTCGAGCAGACGCCGGTCTCGGGTAGGACAAGGTTGACCTCGTCCGCGGCCGCCATGTCGCCGGCGATGGCCGCGACCACCGAGCGAACCTGCTCGTAGCCGGTCATCATGAGAAAGGTGGGCGCGCGGCCATAGCTCTTGATGCCAACCGTGTAGAAGTCCGGCTCCGGGTGGGCGAGTTCCCGATGGCCATGGGGCGGCACAGACCCGCAGGAGTGCAGGTTCGGGTCGATGAGCGGCCCGAGTGCCTTCGAGCTCTCCAGCCAGGGATCGAGATCCATACGGAGCTCGCGGGTGAGGGTGAGGTCTGGGCGCTGGCCCGTCGTGACCACGATGCGATCGACGGGGCCGAGCTCCCGCAAGCCCGACGCGGTCTCGCCTGCGACCACCACCTGGTCGCCTTCTTTGCGGACGCAGGTCGCGCCGAAACCGGCGACCAGCGTCATGCGACCGCTCTCGACGAGGGCTTCGAGGTTCGACCCGAGCTCTCCGCGGGCGGGGAGACCATCGGCTCGGCCGCCGCCATAGACACGCGTCAGGTCCTCCCCTCGCGTCGCCCAGACGATGGTGGTGCGTGGATCCCGCTCAGCAAGGCGGGCGAGGTCGAGCAGCACGTTTGCGGCGGAATGGCCGGCGCCCACCACGAGCGTGGTCCGACCTGCATAGGCCGCGCGGTCACGCCCGAGGACGTCAGGGATCCCGTAGACGATATGGTCGGAATTCTCGACCTCTCCATCGGCGGGAATGCCACCGGCCCCGAGCGGGTTCGGCGAGGTCCAAGTGCCGGAGGCATCGATCACAGCCCGTGCAAGGTCGCGCCGGACCGCGCCATATCCATTCACGACGGCCAGAACGAAGGGCTTGTCCCCGCGCCTCTTGCTCACGACCTTGTCGGCGCCCTGGCGCGTGATGGCGAGCACCCGTGTGCGGGTCTCGACGACGGCCGACATCTCCGGGGTTGCGGCGAGCGGCTTCAGGTACGCTTCGTACAAGCCTAAGCCCGTCGGCATCGCCTCCCCCGGCGGCTCATGCCAGCCGTGCTCGTTCAAGAGGGCTCGAGCGGCCTTGTCGATATTGTAACTCCAGGGGGAGAACAGGCGCACATGGCCCCAATCGCGCACGTTCGCGCCGACGCTCGCACCTGCCTCGTAGACCCGCACGGGGAGGCCGCGGCGGATGAGATGCGCGGCCGCGGCAAGGCCGATCGGGCCTGCTCCGATGATTGCGACAGGAAGCGATTTGTTCTGGGCCATGATTGCTCTCCGGTCGACAGGTCAGCAGCAGGTGATGAGTTCAGAGGAGGGGCGCGGACGCGACGCGAAGGTGCGCCAATGGCAACAGGCATTCCGAAGGGCTTGGGATGGGTCGGCGAGGTAGGAGGCTGCGAGAGACGCGTACACATCCGTGCGCAGCAGGCCGATGTCCGCGAGCGTGTGATCGCTCAACTCCGCCATCGAAGCGACAGCGCGGCGGTGACGGAACGCGCGAAGCAGGCGGGTCAGTGTCGTCATCGTCCATTCTCCCATATATCCAGAAACATCGAAGTTTAAGGCACGATAGAGGCTAAGCGGCCTCCGTGTCGGAGGACGTGGCACAGCCCACATCCGCGCAGCACTCCTTGGTCATGAAGCCGAGAAGCTCATCCATCGCCGGGTAGTTGGCCCGGCAGATCAGGGTGGTGGCCTGCCGTTCCTGCGTCACCAATCCGGTCAGAATAAGCCTGTGCAGGTGGTGCGAAAGCGTCGAGGCTGGGATCCCTAACCGCTCCTGCACCCGGCTCACCGGCAAGCCATTCTGCCCGGCACGGACGAGCGTCCGATAGAGCAGAAGGCGGGTCGGGTTGCCGAGGGACTCGAGCTGTTTGGCTGCTTGTTCGATCTTCATGGAAATAAGATGCATGCAGGGTCTCTCCCCGTCAAGCGCTATTTCCAATATTCTCGAAGGATTGTGTCGGCCGGATGAGCGACGCGGCGTTGCCTCATGTCCCATGGCGATGTTCGCAAGCAGCTTCGACGCTTTGTCTGCTGCGCCTTTGCGCTCGCTGTACCGATCGGTGAGGTAGTCCGAGCGGTCCCGCGTCAAAAGAGTGAACTTCACCCGTTCCAGAGATCCGGGGCTTGGGTGCTGTGGTCACGGTCCTCGCCCTGCCGGTCGACCTCAATGGGGCCGACCCGGAGGAGGGCGGCCCAGCGCTCCGCGGCCAAGCGCTCCTTTGCCTTGAGCCCTGCCACCAGCTCCGCCTCGCAGGGGGGCGTTCCGCGTCTCAGGCGCGTCGATGTTCAGGATGCGGACCCGCTCCGATCCGCTGCCCAAGACATCCCCGTCGATGGTAGCGAACCGCCCGCCGTCGACAGGCTCAGAAGAGGGCGGGACCTTGGCAAAACTGACCTGGATGAGGGCAGCGACAGCAGCGCCCCCAGGGTTGGCCTAGACAGGGGACCCCTCCATCGGAGCTGAGATCGTGCAGACGAGACCCCTGGGGTCGAACGTCATCTTGACCTCACCATCAAGGTCGCTCGCAAGGCTGCGCTCGATGAGCCGTGTGCCAAAGCCCCGCCGCTTGGGTGCTTCCACGGGTGGTCCTCCGCGCTCCTCCCAGCGTAGCAAGAGGCTCTCGGGCTCGGTCGTATGATCCAGGAGCCACGTCACCAGCACC
>DATCJK010000014.1:0-31539 GCA_036562855.1 Microvirga sp.
CCAGGGCGGTCCTGCAGGCGGGCGCATGTGAGCGTCGCCAGAGCAATCTCCGACCCGCTCAACCGGCTGTTCATCAGCTCAACCGTGCCGACCGTAATCGAGAACTCATCGCCACGTCGCATGAGGCGCATGGGCGTGCTCCCACCTGGGATCGTTGCGGTGTCGACGTGAACCCAGGGGATCATGGCTGGCCCGCTGCAGGGGGTTGGTGGGCCTCAAAGCCGCATCCGCGGTTTCGAGCCTTTCGCGTCGGTGCCGCCCGAGCACTTCCCCGCCGCTCACATCGACCTTGTTCTAAACAGCCTGACAGCACGACCGCACGCGGTCGAGCGATGCCCGCATTGTGCCATTTTGAGTTGTTCTGGGCCGAGGGACTGTTGCGTGCTATATACATCGTTGTCTAAAGGCGAGTATTGCAGGTAGGCCTTCGTTATAAGATCGAATGGAAGCATGGACGTGTGGCCGCGAAGCAATTGCCGGCGGCACACGCCCTTAGTGGCTCTCAATCGGGCTGGAGTCCATCGAGTAAGCCATGGGCTCTCCAATCAACCCCTACGTCCGTCGATTACGCGCTTGGCCACCCGTTTCGTGGCGGTCCCCTGCAAATGGCGCTCGATGGCTTCGTTGGCCTGCGCCCGCACCTGTCGCATTCTTTCTGCGTCGTCGAAGTCGTCCGGAAAGCGGCGCGACAGCCACAGGTACGCCCCCGCAAGTCGCACCGTGCGCTCCTGGTGGTCTAGTTCGGCGAAGGGGTTGCCGCGCAGCGCCGGAACGCCGGAACCCGAGGCCAGCATCTGCGTCCATCCCTTGAGCACCTGGAATGAGAGTTCGTCGCGCTGGTCGATAGGGGCTATCGCCAGGGCGAACCGCTGAGTCAGGTTTAGCTTGGTGCGGTCGACCATCTCCGCGGCCTGCAGCATAGCGTCCATGTCCGAGGGCTGAAATGGCGAGCCCTCGTAGAAGGCGGCCTGGGCGAAGTGCGTGAGCACTTCGTGCAAGCTCTCAGTGCGCAGCTCCGAGGCCGCGGTCTTGATCGCTACGAGGTCGGGGCGAGCGTAGAAGCGCGAGTCCTCGGCTGGTGCCGCCGGAGCGCCAGCGAGCGCCTTACGGATCAGATCGATGCCCTCCTCCGTCGTGGCTGCCACGTAACCAACGTCGTGGTAGCCAAAGCGCCCGGCGCGCCCAGCGATTTGGCGTATCTCGGGGTTGGTGAGCGGGCGGTCCTCGCGCCCGTCGAACTTGCGCAGGGCGGAGAACACGACGCGCTGCAGGGGGCCCAGGTTGAGGCCCATGCCGATGGCGTCAGTGGTGACGAGCACGTCGGCCTCGCCGGTACGGAAGCGCTCGGCCTCTGCGCGGCGCACTTCGGGGGAAAGCGCCCCGTAGATGGTGGCTACGATGTGCCCCAGGCCGACGAGGATCTCGCGATGCTCGTGCACCGCTTGGCGCGAGAAGGCCACGACGGCGTCACCGGCCTGCACCTCCTCCAGCGGAACCGGCTTGTCGAGTAGGACGAGGGGCGTCTTGCGATCGAAGGTCACGACCTCCAGGCTCTCATTGGTAGCGTCGCAAGCCCGGCGAACATACGGCAGGGCATCGTCGGAGCCGGCCAGGATCAGGGTCTTGGCCGGGATCCCAAAGAGCGCATTGGTCCAAGCCCAGCCCCGGTCCGGGTCGGAGATCATCTGAATCTCATCAATCACCGCCACGTCAACGGTGTGCTGCAGATCGGCGGTCTCAATGGTGCGCGAGATATGGGTGGCGCCCTTATCGCCAAAGACCTCCTCGCCTGTGACCATGCCGGCGTTGAGGCCGCGGTCGCGCAGGGCCTCGTAGTTCTCCAGGGCGAGGAGCCGCAGAGGGGCCAAGTAGGCGCCCTCGGCGGCCGCTGCGAGGCTCTCCAATGCAGCGTGGGTCTTGCCTGAGTTAGTGGGGCCCATGTGGAAGATGATGCGACGGGTCATGCTGCGCGCGATGCGGAACTTGTCAATGTAGGTGCCGAAGCCGACCCGCTCGCGCAGGTTCCGGATGCCGGCGTCGCGGCTGGCGAGCTTCTTCGCGCGGGCCCGGAGTTCCTTGAACCTGTTAGGCAAGGCTCGGACCAAGTCCAGGGAGAACTCGTACTGCCGCGAGCGTAGCGCATGGTCCATGTGCTCGGCGTAGCTGGCAGCGCCCGAACCGACCTCGGCGAGGTCCGCGCGCACGTGCTCACGCAGCCGGTTGATCACCCGGTGCATGGACTTCCCCATCTCCCGCTCGACGCGGTCGACCTCGGCCTTAAGTTCGTCGAAGCGGTGGTGCGGGTCGCTGCGGACTGCCATCACGTGCAGGATCTCCAGCATCTGCGGCGTCGGCGGTATGATGAGGCGCAGCTCCATGCGCCCGTCGTCGAGGAGTGGCAGGCACACCCGCACAGACCAGGAGACGGCGCCGTTCTCTCCCTCGGACCAGCGCAGTGACGGGACTGTCTTAGCGAGTTCCCTGGCCCCCTTTGCAGCCCATTCCTTGAGGCCCTGCATTTCGGTGAGGGCGGAGGCTACCCGGACGTCGTCGACGAAGCCCTCGTGCTCGGGTAGGCTCAGGTAGCGCCGCAGGTCCTCAGCGTCGACGCGGCACGACGGGGCCACCCTGCGGATTGCCTCTTGGAGGATGTCGACAGTTTCCTGGGTCCGCTTGCGTGCCATGCCCTAGCGTTCATGTCGGTAAAGACAGTGTCAACGCCATTCATAACCTTGTAACAGGATATCGATAGATTAGAGGCGGGCACCTAGGTCGGAGGTCTCCCGCCGCAGCCCGGGGATTGGCGGCCTCATCGCGTCGCTTCCCCTGGTCTCGCTCCTTGGATTATTTGGCTTTAGCGGGATACCGCCGACGTCGAGCGCACCCCGGGCCATGCGGAGGCGACCTTCTGGTTCAGCGTGCCTTCGCTGCCGATGTTCCTGTCCTTCCCGGTGATGCTTCGGCACGGGATGGGGTTCTGGGTCGCGCTCGGGTTGTCCTGCCTTCCGACCATGGGGCTATAGGCCTTGATCCTCAGGATCCTGCCGCGGGTTGCCATCGATCTCCGACGTTTTTGTTGGTGAGCCGCTGACCACAAAGGATGTGCGCCGGGCGTCGGGGGTTAATCCATGCTCGACTATTCGAAGCCCGACTGCACGCTGACCCTGCGCCAGGCCATCGACGAGCTGCGCGAGGAGGACACCAGCAAGCGAGACGTCGCCCCTCAGGTGGGACCCTCGGTGGAGCGCTTGGCCGCAAGTAGAGCAGAAATGATCATCCTCATGGGTGCATCCTCGTTCAATTGTTGACGAAACGGGCCTGGACGGAGTGCCCGTCCGCCATCGTGACCGACACGACGACACGGGCTCCGCTGCCGAGCGGCTGCGAGAGACTGCCGACGAGCCGGTTAGGTTCGGCGGGGCTGAGAGCAACGGTCGCGGTCTTGCCCCCGTCTTGAACGATAGCGCGCGCGTTCTTCGAGCCCGCGGCGGTGAGTGGCTTGTCGGCCGCATCCGTGAGGAACAGGACGAGGTCGGTACCCTTGGCAACCATTTCGATATGGTGGCCAGCACTGTCGACCACGGGTCCACCATTTGGGCCCTTTGCGATTTCGTGTGCCCAGGCCGGCGTAGCCAAAGCTGCAAAGGTCATGATGAGAAGCATGCGACGCATGGAGTGTCTCCTTGGATCAGAACGCCCCAGCAGGCGTGAGGGTGCCGGACGCGGCGCGGCTTGCCTGGATACGCTCCAGGGGCTTGCGGCCGAACGCGAGGAAGAGGACGGGGGTCAGGAACGTGTCGATGATGGTGGCCGAGATCAGACCGCCGAAGATCGTCACGGCGACCGGGTGCAGGATCTCTCGGCCCGGCTCGTCCGCTCCGAACAGAAGCGGGATCAGTGCGAGCCCTGCCGAGAGTGCCGTCATGAGCACCGGCGTGAGGCGCTCCAGGCTGCCGCGGATGACGAGGTCGCGACCAAACCGCTCGCCCTCGTAAAGGGCAAGGTTGATGTAATGCGAGATCTTCAGGATGCCATTACGCGCCGAGATGCCGGCAAGGGTGATGAACCCGACCATCGAAGCAACGGATAGCGGCTGCCCGGCCAAGTGCAGGGCGATCACGCTACCTATAAGGGCGAGGGGGATGTTACCCATGATGATGAGTGACAGCACCGCCGACTGGTAGCGGGTGTAGAGCACCACGAAGATCATCGCGAGCGACACCAGCGAAAGGAGGCCAATCCGCAAGGTGGCCTCCTCCTGCGCCTGGAACGTGCCCTCGAGGCGGGTGACGTAGCCCTGCGGCAGAGGCGTTTCAGCGACGACGCGGCGGATATCGGCGATGATGGCTGTCATGTCCCGCTGCCCGTCGCCGTTGCCGTAGACCGCGATGCGGCGCTGTCCGTTCTCACGCTGGATCTGGTTAGGGCCGTCCGTTTCCTCGACCCGAGCAATCATGCGCAGGGGGACATGGCCAGTGGGTGTCGCGACGAGGAGGTCCTCCATGCCGGTGGTGGAGCGGTCCTGGTCGGAGAGGCGCATCACCACGTCGTAGCGCCGGTTCCCTTCGACGATCTGCGAGACGGTGCGGCCGTTGGAGAGCGTCTCGAGGGCCTGCGTGATCGCAGCCGGCGTGAGCCCATAAAGGGCGGCTTTCTCGTAGTCGACGTCGATCCTGAGCTGCGGAATGCGCACTTGCTTCTCGACCTGCAGGTCGACCAAACCGGGCACCGCCCCAAGGCGCTCCCGCAAGGTCTCGGCGAGGGTACGGATCGTGTCGAGATCCTCGCCGTAGACCTTCAGGGCGATCTGCGCCCGTACGCCTGAGAGCATGTGGTCCAAGCGATGCCCAATGGGCTGCCCGATATTGACCGAGACCGGCAGCATCGAGAGCGACTGCCGGATGTCGGCATAGACCGCCTCCTTGGATCGCGCCGATCGATGAAGATCGATATCGACCTCGGAGGAGTGAACGCCCTCCGCGTGCTCATCGAGCTCGGCCCGGCCGGTGCGGCGTCCCACCGACCTTACCTCGGGAACCTTGAGAACGAGCTGCTCGGCGAGAAGGCCAAGACGATGGCTCTCGGCGAGCGAGATGCCCGGGTTGTACTGCAGCGATACCACGAGCGTGCCCTCGTTGAAGGGCGGCAGGAAGGTGCGCGGCAGCAGTGTTGCTCCATACGCCGCTCCAGCGACTCCGAGGGCGATGGTCGTGTAAAGGAAGCCACGATGGCCGAACGCCCAGCGCAGGAGGGCGGCGTTCCCGCCCTTCAGATGACGCACGACGAAGCTGTCGCGCTCATGTCCTCCACCGCTCTTCGACAGCAGGTAATAGGCCAGCACCGGCGTGACGGTGATGGAGACTATGAGCGATGCGAGGATCGAGACGATATAGGCGATGCCAAGCGGCGCGAAGAGGCGTCCCTCGATGCCGGACAGGGCGAAGAGCGGAATGAAGACCAGGATGATGATCATCGTCGCATAGACGATGCCGGAGCGCACCTCCTGGGAGGCTGCCGCGATAACCTGGAGCGCGGGCAGCGGCTCGGAGCGCTCGTGGTTCTCCTTGAGGCGGCGCAGGATGTTCTCCACGTCCACCACCGCATCGTCCACGAGCTCGCCAATAGCGATGGCCAGGCCACCGAGCGTCATGGTGTTGATGGTGAGCCCGAAGGCGTGGAACACCAGCACCGTCGTCAGGATCGAAATCGGAATGGCCGTGAGGGAGATCACAGTCGCCCGCACGTTCATCAGGAACAGAATAAGGATGACAGCGACGACAGCGGCGGCCTCCAGGAGCACCCGCTTTACGTTGTCGACGGACGTCTCGATGAAGGTGGCCTGGCGGAACTGAACATTCGTCGCCGACACACCCTGAGGCAGCGTCTTTTGGATTTCGGCGAGGGCCGCTTCCACCTTGCCGGTGAGCGACACCGTATCGGCGTCGGGCTGCTTCTGGATGCCAATGATGACAGCCGGCTTGCCCTGGAACCCTGCGTCACCCCGCTTAACCCGCGGGGCGAAGTCCACCTGCGCCACCTGGTGCAGGAAGATGGGCTGGCCCTGACGGTGCAGCACGACTGTATTGCGCAGGTCCTCCAGTTTCCGGGTGAGGCCCACGTTGCGAATAAGGTACTCGCGCCCGTGCTGGTCGACAAAGCCCCCGCCTGTGTTGGTGCCAAAGCGCGTGACGGCCGCTTCCACCTGCTCGTGCGTGACGTCGAGGGCTTGGAGCGCGGCGACGTTCGGAGTGACCCGGTACTGGCGCACCTCGCCGCCAATGGGGATCACCTGCGAGACGCCGGCGATGTTGAGGAGTTGCGGGCGGATGGTGAAATCCGCAAGCTCGCGCACCTCCATGGGAGACGTGCTCTCAGCCGTCACCGCGACGAGCATGATCTCGCCCATGATGGAGGAGACCGGACCCATCTGGGGGTTCACGCCGCGGGGCAGCTGCTCGCGCACGAGGGCGAGGCGCTCCGCGACGAGTTGGCGCGAGCGATAGATGTCGGTGCCCCAGTCGAACTCCACATAGGTGATCGAGAGCCCGACGCCTGAAACCGAGCGCACGCGCAGCACGCCCGGCATGCCGTTCATGGCGGTCTCGAGCGGATAGGTGACGAGCTGCTCCACCTCTTGGGGCGCCAAGCCCTCGGCCTCCGTCATGAGGGTGACGGTGGGGCGATTGAGGTCGGGGAACACGTCAACCGGGACCCGCGGCAGCACATAGCTGCCATAGGCGACAAGAACGAGGGCGGCCGCCAGGACGAAGAGCCTGTTGCGCAGGCTCGACGAGACGAGAAAGTTGAACATCGGGGCCCTACCGGATCTGGTTCACGGTTTCGGCGCCGCGGGTCACGATCCGCTCGCCGGGGTCCACACCCGCCCTGACCACGAGGCGGGTCGCATCGAACGGCTCCGTGCGCACTGGTCGTGCCTCGAAGCGTTCCGGGTCGGTGTGGCGCCAGACCACTGCCTCCCCGTTCGCCCCGCGCACCACCGCATCACGTGGCAGGATGATGCCGGACACGGCTGACCCGTTTTGCGCCGTGACGGTGATGGGTTGCCCGACAGCAAGGTTGGTAGGCGGGTTCTCGACCGCGAACTGCACGACGGTCGCCTGCTGCTGGAGAGCACGGCTGAAGCCCCGGAACGTGAGCTTGAGTGGTGTCCCATCCGCTGTGGCGGCGCTTGCGGCCGTGACCTTGGCCGGGTCGGTTTCGCCATAAACTAGCGCTTCCACCCAGAGGCCCTTTGGGTCGAGGATCTGGAAGACCACGTCTTGCGAGCCGACCACTTGGCCGGCTACCACCCGGGCAGAGGCAATCACACCGTCTATGGGCGCTCGTAGCACCTCCGGTTCGGTTCGCGTAGAGCGCACGATCTCGCGCCGCTTGCGCAGGCCTTCGAGCTCCGTCTCGGCGTCGATCACCTGGCTTTGTGGCGTGATGGAGCGAGCGGCAAGCTCGCGCAGCCGCCGCAGCTTGGTTTCGGCAACCGCGATCTCCTGCTCGATCTCGCCGGCCCGCTCGGAGATGGTGGTGCGGTCCGCCTGGGCCACGGCCTGCTCCACAAGCGCGAGCACGTCGCCCCGGCGAACCGGCTGGCCGACGATCGGCAGCCCACGTTCGGGCGCCATGATGCGTCCGCCGTTGATGCTCTGCACAAGGCCGGAGCGGTTCGGATCCGCGACGACGCGTCCGATGAGGTTCACCGCCTTGCGGGCCTCCTCGGGCTGGGTGACGACGGTTCGAACGCTGAGGAGCCGCTGGCTCGGCTTCGGCACGAACACCGTTCCGTCCGGCAGGCGGCGCGGCGTATCACCCGCCGGGAGCGCCGCCTTGGCGGCCTCGCCGTGGTCGTGACCCTCGTGGGCGAACGCGAAGGCGGTCGACGCGAGGAGGACAACTGCAGCGAGCCCTGCGGCCGGCACGAGCTTGTTGCGGCTGCGAACTGCAAGGCCGAGCATGAAACCGAGCGCCAGGGCCACCCCGGCTATCACGTAGGGGGTCGGGATGTCTCGACCGGCGATGTGCAGCGTTGGAGCGCTCTGTAGCGCCTGGAGTGGGGAGGCGCTGGCCGGAGCGGGGGCCGCGGCCAGGGGTCTGGCAGGGAGCTGCAGGGTGCCGATGAGGAGATCGTCGCCGGTCGGATGCGTGACCGCAAAGATGAGTTCCAGCGGGCCCTCGCCGGCGAACTTGGCCGAGGACAGGCTGTAGGTGCCATCGGCGGCAGGCTCAGCCTGAACCTCCTCGTCGCCACCCACCGTCACGGCGATCTTGGCATCGGTGACGGGTTCGTTGGTGGCGAAGCGGTCGAGGTAAATCCCCATTCGGTCGCCGCGCAGGATGCCCACAAGCTCGTAAGCATCCGAATGGGTGGTGACGCGGGGGGAGCCAGCCGTAGGCGCAGCAGCCGCAGGCGCGCCATGGTCGTGGCCCTCGTGGGCGACGGCGGGAACAGCGAAGGCCAAAAGGCCAAGGCTCAGGAGGATGGCCTGAAGCGGGCGCAGGGCGCCAGAGAGGGTGGACAGCATGGGTGAACCCCGAACATGAGCATGGCGTCGCGGGCGACGCGGCTCATGCCGGTCACCCGATCAGGCGATGCTGGGGGATCGCGGCGGGCGCTTGTGGCCCTCGAGGCTACGGCTTGAGCCACCCTGGCTCCCGGGGACGAGTTCCGTCAGCTTGGCCAGCGGAACGGACAGCGTGTCCGGTGCGAGGGCCTTCAGGGCGACGGCACAAACGCCCGCGCAGCAGTTCTCGCCGGCGGCGGTTTGCTGGTCTTCGGGGGCCGCATTTGAATTGTCATCAGCCGACGCATGATGGTGAGCTACGCCGCCACCATGGTGGTGCGACGTGGCCTTGTGCACATGCCCGGGGGATGCCGGTGTGGCGCACTCGGCGGTTCCGGAACCGTGCACGTGGAAGGCAGCCATAGCGCCGCCGTGGAGCACGAACGACGTCACGGCCACGAGCATGAGGCTCGCAACCAGACGACGGCAGTGGGTCCACAAGGCGTTCAACGGGTCACTCCGAGCGATTCGCGCAATCTTCAGCAGGTCAACCACCCTGGATCGAGTGGGTTTCCAGAAGGTTAGTCCAGCCGCCGAGATGGTGGCTCCCCGGCCGGAGGCAAGGGAGCGGGGCAGCTTCGCTAGCTGAACCGAGCTAGCCCGGGCAGGTGGGAGAAGGCAAGATGCTGCATGACCGCAGTCTCAGCGGCCCACGTCCTTCTTCCCAATATGCCTCCCTCCCGGTGGCCCGGGATCAGGCAGGCGTACTCGAAAGTGTCCGGTGCTGGTGTCTTTCGTTCAGTGGTGGACGTGGACGAGGGCATGGCCTCGGCCCCGGGCGATAAGCCATCGGTTCACGGGGAAAGCGAAAGCTCCGGCGATGAGGAGCGCGACCGCGAGGCTCCCCCAGAAGAGTGGGCTTGAGAGCGGCGCGTCCATTGCGCCGGGGATCGCGAGCATGATCCCGTTGTCGACGACCTCCATAATGGTGATCGAGGCCGTGTCCGAGGCGAGCGCCAGGCCGACGGCAGCCCCGAGTCCCATCCCGCTCCTCAAGAGCGGCAGCATGGTGAGGGCGTATCCGAACAGGAACGCGAGTGCGACCGCGAGTGCGATAGTCGCGCCCGTGCCCCATCCGAGCGCCGTGCCGATCACCATCCCGAGCACCTCGCCGATGGCACAGCCTGTGAGGCAGTGGACAGTGGCGCTGAAGGCGAGCCGGTTAAGACTGGGTGCGGCGCTGCCCGCGATATGAAAAGCGTGACGGTGATGTTGGTGGCTTTGCATGGTGGCCTCCTAGCCAAGTGGCTGCAGGATCGGCTCGGCAGGGTATCCCGCTTCCCCCAGGGTCCGCATCAGCACGGACGGATAAGCATCGGACACCACCCGCACGATCCGAGCCTCGACATCCGCCTCCACATGCGCAGCCGCATCCACCGTTCGAACGGCACTCGTCACGACGACGACACAGGCCTCGCACATGACTGGCGGCACATGGAACAGGTGGTCTGCACGGATAGGGCGCATGGGGAACTCCGGACGGCAAGGTGGATCTTGGGATACGCGTGATCCCGGTGAGAGTTAGCCGAGAGTTGGGGCCGTCGGCGTGTAGCCAGCGCCAGTAATCAGGGCCTCCACGGCTGCAAGATTCCCGGTACCGCGCACGAGCACGGTCCGGCTGGCCGGATCAGCTTCAACGCGGGAGCCGGGAATGCCGGCCTCAACCGCTTTCGTGATGATTCCTGCGCAGTGGCCGCAGGTCATATCCCTAACCCCTAATGTGAGGGCATCAGTCGGAAGCGTCAGGGTAGCCTTGTCGGTCTGGTGGGTGGCGCATCCGCACATGGGGTTGGTCTCCTTCGCCTTGCTGGCGTGGAGCCTTTGTCGGGCTTCCCATCGTTGGAAGGTCAAGCGCTCTTTTGCAGAAGCCTGCCCCTTTGATGCAGAGCATGGAATATTTGCTCAAGCACCTCGCCAACGATTGCCGGGGCAACCACCGTCCGTGTTATCCCAACTTAGCTGATCCTGGAGGAGCGCCGCCGCGTCGGCGTAAGGGAGGAGCCTCGCGGGCGAGCTCCTCGTGAGGCGGTGGCGGCATGGACGGGACTGTCGGGACGTTGCTGATTGTAGCTCTGGCGGTCTGGTCGACCCGGCAAGTCGTCCATCGCTTTGTGGATGCTCGGTCCTGGCTGAGGCCCGTGCTGTTCCGGGCGGGCCACAACCGGGTCCGGGCTTGGATGCTCTACGGACCTCAAGCCGTCTTGATCACAGGCGCAGCTTTCACCCTTTACGGCGGGAGCAGCAGCCCAGCGCGCACGGCAGCGGGACTCGTGCTGGTGACAGGCGGCAGTGCTCTCGTCATTGGAGCCCTCGTCCAGCTCCGGCATAGCTACGCTGAGGAGTTGGAGATCCGGGCGGGATACAAACACGTGAGCGGCGGGCTGTTCCGGGTCACCGATCACCCCATGCGCTGGGGCGTGCTGATTGAGACGGCAGGCTTTGCTGTCATCACCAGTTCTATCTGGTGCGCCGTTCTTTGGGCCGGGCTTGTTGGCTTGATCTTGGTCCGGAACAGAGACGAGAACAGGATGCTGGCGGAATTCCGTGGGAGGACAGCAGGGATCAACACAAGCCCAGGGACCCATTAGTGCGTTGCCGGACCAGACCCAAAGGTTCGGTGAACAAGGCTGGCAGACCCAGATCAACCAGATTGCCAACGGAGACCGACGTTCTGACCAGCTGCGCACCTGCCAACTGTGCAAATTTCATCAATTCTGCACAATGCAGTATGCATGGTGGCCTCTGTAATGCTGTTAGGGACGACTAGGAGGGCTACGCGACCGGCGCGTTGACCGTGCAGACCACCCCTGTGGGCGCAAAGGCAATGTCGACCTGACCGTCGAGATCACTCGCTAAGCTGCGCTCGATCAGGCGAGACCCGAACCCGCGACGGCGAGGCGCCACGACAGGCGGGCCGCCCGCCTCTGTCCACCGCAGCACCAGCCGGGGCGGTGTGGCCCCATTTTGGACCTTCCAGGACACCCGCACGATGCCGCTCTTGTTGGAGAGGGCGCCATACTTCACCGCATTCGTGGCTAGCTCATGCAGCGCCATCGCGAGTGCCAGGGACATGCGGGGCGTCAGTCGCACCTGTGGTCCTGTGATGTGGAGCCTACTCTCGCCGTGAACCTGGTAGGGCTCAAGAGCTCGCCTAACGACGTCCATCAGGTTGGCTCCTTCCCAGCTCTCCTGCGTGAGCACGTCATGAGCTCGGGACAATGCCAGAAGTCGTCTCTCCAGCGCTTCCTTTGCATCCTGTGTCGTGTCGGCAGTGCGCAAGGTCTGGATCGTTATCGACTGCACAGTGGCAAGCGTGTTCTTCACCCGGTGGTTCAGCTCGTCAATCAGGAGCTTCTGGTGTTCGGCAGCGCGCATCTCCTTACCGAGAGCTGTCGATAGCTGCTCCTTGCCGTCTTGCAGTTCATCGAGCAGTGCACGTGCATCGCATTGACGTCCGCGCCCTCGCAACGCTGTGCGGGCAACGCTCACAAGAGTAGAAGCATGAAACGGGCGCTCAAGGAATGTGACGTTACCGAGGACCTCCGTCAGACGGGCGAGAGCGGGATTGCGCTCAACCCCACTGGCACGCTGGGTGAGGAGCACAAAGGCGAGGTCCGACCAAGGTGGTTGATCCTTTATCCAGCGTGACAAATCCTTGAGGTCAGCCGTCCAGAGCGCCTCCTCCGTGGCGACCACGAAGCCAGCCCCACGCTCGATCTCTTGCAGCAGCCTGGGCAGGTCAGGGCAGATCGCTACCATGATGCCCGCAGCACTGAGAATACTCGCGGCCACAGCCGCATCTCGGCCGTGAGGAGCGAGGATGAGGGCGCGCTCCATCAGGGCGGCAGGGGAGTGCTCCACGGTTAATTCGACTTAAGCAGATGCGCGCGGTCGTTATCGGCAAATACTGGAACACCGCCCAGAACGCCTCGGAAGCTCGTCAGAGGCTCTCCAACAGCAATGCCGCTGCTGCCAATGCGGAACTCGCGGATAGTGTTCTCATGCGTGCCAAACCGCTTCTTGATAATCGAGAGCGCCCGTCGCACCTCCCCGAACGCCTCGAAGTAGCGCAGCATGACCACAGTGTCGGCGATGTAGGTGACGTCGACCGGCGATCTCATCTCGGCCAAGAGCCCGTGCTGGGCCACTGTCAGAAAGGTCGAGACACCTTGCCGGTTCAAATACTGTAGCAGTTCGTGGACGTGCAGGATCAGGAGCTGCTCGTCCGGCATAGCCTGTTGGTAGCCGTTGAGGCTGTCGATCACCACGGTCTTGACCTGATGCCGGTCGATCTTCGTCCGCACCATGTGCGTGAACTCGCCCGGTGAGAGTTCGGCGGCGTCGACCTGCTCGATGAACAGATCGCCCGATGCGCAGTGGGCCTCCAGATCCATGCCCATCAGCTTGGCACGGTCGATCAAGAGGCCGAGTTCCTCGTCGAAGATGAACAGAGCCGCCTTCTCGCCACGCTGAACAGCCGAGATGGCGAATTGCAGGGATAGGACGGACTTACCAGCTCCGGCAGGTCCCATGAGGAGGGTGCCAGAGCCCTTCTCAATCCCGCCGCCGAGCAGAGAATCGAGCTCTTTGATGCCGCTTGTAAGCACATCGCGGGTAAAGCGCGTCTTGTGCTCGCTCGAGACGAGGCGCGGGAACACCTGCACGCCGCCCGTCGCGATGATGAGGTCGTGGAAGCCACCCCTGAAGTTCTGACCACGGTACTTGATCACCCGCACCCGGCGCCTCTCCGCCCCGTAATTGGGGGAGAGTTCCTCGAGGCGGATGACACCATGGGCCAGGCTGTGGACGGTCTTGTCGTTGGTGTCCGTCGTGAGGTCATCCAGCATCAGGACGGTTGCGCCCTGCTTGGCGAAGTAGTGCTTCATGGCCAGGATCTGGCGGCGGTAGCGCAGCGAGCTCTGCGCCAAGAGGCGGATCTCGGAGAGGCTGTCGAGCACGATGCGCACAGGCTGTGATTGCTCAATCGCGCTGAATACAGCCTTGGTGGTCTCACCAAGTTCGAGGTCGGACGAGTAGAGCAGACTTTGCTGGTGCTGCTCGTCGAGAAGGTTTTCGGGCGGAACGAGTTCGAACACTTCGATACCGTCGCCCAGCGACCAGCCATGTGAAGCTGCGCCGTCGCGCAGCTCCTGCTCTGTTTCGGACAGGGTGATGTAGAGCCCCTTCTCTCCGGCCTTGGCGCCCTCTAGCAAGAAGCTCAGGGCGATCGTGGTCTTGCCGGTGCCGGGGCTGCCCTCGAGAAGGTAGACGTGCTTTGGAGACAAGCCGCCGATGAGGATGTCATCCAAACCCTCAATCCCTGTTCGCGCCTTGGGGGACGGTTGAGGTCTATAACTCACTCTGCAGTCCGATCTCGGTTCTGATGGTATTCGAAAGAGTGTGGGCTGGGATGAGCTTAAGCTCGCCCGAGAGAGCTTCCTCGGCCAGCGAGAGGTCATGCTGCTGCTGCAGGGAGAGCCAGAAACCGGCTGATGTGCCAGACAGACGAGCCAAGCGAGTCGCCATCTCAGGGGTGACACCTACGGTGCCAGCGAGAACGCGATGCAGCGTCTGCCTCGCAATGCGCAACTCACGTGCGGCTTGGCTGACCGACAACCCAAGGCCAGGTAGAATGTGATCGCGCAAGATCCGGCCCGGCTGGGGCGGAGTTGGCGCTGTGGCGTCTCGGGATCGAGCCATAATCTTCCCTTACGTCATGTACTACATGTAACATTCAAAGTGACAGTCAAGTGGAACCTGTCGCGAAGCGCCCGGCCGATCTACTCAAAAGCCTCGGATTTATCAGGAGGCCAAGACAGCACAGCGCCTGTGGCTGCTCGTGCTGGAAGAGGCGAAGGGCTCGCGGGACCCTCATTTGCCCCTCTCTGTTGCCTCTGGGCCATCGGCTGGCAATAGGTGAGCTTCCCCTGGTGAAGGGTTAGACTGTGCAGATCCTATAAATTCTGCACGGGTGCATTGACGGTGCGCACGAGCTCGGGCTGCCCAAAGGCGATCCTGACTTCCCCCTGGGATGTGCTGAGCCGAACTGCGATCAATGAGCCGTGCGAAGGCGCGTCGAAGCTTATGGTCTTGGGACTTGCCCCAACAAGCTTGGTGCGAGTACGGCTGCGTCGTACGCGAGGAACTCGGAATCCCTGGATCGAGCATCCTCGTCTCAGGGATGGCGCTCCACTAAGCCGACACGGAGGCGCCGGAGAACAGGCTTGTCAGTGAACGGGGCCAGGTTGAGTAATTGAGTGACTTCCTCGATGTTTAAAACGACGTCGGACAAAACCTGTAGCGTGACGTCTGCGATAATAGCTTCGCGTCGGTATTCAACGTACGGCCCCTTCAGGAGACTAGGGCAGGATCGTCGGTTTTCAGTGTTGAGGACGTGCTCACTGCTGCTCTCGGCCTAATTGTCTGAACGACTACCAGACATGGTACGTGGTCGCGTGACCCTGTGCAGCACGCGAGAGAGGTCCTCGACTGCATAAGGTTTGTGCAGCAACTCGAAGCCTTGCGGACCTTCCGACGCGAGCACGTGGCTGTAGCCGGACGTCAGCACAACAGGCAGCTTTGGGTAAAGGCGGCGAACCTCATGACCTAACTCGACACCGCTCATGCCGGGCATCACCACGTCGGAGAAAACGGCATCAAATCCCCCAGCCCTGGTCCGCAGGAGCTCCAGTGCTTCGTTCCCATTTGCTGCCCACGTGGTTTCGTAGCCGAGATCTTGGAGCAATTGCGTCGAGAACTGGCCCACCTCGGTGTTGTCCTCGACCACCAAGATGCGCTGACCCGCACCGAACTGCCCCGCCGCCCGTTGTCCGGGGTTGCTGGACGTTTTGGTAGCCGGAGGTTCGACAAGCGGCAGGTAGAGGCTGAAGGTTGTTCCCAGGCCTACCTCACTTTGAACAGTGACGTCCCCGCCCGACTGTTTCACGAAGCCGTAGACCTGGGAGAGCCCGAGACCCGTACCTTTTCCGACTTCCTTGGTCGTAAAGAAGGGCTCGAAGATCTGGCTCAGCTGCTCGGGCTTGATGCCGCTCCCCGTGTCCGTGATCGTAAGCTCAATGTAGGGGCCGGGCCTAACGGCATGCCCGTGCACCGCAGGTATTTCGGGCAGGCTTCGGACAACGATGGTGAGCTTGCCCTCACCGTCCATCGCATCACGAGCATTGACGGTCATGTTCACTAGGGCTGTTTCGAACTGGCTCATGTCAGCTTCTACGAAACATGGGTGCCAATCTACATCCGCCACCAATTCGATCCTGGAACCCACGATCGAGCGAAGCATGTCGGAGATGCTGCCGATCCGTTCGCGAACATCAAAGACCTCGGGCTTGAGAGCTTGGCGGCGCGCGAAAGCAAGGAGCTGCCCGGTCAGCTTTGCGGCACGCTCCACCGTATCCGAAATCGCGTCCACGTACCGCTGGCGCCGTTCCACGGCCAAGTCTGGACGGCGCAGGAGATCGGTGGAGGACTTGATGACAGTGAGCAGGTTATTGAAGTCGTGCGCAACGCCGCCCGTGAGCTGCCCCACCGCGTCCATCTTTTGTGATTGGCGAAGCTGCTCCTCGGCGCGCAGAAGCTCCTTCGTCCGCTCTTCGACGCGCTCCTCCAAGGTATGATTGAGATGCCGAAGGGCCTCCTCGGCGGCTCTGCGCTCGTTCACGTCGCGCAGGATGGCAGTCACGAACACCCGCTTTTCACTCTGCCAGCGGGCCGCCGAAACCTCCAGAAAGCTGACGGAGCCATCCTTCCGGCGCGCTGTGACCTCCACGGGGCGCTGCATGACGTCGCCGTCGAACATCTTTGTCCAAAGTTGCGCCCAGGCCTCGGGCGGATGGAGCAGGACGGCCGCTTCCATGCCGATGAGTTCGCGCGCGGCGTACCCGAAATGCCGAGCGGCCGCCGGGTTCGCCAGTTGGATGATGCCCCCTGCGTCGAGCGTCAGGATCGCGTCCGGCGCGCTGCTGACGACCGCGTCGTAGCGCGCGTTCTGACGCTCCCGCAGAACCTGCTCCCGTTGAACCGCGACCGTGACGTCCACGACCTGGACAATGCACTTGGCGTTGGGTGGCCGCTCGAGCGGACGTACCGAGATATTGTGGACGAGCCGTCCCCCCGAGCGAGTCTGGAGAGGCAGGAGAAACGGCTGCAGGGAATGGGTGAGGACCCGGGAGTACCCGGATTCGAGGGCGTCCTTGACAGCGGACATCAGGGCAGGGGAGGTCACGTTCGGAAAGAGCTCGTCCAAGCTCCTCCCCGCAGCGTGCTGCTGCGGGATCCCGCTCGCTGCGGTGAGCCACGCATTCCAGGCGACCACCTTCATGCGGCTATCGAGCACGAACAGGCCTGTATCTACGGCGTCGAAGACGGCCGTTAGAAGTTCGATGTCCTGCATAAGATCAGGGTGCCATCCCGTCCGTCTCGCGCTGGATCAACTCGCCGAGAAGCTTTTTGAGTACGGTGAGCGACGGAATGTCCATGAGCATGACGATGTAGCCGCTGATGTTCCGTTGCCTGACCGTGAAGTTGATATGAAGGAACATCACCACTTCGCTCGCTGCCGGGGGCGGCGCGAGGTCGAAGAGTTCAGGTCCCTTCCCACGGATGATCTCCGGCAGAGACATCCTCAGGCTGCGATGCAGCATATTGCCGATGGTGCCAAGGCAGCCATTCAGGAGAATGTTGCCGGTCTCGGCCAAAGCCTCCTGCTCCAGCTCGATGATGTCCTCGAGTGAGAGCTCGCCGCCCGTGACCGCCCTGACCAGTTCAAGGCTCTTGGTTTCGGGAAAAATCAGGAGGGCCCGTCCGGTGATGTCGCCCTCGAAGACTTGGTGAACCGCCACCAGGGGGCCACTCTCGCGCCCTTCGAGGATCTCGATGGCTCGTCTGCGATGCACAAGGTCGACGGCCGGCACGGAGAGGTGAACCTGCTCGCCGACCATCTCGCGAAGGCTCACGGCCGCGCGGCTGACACCGATGTTCACGAGCTCGGTGAGGGTGTCGAGTTCCAGCTCATCGAGCACTTCCGAGATTGTTGGCGTCAGCATCTTCACCTCGGTTGCGGCATGTCGCTGGATCGTTCTCTTCGATGCTCGTCAGGCCGTACTCGACCGCAGGCGCAGGGCAGCTCCGGAGACGAAGCCTCTCAAGCCTTCCTCGGTCAAGGGTTTGTTGACGAAGGTGGCATTCATCGCTCGGGCTTGTGCGATCACCTCATCCTGAATGTTGGCCGTAATGACTGCAATCGGCATCGTTGGATGGCTGGCGCGGATCTCGCTTGCCAGTTCGAGGCCATCCTTCTCCGGCATGTTGAAGTCGACCATCGCAAGGTCGATCTTCCGCTCGCCGAGGATCTTGAGGGCTTCCGCAGCATTGGCAGCCTCGACCCGCTCCCAGGTCGGCTGGAGCGCCGCAAGGGTCTTGCCGGCCACGATGCGGGCGAGCTTGCTGTCGTCGACGATCAGTACGGTAATGGCCACCCAGAGACTCCGATAGGAAGGGATTGCCCGGAACGAGCGGATCGGTGGGAGCAGGAAGATTATAGGCTTTTTAAGGGATACCGGAAGAATGACAACTCTTTAGCCATCCGGAAGCCCGGCGTCCTCCGCACTGTTGACCTGCAACGTCGGAATTATCCAGGTCCGGAGGAAGGCATCCTCGACCGCGCCCTGCAGGGCAGGTTGCAGAGCGAGCAGGACCTGGAGAACGGCAGCGTGCAGGTGCTCGGCCGCGCTCAAGTCGACCACTCGCTTGCCATCGGCCTGAAGGAGCGCGAGCAGAGGCTCTGCGTCCTCGACACGGCAGGGTCCCTCCAGGTGAACCACGGTCCCGTCCAGACGCACGCTCATCCGATCAGCTCCGGAACGTCCAGGATGACGAGAACGCTGCCGTCACCGAGCAGGGTGGTGCCCATCATGCCGTGCATGTGGGCGAGGATGCCGGTCTTGGGCCGCATGAGGACGTCCATACGCTGGGCGAACCCGTCCACCACGACCCCAACTAGCTCGTCCCCGGCTTCCATCACCACCATCTTCAGCCTCTGGGAAGGCTCCGCGAAAGCTGGTAAGCCGAGGAGAGCGGCGAGCCTTACTAGGGGGAGCGTTCGGCCGCGCCAGACAATGGCCTCCGCCTCCCGAACGAGGAGAACCCGCGAAGCCGGCACGAATGCCGTCTCGACGATGGACTCCAGAGGAATCCCGTAGAGTTCGGCACCCAGCTGCACGGTCATGATCCGCGTGACCACCACGGTCAGGGGAAGGGAGAGGCGGATCGTTGTACCCTGACCCGGCCGGCTTCGAACGCTCGCTTGGCCGCCTAGGCGCTCCACTGCGGAGCGCACGGCGTCCATCCCGATCCCGCGTCCAGAGAGGTCGGTCACCTCCGAGGCGGTGGAGAAGCCGGGAGCGAAGATCAAGTCGACAGCCTCGGCATCGCTTAGGCGCTCGACCTCGACCGCCTGAGCGATGCCGCGGTCACGGGCCGCCCGCCGGATGGCTGCTGGCTCGATGCCGCGGCCGTCGTCCTCGACCTCCACCACGACCCGATCGCCTTCGCGACGGGCCCTGAGCACGATTCGGGTTTTCGCCGGTTTGCCGGCCTCCAGCCGCGATTGCTCCGGCTCCGCACCGTGGCCGACCGCGTTGCGGAGAATATGGAGCAGGGGATCGAACAGCCCCTCCACGACTGCCTTGTCCGCCTCAACCTCATCGCCCTCGACGGAAAAGTCGATGGCCTTGCCGAGGCGGCCAGCGATGTCGCGCACGGCGCGTGGGAAGCGCCGGAAGATGTCCCGCATGGGCATCATCCGCACATCCATGACCGCTCCATGGAGGTCCGCGACGAGGCGCTCGATAGCGGCGTGGCTGGCGAGAAGGTTCTGCGCCGCGTGCTTCCGGTCCAGTCCGTCCCCGATCTGCTTCGCCAGATGGGCCAGGGCGTTCTTGGCGATAACCATCTCGCCGACGAGATCCGCGAGCCGGTCGATCCGCGCGGCGTCGACCCTTAACGTTCGGGTGCTGGTCGCCGTCCCCCCGCCGGGAACGGCGGCATCCTCGGCCATGGCGATCTGCGACCCTGGTGCCAGGGTGATCGCCTGGATAATCACCTGGTCGGGCACGAATCTGAAGGTCGTCTTGACCTGATCGAGTTCGGCGCCGGAGAGCGCCTCGATCCGCATGTTGCATGCGAATGGATCCATCTCTGCGGCAGGCGTCCATGGCTCCCGACCCGACAGGCGGACGGCCACAAGGTCCGGTACCGATCTCAGGAGGGCGATTGGGTCGTCACCGGCAAAGAAGCAGTCCGCGCGCGGCGTGTACCGGATCGCTACCAGAGGGGATGGATGAGCTCTTAACCCGGCAGGGTCTGGGCTTTGCCTGATCAGGTCCTCGATCCAGCCAAGTTCGGCAGGTGACGTTGCTTCCGGCGCATGCGTCGGGTCATTGTCGAACTGGGCACGCAGAAGGCGAGCCAGGCGGTACCCTTCTTCGGCGGCGTCCCGCGGCAACTGCCCCGTCTGCGCGATCGCGGCCACCCACCGCTCCGTCTGCCCAATGCAGGCGAGTAGGCTGTCGATCACCTGGCTGGCGGCGCCGGATCGCCGTCCCTTCAGGGCGCCCAGGAGATCCTCAGCAGCGTGCAGGGCGATGCCCATGGGGGCGAAGTCGAACAGGCCCACCGATCCCTTCAGCGTGTGGACGGCCCGGAAGGCGCTATCCAGGGGCTTCGTGGCCTGGGGATCCCGCTCCATGGCGAGCAAGTCGTCGGTAGCCTGCTGTATCAGCTCTTGGGCTTCGATGATGAAGTGCTGGAGGAGGTCATCCATCGCCGTTCCCTTCCGGGCGCTGATAGACGATGGCATCCTCGAAGCGCCGAAGCTCGAAGCGTTTCGAAATCCGTGACATGGACTCGGTGTGGCCGAGGCAGACGTATCCGCCCGGGCGGAGTGCATCGTAGAGATTGTTCACCGCGAGCAGCCGCGACGCGTCATCGAAGTAGATTAAAACGTTGCGACAGAAGATGATGTCGAACTGTCCCAGAGCGGCAACGGACGGGTAATCGATGAGGTTCGCCGATGTGAACCTCACCGATTCTCGGAGATCCGGAATCAGCTTGCGTTGCCCATCGCGGATCGGATCGAAGTACCGCTCGACCACGTCAGGGGGCAGGCGCAGGAGGGCACGCTCTCCATAATCCGCCGCCTGTGCGTCCTGGAGCACCTGGGTGTCTATGTCGGAGCCGACGATCTCGATGTGGTAGGAATCGACAGGTGGCCAGTTCTCGAGAAGCCAGATCGCGATGGAGTAGGGCTCCTCGCCCGTCGAGCAGGGCACTGACCAGACCCGCACCAGATCGCCCGGCTTCCGGTTCTGCACGATGCCTGGAAGGAGTGAGCGGCCAAGGCAGCGTAACTGATGTTCCTCGCGGTAAAAGTAGGTCTCGTTGACCGTGAAGGCATTGATCAACTGCTCGACTTCCGACCGATCGGCCTCGATGCGGGCGAAATAGGCATCGAACGTCACCAGCCCAGTCGCGGACATCCGGTCGGCGATGCGGCGCTCGATATAATAGCGCTTGCTCTCGCCGAAGATCATGCCGGTGCGGCGTTGGAAGAACTCCGCGAAGCGATGAATCTCCTCGGCGCTGAGCGGCTGTGCCTTGCGCGTCCTGCTCATGATCGCTCGACCATGGTCCTGATCCGCTCAGCGATCCGCTCCAGGGGCTCGACCGCCTGCGCGCCGCCCCGTCGAACCAGTTCCCCGGGCATGCCCCACACGACCGCACTCTCCTCAGCCTCCGCGATGGTGCGGCCGCCCTGTTCCTTCAGCCGCGACATCGCCACGGCTCCGTCGCTGCCCATCCCGGTCATCAGCACTCCAACCAGCTGCTCGGGCGCAAAATGCTGCATGGCGGTGTCCACGAGACGGTCGACGCTTGGGTGCCACCGGTGCTCCGGCAGTGCGGGAGCGGCCATCACCACGGGTCCGTCGGGTCGCCTGCTGACGATCACGTCCGCATCGCCCTTGCCGATATAGACATGGCCCGGGGCTAGCGACATCGGGACTGCCGCCTCCAAGACTGTCAGGTTGCACAGCTTGTCGAGCCGACGCGCCAGGGTCCCAGTGAACGAACTCGGCATATGCTGGGCCACCACCACGGGCCATGGAAAATCGGCCGGCAGCCCGGACAGGACGGCATCCAGGGCCGGAGGGCCTCCGGTCGAAACGCCGATCAGCACGAGGCCGGGCGTTGGCGCAGCCTTGATCCGGCGCGCTGGTGTCGCGGCCGCGATGGGCCGCCGCGGCACTGCCGGGCGAGTAGGGCGCGCAAGGCCGCTCCGCAGACGAACCCGCTCGGCCAGCCGCAAGCTGCTCGGCAGGCGGGCCCGGGAGGCGGCGCGTATCGTCTCCACGAGCTTGGGCGCGAGGGTCTCGATCTCCAGCGAGATAGCTCCATCGGGCTTCGTGATGAAATCGACGGCGCCGAGTTCGAAGGCCTCCAGCGTCACGCTCGCGCCCGCCTCGGTGAGGGAGGAGACCATCACCACTGCGCAAGGACTCTCCAGCATGATGCGATCGAGGCAGGTCAGCCCGTCCATCTCGGGCATGTTCACGTCAAGCGTGATCACATGCGGCTGAAAGGTGGCCAGCTGCTCCAGGGCTTCGAGACCATTGCGGGCCAGGGCAATCTCGAAATCCCCCTCGGCCTCGAACACCCCGTTGAGGAGGCGACGCATCAGGGGGGAGTCATCGACGATAAGGAGCCGGATCACGAAATGGATGGCTCCGGCGCGCCCTGGCCCAAACTCGCGAGCAGATCCTTCTCGGCCCTGTCCAGCAGCTCGCGGGGGTTCAGCAGGAGGATCATCCGACCCTCGATCTCAATATTTGCGATCCGGTCGATGACCTCGCTTCCGTCGGTTGCGAGGTCCGGGGTGGGGCGAAGCTGGTCGCTGGGAATGCTGAGAACATCGGATATGGTGTCGACAACGAAGCCGGCTTGGATTTGGTCGATCCTCACCACGACCACACGCTCGCGCCGCCGCTCGCCCGTGCGGTCGAGCTTGAAGCGCCGCCGCTGATCGATCACAGGCACCACGCGCCCCCGCAGGTTCATGACGCCTTCGATAAAGGCGGGAGCTTTAGGCAGGCGCGTAAGCGTATCGGGACAACGCACAACCTCCTCAACGGAGCCGATGGGAAGCCCGTACTCCGTGCCGCCGAGTTTGAACACGATAAATTGCTCGGATGCCGCGGCGATGTCGTCGGCCATGTTCATGTCCTGGCCCGTGTCGGCTTGAGAATTGATGTGAGCCATTAGGGACTGATCCTTGAACAGGTGGTCCGTCGACAGCACTGAGACGAGTCGCCGTCCGCCATCCAGACGGCAGATGCCCTGGATCTGAGCGTCCGCGCTGCCCCGCGTGAGGATTGCTGGCACAGGGTCGATCGCCGTCTTGGGAAGCCGGAGGATCTCCTTCACGCCGTCCACGGCTAGTGCAGCCGATCCGCCACCGATGCGGGCCACGACCATGCGAGCTCGGCTCCCCATCGGCTCGTCGCCGCGAAGCCCCAGGAGCCCGCGCAGGGAGACGAGCGGCAGCAACTGCTGGCGAAGGGTCACCACTCCCAGCATGGCGGACTCGGTGTGCGGGACGACAGCGACGCCGTCCGGGACAGCGACGATCTCACGAACATAGGCGAGCGGCAGCGCGAAATCCTGACCCGCCACCCCAAAGCAGACGAGCGTCACCCGCTCCTCGTCCAGAAAGGCTTGTCCCTCTCCGCGGACGGCCGCCGACCCGTGCTGGGGCCGCGTCCGGCGGGCGAGGGTGCCGAACGATTTCGCAAGCAGTGCATCGAGATCGAGTGTCCGCTGTGGCGTGCTGCCGGTGCCTTCGGCGACCCCGTCCCGAGGACCAGCCTGCGCTAGGGACGCGACCTTGTCGATCATGATGCCAACCGGCGCACCTCGGTCGACGACCACGATGCGTCCGTGCCCGGACGGGGTGCCCGATCCTCCAAGGAGGGCGTGCAGCGACACCACTGGTATCACCATGCCTCTCAGGTTGGTCAACCCGAGCAGGCTCGCAGGCCCGAGCGGCACGCGGGTGATGGCCGAGGGACGGACCACCTCAACCACGTCGTCGGCCGGAAGAGCGAAGCGCTCCTCGCCCACCTCCACCGTGAGGAATGACTGAGCGACAGCCGCGGGCGCCGCCTCTGTCATGACCTTACGCCTCCGTCGTCTGGAGTTCGTCTGCCAGGGAGGCGATCTCTTCGATAGCGGCGGCTAAATCTTCGGCACCGCGCGCCTGCTCCCGGGCTGCAGCGGCAGCCTGCGCGGCGGCATTGCCGGCCTCCTCGGCGACAGCAGCGACCTGCTGGGTGCCGAGCCTAACCTCGCGCACAGCCGTCTGAATTCGTTCGGAGGTCGACAGAATGCCTGCACTGCCGTGACGGATGGCCTGCACGTTGGCCTCGACGGCATCGAGCCGCTCTGCCGTCAGAGCGTTCTTGCCAGCTTCTGCCTCCGCAACAGCGGCGCTCTGGTCCAGATCGCGCCTAACGATGGTGATCTGCTTGCGGATCTGACGAACAACATCCTTGATCCGATCCGAATTTTCAGACGCGTCCCGCGCCAAATTTCGGATGTCGCTGGAGACTATGGCAAAGCCACGTCCCGCGTCACCGGCGCGGGCCGCCTCGATTGACCCGCTTACGGCGAGCATATTGGTCTGGACCGCTACGAGCGCGATACTGTCCACGATCTTCTCAATGCGGTGGTTCGTGTCATCGAGGCTGTTCATCAGACCGATGACAGCCTGCGTGTCTTTCAGCGACTGCTCGACGCCACCAGCCAGCCGCATGGTTGCGGCTCGGTTCTCCTGAATGTCACCGGCGAGAGCGTCGATCTGTTCCACGGCGGTGCCAGCGGCGTTGCGCGATGCAGCCGTGGCGCGTTCGATCTGCTCCATGGCGATGCTAGTTTGCTGAGTGGCCGCAGCCTGGATCTGCGCGCCTCGGCTGATCTGATCAACCGCGGTCATGATCTCGGCGGCGGCCCCAGAGAGTTCTTGGATAGCGGCGGATAACTCCTCGGCAGCAGACCCAACTTGCTCCGCGCTGGAAGTTCCAGCAGCGCCCTCCTGGAGGTCATCCGCCAGGATGGCCAGTGCCTGTGCGGTCTGCTGGCTCTGGTCCAACGATGCGCTCTGCTGCTGGACCGCCCGCTGCGCCTCGGCGGCCGCGGCAGCTTGTTCCTCAGCGGCGCTCGCCACCTGCTCCGCTCCGCGCTGCGCCTCCCGAACGGCCGCCTCGGCCTCAACGGCAGCGACAAGAATAGACTGACTCGCCTCCGTCAGACGTGAGGCATCAACTCTAATCTTTTCGAGAGCAGCCACCACAGCGCGGCCGATCTGGGCTTCTGCGAATGCGGCTCCCGCCGCCGCTCTGATGCGCTCCGCAACAGACCGGACATCGGTGACAATCCCATCCGTGAGCACTTGAATGTCCTGAGCGCTCTTCTCCGAACTGCCAGCGAGCACGCGGACCTCGTCTGAGACAACGGCAAAGCCTCGCCCGCTTTCGCCTGCACGAGCGGCTTCGATAGCTGCGTTCAGCGCCAGAAGATTGGTTTGATCGGAAATGTCTCCAACGAGGCGGGTGATCTCCCCAATCTCGGTCGCCTGCACTTCAAGGAGGGAGACAACCTCCACCATCGCCCGTTGGCGATTGGCGTTAGTTTCCGCCGCAGCGACAGATGTGCCGATTTGGGCGCCAGTTTCGATCAGCAAGGCTTGAAGACCGGCAGTCTTTGCTCGCATTGCCTCGGCATGAGAACGGGCCTCAGAGAACGAGGCGCTGAGACTCACGATCGCCGAAAGCGACTGCTGGGAAGCGCCTGCGGCTTCTTCAGCTCCGCTGGCGATCTGCTCCATGGAGCGCCGGAGTTGCTCCGCCGCGGACGAAGCTTCGGCCACGCCGCTGGCTAATTCCTCTGTGGCCGCACCGATGCGCTCCGCGGCCTTCTGCTGACGTGCCCTCAACCGGTCAAGGGCGCGTCGCTGGGTTGTGCCACCGCGGGCCGCCGCGTTCCCTTGGGAATGTGTCTCTTCACCTGCCGGCCGTGAGTTGCCTTTAGTGGGAAGTTCGGTCGTCTTGACCAACGCCATGCGTGCCCCTTGAGCTTTGTGGGGAGTATCTGGCCCCAACATGTTTCACGCCGCAAGCTAAACAAAATGACGGAGGGGAACGCGGTGGGGAGCCGATATGTCGGCTCCCGAAAGTGGTCTTTATATCAGGAGCTTAGTTGGATTTAATGGCGGTGGAGGGAGTCATGGGCGAACCTGTCTCCGTTTCGTACCCTGTTCTGGGCCGAAAAACAGGCTAATCGATCACTCTCAGGGCTTGAGCGACCCATCTGAGCGGCTAAAATCCTCGTTCTGTCAGGTGTTTGCCGCTGTTTTCCCTAGCTTCCCTAACAGGGAACGGCTCGGCCTAAAACAGGCAAGCATTCGGTACGAATCAGGGAACGTACCTTGAGCCCACGGGAACCCCGCATGGTACGCCCTAAACCTCACAAGGCTGCTCTGGGTGGGGGAGCGTCTGCCGTCCTTGCCGAGAGTCCCGTAAGCGAGGTTTATGCCGAGATCAGACACCTTGCCGGGGAGCGGGCAGCTCGCGGCCAGCGGCTCACCATAGCTGACGTGGCTTCACTCCTCGAGGCCTTTGCGGGCCAGCCTCTCCCCGCAGCTGTCCAGGAGCATGCGGTCTTCGCTCTGCGCTACGGCTCCCAAGGTGAGATCGGCCGGGCACGCACAGCCTTGAGCTTTGAGGCTGCCATCCAGGTCGCCCATCGCTGCTACAAGCGGCTCCTGCCCCATGTTCAGGCCGATCAGAGTACCCGTGATCCAGCCCTCAATCCGTACCGCCGTAAGCGCTACTGGCAAGGGCCACCAAGTGAGCGAGCCTTCCAGCTTGTCATGCACCGCTATCGGTACTTCCTGCCCGACCGAGAGGAGGCCACCTTGCGCCGCCTGATCTGCACCAAACCTACAAAAATGGGCACTTAAGTGTAGGCGACAGGCTTACGGACCTCTGCCATACCCAAGCCGTCGCGTTTAGTGCGATCGGGCTGCCCTTACCTGCGGTGCTCAGCCCGGCTCTTTCTCATCGTGCTCTGACGTTCGCGCCAGTCGATCTTATCCTGGCGCCCGATAGCCGATCCGTGCGGCGGCACCTGCCAGCGCACCTGATAGCCGGACCCATAGCCTTCTTGGACCACTCAACCCCAGAAGGACGAACCATGACTGACCTCACTATCGAGTACCTGCCCATCCGGGCCCTGAAGCCTTACCCGCGGAACGCCCGTACCCATTCCAAGGCGCAGCTGAAGCTGATCGCCAACTCCATCCGGGAGTTTGGCTTCACCAACCCTGTCCTGATCTCCGACACCCGCGAGATCGTCGCGGGCCACGGGCGTGTGGAGGCCGCCAAGCTCATCGGCCTCTCCCGTGTGCCCTGCTGCCGCCTCTCGCACCTGTCTGATGCCCAGCGCCGGGCTTACATCCTGGCCGACAATCAGCTTGCCCTCAAAGCCGGCTGGGACCGGGAGATCCTGGCCACCGAACTCCAGGCGCTGGTCGACCTCGACTTTGAAGTGGAGCTCACGGGCTTCTCCACGGCGGAGGTCGACCTGATCCTGCATTCTGAAGACGAGCGCAGCCGTGACACCGGGCCGGCTGATGCCCTCCCGGCCGCTGGCCCTCTCGTTACCCGGCCAGGGGACCTATGGCTCCTGGGCGATCACCGCCTCTTGTGCGGCAACAGCCTCGAGCGCTCCGCTTACGACCACGTCATGGGCTCGGAGGCAGCTGATCTCGTCTTTACTGATCCACCGTACGATATTCCTATAATAGGTAATGTGTCAGGATTAGGCCGCATTCAGCACGACGAGTTCGCCTTTGCCTCAGGCGAGATGAGCGAGAGCGAGTTCATCGCTTTCCTTACCACCTTCCTCACCGAGACTGCCCGGGTCTGTGTGGATGGCTGTCTTCTCTTCGTGTGCATGGACTGGAAGCACGTGTTCGAGCTCTCCAGCGCTGCCCGCGAAGTAGGGCTTGCGTGCAAAAACATCATTGCCTGGGTGAAGGACAACGCTGGCATGGGCACGCTCTACCGCTCACGTCATGAGCTGGTGTTCCTGCTCAAAGCCGGCGAGGGGGCGCACACAAACACCTTCGAGCTTGGCCAGCACGGGCGCTACCGCACCAATGTGTGGGAGTACGCGGGGGTGAACACACTGAAGAAGGGGCGGCTCGAGGAGCTTGCGATGCACCCCACGGTGAAGCCTGTGGAGCTTGTGGCTGATGCAATCCGGGACTGCTCGCGCCGGCGTGAGGTGGTGCTGGATCCCTTCTCAGGGTCGGGCACCACGATCATTGCCTGCGAGAAGACGGGCCGGCGCGGCCGGGCGGTGGAGTACGAGCCCAAATACGTGGATGTGGGGGTGCGCCGCTGGCAGGCGTTCACGGGCAAGGCGGCACGGCTCGCTGAGACGGGTCAGACCTTCGAGGAGGTCGAGGCCGAGCGGACGGGGGCTACCGAGCGGACAGGCAGCGTCGAGGCTCTAGAGGCTGCTGAGCGCGCGGAGGCTGGGGAGCCCACTGCGACGGCTAGAGCAGCCTGAGGCTTCATTCCAACCCATCCGACTGTGCCAGACCGGGCGAGCCACTCGCCCGGTCCATCCCCCAATCCATCATTCAGCAGGACAAATGACCATGGCTCGCTCCAAGACTCCGAAGACAAACCCCTATGCGGATGCGCCCTACCAGGTGGGCAAGGGCAAGCCGCCGCAACACACCCGGTTCCAAAAGGGCCAAAGCGGCAATCGCCGGGGCCGGCCAAAGAAGCCAAGCCTGCACGAACAGATGCAGGCCGGCATGCGTGATGCTCTGGGCGAGCTTGTGACGGTTCGCCTGAACAACGGCGAGACCCGGCAGGTGACCGCACTTGAGGCGGCCTTCCTGAAGGTACGCAACGAGGTGCTCCAGAGCGGAAACGTGAACAAGCTGGACAAGCTCTTGAAGATGGCCCGTGAGCATGGGGTGCTCGTGCCTGAGGAAGTGCAGCGCCAAGGTGTACTGGTCGTGCCGGCCCGCTCCGCGTCGGCAGAAGAGTGGGAGGCGACCTATGGGCGCGAGAACCGGGAGAACTCGGCCCGCTTTGCCAAAGACATCGCCGAGCTGACCCAGCCGCCGGTGCAGCCAGCTGCTGCGGCGGCGCCAGCTCCACCGCAGGCACCACATCGTCGGATCGAGGTACCCGTGCTTCCTACGGTTCGTCGGGAGGACAAGGCTTAGCCTTCCCGGCCGCCGCTGACGCCGACACAGCATCGGGATCAGTCGCGCAAGGCGACGCGCTGAAACAGATTCGTGCGTGGGAGCGCGTTGAGAGCAAGCGCTCCCGCTGACCCGCACTCGCGTGATTGCATTCCGGATAATCGTTGCTCGCTTATGCGAAACTTGAGGAGACGAGCATGACTCGCGCAATCTGCGGCTCCTTACACGCGGGCGTGCTCCGTCGCTGTGCACGTAACCGCGATCGGTGCCCGTCCCAATGTGCATAACCCCGAGCCGGTCCAGCGTCTGCGTGACCTCCGCGTGTGCGATCAGGACCGTATACAAGCAATCCGCCAAGACGATCGTTCAACTCTGTCGCTGATCGAGTATTCTCACACTTTCGTCAGTGTTCCCCGTGTGTTCTATAGATCGGTGCACAGCACTGTTTATATATGCAGCGATCTACAGACACGAGGATACACATGACGCGAGTAGAACAGCGTACACAGAAGTTGATTGAGCAGCTTGGAGGAGTGGCAGATCTCGTCGGTGATCGCACACGTAGCGAAGCTGCTGAGGTGAAGCGGGCTGCGCGCGCACTTGCTCAGCTGCTCAAGCGCAAGCCGGCAGTCAAGACTGCATCGAAGGCGGCTCCTGCACCTCGTCGCAGTGCTGCAGCCGGCGCGGTAAAGACTGGTCGTAAAGCGAGCGCGACAGCAAAGCGGTCTGCTGTGAGCAAGACAAAGGACGGACGTAGCGTCTCTGAGGTGCGGCGGGCTGCAGCCTACAAGGCGTGGGAGACAAAGCGGGGCAAAGCGACGAAGCGCAAGGCACGCTAAGCGTCTCGACAGTGCTGACGAGGCGCCTCATCGGGAAGCGACGTCAGCGCGCCCTGTACCTCAGAAGGCCAGCTGACGCTGGCCTTTTGTCCTTCTGGAGGCGGAGATGAGGCGGATCAAGACCAGCCCAGGAGCCCAGGCTCCGTTCGCCTGACCGATATCAGCAGGGTGTCAGTCGCGATGGTTCCCATTGGCAGTCGGGTCCACCTCCTCAGCACCGCCCGCAGCTTCTCCGCTTCTTGAGTAGGGCTCAGTGATCAGATTAGGGGCTGAGCGAAGCGCGAGAAGCTTTCGGGGAGCACAGTGGTGCTCGCTCCCGCTAGCTCAGGCCGCACATACTGGCCAGCCTCCACGCGGATCGGCTCGACGAAGTGATCCTTGATCCAAGGGATGTACTCAAGGATAGTCGATGCTGGGTGCCAGAAGCTGAGATGAACGTGCACCTGGCTCATATCACCAGCGTGAGCCGCAACGGGCAAGCGGTGCCCGTGTGCCATGTCCGCCACTTGGATGTATTCGGTAATTCCACCCAACCGGGTAACGTCGGGCTGGACGTAGTGCACCGCGCCCGCGTCGATGAACATGCGAAATGCATCCACCGTGTAGAGCTGCTCCCCCAGAGCAATCGGTATTGACGTTGATGCGGACAGCGCCTCGTGCGATCCGACATCGTCGTACCAGAGGGGCTCCTCAAACCAGAAGATGTCGAGGTGTTCGGCTCGGGCGCAGAAACGTTGGCAGGTCGGCAGATCCCATTTGCCGTTACCATCGATGGCGATCCGGATGCCGGATCCAACCGCCCGGCGCACAGTCTCCAAGCGCGTTAGATCCTGAGCGGGATCATCGTGCCCAACCTTCAGCTTGATACGCGTAAATCCATCGACCTCTATCGCCCGCTTTGCACCATCGACGAGCTGGTCGACGGTAAAGCTGAGCCAGCCGATGTCGGTGTTGTACGCCTCAACGCGTGGCTTCGTAGCGCCTCCAAGCAGCTTCCAGAGGGGCAGCTGGGCGTGCTTAGCGCGCAGGTCCCATAGGGCAATGTCGACAGCTGCGAGCGCCAGCTGGGTTATGCCCGCGCGCCCGACCCATTGAACGGCGGGGAAGCGTGCCAACTTGATCCATAACCGAGCATGATCCTGGCAATCCTCTCCCAGGAGTAGCGGGCCATAGCAATCCCGGATACATGAGGTGATGAGGCGGTCGGACGCGAGATGAGCGTGGGTGCCGGTGAACCCCCAACCCTCGGTGCCTTGCTCAGTGCGAAGCCGAACCCCAACTACGCCCCAGCGATCAATCGTATGTGTGGAGTCGGCGATTGAAGCTGTGGAGAGGGGGAGATGCAGAATGAACGGTTCAACGGCCACGATCCTCATGCGCTGCTTCCCCTTCTTGGACCTAGTAACAATAGAGCCTAGCCGTGTGCACCAGCGTGGGTGAGGATCAGGGGTCTTCTAAGCGCCAGATATGTGACCTCCGCCATTGTGACGCGAAGCTTGCGATGCTGGCAACACTCTGTCCTATGTTCCAAGATCAGCTCTTTGCAACGTTGGCCTCGGAGCGCTCGGTGCATTTCGACCATTCGTCTGGGCCAGCCCGCCGCCAAGGGTGCTGGCACCGCCATCGATGACCGGCGAGGTCCTTCCCCACGGCTCGTAGGACACGATCACCTCGGTCAGGTTTCGCACGATCTCAAGACTCGTCGGCTCCTGCTCGGGAGCGGACTCGGTGGCGGGAGCGTCGATGATCTCCCAAGTGTCGTAGAGATCCA
>DATCJK010000029.1:0-52632 GCA_036562855.1 Microvirga sp.
CAGGCCTTGCGTGAGCGCCTGCACATTGGCCTCAAACGACTTGGTCACCTGATCCAGACGCGCCGCACGCCGCATCTTGGCATCCGCCTCAAGCGCCGCCGCCTCGTCCGCCGCACGCTTGGCAATCAACGCATCCTTGAAAACTTGAAGCGAGCCGGCCAGCGACCCCACCTCGTTGCGACGGTCGGAGTCGGTCACCACCGTTTCAAGATCGCCTCCGGCGATCTGCTGCATCTGACGCGACAGGCGCGTGAGCGGGCTGGTGACGTCCCGGCTCACCGTACGCCCGGCAAGAACCAGAGCGACGAGCACGCAGAACGCAGCCGCAGCAAAGCCGATCTTCAAGCCTTCGAAGACCTGCTCGGCTCGCTCGGCCTCTGCTTTCGCCACATCGAGCTGGATCTCCACCAGCTTCGTCACGGCCTCGCTAACCGGGTCGATGGCGCTGTAGAGATCGCGCATCGTGAAGGCGGCGAGTGCGGCCTCGTCCTTCGCCTTCAGGATCCTAGTGAGCTGTTCGACGACACTATCGGCTTGGCGCATCAGCGTTTCCGCACGCTGGGCCAAAGCGCCTTCCTGGGCATCCATGGCGGTTGCCATGTAGGCGGTCCATCTCTGCCGAATCTCGGCCCGGGCCGCCTCGACGCCCTTCAGCCCCTCTTCCCAGGCGATGTTGCGGTTGCGAACCTTGTGGGACGCATCGACGATGTTCACGGCATAGAGATCCGCGACTACCTTCAGGTCGCGCAGGGGCACCACGCGATCCGCATAGATCGTGGTGATCGTTCCCCGCATCAGGGAGGTCGCCATGCCTCCTCCGAGGAGAACGGCGACGAGCAGCGTGCCAAGGGTCGCAAGGGCGATGTAGAGCTTGGTGCGGATGGAAACGTGCTTCATCATGAGCATCAATCCTCCGGGCTGACGACCGGATCGAGAGTGGGGCACCCGCCGATCGGAGGATCATCCGAGACGTCGATCCTCGTCCGCGTAGCCCTAGGAGAATATGCGGACGATCGTTAGCCAATCCTTAGCTGGCTTCAGCCAGAGACCTTATTTTTCAAGACTTTGAGCGCTGTGGCTGCAAGGGCGGCGCACGCGCGCGCACCGCTGGTTGAGGCGCGTCGCCATGCCGTTGGGTCAGGGGAAGACAGCGATCCGCCGAACGATCGCGCCGGAGGCCGGGGTCAGTTCCGCCAGCGATCCCAGTAGGGGTTTTCGGCCGCCGCGCAGTCGGCCGGCGATGCGGCCTGGGCCGGAATGAGGAAGGCATCGCCCGGCAGCCCGGCGATCTCGCGGATGATCTTGGTCTTGATCGCCTCGGCGAACTGATTGCGGTCCCTGACCGGGATCATGAAGGCGCCCGGGCCGCCGATCACGCAATCCCGGTAGTGCTCGTCGAGCTTCTCCACGTCCCACGACCCGGTGGGCCGCTTGAGGAGAAGGGGAAGCCCGTTGATGGTGATGCCCTTCGCGACCGCGTCGTCGCGGGCCTGCGTGACGCTGCGCCCCTGGTTGTTGGCGCCGTCGCCCGACACGTCGATGACCTGCCGCAGCGCCTCGTCCTTCCGCTGGGCCAGAAGATTGACGCTGAAATCGATGGCACCCGAGATGGAGGTGCGCGGCCCGCGGCGGATCGGTGCCGCGGCGAGCCGGTCCGAAAAGCTCGTGGCGTCCTCCGCCCCTTCGAGCTCGGTCCAGGGCACCACGATCTGCTGGTTGTTGACGCCCGCCCATTCCACGTAGGCGACCGCGATCCGCCCGAGCATGCCGCTGCGGATCGCATCGTGGACGAGGGGTGACCGGAAGGCCTGTACGAAGCCCTCGCGCTGGAGCTGCTGCTCCTCAGGGTCCATGGAGTTGGAGATGTCGACCGCGAGCACCAGGGCCAGATCGACCTCCGCGGCCGCTCCCGGGGCTGGCCGGCCGACAAGCGTGGCGGCGAGAACGAGGGCAGCGAAGGCAAGGCGCAAGCAAGCGGGCATGGACGGCTCCGGGCTAGCCTTCATTCTGGCGCCCGGGGGAGCGATCACAAGGCGACCCGGAACGCGGGCGATCACATTCCGGATATGCTGCCGGATATCCCGGCCCGGGCTTAGCCCACGACAGCCTTCAGGCGCGGCGGCGCCGCCCGCGCCGGTCGCGGAGGGTGCGGGTCGGCGCATGAAAATCGTCGGGCTTCGTCCCGACCCAGGCGATGAAGCGGGCAAGCTGCGGGTCCGAGCGCAGGCTCTCCACATCCGCGAGGCGCCGGGCGAGCTCGGCCTCGGAATAATGGGCGTGGATGGCGTTGTGGCAGATTTGATGCAGCAGCACCGTCGGGCCGCGGGCGCCGCCCTTGAGCACCGGGGTCAGGTGATGGCGGCTCTGGCGGGCATGGGGCGGGATCCGGCGCTCGCACAGGGAGCAAACGGGCATTTCGTCGGTGGTCGGCGGCATGCGGCGGAGAGGACATCTCGTCTGGGGGAACGGCGCCGGCCGAGGACCGGGCGCCTCACGCCCATATGGGAATTTGCAGGCGCCGCCGCCGCGACGGAGGCCCTATGCCGCACCGGACTGGCCTTCGAACGACGTCCGCCGGGCACGAGGCCCGGCGGAACGCCGCACGTCTCTTGCGGAGCGTCGCGATCAAGCGATCGATAGGCCCACATCCACGTTGCCCCGGGTGGCGTTCGAATAGGGGCACACATGGTGGGCCTTCTCGACGAGCGCCTCGGCCTGGCTGCGCTCGATGCCGGGCAGGCTGACCGTGAGATCCGCCGTGATGCCGAAGCCGCCCTCGGACCGCGGGCCGATGCCGACCTTGGCGGTAACGGTCGCCTCGTCCGGCACCCGCACCTTCTCCTGGCCGGCCACGAACTTGAGGGCGCCGAGAAAGCAGGCCGCATAGCCGGCCGCGAAGAGTTGCTCGGGGTTGTTGCCCTCGCCACCCCCGCCGCCGAGTTCCTTCGGGGTGGTGAGCTTCACGTCGAGCGCGCCGTCGGCGGTGGTCGAGCGGCCGTCGCGGCCTCCATTGGCGGTGGCCTGCGTGGTGTATTTCACATCAACCGACATCGGAGATCCTTCCTGGAAATCGCATGGGGAGCAGGCGCCCTCGTTCGGGGCGGCCGCCGGTGACATAGCGTCGGGGCGCCGCCCTGCCACGGGGCGGCGCCTTTGACCAAAGAACGGGGCGTCCTACTCGGCCGCTTGCGTGATCGCCTCGGCGGGCGAGAGGCCCATGCGGGCCGCGACACCGAGGCCATAGGCCTTGTCGGCCAGGTAGAAGTGCACGATCTGCCGCTTCACGATCATCTCCGGCACGCCCTGCATGGCCTCCGCGATGTTGTCCATGAGGCGGCCCTGCTCCTCCGCCGAGAGCAGGCGGAAGAGGTTGCCGGGCTGGGTGTAATCGTCGTTGCCCGTGCGGTGATCGTAGCGCGCGGCGTCCCCGGAGATGCGCAGCGGCGGCTCCGCGGCGCGCGGATTCTGCACCGGCCCGCCGAAGGAGTTCGGCTCGTACCAGGCGTTGCCCCGGTTCGGCGCGTCGGAGAGCATGGCGCCGTCCGCATGGTAGTGGTTCACCGGGCAGCGCGGGCGGTTCACCGGCAGGGCCTCGTAATGGGTGCCGACCCGGTAGCGATGGGCGTCCGCGTAGGCGAAGATCCGGCCCTGGAGCATCTTATCCGGCGAGAAGCCGATGCCCGGCACGATGTTCGACGGCGAGAAGGAAGATTGCTCCACCTCCGCGAAATAGTGTTGCGGGTTCCGGTTGAGTTCGAGGATGCCGACCTCGTGGAGCGGGTAATCCGCGTGCGGCCACACCTTCGTGAGATCGAAGGGGTTGTAGGGCGTCCGGTCCGCGTCGGCCTCGGGCATGATCTGAACGCAGACGCGCCAGCGCGGGTAATCGCCCGCCTCGATGGTGTCGTAGAGGTCGCGCTGCGCGCTCTCGCGATCCTTCGCGACCACGGCCTCGCCCTCGCGGTTCGTCCAGGTCCTGATGCCCTGGAGCGACTTGAAGTGGAACTTCACCCAGAAGCGCTCGCCCGCCTCGTTGAGGAACGAATAGGTGTGCGAGCCATAGCCGTGCATGAAGCGGTAGCCCTGCGGCAGGCCGCGATCCGAGAAGAGGATCGTCACCTGGTGCAGGCTCTCCGGGGAGAGGGACCAGAAATCCCACATGGCGGTGGGCGAGCGCAGGTTCGTCGCCGGATGGCGCTTTTGCGTGCGAATGAAATCGGGGAATTTCAGCGGGTCGCGCAGGAAGAACACGGGCGTGTTGTTGCCAACGAGATCCCAGTTGCCCTCGTCCGTGTAGAACTTCACCGAGAAGCCGCGCACGTCGCGCTCCGCATCGGCCGCGCCGCGCTCGCCGGCCACCGTCGAGAAGCGCAGGAAGACCTCGGTCTGCTTGCCGACCGCGCCGAACACGCTCGCCTTGGTGTAGGAGGTGATGTCCTGGGTGACCGTGAAGGTTCCGTAGGCCGCAGAGCCCTTGGCGTGGACGACGCGCTCGGGGATCCGCTCCCGGTTCTGGTGGGCGAGCTTCTCGATGAGCTGGTAATCCTGCATCAGCAGCGGGCCGCGCTCGCCGGCGCTCAGCGAGTTCTGGTTATCCGCCACCGGCGCACCGGCCGTGGTCGTCATGATCGTGCGATCCGTCATGCGGTCCTCCCTTGTTGGAGCGCGCACCATGCTTGGCCGTTCCGATCAGGTCCAATCGTATTGTTTTCGCCCACCGATCAGATTATCTGATCATATGGTCACGCTGCGTCAGCTCCGCTATTTCGCCGCCCTCGCCCAAACGGCCCATTTCGGACGAGCGGCGGAGCGGTGCTCGGTGACCCAGCCGGCCCTCTCCATGCAGGTCAAGGAGCTCGAGCGCGAACTCGGGCTCACGCTCGTCGAGCGGTCAGGCAGCGGGGCCAGCCTCACGCCGGACGGGCAGGAGGTGGCCCGTCGGGCCGCCTCGATCCTCGCCGAAGCCGGGGAGCTCGCGGCCTATGCCCGCCAGCGCCAGGGCGTGCTGGTCGGCCCCTTCCGTCTCGGGATCATTCCCTCCGTGGCGCCCTACATCCTCCCCGGCCTGCTCGGGGCGGCGCGCGAGCGCTTCCCCTCGCTCAACCTCCTCGTGCGGGAGGCGCAGACCGAGGCCCTGCTCGGCGAGGTGGCGCGCGGGGAACTCGACGCCGCCCTCCTGTCGATTCCCGCTGGCGACCACGCGGTCGAGACCCTGCCGCTCTTCGAGGATCCGTTCTTCATCGCCGTGGAGGCGGCCGCGGAGGCGAGTTGGGCCGCGGAGGCGGACCCCGCCGAGCGGCTTCGCCGCGAGCCCCTGCTTCTCCTCGACGAGGGCCATTGCCTGCGCGATCAGGCCCTGCAGTTCTGCCGGCTGGGGAACGCCGCCGAGCGGCGGACGCTCGGCGCGACCTCGCTCACGACGATTCTCCACATGGTGGCCGCCGGCCATGGGGTCACGCTGTTGCCGGCTCTGTGCGCCGGGCCCGAGGTCGACCGGCGCCGGGTGGCGCTGATCCGGTTTCCGGACGAGGCGCCGAAGCGGACCATCGCGCTCGCCTGGCGAGCCGGTGCGAGCCGCCGCGAGGAACTCGTGACCCTCGGCGGCCTCATCCGGGACATGGCGGCGCCAGCGCGCCTGGAGGCGGCATCCGCTCCTCGCGCCACGCGGACCGGCGCCCTCGCCTGACCGCCGGCCGCATTCCCGCCCGCCGGGCCTGCGGCCGGCACGGGCTTACGACGTCTCCAGGAGGCGTTGCACTTTCTCGGCCAGGCTCACCGCCGTGAACGGCTTGGTGATGAGCTCCACATCGTCGTCGAGCCGCCCGTGATGCATGATGGCGTCGCGGGTATAGCCGGTGGTGAAGAGCACCCGGAGATCCGGCCGACGCCGGAGCGCCTCGTCCGCGACCTTGCGGCCGTTGAGGGGGCCCGCGAGCACCACGTCCGTGAAGAGCAGAACGACCTCCGGGTGGACATCGAGGAGGGCAAGACCGCTCGGCCCGTCCGCAGCGGCGATCACGGTGTAGCCGGCCTCCTCCAGGGCCGAGATCGTGAACTCGCGCACCATGTCCTCGTCCTCCACCACGAGGATCGTCTCGCCCGCCCCCTCCCGGATCGCAGCCTGGGCGGGCGCCTGCTCGACGGAGGTGCCCCGCGCCGTGCGCTGCAGGCGCGGGAAATAGAGCCTTACGGTGGTGCCCTCGCCGACCTCCGAATGGACCGCCGCGTGACCGCCCGATTGCCGGGTGAACCCATAGACCTGGGAGAGGCCAAGCCCCGTGCCCTTGCCCACGGGCTTGGTGGTGAAGAACGGCTCGAACACCCGGTCGCGGATTTCGGGCGGCATGCCTGAGCCCGTGTCGGTGACCGCGACCATCACATATTGCCCGGGTTTCAGGTCCCCGCGCTGCACGGCCGGATCGTTCTCGTCGAGACGGGTGTTCGCGGTCTCCAAGGTGAGCTTGCCGCCGTCCGGCATCGCATCGCGGGCATTGATGCAAAGGTTCAGGATCGCGCTCTCGATCTGGTTCGGATCGGCTTCCGTGCGCCACAGCCCGGCAGCCGGCACATTCTCGACGGCGATGTGTTCGCCGAGCGTCCGGCGGATGAGCTCCGACATGCCGGCGACCAATGCGTTGAGGTCCACCATCTCCGGCTTCAGCGGCGACTGGCGCGAGAAGGCAAGGAGGCGATGGGTCAGCGTCGCGGCGCGCTCGGCGCCCTCGAAAGCGCTGCGGGCATGACGCAGGAGCCGGGGATCGCCGCCCATCTCCTCCAGGCGCCGCCGAAGCATGTCCACATGGCCCGTCACCACCGTGAGCAGATTGTTGAAGTCGTGGGCGACGCCGCCCGTGAGCTGGCCGACCACCTCCATCTTCTGGGACTGGCGCAGCTGCTCCTCCGTGCGCCGGAGGGCCTCCGCGGCCTGGCGCTCGCCAGTGATGTCGCGCGCGATGGCGTGGATGAAGTTCGCCGCCGGCACCGCCGTCCAGGACAGCCAGCGATAGGAGCCGTCCTTGCACCGGTAGCGGTTCTCGAAGCGCAAGGTGGTCACGCCCTCCGACAGGCGCCCGGCCTCCTCGATGGTGGCCTGCACGTCCTCGGGATGCACGAGGTCGATGAAGGGCGTGCCGACCAGTTCCTCCTCGGTCCAGCCGAGGGTGCTGGTCCAGGCAGGATTGATGGACACGATCTGGGAATCGAACCGGGCCACGAGCATGAGTTCGGTCGACAGGCGCCAAATCCGGTCGCGCTCCGCGATCGCCTCCTCCACCCGCTGCTCGAGGGTGGCGTTGAGGTTGCGCAGCTCCGCTTCCGCCCGCTTCTCTCGGTCGACGTCGAGGGCGGCAACGACACCGCCCGTCACCTGCCCCGCCGCGTCACGGACCGGCGCGCCGATGATGCGCAGCCAGAAACGCGTGCCGTCGCCACGCTGGTAGAGAACCTCGATCTCGGACCGTTCGACTCCCTCCGCAATGACTTGCGCCATGGGGTATTCACGCGCATCCACCGGACGCCCGTCGGGATGGAATGCGGTCCATGCGCCGTAATCGTCGACGCCCTGCGACGGCAGGGTCGAATGGCGGATCATGCGCTCGATATGGGCATTGCCGTCCACCACGCGCCCGCTCGGAGCCTCGGCGATGACGATGCCCACCGGAACGGCCTCGAACACCGCCTTCAGGCGGGCCTGGCTCTCGGCGAGCGCCGCCTGGGCGGCCCGCTCGTCCGTCACATCCGTGTGGACGCCCACCCATTCGCGGATGGCGCCATCCGCGTTGAGGACCGGCACGGCGCGGACCGAGAACAGCCGGTACACGCCGTCGTGGCGCCGGACCCGGTGCTCGAACACGAAGGTCTCCCTCCGGGACACGGCTTTGTTCCAGGCGTCGACCGTCGGCTGGGCATCGTCCGGATGCACGGCGCTGGCCCATCCGTGGCCCTGATATTGCGCAGGCGATTGACCGGTCAGGGCAGCCCAGCCCGGCTGGTCGCCGGTCATGCGGCCCTCGGCATCGTTCGTCCACACGACGCCTTCGACCGCCCGCACGGCGGCGCGGAAGCGCTCCTCGCTGCCCCGAACCGCCGCTTGCCGCTCGCGGATCCCGAGGCTTGCATTGGTCATGGCCTGGGCGACCGCATTGGCCTCCCGCAGGCCCGTGGCGAGCGGCCGAACGGTCTCCCCCTGCCCGAGGGCGTGAGCGGCGGCCGAGAGCTCCTGCAGCGGATGGGCGATGCCCCGGGCGAACCAGGCGGCGAGCGCCACCGACAGCGCGAGCACCACGAGGGCGGATCCGGCCAGGGTCCAGGTGAGCCGCATCAGGGGAGCCTGGATCACGGTCGCCGGCACGCCCACCGCGATCCGCCAGCCCGAGGCGGACGAACGGTGATAGGCGCTGAAGACCTCGGTGCCCTCGAGGGTGGTGCCTGTCCAGGTGCCGCCCTGCCCGGTGGCGCTCAGGCGCAGGCTCTCGGTCGCCAGGCTGCCGAGGAAGCGGTCGTGCTGCCTGGAGCGGGCGATGATCCGGTCCCGCCGGTCGACGATGGCGACCGTCCATTCGGGCGGCGCGGAGGCCACCAGGATCTCGGCGAGGCGGATCGGCTCCAGGGCGATGCTCAGGGCATAGGCCACGGAGCCGCCCCGAACGACGGGAGCGTTGATCAGGACGAGCTGAAGGCGGGTGGTGGTGCCGGTGTAGAGATCCGACACGACAGGCGCGCCGGTCTCGAAGACCTGCCGGTCGGCGCCGAGAAGGATGGGATCGCTCGATACCGGCAGGGGCGAGCCGAAGGGCCGGCTCGAATTGATGATCTGCTGGCCGGTGCGGTCGCGCATGGCGATGAAGGATCCGCGTGTCCGTAGGACGGCCCGGGCCTGGGCGTCGAAGGCCGCAAGATCTCCGCCGGGCTGCAGGGCCGGGGAGGTGGCCAAAGCTTCGAGGGCGGCCGTCAGGCCGGCGAGCTCCCGGTCGATCGCCGCCGAGACGCGCTGGGAAACGTCGAGAGCCTCGCCCTGATAGCGTGCCCGTTCGGCCCGGGAGAACTGGGTCAGCAGGATTGCCGCGAAGAGCACGACCGGCAGGAGCACGCCGCTGACCAGCAGGAACAGGCGGGTGCGGGTCGACAGGGCTCGATGGCCGAACGCGGGAGACGGATACACGACAAGCTCTCGATAGGGGCTGACCGAGCAGAATTCGATCACGGGTCTCGCCCTCGCGGCGCCAAGCTAGCGCAATCACGGGCGAAGTGGCACCGACCTAAGCAGGAAAAGCGAACCCGGCCCGCCCCCCATTCGCAGGGGGCAGCACCGGAATCCCACCCGTTTCCGCTCGCCAGCCGCAGGACCCTGTGCCTCAATGGGGCGGGGCGCCGGGCGCCCGATCGGAATGCCACCCGTCATGGAGAACCTGAATGCTGGAGGAGTTCAAGAAATTCGCGATGCGCGGCAACGTGGTCGACCTCGCGATCGGCGTCGTGATCGGAGCGGCCTTCGGCGCCATCGTGACCTCCCTGGTGCAGGACATCATCATGCCCATCGTCGGCGCCATCACGGGTGGCCTCGATTTCTCGAACTACTACCTGCCCCTGTCGAGCACGGTGCAGGAGGGGGCGGCCTACGCGGACGCCAAGAAGCAGGGCGCGGTTCTGGGCTACGGCCAGTTCATCACCATCGCGTTCAACTTCCTCGTGGTCGCGGCCGTGCTCTTCCTGGTCGTCCGGCTGATGAACCGCCTGCGCCGCCAGGAGGACGCCAAGGTGGACACCCCAGGCGCGCCGGAGATCCCGCCGGACGTGAAGCTGCTGTCGGAAATCCGCGACCTCCTCGCTGAGGGAGCATCGCCCGGCAGCGCCCGGACATCCCGCTGAGCGGGCCGCCCCGGCGGCCCTGCCGCCGGGTTTCGGCGATCCCGTCAACGGGGCCTTAACGCCAGGATCATTTCGGGTTTGCGGACAATTTGAGTCGGATGTTCTGTGTGCCGCAACGGCAGAAGGCCAGACGATGTCCCACGATCTGTTGCAGATGGCCCATGACCCCTCCCCGGCGGCGCGGCGGGAGCTCCTCGACGCGGCGACGAGCCTCTATCTCGCCGCCGCCGACCCGAGCGCCGATGCGCGCGAGGATTACGCCGTCATCGCCATGACGTCCCTGGAAGGGGCCTCCACGGAGGACAGGGCGGGCTATGCCAAGCGGGTGGCGGCGGAATCGACCCTGCCGCAGCCGGTCGCGATCCGGCTTGCGGCGGACGAGGCGATCGAGGTCGCGCATCTCGTCCTGAAGCTGTCGCCGGTCCTGACCGACGAAGACCTGACCACGATCGCGGCGACCCATTCCCAGCAGCACCTCATCGCCATCGCCGAGCGCGCGGCGATCGCCGAGATCACGGCCGATGTGCTGACCGAGCGCGGGAACATCGCCGTGCTGCGGACGCTCAGCGGCAATCCGGGCGCGCAACTCTCGGAAGGCGGCGTGGCGCGCATGCTCGACCGCAGCCGCCACGATACCGAGGTGGTGGGCCAACTCGCCCAGCGGGCCGCCCGCCCGGAACGGCAGGCGCAGCGCGTTCTGCGCCTTGCCGTCCAGGTGGAGCAGGCGGAAGCCCAGGCGGCCCGCCGGGCCAGGCGACGGCACAGCGAGGTGAACCAGCTCATCGCCGACGTGCTCAAGGGCCGTCGCCCCTTGGGCGAGGCGGTGCTCCTCCTCGCCCGGCAGGACCATGCCTTCGAACTGGCCGTGGTGATCGCGACCTTCGCGAAACGCTCCACGCCGGAGGTGCTGCGGGCGCTGCTGAAGCCGCAGGCCGACGACATCGTCGCGATCTGCGCACCCTTGCGCCTTCCCGTGCCGGGCTACGAGCCCCTGGCGCGCCTGCGGGCCCGCCGCCTCGGCCTTGGCGCCCCCGAGCGGGCACGAGAGATCGAGGCCTATGGGACGGCCCTCGGCAACCCCGATACGCGCGCGGCCTGAGGCGGAGCCTCAAAGGACGAACCAGCCCTTGCGCAGGTCCATCGCCCCGAGGAGCCGGATGGCGCCCTCGGCCGCCGTGTCGCCATCGGTGCTGTAGGAGATCACGGTCTCGGTGTCCGTCGTCTCGTAGCGCACCTGGCCGGCCTTGGTGAACGGGTCGGTTCCGATGAAGCTGAACGCCTGATCACCCTTGCGGGACGCATGGGCGTCGATGGCCCGCAGGTCGATGCGGTCGCCGCGGGCGCCGGAGAAATCCGTGACGAGATCCGCTTGCCCGAGGGCGGGGCCGCTGTCTCCCTTGCGAAAGACGAAGCTGTCCCGCCCGGAGCCGCCCGTGAGCGTGTCGGGCCCGGCGCCGCCCAGAAGCCGGTCGTGCCCGCCCGCTCCGTTGAGCCGGTCGGCGCCGGCGCCCGCATGGATGACGTCGTTGGCGGAGGTGCCCGTCACGCGCTCCGGCCGCACGTCCCGCAGGCGGATCACGAAATCCGCCGAGATCTCCGCGCCCGCGGCGTCGGTGGCGGCCACCCGGATCACGTGGCTCCTCGCCTGCTCGTAATCGAGCAGGATGCCGCGCGCGACGACGAGATCGCCGCCCTTGACGGCGAAGCGGCCGCCCGCGTCGTCCAGCAGGCGGAAGCTGTGGCGGTCTCCCGGATCGATGTCGGCGGCCGAGAACGCTCCGATAACGCCGCTGCGCTGGTGCTCGGCGACGCTGGCGCGACTGAGCGCGATGCCGCTCGGCGCGTCGTTGGTCGGGGCCACCGTGATGGTAAAGGTGCGGGCTTGGCTCGCGGCGCCCGTTTCGTCGACCGCGCGGTAGCGGAAGCTCACCGACCCGTTGAAGTTAGCGGGTGGCGCATAGGTGAACGTGCCGCTCGCCTGCAAAGCGAGGCCCGGCAGCGCCTCCACCAGCTGATATGAGAGAAGGGGGCTGTCGGGATCCCACGCGGAGGGCACTTGCCCGGTCAGGAGCGCGTCTTCCCGGCCCAAGGCCGCGTTGCCGCTGGACGATGCGGTGGGCGCGTCGTTCACCGGCGCCAAGAAAATCGAGAAGACCTGCGGCGCGCTCTTCATCCCGTGGGCGTCCACCACCCGGTAGGCAAAGCCGAGCTGGCCGGTCGCGTTGCTCGGCGGAATGAAGAAGAACCCACCGTCATCGTCGAGGAGCAATCCAGGAATCGGCTGCAAGAGCTCGTAGGACAGGGGCGTGTCCCCATCGGGGTCGAAGCCCGCGGGGAGCTGCCCCGAGAGCGGCACATCCTCTTGCCCAAAGGCGACATTGCCCTCGCTGGCGGCGACCGGCGGCGTCAGGACGGGCACCGGGATCCCCTCTGGCAGCATGGGGTCGAGCCGGGTGTATTTCGTGCTGTCGACCGTCGTCCAATCGTCGTTCAGGATGCCGCCCGTATCGGACGAGTTCGGGTTCAGCGCCCACCAGGACCAACTGATGCCCGTGTGGTGGGCGGGAATATCGCGGGTGCCGTCCGCGTCGAAGTCGCCCCCGATGTAGGCACGCAGCTTCTCGAACCAGAGCGCATCCTTGGGGTCGATGAACTTGCTTCCCATCTCGCCGATGTAAACGGGCGCGATGTTCTCCCTGTAGATGTATCCCCACATCTGGTCGAACTTCTGGGTCAGGCTGTTCGCGAAATTGGCGTCGTTGAACCAGGGCTGGGGATGGATCGAGTTCGGGTAATCGTGGGGCGAGTACACCACCTTGTTGGGGGTGTTGAGCTCCACCCGGCGGTCCCTCACGCCCATGAGGTTGCCGCCCCACCAGTAATACTGGCCGTTATGCGCCTCGACGCCCTCGACGAAGACCAGCCAGTTCGGGTTGACGGCGTGGACGGCGTTGCCGGCCCGCTCGGCCGCAGCCGCCCAGTCGGTCGGGCCGCCCCCACCCCAGGTGGCATTCTTATGCGGCTCGTTGTGGAGATCCGCGCCGATGACCGTGTGGTTGCCTTTGTAGCGGGCCGCGAGTGCCGTCCAATCGGCGATCCAACGCTGCTCGCTATAGGCATAGTTGTACCAGAGGCCGTTCTCGGACGCGCCCGGATTGGCGTCGTTGCGGTGATGGTCGAGGATCACCCGCAGGCCCCGCGCCCCGGCGGCCACGATGATCGCGTCCAGGATTTCGAGGCTCGTCTTCCCCACAAGGTCGGGGTTGAGCCCTGCATCGAAGGAACCCCACCGGGGCATCTGCCCTGGATTCATCATCGCATTGGAATAGGGGATCCGAAGAGTGTTGAAGCCAAGATCCGCCATCTGGTCGATCATGGCCTTGTAGTTCCGGGCGTGCAGTCCGTCCGGCACGAAGGTCTGGGTCTCGAGCCCGGACCAGTTGACCCCATGGATTTGGACCCGCTTGCCCGTCGCATCGACGATCTGATTGCCGCTCGTGCTGAGAGGACCGATCATGCGAGCCCCCGCATGGCGGCGAGCCACAAGGCGCCTGGGCGTGGTCGCCCGATCACGCGGACGCCACGAGGCTGCCGCGGCGTCGTACCGGCTCGAATGGCGCCGTCATGCGGACGTTCCTTGACCATCATCGACGCTTTCGATCCCCGTCATGAACGCTCCCCAGGCAGCGCGTTCCGCTTAGCAATCTTTAATTAATATTAATTATAGCTGTTAATCAACCGGTTCGTTGCCGTCACCGTGGGGGCGGTGCCGCGACGCTTTGGCCATGACCGCGCTCTTGCGGGAGGAGTACCGTGGCCACATATTTCAGAAAATACTGAAAGTTCAGAATATGCAGCTCCCGCCTCTCGTTCAGTCCTTCGTCCTGCATTTCGGCGAGATGGGCTCCCGCTGGGGGATCAACCGCACGGTCGGGCAGATCTATGCGCTCCTGTTCCTCTCGAGCGAGCCGCTGAACGCGGACGACATCGTGGAGCGCCTCGGCGTCTCCCGCTCCAATGTGAGCATGGGCCTCAAGGAGCTGCAGGCCTGGAACCTCGTGCGCCTGCAGCATCGGCCCGGCGACCGGCGCGATTATTTCACGACGCCCGACGATATCTGGCAGATCGTCCGCACCCTCGTGGACGAGCGCAAGAAGCGGGAGATCGACCCGACGCTCACTCTTCTGCGCGAGGTGCTGATGCAGGATCCCGCAAGCCCCGAGGAGCGGCATGCGCAGGAGCGCATGCGGGAGATGCACGACCTCTTCGAGCTTCTGACGGGCTGGTACGCCGACGTGCAGCGGCTCGAGACGGAGCGCCTCGTCCAGCTCCTGACCCTCGGATCCAAGGTGCAGAAGATCCTGGAGATGAAGGACCGCCTCTTCGTCGTTGCCGGATCACCGAAGGGCCGCCGCGGCGGCAAGGACAGTTAAGGCCATGACCGACCCCCTCCTCCTCGCCCGCATCCAGTTCGCGGCCAACATCTCGTTCCACATCCTCTTCCCGACGATCACCATCGCGCTCGGCTGGGTGCTGCTGTTCTTCAAGCTGCGCTACAATCGCACGGGCGACAGCGCCTGGATGGACGCCTACAAGTTCTGGGTGAAGATCTTCGCCTTGAGCTTCGCGCTCGGCGTCGTCTCCGGCATCACCATGTCGTTCCAGTTCGGCACCAACTGGCCGGGCTTCATGAACACGGTCGGCAACATCGCCGGGCCGCTGCTGGCTTACGAGGTGCTCACCGCCTTCTTCCTGGAGGCCACCTTCCTCGGCATCATGCTGTTCGGCTGGAACCGGGTGTCGAACCGCGTCCACACCCTCGCGACCGTGCTCGTCGCCTTCGGCACCACCATGTCGGCCTTCTGGATCCTCGTCCTGAACTCCTGGATGCAGACGCCCGCCGGTTTCGAGATGCGCGACGGCGTCGCGCACGCGACCGATTGGTGGGCCATCGTCTTCAACCCCTCCATGCCCTACCGGCTCACGCATATGCTGCTGGCCTCGGGGCTCACGGCCGCCTTCCTGGTCGCCGGGATCTCGGCCTATCGCTGGCTGCGCCAGGACCGCTCGCCGGGCGTGCGGGCAGGCTTGCGCACGGGCGTTTACCTCGCGGCCATTCTCATCCCGGTGCAGATCTTCGTCGGCGACATGCACGGCCTCAACACCCTGCAGCACCAGCCCGCCAAGATCGCCGCCATGGAGGGCATCTGGGAGACGCAGAAGGGTGCGCCCATGGTGGTCTTCGGCATCCCCGACGAGGAGACGCGCTCCAACCGCTTCGAGATCGCGATCCCGAACATCGCCTCGTTCTATCTCACCCACGACTGGAACGGCGAGGTGAAGGGTCTCAACGACTTCGAGCACCGTCCCCCGGCGGCTCCCGTCTTCTTCGCCTTCCGGATCATGGTGGGCATGGGCCTCCTCATGCTCGCGGTCTCTTGGGCGGGCACCTGGCAGCTCGTTCGCCGCGGCACGGTCGCCCAGCCGCTTGCCTACGCGCTCGTCGCCATGACCTTCGCCGGCTGGATCGCCACGCTCGCCGGCTGGTACGTGACGGAGATCGGCCGCCAGCCCTGGCTCGTCACGGGCGTGCTGACCACGAAGCAGGCGGCCTCCAGCGTGGCGGCCCCGATGATCGCCTCGACCCTCGTCGGCTATCTCGCAGTGTATGCGGCGCTGCTTGCCGCCTATGTGGGGACCGTCTTCTACCTTGCCCGCAAGTCCGGCTCGCCCGCGGAACACGCGCCCGCGGAGCCCGTCCGGGCCGGCGGCGCCACCGTGGCTGCGGCGCCCGCGGCCTGAAGGACCGGATCATGTTCGACCTTGCTCCCGCCACCTGGCTGCCCGTCGCCTTCGCGAGCCTGATGGGCCTTGCCGTCCTTCTGTATGTGGTGCTGGACGGCTACGATCTCGGCGTCGGCATCCTGAGCGGTGCCGCCACCGACACGCAGCGCGACCGGATGATCGCCTCCATCGGTCCGTTCTGGGATGCGAACGAGACCTGGCTCGTCCTCGCGGTCGGCCTCCTCCTCGTCGCCTTCCCGCAGGCGCACGGGGCGATCCTAGGCGAGCTCTACCTGCCCGTCGCCGGTCTCCTGCTCGGCCTCATCCTGCGGGGCGTCGCCTTCGAGTTCCGCGCCAAGTCCACCTTCGGCCAGAAGCCCTGGTGGGACCGCGCCTTCATCGGCGGCTCGGCGCTCGCGGCGCTCATGCAGGGCTACATGCTCGGCCTCTACATCGTCGGCTTCGAGCGCACTCCCGCCCATGTGGCCTTCGCGATCCTCACGGCGCTCTGCCTTCTTGCCGCCTATGCGCTCATCGGCGCGGCCTGGCTCATCATGAAGACCGAGGGCGAATTGCAGCGCCGGGCCGTGTCCTGGGCCCGCGGCACGCTCCTTCTCTCCGGCATCGGCATGGCCGCGGTGTCGGTGGTGACGCCTCTCGTTTCCGAGCGCATCTGGGACAAGTGGTTCAGCCTGCCGAACCTCGTGCTGCTCGCGCCGGTGCCGCTCGTCACGGCGGTGCTGTTCGTGCTCCTCGGCATCGCGCTGCGCCACCTGCCGACCCGCACGGACCGGTTCTGCTGGCTGCCCTTCGTCGGCACCGTGGGCATCTTCATGCTGGGCTTCCACGGGCTCGCCTACAGCTTCTTTCCTTACGTGGTGCCCGACCGGCTGACGGTCTGGCAGGCGGCAGCCGCGCCGGAATCGCTGATGATCATGTTCGTCGGCGCCCTCATCGTGCTGCCGATCATCGTCGCCTATTCGGTGCTCTCGTACCGGATCTTCTGGGGCAAGGCGACGGACCTGCGCTACTACTGACGCAAGCAGCGGCCCGTCGGCGCAGGGCAAGGCGACGGACCTGCGCTACTACTGACGCAAGCAGCGGCCCGTCGGCGCAGGGCAAGGCGACGGACCTGCGCTACTAGGCGCATCTGTTCCGTGAGGCACAGCGCTCCTCTTAGAGCGCCGCCTCAGCATAGCGCCGCAGCGTCGCTCGCGTGCCCTCTGCCCAGAGGCTCGCGAGCGCCGTCGCGAAAGCCGCCGTAAAGGCCGGCGCGTCGGCGAGATCGCCGAAGATGTCGCGCAGGGCCAGAAAGGCCGAAGCATCGGTCCGTGCGGCCTGCGCGGCAAGCTGCAGGCGATGAGCGTTCTCGTCCTCCACAGGCAGCGGCGCGCCATGATCGTCCGTGCCCGCGCAGGCGCGGCACCACAGCGCGGAGACGAGCGCGAGGCCCGTCACCGGACACCCCGCCCGCACCCGCTCGCGGGTCGAGGGCAGGATGAATTTCGGCTGGCGGTTCGAGCCGTCGAAGGCAAGGCGCGGAATCGTGTCGCCGAGCTCCGGATTGGCGAAGCGCCGGGCGATGAGCGCCGCGTAATCGGTGAGGTTCACGCCAGGCACCGGCGGCACCTGGGGGATGATCTCCTCCCGCGAGAGCTTGTCGAGGAAGCCACGGATCTGCGCGTCCGCCATCGCGTCGTGAACGAAGTGGATGCCGAGCAGGCGCGCCGGATAGGCGATTGCCGCATGACCCCCGTTGAGGATGCGGATCTTCATCAGTTCATAGGCGGCGACATCACCCGTGAAGGTGACGCCCACCTCTTCAAGAGCCGGGCGGCCTGCGGGAAAGCGATCCTCCAGCACCCATTGCCGGAACGGCTCGCAGAAGACGGGCCAGCGATCCGCGATCCCGAAGCGCTCCGCGAGCAGTGCCCGTTCCCGGTCCGTGGTCGCCGGCGTGATGCGGTCCACCATGCTGTCCGGGAAGGCCACCTCGCCGGCGATGAAGGCGGCGAGATCCGGGTCGATCCGGTAAGCGAGCCCCGCGACCGCGTCCCGCGTGACGTGGCCGTTGCCTGGGATGTTGTCGCAGGACATCACCGTGAAGGGCTGGATGCCTTGCATCCGGCGCCGCCGCAGGGCGCCGACGATGGCGCCGAAGGCCGTGCGCGGGCGCCAGTGGTTTCGCGCATCGTGAACGATGTCCGGATGCTCCGGGTCGAACCGGCCGGTGGAGGGATCGAGGCAATAGCCACCCTCCGTGATGGTGAGCGCGACGATGCGCAGCGCCGGATCGTCGAGCGCCGCGACGAGCCCTGCCGCATCCTCGCCCACGGGCAGGAAGCCCGTCATGGCGCCGGTGACACGCGCCCGGTTTTGCCCGGGCTCCAGCTCCACCACGGTGGTGAGCCAATCCTGCGCCTCGAGGGCCTGCCGCATGGCCCGGTCGCCGGGCCGGATTCCGGCCCCCAGGATCGCCCAGTCGTGGTCACGGCCACAGCGGAAGAGATCGTCGAGATAGACCGCCTGATGGGCCCGGTGGAAGTTGCCGACCCCCACATGCAGGATCCCGGCCCGCAGGGCGGATCGCTCGTAGGTCGGGCGCTCCACGGCGGCGGGCAGGTGATCGAGGGCGGCGAGGGAGAGCGGGACGGAACGGGTCATCGATCAGGGCGTAGCACGACAGAGGCGCACCGGGCCATCGGACCCGGTCTCAGGCCCGGAGAGCCGCCGAGCGGCCCGCGAGGCGGCCGAGCACCACGGCCGTGAGCAGCCCATTGCCGGAAAGATAGCCCGAGGCCTTCGAGCCCGAGACCCCACAGGCGGCGCCGCCCGCGGCCCAGACGTTGGGCAGGAGGCCGCCCCCCGCGCGCCGCACCTGCGCGGCCTCGTCGACGAGAAGCCCGCCCTGTGTGTGGAAAAGCGCTCCCGTGACCTGCACGGCGCAGAACGGCGGCTCCAGGGGCTTCGAGCCGGCGAAGCTGCGGCCGAACCGGTCCGTGCCGCCGGCCCGCTTCAACTCATCCACCTCGCGGAGCGTGGCGGCCAGTGCATCGGTGGGCACGCCGAGGCGCCCGGCGAGGGCGTCCGGGGTCTCCGCCGTCAGGATGGCGCCCAGGGCCTCCGCCTGGCGGAAATCCTCGAACTGCCGGGCAATGCCCGCGATGCGTCGGTCGAAGATCGAGAACGCGATGCCGTCCGGCTGGCGCACAACCTCGGCGGCCTGCTCGGAATAGCCCTTCAGCTCGTTCGAGAAGCGCTGCCCGTTCCGGTTCACCTGAAACCCGCCCTCCGTCATGGTGGCCCAGGTGATCAGGATGCCGTGCGGATGGGCGACCGAGCCGTGGCCCTGGTGCCCCGAGAGGTGCCCCGCCGCGGCTCCGAGGGCCTCGCCCCAGAGCAGCGCGTCGCCCTGGTTGCCGGGATGGCCGAAATAGAGCGCATCGGCGAGATCGGGAACGTGCCGGCGCACGAGATCAGGGTTGCCGCCATAGCCGTTGCAGGCGAGCACCAACGCCCCGCAGCCGATCCGCTCCGTCGCGCCGTCGGGGCGCGTCACGGCAAGGCCCCTCACGACGCCCTCCTCAGCAAACAGAGCCGTCACATGGGCCTCGCAGATGAGTTCCGCGCCGGCGTCCGTGGCGGCCTCCCGCAGCCGGTCCACAAGCTCGGCGCCGGAGCGGGTCGGCAGCCCGTGCATGCGCATGGCGGAATGGCCGGGATAGAGGAAGTTGTCGACGACCGAGAAGGGCAGTCCGTGCCCCTCCGCGAGCCATTCGAGGGTCGGCGCCGCCTCCCGGGCCAGGACGCCGACGATGGCGGGGTCCGGCTCGTTATCGGCCTTGCGCAGGATGTCGGCCGCAAAGGTTGCCGGCGCATCCACGATGCCGGCCTCCCGCTGCCAGCGGGTGCCGGCGGCCGGGATGAGCCCCGCGGAGAGCGCCGTCGAGCCGCGGGGCAGCGGATCGCGCTCGAGGAGCAGCACGTCGGCTCCGGCCTCGCGGGCGGCAAGAGCGGCCACGAGGCCGGCCGCTCCCGCGCCCACGATCACGACGGGCATGTCGATGTCGAACGCCGCACCCTCGGCCGGAAGGACGCTCATGCGGCCTGAAGCTCCGCCAGGATCTCGTCGATGCGGGCCACGCGGCAGACGGGGCGCAGGGCGTCGATGGCGGTGGCATGGGTGGCGCGGGAGAAGGCGGCGCAGCCATCCTCCAGCACCGTCGTGTCGAAGTCGCGCACATGAGCGTCCCGCGCCGTGGAGGCGACGCCGCCATTGGTGACGATGCCGGCGATCAGCAGCCGCTCGATGCCGCATTTGCGCAGCACCCATTCGAGGCGCGTCATGTAGAAGGCCGAATAGGCGATCTTCTCCACCGTGAGGTCCGCCGGCTGAAGCCGGTCGACCAGGCGATGGCCCCAGGAGCCTGGCTCGAAATCGCCCTTGGCGAGAAAGGGCCGCAGGCTCTTGAGATGCGGCGAGATCAGGGGCTCGCCACCTTTCGCGGGAACGAGGGTGAACTGGGTCGAGACGATCCATCCGCCCTTGGCCCGCAGGGCATCGGCCAGGGGGGCGACGCGCTCCGGCAGGACCGCGATCTCCGGCGCACCCTGGCCGGCGCGGCCATAGGCGCCTCGGGGGTCGAGAAAATCGTTCTGGAGATCGACGATGAGGAGCGCGGTGCGCTCGGTCGGAACGGCGGCGTGGCTCACCGGGCGGCCCTCTCGACGATGACGTTGCCGAGGTCGTCCACGCGGGCCGTGAGGTCGGGATCGACCACGGTCGTGGCGTCGGTCTGTTCCAGGATCGCGGGACCCCGGATCACGGCGCCGACGGGCAGGTCGAGGCGCGCGTAGATCGTCGCCTCGTGCCAGGCGCCGTCGAACCAGACGGGTCGCGTCCCGAGCCGCGCCGCCTCGACGCTCGCATCCCGGCCGGGCGCGAGGGCATGGAGATCGAAATGCGGGCGCCGGCCGACCGCCGCCGTGCGCAGGTTCACGATCTTGACCGGAACGCCGGGCAGGAGGCGGCTGAAGGAGGTCTGGTAGGCGCGCTCGAACGCGTCCCGCGCCACCGCCTCCGTGAGGCCCGTGCCCTCGGGACCGGCCGTCAGCGGCAGGGGCACGGACACGGTGTGGGTCTGCCCCAGATAGTGCATGTCGAGTTCGAACAGCACATCGATGCGCTCGACGGAGAGACCCGCCGTCTCGACCACCTGCCGTGCGGCCATGGCTTCCTCGGTCATGCGGCGGTCGAGGGCCGGCGCGTCGAGACCGTCGAGCATCAGGTTCACGGTCTGCACCTGGTCGTGCCGGATATCGGCGATCACGCAGCCGAGCGCCGAGGTGACGCCCGGATAGCGCGGCACGAGCGCGGCCTTGAGACCGACATCCTTGATGAGCGCGCCCACATGAAGCGCACCGCCGCCGCCGAAGGGAACGGCCGCGAAGCGCCCCGGATCATGGCCCCGCTCGATGGAGACGAGGCGGATCGCCCCGGCCATCTTAGCATTCGCGACCCGCACGATGGCCTCCGCCGCGCTCATGGGATCGAGCCCCAGCGGCTCGCCCACATGGCGCGCGATGGCGGCCCTCGCGGCCTCCACGTCGAGGCGCTGGAGCTTGCCGCCGATGGGCCGCTCCGCGTTGATGCGCCCGAGCACCACGTTGGCGTCCGTGAGCGTCGGGCGCGTGTTGCCCTGCCCATAGGCGACGGGACCCGGACGGGAGCCCGCGCTCTCGGGGCCGACCTGCAGGAGCCCGCCCGCATCCACATGGGCGATGGAGCCGCCCCCGGCGCCGATGGTGGTGATCTCGATCATCGGCGTGCGGATGACGAGGCCGAAATCGATGGTGGTCTGCGCCGCAAGCGACGTCTCGCCATCGACCACGATGGACACGTCGAAGGACGTGCCGCCGAGATCCCCGGTGATCACGTCCGGAAATCCGGCCGCCTTGGCGATGGCGGCGGCCGCGATGACACCGGCGGCCGGGCCTGACAGGGCCGTGCGGACCGGCAGCCGCCGGGCGGTGGCGGTGGACATCACGCCGCCGTTGGACTGCACGATGTGGAACGGGCCGGTGAAGCCCTCGCTCCGCAAGGCGTCGTCGAGCTTGGCGAGGTAGCTGCCGACGACCGGCTGGAGATAGGCGTTGAGCGCCGTCGTGGAGGTGCGCTCGAACTCGCGGATCTCGGGCAGGATCTGCGCCGAGCAGGCGACGTTGCCGTTGGGCCAGACCTCGGCGGCCGCGGCGAGCGCCTTGAGCTCGTTCTGCGGGTTCGCATAGGCGTTGACGAACACGATGGCGAGAGCCTCGGCGCCCCGTGTCAGAAGATGGCGCGCGGCCTCGCGCACCTCGTCGGGGTCGAGCGCCGTCCGCACCGTGCCGTCGGCGAGCGTGCGCTCATTCACCTCGAGGCGCAGGTCGCGGTCCACCACGGGCACGAAATCGCCCCACAGGCCCCAGGTGTGCTTGCGGTCGCGGCGGCGCATCTCCAGCACGTCGCGGAAGCCCTGTGTCGTGATGAGGCCGATGCGGGCGCCCTTGCGCTCGAGAAGCGCGTTGGTGCCCACCGTGGTGCCGTGAACGATGGAGGAGAGGTTCGCGACGGGGCCGAACGTCTTGAGGCCTTCGAGGAAGCCGACCGCTTCGTCGCCCCGGTTCGAGGGCACCTTGGCGGTCTGGAAGCGGCCCGCGGCCTCGTCGAAATAGAACAGGTCCGTGAAGGTGCCGCCCACATCCACGCCGACGATGGATCCGGAGGTCATGCCGCCACTCCCTTGCGAAGCGCCGCCGTGCCCGCCTCGTCCACATGGCCGTCCTGGGAGACCACGACTCCGTAATCCCGGGCCGCGGCCTCCGCCGCGACGAAGCCGAGGCGCACGTCCCGCGCGACCTCGGCGGGCGGGCGCTCTCGCGGATCGCCCCAGCCGCCGCCGCCCGGCGTTTCGAGTCGCACGCGCTCGCCGGCGCGGATCTTCAGGTCGGCGATCTTGGACGCCATGGGCGGCGTGCGCTCCTCCCCGTTCTCGTGCCAGACGAAACGGTTGAGCGCGCCGGAGCCGCCGCCCGCAACCCCGAAGGGCGCGAACCGCCCGCGCTCGCCCAGCAGAAACACATCCGCGTCGGTGAGCGCCTCGACCTCGTAGACCGCGCCGAACCCGCCCCGATGGGCGCCCATTCCGGCGGAATCGGGCCGCAGGGCCCATTGGGTGAACATGACCGGATAGGCCGCCTCCAGGATCTCGGCCGGCGGGATCGTCGCCATGGAGATCGGGTTGTTGGCGTGGTTGAGCCCGTCCGTCTCCGGGTTGCCGCCGAGCCCGCCGCCGAAGAAGGAGAACATCACCCAGCGGCTGCCATCGGCCCGGTGGCCGGCGAGCGACAGGGCGTTGATGGTGCCAAAGGGCGCGGCGGTCGCCCGCGCCGGATCGGCCTTGGCGAGCGCGCCGAACACGACGCCGATCACGCGCAGGATCGTTTCCGTATAGCCGCCCACGGGCTTCGGCGCCTTCACGCCGAGCAGCGTCGTCTCCGGGATCACGAAGGTGATGGGCCTCAGACACCCGGCATTGGCCGGCACGTCCGTGAAGACGTGCTTCAGGGCGACGTAGCAGCAGGCGGCCGCCGTCGAATAGGCGATGTTGAGCGGGCCGGCGCAGGGCTTCGACGAGCGGGAGAAGTCGAGCGTCATGCGGTCGCCCGCGACGGTGAGGTCGAGGGCGATGGTGAGGCGCTCGTCGGTGATGCCGTCGTTGTCGAGGTAATCCTCGAAGCTGTAGGTGCCGTCGGGCAAGGCGGCGATGGCGGTCCGCATCAGGGCCTCGGCGCGCTCGGAAAAGGCGTCGAACGCCGCCGCGACCGTTGCATCGCCCACCTCGTCGAGAAGCTGGCGCAGGCGCCGCTCGCCGAGATCGAGCGCGTTGAGCTGCCCGTTGAGATCGCCGAAATTCGACATGGGCACCCGGGAATTGGCCTGCAGGATCGCCACGATGTCCGGGTTCATCACGCCCTTGGTGAACAGCTTCACGGGCGGGATGCGCACGCCCTCCTGGAAGCTCTCCGTCGCCCGGGCGTTGAAGCCGCCCGGCACGTTGCCGCCAATATCGAGCCAGTGGCCGACCGAGGCGAGCCAGCAGAAGAGCTCGCCGTCGCGGAAGATCGGGCGCACGAGGCGAAAATCGTTGAGGTGGGTGCCCCCGTCATAGGGGTCGTTGAAGAGGAACGTGTCCCCGGGCTCGAGGCCGCCGTCCCGCGCCACCTTGTCGATCACCGCCTTCACGGCGAAGGCCATGGCGCCGACGAAGATCGGCAGGCCCTTGGTGCCCTGAACCAGGGTGGCGCCCGTCTCGGCATGGTAGAGCCCATGGCAGGCGTCACGGGCCTCCGCGATGATCGGGTTGAAGGCGGAGCGATAGAGCGTCGCATCCATCTCGTCGGCGATCTGCTCGAGACGGCCTTTCAGCACGGCCAGGGTGACGGGATCGATCGCGGTCATCGAACAGCCTCCGCGATCCGGCGCAGGGCCGGCCGCTCCTGCGGAGCCGGCTTTGTGAGGAGAACGGGTGCGGTCATCGGACGGCCTTCGAGGATCGGCGCATGGGGGGACCTCATTCCGCCGCCTCCTTGTCGCTCTCGTAGCGCTCGCCGAGCGCCAGCATCGCCGGGGTGCCGATGAGCTGGTTGAGAGCGCCGAAATCGAACATGCGGTCGCGGAACGGCTCGTTGGTGCCGTGCTGGCGCAGCGAGCGATAGTAATCCTGCGCCGTCCGCGCGAGAGCCCGCACGATGCCGCCCGGGAAGATCACGATTCGGAAGCCGAGCCCGCCGAGATCGTCAGCGGAGGAGATCGGCGTCTCGCCGCCCTCCACCATATTGGCGACGAGGGGCCTCACATTGCCGAGGGCGCCGGCGACGGCGGAGAGCTGGTCACGGGATTTCGGCGCCTCCACGAAGAGCACGTCGGCCCCCGCCTCCGCATAGAGCCGCGCCCGCTCGACGGCCGCCTCGAACCCCTCGACCGCCACCGCGTCCGTGCGGGCGATGATGAGGGTCTGCTCATTCGCCCGCGCATCCACGGCGGCCCGCACCTTGCCCACCATCTCGGTGACCGGAACGATGCCCTTGTCCTGCAAGTGGCCGCAGCGCTTGGGGAAGGTCTGGTCCTCGATCTGGATGGCGCTCGCGCCGGCCCGCTCGAAGACCCGCACGGTGCGCTGCACGTTGAGGGCGTTGCCGTAGCCGGTATCCGCATCGACGATGAGGGGCGTCGCGACCCGGTCTCGCACCAGCGCGATGGTCTCGGCGACCTCGCTCATGGAGACGAGGCCGATATCGGGGCGTCCGAGCCGGGTATAGGCGATGGCGGCGCCGGACAGGTAGAGGGCTTCGAACCCCGCCTCCGTGGCGATGGAGGCGGTGAGCGGGTCGAAGACGCCGGGGGCGAGGACGGCGCCGTCGCGGGACAGGCGTTCCTTGAGGCTCATGACGGACCTCTGCAATTCCACGATGATTGTGATGGCAATGGATCGAATCTGGGCATGCTCGTCTCCTCACATGCCAAGGTAGGCGCGCTTGAGCTCGGGATTGGCCCTCACCTCCGCGGCAGGGCCGGACAGGGCGAAGCGGCCGTTCTCCAGGATGTAGGCCCGGCTCGCGAGTTCGAGGGACTGCATCACGTTCTGCTCCACGAGCATGATCGGAAGCCCCTCCCCGTTGAGGCGGCGGATGAGGGCGAACATCTCCTCGACGAGGAGCGGCGAGAGGCCGAGCGACGGCTCGTCGAGGATGAGGAGCTTGGGTTCCGCCATGAGGCCGCGCCCGATGGCGAGCATCTGCTGCTCGCCTCCGGACAAGGTGCCGGCGAACTGGGCGACGCGCTCCTTGAGGCGCGGAAAGATCGAGAACACCTTGTCCAGGTTGGCGGCGCGCCGCTGGCGTCCGCGCCGGTAGCTGCCGAGTTCCAGGTTCTCGCGCACGGAGAGGTTGGGGAAGACCTTCCGCCCCTCGGGCACGTGGATGAGGCCGGCCTCCACGATGGCGGGCGCGGCCAAGCCGTCGAGCGGCTTGCCGTCGAAGGTGATGTGCCCCGAGCGACGGCCGAGGACGCCGGACAGAACCTTGTTGAGCGTGGTCTTGCCGACGCCGTTGGAGCCGAGCACCGCGACGATCTCGCCCGCGCCCACGCTCATATGGATGCCGCGCAGGACCTCCGTCCCGCCATAGCCGGCGCGCAGGTCCTTCACCTCAAGCATCGGCCGTCCCCTCCCCTTGCGCCCCGATCGAGCGGCGCGCCCGCATGGGATCACACATGCGTCGCCTCCCCCTTCAGGCGCGCCGCCGCCCCGTGGCCGAGATAGGCCTCGATGACCGCGGGATCGTCGCACACGGCGGCCGGCACGCCCTCCGCGATCATCCGGCCTTGCGCCAGCACGTAGACGTGCTCGCAGAGATTCATCACCGCCTGCATGACGTGCTCGATCATGAGGATCGTGACGCCCTGGTCGCGGATGGCGCGGATCACCGGGATGATGTCGCGGATCTCGGACGGATTGAGGCCGGCCAGCACCTCGTCGAGGAGCAGGAGCTTCGGCCCGGTGGCGAGAGCCCGGGCAAGTTCCAGGCGCTTGCGGCCGGCGACCGTGAGGCTCGATGCCGGTTTGTGGAGATCGGGCTCCAGCCCCACCTGCAGCGCGATCGCGGCTGCCTCGGCCATGGCGTCGGCGCGCTTGGCCCGGCGCAGATGGGCGCCGACCGCGATGTTCTCGCAGACCGTGAGCCCCGCGAAGGGCTGCACGATCTGGAAGGTGCGGGCGATGCCCTTGCGAGCCCGCACATGCGGCTCGTCGCGGCTGATATCCTGACCCTCGAAGAGCACGCGGCCCTCCGTCGGCGCCTCGAAGCCGGAGATGACCGCAAAGAGCGTGGTCTTACCGGCCCCGTTGGGACCGATGAGCCCGGTGATCGAGCCCGGCTCCACGGCAAGCGAGGCTTCGCTCACCGCAACGAGGCCGCCGAACCGCTTGGTGATGCCCTCGACCTTCAGCATGGTCAGGCTCCCCTCGCCCGCCCGCGCAGGCCGAGCCGGCGCAGCAATCCAAGCAGACCGTCCGGCGCGAAGGCGACGGCGACGATGAGGAGAGCGCCGAAGATCACGAGATCGATGCCCGGCACGCTGCCCGCGAAGGTCTTCGTCAGCTCGCCGAGGCCATGGAGCGTGAAGGCGCCGAGAAGCGGCCCGAACACGGTGCCAAGCCCGCCGATGATCGGGGCCAAAAGGGCCTCGACGGAGATCCAGGTCCCGTAGGCGATGGTGGCGTCGATATACAGGAAATACTGGGTGTAGAAGGCGCCCGCCGCGGCCGTGATGGCGGCCGACAGGGTGATGGCCTTCAGCTTCACGGCGAGGACGTCGACGCCCAATGCCTTGGCGGCCGCCTCGTTCTCCCGCACGGCGACGAGCTGGGCGCCGAAGCGCGAGCGCTCGACCGCCCGGGTGATCACGAGCGCCGCCGCCACGAGGGCGAGCGCGATCCAGAAGAAGGCGGCGCGGCTCGCGAACTGGAAGTTCTCGGGACGGGCATCGAGCTTGAGGAGCAGGCCCGCGGCGCCGCCGGTGAACCCGGTCGCATTGGTGAGGATGCGCAGCACCTCGGCGAAGGCGAGGGTCACGAGAGCGAAGTAGGAGCCGCGCAGCCCCGAGCGGAAGCTGAGGTAGCCGATCAGCCACCCGATGGCGGCACCAGCCGCGATCGCCAGCGCAAAACCCGCCCATGCATTCACCCCAAGGCGAGCCTGGAGGAGCGCGGTCGCATAGGCCCCCGTGCCGAAGAAGGCCGCGTGGCCGAAGGAGAACTGGCCGCCGAACCCGCCGAGCAGATTCCACCCTTGAGCCGCCAGGGCGATCACGAGGGTGAAGACCAGGAAGTTCAGCACCGTGTTGGCGGTGACGAAAAGCGGGATCAGCGCCAGGAGGCCGACGACGACCGCGATGGAGACAAGATCGCGGGCTGTCATGCCTTGGCTCCGAACAGGCCGGTCGGTCGCACGAGCAGCACCAGGATGAAGATGAGGAAGATGCCGATCTGGCCGAGGGAATCGCCGAGATAGAGGCCGCACAGGCTCTCGACGACGCCGATGAAGAGGCCGCCGAGGAGCGCCCCGGGGATCGAGCCCATGCCCCCGAGCACCACGATGGTGAAGGCGACGAGGACGAAGGCGTTGCCGACGCGCGGGTTCACGTAGAAGGTCGGCATGAGGAGGCAGGCCGCGACCGCAAGGCAGGCGCAGCCGAGCCCGAAGGTGACCGCATAGACATGGGCGACGTCGATGCCGACGAGGCTCGCCCCGAGCTTCTCCTTGGCGACCGCCCGGATGGCGCGGCCCGTATCGGTGCGGGAGAGAACCAGCCAGAGGAGGATCGTCACGAGCACGGCGGCGCCGAAGCCGATGAGACGGGGCTGCGAGAGCAGCAGCGGTCCGATCTCCACCACCTGGAACCCGTATTCCGTGTTGAGCGTGCGCGTATCCGACCGGAAGCTGGCGAGCAGCGCGTTCTCGATGGCGATGGACAGGCCGAGCGTCACGAGGAGGATGTTGCTGTCGTCCCCGTGGCTCGCCGGCCCGATGACGAAGCGCTGCACCCCATAGCCGAGCGCGAAGAAGAGCGGCGTCAGGACCGGTATGGCCAGATAGGGATCGAGCCCGATTCCCACATGCACGCCCCAGACCGCGAACATGGCCGCGGTGAGGAGCGCCCCATGGGCGAAATTGATGATGTGCAGCACGCCGTAGACGAGCGTCAGCCCGAGGGCGATGAGCGCATAGACGGCGCCGGTCATGAGGCCGTTCACCATGGCTTCGGCGACAATGGCGGGCGAGTACATCGGCGGGGATCCGAAAGGCCCCGGGCGGCAGGCGCCCGGGGCGAGGTTGACCGTTACGCGGTGGCCGGGAAGACGGGCTTTCCGTCCGCGAAGGCCTCGGGGAAGATCACCTTGATGTCGTTGCCCTGCACCTGAAGGTTCACGGGCGCGGCGCCCATGTTCTGGCCGTTCTCGAACCGCGTCGTGCCGTAGGGCATGATGTGGTCCTTGAAGGTCGAGGCGTTGAGGGCTTCGATGATCTTCGCGCGGTCGCCGGAGCCCGCCCGCTCGATGGCATCCGCCACGAGCTTCACGCAGGAATAGTTGAGCGGCACGTTGTAGGCGAAGACCTTGCCTTGCGCCTCGGCCTGCTTCTTCAGCTCCTGGGCCTTGGCGTTGCGCGGATCGTACCAGTGATTGCAGTCCATCACGTTGGCGGCGGCTTCCGGGAATTCCTTCACGAAGCGGTAGTTCGAGGCCGCGCCGTTGAGCACGGCGTAGATGCCCTTCGGCCGGATGCGCTGCTGCTGCATGGTGCGGGCGAGCAGCACGAACTCGCCGTAATAGCTCGAGGGGATCACGAGATCCGGGTTGAGCGAGCGGATGCGGAGCGCCACGTTCGACATGTCGCGGGCGGGCGTCGGATGCGCGATGGTCTCCAGCACCTCGAAGCCGCGCTTGGGCAGTTCCGCCTGCATGAGCTTGGCGAGGCCCGAGCCGAACAGACCGTCCTCATGGACGAGCACCACGGTCCTGGCCGGCTTTCCGGCGCCGTCGTTGAGCTTCACCAGGTTGTCGAGGGCGACGCTCGTGACCATGCCGAAGCCCGGCGCGAAGCGGAAGGTGTTCTTGAGGCCGCGCTGCACGATCTGGTCGGAGACGCCCACATCCACGATGTAGGGCAGATCGTACCGCGAGGCGGCCTGGGAGGCCGCAAGGCAGATCGGGCTCGCGAAGCCGCCGACGATGGCCGAGACGCCCTCGGCATTCAGCCTCTCGACCTCCTGGGTGCCGGCCTCGGGGTTCGAGCGCGCGTCGCCGAACACCATCTGCAGCTTCGCGCCGCCCATGGACTTGATGCCGCCGGCGGCGTTGATCTCGTTGATCGCCATCTCGGCGCCCATGCGGCCGAACTCGCCGTCCTGGGCAAGCGCCCCGGTGACGGGCTGCAGGATGCCGATCTTCACGGCGGCGGGCTGGGCGCGCAGGATGGCGGGGGCGCCGAGGATGGCGGCGGAAGCCACGCCGCCTTGAAGGACGGCTCGGCGGGTCGGACGCACGAACAGGGTCATGGGATCACTCTCCTCTGGTGGGCCCGCTCGGAGCGGGAGTTTGCGGCGAGACTCTTCGGCCTCTTGTGGGACGCCCCCTTGGTGGGGGCGTTGAAACGGGGATCGGCGCCGGACGCTTCGCCGGACGCGCCGTTGGGAAGCGGATTCCACTGGCGCTCACCTGCGGCGCCGGTGCGCACGAGGTCCATGTGGAAGGAATAGCGGTCCGGACGGTAGAGGGCGTGGAGATGCTCGACCCCGCGCCCGGAGCGGTCGCTCACGACGCGGGTCATGGCGAGAAGCGGCGAGCCGATCTCGAGGCCGAGCGCTTCGGCCACCTCAGGCCCGGCGAGCGTCGCGCCGATGGTCTGGCTCGCGCGCTCGGCGACGATGCCGGAGCGTTCGAGCAGCGTCAGCAGTGGCGTCGCCGCGAGATCCGCCTCCGAATAGGTAAGGCCGATGCGCTCGGGCACATGGGTTGTGAGGTAGGAGAACGGCGCCCCGTCGATGAGGCGCACGCGCACGGAGCGCTGCGTCCGCTCGCCCGGTTCGAGCCGCAGGGCCTCGGCGACGGCCTCCGGCGGAGCCGCGTAGGAGAACGAGAGGAGCCGCACACCGGTCTGGCGCCCCATCTGCACGAGATGGGAGAGAACGTTCGACAGATCCGCCACAATGGGGCGCACCGCCGCGACCTCGCGGACGAAGGTGCCGGAACCGGGGCGCCGATCGATGAGACCTTCCGCGGCGAGGGTGTCGAGAGCCTTGCGGACCGTGACCCGGGACACGCCCTGCTCGGCGGCGAGCGTGGGCTCGCCCGGGAGCCGCGCGCCCGGCGCAAGCTCGCCGCTCACGATCCGCTCCCGCAGGAGAAGATAGAGCCGACGGGCCTTCAGGGGTTCGACGCTGCCGTCCAAGGGAAGCCCTCGCGATGGGGTCGGCTGCCCTGATGCCTGACGGAAAGGACAGCTACCTGTCTAGGATATAAGACAACTCCCTTGCGTCAAGCGGTCGTCTGGAGAATAATCGGGCAAGCCTCACATCCGGAGTCCGCAACGACGTTCCACGGGAGAGCTCGATGCCGCTGCCAACGCCCAGAACCCTGTTCGACAAGCTCTGGGACAGCCACGCCATCGTCACGCGCGACGACGGCCAGACGCTCCTGTGGGTGGATCGGCATTTCGTGCACGAGGGCTCGTTCCACGCCTTCAACAAGCTGAAGGAGCGCGGGGCCCGCGTGTCGCGGCCCGACCTCACCTTCGGCATTGCCGATCATTACGTGCCGACCCGGCGCGGGGGCGCCATCGCCGATCCGTCGATCCGCTCCATGGTCGACCAGCTGCGGGACAACACGGCCGACAACGAGGTGCTGCTCTTCGGCCTCGACGATCCCCGCCAGGGCATCGTGCATGTGGTGGGCCCCGAGCAGGGCCTCACCCTTCCGGGGCTGCTCATGGTGTGCGGCGATTCGCATACCTCCACCCATGGCGCCTTCGGGGCCTGGGGCTTTGGCATCGGCGCCTCCGAGGTCGCGCATGTGCTGCTGACCCAGACCCTCTGGCAGCGAAAGCCGCTGCGCATGCGCATCCGTATCGATGGACGGCTGGTGCCGGGCGTCGGCGCCAAGGACATCGCGCTCTCGGTCATCGCCCGCATCGGCGCCGATGGGGCGCAGGGCCACGCGGTGGAATATGCGGGCTCCGCCGTCACCGGCCTCTCCATGGAGGGGCGCCTCACCCTGTGCAATCTCTCCATCGAAGCGGGAGCCCGCTGCGGGATGGTGGCGCCGGACGAGACCACCTTCCGCTATCTCGATGGACGGCCCTTCGCGCCACAAGGCGACGCCTTCGCTCGTGCCGTGGAGGATTGGCGGCGCCTTCCCACCGACGAGGACGCGGTCTTCGACCGGGAGGTCTCCTTGAGCGCGCACGACATCGCGCCCATCGTCACCTGGGGCGTGAGCCCGGAGGATGCCCTGCCCATAGGCGGCCAGGTTCCGGACCCGGCCCACGTGGAGGACCCGGCTAAGGCGGCGCAGATCCGCGACGCGCTCGCCTATATGGATCTCAAGCCGGGGCAGGACCTCAGCGCGATCCGGGTCGACCGGGTGTTCATCGGGTCTTGCACCAACAGTCGCATCGAGGATCTTCGCGCCGCGGCGGCGGTCCTGGCCGGGCGACAGGCCAAGGTGCCGGGCCTCGTCTCGCCGGGCTCCTCCCTCGTGAAGCGCCAGGCCGAGGAGGAGGGCCTCGATCGGGTCTTTCGCGAGGCGGGGCTCGAATGGGTGGAATCCGGCTGCTCCATGTGCGTCGGCATGAACGGCGATCTCGTCAAACCCGGGGAGCGCTGCGCCTCCACCACGAACCGGAACTTCAAGGGCCGACAGGGTCCAGGCTCGCGCACGCACCTGATGTCCCCCGCCATGGCCGCGGCCGCCGCCGTCACGGGGCATCTGACCGATGTTCGCGACCTTCTGAAGGGACGCATCTGATGGAGCCGTTCCGCACGCTCTCCGCCCCCGCCTGCGGCCTGCCGGTCGCCAATATCGATACGGACCAGCTCATCCCGGCGCGTTTCATGAAGCGCTCGCGGTCGGAGGGCTACGGGAGCTACCTCCTCCACGACATGCGCTTTGGGAGCGACGGCGCCGTCAGGCCCGACTTCCCCCTGAACCATCCGGGCGCCGCGGGCGCGCGCATCCTCGTGGCGCGCCGCAATTTTGGGGCCGGCTCCTCCCGGGAGGCGGCCGTCTATGCGCTCGTCGATTTCGGCATCCGCTGCGTGATCGCGCCGAGCTTCGGCGACATCTTCGCGTCGAACGCGGTCAATAACGGCCTGCTGCCCGCCCGGGTGGAGGAGACGGACGCGGAGGCTCTCCTGGAGCGGCTTGCGGCCGAGCCGGGCGAGGCGGTCGTGGACCTCGACAACCAGCGCATCGTCGCCGGCAACCTGTCGGTCGCCTTCAAGGTCGATCCCGTGTGCCGCCTGAAGCTCCTCAACGGCTGGGACGATATCGACCTCACCCTCGCGCAGGCGGACGCCATCGCCGCCTTCACGGAGCGGGATCGCGAAGCTCGCCCCTGGGCCACGCCGCGCCGCTGATCGCCTCGTCCTGCCGCGTTCCGGATCCCACCCTCGCTTGGCCCCGCAGCGCGACATGATCGGCGTTGCGGCCTCAGCGCGGCTTGAAGCCGAGCCCCGCCAGGAAGGTCGCCCAATCGTCGGTCGACAGCGCGCCGCCGGTCGCCTGCTCGTGCCCCTGGCCATAGGCACCGCTCTCGGCGGCGCCGGGCGGCGCGTGCTCGCGCAGGAAGGCCACGAGGTTGCGGCCCGTGGCGGAGCGGACGGCGAAGTGCACCTGGCCTTCGCGAAAGCCACGATTGGCGGCGATCACGATCTGCTGGCGCAGGCGTCCGGTCCAGGATTGGGCGATGAGCGGATGGATCTGGCAGGGCGAGTCCATCTCGATGAGCGCGACCGGACCTGCAAAGCGCGGCGCAAGGCGCCGCGCCGCATCGAGCTCCGCCTTCACTTCGTCGCGGGCGGCCTGCAGAACCGCCGTCTCGGGATGAGCCCCGGACACCACGTCCTCGGGGCCATCCGCCTTCATGAGAAGTTCGAAGGCCGGGCGCGCATCCCCCGTCGCGGAGCGGCGAGGCGCGTTGATGAGCGAGGTCGCCTCGCGCAGGACCTTGGCCTTGTGCCGGGTGCGCGCTTCCGCAAGCTCGGCGAAGGGAGCCTTCTCGCTGTAATCGCCGACAAGGCCGAGCGCCGCGATCCACAGGAGGTCGTCGGCCTCCGTCACGCCGCGCAGGCACTGATAGGCCAGGAGGCTCGATGAGGGCGTAGGGTCGCGTCCATAGCCCGAGATCACGGTCGTGCCCTCCGGCAGGCCCTGCGGCACGTGGTGATCGATGAGAACCGCCGGCGCCCCGAGCGGATCGGCCCGCACGCCGAGATCGGCCACCACGAGCAGCGCCGGATCCTGCGCGCGGATCTCGCCGGCGATGGTGGGCGACCATGCGCTCTCGAATCGTCCGACGAGGCGCACCGTCGGAACCTCGCCTACGCGGGCAAGGCCTCGCGCCAGCACCGCGCCGGAGGTCAGCCCGTCCGCATCGTTGTGACAGAGCACAAGAACGCGACCGCCGCCCTTCGGCAGGGCAGCCGCGAAATCGTCGGGCCGTGCCGCAAGCCAGGGGCGTTCGGGGGCGAGGGCATCCATGTGAGGCCAACCTTGCTCCGGTGAGCCGGTTCCGCCTGCGGCATCGTGCCGGCCGCTCCCGAACCCGGCCGACGGCATCGCCGCCAAGCCTGCGGAATGGCGGTCCGATTCCCATATATGGGAGGGCGTCCCGTGCCGGTGCGCGGGCTCCGTCAGGCTCTCGATCAGGATCCCGCCATGGCTTTGCCGAAGCAGCTTCTCGACATCCAGCGGATCTATCTGGAGCCTGCGATCGAGGACTACGCCCGCGGCCGGGAGATCCTGGCGAAGTACCCGGACGCCGAGCGGATTCCGGTCGAGTCGCACTGGAAGATCCCCGAGCTTCACGGAAACGAGGGCTCGGCGGAGGATTGGCTCGCCATCAAGCGCGCCACCCTGGTGCTCGGCATTAAGAAGGGCCTCACCATGCGGCCCAAAGATCCGACCATAAGCCCGTGCTGCGACTAGAGTCCTCGCACCCAAACTTGATTGAAAAGCTCGGCCATGACGTTTAATTCAGCCTGGTTCCACACACGAACCGGGGAGATTATTCGGTGACGATTGATCGTGTGAATGAAAAGGCGTCGCGTATGGTTATCTTCGGGTGGCTCGCGGGATTGGCATATTACAATTGGTTCTCCAGCTCGCCCATTACTGTTCCGCTTTGGGGGCACGCTGTCCTTGTCATTGGCGGCATCTTCGTTGCTTCCATTATTATCGGCGCTGGTCTTGCACTTTGCGCTGCAGCGGTGACGAAGATGGTGACTGGCCGCACTGATGGCAGCATTCATGCGTTCAGCTGGGCGGCTTTCATAGGCCCTGTCCTCGCGTTCTTTGCTTCCAAGTACGCGTTGAACGCCATTCATGCGCTGAGCAGCGCGCATTAAGGGCCTCACCATGCGGCCCAACGGGCGCAGCGCCCATTTCATCGCGCCATCGACCTCGAATGGCTGCGCCATGTCCTGCGCCTATTGCTACGTGCCCCGGCGCAAGGGCTATGCGAACCCGATCTCGATCTTCGTCAACATCGACGAGACCTGCCGCGCCATCGCCCGCCATGCGACCCGGCAGGGACAGCTGCCCCAGCCCGACCAGATCGATGCGGAGCACTGGGTCTACGACATCGGCGAGAACGGCGATCTGTCGGTGGACGCATCCGTCTGCGACAACGTCCGGGATCTCGTGGCGCTCTTTCGCACCCTGCCGACGGCCAAGGGCTCCTTCGCGACGAAATACGTGAACCCGGATCTCCTGGCCTACGACCCCCAGGGCAAGACGCGCCTGCGCTTCTCGCTGATGCCGGATGCCATCGCGAAGGTGGTGGATGTGCGCACCTCCAGCATCGCGGACCGCATCGCCGCCATCGACGATTGCGTGCGCGCTGGCTACGAGGTGCACGTGAACTTCTCGCCGGTGATCGTCTATCCGGGCTGGGAGGAGGATTGGGGCCGCCTGTTCGACCAGGTGGACGAGCGGATCTCGCCCCAGGCCAAGGCGCAGCTGAAGGCGGAGATCATCTTCCTCACGCACAATGCGGGCCTGCACGAGGTCAACATGCGCTGGCACCCGAAGGCCGAGGACTATCTGTGGACGCCCCAGACCCAGGAGACGAAGCGCTCAGAGGGCGGCCAGCTGAACCTGCGCTACCGGGCGGCCTGGAAGCGGCAATGGCTCGACCGCTTCCAGGCGCTGCTCGCGCAGCGCATGCCCTATTGCGGCGTGCGCTACGCGTTCTGAGCGGCGGCTCCATCGATCGCAGCGTCAGGCTGACGACGGAACGATCCCAATCTTGACAGCAGGAGGCGCACCCCCGATCTGCAAGCCGTTGCCGTCACCAGGTTCCCCGAATCGATGAACGCCCTTGCCCGCCTGCTCGCCGATCCGCGCACCGAACGGGTGATCCTCGGCCTCATCGTGCTCAACGCCGTCACCCTCGGCCTGGAGACGAGCCGGGACATGATGGCGAACTTCGGGCCGCTCCTGCGGGCTCTCGATCAGGCGATCCTCGCGGTGTTCGTGGTCGAGCTCCTCGCCCGCATGGCCGTGCACCGCCTGAACTTCCTTCGCGACCCCTGGAGCCTGTTCGACCTTGCGGTGATCGGCGTCGCCCTCGTGCCGGCGACGGGCTCCCTGTCGGTGCTGCGGGCGCTCCGGATCCTGCGGGTGCTCCGCATCATCTCCGTCGTGCCCTCGCTACGGCGCGTGGTGGGCGGGCTCGTGAGCGCCCTGCCGGGCATGGGCTCGATCCTGCTGCTTCTGGGGCTCATCTTCTACGTGTTCTCGGTGATGGGCGCGAAGCTCTTCGGCGGCACCTCGCCCGAGCTCTTTGGCAGCCTCGGCGATACCGCCTACACCCTGTTCCAGGTCATGACCTTCGACGATTGGTCGGCCGGCATCGTGAAGCCGCTCATGGCGGACCACCCCTATGCCTGGCTCTTCTTCGTCGTGTTCATCCTGGTCTCCACCTTCATGGTGCTGAACCTCTTCATCGGCGTGGTCGTGAGCGCGCTCGACGCGGAGACCGCCGCCGACGCTCCCAAGCTCACCCATGCGGCGGGCACGGACGAGCGGATCCTGGAGGAACTGGCCGCCCTGCGCCAGGAGGTCGCCGCCCTGCGCGCGGATCGGGCGGTGACACGAGCCTGAAGGTCCCTCCGCCCGGAGGGGGATGGCGCGGGACTGATTTCAAGGGCCGGGCGCCTTCGACCTTTTGCGTCGCTCCGCCGCTGCATCCTTTTTCCGGCTTGGCCGTTGTCGCTCCGATCCTCATGTTCAGGAGCGCTCCATGTCCGCCGCCGTCCAATCGTCCCTGCCCATCGCCCGTTCGCAGATCGCCGCGGAGGTTCTGCAAGGGCTGGCACGTCCCCAAAAGGCGCTGCCGGGCAAGTATCTCTGGGACGAGACCGGCTCGGACCTCTTCGACCGCATCTGCCGCACACAGGACTACTACCCGACCCGGCGGGAGGTGGCGATGCTCGAAGCGCAAGCCGCCGAGGTGGCGGAGCTGGTCGGCCCGCGGGCGACTGTCGTCGAATACGGCAGCGGCGCCACCCGCAAGATCCGCATCCTGCTCGATGCCCTCGCCGCGCCGCGCCGCTATGTGGCGATCGACATCTCCCGCGACTACCTCGCCACCGCCATCGAACCCATCGTGAGGGACTACCCCGCCCTCGACGTTCTGCCCGTCTATGCGGATTACACGCAGGCGCTCCGGCTGCCGGTAGCCCTTGGCGATGGCCCCGTGGTCGGGTTCTTTCCGGGATCCACCATGGGCAACTTCTCGCCGGACGGGGTGGTGGCGTTCTTCCGGCGGGTGCGCGCGACGCTCGGCGCCTCCTGGTTCCTCGTTGGAACGGACCCGAACCGGGACGCCGCCTCCCTGCAGCGGGCCTATGGCGAGGCGGAGGGGCTGATGGCGGCCCTGCACAAGAACATGCTGACCCATCTGAACCGGGAGCTCGGCGCGGATTTCGACCTCGCCAATTTCCGCCACGAGGTGCGCCTGCCGCAGGATCCGCCGCGGGTCGAGGCTCATCTGGTGGCCCAGCGCGACGCGGCCTACCAGGTCGCCGGGGAGACGATCCGCCTCTCGGCGGGCGAGAGCATCTTCACGGACGCATCCTACAAGTACGATCCTGACAGCTTCCAGGCCATGGCGGCGGAAGGCGGCTGGGAGCGCGTGCGCTGCTGGCTCGATCCGGACGGTCTCTTCAGCCTGCACCTGTTCCGGACGCGCGGCTGACCCGGCGGGGCGGGGGCGATTCCGCTCCCGCCTATCCCTCGTGGCGCGGCCCGCGATAGGTGCGGCCGCCGCCCTTGGCCTCCTCGGCGCGCCCCCGCGCGTTCAGCGCCGCGCGCACGCGATCCGCAAGCTCCGAGCGGCGGTAGGGCTTGCCGAGAATATCGGCTCCGACCCGGCTTGGCCCTTCGACGAGAAGATCCTCGTTGTAGCCCGTGGTGAGCAGAATGCCGGTTTGCGGCGATTGCTCGCCGATGGCGTCGGCGAGGGCGAGGCCGTTCATGCTGCCGGGCATCACCAGATCCGTGAACAGGAGATCGATGCGCCCCCCGACCTGCGCGAAGACGCCGAGCGCCTCGTCGGCGTCGCGCGCCGTGAGCACCGTGTAGCCGAGGCTCACGAGGTGGTCGCGGGCCAGTTCGAGCACGTCGGCGCTGTCCTCCACGACCAGGATCGTCTCGGCCTGCCCCCGGGGCTCCGCTGGCTCTTGGCTCCGCAGGTTTTGGGGCACCTCGGCGGGCCGCTCGTCGGCGACCGGGAACAGCATCCGGATGGTGGTGCCGCGCCCGCGCTCGCTGTCGATCTCGAGACGCCCCAGGGATTGCTGGACGAAGCCATGCACCATGGCGAGCCCGAGCCCCGTGCCGCGACCCTGCGCCTTCGTGGTGAAGAAGGGCTCCGTCGCCCGCTCCCTCACATGGGGCAGCATGCCCTCGCCCTCGTCGGCGATGGTGAGCACCACGTAATCGCCTGACGGCAGGTGAAGGGCCGCCGCATCGCCGTTGAGGTGAACCTTCGACGTGCCGATCGTGATCGTGCCGCCGTTCGGCATGGCGTCGCGCGCATTGATGAGCACGTTGAGCACGGCCATCTCGAGATGGACCGGATCGATGAGCGCCGCCGGAATCCGCGGCCGCAGGTTGAACTGCATGTCGATCTGCGGCCCCACGGAATTTTCCAGCATCTCGCCGAACGCAACGATGAGGCTGTTGAGGTTCGTGGGCTTGGGATCGAGGCGCGTCTTGCGGGCGAAGGCCAGAAGCTGCTTCGTGAGCTTCGCGCCCCGCTCGGCGGCTCGGGCCGCGTTCTCGAGCGGCCGGCGCAGGCTCTCGTCGTCCGTGCGCGAGAGCGCCAGCTCGACGCTGCCCGAGACGACCTGCAGCAGATTGTTGAAATCGTGCGCGAGACCTGCGGTGAGCTGACCGATGCTCTCCATTTTCTGGGCCTGACGGAAGGCAGCCTCCGAAGTGCGCCGGCGGGTCACGTCGAGCTGCGAGGCGAAGAAGTAGAGGAGCTTGCCATCCTGGTCGAAGACCGGGCCGATGAAGCAGGCGTTCCAGAAGGGGGTGCCGTCGCGCTTGTAGTTGAGGATCTCGACGGAAACCGCGCGCTGCGCCGCCACAGCCTCGCGCAATTCGCGCACGGTTTCCCGGTCCGTCTGCGCCCCCTGCAGGAAGCGGCAGTTGCGCCCGAGGATCTCATCCTCCGTATAGCCCGTCAGATCCTGGAAAGCTCGGTTCGCGAAGGCGACCGGATTGTCCGGCTGATTGGGATCCGTGAGGATCATCGGCATCCGGGTCATCTCGATCGCGGCGAAGAATACGTTGCTGCGATCGTCGAGGCCCGGCCGCGTGATCCGGGCTTCCTGCCAGTGGTGCACGCCCGTCCCGCCGGTCGGGTTGTAGGAGGCACCCGGAAGCTCGCCGGCAGCAGGCGTGCCGACGCTCTGTCCGCCCTCTCCTTGGATATCCGGGTCCCTCAGGCGCTCCTCGGGGCGGTCGGCCCCGTCGTTGTCTCTGCTTCGATGCATGGAACTCAGCTTGCCGTCTCGGCTGGGCTGCCGCCCCGCCTACCGGCCGATATTGAATTGAGGTCCTGAGATAGTTCAAGACGTGACGAGGACCAGAGATCGCAAGGGTGGCCAGCGCGTCGCACCGGCAACCCTGACGATCAATGATCGCCTGCGCTCCGCCGCAATTTCTCGTAGCGCTTGAGCACCCGCTCGCGCCGCAATCGCGACAGCCGGTCGAGCCAGAACACCCCGTCGAGCTGGTCGATCTCGTGCTGGAGGCATACGGCAAGGAGGCCGTCCGCCTCGACCTCCTGCGGGTCCCCCGCGAGGTCCTGGAAGGCGACGCGCACCCGCGCCGGGCGCTCCACCTCCTCCACCACGCCCGGCAGGGACACGCTGCCCTCCGGGTGCCGGGCCGTCTCCGGCGAGGCCCAGACCACCCGCGGGTTGGCATAGCGGCTCACGGCCCCGTCGAGCTCGATCACCACGAGGCGGGACGGCACGCCGCAATGGGGCGCCGTGATGCCGATGCCGGGCGCCGCCCGCATGGTCTCCAGGAGATCCCGGGCAAGCGCCTCCGTGGCCTCGTCAAAGGCCGTTACGGGCTCCGCGCCCCGGCGCAGGGCCGGATGCGGGTAGCGCAGGATCGGGAGGAGCGGCACCGCCCCTCAGCCCGGCTCGCGCAGATAGGGCTCGACCTTGCCCTGGAGCTTGATGGTGAGCGGGTTTCCGGCCCGGTCCTTCGCCTTGCCGGCAGCAACCCGGATCCAGCCCTCGCTGACGCAATACTCGTCGACATTCGTCTTCTCGGCGCCGTTGAACCGGATGCCGATGCCGCGCTCCAGAAGCGCTTCGTCGTAATAGGGGCTGTTCGGATTGGTGGAGAGGCGGTCGGGCAGGGCTTCGCTCATGACAGGGATCCATGGGGGTGATGGGAAGGGCGCACCTTAACGGCGAGGCTGGCCGCCGCCAATCCGCTGCCGCAGAGGCCCGGCGCCACCCTCTCGGTTTCGACCGACAACTTACAAAAGGCAGAACAATCCTGGAACCAAGGGCCACGCTTCGGGTTGTCCCAGGACCTTCCCACCCGAGTAGAGATCTCATGATCGTGACAATCCCCTCGCCTTTCGAGGACGGATCCGGTGCCTCGCACGAGGACGGCCAGCCCGTCCTTGGGCGCCACATCCAAGAACATTTGGGGCGGCACCTTCAAACCACCTACGACGACGTTGCGAGGGCTCCCCTGCCGGAGCGCTTCATCGCGCTCATCGAAGAGCTGGAACGGGTGCTCAAGGCCCGCGGCGAGGTCGTGACCGCCGAGTTCCGGGACGGCATCCTCAAGGCCATCCCGAACCTGCGGGCATTCGCCCTCTCGCTCTCCAACAACCCGGACCGGGCGGACGACCTGGTGCAGGACACGATCCTGCGTGCCTGGGACAAGCGCTCGAGCTTCCAGGCCGGGACGAACCTCAACGCCTGGCTCTTCACCATCCTGCGCAACTCCTTCTTCTCGGAGCACCGCAAGCGCACCCGCGAGGTGGCGGACAGCGACGGCGAATACGCGGCGACGCTGAAGACCGCGCCCGACCAGGTGCACAAGCTCGAGGTGCAGGACATGCGCGCCGCTCTGGAGCGCCTGAGTCCCGACCATCGCGAGGCGCTTCTGCTCGTGGGCGCCGAGGGCCTCTCCTATGAGGACACGGCGGCGATCTGCGGGGTCGCGGTCGGCACCATCAAGAGCCGCGTGAACCGCGCCCGGGTGCGGCTTGCCGAGCTCATGGGCTACAGCCCCGGCGATTTCGAATCCGACCACGTGATGCAGTCGGCCCTCATGAACGACGAGTAAGACGGGCGAGCGGCGGCCGGGACGAGCCGCCGCTCCCTTTCATCCGTTGGCTCGGCCTCATGCCCGCGAACAGGAAGCGACCGGACCCGGCCTTCATTCCCCGGACGCATTTTCCTGGACATGCACCGGCCGATCCGTCAGTGCGGTCCCATGTCCGGCGCAGCCCCCGAACCCCCGACCGCCTTCGACGCCAGCGCCCTGTGCCAGAGCTGCGGGGCCTGCTGCGCCTATTCGGCCGAATGGCCGCGCTTCACCCTCGAATCCGACGAGCAGATCGATAGGCTGCCGGAAGCCTTCGTGGCGACCGGCGGCATGCGCTGCGAGGGCGACCGCTGCTCGGCGCTCCAGGGCGAGATCGGGATCGCCACCGCCTGCACGGTCTATGCGGACCGGCCGGACGTGTGCCGCGCCTGCATGCCGGGCGATCCGGAATGCCTGATGGCGCGCACGCGCTACGGCTTTTCCATCGAGGGGCTGGCCTCCCTGCCCTGAGCATGGAGACGCGCCGCGATCCGATGCGTCGTGCACCCGGTCGACGGCGGACGAACCGGCGCCCGTGCGTCCCGCTGGAGGCGTCCCCCGACGCGACCGGCCGCCCGTTCAGCCGGGGGCGGTCTGCGCCTCGAGGGCCAACGCCGTCCGAATGTCCGGAACGTCCTCGGGACGGCGGCTTGCGAGATCGAAACGGTCGCCCGAGCCCAGCACGTGCATGCGCACGTCGTACATGGAGAGCGCCCGCTCCGGCCGCGCTTCGGCGATGTTGGAATGGGTGACGCCCGACCCGTCCACCACGTAGACGCAGCCGCTGCCCACCACGCGCGCGCGCGTGCCCTCCACCACGAGCGCCGTGTCCTCGTCGATGCCGATGCCGAGCTCCCGCGGGTTGTGGGCGACGGCCCCGAGGAGACGGCCGAAACGCCCCCGCTCGGCGAAATGCTGGTCGATGATGGCGTTGGGAACGAGACCGAGGCCCGGCGCCATGTGCAGGTCGCCGATCCGGTGCGACTCGCCGCTCGTGCCCTTGACCAGCATGGTCTCGCTCATGACCGACGCGCCCGCCGAGGTGCCGGCCACGAGCCCGCCTCGCTCGTGGATCTCGCGGATGCGCAGCTCCACGGGCGTGTCGCCGATCTGGCTCGAGATCCGCAGCTGGTCGCCGCCGGAGAAGAACACGCCGGCCGCCCCCTCGAACAGGCGCAGCTTCTCGGGGTCCAGCGTCTCGGCCCTTTCCTTCACGTAGAGCTCCACGAGCTCTCCGATGCCGAGCTCGGCGAAGCCGCGCTCGTAGGATTCGAAGTACCCTTCCGGCTCGTGGGATGCGACGGTGGCGAGCACCAGCTTGCCGCCCTTGAGGAAGCTGGCGACTTCCCTCAGGATCGCGCGCTCGCCTTCCTTATCCTCCCCGCCTCCGATGATCATGAGGGGACCGCGGGTGGCCGATTTCTGGCGGTTCGACATGGGGCTTCGGATCTCCTCGATGGTCCCTCTGATGGTTGGCGGACGGCAGCTCAGCCTGTCTGCCGCTCCGTGAAGCTGCGCTCCACCTCCACCGTGTAGCGGACGGGCCCGTCCGCCGGGCGATAGTCCAGCACCTGCTTCCACATGGCCTCCACGTCGGTGGGCGTGAGCACCACGAGGTCCCCGGGCCGCGCCATGTCGAGGCAGGTATGTGCCGCCTTGTCCTCGTCCAGGATGCGGCGGATGCGCTCCTCGGGAAATCCGGTCGCGAGGGCGCCCTCGGCGAGAAGCCCGACGATCTCGCCCGGACGCCGCCCACGGCGAGCGGGGTCCTCCCGGAACACGATCTCGTCGAAGTACCGGCTCGCGAGCGCGCCCATCTCCCGCATGTCCTCGTCCCGCCGGTCGCCCGGGATGTTCACCATGCCGATCACCCGCCCATGGCGCGGACGCATCTTGAGGATGAGCTCGCCGAGCGCGGTGAGCCCCGCGGGATTGTGGGCGTAGTCGAGGATGACGCGGAAGCCATGCCCGTCGAAGACGTTGAGACGTCCCGGGCATTGCTCGAAGGACGTGGTGAAGGTGGAAAGCCCCGAGCGGATGGTGGCGAGCGGGATGCCGAAGGCATGGCACATGGTCGCCGCCGCGAGGGCGTTCTGCACATTGAACTCGGCCATGCCGTCGAGGGTCGCCGGGATGGCTGCGGCGGCCATGAGGTGGAGGCTGTCGCCGTCCTCGTGGATCACGATCTCGCCGCCCCGGGCGCTCGGCTCCCGCACCACCGCGAGCCCGCCCTGCGCGATGTGCTCGCGCAGGAATGCGGGCATGTCGGCGCCGCCCCGGATCGAGAAGAATGCAACGCGCCCGCCGGCGCGCCGGCGCATGCGCACGGTCATCTCGTCATCGGCGTTGAGGACGCTCGTGCCCTGCGGGTGCACGGCCTCGACGACCACGGATTTCACCCAGGCCAGGTCCTCGATCGTCTCGATGCCCTTGAGGCCGAGATGGTCGGGCTGCACGTTGGTGACGAGACCCACATCGCAGAACTCGAAGCCGAGACCCGCGCGCAGGATGCCGCCGCGCGCGGTCTCCAGCACGGCCACGTCAACCGTCGGATCCCGCAGCACCACCTGAGCGCTCCAGGGACCCGAGGCATCGGCCTCCACGATGCGCTCGTCGTTGCGGTAGATGCCCGTCGTCGAGGCGAGGCCCACATCGAGGCCGTGGGCGCGCAGAACCCGGCCGACCATGCGCGAGGTGGTGGATTTTCCGTTCGTGCCCGTGATGGAGAAGATCGGGATGCGGGTCGGCGCCTCACGGGGGAAGAGCATGTCGAGCACCGGGCGGGCGACGTTCCGCGGCCGCCCCTCGGAGGGCTGCAGGTGCATGCGGAAGCCGGGCGCCGCGTTCACCTCCACGATGCCGCCGCCGGTCTCGCGCACCGAGCGGGTGATGTCCGGCGCGATGAAATCGATGCCCGCCACGTCGAGCCCGATCACCTGGGCGGCGCGGCGCGCGATGGTGGCGTTCTCGGGATGGATGTCGTCCGTGCGGTCGACAGCCGTGCCCCCGGTCGAAAGGTTCGCGGTGTCGCGCAGGTACACGACCTGACCGGCCTCCGGCACGCTGTCGACGGAGAGGCCGGCCTTCGCAAGAAGGGCGTGAACGTGATCGTCGACGGTGATGCGGGTCATCACGTTCTCATGGCCGTCGCCGCGGCGCGGATCCCGGTTCACCTCGTCCACGAGAGCCATGATGGTGCTGCGCCCGTCGCCGACCACCTTGGCCGGCACGCGCTCGGCGACGGCGATCAGCTCGCCGTTGACCACGAGAATGCGATGATCGTGGCCCCGGTAGGCCTGCTCGACGATGACGCGCCGGCTGTGGCGCGCCGCCTCCTCGTAGCCCTGCCGCACCTCGTCCGCGCTGCTCAAGCCGATGCTGACCCCGCGCCCGTGATTGCCGTCGAGGGGCTTCGTCACCACCGGGTAGCCGACCCGCTCGGCGGCGCGCACCGCCTCCTCGGCGCCCCGGACCACCGCACCGCGGGGGACCGGCAGACCGGCGTCGCGCAGGAGCGCCTTGGTGAGATCCTTGTCGCCGGCGGCATCGGTGGCGATCTGCGAGGTGAGGCTCGTGATGCTCGCGCGGATGCGCCGCTGATGACGTCCCGTGCCGAGCTGGACGAGGCTCTGATCGTCAAGGCGCAGGACCGGGATGCCGCGGCGGCGCGCCTCCTGGACGAGCGAGAGGGTGGTGGGCCCGAGCGCGCGCCGGCGATGGAGGCGACGCAGGGCCTCGAGCGCCACGTCGAGGTCGAACCGACCGGGTTCCAGATCGAGCTCGGCCTCGTAGATGCGATCGAGGCCGCGGATGCCCCGGAGCCCCGGAGGCAGCAGGGAATCCACGAGGTGGAAGGCGAGGCGTCCGGCCAGGAGCCCCACATCCTCCTCCTCATAGGCGAACATGACGTTGTAGACCCCGGGATGCCCCTTGACCGAACGGGTCTTGCCGCGGGTGACCCCGAGGCCGATGCGCGCCTGGAGCTCGATCGCCACATGCTCGGTCACGTGGCCGATCCACGTTCCCTCCTCGAGGCGGCGCACGAGGCCGCCGGCCTCGCTGTAGGAGCAGCCGTGGCGATGGAGGCCCGGCAGGAGATCGAGGAGGCGCGCGGCGAAGCCCGGCAGCCGGTTCGAGGGCCAATCCTCGAGGGAGCGCAGATCCACCTGGATCCGCACCATGGGCAGGTCGCCGTAGAGATGCGCTCCCCGGTACACCCCGGATTCGAGAACCCGCATCGGTTCGCCCCGGGGGTCGGCGTCTCCGCCCGTCAGAATGTCGGTGTCTTGCATGAGGTCCGCTGTCTCACGGATCATGATTATGGCTCCCAGGCACGCCGCTGCACCGATCCCATCGGGCCAGCCGCCACCGTTCGCGGCCAATCGGGGCCGCGCCACGGGCAGGCTGGGAAGGGGATCGCCCCGGGCGGTCCGCCCGGGTCCTAGTAACAACTGCGAGAGCGGTTGTGTTCCGCGCCGCTGGCGCGGTCCTCAGGCGAGGGCCGGGCGGGGCGCGGAGACCGGCGCCGTGCGGTAGCGCCAGAGCCCGAGGGTGAGGCTCACGACGGTGAGCGCATCGCAGGTGAGGCCGAAGACCGAACCGACGAGGGCATTGTGCCCTGCCCAGCAGAAGGTGCAGGCGACGAGAAGGAGGCGCAGGGCCTGCGCGTTCGTGTGCAGGCGCGCCACCGTCGCCAGAAGCGCGCCGGCGCCGGCGCAGGCCGAGGGCCAGCCGGTCCAGGTCGCGACGATCAGCCAGGCGGCGAGGAGGGACGTGGCGCCGAAGAATGCCAGGAGCCAGCCCGGCCGCGCCGCGCCCGGCCGCAGCCTGGCGGCCGCGAGGCTCTGCGCCACCGAGATGAGGCACATGGCCGTGCCGGTGGGCGAGCCGAGCCGCAGGTAATGAGCGCAGAAGAAGGCCGAGCAGGCCGCCGAGACCGCAAGGATCAGACCCCGGCGCGGCATGAGGCCGGCCGCGAGGCCGCAGATGAGGCCGAGCGCTCCGAAGGGCTCGAAGCTCGCGACGGCGGAGGCCCACAGGGCCTCGAGAATGGTGGCGACAACCATGGAGCGAACGCGAATCAGCGGCAGCGCCCTCGTGGCGCCACGGCGTGCGTCCCTCTACGACCGCAAGGTAAGTCAACCTTTAACGGCGGCCGCGCTTCTTGCGTCGCCACCGCGAGCGGTCCCGGTTGCCGGGCGAGGTTCTGGGGCCGCAGGAACGCTGTCGCTGTGCGAACGCAGCCCCACCGGCACTTGCCATACGGGCGCTCCCAATGCGCGTGCGCGCTCTCGCCATCCGCTCCCACCATGCGGGCCGGGTGCCCCGCGACGCTCCTTCGCACCATGCGCGACAGCCATGCGGGTCATGGGGCGGGCTGGCGTTCGTCGCCGCGCGTTGCCATGACCATCCGTGCGGTTCCGTTGACCTCCCTTGCCGGGACCCGAGGCGCCGACGACCGCATGGTCTCAGGCCATCCATCTCGACGGCCCCGTCATGATGCGCGGCGGAAAGCTCGCGCCAGACGCGATGCTCGGGCGGCGGGTGCGCCTCGTCACGCATCTGTGTCCAGGTGCCCTGCCACCATCACGGCGAGGCGGGCGGATGCGGTCCCGACACGGATTTGCCAGATGCGCTCGGCGTTCTCCGGGGCAAAGTGCTTGCGGTGCCGCGTCGCGTCCCAGGGCCCCTGCCTTTACCCTCTTTTTGGTTTCGGATAGACCGGCCTGACGTCAACAAGGTTGCATGACAGCCGCCCTGATGGGCTGCGCAAACGCGCCGCAACGCTACGCGGCGGGCTTGTTTCGCCGAGCCCCATCAGGCCGGCGCGCTCGCTCTGCCGCATCAGAGGAATCTGCCCTTGTCCCCTGTCTCCGACCCGCGGCGCCCGTTCTGGGCCGATGCCCTGCACATCGCGGTGCTGAGCGGCTTCGCCGTGGCGCAGCCGATCTACGACCTCCTTGGCCAAGGCGCCGAGTTCTTCGTGGCACACCGGCTCGGGGCCATGGGGATTCTGCTGTTCGTCGCGGGGCTGTCGCTCGGCGTGCCCGCGATCCTCATCGCGGTCGAGGGGCTCGCGGGCCTCGTGAGCAGGAGGGCGCGGGGCTGGATCCATCTTCTGTTCGTGTTCGCCCTCGCTGGATTGTTCGCGCTGCAGGCGCTCAACCGGTTCAACACGACTCCCGAACTCCTCGCGATCTCTGGCGCGGCTGCTGCGGGACTACTCTTCGCGGCGCTCTATCAGCGGCAGCCGGTTCTTCGAAGCTTCATCACCGTCTTGAGCCCGGGTATCCTCGTCTTCCCTGCACTGTTCCTGACGCTAACGCCGGTTGGCGGGCTGCTGACTTCCAAGGAGGCCGGGTCCCCGACGTCAAAGGCACCGGGGACCATGAGCAATCCCGCTCCTGTGATCTTCATTGTGTTCGACGAGTTTGAGGCAGGCGCGCTCCTCGATGAGACCAAGGCGATAGACGCGGTCCGCTTTCCCAATTTCGCGGCGCTTGCGGCCACGAGCTGGTGGTTTCCCAATGCCACGACGGTCTGGTGGGAAACTCGCAGGGCCGTGCCTGCCATTCTCACGGGTCTTCGGCCTCGTAATCAGGACGATCTCCCCACCTCTGACAGTCATCCGAACAATCTCTTCACCTGGCTGTCGCGCACCCACGACCTAAACGTTTCCGAGCCGCTGACGCGCCTGTGCCCACCGGAGGTCTGCCGCTCGGTTGCCGCCGACGGAGCTTTCGAGCCGCACACTTTCGGGTCGGATCTCGCGGTGATTTTTCTGCACACCGTGCTGCCTCAGCCCCTGGCGGCACGGCATCTGCCCTCGCTGGACACGGGTTGGAACGGCTTTGCCGTCAACAGCACGCAAGGATCGGCGCGCGGCGGGGACAATGCCGAAGCGACAGTCAGGCGCATGATGGCGGGAGACCGTCGCCCGCTTTTGTCGTCCTTCATCAAGAGCATCCAGCCGGGGCAGAAGCCGAGCCTCAATTTTCTGCACGTGCTGCTGCCGCACACGCCCTATGCCTATCTGCCCAGCGGAGCCATGTATCGGGGCGGGGATGCGGAGGGCCTTGGCCCCGACCGCACCTGGCTCAGCGGCGAGGAGCTTCTGCCAAGCGTCGCCTATCACCGGTACCTTCTGCAACTCGGCTTTGTTGATACGGCCGTTGGCAAGCTCATGGAGCATCTCAAGAGCAACGGCCTCTATGACCAATCGCTCATCATCATCACCGCCGATCACGGTAAATCCTTCCGGCCGGGCCAGCGCACCCGAAGCCTCGGCGCTACGATCAACGACAATGCATCCGACCTGCTGCAGGTGCCGCTCTTCGTTAAACTGCCTGGCCAGAAGGAAGGGCGCCGGAGCGACCGCAACGTCGTGAGCGTCGATATTATGCCGACAATCGCGGAGGCGCTCGGCGCGGAGTTGCCATGGGCCATGGATGGATCATCCATGATATCGGCCTCCTACCCGAGCCGCCCCATCATCGAAATCCCGCCGTTGGATGGCTCCGGCGAGCCGAGGCGCTACAACGCCGCGGAGCTCACGAGCTACCCGCAACTCCCCTGGAAGATCGCGCGGTTCGGGTCCCGCACACCCCTGTCCCGCATGACGCTTATCGATGCTCATGCCGACCTCATCGGCAGAAAGCCGTCGGATCTTCCAATCACCGACGACCCATCGCTGGCCGTTCTGTCGGACCAACTTGGCCTGTTCAACGATGTTCGCCCTGAATCCGGAATCGTGCCGGCGCTCATCCAGGGCACGATCCGGGCGCAGTCGATGTCGGCGGAGCCGGTGTCATTGGCAATCGCCGTCAATGGCACGATCGAGGTCACGACGCGCACCACTGCCTGGGCCGGTTCTCCGCACTACTTCATCACCGTCGTGCCGGAAGGCGTCCTTCGGCGCGGGCGCAATCGGCTGGAGATGTTCAAGATCAACCGGAGCGGCAGCGGAGTGAGCCTGACCCGGTTCAATCTGCCTGAGCAAAGCGACCGCCAGATCGTTGTGGCCGGGGCCGGGGAGACGCGCCTGGTCTCTCAGGGAGACGACGCCCTCACGGTCCAACCCGATGTGGTGAAGGGCTACATCGACGAGATCTCCCAACAGCCCGGGCATGTTCTGGTACAGGGTTGGGCCGTCGATACGGCGGCCATGAAGCCGGCCTCGCAGATCCTTGTCTTCGCCAATGGCCGGCAGATCCATGCAGGTGCGCTGGGTTCGCGCCGGCCTGATCTTGTCCAGTTCTTCGGCAGCGCAAACGTCGCCGAGAGCGGCTTCCGCTTTCTCGTGCCTCGATCGCTCTTCGCAGGGCGGAGCCCACGATCGCTTCGCCTGTTCGCTGTCGGCGAGACCGGCACGGCGAGCGAGATCGCGATCCCCGAGCAAATGCTCGCGGAACTCGGCAAGATGGAGTGATCGGATGCCGTCGGAGGCCCGGCCGTTGGACGTCAAAGCCCAGAGACGTTCACGCGCACCGCGATAGGCCATCCACGCCGGTGCGAGCGATACAGACGCAGTCAGTACGAACGATATGTCCGACGGTCGCGCAGACATGCGAGACCTGCTCCGAACTCGCCGATTGCGAGACCTATGACCAGAGGCCATCGAGCGGGGCCCAGCGCCGAGCAGGTCGCGGTCGTTCTCGACGAGTTCGACCGTGGGGGCTAAGACCGATGACGGATGCTGGCCCGAGCGCGGCTGGAAAACCCAGAACCACTTGCCCCCAGCTGGCCACGGTGGCTGATGCTGGGAGCGGAGCGGGTCGCTAGTTCATGTCCGATCGAACCAGTACAGCTTGCGCCCGGCGCCCGAGACCACCTCGGCGCGGATGATCCGAGCGCGGGCGCCAAGGGCCGCCTCGAACGTGGCTTCGTCGTACTGGTCGAAAATGTCCTCCCGCAGCGCCAGCATGCGCTGCACGGTCGGATCGCTCTTCTGCACGAACTCCACGACGCCGCGGGGCGCGTGGCCCACGAGCCAGCCCACGACCCGGTCGAGGGGCACGTTGCGGCCGATGGCGAGGTGGTGCTCGAAGGCGAGGGCCAGGAGACCGTCGGCTTTGGCTCGCTGGGCGAGGCCTTTTCGCTCGCCTGCGCTCCAGCCCTGGTCTGGGCTCTGGTTGGCTGCGTCCTGGAAGAGCGGCAGCAGCGGCAGATCCTTGGCGCTGGCGCGGGCATAGGCCCGCTCGAGGGCGCCCTGGTCGAAGTCGAAGCCGACCACCTGCCGGGCTCCGGAGGCGAGGGCCACCGCGGAGTATTCGCCCGTATTGCAGCCGATATCCCACAGGAGGTTCGGCTTCACGGCGGCGCAGAAATCCGCCACGAAGCGGCGCTTCGCCTGCTCCTCGGCGGAGTCGTAGGTGTGGTTGTGGTCGTAATCGCCCCACACCGTGCGGCCCGTATCCTTGGGCTCGAGGCCCTCGATCTTCTGGCGCAACTGGATGAGGAGGTTTCGGTAGCTCGACTTCGGCAGGCGCCGCTGACGCACGGCCTTCAGGTCACCTTCGCTCTCGATGCGCTGCGCCTGAGCCTTGGCAGGCAGCAGGACATGCGCCTGGAGCGTGAAGTTGAGGCGGCTCCACCAGGGCAGCAGGCGGGCGAAATCCGCGGTCGGAATCCCTTCGAGATTGCCCCGGAACCAAGCATTGTGCGGCGTGCCGAAGACAGAGCGCAGGAGCAGCGGGTTGAGGAACTGCTCGCAGAACTGCCGGTGGCCGGTCCAGAACTCGCCCTCCGTGTAGCGGCGGAAGGAGAGCACATCGATGAAGACGGGCTTGGGACCAACGAATTGAACGTTGTAGGCGCTCGCATCGGAGAGCACCACGTCCTTCTCCAGGGCCTCGATCTGGATGTCGAGGTGGAGGAGCGCGGCGGCCTTCAGGAGCGGGAAGGACCACTCGTAGGGATACGAGATGAAGGCGAGCTTTGGATGGCGCAGGACCCGGTGGATGTTCTCGCCGCTCAGCGCATCGGAGACGATCTCCTCCGAGCCGATCACAAGGCCGCGCTCGGCCAGCGCCGCGAGCAGGCCCGTCTGTCGCACGAAGTCGTAATCGGCCGCAGCCTTGCGCGTCACCGTGCGCAGGATGTCCCCATCGATTTCGTAGACGTGGCCGCTGGGGTCGCGGAACGAGCCTCCGTCCGGAAGAGCAGCGTTCATCGACGGATCAGCGCCCGGACTTCGCCGTGTCACCCACCTTGGTGCGGGAGAAGAGGTTCTTGAGCTTGTACCAGTACATCTTGCCGATCACGAGGCCGCCGGCGATCGCGCCGATGATGCCCTGAACGATGATGCTGCCCGTGCCCGGGTCGAGATAAGCGAAGGCGTCGCCCATGGAGAGAGCATAGACGGCAATGGCAGCCAGAATGACGTTCATGGGGTGCCCCCAAAGAGTGACGGATTCGTGAACGGGCCAGTGTTAGAAGGTCACTCCGCCCGACGCAACCCGCTTTCGAAAGCCCCTACGTCGCAGGGGCTTTCGAAAGCCCCTACGTCGCAGGGGCTTGAAGGTCGTGCTGGGGCCCAGGAACCCCTCGAACGAAGGGGCCTCGGGGCGCAATGGGACACGGCGTCAGATGATCAGGATGTCGTCCGCCGACACGGTGAGCCCCTTGGTCAAATGGGCGATACAGATCGCCTTCGCGGGGCCCGTTCCGTCGGGATCGTAGACGAGCCGACCTGTGTCCGGGTTATGAATGACCCGGTCCTCCAGATCCTGCGCGCGGCGACCGACGACGAAGACGCTGGGGTCAAGAGCACCGAGGGGGCCGATCGCCTCGAAGACGGCATCGTCGAGAGCAATTCTGTCGATTGTGGGCTTGAAGTCGACGATCCAGTCGGGCTGTCCGGGCTTGAGGGCCGTGCTGAACACGAAGATGTCGCGCCCCGTGCCGCCGATAAGTTGATCACGCCCGTCGCCCCCGTCGAGCCTGTCGTTGCCGCGCCCGGCGCGCAGCTCGTCCTCGCCACCGAAGCCGGCGATCCGGTTGTGGCGGCTGTTGCCGACGAGGGTGTCGTTCTCCCCCGTGCCGAGGATGCGCGTGGCGGCAACGGCGCTCGCCCCCTCGACGAGAGTGAAATCGGAGAAGGCGACGGCCATGGTTTCTGGGGAGGCTTCGCGGTAGATGCCGTTTTTCCAGTAGGGTCCGATCTGGTCGTTGTAGCCGAGCGGGCCCGCATAGGAGACCAGCTCAGCCCCATCGCGCCACACCTTGAGGACGCCCTGACCGAACG